>JAYRYC010000001.1:0-1097789 GCA_041917215.1 Tagaea sp.
GTCGCCGAGGGAAACTTGTAGCGCCCGATCGGCGCCGGCAGGCGGTCGAGGCGATCCGACGGAAATATCGCGTGTCGGAGCGCCATGCTTGCCGGATCGTCAGCCAACCGCGGGGAACCCAGCGCTACATCCCCACGGTCCGTGCTGACGAGGATGTGCTGACGAAAGCCGTTGTCACTCTGGCGTCCGAGTACGGGCGCTACGGCTATCGCCGGATCACCGCGCTGCTGCAGTCTGGTGGCTGGCAGGTAGGCAAGGATCGGGTTCAGCGCATCTGGCGCCGTGAGGGCCTCAAAGTACCGAAGAAGCAGCGCCCAAGGGGACGTCTATGGCTGAACGACGGCTCTTGCGTTCGGTTACGGCCGGAACGTCCCAAGCACGTCTGGAGCTACGACTTCGTCTCTGCCCAGACCCACGACGGCCGGTCAGTGAGGCTCCTGACGCTGATCGACGAGTACACGCGGGAATGCCTGGCGATCCGGGTGGCACGGCGGATCAACAGCTTCGGCGTCATCGAGACGTTCGCCGATGTGATGCTGAAACACGGCATTCCTGCCCACATACGTTCAGACAATGGCCCGGAGATGACGGCCAAGGTCGTCCGGGATTGGCTCGCGCAGATCGGCTCGAAGACTCTGTTCATCGAACCCGGCAGCCCCTGGGAGAACGGCTACTGCGAAAGCTTCAACGGCAAGCTCAGGGACGAGCTGCTCAACGGCGAGATCTTTTACAGCTTGAGGGAGGCGCGGATCGTCATCGAGCAATGGCGCCGTCACTACAACGAGAAACGGCCGCACTCGTCGCTTGGATATCGGCCGCCAGCGCCGGCAACGTTCGGTCAGATCCAGCCACTCGAACCGGTCGCCGCGATGCAGTAATCTCTCATTCGGCTTGGTTCAAAAACTCGGTCAGGCCACGAGCGTCAAGCCAATCGCGCAAGCCAAGAGAAGCGTCGGCTTCAGGACCGTCCCTGAGACAATGGACAGTTTCATCGCGCAAACAATCCCGATGGTTTGAGAAGGAGGATCACGAGCATCGCGCCCAGATAGGAAAATGCGGCGACCGTCGGGCTGGCGAAGACGCTGACGGCGGCTTGAGTGAAACCGAACACCATGCCGACGACGAGCGCGCCCAGAACCGATCCCGGGCCGCCGACGATCATGATGGCGAACGCCGTCACCGACATCGTCCACGCGACCGTCAGGTCGAAGCTGTAGGCCATGCCGAACAGAATGCCGCCGGCGACGATGACGAAGGTGCCGAGAACGAACGAAAGCCTGTAGATCGCGCGGACATTGACTCCGCGAAGCGCAGCCGCTTCGCGGTTCTGGAAGACGGCGCGCAACGCTCTTCCGTACGGATGGAAACGCAGGAGCAGGAAGAGCGCCGCCAGCAAGGCGAAGGCGATCCCCATCACGAGGATCCTGTTGTTGGACATCGGAAACGGCCCGATGAACGTGATGCCGGACACCATTGCCGGAAGGCTGTACTGATCGGTCATTCGTCCGTACGTGATCGAGACGACGCCGGACATGATCTGGGTCAGCCCGAGCGTCATCACGAAGTACGCGATATTGCGGTCGGGAACGTCGTAGAAGCGCCTGACCAGAATGATCTCGATAAGGTAGCTCGCCGGAATACTGAGAAGCAGCACGAGTATCGCGGCGAGGGCCGGATTCAGCCCCCACCCGACACTCATGCTCCACGTCACGAGCGCGGCGAGCACGAAGAACTGTCCGTTCGACGCATTCGGCATCCAGATGCTGCCGTATACGATCGTGACTCCCGCGGCCACGAGGGCGAAGACCGCCCCCAAGAGCAGACCGGTCGAGATCATCGACAGGCCGATGAGTAGCATGGAGTCCATATTCTTCGTGCCCTCGCGTCCGTCGCCTTACTTCATGATCTCATAGACCGGAAGGACCTCAGGACTCCATTCCGTATAGAAGACCTGCTTCGACTTGTATGTCTTCTCGGCGACCGACTGGATTTGCATGAAGTACATGAACTCCTTGCGCGCGCCGTTCTGGTCGAACTCGATCGGAATGCCGGACACGGGATCGACCGACTTCAATGCGGAAAGGGCGTCGCGGAACTTCTCCCTGTCGACGACTCCCGCCTTCTCGACCGCTTCCTTCACCAGATACGGAACGAGATAGCAGAAATTCTCGGTGTAGGACGGCGCCCGTCCGATCTCCTGGTTGAATTCCCTGATGAACTCCTGGCCTTCCGGCGTGATCTTGTCGAGATTGGAATCGAAGAACGTGCCGTAATACGAGCCGACGCTGCGCGGCCCCAGGCCGAGAACGCCGACCGTCGAACCTTCGATGTGGACGATCTGATCGGGGCGCATGCCGAAATCCATCAGCGTGTTCGCGAGCGTGTTCCGGAACGCGCCGGCGCTGATGAGGATCACGTAGTCCGGACGCGCCGCGACGACCTGGGCCGCCTGGACCGTCGCATCGTTCGCCGTCTGGGGGAACAGATATTCGGCCACGACCTGCAATCCCGATTTGGGCGCCTGATACTTGAACCCGGCGGCGATTCCCCGGAAATGCGCGAAGTCGCCCATCATGAGCGCGACCTTCGCGCCTGGCTTCAGACTCGCCAGAAACAAGGCTTCGGCGTATCCCCAACCGACGCTGTCGGATTCGATCCGGAAGGTGTAGCGCGTCCCGGGTTTCGTCAGCTGCGGAAAGGCGGCGACCGGAACGATGAATGGGATCTTGTTCTGCTCGGCATAACCGTAGATCGCGAGCGCGTCATCCGAGCCGGTCGGGCCGGAGATCGCCAGCACGTTGTCCTGCACGTCGAACTTCCGGGCCGCGGCGGCGGCCTGGGACGGCGTGGTCTGGTTGTCGCTGACGATAAACTGGAGCTCGCGCCCCAGGACGCCGCCCGCGGAATTGATCTTCCGTTCCCCGAACTGCATCGCCTGGACGCAGGCGGTGCCGTTGAAGGAGAACGCGCCGCTCAGCTCGGACGAAAAGCCGATTTTAATTGGCTCCTGCGCAAGCGCGGAGCGCGGCGGAAGAGAAAGGGACATCGCCATCGCGAGCCCGCACAACGTGGAAGCCGACCATCCCAGAGTTCGCATCTTTCTCTCCTGTTTTGCCCGTCGATCATTGCATCATGTCGACGGGACGATTATGGGAAGAACGCAAGAATCAAGCTATCGGAGCGCCAATCAGCGACAATAGGGATTTTGTCATTCGCGGTTGAGATAACCTGATGACCGCCCGATCCGCCTCCAGCCGAAGGCCGTCACGCCTTGGCCCCCGCCGTCCCGGCCGACGCGAGCAACCGGTCGATCTCGTCAAGCTCCTGGCGCGACAATTCCCAACCGGCGGCGCCCGCGTTCTGGATGATCTGCTCGGGAGACGTGGCCCCCGCGATGACGCTTGAGACGATGGGCTTCGAGACCAGCCACGAGAAGGCGAGCTCCAACAAAGACCGGCCGCGCTGACGGCAGAATGCCTGCAGCCGTCGAACGCATTCGATGTTCCGGTCGGTCAGCGTTCTCGACGCGAAATCCGGGAACGCCAATCTCGTTCCTTGCGGCGGCGGCTGATCTAGATCGTATTTCCCGCTCAACAATCCGTTCGCCAAGGGGAAAAATGGCAGCAGGCTGATGCCGAGATTATTCGCAGCCGGAAGAAGCTCGGCCTCAATGTCCCTCGACAGCAGGCTGTATTGGTTCTGGGTCGACGAAAATTTCCGCAACCCGGCAGCACCGGCCACCTTGTCCGCTTCCGCCAGTTGCGCCACCGACAAGTTCGAACATCCGATATGCCTGACCTTGCCCTGCTCGACGAGGTTGTTCAATGCGTCGAGCGTTTCGGCGATCGGCGTCTTCTCGTCGGGCCAATGATACTGATAGAGATCGATCCAGTCGGTTTTCAGGCGGCGCAGGCTCTCCTCGAGCGCGGTCACGATATAGCGCTTCGATCCGCCCTGCATCTGGCCAGTCTCGTCCATCGGCAGACCGAATTTCGTTGCGAGTACGACATGCTTGCGCCGCGCGCCGAGCGCGGCGCCGATTGCGACTTCGGATCCGCCACGGTTCCCATAGATGTCCGCCGTATCCAGAAGCGTGATGCCGGCGTCCAACGCCGTACCGATCACCCGATCCGCATCGGCGTCGGAAACTCGGACGCCGAAATTATTGCATCCCAGTCCGATCACCGAGACCTTCATTCCGGTCGTTCCTAAATTTCTTTGTTTCATTTTACGCTCCAAACCCTGTCGATCTGAAAACTGTCCGGCGGATCAGCCCTTCAAACAACCGATATTCCGGCAACCGGGTAGGAGTTTTCAGAATGCGGCGGTCGACATCCGAACAAGCGTGGAAGGCCAAAAACTCATTTGACCGCACCCCGGCCGGCTCGGCCATCATCGTGTCGGCGAGATCGGATCACCGACGATCGCAATCCTGATATTTCTGAAAGAAACTGGCCCAAACAATGAAGACGACAATCTCCGAAATCGTCGGCGTGCCGACCCGCTACCATCATGGCGGCGAAGGCGAAACGACGATCCTTTTTTTGCATGGCGTCGGCGTCAGCTCCGATTCCTGGTTCTGGTGCATGCGAGCCCTCGAAAGGGAGTTTTATGTTGTCGCCCCCGACATGCTCGGTTTCGGCATGACCGGAGACGGATCGCTTGGCGGCAAACCGCCGCAGGATGCCATCGTCGATCACCTGGTCGAGTTCGTTTCGCATCTCCGTCTTCGAAACCTGCTGATCGTCGGCAGTTCGTTCGGATCCCATATCGGTTGTCACCTGTATTGGCGCCTGAAATCCCTCACCCGTGGCCTCGCGCTCGTCGGCTGCGGTCCGTCCCTCAATTCTCCGGAATCGCTCAAGGACGCCTATACCCGATCCTACGAAAACGGGATCGTTGCGCTCAAGAATCCCACTTTCGAAACATGCCGCCGAAGGCTGTGCAATCTCGTCCACGACCCGGCAACGGTCCCGGACGCCCTGGCGATGATCCAAATGACGATCTACGCGTTTCCGAACGCTCTGGCGCGTTTTGAGCAACGTCTGAGCGGCCTGAAGGACGACGCCGGTCTCGAGAGATTCGACGTTTCCCGGCGCACCCATGAAATCGACGTGCCTACACTGGTCGTCTGGGGCGCTCACGACAATCGAGGTAATCTCGAGCAGGCAAAATCATGCGCGGCCAGAATGCCGGCCCACACATTTCTTCTCTACGAGAACTGCGGCCACCTTCCATATCTGGAGGATCCACCGCGATTGGTCGCCGATCTGAAACGCTTCGTTTCGACTCTCGCGTGATGGTCTTCGTTATGCGTCGTTCCTCATCGATGCCCTTGGAACGCTCTCGACCTGACCTAGGTTGGGGAAGGGGAGCACGCGGTTAAGCTAGTCGCACCTTTACTTCGAACGCCATCGGACTCTTGTAGGCAATCGTCGAGTGGCCGCAGCGTGGATTGTAGAAACGCTCGATATAGTCGAACACGTCTGCCCTCGCGTCGTCGTGCGTCGGATAGACTTTGCGCCTGATGCGCTCGATCTTGAGCGACGAGAAAAAGCGTTCCAAGGAGTCATTATCCCAGGCTTTTCCCGCCGTCTCATCGAACAGACGATGTCCTGATCGGCAAGCAGCTGCTGGAATGCTTCTCTGCCATACTGGCTGCCACGATCGGAGTGATGCAGCACCGGACTCGGCCGACCTCCCAGATCGTCATCATCAGCGCGTCCGTGACCAACTCGCTGGTCATGTCCGCGCGCATCGACCAGCCCAGTTCCGCAAAATGGGATTGCGATCGTAAATCAAAGATTTCTTCGACGTCTTGCACGTCCAATCGTCGACTGCGCAAGCTGGTCGCGGATCTCACGCTGGACAAGGAGATGCTGACCGAGGTCGTTAAAAAAAGTTCTAGAGACGGACCGCGGGCGCCAGATGATCGAGCATGTCTGTATCTGCTTCCGGGTATCGATCCGGCGCGCGTGCCGGGCGCTGCCGGCGTCGCGCTCGACGTATCACTACCGGTCGATGCGCCCGAGCCAGATGCCGCTGCGTCGGCGCATTCGGGAGATCGCCCTGACGCATGCGCGTTACGGCTATCGTCGGGTCCATATCGTGCTTGAGCGCGAGGGCTGGAAGGTCAATGTGATGCGCGTGCAGCGGCTCTATTGCCTGGAAGGCCTGCAAATACGGCTAAAACCGCCGCGCCGGCGGATCATGGCAAAGCTGCATTCCGATCGCAGCGATGCGACGGGCCCCAGCCAGGTCTGGGCGATGGATTGGATGTACGACGAGATCTTCGATGGGCGACGGATCTGGGTACTGACGGTCATCGAAACCTGGAGCCGGGTCTGCACTGTCATGCGCGTCTGCCGTTCGCCGACGGACCTTGAGGTCGTCGACGCGCTCAAGGAAGCTCACCGATTCGTCGATCTGCCCCGCGCGATCCGTGGCGATCAGGGCTGCCAGTTCACGTCGAAGGAACTTGATCTCTGGGCATACGGGAACGGCGTGACCCTGGACTTCAGCCGCCCGGGCAAGCCGACCGATAACGCGTTCGCGGAAAGCTTCAACGCCAGCGTCCGGCTCGAATGCCTAGGGCAGCACTGGTTCCTCGATTTGGACGACGCCCGGAAAAAAGTCGAAGATTGGCGACGGTTCTACAACGAAGCGAGACCGCATAGCGCAATCGGTGACAGGACACCGATATCCATGATCCAAAGGCTTCCGCAGTCGTCGGAAGCTTCACAGGCGCCGGGGAATCTCACATGATCCGGTCTAAGATCTGGGATGCGCCCACGAAGCAGTAATCTCTCATTCGCGTGGTTCAAAAATTCGGGCAGGTCACCGCTCGAGAACACCCATTCTGATTCTAATATGACTTGGGTATATTGATAAGATCTGCTACCAAATTCACGAGTACCGTATGAATTTTTCCTACCGCACGCGGATATCGATGCGAACGCGCTTCATCGAGGATGAATTCGCGCTGGATGGCGGGCCGCACGAGTTTGCTGGCGATGAGAGTACCTGCCTCGTGCTCCGCCTTAATGACGCTGTAGCCGAGAATCGATGGGCCGACGGATCTCGAGACCAGCGACTTGAGCATGGCCAGTCCTTCGATTTCCGCCTCGATGCGTATCGATAGCTCGCCGCGTCGGGCGGCTTCTTCGATGAGCTCGCGCACGATGTGGCCTTTCGGCGGCAGCAGTAGCTTGTGCTGCAAGGCCTCAGCAAGGGTCACGGTATCGCGCCGGAGATCGATAAACCCGCTGCTTGCCACGAAATAGAGGTCCTCGAAAAAGAGCGAGCGCTTCGAAGCGTCGCCATTTTCACGGAGATTGACGGCAATGTCGAACGCGTTGCCGGTGATCCCCTTGCGAAGCTGAAGGCTCGTCCCCTCGGAGATCTTCAGGGAAATTTCGGGAAACCGGGTCTCACACTCGAAAATCAAGCGCGGCGCGATCATGGGTGCTATCGAGGAGAGAAGTCCTACGGCGACCGTCCCGCCGGGCCGGTAACGGCGCTCCCGCATTTCGGCCTCGGCGATATCCACGGCCTCGAGAATAAGGCGGGCATGCGCCAATAGCGCCAGCCCAGCTTCAGTCGGGTCCACCCCGTCCACGCGCCGGTACAACAGCGGCTCGCCAATCGATTTTTCAAGTTCGGCGACATGATAACTGAGGACTGGCTGCGTCACATTGGACGCCCGCGCCGCCGCCGTCAAAGAGTGCCTTTCGCAGATATTCACAAAGAATTTCAATCGCTTGATATCCAGCGACATAAACTTTCTCCATTCATCGGTTTATACCATAGAAATTTTCTATACCTCTTGCAAGACTTTGAATTGGCTGCTGCCTGATAATTTCATCAAGCTCCCCCCGATAACGGCGTTAAGCCGCCCAATGCTTCAGGGAGAGCGCAATGCAGATTTCCAAAGTTCACGGCAGGAATGCGTCGAACCGCACCGTACGGACGCTGCGCAAAGCCGCGCTCGGGCTGGGCATGGCGATTATGATTTCCGGCGCCACACTATCCCCCGCTGCGGCCCAAGCCGAGCTGCCCGCCGACGTCATCGCCGCCGCCAAGACGGAAGGCAAGGTAACGATCTACACGTCGGCGGTCGATGCGGAGATGCAAGACATCGCGCTCGTCTTCGAAAAGTCTTACCCGGGGATCAAGATCGAGTGGCTGCGATTCCCATCGACAAGCCTTTTCGCCCGCTTCGACGGCGAATTCGGGTCCAAGGTCTATACAGCCGACGTCCTTTTCTCGGGCTCCACACAGCTATACCAACAGAAGCCGGAACTCTTTAAGCCCCTCACGCCCGAGCTCGTTCCCAATACGAAAACGCTGCGTATCGCGGCCAACAATCCATCCTACGCGATCGGCGAAATCGTTCCCCACGCGGTCACTTTCAACAACGTAACAGTCGCCAAGGGCGAGATCGACGTCCACTTGAAGACGTGGGAAGGACTCGCCGACCCGTACTGGAAGGGGAAGGTCGCGCTGGTCGATCCGAAGATTTCGACAAACGTTGTTTCGTGGTTGATGCTGATGCGCCAATCATTTGGCGACCCGTGGATCCGCGGCTTCGTGGCCAACCAGTTCAAGGTCGTCAGCACCGGCACGTCGGGCGCCCAGCAGGTAGCGGCGGGCGCATTCCAGCTCGTCGTTCCGACAGTCCAGAACCACAGCTCCGAAGTTCGGGCGCAGGGCGCGCCGCTCACCGTCTATATGCCCGACGGGCCGGCGCACGGCCTCGAGCAGGGTATCGCCATTCCCGCGCAAGTACCTCACCCCAACGCCGCGAGGGTTTACGTCAATTGGAAGCTGGGCCAGGACGCCGCGGTGCTGCTGTGCAAGATCGGCGGCGCGCCGAACGTACCCGCGCCGACCGGCATTCCTTGCCCGACGATTTCGCCGCGCCATGTCGGTTCCAACGACATGATCACGCCCGAGCAGCAGCAGGATGTGCTCAAAGCCTACGGACTGAAGCCCTGAGCCGCACGAGCCAAACGAGATCCGTCAAACGAGAGGAGTACGCGTTGCCATGTCTACCGGTCTGATCAAGAATCCGTCGGCGCCACAAGCCGATCCGAAGATCATCGCCCAGCTCAAGACCATTGCGGTCGCGCTGCTCAGCGATAACATGCACCGAAACCGCGGTAGCGTGGGGCTCCACCCCTATCATAAACCCGCACCGATGGCGGGAACCGCCGTCACCGTGCGCACGCGCGGCGGCGACAATCTTGCCGCCCTTCGCGCCTATGACTATTGCCGCCCGGGTGACATCATGGTGATCGACGCCGGCGGCGATCTGACGAACGCCGTCTTCGGCGGTATTATGGCGCTTGGCGGCGAAACGATGGGTCTCGGCGGAATGATCGTCGACGGCGCCATTCGCGACGTCGCCGAAATCCGCGCACGATCGTTCCCGATCTACGCGCGCGGCGTCAATCATCGCGGGCCCTACAAGGATGGTCCCGGCGAAATCAACGTGCCGGTGACGGTTGGCGGGATGGTGGTCCGGCCGGGCGATATCGTGGTCGGCGACCAAGACGGCCTTTGCGCATTTTCGCAGGACATCGCGGCAAGCGTAATTTCCAAAGCGCTCGCCCAGCACGCCAAAGAACAGGCGGCGATACAGTCTATTCTGGAGAAGCGTTGGGATCGTTCGTTCGTCGACACTCTTGAGGCGCGTTGCAACAACTGATCAATCACCGTCGAAGCTAGGCTTTCATCCGAACGGAGGAAGGCCTAGCGCCGGCATAGAATCGAGGGTGCGCGCATGACCGCCAATCCGCTTTTCGATCTGACAGGCAAGACCGCCTTGGTGACCGGCTCGGCGCGCGGGCTGGGCCGGGCGATGGCCGAAGGCCTGGCGCGCGCCGGCGCGGCGATCATCGTCAACGGCACGAACGCGGCGCGCGTCGCCGCCGCCGCCGATGAGCTCCGCCAGGCCGGGTTCGACGCGTCCGGCGTCGCGTTCGACGTGACCGACGAGGAGGCGATCGTCGCGGCGTTCGAGGCATTCGACAAGGCCGGGACACGGATCGACATCCTGGTCAACAACGCCGGCATCCAATTCCGCAAGCCGATGGTCGAACTCGCGACCGCCGATTGGCGCCGCGTGGTCGAAACCAATCTGACCAGCGCCTTCGTCATCGGACGCGAAGCGGCCAAACGCATGATCGAGCAGAAGGCCGGCAAGATCGTCAATATCGGTTCGCTGACCAGCGAACTCGCGCGCGCCACCATCGCGCCTTACACGGTCGCCAAGGGCGGCATCAAGATGCTGACCCGCGCGATGGCCGCCGAATGGGCCACGCACGGCATTCAGGCCAACGCCATCGGTCCCGGCTATATGTTGACCGAAATGAATAAAGCGCTGATCGAGAATCCCGATTTCGACGCCTGGGTGAAAGGCCGCACGCCGGCGAAACGCTGGGGCAAGCCCGACGAATTGATCGGCGCGGCTGTATTCCTCGCGGCGCCCGCGTCGGACTACATCAACGGCCAAATCATCTATGTCGACGGCGGCATGCTGTCGGTTCTCTGAAGGGAGATGGAAATGCGCGCGGTCGTCATTCATGCGCCTAAGGATCTTCGGATCGACACCCTGCCCGAAACGGCGCCCGCCGCGAACGAAGTTCGCGTGCGCATCGCCTCGGGCGGGATTTGCGGCTCCGATTTGCACTATTACCATCACGGCGGCTTCGGCACGGTGAGGGTCAAACAGCCGATGACGCTGGGTCACGAGATTTCCGGCACGATCGCCGCCTTGGGTTCGGACGCCGGGCATCTGCGCGTGGGCCAGCGCGTCGCGGTCAATCCCAGTCGCGCTTGCGGCAAATGCGAATATTGCCATTCGGGTCAACGCAACCAGTGCCTGGACATGCGCTTCATGGGCAGCGCCATGCGCTTTCCGCACATGCAGGGCGGTTTCGCGGAAAGCGTGACGGTCGATGCGCGCCAAGCCGTGCCGATCCCCGACGATCTGACGCTGGCCGAAGCGGCAATGGCCGAGCCGCTGGCCGTATGTCTGCACGCCGCCCGCCAAGCGGGTTCGCTTTTCGGCAAACGCGTGCTGATCACCGGCTGCGGGCCGATCGGCGCGCTGGCGGTGCTGGTCGCGAAGAATTCGGGCGCCGCCGAACTCGTCGTCACCGATATCGCGTCCCAGCCGCTGGAGACGGCGAAACGCCTGGGCGCCACGCTCGTCGTCAACCCGGCGAAGGAGCCGGACGCGCTGAAGCCTTACGCCGCCGACAAGGGCAAGTTCGACGTGCTGATAGAAGCGACGGGCAACGAAGCCGCGATCCGCTCGGCCCTCGAACTCATGCGCCCCGGCGGGACGATCGTGCAATTGGGGCTGGGCGGCGACGTGACGCTGCCGATGAACCTGATCGTCGCGAAGGAATTGAACCTCAAAGGCACGTTCCGCTTCGATCCGGAATTCGAACTTGCCGTGCAATTGATGGCGCGCAAAGTGATCGACGTGCGGCCGGTGATCTCGGCCGAGGTCCCCTTCACCGACGCGATCGCCGCGTTCGAACTCGCCACCGACCGCAACAAAGCGATGAAGGTGCAGCTGACGTTCTGAGCGACGCTGCCGCTCACGCCATAAGCAGATGCGATAAGGTCAAACAAAACCGGTCTTGGCGAGAGGTCATGCTCGGTTCTAGTGTCGGCGCCGGTCAGGTCAGCGCACAGACGCCGGTAATTCGCGGATCCCTTATGGGACCCATCAACTCCTGATCGGGTGTTCTATTGGAAGGAGTGAGCAGGATGCGGGTGTTGATCATCGGCGCCGCGGGCATGGTCGGACGTAAGCTGACCGAGCAGATCGTGCGAGAAAACTCCGTTGCCGGCGGGCCACTTTCAGCGTTGGACCTTTACGATGCCATCGAGCCCGCCACTCCCGCGTCAGCGGTTGTGCCCGTACGATGCCTATCGGGAGATATCGCTGCGGCGGGAGAAGCCAAGCGGCTGGTGGAGGAACGACCGGACGTCATCTTTCATCTCGCCGCGATCGTTTCCGGCGAGGCGGAGCAGAATTTTTCCAAAGGCTACGCCGTCAACGTCATGGGCACTTGGAATCTATTTGAGGAGGTGCGCGCGCTCAACGCCGCATCGAGCGGCAGCTACTACCCCCGCCTCGTGTTCACCTCATCGACGGGTGTGTTCGGCGCGCCGTTTCCCGAATCGATCGGGGACGAGTTCCTTCTCGCACCCCTTACCTCGTATGGCGCGCAGAAGGTCATGGGTGAGCTTCTCCTCTCAGACTACACGCGCAAGGGCTACTTCGACGGGATCGGCATTCGTCTGCCGACGATCTGCGTGCGCCCGGGCCGCCCGAACAAGGCAGCCTCGGGTTTCTTCTCGTCCATTATTCGGGAGCCGCTCGCCGGCAAGCCGGCCGTCCTACCGGTGAGTGAGGACGTGCGCCATTGGCACGCATCGCCCCGGTCGGCGGTACACTTCCTTAAACATGCCGCGGCGATCGACGGCAGCGCAGTGGGCCCGCGCCGGACGCTGACCATGCCGGGCGTCTCCTGCACGGTCGCCGAACAGATCGACGCCCTGCGGCGCGTGGCCGGCAATGCCGTTGCCGGGCTCATCCGGCGCGAGCCCGACGAGCAGATCATGAAGATCGTCTCCGGCTGGCCGCGTCGCTTCGACGCCAGCCGGGCGAAGGCCCTCGGCTTCACCGCCGAAAACTCCTTCGATGAGATCGTGCGGATTCACATCGAAGACGAGCTTGGCGGCCGAATTGGCGCCTGAGCAACGTCTGCATCCGATCACAAGGAGTATCCTATTGAACAAGCCCAACATCGTCGTGGCCGGCAAACTCTTCGCCACGGTCATGGATCAACTCGAATCCGGGTTCATCGTTCATCACCTCCCCGACTCAGACCTGGATGCGTTCGTGGCGAGCGTCCGAGACCGGATCCGTGGAATCGCGATGGGCGGTCACCTCAGGATGGACGGCCCGTTCATGAGCCGCTTCCCGAAGCTCGAGATTGTCTCGAATTTCGGCGTGGGCTACGACTCCGTGGACGCCGCCTGGGCGGGAAAACACGGCATCGTGGTCACCAATACCCCCGATGTTCTTACGGAAGAAGTGGCCGACACGACCCTCGGGTTGCTTCTGATGACCGTGCGCAACCTGTCGCAGTCGGAGCGGTACCTTCGGCATGGCCGCTGGGCGGCGGAGGGCCCTTTCCCGCTCACGCGCTCTACGCTGCGCGGGAAGAAAGTCGGCATCCTCGCGCTCGGCCGGATTGGAAAAGCCATTGCGACGCGACTCGCGGCTTTCGGCGTGGACATCGCTTATCACGGGCGAAGCGCACAGAAGGATGTCCCGTACCGGTACTATCCGGATCTCGTGGCCATGGCGCGTGACGTAGACATCCTGCTGAGCGTTGCGCCCGGAGGATCAGAGACGTTCCACAAAATCGACGCCGCCGTGCTGGAGGCGCTCGGACCTGAAGGAATACTCGTCAACGCGGGCCGCGGAAGCGTTGTGGACGAAATGGCGCTCATCGAAGCACTACAAAAGGGAAAGATCCTTTCGGCCGGACTCGATGTCTTCGAAAATGAGCCGCACGTGCCCGCCGGACTAATAGCGATGGATCATATTGTCCTCCTGCCCCATGTCGGCTCGGCATCTGTGCATACCCGACGGATGATGGGCCTCCTCGTAGTAGAAAATTTAAAATCTTGGTTCGCCGGAAAAGGCCCATTGACGGCCGTCCCTGAAACTCCCTGGCGTCCGTGAGCGTCGGGCGTCAAAGACTGGACATTCCGATTGGCTTCCGCAAACAATGCCATTCGACTAAGGTTATAGCCTCAATAGCGGGTGTGGAGAGGTGAGCCGAAATGGATCTTCGGCGTCTCAAATTTTTCCTGAAAATCGTAGATACGGGAAGCCTGACCCGTGCTGCGGCCGCGCTTAACATTGCCCAGCCGGCCCTTAGCCAACAGCTCGCCGGCCTCGAATCTCAGTTCCGCCAGAAGCTACTGATCCGCAGTCAGCTGGGCGTCACGCCGACGGAGGCAGGCCGCGTCCTCTATCGCCATGCTCAATCGCTCTTAAAGCAGTTCGAGCAGTGCGAGCGGGACGTTATGCAGGGGACGACCTTGCTCTCCGGTAAAGTATCCGTTGGCGTCGCGCCCTATGGCGCGGGCTCAACGATCTCGCTCGCCTTCCTGAAGGCAGTCCGCGCCACTTATCCCGACATAGTGCTGCACGTCGTCGAAGGTTTTGCCGTTGCTTTCAGCGAATTGATAATGAACGGCAAACTCGATATGGCAGTCATGCACGGCGCCGGCCCGATGCGCGGCGTAAAGTTCCAACCGCTGCTAAACGAAGAATTTTTCCTGATCGCCTCAAAGGGCGCTGCCTTGCCAAATGGACAGTCCGAAAAGATCGACTTAGCCGATCTCGTCTCCGTTCCTCTACTTCTGCCCAGCCGGATCAACTTCGTCCGCAAAGCGGTCGATCGCGGCTTCGCGGCGATCGACCAGACGCCCTACGTGGTGGCCGAGGTAGAATCGCTGGAAACGCTGCGCGCCGCGGTCGCCGACGGCGTCGGCTGCGCCATTCTGCCATGGTCCGTCGCAAATCAGATCGCGGTGCCCGGACGCTCGCACATCGTCGCTATCGCCAATCCGCGGATTGAAGACACGATCTCGATCGGCATTTCCGAGCAGATGCCGCTTTCCGAGGCCGCCGTAGCCGTCCGCAGCATCCTTCTGGACCTCGCCCTCATCGCCGCCAAGTCCGGGCGCTGGCAATGCCCTGCGGAGTGACTTGAACTCCGCTTACCTGAGGCCCTCGCAGAACACCCGGATACGGCGGCAGCCTTCCCTTAGAATGTCCATGTCGGCCGCATAGGAGATACGGAAATGCGGGCTCATGCCGTAGGCCGCTCCCTGAACGGCAGCGACATGCTCTTCCTCGAGCAGTGCTTTGACGAACGCCGTGTCGTCGACGATCTTACGCCCGCCGCGACTCGTCTTACCGATACAACCTGAAATATTTGGGAACACATAGAATGCGCCTTCAGGATTGTGGCAGGTGATGCCGGGCGACTCCCGCAACCAGCCAATGACTGCATCGCGCCGCTTTGCGTATTCCGCCGCCCGGACCCTTAGAAGGTCTTGAGGGCCCTCAAGCACAGCGACAGCAGCCGCCTGGCTAACTGTGGCAATGCCGCCGGTTGCCTGCCCATGCACATTGTTCATCGCGTCGATGAGCGCCTTGGGTCCGCCGCAGTAACCAACGCGCCATCCCGTCATGGCATATGCCTTGGATGCGCCGTTCACGGTAAGAGTGCGATCCTTCAACCGCGGCTCGACTTCCGCGATCGTGCAGAACTCGAAGCCGTCATAGATCAAGTGCTCGTAGATGTCGTCCGTGAGCACCCAAACGTGGGGATGCCGAAGGAGCACGTCCGCGAGGGCACGCATTTCCGCGCGCGTGCACGCGGCGCCAGTCGGGTTGTTGGGAAAGTTGAGGATAAGCCAGCGCGTGGCCGGCGTTATGGCGGCCTCCAAATCCTCGGGCCGCAGTTTGAACTGGTTATTTTCCGGGCATGCCACCGACACCGGAATCGCTTCGGCCAGCAGCACGATATCGGCGTAGGTGATCCACCCCGGCGAGGGAATGATCACCTCGTCTCCCGGATTGCAGCTCGCGAAGATGGCGTTGAAGATAATCTGCTTGCCGCCATTTGCGACGAGTATTTCGTCAAGCGCATAATCGAGATTGTTCTCGCGCTTGAATTTGGCCTGCACGGCCCGCTTGAGCGCAGGCGTGCCCGCCTGGTTCGGGTACTTGGTGTCGCCAGAAAGTGCTGCCCTGTGAGCGGCCTCGACCGCATGCGCTGGCGTCGGGAAATCCGGCTCGCCCGACGACAGACTGATGATCTTCGTTCCGGCGGCCCGCAGTTCGCGGGCCATGTCGGTCATTGCTGCGGACGCTGAGACTTTTACGTTGCGCAGTCGATCGGCCGGACGGAACATTCGCGTCACCTTATGATGTAGATTTGGGGTGTCTGCGAGACTACGCTCGGCATCACGCCGAAGGCCAAGACGGCTTGCGACTACCGCCATAAGGCGCGGCGTATGGCTGCAACGCCCATAAGGCACGCCGCATACCCCTAAAAGACGATTGTCTTGGGCAAGCCAGTTGGCCACCTCTTACAATTATCACGTTGCCGCCGTCGTCTCCGTTTAAGGACACCGACAAGGCGGCAGCTGCAGGGCACGAACGGCTTCCTTTAACAGGTGATGCAACTCGCATGCGCAGCGGAGATCCGGCTTCCCCTAGTTTTTCGACTGGATTGCTCGGGCGCCTTGTCGCAGGCACGCCGCCCGCGTTGCTACTGCTGGTCCCGGTTTTTCTTTATCTAGCTGTCTTCTTTCTTTATCCGGCGATCAACCTTCTGTTCTTCAGCGTCCTGACTCAAGATTCGAAAGGCATCATCGGCAGGCCTTTCTCGATCTCACATTACGTCAAGTTCTTCGATGTCCCCCTTTACATGCGCGTGTTCTGGAACACGCTGCGGGTCAGTCTCGTTACATCGGCCTGCGCAATCCTGCTGGCTTATCCCGTCGCCATCGTGATGGTACGCAGCCGCCCCCAGATCACCCGACTCATTTCTCTGATCGTGGTCGCACCTCTCATCGTGAGCGTGGTCGTGCGGTCCTACGGATGGCAGCTCATTCTCGCAAACAGCTCCAATGGGCTCCTGAACTGGATTCTATTGTCGCTGGGTGTGACCGATGCGCCTTTGTCAATTCTCTACTCGGAAGCGGCCGTGGTCATAGGATCTCTGCATGTGTTCTTCCCGATGATGGTGCTGCCGCTTGCGTCCGCGCTCGGGAAGATTGATCCGAACCTCGAGGATTCCGCGCGAACCCTCGGCGCCCCTTGGTGGTTGGTGTTCTGGCGCATAACCCTGCCGCTCAGCGTTCCCGGGCTGGTGGCGGGATTCACGCTGGTATTCTCGCTTACGGCCGGATCATTCGTGACCCCGGTCATCCTGGGCGGTACATCGACAACGATGCTCGGTAACCTTATCGAGCAGCAGATATTCGTCGTCTACAACTGGCCTTTTGGCGCCGCGATCGCCGTTGTCCTCGTCTTCGTCGTGTTCGGCATCAATACGCTCTCGATGCGCCTGCTCGAAGGTCGGCGCTTCCGGAGGATCGCATGACGCCCCGGCTCACTGGCCTCGGAGCTTGGATCCTTTACACGATCACCGCTCTGATGATGGCCTTTATCCTGGCTCCGCTCGTCATCGTGGTCTCGATGTCAGTGTCGGACAGCTATTTCGTGACCTTTCCGCCGCAGGGTTTTACGCTGAAATGGTACATCCAGATTCTTCAGGACCGTGACTTCCTCGAGGCCCTTCGGCTGAGCAGTCTCCTTGCCTTCGGCGCCACAGCGGGATCGCTCCTCCTCGGCGTACCGGCGGCACTTGCTCTGACGCGCGGGGCATTTCCGGGTCTCGCCTTCATCAAAGCGCTGGTCCTATCGCCGCTTATCTTCCCCGCCTTGGTGACGGGCCTTGCGCTGATGCAGCTGCTGGCCGGCTTCGGATGGGGCGACGCGCGCGTCAACCTGCTCATCGGCCACATTGTCGTGACGTGCCCGTACGTCATCCGCTCGGTCGTAACTAGCTTAATGTTGGTGGACATCAATCTCGAGGACGCCGCGCGCACCCTTGGCGCGAACCGGATGCAAACGTTCTGGCGTATCACACTGCCCCAAATCGCACCGGGCGTGGCTGCGGGCGCGCTGTTCGCGTTCATGGTGTCGTTCGACAACTATCCCGTCACGATGTGGCTGGCGAACTCGCAGTACAGCCCCGTGCCGCTGGTGCTGATGCGCCAGCTCATCAATGTCTTCGACCCGTCCGTGCCAGCCATGTCGACGGTCATCATCATCCTCGCTGTCGTCGGCGTGTTGATCCTCGAGCGTCTCGTGGGTCTGCGCCGGGCAGCGGCGATGTAGTCGCCTACCCGTCAACCCATGTCAGAAGGGGCATGATCATGCGCACAACAAGAAGGACTGCTCTTAAGCTAGCCGCGGGCGCTCTCGCGTTCCCCACCATCATCTCCCGCGCCTACGCGCAAGAGAAGCAACTGCACATCGGTACCTACAATTCGGCGCTGGGCAAGCTGGTGCAGAAGGAAGTGATTCCCGCGTTCGAGGCAAAATATAAGTGCCGCTGCTTCACCATCGAAGGCGCGACACTCTCGAACATTGCTGCCCTTCGCGCCACCCGCACGACTCCGAAATTTAGCGTCATGATGATGGACGATGTGGGCGTTCCGCAGGCCAAGGAAGAAGACCTGATCGAGAAGCTCGATCCGTCCAAGATCCCGAACCTCGCCAAGGTCTACAAGCGGTTTATTTTCGAGGGTGGTTACGGTGTCGGCTTCAACATCTCCAGCGCCGGCATGTTCTATAACCCGGCGGTAACGAAGGGGCTTACGTCGTACGAGCAGCTCTTCGATGCCAAATTCCGCAAGCGCATCCTGCTCAACACGCCGCGCAACACGCAGAGCGTGCTGATGCTGATCGTCGCCACGGCGCTCGCCACCGGCAAGCCGCTGAAAGACGCGCAGTACCTGATCGACCAGGGCTGGGACAAGCTCGCGCAGCTGAAACCCAACGTCCTCACCATCTACGACAGCGAAGCCATGGTTCTCATGGTCCCGCAAGGCCAGGCGGATGTCGGCGGCATCGACTATTCCAAGTCGGTCTATCCCCATGCCGCTAGGGGCGTACCTATCGACATGGCCCCCCTTAAGGAAGGTTTCTTCACCGGCATCAACAGCATGACTCTTGCGAAGAACGCGCCCGAGCCCGAACTTGGCGCCGCCTTCATCAACTTCATGCTGGAACCCTCCGTAATCCAGTCGCTGTCGGCGCAAACTTTCGGCGCGCCTTCTGTCGAGGGCCTCAACTTCGCTCCGGACGTCGCCAAGTTCCTCCCCTATCCGGCGCAGAAGATGGACGACATGGGACTGATGACTCCCGACTGGAACTTCATCATCCCGCGGCGCCCAGCGATCCTGGAGCGCTACAACACGGTGTTCACTAGCTGACGGGTCCAGGAAATGAAATCCGCCGACGTCCGCTTGCAGAACCTCAGCAAGCACTATCATCGAACACGCGCAGTCGACGACGTGTCGCTTAGCATCGAACCGGGTAGCATGGTCGCGTTGCTAGGTCCGAGCGGGTGCGGGAAGACCACGTGCCTGCGTATGATCGCAGGCCTGGTCCTCCCGACCTCGGGCGACATCCTCGTCAACGGCGTGCCGGTGACAAGCGTGCCGGTTCATAAGCGCAACGTCGGTATGCTGTTCCAAAACTACGCGTTGTTTCCACACATGACCGTGGCGGAGAATGTTGCCTTCGGTCTCAACATGCGCGGGGTCTCCAAGGCGGACACGGGAAACCGTGTCCGCGATGCCCTCGATCTCGTGCGTCTGCGTGATTTTGGGGACCGGTTCCCCAATCAGTTGTCCGGCGGACAACAGCAGCGTGTCGCGCTTGCCCGAGCGCTGGTCATCGAACCCGCCGTATTGCTTTTGGACGAGCCCCTCGGCGCCCTCGACAAGGGATTGCGCGAGAGCATGCAGGTGGAACTGCGCGCTCTACAGCGCCGGCTTGGGGTTACCACCGTCATGGTCACCCACGACCAAGACGAGGCGCTGACGATGGCCGACATGGTTGTCGTCATGAGGGACGGTAAGCTCGAGCAGGTTGGGAGCGCGACCGACATCTATCAGCGTCCGAACACCCAGTTTGTGGCGACCTTCCTGGGCGCATCGAATTTGTTCTCGGGAAAGATATTGGAGCGATCCGGGCAGAACGCCGTAGTCGAGGCCTCCTTCGGCATTCGGCTTCAGGTTCCCTCGGCCCAAGCCGGCGACGGCAATCTGACGATATCGGTCCGCCCCGAGGCCATCCGCATCACTCGCGTTCACGAATCGGGAGCCTATCATGCCCCGAATTCGATTGAGGCCAAGGTGGATCAGGTGATCTACAGGGGGTTCATCACTCACTACTATCTGCGCCTTTCCGGCGGGCAGGAACTCATAGCCTACCAGCAGAACCAAACCCGGGACCAAGCTGCCACATTCCAACAGGGCGACACCGTCGTCGCTACATGGGACGCCTCGAACAACCACGTTATCCCCGGAGGCTGAGGCTACCGTGGACGACTGCGCAAAGCCCGTCCAGATGGCGCGCGATGATTGCGGAGCGTCGCAGGTCTCCCGTAACGAGCTGGACGAACCGAAACTATCCTCGATTGGAACGCGCGGCGTCCTGCTCGACGCTCCGGGAGCCTTCGATCTACACCAACAGGCGCGAATTTGGTCGCTGGCCGACGAGGTCGAGCATTGGCCGGAGGTCGAGGAAGTCGTCCTCGGCGTCACCAATCTGCTGGTGGTTTTCGCCAAACCTCCGCGTGACCTCGAGCGCGTGAAGGCGAATCTGGCAAGCGCCTGGAAGCAGGCGCCGGCAAAGTCCGTTTCGGGAAAAGTCCACGAAGTCCCGGTCGTCTACGGCGGAAAACTTGGCGAGGATCTCGCACGCGTCTGCACTTATTCGGGCCTATCGCCCGAGGAGGTCATCGCAATCCACAGCGCCGGGATCTACACGGTCTTTGCGGTTGGCAGTTCGCCGGGCTTCGGATATCTGCATGGACTTGACCAGCGCATCTTCATGCCGCGCAAAACCGTTCCCTCGCTTCAGATGCTCAAGGGGACCGTAACGATCGGCGGCATGCAGGCCGGTATCTCCGTCAATACGGGACCGAACGGATGGAACGCCATCGGCTGGTCCGATATCGAGATGTTCGACCTTGAAAAATGTCCACCGTGCCTCTTCGCGCCGGGTGACCAGATTCACTTCTTCGCGAAGAGGATCGAGCTTTGATCGAGGTCGTCGCGACGCAAGCGTTGAACACGGTGCAGGATCTAGGGCGGTTCGGGGCGCGCCACTACGGCGTTAGCACCTCCGGCGTGATGGATCCCGTTGCATTTCGGGTCGCCAACCAACTCGTGGGCAACCCCGACAGCGCGGCCGTGATCGAGATCCAGACGTTCCCGTTCGTCGTCCGGTTCCTTGCCGATATCGCCTTTGCCGTGACAGGAGCGGACGCACCGATCTCGTTGGACGGGCGCAAATTGCCGTCGTGGTGGAGCGATACGGCGCGCTCGGGCCAAGTGCTCTCGCTTTCGATGCCGCGCTCGGGAAGCCGCGCTTACCTGGCCCTTGCCAGCGGCTTCGACGTTCCGGTGATTTTGAATTCGCGCAGCACCCATCTCCGCAGTTGCTTTGGCGGATTTGAAGGCCGCTCCTTGCAAGCCGGTGACGTGCTGCGAACCCTCCCTTCGGATTCGACCGCGAAGAAACCGGTCGGCGTTATGCCGGCTCAACTGGCGATCTCGCTTCCCGATGCGGATCTCGACGAAACCGCGATGATCGTTCGAGTCATCCGGGCTGGGGAATACGGCATCTTTCCGCCGGCGATGCAGGCCCGATTCTGGGAAACGCGCTGGAAAATATCTCACCAAAGCGACCGTGCGGGCTATCGCTTGTCAGGACCACCCCTGGAGTTGCCTGCACCGATCGAGCTTCGCTCCTACGGGCTCCTGGCCGGCATCGTCCAAGTGCCTCCCTCCGGCATACCGATCATCCAGCTCAGCGACGCGAATACAGCAGGCGGCTATCCGAAGATCGCGACGGTGATCGAGGCCGACCTGTGGCGACTGGGGCAGGCACGACCCGGAAGCCTGATCCGCTTCGTCGACGTGTCGCACGAGGAAGCTACAGCAGCGATGTCTCCGATCGAGGCATATCTCGCCAATGTCAGGCGCAGCATCGATCTATTCAGGACGATGTAAGGTCAGCGGCCCGCGCCGCAAACGTTAGGAGAAACCAATGAAGATCGATATCAACTCGGATATGGGCGAGGGTTTCGGCCGTTGGACCGTCGGTGACGACGCCGCGCTGATGCAAGTCGTCTCGTCCGCCAATATCGCCTGCGGCTTTCACGCGGGCGACGCGGTAATCATGGATCGCATGGTGCACATGGCCAAGGAGCGAGGCGTCGGCGTCGGCGCCCATCCCGGCCTCCCCGACCTGATGGGATTCGGTCGGCGCGTCATCCAGATGGAACCGAACGAACTTGAGAAGCACATGGTCTACCAGATCGGCGCCCTGCAGGCGATCGCGACCGCAGCCGGACACCGCGTCACCCATGTCAGCTTCCACGCCGCCATGGGGAACATGGCCACGGCCGACCGCGCCGTCGCCGACCTGCTGGCGCGCGCTATCAAGCGCGTCGATGCCGACCTGATCGTGTATTCCATGCCGGACACCGAAGTCGAGCGTGCGGCGCAGCAGCTAGGTCTGCGTACGCATACGTTGTTCCTCGCCGATCGCGCCTATGACGAGCACGGTAACCTCGTTTCCCGCAAGAAGCCCAACTCCGTTATCACTTCGACGGAGGCCGTGGCCGTTCGCGTGAAGCAGTTCATGGACGACGGCAGCGTTACGACGATCGAAGGCAAGCGGATCAAGGTGCGCGCCCGCGGAATCCTCGTACACAGCGATACGTCCGGCTCCGTGGAACTCGTAAGGACGGTCCGCCAGGTCGTGGAGGCCGGCGGCGCCACCGTGTGCCCGGCCGTCGAGATGCTGGCCTGATCACGGCCACGGAGCGACGGAAAATCCCGGCGCTTCGTGGATTCCTTCCGCTCAGAGCATCGGCTCGTACTGGCAATGGACGAGCAGTTCCGACACCGCCGCGTTATTGGGCAGTCTCAGCACGACCTCGACAAGTTCGGCCAAGTCCTCCGGCTGCGTCATCTCGTGACGCCCGATTTCATGGTCGTTGACCGTCATGTCGGTTGCGACATAGCCGGGGCAGACCACCGTTGCGCGGATGCCTGCGTCGCGCCCCTCCCGGCGTACGCCGTGAGTCAACGCGACGACCGCGAACTTCGTCATGGCATAACCGACGTTGGATGCCACGCGCTTACCCGAGAGCGAACCGAGATTGACCACGCGACCGGTTCCCGACTTTTCGAGATAAGGCAATGCGGCCCGAATTACGCGTAGCGGGCCCTTCACATTGACACGCCACATTTCGTCCAGAAGCTCTTCGCCTTCGTCACGGACCCGAACCTTCGGGTTGATGCCGGCCGCGTTAACAATAGCGTCGATACGGCCGAAGCGCGCCACCGTCGCCGCGACCCACGCCTCGGCGGAACCCTTTTCCTCGGCGTCATAGCGATGCACCATCATTAGGTCGCCCGCCCTGGATTCGTCCGGCTTGCGCATGCCGCCGGACACCTTATAGCCGGCGGCGAGCAGCCTTTCAGCGACCGTCCGGCCGATACCGCGCGACGCACCCGACACCATCACAACCCGCCCCTCCGTCTTCAACATGGACGTCCCTTTCCCTCAAAGATTTCGTGAAGGCCAGAAGCAAAAGCTAGAGGCCGCGACGGAGGCTGGCCAGAATCAGTTCCCAATGACCGTATTGCCGTTGCTTATGTCTCGCCGCACCGCTTCGCACACGCCACTGAGGCTATAAGCCCGGCCTTATCGGGACAGCTTTAATCCGTCTTGGCTGCAATGGACGCGGGGCGATAGCATTCATTCCCATCGCGCTATCGCGCGATACTTCTATTTGTCGGCGCCGACGCATGGATCCCAACACAATCAAAGCATTAATCGAAGCGATGCGTGCATCCGATCTGTCGGAGATGGAGTTCAGCGAAGACGGATGGGCCCTCCGGCTGGTCCGCTACAGCAACGCGACGGCCGCGCCCCCTTCGCCGGCACCGCCGCCGGCCAGGGCGCGGAGAACAAGCCCGGCGATATCCGCAAAGGCGGCTGCCCTTGCGGGAGGGACGGTCGTGTCGCCCATGTTCGGAATCGTCCACCTTAAACCTAGTCCGGAAGCCGCCGACTTCGTACGAGCGGGAGCGACGGTCGAGGTCGGCACGATATTATGCACTATCGAGGCTATGAAGGTTTTCAACGAGATCAAGGCCGATCGTAGCGGCACCATTCTGAGCATCGACGTTCGCTCCGGCGACGAAGTCGAGACCGGGCAGATTCTCATGACACTGGTCTGATCATGTTCCGCTCGGTTCTCATCGCCAACCGCGGAGAGATTGCCCTGCGCATTCTGCGGGCCTGCCGGGTCATGGGACTGCGCACCGTCGCGATCTACTCGGAGGCCGACCGCCATGCCCCATACTTGGCGCTGGCCGACCAAGCTTTGTGCATCGGCCCCGCCGCAGCGCGGAACAGCTACCTCAACCAAGGGGCGATCCTATTCGCTGCGGAAACGACGGGGGCAGAAGCGATCCATCCCGGATACGGCTTTCTCTCTGAGAACGCAGATTTTGCGGATCGCGTGGCGGCGGCGGGCCTGACCTTCATTGGGCCGACAGGCGATAGCATGCGCGTGATGGGCGATAAGATCGCCGCCAAGCAGGCCATGCGGGCCGCAGGCGTACCCTGCGTTCCCGGGTCGCAAGGCGCCCTTCCGGATGATTCGGCGGAGCTACACCGCATGGCGGAAGAGATCGGCTATCCGATCATTCTCAAAGCGGCGGGCGGCGGCGGCGGACGGGGCATGCGAGTCGTCAACGAACCGGCGGCGCTCGAGGGGGCTTTCGCTATAACGCGCGAAGAAAGCCTGCGCGCCTTCGCCAACGGCGCCATCTACGCCGAGAAATTCCTCAGCCATCCCCGCCACGTCGAAATCCAGGTCATCGCCGACACGCACGGCAACGCGCTGTGGCTCGGCAGCCGCGATTGTTCGCTGCAACGCCGACACCAGAAGGTCATGGAGGAAGCGCCGGCGCCGGGCATCGAGCCCACCGCGCTTTCGGCACTCGGCGACGCCTGCGCCCGAGCCTGCCGTCAGATCGGGTACCGAGGAGCCGGAACCTTCGAGTTTCTGTACGAGGACGGCCGGTTCTTCTTCATCGAAATGAATACTCGGATTCAGGTCGAGCATCCGGTAACCGAAGTCACCACAGGCCTCGACATCGTTAAGCTGCAGATCCTGGTGGCACGCGGGCAGCCCTTACCGCTGTCCCAAGACGACGTGGTCTGCTCAGGGCATGCCTTCGAGTGCCGGATCAATGCCGAGAACCCGGACACTTTTGTGCCCTCGCCGGGGACAATCACCGAGTGGGTTATGCCCGGCGGTCCCGGTGTCCGCATCGACAGCCACGCGCATCCTGGCTACCGCGTGCCCAGCCACTACGACTCGCTTGTCGGCAAGCTGATCGTGCATGACAGCACGCGCGAGGCGGCCCTGGCGCGTCTGCGACAAGCGCTGAGCGAGGCATCGGTCCGAGGCATCGCAACCAACCTAGATCTGCATCGCGCCATCGCAGCGGACCTGGACTTTATCCGTGGCGGCGTCGATATCCACCACCTCGAAGCCCGCCTGCGCACAAGGACGTCGGCATGACCGCCAGTCTCTTCGACAGAATCGGCGACCTAACTGCCTGGCTAGCCGCAGCGTCGATCGACGAGTTAGAGCTCCGTGGCCCCAACGGCTCGATCAGGCTACTGCGGGCAAACGGTGGAGTGACGGTCCAGTCGGCCCATGCGCCCGTCCGACCCGCCGCGGCCGATGATGCCGTGGTAACGGCCTCAATGGCCGGCATCTTCCTCGATCGCCATCCGCAGCAGGATCATCCGTCGGCGCAAGTAGGCGACACCGTCCGCGCGGGAGACATTCTCGGCTACCTCAAACTGGGCATCCTTCTCGTACCCGTGCTCGCAACGGCTGCAGGAGAAGTGGTCGAAGCGCACGTGGCGCACCTTGCCGCCGTCGGCTACGGAGAGCCTCTGTTCGACATTGAACCGCGCGAACCGCAGGAACATTGACAGGCGGCGAGCGCAAGACACCCTCACGATCAATACCCAACGAGGTCGACATGCCTTTCACTGACTACAAGACGGCCCTGGTTACGGGTGCTTCCTCTGGGATCGGCGCAGCGGTGGTGGAGCGCTTCGCCGCCGAAGGTTTGGAGGTGCATGCGCTCGCCCGCACCGAAGACGCGCTGAAGGATTTGGCGCGACGGACGGGTTGCATTCCTCATGTGATGGACGTCACCGATCTTCCGGCGATGATCCGTCTGACTCAGACGGTGAGTTTTGATGTCCTGGTGAATAGCGCCGGCGTCGATCGACCCAAGAAGTTCCTCGACGCGGATGCCGAAGACATCGACCTGCTGATCGACGTCAACATCAGGGCTGCCCTTCACCTCTGCCGGCTAGTGGTGCCCGGCATGGTGGCGCGAGACCGGGGCCACGTGATCAATATCACCTCGATCGCCGCCGCGTACAACTTCGGTGGAAACTCGACATATCATGCGACCAAGGCCGCCTTGAGCATGCTGTCGAGCCAGCTGCGGGTCGATGCTTTTGGCCGACGTGTGCGGGTGACCGAGATTTGCCCGGGACGGGTCGCCACCGATATTTTCGCCCATGTACATGGCGACACGCCCGAGATCCGGGCGAAGTTCATCGACGGGTTCGAATTGCCGAAAGCCAAGGACATCGCCGACGCGATCGCCTTCGCCATCGCGGCGCCGGTGGCGATGAATATCGGCCACATGGAAATCACGCCGACTCTTCAGGTCCTTGGCGGTCTTTCGACAGCCAAGCCAGAAGGCCCGCCCACCACTCCGGCTAGAAGCGGCATGTGATGAGCATGCCGTTTCCGTCAGCGCCTAAGGTCAAGATGAATATGTCGACAGGCTTGCTGTAAATTCTTGGCCCGGCAATAAGCTGATTAAGTGTGAGCTACCTGACACGCGCAATTTATGTTGTCGAAAACTAAGTGGACAAACACCATCGGGACGGCAAATGCACGTCACCGCGTAATTCACGTTATCAAAAGTGCAGTTCGAATCCCCCCACCTTCACGATCGATCTGACCTGACCGGGTGTTTTTGGACCAGGCTGATTGAGATAATCAGCTTGGAAAGGAAGCCCGAAGATGCCGAAGAAGCGGAACAACGCCGAGCAGGCGGTAACGAAGCTGCGCTAGATCGATGTGCTGGTAGCGCAGGGTCGGACGGTGGCTCAGGCCTGCAAGGAGGCCGAGATCTCCGAGCAGAGCTACTACCGCTGGCGCAAAGAGTATGGCGGCCTGGATATCGAGCAGGCCAAGCGGTTCAAGGAGCTCGAGCGGGAGAATGCCCGACTTAAGCGGCTGGTCGCGGACCTGTCGCTGGAGAAGCAGATCCTGAAGGACGTTGCCGAGGGAAACTTGTAGCGCCCGATCGACGCCGGCAGGCGGTGGCGGCGATCCGCGGGAAGTACCGCTTGTCGGAACGTCATGCTTGCCGGATCGTCAGCCAGCCGCGGGGGACCCAGCGTTATATCCCCACGGTCCGGGCTGACGAAGATGTGCTGACCAAGGCCGTTGTCACCCTGGCGTCCGAGTATGGCCGCTACGGCTACCGACGGGTCACCGCGTTGCTGCAGTCCGGCGGCTGGCAGGTTGGCAGGGACCGGGTTCAGCGCATCTGGCGCCGAGAGGGCCTCAAAGTACCCAAGAAGCAGCGTCCGAGGGGGCGTCTGTGGCTCAACGACGGCTCGTGCGTCCGGCTGCGGCCGGAACGACCTCGGCATGTCTGGAGCTACGACTTCGTCTCGGCCCAGACGCACGACGGCCGGTCGATCAGGCTCCTGACCCTGATCGACGAGTTCACCCGACAATGCCTTGCGATCCGGGTGGCACGGCGGATCAACGCCTTCGGCGTCATCGAGACGTTCGCCGATGCGATGCTGAAGCACGGCATTCCTGCTCACATACGTTCAGACAACGGCCCGGAGATGACGGCGAAGGTCGTTCGGGAATGGCTCGCGCAGATCGGCTCGAAGACTCTGTTCATCGAACCCGGCAGCCCCTGGGAGAACGGCTACTGCGAAAGCTTCAACGGCAAGCTCAGGGACGAGCTGCTCAACGGCGAGATCTTTTACAGCTTGAGGGAGGCGCGGATCGTCATCGAGCAATGGCGCCGTCACTACAACGAGAAACGGCCGCACTCGTCGCTTGGATATCGGCCGCCAGCGCCGGCAACGTTCGGTCAGATCCAGCCACTCGAACCGGTCGCCGCGATGCAGTAATCTCTCATTCGGCTTGGTTCAAAAACTCGGGCAGGTCATTTGCCATTCTCGAACGTTGTCGGTCATGGGTCGAGACAAGACGTTCATTTACCGAAATCGTTACGCAGTGTCCCAAACGGATTTACGGCGAAGACGCGCCTTCGCCTGGTCCGAAAGCTTCGGGGGACTATCGAGAATGGAGAGGAACTGATCAAAATTAGCCGCCTTCAATGTGAGAAAACGGCGATTCAAAATCTCGGTTTCGGCGGCTTGACGAATGACCTGCATCGAAAACTCGGAGACGGAAGCACCAACGATCTCAGCGGCCCGTTCGACGAGATGTTTCAGATCTGGCGTGACGCGGATCTGAATGCTCTCGGTTTTAAGGAGGGTCGGAGACCGCATCGCTGCTCCCGCCGGGGCAGAACTATGAGAACGTCTATTCGAGATATGGTCCTCGTTCATAATACTTGCTCTCGACTAATCCGATCTGGATTGCGCTGTCGTTGTGACGCGAGTTCACGACGATAGCTTTATAGCATCGTGGCCCGAGCCCGAACAAAGATGCTTTTAACTCCGTTCCCATAGCCCAGATTCGCATATCCCTGCGATCGACGGTTCCGTCTCAGCAACGCAGTGGCATCCGAACGGCTCGGAAGTATAGGAATGGTGGCCTGCGCCAGTAAATTTCGCCGGGTAGGAGTTAGAGTCCGTCCCGATATTGGTCTGAGACCTGAGAACTGGATCGTTTTTGGCTAGAGTTTTCGGCAACAGATTTTCAGATTCAATCTAACGTCGCTATACACACCTCACGCCAGAGTGGGCTCCATTTCTTCAAGCCTTCCTGATTGAGCGATTCGTAAGCCTTTTTCGATAGTAGCTTCCACAACCAAAGTTCCATCGATTGCGCAATCTTCTTGCTTGAGTATTTTTCTTCTTGATATCTTCTATTCTAAGACATTTCCTTTACAAGATATCCATGCTCGGGGCGGAATTATGCCGATTGACCTTCAGCAACTAGTTAGGGAGATCGTTCCGGCCAAAACCGTGCTTCTCTTCGGCGCAGGTTCGTCGATTCCCTCAAATGCGCCTTCCGTAAAGCTCATTAAGAGCCATTTCGCTAAAAGATTCGAAGTTGCTGAAGATAAGTACTCCTTAAGAGAGCAGTCCAGCATTGCTGAAACACGAAGTTCCCGCCGATCACTAATCACAGCGTTACGGGAACTTTTTCACAATCTGCGTCCAACCGGAGGACTTCTTAATCTTCCCCTCTATGATTGGAAAAGCCTTTTTACAACTAACTACGACTCTCTTATCGAGCAAAGCTATAAACAAGCTGGCCGCGATATAGGTGTTTTTTCATCGAATTTTGACTTCACTATTCACGAACTACCGGCACAGGTGAAGTTGTTCAAGTTGCACGGCACGATAGAAAAGGATGTATCTGATGGACACACGGCACGCATAATCTTGACCGATCAGGATTACGATCAAACAGACGATTATAGGGAGATGCTGTTTGATAGATTGAAATCAGATTTGTCCGGCGCCCATCTTATTATTGGTCATTCGCTCGCTGATCCCGATATCAAAGAAATAGTAAATCGAGCTGTTCAATTGAACGCCAAATCGGGGGGCTCAGGCAGAATCTCGCTCCTACTCTTTGATCGCGATCCGGATCGCGCCCAGTTATTTGAGCAGCGGGGAATCGAAGTTTGCTTTGCTGGCATAAATGAATTCTTTGGAGAGCTATCAAAAAGCTCCACGCTTTCACCAATTGCATGCGGCGATAGCGAAAATGTTTTAAGTAAATTTCCTGGACTCGTGCCGATTACGATCGACGTTGAACATGCGATATCGTCGGATCAAAGTGACGTGAGTGCGATGTTTAGCGGGTGGCCTGCCAACTTTGCAGATGTGTCTAGTGGACTAACTTTCCAACGAAATGTCTCTGCGGACGTAGACATATTCTTAAATGAACCGGCGAAGTTCATTGCAGTAATCGTTGGGGCGAGCGGGGTTGGAAAGACGACAGCAGCACGACAAGTGCTCGTCAGATTTCGCGATCAAGGCAAGTTAGTGTGGGAACACATCACAGATCAGCCACTTTCCGTTCAGCTTTGGACGGGAGTAATGCATGAGCTTCACGCGAAGGAGAAGGTTGGCGTACTTTTTATTGACGATGCACATACTCATTTGCAGCAGATAAACGATCTAATAGATACGGCTGCTTCAGATAATATAGGGAACTTGCTTCTAGTTTTGGCGTCGACACGAAATCATTGGTATCCACGAATCAAGACGCCAAATATTTATAGATATGGTCGTGAATGGCATCTTTCGCAGCTTCAGACAGATGAAGTTGAGCGCCTCCTACAGCTTGTGGATTCAAATGAAAAAATCAGACCACTTGTTGAGCCAATGTTTAGTGGCTTCTCAAAATACGAACGACGGCGGAGACTATCCGATCGTTGCGGGAAAGACTTCTTTGTCTGCCTCAAGAATATTTTCGCGACAGATAACTTGGATGACATAATTTTGAGAGAGTATGCGGAGCTCGCAGGGCCCGTACAGGATATTTATCGTTATGTTGCCGCGCTGGAAAGCGCAGGAGTTCGAGTTCATCGTCAACTGATCGTTCGACTGCTCGCAATTCCTGCTGCTTCGATCTCAGCTGTACTAGGGAGCTTGAAAGATATCGTTCATGAATATGATATTGAGGTGAGAGAAGGCATTTTTGCTTGGCGATGCCGCCACTCAGTTATTGCAGCGATTATTACGAAGTACAAATTCAATGATAGCGCTCGATTAGTTGAACTTTTTGAGCGTGTCATCGATTCGATTCGTCCCACTTATGATATTGAAATTCGAACCATAAGAGATCTCTGCAATGTTGAGTCAGGATTACCTCGAATACAGGACAAGGAAACACAGAATCGATTGCTGCGACGTTTGATGTCCGTAGCTCCAGGCGAAAGGATTCCACGTCATAGATTGATTCGAAATTTGATTGAGATGGAGGCCTTTGAGAAGGCAGAAGCTGAGATTCGAATATTCACTAATGATTTTGGCTCAGATGGCCCTGTGCACAGATATCGCATTAACCTGTTGGTAGCGAGAGCAACTAAAGCCCCCGGACTTCTGGCCGAAGATAGGGTGGCAATTTTAGAGCAGGCAAAAGAGTTGGCGGTTTCAGGGGCTCATCGCTATCCGAACAATAAAAATATCTTGTCCGCATATGCTGAGCTTGGAATCGAATACTATAAGCTCACGAAGAAGGCGGACTATTTTGAAGACGCATTGCGAGCACTGAGAATTGCAGAAGATCGCAACGGTGATCCTGAAATTGGGCGGACTATTCTTCGATATGAAAGGCGCATTGCTGGTCACCACCTAGACTCAACTTTGGAGAATTAGATATTAATAGCTAAGCTGCGAGATAAATCGAAATAGTATGAACATGTTAGCAAGCCACTTGGCTGGGGTTATTTGTAGATTTCGTTAGGTGTTCTCCAATCTCGCAAAAATTCAAGCGGATCGATCGATCCGAGCATCTCTCGCGCCAGTCGTAGCCGCTCAGACATCGGAGCTGCCGCCTCCGATGGCAGGCCTTCAATCGTCTTCTCGGCATTCTGCAGAAAGTCCGCAAGCGTCCTAAGCTCGCCCCATCGCACGATGCCTTGACGGAGAAGCTTCTCGCTCTCTTCCCGAGCAGCAATAAGTCGCCCCCTATGCTCCTCTTCCTGGCGAATACGCTCTCGCTCCAAGTATTGCTGATGCGCGATCTCCGCTTGTTGACGAGCTTCTTCTATCTGGGCGACGAGCTCTTTGGACGCCGATTTCACGCGGGAAACGATTCGCCCAATTTGACTCTCGAGTGTTTTTGACTTCGTCTCTTGGAAAGCCTCCGCCCAATGGACCGAAGGGTGCGGCGAGAAGAGCACCAACCGAAACCGTCCCGAGGGAATGTCTTTATCGGTCGTCCAACTATGATCCGTCAGGTATCTGGATTTCGAATTCGGCTTATAGTCTTCGTCACGGATGTACTTCCCGTTCACATAACGAAGCCGAACGAGCTCGGACATTTCGATGAGTGCCACGCCGATAGTGGCATTGGGGCCGTAGATGACGGTCGGCCTATCTGGTGACCAAAGGCCCGGATATCGATGATGGGGTTCTTTTCGCGGAACCTCCCGCTCGTCGACGTCACGTCCGTGAAGCCGATCGTGGGCGCCGGCAATCCCTACTCTGAGCTTGGCTGAGTCCAGCTTTCTGAAGACGAAGTTAGCCAGCTCAAACGCTCGATCCAACGACTTTGATGATGATCTGATGTCGACCAGAACGCGTTGGAATGGCCGGAGATAATCGCCTTCATCCGCAGTCCGCGTCTTCTGGAAATGAACGCGGGCGTCGCGCAGCAGATAATGAATGCCGTCGCCTTCATTGCTGTCGGGAAGACGGAGTCTCGCGAGTTTTTCTTCCGATCGCTGGAACGCGATCGAAATATCAACCCCCTTTTGCCAACTCGTTGGAAAGCCGGGCCTCGGAGGTGGCAAGGGTGTTTTCTGGGTTCTTTTCCCAGCAGCATGCTTCGCCCAGTAGCCGAGCCCTGGCTTCGGGATATCGAGGTAGCTACAGACACGCGATAGGTAGCTGCCCGAGACCGAGAACTCTTTCGCCAATTTCTGCATCGGCGTCGACCACACTCGCTCGTAAAGCGCATCCCGTGAGATCATTGGCCTTGAGCACTCCAAGAAGACGTTTCAGTTCAGCTCCCCGTTTTCCGAACTCGATCATGGCTCAATCCGCGCCCCGGCGCATTCTTGCCGATCCGAATGCCGTTCCTAAGTACCCCCGCTTCGCCGAGTTCCTTCCGGCTCAGGATACGAAACTCTTTAGGGAAGTCCTGTTTCCGAAAGAAGCGCATTGGCATTCCGCGAAGCGGTAGCGGCTCGAGCCCGAAGTACTTGCAACTTGCCGAGAAGACGTCTGGGGGGATTTTTGTGCCGCGCGACTTCGCTTCCCATTGCTTCCGAAGTTTGTTCTGCGAAATGTAGGTCTTGTCGAACTCATTCAGATCGCTCAGGTGAACCCGATGCGCGCTGCCACCGTGGAGATCTCTACAGATCGGCAGTTGGTTGTCTTGAATAAGTGCGGCGACCACGGTCGCATCCACGCAAAGCCTATCGCCAACTTCCTTCAACGATACGGTCGGGTTCGAAATACCGAGGAGCCGGTATGCCCATTCATGGGCCTTCTCTCGGTCGTAGAGGAGGCGCTCGAAGAAATTATGTGCGGAAGCATCGGACTTGATCGGCGTTAGCTCGCCGGCCAGGGTCGCCTTCACGACCGTCGCCCAAGGATTCTGAACTTTGCCTTGGAGGATCTGAACGATCACACGGGCAGTGAACATCGTCTTTGAAATTCTCTCAGGTCTGACGGAATCTTCGAGCCGTTTGAAGACCTCCGCGACCTCCGCTTTGCGATAAAGAGCAATAGCCGGCTCTACGAGCTTCAAGTACACGGGATCGACCGCGACAAAGACCCCGCCAGCACAGAGATCAGCGATCACGTCGTGCTTCAGGCGCCATTCGCCGCGAAGATACCGAGCGGAGACCATGCCCTTGATCTCGTTCATGATCGCCTCGACGCGCTGGCGACTGATCCGAAGCGGTGTTCCGCGGCCCTGAGGATCGCTTAAAAGAACGCCAGGAAACTCCAAGAGTTTCGTGATTCGTCGATGGCTCCAACCATATTTTGCCTTCACGTCCTTCAGCATGATGCCGTCGGAAACGTCGCCGACGGCTTGCGCCAACGGCGTACCGGACTTCAGAGAGATCTCGGGATGCTCCTCCAGGAAGCGCTGGATAGCCGGGACGACCACGGACCAGATTTCTGCTTCGGCGCTCCATTCCCGCAGCAGGATCTGGAAATAGCCGAAAGCTTTCTTGGTGCCGTAGTTACCGTGCCTCTCCTCGGAGATCTCTTGCTCCTCCTTGAGGTAACCCAGGAGCGCTTCCGGCCAGCCTGTCGCCGTCTTATAGGCGCGCAGTACGGCACTCGACCAATCTAGGCCGTCGGTTCGCCGGCCAGGCTTCTTCTTGAGGTCGCCAAGCCGATCTAACGCGTCCTTGGGACGTCGTGCATCAGCCTCCTGCTCCATGCCGGCGGCGAGGGAGAAGATGAATTTATAGATCTTCTGAACGCTCAACTTCCGAATATCGGGCGGGAGGGCTTCCATTGCCCTATCTGCACGCTCGCGATCGAGGCAAACAAGATCGGCAAGCCCGGCGATGGAAACCCGAAGATCCTCATCCACGTATTCTGCTTGTCCGGTCGCAATCGCCTCCCCGCAGCTATGGCACGTTAGAAAATTAGACCTTTGCCACGTGAAGGCCATTTGGCAACTCGGACACGCCCCGATGAGGCGTTCGCCGGTGTCCGGGTCAGCTACGACGAAGGCCAGGTCCCAGCACATACGATGGATGCCTGTCGCCTTGAACATGTGCGGCGCTACGCGAGGGGACCCGCCAGCAAAAACCGATCTGTCGATCAAGTTTCCGGCGAAGCGAACCGCGTTTGCCATGCCTAACACTGGCTCGTAACGGCGACAGTCGAGTTCTTTGGGATCGACACCTAGACGGGCTCCGATCGACACAAGGCTGTGCCCCGTCCGATGGAAACCTCGGAGATCTCGTACATCAGCCTCCGTCGCCGCTAGAACCGACGCTGGGCCCGGAAGTAGCAAATCAGCGGCGACTCTCAGAAAATAGCCGTTGAGACTTTCGTCCGGATTGATCTCGAGGGTCTTGGAAAACTGCGTTCCATCGGTCGTCATGGCTGGTCTGTCCTTTGCGATCAGTCCGACTTACGAGAGCTCCAGCTTTACGCCGTGAGTTTGCCGGGTCGTGAACTCGCCATTAGCACTACGAAGATCTTTTTCGCGCTTGGACATTTTTCGCGATCGAGTACGTGACTCCTTCGACGGTTCGGACTGCGGGACTTCGGAATTCGTCGTAATTGCTTTAAGGCGCAGTACTTCCCGGATCGCCGTAGCGTCGATGCCTTGTTTTCCTCGCTCTCGCGCATTTCTCGCTGCTTGCCGCATAAACGAGTCGACCACTCGGAATACACCCTTGGTGTACTCAAGAACTCTCTGTGCAACCTCATCCTCGACAAGATACTCCGCGTCAGGGCAGCCAAAATCCTTCGAAAGACCGACGAGGACGGACTTGAACTCGTCAAAGTCTGCCGTCCGGAGAAAATCCCCGTTTTCGCCCTGATAGTCGGGATTTTGGGTGTCACAGAAGGCGCGGATACGAATTTGCATTACCCGACGCGTCAGGATCTGTTCATCCAATTGAATGACGTCCTCAGCTTCCGGTACGCCTACGAAGATGATTCCAATCTGCCCCTCGTTCATTAGCGATTTAATCGTGTCGCAAACGCCATAAAGATCGCTTCCGACTTTGCGAGCAAGGTGTTGAAACTCGTCGATCACGATAACGCGGACGCCGAGCACCTTAAGAAAGTGCAGAATTCGTCGGCGCAGAGCGCCATTCGGCTCGCGCGGCAAGATTGGCCCGCCAAGCTTGTCCAACAGCGCCTCATAGAATGCTCGGATAGAAGGCTTTGAAGGAATCTCGATCGTGATCATCGTTCGAAACGCAATGACGTCAGCAGAGCGCGACCGAACTTCTTTTGCGAGTCCTGTTACGAGCCAGGATTTTCCAGTGCCCGATGGCCCAACAATTGAAGCACATTGACCACCACGACTGGATTTTGCTCCGTCATAGAAATCCGTCAGATCCTTGAGCGCGTTTTTGTACTGTCGCGTGACGAGAGCCGCTGAGAGAGGTCTATTCAGATCGTCGAGGTTCATGATTCGACTCCTTTGAACGGGAAGAGCTCATTCATCGAGATCGAACTTCTCGATGTTGGGTAGTTTTCGCGGGGTCGCCGGCTTGGCAGCCTTTTCATCTCCTCGAACCTTCGTCGTGTTGATTCGAGTCTTCGCAACAGAGCGCTTTGTCATCCTCTGGGAACCTTTTTTGCCAGAGAGATCTGTGACGTCCTTGGTCGTCCGGGAGAGATTGCTCTTTCGACGGCGGCGATTGATATGTCGGTACTCGGCCGTCAGCTCCGACAGATATTTTTCATACAAGTCAGGTGAATCGCTGACGTTATGCGCATCCATTTCCGCTTGAATGAAGCGATGCTTTCGAAGGGAAACGCCCTTGAGATACGGCGCTCTGAGCGCTGGGACTTCGACTGCTTGACCGGATTTAGGATCGCGGAGATAGATCTTTGAAACATCTTCGGGATCCAGAAGGACCTCGACGATCGGATTTTTACGTGCGTGGGCGTGCGCGTAGGATCGAAGTCGAGCTACTTCGACGCTGCCATATTGAATTCCTTCGATCCGAATGCCTTCGGGTGTCGCTTTAGCCTCGTAGCTCATAAGAGTTGCCTGGCGTAAATCTTCGGCTGACTTGATCGGTCGGACTGGATACTTCTCGGTCATTCGGTTCCACATTTGCAGCGGAGAGCACCTCAGCGCAGAATGCCGTTTGTTGTGATAGACATCGAAGATCGTTCGCGCGATAAGCCGATTGAGCTCGTTGAATGTGATCCGCGCCTCCACTTCAGGCTTCCGATCACCTTTAGCTGCCGGATTGCTTTTCGTAGTGCCTGCAAGCTGATGAAATAGCAGCGTGTTGAGAGTTCCGAAGAAGCGCTCAATCCTCCCCTTCGATTGGGGAGTTCTCGGCGGCATCATCGCGAGACGGATCCCCAAAACTCGCAAGGCTCGCTTCACTTGCGCGCTGATGATTTCGCGGCCTAGATCTGACGCAAGTTCATCGCACTCGCCGAAGATCGGTACATCCGACACGACACCGAGCGCATCGAGCGCCGCGCGGGTCTTTGGGCTCATCGCGTAACGAAGTGCAGCGAGAACAGTGGACGAATCGGGATGCCGTGCGTCTAGGATATATCCGGCAATCATCCGCGTTTTATGATCAATGATGCAGGTCAGCCATACACGACCGAGGACTGAGTTCCCTTCATTATCGACCACATTGATATCGATCTTGGTATGATCGATCTCCCAGCGAGCCATCGGAAACAGAAAGTCAGGTCCTTGCATCACCTGCTTGTACGTCAGACGTGCGGTTCGCTTTCCTTCCTCATGCTCGAGGCGGCGCTCGCCGCCAGAAACTTCGATGCGCCGGAAGATCGTCGATCTGGATGGCACGGTCTCGCCTCTCAGGCTTGTGCTGGCAGAGATACGATCAGCAATCTCCTTCCGGATGCTTACAACGGCACTCGAGATCTGAGCCTCCGGCGTTTGGAAATAGTATTTTTCAGACAGATCGGCGATCCATCCTTCGATGATGGGATGCAGCTTGCTACCGCGTGCGCCCCGAAGGTGAATTGACGGCACCAGAAGGCCGAGGTTGGCTTTTCTTTCCGAGATCTTTAGCCATCGATAGACGGTCGAAACACCCGGCGGCGCCTTCATCGATAGCCACTCGGGCATGCCCCATTTTTCGACATACTCGCGATGAATTTTGTGAATGAGTTTTGCCGCGAGAGAGCGCCTGCGCTCTCCCACAGGCACGGCAAGTAGTGCCTTAACGAACTCTGCTCTGTAGGTAGCGAGATCGAGGCGTGTAATCCCGGATTTTGCTTTGTAGAGCATTGCGGATAGGAAGCCGCTGTCGCCGCTCGTTCGAGGTGCTTTCGGTTGGTCGATTAAGACCGCCCCTGCATTGAGCTTGGCCGCGAATTCGTCACGCGTTAGGTCGAAATGGCGGCCGGTTCGGTAGGAGACGAAGGTGACGCTGCCGTCTTTGTTGGAATTGGCGATCCGGCAATCCTCGTTATCGATGCTGATAACGGTGCCGAGCTGTAGTCCGAAGGCGCATGTGGGAATGTTGGCTTGATTGAACATGTTTAGCTCCAGGCAAAGTTCGGGCGTGGCTCGAATCGAGCGTTAAGCTTTCGCGGTTCTTGGTGGACGACTGTGCTAGGTCGGTGTCATGAGGCGCGTATCCGGACCGATCGGAACAGATAGATCGGCATGGATTAATCGCTGTGCGATCAGGGTATAGAGATCGGCAGCGTGAAGTTTTTCCGACTTGAGAGTTGCCGTGAGGCTTTTGATTGTTTCATGCGGATTTCGTCTGATCGCCGCTAGAACAGCAGAAGTGATCGACGTGGAAACGACTTGGCGCCGATAATGGTGAAGAAGCTTTCGATTTTGGTAGGCGGGCTCTGACCGAACATCGAGTTCAGTCATGACGCGATACGACCAGCCGAGACGTCGAAAGATCTCGCCTTCGTCGCGGAATCGTGGGTTCTCACGAAGATGCTTCTGATATGTCTGTTGAGTTTTGATTTGGACGATCTCGAAGCGTCCATCCGAAAGCTTTCTTTCGGCATCTGGATAGGTGGAGATCTTCCGTGAGCCGCCTTCATAGTTCACGACGAAAGGCTGCGTCTCATATGAAACCACTGTCGGGTCCAAGTCGAACATTTGATACGTATCGACTTCGAGGCCGGACTCTGCTGCGCCGGCACCTAGGACTTTTTTGCTCGACAGGCGATATGTCGGACGTTGTTGCCAGCCCGGCCTCACCTCTCGCGCTGGCGCACCATTGCCGGATTTCACGATGCTTCCCCAGGTCCCTTCAGGGGTCCGGAAACGGAGGATGAGATCACCGTTCGCCAGCCTCTCGGCATGGCGAAACGGTCCCTCCGGGACACGTCGATACTTATGGAGCGTTTGCATCAGAACCTCGCCTGCTCGATATCGTCAGGACCAGCCCCAAGCACGCGCAGATACCGTCCAAGAAGAGACGGGTATGTTCTGCTATGATGGGATTACCGCTGGTCAGCCGTTAGGCCAACGCCTCATTGAGCGCCGCTAGTTAGCGGGATATCGAGCTCGAATGAGTATTTGTGCGGTTCATGATGCTTAGAGTGTAGCAAACGTTCTGGGAAATTTCAACGACCTGTTTCCATTGCGTGGTCATTTTGGATCATTTCTGCATCCGAAGGCGGCGTGAGCTGGCGATCGGAGCTTTAGCCAATAAGCGTGGGATGGTGCCCACGCGCACGCGCCAGGAGATCTCTCGGGGCGCGGCGAAATAGAACAATGGCAAACATCGAGTTGTGCACAGACAAATTTCGTCTGAATGTCGATATGTCTGTTGAGGGATTCGGCATTTTGTTTTAATTGTTTTAACATATATATCTACAATCTTCCGTTTTTAATATGAAAAAGGGAATCTTTGGATCCGCCGCAATCGAACCCTACGATTCGTTGGTTAGGTCGACTCTTGATATCGATCGATAGTCTTTAGGAAACCCAATGGCCGCTGCCATCGAGTGCTGATCGGTATGATCACTCCGATCTGGACGCGTTATCGTATTCAGCCGATATCCAGAGGTCGGTAGCATCGGGGAGTGGCAGCTGCCATTCCGCATCTTCGCGACAGCGCTAGGCGATTGGGCCGTCGCGTCCTTCCATGCCGCGCTGACGTAGCGCTTCATAGAGGCCGGCGTTGTCGAGAAGGATATCGAGAATGCCGCGCCGGACTTTCTCGGAATCGAGCGCCTGCTTCGTCAGCGCACTAAAGGCGCTGTCGGCATCCATGATGGCATTCAATAATGCGGCCGCGAGGTCCGGCGAATTCGCGAACTGCTCTTTCGTATTGTTCGCAGCCTGCTCGGCGAGAATTTCCGACTGAAGGAGCTTTCCCTTCACATTACCATTCACGTACTGAAGCTGGTCTTCATCCGTCACGCCCTGGAACAAATCATTCAGCTTGGCAATGATCGCGGATAGAAACGCTTTCTGAGGGTCTTGGACCTCGCCGCTACCGGATTCGGTCATCGGCTTCAGCTTCTCGCCCTCACCGCCCGCCAGATTTAGCTGTCGCTTTCCGCGGTCACGCAGATGGTGGTGAGTCAGTATGACGCCCGACAGATCGACGCCCTCACGCTCGCGACCAAAATCCAGTAGCGGCACAAGCCGTCGGAAGAATATCGCTCGCTTTTCGAGCTCCGTGTTGCCGTAATCGAAGATCTGCGACAGGAAGGCATAGACACGCAAGAACGCTCCCATGTCGCGCCGGAAAAGTTGCAAGGCCGTCATCGATTCACGGGCAACCTTTTCCGTCTCTTTGTCCTTCGCTGCTTTTGCCGCTTCAGCTTCTTGCTTGAATCCCTTGAACTGCTTTAGCAGGCGGTCAGCCACTGGATAAATCGCTGCCTGGAGCTGCGCCTGCGTCCCTTTGGGATCCAGCTCCGCCTTGACGACCCGCTCGACCTCGTTGTCGTCGTAGTGGCCCAAGGCGTCGAGTTTGGCACGCAGATCGAAAACGAGGTTCGGGTCGGTGGTCGCCTCGAGCTGGGCGGTTTTATAGTAGGTGCGGAAGGCCTCAAGAACCTCCTCGGGCTCGTTCACGAAATCAAGGATATAGGTCGTATCTTTACCCGGATGGGCGCGGTTAAGGCGCGAGAGCGTTTGGACGGCCTGAATGCCGGCAAGGCGTTTGTCGACATACATGCCGCACAGAAGCGGTTGGTCGAAACCGGTCTGGAACTTATTGGCGACTAGCAGGATCTGAAACTCGTCGGTCGCGAAGGCTTCGCGGATATCGCGGCCTTTCAGCGTCGGGTTCAGCGACTTGCTGTTTTCGGTGAAGCCGTCTGGCCCGAGTTCCGGGTCCCGCACCTCGCCCGAAAATGCGACAATCGTGCCGATCTTATATCCGTTCTGCTTGATGTATTTGTCGATCGCGAGCTGCCAGCGGACGACCTCATGGCGGCTCCCGGTCACGACCATCGCTTTGGCCTTTCCGCCCAATAGCGGCGCGACGTTTGCCCGGAAATGCTCGACGACGACCTTGACCTTTTGGGCAATATTGTAGGGATGGAGGCGGACCCAGCGCAGGATGCCCTTCATGGCCTCCGCTTGCGCGACTTCGGTTTCGTCCCATTCCTTGCCGCCGCTCGCCAACCGGAACGCAAGCTTGTAAGGCGTGTAGTTGCGCAGCACGTCGAGGATGAACTTCTCCTCGATCGCCTGCCGCATCGAATAGACGTGGAATGGGGCCGGCAGCGCATCCGGGGTCGGCCGCCGGCCGAATAGCTCCAGCGTCTTAGCCTTGGGCGTGGCCGTGAACGCCACATAGGTGATCCCGGTCTGTGCCGAGCGCGTCGCCATCTGGGCAGCCAGCAAATCTTCGGTCGCGACCTCGCCGCCGTCTTCCAGCTCCTTCAGCTCCTCGGCCGAAAGGACCTGCTTCAACGTTGCGGCCGCCGTTCCTGTCTGAGAGGAGTGCGCCTCATCGGCAATCACGGCAAAGCGCTTCCCCTTGGTCGCGGCAAGCTCCTGCACGGCCTTCAATGCGAACGGGAAGGTCTGGATCGTGCAAACAACGATTTTCTTGCCGCCCGACAGCGCTTCAGCCAGTTGGCCGCTTTTGCTCTGATCCTCGCCCGTAATCGTTTCGACGACCCCCTTCGTCCGCTCGAAGGCAAAAATGGTCTCCTGGAGCTGCGCGTCGAGAACCGTCCGGTCGCTGACGACCACGACAGTATCGAAGACTTTGGTGTCCTTCGAATCGTGCAGGTCCGACAGGAAATGCGCCGACCAAGCGATCGAGTTCGTCTTGCCCGAACCGGCCGAATGTTGGATCAGGTATTTTTGGCCCGCACCCTCCGCAATCACAGCCGCCATCAGTCGGCGCGTCGCATCCAGTTGGTGATAGCGAGGGAAGATGAGCTTGGTGATCTTCTTCTTGGCGTCACGCTCCGCAACGATGTAGCGGCCAAGGATCTCCAGCCAGCTATCGCGCGCCCAGACATCCTCCCAAAGATAGGCGGTCGGATGGCCTTTAGCGTTCGGCGGATTGCCTGCCGCCCCATCATTTCCCTTGTCGAATGGTAGGAAGACAGTTGCCGGACCCGCGAGCTTGGTCGTCATGCGAACAAGCGAATTACTGACCGCGAAATGAACCAAAGCACCGCGCGGGAAATCGAGCAGCGGCTCGGGTACCTGGCCCTTCGGCTGAGGCAACCGATCAAACTTGTACTGATCGACCGCATCCTCGACCGCCTGCGTGAAGTCGCTTTTCAGCTCAGCCGTCGCGACCGGAATGCCGTTGAGAAACAGGACAAGGTCGAGGCAGTTCTCGTTGGCAATCGAGTAGCGCACCTGTCGAACGACACGCAATCGATTGGCCGCGTAGCGCGCCTGAAGATCTTCGTTCATTCCCATCGCCGGACGGAACTGAGCCATCCGAATGGGTTCCTTGGGACCAACCAACTCCAGCCCGAACCGCAGGACCTCCAGCGTGCCACGATCGTCGAGCTGCTTGCGCAACCGATCCAGCAGCGTCGTCGCGGCTGAGGCGCCGTAGCTCTTGGTCAGGGCTTCCCAAGCCTTCGGTTGAGTCTGCTGCACCCACGCCAACACGTCTGCCGGGAAGACCGCTCGCGGCCGATCGAAGCTCTCGGCGTCTTTTGGGCCATAAAGCCAGCCGCCGGCAGCCAAAACGGCGCAGATATCGTTCTCGAGCTCGATCTCCTGGTGGAGCTGGCTCATGCAGCCTCTGCATCAACAAGGCCGCGCACGTCGATCTTGCCGGTGACGGCGGCGGAGATCAGGGCGGAGCGGCGTTCCTTGAGCAAAACAATTGCTCGATTGGCCTCATCCATCAGATTATCAATCTTGCTGTACTCTACCTGAATGTATCCACAGATATCTTCTTGTTCAGAATATTCAGGCAGTAGGATTTTCATTCGCCGCAGATGTGTCGGTCCGAAATGCTGAATGGTCGCGCCAGCTCGAAGAAGTTCGGCTTGTGTGTGAAAATACGTCGATGCCATTATTGCCGATATAAATTCCTTTTTTAATCGCCGGTCGTCTTTCGACCAGAGCCTAATCAAACCAGTGTAGGGAATCGCGCCAACCGCTTCGCTACCGACTTCGCTGACCGTCCCCATGCTGGCACTCGCGCTTATCAGCAAATCGCCTTTGCGAAGCCGAAAATGCTCCCATCGATTCTGGACCTTCTCAAAATCAAGAAAGTTACAGCCCTCTAGAGTTACCCAACGACCTTGAACCCCGGATACTCTTACGAGGGGCACCCCTTCTTGGTGGAAATCCACCGCGAGAATCCCTGGACCCTCTTGGAAGCCAATGCCAAAACTAAGCGGGACAACTTCCCAGTGCTCAGGCACCTCGCCCAGCCACTCGATCCCGCTATCCTTCATCAGTGTTTTTGGATTGAGACCCTTGGTGACGGCATGGGAAATGACGGCCTGACGCTTTTCCTTCAGCAGCTCGATCAGCTTCTCCTGCTCCGCCACCAAAGAATCGATTTTGGCGGTTTCGCAGTCGAGGAACTTTGAAATCTTTCGTTGCTCATCGATTGGCGGAATAGGGCAGGAAATAGAGCCTAACAGATCTAGATTCAAGCCATCACGCAGATCGCCACCCGCGAGATTGCGGATATTTTGATAGTTTGAGCTAAGCCAATAAAGAAGGAACCGATTAGTTAAACTTTCTTGAGGAATAATTGCTGCCATGGATTGATTGCATGTTGCTTCGATATGAAGCTGCGCAACCATCCCCTTCGTTTTTCCTTGGCCTGCCAGCGCAACTACGAGACCACCTCTTGGAACCCATCTTGCACTGCTATTTTTGAATCCTTCTTCGGAGATGTACTCGGATGGTTCGGTAATATCGAACTGATTCACAGCTCCCGAAGCAAGCCATGGGATAGTGCCGTCATTCCAATAGGCTTCGTTCGCCCTATCTGGGGTTCCTCCTGCAAACCGCGTGGAAAGCCAACGAAGCTTTCCTTCACGCCAATGAGTCGGGATCGTCTCCGCCCAATCGAGATTGCAAGACCTATAATCTGGAAACGGCGCGAGCTTCATGCGTTCAGCTCACTCAGCATCGTCTGGATGCGCCCCACGACTTTCTTCAGCTCGGCGTCGATCTCGGCCAGCGGGCGCGGCGGCTGGAACACATAGAAGTGACGGTTGAACGGGATCTCGTAGCCGACTTTCGTCTTCTCCTCGTCGATCCAAGCGTCCGGCGCGTGCGGAAGGACCTCGCGCTTGAAGTACGTCTCGATGTCCTCAGTCAGCGGTACGTTCTCGGTATCCCGCAGTTTCGGGTCGGGCTGCGGTTTGCCTTTCGCCTTGCCCTTCTGCCCCAGCACGATCTTACCTTTCGCATCGCGTTCGGGACGCTCGACCGTGATCGTGCTGTAGCCGAAATCCTTGTTGCGGAAGATGCGGCTGACCGGCTTGCCGTCCGCCTTCGCCTCCTTGAACTGACCGAACAGACGCGTGATCTCCTCGATATGCGCTTCCGACAGTTCCTTGCGCTTGCTGCCGAGGCTCTTGCGCATCTTCTGCCACATCGCCGATGCGTCGATGAGCTGCACCTTGCCCTTGCGATGCTTGGGCTTGCGGTTCGTGACGATCCACAGATAGGTGCTGATGCCGGTGTTATAGAACATGTCCGTCGGGAGGCCGACGATGGCCTCGAGCAGATCGTTCTCGATCACGTGGCGGCGGATTTCGCTCTCGCCGCTCCCCGCTCCACCGGTGAACAACGGGGAGCCGTTCAGCACGATGCCGAACCGCGCTCCGCCTTCCGAAATTGGGCGCATTTTCGAGATCAGGTGTAGCAGGAACAGCATCGAGCCGTCCGACACGCGCGGCAGACCGGGGCCGAAGCGGCCATTTTGTCCCTGCTGCTCATGCTCCTTGCGGACTTCCTTCTCCACCTTCTTCCACTCGACGCCGAAGGGCGGGTTCGCGAGCATGTAGTCAAAGCGCTCGCCCGGATGCCCGTCGTCGGAGAGCGTGTTGCCGAACACGATCTTCGAGACATCTTGCCCTTTGATGAGCATGTCGGCCTTACAGATCGCGTAGGATTCCGGATTGAGCTCCTGCCCATGCATGGTCAGGCGGGCCCTCGGATTGTGCTCGGCGAGATACTCGCCGGCGATCGACAACATGCCGCCTGTTCCAGCAGTGGGATCGTAGATCCGCCGCACAACGCCGGGCTTCGACAGAATCTCGTCATCTTCGACGAAGATCAAATTGACCATCAGCTTGATGACTTCGCGCGGCGTGAAGTGTTCGCCGGCCGTTTCGTTCGAGAGTTCCGCGAAGCGGCGGATCAGCTCCTCGAACACCAGGCCCATTTGATGGTTGTCGACGGCCGAGGGGTGCAGATCGACTTGCGCGAACCGCTCGGTCACTTGGTAGAGCAGATCCGCCTTGGCGAGTCTGTCGATTTGCGTCTGGAATTCGAAGCGCTCGAAGATGTCCCGGACAGCCGGCGAGAACGCATCGATGTACTTTGTCAGATTCTCGCGGAGATGATCCGGGTCACCCATCAACTTCTTCATGTCCAGCGGCGACACGTTGAAGAAGCTTTGACCGCTAACCCGCAGCAGATAGGGCTCGACATTCACGCCCTTGCCCTTACGCGCCTTGTTCTCGGCCAGTACCGCCGCCTTGGTCTTTTCAAGCACGCAGTCCAGGCGACGCAGGACAGTGAACGGCAGGATAACGCGCCCGTATTCGGACTGCTTGTAGTCTCCGCGCAGGAGATCGGCGACGGACCAGATAAAGGCGGAAAGGGTCTGTTGGTTCATTTCTTCTTCTTTGACGAGGCGGAACTTCAGGGGATTGGGCCGAATGTTATTTGCAACCATGAGAAATAGAAAGGCCGGGTCGCTCCTCGATTACCGCTGGAAAGCCAACCTGCGATGAAGCGCGACAACCGGCACGGGGGTGCCTGGAAAAGCCCCCAGAAACGGCTTTAGCGGCCTTTTGATGCGGATGAAGCCGACTAGGCCACAATCCTCGGCAGCCGCCCTGGCCGTGCCAAGAAATCGGCTAAAACGCCTGTTGGAGGGGACTCACCTCAGAGAAAGTGAGATTCCAAACTCGTCCATCAGGGAAGTTATACAGTTATTTCAGTTGTTTATGGCGACAACCAGCCACAATCCGAGTCTCACGCGCTGAAATAGTGTCTCAGTATCTCCGCGACACGACACCGCGCCCTAAACGTCCAGATTCGCGACCTTGAGGGCGTTGTCGACGATGAAGTCGCGGCGCGGTTCGACCACGTCGCCCATCAGCGTGGCGAACACGCCGTCGGCGTCGGCGGAATCCGCGACCTTCACTTGCAGGAAATGGCGCGCCGACGGATCGAGCGTCGTCTGCCACAGCTGTTCGGGGTTCATCTCGCCCAGGCCCTTGTAGCGCTGGAACGACAGACCCTTCTTGCCCGCTTCCAGCACCGTGTCGATCAGCTTGATCGGCCCGGCGATTTCCACCGTGCCCTTGTCCTTGGTCGAAAGCTTGGCGCGCTTGGCGTAAAGCGCCTGCAGATCGGGCGCCATCTCGACCAAGCGGCGCGCCTCGGCCGAATTGATCGCCACCTGATCGATCGTCGCGCGATCGGTTTCGCCGCGCAGCTTGCGCTCGAAATACAGGCCCTGATCGGTGACGGCCCCGGTCCAGCCGCGATCGGTTTCGGCGGAAAGCACGTTGAGGCGCGTGGCGATGAATTTGGCGATCTGATCGGCGGTCGCGCGATCGGCGAGCAGATTGGGATCGAGGGCGCCGGCGATCGCCGCCTGTTCGACCACGTCGCGATTGCCCACGCGGCGCACCAGCGCCTGGATCATCGCCTTGGCGGCGCGCGCACGCTCGACGGCACCACGCAGATCTTCGCCCGCGCGCTGGCTGCCATCGGCCCCCACGGTCAAGACGGCGCCGTCGATGCCGCCGGCGATGAGGTAATCCTCCATCGCGCGCTCGTCCTTCAGATAGACTTCGGACGAATTCTTCTTGACCTTATAGAGCGGCGGCTGGGCGATGTAGATATAGCCCGCCTCCAGCAGCGCGCGCATTTGGCGATAGAAGAACGTGAGCAACAGCGTGCGGATGTGGCTGCCGTCCACGTCGGCGTCGGTCATGATGACGATCTTGTGGTAGCGGCACTTGGTGACGTCGAATTCCTCGCTGCCGATACCCGTGCCGATCGCCGTCACCAGCGTGCCGATTTCGGCCGAGGACAGCATCTTGTCGAGGCGCGCGCGCTCCACGTTTAGGATCTTGCCCTTGATCGGCAGGATCGCCTGATTGACGCGGTTGCGGCCTTGCTTGGCGGAGCCGCCGGCCGAGTCACCTTCGACGATGAAGAGTTCGGACTTCGCCGGATCGCGTTCCTGGCAATCGGCGAGCTTGCCGGGCAGCGAGGCCATGTCGAGCGCCCCTTTGCGGCGCGTGAGTTCGCGCGCGCGGCGCGCGGCTTCGCGCGCGGTCGCGGCCTCGACGATCTTTTGCACGATGCGCTTGGCGTCGGCGGGGTGTTCCTCGAACCATTGCTGGAACTTGTCGGTGCACACGGTTTCCACGACCGGGCGCACTTCCGACGAGACCAGCTTGTCCTTGGTCTGCGACGAGAACTTCGGATCGGGCACTTTGACCGACAACACGCAGGTCAAGCCCTCGCGCGCGTCGTCGCCGGTCAGCGCCACCTTGTCCTTCTTGCCCGCCATGTCGGCGGCCATCTTCACGATGGTGCGCGTGAGGGCGGCACGGAAACCGGCCAAATGCGTGCCGCCGTCCTTTTGCGGGATGTTGTTCGTGAAGCAGAGTACGGTCTCGTGATAGGCGTCGGTCCATTCCATCGAGACTTCGACGGAAATGCCGTCCTTCTCGCCCTTCACCGAAATCGGCGCGTGCAGCGCCTGCTTGGAACGGTCGAGATACTTCACGAACGCTTCGATGCCGCCTTCGTAGAACAGCTCGACGCGCTTGGGCTCCACATGGCGCTCGTCCGACAGGATGAGCTTCACGCCAGAATTCAAGAAAGCGAGTTCGCGCAAACGATGCTCGAGCGTCTCGAAATCGAAAACGGTCTGCGTGAAGGTTTCCTTCGACGGCAGGAAGGTGACTTCCGTGCCGCGCTTGTCGCCGGCGGGGCCCATCTCGGCGAGCGGGGCCACCGCTTCGCCGTGCTTGAATTCCATCTGGTGCGCCTTGCCCGCGCGCCAGATTTTCAGCACCAGTTTTTCCGACAGCGCGTTGACGACCGAAACGCCCACGCCGTGCAAACCGCCGGAGACCTTGTAGGAATTTTGATCGAATTTCCCGCCCGCATGGAGCTGGGTCATGATGACTTCGGCCGCCGACACGCCTTCCTCGGGATGGATATCGGTCGGAATGCCGCGCCCGTTGTCGCGCACCGTGGCCGAGCCGTCGGCGTTGAGCGTCACCTCGACCGCGTCGCACCAGCCCGCGAGCGCTTCGTCGATCGCGTTATCGACGACTTCGTAGACCATGTGATGCAGGCCCGAACCGTCGTCGGTGTCGCCGATATACATGCCCGGGCGCTTGCGCACGGCGTCGAGCCCGCGCAGCACCTTGATGGAATCGGCGCCATAGGCGGCCGAGGCGTCGTCGATATTCTTGGGAACGGCGGTCATGGAGTGCCTCGATACGGATCGCAAACGCCGTCCTGGACGGCGAAGAAAACGGCGCGGTCGCGCAACAGCGCGAAGGCGTCGGGGTCGGCCCCGGTCGCCCAATACTGGGCGCCCAAAGCGTCGAGTTCGTCGAACAGCGCGGCGCGGCGCGCGGGGTCGAGATGCGCGCAGATTTCGTCGAGCAACAGGATCGGCGGATGGCCGCGCTCGGCCGAAAGTTCGCGTGCGTAGGCGAGCACGAGCGAGATCAGCAGCGCCTTCTGCTCGCCGGTCGAAAGGAATTCGGCGGCGGTGTCCTTCGCCGCCCAATGGGCGCGCAGATCGCCGCGATGGGGGCCGAACGCGGTCGAGCCGCTTTCGGCGTCGGACTGGCGATTGGCGGCCAAAATCTCGCGCGCGCGATCTTCGGCGGCCAAAGCTGGCATTTCCGCGACCAGCGTTTCGATGCCGCCGGTGAGCGTCAGATCCGGCGCGGGGAATGCGCCGATATTCGCCTTCACCGCACGCGCCAATCGCGCGACCGTTTGGCCGCGCGCGATGGCGATGGCGATCCCGTGCCGGGCGAGCGAATCTTCCAGCGCCGCGAACCACGCATCGTCGCGATTGCCGTCGGCGAGCAGGCGCGCGCGTTCGCGCATCGAATGCTCATAGGCCGAAACGCGGCCCGCATGCTCGGGATCGAAACCGTAGACGAGACGATCGAGGAAGCGGCGGCGGGCACCGGGCCCTTCCGCGAACAGCCGATCCATCTCCGGCAGCAGCCAGATCACGGAGAGATGCTCGGCGAATTCCTGTTGGCCGCGCACCGGGCGGCCGTCGACGCGCAGAATGCGCTTGTCGCCCTCGCCGCGCCCTGTGCCGAGGCGGATTTCATCCTCGCCCTTGAACACTTGCGCGGCGACCGCCCAGGCGGCGGTCGAGCCGCGACGCTCGGGCTCGGTCACGCGGGCACGGCGCAAACCCTTGCCGGGGGCGAGAAACGAGATCGCTTCCAGGATATTCGTCTTGCCCGCCCCATTGGGGCCGACCAGCGCCACCGGATGCGCGCCCGGTTCGATGCGCAATTCGGCGTAGGAACGGAATTGCGCGAGATCGAGGCGCGCGACCGCCGCGGCCGCCTTCGCGGGGCCGGGCGACGGGTTGGCGTGGGCGAGACGGACGCTCAATCCCCTCACACGCGCATCGGCATGAGGACGTAGAGCGCGCTTTGGTCGGCGGAATCGGTCACCACGGTCGGCGAGGCGGCGTCGGCCATTTTGAACGTCGCGTTCTCGCCTTCGATCTGCTCGGCGATGTCGAGCAGATAGCGCGCATTGAACCCGATTTCGATCGCGGAGCCCTGATAGGCGACCTCGATCTCCTCGTTCGCCGAACCCGCTTCGGCCGAATTGGCCGACAGCGCCAGCGTGCCCTTGGTCAGCGCCATTTTCACGGCGCGCGACTTCTCGGTCGAAATCGTGGCGACACGATCGACGGCGGCGGCGAACTCGTTGCAGTTCACCTCCATCGTCTTGTCGTTGCCCGACGGAATGACGCGCTCGTAATCCGGGAAGGCGCCGTCGATCAGCTTGGACGTCAGCACCGCGTCGCCGAAGGCGAAGCGCACGCGCGTGTCGGACAGCGACACTTCGACGGCCCCGTCGACCTCGTCGATCAGCTTGCGCACTTCCATCACCGTCTTGCGCGGCAGGATGACGCCGGGAATGTTTTCGGCCCCCGCCGGCAGCGGCATTTGGATGCGGGCCAAGCGATGCCCGTCGGTCGCGACGGCGCGCAACACCTTCACGCCGTCGGCGGCGGTCGAGTGCAGGAAAATGCCGTTGAGGTAGTAGCGCGTTTCCTCGGTCGAAATCGCGAAGCGCGTCTTGTCGATGAGTTGCTTTAGCTCGGGCGCGCCGAGTTCGAATTTATGCGGCAAATCGCCCGACGCCATTTTCGGGAAATCGTCGGCCGGCAACGCGGCCAGCGCGAAGGTCGAACGGCCCGCGCGCAACGAAACCTGGCCTTTGCCGGCATCCCATTCGAGGCCGACTTGGCTGCCTTCGGGCAGCTTGCGCACGATTTCGTAGAACGTATGCGCCTGAACGGTCGTGGTCCCCGGCTTGGCGACTTCCGCCGCCACGGTTTCGACGAAGGCCACGTCCATGTCGGTCGCGGTCAGCGCGAGGGCGCCTTTGGCCGACGCGTCGAGCAGCACGTTCGACAGAATGGGGATCGTATTGCGCCGTTCGACGACGCTTTGGATGTGGCCAAGGGCCTTGAGCAGGGCCGCGCGCTCGATCGTGATTTTCATAGGGGCGTGGGCTTTGCGATATGGGGTTTGGCGAATCGAAATTTCGGGTTTCGAGTATACCAAACCGGGCGCGAAGCAAAAGCTCCGCGAACGCCGAAAAAACCTTGGAAAACCGCGTTATTTCAGCGCTTTGCGCGCCGTCTCCGCGACCACAAGGCGGATCGCCGCCAATTGCGCGCGCAAGCCCATCGACGCGAGCGCGGCCGGGTCCGATTCCGGGTCTTTCTTCAGCAATCCCGCAACCATTTCGGGTGTGCGCGGCAGATGGACGAACCCGCAGGGCACGCCCTTGCCCACGCGCGCCAGCAGCCCGTAAAGCGCGGCGTTGCACAGGAAGCGGCCGGGATCGTCCGACACGCGCGCCGGGATGGCAGCGGCCAGCAACGCTTTGCGGATCGCCGGGATCGGGAAGGTCGACGCCCTTGTCGCCGGGCCCGCCTTGTCGATCTTGCCTTTGCGCTTCTTGCCGTCGTTGTCGGGGATGCGGAAATCGAGCTCGTTATACGAGGTCGATTCCAAGCGAATCACGGTCTCGCGCTCGGCCAAGCCCAAAGCCACCACGGCGATCGGCTTCACCTCGGCCAAGGCCGTGTCGAGCGCTTCGTCGAGCTTGGCGAGCGACACCGGCAGGATGCGCGCTTCGATACGCGCATCGCCCGCCCATTCGCCGTCCAAGCGCGTGGCGATGGCTTGCGACGGGTTGAAGCGATGGCCGCCGAAGACCTCGAACCCCGTCAGCAGAATGCGCGGGTGACGCGCCATGAAGCTTTATGCCTCGAGCATCCGGCGCAGCAGCTCGATATCCTCGCTGAACGCGATATCGGAGCCGCGCAATTCCTCGATCTTGCGCACCGCATGCATGACCGTGGTGTGGTCGCGCCCGCCGAATTTGCGGCCGATTTCCGGCAGCGATCGGCTGGTGAGCTGCTTGGCGAGATACATCGCGACCTGCCGGGGCCGCGCGACCGCGCGCGCGCGCCGGGGCGAATGCATGTCGGCCAGGCGGATCGCGAAATGCTCGGCGACTTTCTTCTGGATTTCCTCGATCGTCACGCGGCGATCGGAAGCGCGCAGAATATCGTGCAGCACTTCCTGCGCGCCCTCGAGACTGATCGGCCGGCCGATCAACGTGGCATGCGCCACGATGCGGTTCAGCGAGCCTTCGAGTTCGCGCACGTTCGCCACGATCTTGTGGGCGAGGAATTCGAGAACCTTCGGCGGCACCGTGGTGCCGAGCTTCTCGGCCTTCGTTTCCAGAATGCCGAGGCGCAATTCATAGGTCGTCGGGTGGATGTCCGCGACGAGACCCCAGCCCAGGCGCGAGCGCACGCGGTCTTCCAGGCCTTCGAGATCGGCCGGCGATTTATCCGCCGACAACACGATCTGCTTGTTCTGATCCACGAGCGCGTTGAACGTGTGGAAGAACTCTTCCTGCGTCGCGTCCTTGCCCGAGATGAACTGGACGTCGTCGACCAGCAGCACGTCGACCGAGCGGAACTGCTCCTTGAAGGACATCGTGTCCTTGAAGCGCATCGCGCGGATGAACTGGTACATAAACTTCTCGGCCGAGAGATAGACGACCCGGCGCGAGGGATGCTTCTTGCGGATATGCCACGCGATCGCGTGCATCAGATGGGTCTTGCCCAGACCCACGCCGCCGTAAAGGAACAGCGGGTTGAACGGCACCTTGGCTTCTTCGGCCACGCGCTTGGCGGCGGCGGCGGCGAATTCGTTCGATTTGCCGGTGACGAAGCTTTGGAAGGTGAAGCGCGAGTCCAGCGGTGCGCCGAAATCCTCGACGTCATCCTGGCCCGCGCGCGCGACCGCCGGGGCGGGCGGCGCCATGCCGACACGCGCGGACGGCGACGACGCCTGGGTACGCGCACCCTGCGTGGTCACGAACAGCGACGAGCCGGGGCCCGGCTGTGCGGTCGACGAAGACTGCATCGGCGGGGCAGCCATCTGGACGATGACCTCGATCAGTCGGATCGCCTTGTTCTCGGCCCGCCACAGCGACTTGATGCGATCGGCGTAATGCTGGCGCACCCAGTCCTGCATGAAGCGCGTGGGTACGGCAATACGCACCACGCCGTCTTCCTGGCTCACCAGGGTCAAAGGCTTCAGCCACGAACGATAGGCCGCTTCGCCGAATTCCACCTTCAGACGGGCGCGCACGCGCACCCATTGGGCTTCCAGGCTGGGACCGTTATCGGAAGGACGCATCATCGTTACTCCTGCGTCCAGGGGAGACCGGCGACTTTCCAGCCGCCGAGGCGGCCGCGATGGCCGTCCGGATCTTTGTCGCCTTCGAAACCGCCGGCGAGATTATAGGCGCGCGAATAGCCAAGCCCCGTCGCCGCGATGGCGGCGGCGCGGCTGCGCCCGCCCGAGCGGCACAAGAATACCACCGGCGAGGCCTTGGGCACGGCCGCCACGACGGCGGGGCCGAATTCGCCGTTGGGAATCATCTGCGCGCGGCCATCGGCCGCGGTCGCGTAGTTCTGCCACGCCACGAAAAGCGGCGCCTTGCCGAGCTTGCCGAGGGCGGGCACGCCCACGAAGGTCCATTCGGCGCGGCTGCGCACGTCGACCAGCACCGCGTCTTTTTCGGATTCCAAAAGAGCCCACGCATCGCGCGGCGACAAATCGCCCGCGTAGCCGAGATTACCGTTCGCCCGACCGTCTTGCGCCGCTTCGCCCATCGCCGTCCAACCACTCACTTCATTTCTATTGCCGGACCTGCCGCCGGCACATGACCACCCCGACGTTCCGGCCGGTCGCGCGACTAGGGCGCCCGGCGGATCGTCGGAACTTCCGTTCCGCGCGTTCGTCCGATCAGCTCTTGGCCGATCGGCGCGCGGAACGTCCGCCGCCGCCCGGCCATCGGGGCGGCGCGAACAATGCCAATCGGGGGTTGTCCGCGTATGAAACGCGACGGCCGAAGCACGGCGCCGCATGGTCGCGCGAAAAAATCATCTGGGAGGAAATCGAACTCACAATGCCCATCCCCTGCGATAGAGTCTGTGTTGCTCCAGACTTCCGATCGCCCGCCCCTTCCTTGATCGCCTTCGCGTCGCTCGACGCGTCGGCGGCCGATCGGGTGCGGGTGTTCGGCGCGGCGTCCTGTGCGGACTTGTCTTGCGCCAAATTGTCTTGCGCCGTCACGATTACTTTCCAGTCCGAGGGACGGCGCCGCATTCTTGTCTCCACATTCGGTCGTACCGAAGATAGCGAACCGGACGGTTCGTATATCGCATCGGGCCGACGATAGCCAAATCAGTGGGCCGCCCCTTGTCGTCGTTGCGCGCCGCCAGTTTCATCCGGCGTCATCGTTCCGACGACGATCCGACTTAATCACGCTCGCGCGAGACTCGCAACTGGAGTCATGCGGAATACGAGTCCGATTTTTGAATCGCATGAAGCGTTGCGCGCTTGCATCGCGAAACTTTCGAAGCGTCGCGAAAAAAAACTGCGCGCGCATGCGCACCACTTCCGATTCAACGACTTGCGCGGCGTTCCTTCGCGCGCAAAAGAAACGCCGCCCGCGTGGGAAACGCGAGCGGCGTAAAAATCAAGAGCGGAATCGCTTTCGCGATACCGCGCGCGCTTAAAATTAAGCGCCGATTTTTTTGATGCGCTGGGCGAGGCGCGACACTTTGCGCGACGCCGTGTTCTTGTGCAGCGTGCCCGTCTTCGCACCACGCGCGATGATCGGCTGCGCGGCGCGCAACGCTTCGGCCGCGACTTTCTTGTCGCCGGTCTCGATCGCGTCCTCGACCTTCTTGATCGCGGAGCGGATGCGGCTCACGCGCGTGCGGTTGACTTCGGTGCGGCGCAGCGTCTGACGCGCGGCCTTTTTCGCGGAGGAGGTGTTCGCCATTTTATCTCTCGATATGGGATTCCGGATCGCGTCGAAGCCGGACGGCCCCTTCGCGAAGGTCGCGGGTTATAGCCCCCGTTCGCGCACCCCGTCAACCGGCCGGAAAACGGCGGCGAATCAACGGTTTTTCCACTGCGGCGGACGCTTCTCGGCGAACGCGGCCATCCCTTCCTTCTGATCTTCGGTCGCGAAGGTGGCGTGGAAGGTCCGCCGTTCGAAGCGGATCCCTTCGGAAAGCGTCGTCTCGTAGGCGCGATTGACCGCTTCTTTGGCCATTATCACGATCGGGCGCGACAGGCCGGCGATCTTCGCCGCGACCTTGATCGCTTCGTCGACCAACTCGGCGGCCGGCACGACGCGGCTGACCAAGCCCGCACGCTCGGCTTCCGCCGCATCCATCATGCGGCCGGTCAGGCACATTTCCATCGCCTTGGATTTGCCCACGAACCGCGTGAGGCGCTGCGTACCGCCCGCACCGGGGATCGTGCCGATGGTGATTTCGGGCTGGCCGAATTTCGCGGTGTCGGCGGCGAGGATGAAATCGCACATCATCGCGACCTCGCACCCGCCGCCGAGCGCGAAACCGGATACCGCCGCGACGATCGGCTTGCGGCAAACGGTGATGCGCTCCCAACCCTTGGTGATGAAGTCGGTCAGATAGACGTCCATATAGGTCTTGGACGCCATCTCCTTGATATCGGCACCGGCGGCGAAGGCCTTCTCCGATCCGGTCAGCACGATCGCACCGATCGCATCGTCGGCTTCGAACGCGTCGAGCGCGTGGCCCAATTCCGCGATCAACGCCGCGCACAGCGCGTTCAACGCCTTCGGCCGGTTCAGGCGGATGATGCCGACGGCGCCGTTGGTTTCGACCAGAATATTTTCGTAAGCCATTTGTCCCTCACTCGGGCCGCAGGAAAAACCGGACGCGCGTGACGCCGCCGGAAGCCGCGGGAAATTCGATGGTCAGTTTTTCGCCTTCGCGCGCGAATTTGCCTTCGCCTTCGCCGCGCCAGCCGAGTTCGGCGAGCGTGCGCGTATAGAAGGCGAGAATATCCGCGCGCGACACACGGCCTTGCGCGGTCGCATCGACGACGCGGCCCGACGGCGCGTCGAACACGGTCGCGTCGCCATCGGCGGCAAGGCCGGGCATCAACGGCAGGTCGTCGACGCCGCCGACATAGGCGTCTTGGGCCATCGCCGGGGCGAGAAGGCCGAAGAGGAGGATCGCGACGGCAAGAAGAGCGCGCATGACGCAGAATTTCTACGTCAGCGCTGGCAGATCGGACAATAGAAAGTGGAGCGTCCGGACTGCACGATGCGCTTGACTTTGTTTCCGCATGAAACGCATTCGACGCCTTCGCGGTCGTAGACGCGCCAGCGATGCTGGAACCAGCCAAGTTCGCCAGAGGCTTGCACGTAATCGCGCGCCGACGAGCCGCCCGCCTTGATCGCGTCCGACAGCGTTTCCTTGATCGACGCGCAGAGCGCTTCCATCTTGTCGCGCTTGACCGTGCCGGCCTTGCGCTTGGGCGACAGGCCGCAGCGGAACAAAGCCTCGCACACGTAAATATTGCCGAGGCCCGCGACATTGCGCTGATCGAGCAACGCGGCTTTCAGCGGCGCCTTCGATCCCGCCAGGGCGGCCGCCAAGACGCCCGCATCGAACGCGGCATCGAGCGGTTCGGGCCCCAAATCCTTGAATCGCCGATCCTGCCCAAGTTCGCCGTCGCGCAAAAGGTCGATCACGCCGAAACGGCGCGGATCGGTGAAGCGGATCGTGGGCCCGTCCTTCAGCGTGAAATCGACGTGGTCATGCGGCCCGGCATTGGGAATATGCGTGGGCAACAGCACCAAGCGCCCCGACATGCCCAGATGCACGATCACCACGTCGCCGCTTTCCAAGCGGATCCACACATATTTGGCCCGTCTTTCGACGGACAGAATGCGCCTTCCCGCCACCCGCTTGGCGAAATCGGGCGGAATGGGCGAGCGGATCGCATCGCGACGAACGGTCGCGCTGGCGAGCACGCGGCCTTCCAGATGCGGCTTCAAGCCGCGGACGACGGTTTCGACTTCGGGTAATTCGGGCATGGGCGAGCCCGAAACTGCCCGATGCGCTTTTGCTTTTCCAGCGCAGTCCGCTAAGTTCCCGCCGTGACGAACGAAACGACCCATTTCGGCTTCCAGGAAGTGCCGGTGACGGAGAAGGCCAAGCGCGTGCGCGCGGTCTTCGATTCCGTGGCGAGCCGCTACGACCTGATGAATGATCTGATGAGCGGCGGCGTGCATCGGCTGTGGAAACGCGCCTATGTCCACGAAGCCGCCCCGCGCCCGGGCGAGCATTTCCTCGATCTCGCCGGCGGGACGGGCGACATCGCCTTCGCGCTGCAGGATGCGGGTGCCGAAGTCTCGGTCTGCGACATCAACGAGGCGATGCTGCGCCAAGGCCGCGCGCGCGCCCTGACCCGCAAGCTCGACTGGATCACCGGCGATGCGATGGCGCTGCCTTTCGCGTCGATGAGCTTCGATGCCGCGACCATCGCCTTCGGCCTGCGCAACGTGACCGATCCGGACGCGGCGTTGCGCGAAATCCGCCGCGTGCTGAAGCCGGGCGGGCGGTTCCTATGCCTGGAATTCAGCCGCGTCGCGATGCCGGTCCTCGACAAGATCTACGACACCTATTCCTTCTCGGTGTTGCCGCAGCTCGGCCAATGGGTCGCGGGCGACGCCGAATCCTATCGCTATCTCGCCGAAAGCATTCGCCGCTTCCCGCCGCAGGAAGAACTCGTGCGCCGGATGGGCGAGGCGGGCTTCAGCCGCGCGCGCTACCGCAATCTTTCGGGCGGGATCGTCGCGATCCATGCGGGCTGGCGGACCTGATGGCGTTTCGCCTGCCCGGCCGGCTGTTCCGGCTCGCCAAGATTGCGCGCACGCTGCTCGCCTATGACGCGTTCGAAGCGTTCGGCATCGAAACCCTGTCGCCGTTGGCCGCGCGCATCGGACGGCGCTTGCGCCGGTCGGGCCTGCCGCCGCGCCCCGGCCAGCGTTTGGCGCTCGCACTTGGCGAACTGGGCCCCGGCTTCGTCAAGCTCGGCCAGGTTCTGTCGACGCGCGCGGATATCGTGGGCGAAGCGGTCGCGACCGATTTGTCCGGGTTGCAGGACAGCCTCGCCCCGTTTCCCTTCGCGCAAGCGCGCGCGACGATCGAACGCGAATTGGGCCTGAAGCTCGAAGAAATCTACGCCGAGTTCGACGAAACGCCGGTCGCGGCGGCGTCGATCGCGCAGGTCCATTTCGCCAAAACGCCGGAAGGCGACGACGTCGCCGTCAAAGTCTTGCGCCCCGGCGTGGAAGCCGCGTTCGCGCGCGACGTCGATCTGCTCGCCTGGATCGCACGCTTGGTCGAGCGTTTCATGCCGTCCTTGCGCCGCTTGAAGCCGCAAGCGGTCGTCGAAACGCTGGCGGAAACCGTGCGGCTCGAGATGGATCTGCGGCTTGAAGCCGCCGCCGCCGCCGAGCTCGCCGAGAATTTCAAAGGCGACGACGAATTCCGTGTGCCGCGCGTCGATTGGACGCGCACGGCCAAGCGCACTTTGTGCACCCAGCGCATCTACGGCATTCCGGTCGACGAGCGCGAAAAACTGATCGAAGCGGGCCACGACCCGCAGGAAATCGTGGCGCGCGCGGCGCGCACGTTCTTCCGCCAAGTGTTCCGCGACGGCTTCTTCCACGCCGACATGCATCCCGGGAACATCTTCGTCGCCGAAGACGGCGCGTTGGTCGCGGTCGATTTCGGCATCATGGGCCGGATCGACGCGCCCACGCGCATCCTGCTGGCCGATATGCTCGCAGGGTTTCTGACCCAGGATTATCAGAAGGTCGCGGAAGTGCATTTCCGCGCGGGCTTCGTGCCCGAAAGCCAAAACCAAGGCGCCTTCGCCCAGGCCGCGCGCGCGATCGCCGAGCCGATCCTGGGCCTGCCGCTCGAAAAAATCTCGCTCGCGCGATTGCTGGCACAACTTTTCGAAGTGACCGAGCAGTTCCAGATGGAAACGCAGCCGCAATTGCTGCTGCTACAAAAATCCATGCTGGTTTGCGAAGGTGTCGGCCGCATCCTCGATCCGTCGATCAATATGTGGGCGCTGGCGCGACCGTTGATCGAGGAATGGATGGCCGCGCATCGCGGGCCCCTCGCGCGGGGCCTCACCGGCGCCAACACGCTGCTCGCACGCCTGGAAGAACTGCCCACGTTGATCGGCAATCTCGATCGCGCGGCCGCGTTGATCGCCGATGGCGGCGTGCGCCTGCACCCCGATACGCTGGCCGCGTTTGGCGCGGGGCGACGCCCCTCGCCCTGGCCTTGGATCGCCGCGGGTACCGCGGCGATGGCCATTATCATTTTGATTTTCAAATAAGATTAGCGCGTTCTGTTGCGGCTTGCGGCGTACCAGGGTAGAATTCACATGTTTTCGAAAGGTGAATTCCCCCCATGAACCCGCCACCGCGAACCCTATCGGGCAAGCGCATCCTGCTGATCGTGGCGGGCGGTATTGCCGCGTATAAAAGCCTGGATCTGATCCGGCGCTTGCGCGAGCGGGGCGCCGCCGTGCGCTGCGTGCTGACGGCGGCGGCCAAGGAATTCGTCACCCCTCTCAGCGTCGCCACGCTGTCGCGCGACAAGGTCTATGGCGATCTGTTCGACCTGACGGCCGAGAACGAGATCGGCCATATCCGTTTGGCGCGCGATTGCGATTTGGTCGTCGTCGCCCCGGCGACCGCCGATCTGATCGCGAAGATGGCGACCGGGCTTGCCGGCGATCTCGCGACAACCATATTGCTCGCGACCGATAAACCGATCCTGCTGGCCCCTGCGATGAACCACGTCATGTGGGCACACGACGCGACCCGCAAAAACATGGCGATACTCGCCGCGCGCAAAGTCACGTCGATCGGACCGGAAAGCGGCGAACTCGCCGAAGGCGAGATCGGTGCGGGCCGCATGAGCGAGCCGCTCGACATCGTCGCGGCGATCGAACGGCACTTCAGTGCGAATGCGCCGCTTGCGGGCAAACGCGCCCTCGTCACCTCGGGCCCGACGCACGAGGCGATCGACCCCGTGCGCTATATCGCCAATCGCTCCTCCGGCAAGCAGGGCCACGCGATCGCGGCCGCCCTCGCCGCGTTGGGCGCCGACACGATTTTGGTCAGCGGCCCCACTAATCTTGCGGCCCCCGCCGGCGTCAAACTGCGCGAGATCGAAAGCGCGCAGCAGATGCTCGCGGCCTGCGTCGATTCATTGCCTGCCGACATCGCGGTGTGTGCGGCCGCCGTCGCCGATTGGCGGCCGGCCACGCTGGGCAATTCGAAGCTCAAGAAAGACGGCGGGGCCGCGCCCACGCTGGCACTGACCGAGAACCCGGATATTCTGGCGACGTTGTCCAAACACGCGCAGCGCCCCGGCCTGGTCGTCGGCTTCGCGGCGGAGACCGACGATTTGATCCGCCACGCCAGCGAAAAGCGCCTGCGCAAAGGCTGCGATTGGATCGTCGCCAACGATGTTTCGTTGGGTACGAATGTTTTCGGCGGCGACGCCAACACCGTGCATGTCATCGACGGAACAGGCGTCGAATCCTGGGAACGGCAAAGCAAGGACGACGTCGCGCGCCGCTTGGCCTCGCGCATCGCCGCCCATTTCAACAAAGCCGCGTGAACATGACGGACATCGTTGTCGATATCGTACGCCTGCCGCATGCCGAAGGACTCGATCTTCCCGCCTACGCGACCGAAGGCTCGGCCGGGCTCGATCTGCTCGCCGCGATCGACACCGCCGTCGAAGTGAAGCCGGGCGAACGCGCGTTGATCCCGACGGGCCTTGCGATGGCGCTGCCCGAGGGCTGCGAGGCGCAAGTGCGCCCGCGTTCGGGCCTCGCGCTCAAACACGGGCTCACCGTGCTCAACAGCCCCGGCACGATCGACGCCGACTATCGCGGCGAAGTGAAGGTCATCCTCGTCAATCTCGGGCAGGAAACCGTGCGCCTGGAACGCGGCATGCGGATCGCCCAAATGGTTCTGGCGCGTTACGTGCGCGCCACCCTCGTCGAATGCCCGTCCTTGCCGCCGACCGGGCGCTCGGGCGGCGGCTTCGGCTCCACCGGCAGATAGGTCCCCCCGCCATGCTGCGCCTTACCAAGAAATTGCTTTTCGGCATCGAGGCCGTTCTCGACGTCGCCTACAACGCGAAATCGCGGCCGGTTCAGGCCTCCGCGATCACCAAGCGCCAGGGCATTCCCAAGCGCTATCTCGAACAAGTGCTGCAAGCCTTGGTGCGCGCGGGCGTGCTGACCGGCCAGCGCGGCCCCAAAGGCGGCTATCGCCTGGCGCGCGATCCGGAATCGATCACGATCGCCGAGATCGTCAATATCGTGCGCACGATCGAAGTTGCGCCCGATCCGCTGACCGGCGCGCCGGCGTCGGCGCTGGGCCATCGCATCGTGCGGCCGATCTGGATGGATTTGCAGACCGAATTGCTCGAACGCCTGGGCAAAACGACCTTGGCCGAGCTGGTCGCGCGCGCGCGCGAAGCGGGCGTCGAAAGCGAAACGTGACATGCCGGACGCGCTGGACGATCGCGCGTTCCGGCGCTACGCGCGCCATCTGATCCTCGACGAGGTCGGCGAAGACGGCCAAGCGAAATTGCTCGCCAGCCGCGTGCTCATCGTGGGTGCTGGCGGGCTCGGCTCGCCGGTCGCGCTTTACTTGGCGGCGGCGGGCGTGGGGCATCTCACCCTCGTCGACGACGACGTGGTGGACGACACCAATCTCCAGCGCCAGATCATCCATTCGGACGCGGCGATCGGCCGCGCGAAGGTCGATAGTGCGGCGGAAACGCTCGCCCGCCTCGACCCGCATATAAAAGTCGACGCCAAAAAGCTGCGCGTCGATGCGACGAATATCGACGGGCTGATCGCGGGCCACGATCTGGTGATCGACGGATCCGACAATTTCGATACGCGCTATGCGGTCCATGATGCGTGCTATCGCGCGCGCGTGACCTTGGTATCGGCGTCGCTGCTGCGCTTCGAAGCGCAGCTATCGACTTACAAGGCCTATGACGGCAAAACCGCCTGCTTGCGCTGCTTGCATCCCGAGAAGCCGCCGCCCGACCTTATTCCGCGTTGCGAGGAAGCCGGGATACTCGGCGCCGTCGCCGGCGTCGCCGGTAGCTTGCAAGCGACCGAGGCATTGAAGGAATTGCTGGGCCTGGGCAAAAGCCTTGCCGGCAATGTGCTTATTTACGACGCGCTCGACACCAATTTCCGCCGCATCGCCGTGCCCAAAGACCCGCATTGCAAGCTTTGCGGACCGACACCATAATCCCGCGCGTTTCGGGCAGACCGGAGAGACGAGTGATGCGCCTATTTCGAATTTTCGCCGCGGCGATTCTGTTCGCCTTCGCCGCCGTCACGGCGCAAGCCCAAGCCCCGGCCGATCGCGAGAACCTGCTTTATATCGAGCTCGATTACGGCCGCGTCGTGATCCAGCTGCGCCCGGATATCGCGCCCCGCCACGTGGCGCGCATCAAGGAATTGGCGCGCGAAGGTTTCTACGACGGCGTCGTCTTCCATCGCGTGATCGAAGGCTTCATGGCGCAGACGGGCGATCCCACCGGCACGGGCCGCGGCGGTTCGCAGAAGCCCGATCTTCCCGCCGAGTTCAGCCGCCTGCCGTTCGAGCGCGGCACCGTGGGCGCGGCGCGCGCGCAAAGCCCCAATTCGGCGAACAGCCAGTTCTTCATCATGTTCCGGCGCGGCGCCAGCCTGGACGGTCAATACACCGTCTGGGGCCAGGTGCTGTCGGGCATGGAATTCGTGGACCGCATCCGCCGCGGCGAACCGCCGCGCAATCCCGACCGCATGCGCAGCGTGCGCGTCGCCGCCGACGTGAAGGAATAAGGAAAACCAAATGGCCGACGATCTCGAAAACACCATCCATCTCGACCTCGACTGGGGCCGCGTGACGATCAAGCTGCGCCCGGACCTCGCCCCCAAGCATGTCGAGCGCGTGAAGGAACTCGCCCGCGAAGGCTTCTATGACGGGCTCAAATTCCATCGCGTGATCGACGGCTTCATGGCCCAGACCGGCTGCCCCGACGGCACGGGCATGGGCGGGTCGGACAAGCCCGATCTGAAGGCCGAATTCTCGAAGGCGCCGTTCGATCGCGGCGTGGTCGGTGCGGCGCGCGCGCAGAACCCGCATTCGGCGAACAGCCAGTTCTTCATCATGTTCGACGAAGGCCATTTCCTGAACGGCCAATACACGGTGTGGGGCGAAGTGATCGACGGCATGGAACATGTCGACCGCATCGCCAAGGGCGAGCCGCCGCGCAAGCCCGACACGATCAAGAAATTCGCCGTCGCGGCGGACGCGAAGTAAAGCCCGCGTTCCTCACCCTTCGACAGGCTCAGGGTGAGGTGGGTCTTTAAGAAGGCCTCATGGTGCGACCGTCAATGGACGCTCGTGTCGAACCATGGGGCCAACGAACCGCGTTACTTCGGATCCGGCCAGCGGCGGTGCAACCACAGCCACTGGCCGGGCCGCTTGCGGATCCATTCCTCCATCCGCGCGTTGACCGCCGTCATCAGCGCGATCATGCGCGAATCCTTGTCCGCCCCTTGCGGCACGGGCAATGGCGGCTCCACGGTCACGCGGAATTTCGCGGCCGAGCCCAAACGCTCGACGCGCGCGGGCAGGATCACGCAATCGAAACGCAACGCCAGCGCGCCCAAAGCCGGGGCGGTCATCGCATCGACGCCGAAGAACGGCACGGCGATGCCGTCGTTCATTTTTTGGTCGAGCAGCATGCCCAGATGCTTGCCTTCCTTCAGCGCCTGCATCGCGAGCCGCGCCCCCGACGAACCCTTCGGGATCAAACCGGCCGCGAATTCGCCGCGCCCGCGCTTGAACAAGGTTTCGACGTAGCGGTTATTCGCCTCGCGATACACGAGATGGACCGGCGTGCCGTAGCGCGCGGCGACGAGGCCCGCGAGTTCCCAATTGGCGAGATGGGCGGCGAAGAAAATGATCGGCTTACCCGCCGCCTTCGCCGCGTCGATATGTTCGCTGCCGGACAATTCGATATCGGCGTCCGGCACGAAAACGGTGAACTTCATCAAATGCGGATATTCGGCCGCCGTGCGGCCGAGATTGTCCCACATTTCATGAATCGTGCGCTCGATCCCGTCGTCGCCAAGCTCCGGCATGAAGCGGCGCAGATTCTTGCGCGCGCGCTTCGACAGCGACAATTTCGGCCCGACGAAGCGCGCGAAGGCGCCGCCGAAACCGGACGCGACATGCCGGGGCAACAGGCCCAGTAAATGATAGAGGCCGACGACGAATCCGGCTTCGACGAAGCGCAGCAGTTTCCTCATCGCGCGGCCTCGCGCACCAAGGCGGCGAAGGCGGCGCCGTCGGCCGGCACGAGACGGACATTCAATGTCGCGATGGCGGCGCGCAGATCGGGGGGAATGCGCACGAGATCCTTTTCAGTCGTCACGGGTTTGGCGCCAATTTGCGCCGCGTCGCGCAGAACACGTTCGATCTCCGCGCGCATATAGGGATGGTGATCGGCGAATTCGCGCGTTTGCGCAAGGTCACAGCCCAGATCGCGCAAACTCGCAAAGAGTTTTTCCGGCCTTCCGATCCCGGCGAAGGCGAGAACCTTGGCGCCCGCCAGATCGCGCGACACGGGGTCGAGCGTGGCGTGCAGCAGTTTCTTTTCGCCCGCATGACGCGCGATGAAGCCCGTCGTGTCGGCGCCGATCACCACGATGGCGTCCGCGCGGCGCAATCCCCATGCGGGCGGTTCGCGCAAGGGCCCGGCGGGAAAGACGCGCCCATTGCCAAGCCCCGCCCCGCCATCGACGACGACGATCGAGAAGGTCTTCTTCAGCGCCGGGCTTTGGAACCCGTCGTCGAGCAACAGGCAATCGGCGCCATCGGCCAAGGCCGCACGCGCGCCCGACGCGCGATCTTTGGCGACATAAACGGGGGCTGCTGTCGCCAACAGCAACGGCTCATCGCCCACGAGCGTGGCGTCATGCGTCGCGGGATCGACGCGGATCGGCCCTTGCGCCGAACCGCCATGGCCGCGCGACAAGATCGCCACGCGTTTGCCGCTCGCGGTCAAGATCGACGCGATCTCGCGCACAACCGGCGTTTTGCCCGCCCCGCCGAGCGTGAGGTTGCCCACGCAAATCGTCGGCACGCCCGCGTCAAACGACGCGCCGTATTTGAGGCGCACAGCGCCGCCCAGCGCGTAAAGACAGCCGAGCGGCGACAGCAGTGCCGCCAGCGCGCCGTCGTTGCGCCAGAAGCTAGGCGGTTTCATGCGTCACCGCTTTGGGACCGAGACCCGCGAGGATCGGCTCCAACGCCGCCAACATGCGCGCGACAGTGCCTTCGCCCTTGGCGGCGAAGTTACGCGCGGCCTCGCCTTCGCGCGCGGCCAAGGCCGGATCGGCGGCGCGGTCTAGCACGAAGCGCGCAAGTTCGTGCGCATCGGCCACGCGTGTCGCGGCCTTCGCGTCGATCAGATCGCGCGCGAGCTCGGCGAAATTCTCCATCGACGGGCCGAAAGCGAGCGACGCGCCCAGGCGTGCGGGTTCCAGCGGGTTCTGGCCGCCATGCGGTTCCAGCGAGCCGCCGACGAAGGCGATCGGCACGGCGCGGTAGAAAACGCCCAGCTCGCCCATCGTATCGGCGACATAGACCGCTTCGGCAGCACCGGGATTTTGATCGAGCGACCGGCGTGCCGCGGGCAATTCCGCCGCTTCGCACGCGGCGGCGATATCGGCGCCGCGCGTCGCATGGCGGGGGGCGAGCACAAGCAGCGCATCGCCGCGCGCATGGCGAATTTGGCGATGCGCGTCGAGGATCGCGGCTTCTTCGCGCGGGTGCGTCGACGCGGCAAGCCACGCGAAGCGCCCGTCGAGCATCCCGCGCAACGCGTCGACCGCCTGCGGATCGGCGGCGAGCGGCGGGGCATCGTGTTTGAGATTGCCAATCGCGCGCACATCGGCCAAGCCCAAGCGCCGCAACCGCGCGGCATCGGCCTCGCTTTGTGCCAGCGCCAAGCGAAACGCTTCGAAGGGCGGTGCGAAGAATTTGAGCGTGCGTTCCCAGCGCTGCGCCGAACGCTCGGCGAGCCTTGCGTTGATCAACGCGGCCGGCACGCGGCGCTTGGCGAGTGCACCGAGCAAATTGGGCCACAGCTCGCTTTCGAGCCACAGCGCCGCATCGGGGCGCCAATGGTCGAGGAAGCGATTGACCCAAGCGGGCACGTCGAGCGGCACGTATTGATGGAAGGCGCCCGTGCCATCCAACTCGCGCGCCAGCATTTCGGCCGAGGTGCGCGAGCCGGTGGTGAACAACACCGACAGATCGGGGCGGGTTTCGCGCAACGCCGCGACAAGCGGCAGGGCGGAACGCGCCTCGCCCATCGATGCGCCGTGAATCCACAGAACTTTGCCCGCCGGGCGCGGCCGGTCCGTATAGCCTTTGCGCTCGCGCCAGCGCAGCGGATCTTCCTTGCCGCGCGCCAGGCGCCGCCTCAAGAAAAGCTCGAGCGCCGGCGACACGGCCGACGCGAAAGCGCGATAGAGAAGCCGGCTCATTTCTCGCGCCGCACGGGGGCCACGATACCGACGAAACGGTCGGCGGCGGCGCAATCTTCGTCGAGACGCTTTTCGAGCAGCGCCGTGAATGCGTCCATCGCGTCGCGCGTCGCGGGCGGGGGAATCGGGTCGCCCCAGATCACAACACCCTTGGCGAAGGGCAGCGGGATCATCAGCCGATCCCAGCTGTTCAAAAACTTGGCGCGCGAGATCGAATAGCTTTGCGTGACCGCGGGCGCTTGGGCGAGGAACGCGGCGGCGGCCACACCTTGGGCCGCTTTGCGCGCAGGCCCGCGCGGACCGTCGGGCGTGACGCCCACCAACTGCCCTTTTTTGAGGAAGCCGACCATGGTGCGCAACGCGTCGGCGGCCCCCTTGCTGGTCGAGCCGACGATCGTGTCGATGCCGAAATGCTTGACCGTGCGGCTGATCAGAACGCCGTCGCGATGGGCCGATATCAGCATGTTATAAGGCCGGCGGCGTTCCCAGATCGGCGCCATCATCATCAGGCGCTGGTGCCAGAAACAGGCGAGCAACGGCTTGCCCTGGCGCGCCAGATCGTCCGGCACATGGCCGTTGATCACCGTCCAGCGCGTGGTGCGATAGACGAAGGCGATATACCCCGCCGCCAGACGGGCGATAAGGGCTTGGCCCGTTTCGGATTTGAGAAATTTTTTCAGCATTCCGACCGTAATGGGCCGGAAAGTGCCGTCCGGGCGCCGCGAAAGCAAGGCCGGGATTGTGCGCCGTGGCGTCGCGGCGCCATAATCCCGCCCGATTCGCCTGGGCAGACGGAGTTTTCGTGGCCGAACGGCCCGTATTTCACGAAAAACGGCTCGATGCGCTGCTCGCCTTCTGGGAGGCGCGCCGCAAAGGCGGATCCGTGCCCGATCGCGCCGATTTCGATCCGATCGAAATGCGCACCTGGCTCGGCCATCTGATGCTGGTCGATTGGGCCGAAGGGCGCTGGGTCTACCGGCTTTACGGCACGGCTTTCGTCGACGCGTTCCGGCGCGAGATGACCGGCAAATCGATCGACGAACTTCCGCCCGAACAAGCCGCACTGCTGCGCGTCGAGTACGAGAAAGTGCGCGTCGAGGCGGCCCCGGCGTGGCGCACTTATTCCGCGCAGTTCGCCCACGGCACGCTGGACGGCCGCCAGCAATGGCAGCTCGGCCAGACTTGGGAACGCCTGATCCTGCCGCTCTCGGATGGCGGCAGCGACGTGACGCTGGTGATGGTCGCCGCCTATCAGATCGGCGGGCAGACCGCGTAGACCGTCATCCCGGCCGAGTGAAGCGAGAGCCGGGATCTAGATCCCGGGTCGCGGCGGCGCATTCGCACCGCCTTGCCCGGGATGACGAAATAAATGTTAGGCGAAATCGGCCGCCAGGGCGTTGCGCGTCGCCTCCGCCATCACGGCGATATGGCCGTAATTGACGTGGTCGATGCCCAACAGCACGCGGGTACCCGGCGCGCGGAAATCCGCGATCTGCGCCGGCGTCAACTTGAAGCGGATGAAATGCACCGACGAGGTTTTGCCGTCGTCGGTCGTGCGCTCGACATCGGTTTCGCTGATCGCGTTGATCTGCGTGCCCGCCACTTCGAGATACATGTGATCTTCGATATGGCCGAGGCCCGACAGCACGCGCGCGCGGCGCACCGGGTCTTCGATCTCCAGCATCACCGTCGCGACCAATTCGTCGCCCTGCGGGATCAGCGGATTATAGGCGGCGAGTTCGTCGGCGATCTGGCCTTCGCCGCCCTTTTCGATGAACAGCATCTCGTGAACCTGATGCCACATAGTCTGGTAATTCTCGAAATAGAAGGTCGCGACCGGGCCGACTTCGACGCGGCGGTTCTTCTTCACCGCGACCATGTCGACGCGCAGCGCTTTGCGCTCGCGGCCATAGTCGGCCATCGGAATGATATCGGCGCGGGTGATTTCACGCTTCATGGCGGCGATCATCGGGATTCTCCTCAAGCGAGGCCGTAGGCCTTGGCGAACAACTCGATCGGATGCAGCGGCGCTTCTATCTGCGCGGGCCGGTCTTCCGCCGGCAGGCGTTCGATGCCTTGCGCGATATGTTCGCCCGCCAGCGGGCATTCCGACGCGAGATAGGTTTTCGCGTTCTTGGCGACGGTCTTGGCGACCGGCTTGCCGACCTTGAGCGCGAGTTCGAAATTGCGCTTCATCACGCCCCACGAGCCGCCGTGCCCTGAGCACCGCTCGATGACCGCGACCGAAATCTCCGGCACCAAGCGCAGCATTTCGGCGGCTTTCGGGCCCATATTCTGCGCGCGCGCGTGGCAGGCGAAGTGCATCGACACGCCACCGTCGAGCTTTTCGAGGCCCGGCGCCAAGCCTTCGCGCTTGGCGATGTCGACCACGTATTCCGCCGCATCGAAGGTCGCTTGCGCGAGCTTCTTGACCAGCGGGTCGTCCGGCACGATCAGCGGCCATTCGAATTTCAGCATCAGCGCGCAAGACGGGATCAGCGCCACGATGTCGTAGCCTTCGTCGATCAGCGGCGACATTTCCGCGGCGACCTGCTTGGCGGTCGCGGCGACCTTCTCGATCTCGCCGTGTTCGAGCTGCGGCATGCCGCAGCATTTCGGATAGACGACTTTGCTGTCGATCCCGTTCTTGGCCAGGATCGCGCGCATCGCCATGCCGATATTCGGATTGTTGTAGTTGACGAAGCAGGTCGCGTAGAGCGCGACCTTGCGCTTGCCATGGGCGGGGGCGGCCGCGTTGATTTCCAAAGGCTCGCGCTTGGCGCGCACGGCGAACGTGGCGCCATGGAATTTCGGCAACGCGGCTTCGGGATGCACGTCCGCGACTTTATCCAACAGGCCGCGCGTCAGTTTGTTCGACGTGTCCGACGCCCAGTTCGCGATGCCCGGCGCCACCGAGGCGAGCTTGCCGTTGCGATCGGTCTTGGTGAGCTGCGCTTCGGCGAAGGGAACGCCCTTCTTCTTCGCCTCGATCGCGCGCGCGCGGACCATCAGATGGGGGAAGTCCAAGTTCCATTCGTGCGGCGGCACGTAGGGGCACTTGGTCATGAAGCAAAGATCGCAGAGCGTGCAGGAATCGACCACGCCCTTGAATTCCGTCGACGGGACTTCCTCGAGCGTTTCGCCCTTCGTGTTGTCGATCAGATCGAACAGACGCGGGAAGGAATCGCACAGATTGAAGCAGCGCCGGCAGCCGTGACAAATGTCGAAGACGCGGCGCAATTCGGCGTCGAGCTTGGCTTCGTCCCAGAAATCCGGGTTCTGCCAATCGATCGGATGGCGTGTCGGTGCGTCGAGACTGCCTTCGCGCATCGGTACGTTTCCCTATTCCGCGATCATCGAGAGAAGACGGAGCGGTCGGCGGGCCCTTTCGAGCGGGGCCCGCCGCCGTTCCGGGGGGTATCGAGTTCGGCGTTACTTGCCGAGGCCGTCGAGCGTCTTCTGGAACTTGCCGGCGTGCGACTTCTCGGCCTTCGCCAGCGTTTCGAACCAGTCGGCGATCTCGTCGAAGCCTTCGTCGCGCGCCGTGCGCGCCATGCCCGGGTACATGTCGGTGTACTCGTGCGTTTCGCCGGCGATCGACGCCTTGAGGTTCAGATCGGTCGAGCCGATCGGCTGGCCCGTCGCCGGGTCGCCCGTCTCTTCCAGATATTCGAGATGGCCGTGCGCGTGGCCCGTTTCGCCTTCCGCCGTCGAGCGGAACACGGCCGCGACGTCGTTGAAGCCTTCGACGTCCGCCTTTTGGGCGAAGTACAGATAGCGGCGGTTTGCCTGGCTTTCGCCCGCGAACGCATCCTTCAAATTCTGCTCGGTCTTGGTTCCCTTGAGCTTGGGCATGGAACACTCCCTGGAATTGGCGCGCCGGAACAGCGGCGCAAGGCAGCCGGCGGAATGCCGGGCGCGCAGATAATGGGCTGCGGGAAAATGAAGTCAATAGTTTTGGAACGGTTCCAATTTAGATGAGAACCGTTTGCAACTATTGTCTAAAAAGACCTTACATCTGACCCAAAAGGGTCAGGAATCGGTCAAGCGCACCACAACGTCGACCGACGCCACGCGCTTGCCCGGCGGGGGTGCCGGCAACGCCGCCACCGAAATCTGATCGGCGGGAATGTCGATCAACATCCCGGCCGATTCGTCGAAGAAATGATGATGCGGCCCGAGATTGGTGTCGAAATAGGACCGGCCCGGCTCGACCACCACTTCGCGCAGCAAACCCGCCTGCGTGAATTGATTCAGCGTGTTGTAGATCGTGGCCAGCGCCACGTTCAGCCCCGCTTCGCGCGCCTCGGCCGACAATTGTTCGGCGGTGAGATGGCGGTGTCCACCCTCCCCCAGCACGCGCAGCAATTGCAGGCGCTGGCGGGTCGGGCGCAAACCCGCCGCCTTCAAACGGTCCACCAGGGGGGCAAAGGGACGCATCGAGGTCATATCCACTACATAGCCGAATTTGGCCCGAATTCAAAGGCCGAGGGGTGAATACTGGAACGTCTCTAGTCTTCGGCCGAGACCAAACCCGACATCCGGCGCAATTCGGCCAGCACCGCTTCCCAATGGGCGATGGCGGGCTTGGCGTTGCGGCTGCGCGCGATATCGAGATTGTGATTCGCAAACGGCCGCGCGCGGGCACCCATCCGCGTTTCGATCAATTGCGCGGCGTCGGCGGGCGGCAGCCAGCGCGCATCGTATTCGAACGCGTCGAACATCGGCGCATGCGGGCGGATCGGCGCCCCGCGCGCGCGCAAGTTCAACACCAGATATTCGAAGGGCACGGGCAGATGCATCGCCTCGGTCGCGTGCAGAATGACGCCACCGCGCAACTCCTCGGCCTTCGCCCAATCGAACAAGCCCGCCTTGCGCTTGGCCGGGACGAGCCGCGCGACGATATAGGCGGCACTAGGCGCCATCCACAATCCACCGGGCGGGCGTTCGATCACGTCCAGGCTTTCGATATCCGACCAGCGCAAAGGCTCGCGGCCGGTCGTCGTGTCGTAAAAGCCGATACGATCGAAATACAGTTCGCGCGGGCCGATGCGCTTGCGCCAAAAGCCGGTCAGCGCCCAGGCGATCACCGCGGCGGGCGGCAGTGCTGCGAGAAATCCGGCGGGCCCCGCCGCCGCGGTGGCAACGGCGATCGTCGACAGCGTCGTGCCGCCGATGACGGCAAGCCACGACAGCGACCAGATCATGCCGCGCGCCCCGATCCGGATGCGCACCCAATCGTCGGGCTGGCCGAATTCGACGGCCTGCACCGGCATGGGAGTTTGCGTTCGGGTTTCGATGCGCGCGGTCATCCAGCTCTCAATCGATAGCGGTCTCGTATTTCTCCAGAACCCAAGGCTCGGCGGCCGCCGCGGCGAGCCATTCCTTCATATAGGGATGATTCCACACCGCATCGACATAGGCAGCCGAATCTTTCGTCAATTCCGGCGTCCAGGTGACGAATCTCGCCACGACGGGCGCGTACATCGCATCCGCCATGCCGAATTGCGCGCCGAACAGATAGGGTCCGCCGTCGCCGAATTTCCGGCGCGTTTCGGCCCAAAGCCCTTGAATCCGCGCGATATCGTTCAGCGCCCCCGGCGTGCGGCCCTTGCCCGGAAAACGCGCGCGCACGTTCATCCACATCGCCTTGCGCAATTCCACGAAGCCCGCATGCATTTCGGCGGCGATCGAGCGCGCCTGGGCGCGCGCGGCGTTGTCCTGCGGCCAGAACTTCGCCGGGGCGGAATCGGCGAGATAATCGCCGATCGCCAGCGATTCCCACACGCTCGCCCCATCGATCAGCAGGCACGGCACTTTGCCGGTGGGCGAGCGCGCCGCGATCCAGGTTTTCCAATCCGGGGCGCCCATGTCGTAGACCTCCTCGCGGAAATCGAGACCGGCGATCTTGCACGCCAGCCAGCCGCGCAGCGACCACGACGAATAGGCCTTGTTGCCGAGAAAAAGCGTCGCTTGGGACATGGCTTCCCCCTTGGTTGTTCGTACCCAAGTTCTTTCCAGAGCGGCGCGGTTGGGGCAAGGTCCGAGTTGTCGCCGTACAAATCGGAGTCGTTATGCCCGCACGCCTGTCCCTTCGCCCGAAACCCGTTGCCGCCACCGTCAAGCTGACGGCGCTGACCAAAGCCGCGTTGCCCGCCTGGCTCAAAAAAGCCAAAGCGGCGCAAAAGCGCTACGCGGAATCGGTCGGGTTCAAAGCGGCGGCGGGCGAAATCCTGGCGCTGCCCGCGAGCGACGGCAAGATCGAGCGCGTGCTGGTCGGCGTGCCCGAGCGCGAATCGCCCGACGGCTCGGGTCTTAAATTCTGGAATTGGGGTGCGTTGCCCCTGAAGCTGCCCGCGGGTTCCTATCGCCTCGATCCCGAGCCGACGGATGCCGCCGAAGCGACCGAGATCGCCTTGGCCTGGGGGCTCGGCAGCTACGCGTTCGACCGCTACAAGAAAGCCGCCAAAGCGCCGGCCGAGCTTGTGTGGCCCGCGAAGGCCGACCGCAAGCGCGTGCAAGCGATCGTCGCGGCCGATGGTCTGGCGCGCGATCTGATCAATACCCCCGCCGAAGATATGGGCCCCGACGCGCTGGCCGAAGCGGCGATCGAAACCGCGCACGAGTTCGACTTCGCGTCGTCCGAGGTGATCGTCGGCGACAAGCTGCTGAAGGAAGGCTTCCCGCTCGTCCATGCCGTGGGGCGTGCGGCCGAGAAAGCGCCGCGCCTGATCGACATGCGCTGGGGCGATCCCAAAAATCCGCGCATCGCGGTGATCGGCAAGGGCGTGTGCTTCGACACCGGCGGACTCGACATCAAGCCCGACACCGGCATGAAGATGATGAAGAAGGATATGGGCGGGGCGGCGCATGCGCTGGCCCTCGCGCGCCTCATCGTCGAAGCGAAACTGCCGGTGCGCTTGCGCCTGCTGATCCCGGCGGTCGAGAACTCGGTTTCCGGGAATTCGATCCGCCCGCTCGACATCGTCAAATCGCGCAAGGGCATCACGGTCGAAATCGGCAACACGGATGCCGAGGGCCGCTTGATCCTGGCCGACGCGATGGCGGCGGCGGGCGACGACGCGCCCGAATTGATGATCGACTTCGCCACGCTGACCGGGGCGGCGCGTGTGGCGCTGGGCCCCGATCTGCCCGCGTTCTTCGCCAACGACGACGATCTGGCGCGCAGCTTTCTGCAAGCCGGGATCGCGGCGCATGATCCGTTCTGGCTGATGCCGCTGTGGCAAGGCTATCGCGCGCGTATGGAAAGCAAGATCGCGGATACGTCGAACATCTCCGACGGGCCGTTCGCAGGCGCGGTCACGGCCGCGTTGTTCTTGCAGAATTTCGTGCCGGCGAAATGCCGCTGGGCGCATTTCGACGTGTTCGCCTGGAACCCGTGGACGCGCGCCGGCCGTGCCGAAGGCGCGCATCTGCAAACCGTGCGCGGCGTGTTCGCGGCACTCGAAAAACTCTATCCCAAAGCCTGAAACGAAAACGGGCGGCACCGCGAGGTGCCGCCCGTCGTCGTTAGAGCGTCGAAGAGAGGGCGATTACTCGCCTTCCTTCTCCTGCTTGCGCTTGAGAGCGGCACCCAGGATATCGCCGAGCGACGCGCCGGAATCCGACGAACCGAACTGGGCCATCGCTTCCTTGTCTTCCTCGATCTCGCGCGCCTTGATCGACAGCTGGATCTTGCGGCTGGTGCGATCCAGCGTGGTGATCTTCGCGTCGACCTTCTCGCCGATGGCGTAGCGGTCCGGGCGCTGTTCGGCGCGGTCGCGGCTCAGATCCGACTTGCGGATGAAGCCGGTGACGCCGTCGGCCAGCGTGAGTTCCACGCCGTTGTCCTGCACGGCCGAGACCGTGCCGGTGACCACGTCGCCCTTCTTGAAGCCCGAGATCGCGGACTCGAACGGGTCGTTGGTGAGCTGCTTGATGCCGAGCGAGATACGTTCCTTCTCGACGTCGGTGTCCAGCACCTTGACCTTGACCTTGTCGCCCTTCTTGTAGGCCTTGATCGCCTCTTCGCCGGCCTTCTCCCAGTCGATGTCCGAGAGATGGACCATGCCGTCGATATCGCCGGGCAGACCCACGAACAGGCCGAACTCGGTGATGTTCTTGACTTCGCCTTCCAGCTCCGTGCCCGGCGTGAAGCGGTCCTTGAAGACCTCCCACGGATTGTCGAGGCACTGCTTGAGACCCAGCGAGATGCGGCGCTTGGACGCGTCGACGTCGAGCACCATCACTTCGACTTCCTGCGAGGTCGAAACGATCTTGCCCGGATGGACGTTCTTCTTCGTCCAGCTCATTTCCGAGACGTGGACGAGGCCTTCGATGCCCGGCTCCAGCTCCACGAAGGCGCCGTAGTCGGTGATGTTGGTCACGCGGCCCTTGAACTTGGCGTTCGCGGGATACTTGGCGGCAACGCCTTCCCACGGATCGGCTTCAAGCTGCTTCATGCCCAGCGAGATGCGCTGGGTTTCGGCGTTGAAGCGAACGACCTGCACCTTGACGTGCTGGCCGATCGTGAGCGCTTCCGACGGGTGGTTGATGCGCTTCCAGGCGATGTCGGTGACGTGCAGCAAGCCGTCGACGCCGCCCAAATCCACGAACGCACCGTAATCGGTGATGTTCTTGACCACGCCTTCGAGGATCTGGCCTTCCTTGAGCGAAGCGACCAGTTCCGAACGCTGCTCGGCGCGCGTTTCTTCAAGGACGGCTCGACGAGACACCACGATGTTGCCGCGGCTGCGGTCCATCTTCAGGATCTGGAAGGGCTGCGGCGTGCCCATCAGCGGGGTGATGTCGCGCACGGGGCGGATATCGACCTGGCTGCCGGGCAGGAACGCGACCGCACCGCCGAGATCGACCGTGAAGCCGCCCTTGACGCGGCCGAAGATCACGCCATTAACGCGGGCGTTTTCCTTGAACTGCTTGTCGAGCGCGCCCCACGCTTCTTCGCGGCGCGCCTTGTCGCGCGACAGCGAGGCTTCGCCGTTGCGGTCTTCCATGCGCTCGACGAACACGTCGACCGTGTCGCCGGCCTTGATTTCGGCGGGCTGACCCGCGGCGCCGAATTCCTTCAGCGCGACGCGGCCTTCGGCCTTCAGGCCCACGTCGACGATCGCGAAATCGCCTTCGACCGACACGACGCGGCCCTTGACGACGCGGCCTTCGAACGAATTGCCCGAGCCGAGCGACTCTTCGAGAAGAGCCGAGAAATCTTCCGCACCCGACGGCACGGACGTGCGCGTACGGGCGAGACTGGACGCTTTAGCCATTTTTGAAAAAGCCTCTCGTTTCAAACGCCGGTCGTCCGTAAGGCCCTGTGCCTTCCGCCGACGCCGGGGTTCGAGTTGCGCCGACGGACCATCCGTTCGGCGCGTTTTCCCCTGGATGGCGGCGAGAGCCGCTTGGAACACGTCGGCGGCGGAAAGATCGGACGTATCCAGAAGGATCGCGTCATCCGCCGGTTTGAGGGGCGCCGCACTACGCTGGCTGTCCCGCTTGTCGCGTTCCGCCATCTCGGCGAAAACGGACGCATACATAGGGGATTCACCGCGCGCGCGCAATTCGTCATATCGGCGCTTGGCGCGCGCCTCGAGCGACGCGGTCACGAAGAATTTAAGCGTGTCCGGCCAAGGACATACGACCGTGCCGACATCGCGCCCGTCGAGCACGGCGCCGGTGCCGCCCGGCGGTTTACGGGCGAAATCCTGCTGAAACGCCAAAAGGGCCGCCCGCACGGCGGGGACGGCCGCCACGACCGAGGCCTGTTGCGCGACTTTTTCGGTACGCAAATCGGTCGCGTTGAGATCGGCGACCGTGAAGCTTTGCGCGGCGTCTTCGGGGCGCATCCCCAGCCGCAGCGTCTTCGACGCGACGGCGCGATAAAGCGCGCCCGTGTCGAGATGGTCGTAGCCGAGATGCGCCGCCACGCGCTTGGCGAGCGTGCCCTTGCCCGCCGCGGCGGGGCCGTCGATGGCGATGATCTTCGCGATACTCACGCGACGATTTCGCCGCCCAGGCGCCGGATCAACGGCAGGAAATCCGGGAAGCTCGTGGCGATCGTCGCACAATCGTCGACGCGCGTGCCCTTCTTCGCCGCCAAGCCCATCACCAGGAAGCTCATCGCGATACGGTGATCGAGATGCGTGGCGATAGCGGGCGTGGCCGCCTCCATGCCCGGCGGCGGGCCGTCATTGCCCTCGACGATCAGATCGTCGCCCTCGATGGCGATTTTTACGCCGCACGCCTCGAGCCCCTTGGCGATGGCGGCGAGGCGATCGCTTTCCTTCACACGCAGCTCGTGCAGGCCGCGCATGATCGTGCGGCCCTTCGCGAAGGACGCCGCGACCGCGAGGATCGGATATTCGTCGATCATCGAGGGCGCGCGCTCCGGCGGCACTTCGACGCCCTTCAACGCGGAGAAACGCGCGTTCAAATCGCCGACTTCCTCGCCCGCCTGATCGCGCTTGTTGGCGATATCGAGCGTCGCGCCCATTTCGCGCAACGTCGTGAAAAGCCCGGTGCGCAAGGGATTGAGGCCCACGCCGCGCACGGTGACATCCGATCCCGGCACGATCAAACCGGCGACCAGCGGGAACGCGGCCGAGGACGGATCGCCGGGGACGATCACGTCGCTGGCTTTGAGTTCGGGGCGGCCGGTGACGGTCGCGCGCGTGAGACCGTTCGTGGTCTCGATCGTCACCTCGGCGCCGAAATGGCGCAGCATGCGTTCGGTGTGGTCGCGGGTGCGCGCCTTCTCGACCGTCGTGGTCTTGCCCGGCGTGTTGAGGCCGGCGAGCAGCACGGCGGATTTCACCTGCGCCGATGCCACCGGCAATTCGTATTCGATGGGCATCGGGTTCTTGGCACCGATGACGGCGAGCGGCAGCAGCACCTTGCCTTCGCTGGTCCCGCGATGCTCGAACTTCGCGCCCATGCGCAGCAACGGTGCCGTCACGCGGCCCATCGGGCGGCGGCGCAAACTGGCGTCGCCCGTGAACACCGCGAAGATCGGGTGCGCGGCGACGAGGCCCATCAGCAGACGCGCCCCCGTGCCCGCGTTGCCGAGGTCCAGCACGTCGGCGGGTTCGGCGAGCGCGCCGATGCCCCGGCCGCGCGTGCGCCAGGTGCCATCGGCCTCCTTCACGATCTCCGCGCCCATCGCGCGCATGGCGGCGGCGGTGCGTAGAACGTCCTCGCCTTCCAGCAGGCCGGTGATGCGCGTTTGCCCGACCGCGAGGCCGCCGAACATCAGCGCCCGGTGCGAAATCGACTTGTCGCCCGGCACGCCGGTTTCGCCCTTCAGGGCGTTGCCGGGCTTGGCGGCGGCGGGGCGGGTCTGTTCGTGGGCCATGGCGGCGTTTCGCTTCCGGGTCGGGAAAGGGCAAAAATGCCAGGGGCTTGTAGCAATCCCGGGCCCCCGGGGACAAGGCCGAGGGATGGCAAGTTGACAGGGCCCCCGGGACATGGCATTTCCCGCGCCCGTTTTCCGGGTTTCACGTTTTATAGGGTTTCGCGATGGCCAAAGCCGAATGGGGTCTGAAGCGCACGTGCCAATCGTGCGGCGCGCGATTCTACGACCTGCAGCGCAGCCCGATCGTCTGCCCGAAATGCGAGGCCGAGTACGATCCCGAAGTGCTGCTGAAGAGCCGCCGGGGCAAGCCGGCCGCCGCCGTGGCCGCGCCGAAGCCGGTGGCGGATCCCGTCGAGGCCGATGAGGTCGTGGCGGAGGACGAAGAGGAAGAAGAAGACGATACGGTCATGGAAGACACGTCCGAGCTCGGCGAAGACGACGAGGACGTGGCCGAAGTGGTCGAAAAGGCGGACGACGAGGAGCGCTGAACGGCGTTCGCGTCCCGCGCAAATTATCGCTTGCGCGGCGGGCCGAGGCGCCCGATATAGAGGCGGTTTCGGCGGGGCCCCAACCCCGCCGACAAAGAGTTTCGGGGCCATAGCTCAGCTGGGAGAGCGCCGCAATGGCATTGCGGAGGTCAGCGGTTCGATCCCGCTTGGCTCCACCATATGAACAGGCCTTCAGCGAAAACCGCTGAAGGCCTGTTTCGTATTGAAGCCAGAGCACTTCGGTTCAATCTGATCGATCATCGTCGTCCCAATCTGGTTCGACCTCACCAAAATCAATTATCGGCTCAGGCCATTTTGCCTGAACTTCGATAGAGCTGAAATCAACACCTGCTTCACTGCGCGGAAGAGTAATGATTAAGCTTAGGTCAATCGTGTCCTCAGTGACACCATAGCCACGCCCCATATAGACCTCATCTTTATCAACTGAATCGTAGTGCGAGAAATTGAATGAGGCGCCGAAAGTGCAGTGCAAAAGAGAGTTTATTTGGATCACGATCTTTTCTGCATCGCTCTCAATGATTGCAGGCTCTCCGAAGTGTTCGAAATCAAGAACCTTCAATGTATCCGGCTCCGCCTCAACGGTGAATTGTGAGTCGGCTATCGCATAAAAACCTTCGTTTTCAACTTGCTCAGTAACGCTCGCGAGAAGTGCGCCGTAAACTTCATCACTGCGGTTACGCTCAAGACTTGCTTGCAGCTTCAAGGCGAAGCTTCGTTCGCTTTGATTAAATGCATCCAAACACTGATTTATATCTTTTATTAAAATTAGTCTCTCGCTTTGTATGCAATACCCTTCCCAATCAGAATCACGGCTGACAGCCAAAACATAGCCGTCATACTTGGCGGCAAAACTTTCTATTGAAAGCAACTCAATTGCGTCAGGAAATTCATTTTTCTTGCGGCCTTTACTGAAAGGAGGGAGGGCATCAAAGTATCGATCCAACAATTGGCCCAAGTCTCTTATTTGAGATGCGTCGACTAAATGAGCCGCGATCCTATTGCTGAATTCGTCCCATATTCCGTTAAATTTCGCAGAGGCAGCAGCTCGCACAACCTCTTCATCAAACTTTTCCACCGGCGAATCATCTCGCCATTTTTTAGCAAATTCTGCCTTTGATTTACTCAGGTCTCTTGCCGCATCTACCGCCTCTTCGATCAGATGACTCTTAACTTCGCGCACAACAATTTCGGAAAATAATACTTGAATTTTGTAATCTTTTAGTTGCTCCAAGCTAGAGAGCGGCCTCTCGGAGAATCGATATCCGTGCTGGCGCAACTCGCTTGTATCGAGCGTAACGCAAGTGACTTTCGACTCACGGATCAACGTCACGATCTCATCGTGACTTTTGATTGGCATCTAATTACCCCAAGCAAAACATGTCGAAAGCAATACTAGCTCGATTTCAAGCTTCGTGATTCGAGCAATCGAAATATTTGCGACAACTCAATCTTTAGTCCACCAGAAAAATCGCTTAAGTTAAGCGTTTCATGCGCGAGCTTTCCGCGTGAAGCAGATCAAAATCTCGGCGGGGATACCGAGTTCCGCATTAAGTTTGCGGATCATGCGGAGCGATAGATCGCGTTTGCCGCCAAGGAATTCCGCCGCACGAGCGCGCGATCCCATGAGGCGCGATAGCGCTCTGCGATCAAGCCCTTGCTGTTCGAGCCGGAACAGAACCGCCGCGACCGGGTCGGGCGGGTCCATCGGCGCGTGCTTGTCTTCGTAATCTTGGATGAGAAGCGACAGCACTTCGAGCCGGTCGGCTTCTTTGCTGCCGGATGCGGCACCCCACAGCCGCGCGACTTGCGTCGTCGCGGCTGCGAGGTCCGCTTCGTTGCGGATCGGCTTGACGTCGAAGCCGCCGCGTTCACGCATCAGGCGAGGTGCTTCTTGAACCACGCCAGCGTGCGCGCCCAGGCGGCGTTGGCTTGCGCTTCCACGTAGCGCGGCGTCGAGTTGTTGTGGAAGCCGTGCATCGTGCCCGGATAGAACGTCGCTTCGTAGGTGACACCCGCCGCCTTCAACGCGGTTTCGTAAGCGGGCCACATCGCGTTGATGTTCTGGTCGGTCTCGGCATAGATGATCGACAGCGGCGCCTTGATGTTGGCGACCGTCTCGGCCGCCGGGGCCGGGCCGTAATAGGGCACGCCCGCGTTGAGATCGGCACCCAGCGTGGCGGCCAGGAAATTCGTCGTGCCGCCGCCCCAGCAGAAACCCGTGGCGCCGAGCTTGCCGTTCGACGCTTCGTGGGTTTTGAGGAAACGCGCGGAGTTGACGAAATCGACGCGCAGCTTGCCTTGGTCGAGCCCCGCTTGCAGCGTGCGCCCGTCGTCGTCGTTGCCGGGATAGCCGCCGACCGGGAACAACCCGTCGGGCGCCAACGCCACGAAGCCTTCGGCCGCCAAGCGGCGCGCGACGTCCTCGATATAGGGGTTGAGGCCGCGGTTTTCGTGGATCACCAGCACCGCCGGGTGCTTGCCCGCGGCGGCGGGGCGCACGAGATAGCCGCGCATCTGGCCCGAATTGCCGCCGGGCGAAGGATAGTTCACGTAGGTCGCGCGGATGCGCGAATCGGTGAACGAAATCGTCTGCGCGTTGGCGTAGCGCGGCAGCAGCGCTTGCGCCATCGCGAGGCCGCCGGCGGTGACGGCCGCCGCACGGATCATGAATTCGCGGCGATCGATCTTGCCGTGGCAATACTCGTCGTAAAGCGAGAACACGCGCGCGTCGATCTGGTCTTGCGTCAGCAGCGGTGCGGCCGCCGGGGTCGTTGAATCCAACGGAGTCATAGGGGGGTCTCCTCCGGTTCGGGTTGAGGTGTTCGTTGAACTAGCCCGCCGATCATACAAAACAAGCGAGGATCGACGAAACATGCCCGTCGTCGCCGAATGGTAACAGCAAGCGGCGGTAATCGAGCAGGAACATCGTTTCGATCATCCGCACATGGCGGTAATGGGGCGTGCGGTCGTGCAGCACCTTGTCGTAGGCGGGCTGGGCATGCCGGCGATAGAGGAAGGGCTGCTCGTCCAGGCATTTGCCGGTCGGATCGCGGCCCAGCCGCTTGATCAAATGCCCGCCGACATGGCGATAGCGCAAACGCGGGCCCGGGCGCTCCACCTCGATCAAGGCCAGCGCGTCGGCGAAGCCGCTTTGGTTGTCGAGTTGCCATTCGGCCAACGCGGTCCGCCCGGGAAAATGCGCCGCACCGCGCGCGCGATCCCACGCGTCGAACAACGCGCGCATTTCCGGCGGCGCGTCGAGCGTGAAATCCATGCCTTCGCGCGTGCGCAGCCACGGGCTCGGCCCGATATGCGGGGCGGCGAGCAATGCGGCCTCCACCTTCTCGCGCAATTGCTTGGGCGAGATCGGCTTGACGAGATAGGCGGAAATTTCATGCGCGCGCGCCGCCACGATCGCGGCTTCGCGCGAATCGCCGGTCACCATCACGAAAGGCATGGCGGGCGCCAACGCGCGCAACCGCCGGCGAACTTCGAACCCGTCGATCCCCGGCATATGCAGATCGCACAACACGATATCGATGCGCGCCGATTTGCTCGCGACCAGGCCGATCGCGTCGGCGCCATTCTCGGCCGTCAACACGGTCGCGATGCCGATACTCTCCAGCAGCTTGCGGCCGAGATTGCGCGCGAACGCATCGTCGTCGACCACCAGCGCGACAAGATCGTTCGGCAATGCGTCCGGAAGTTTTTCCATCGGCCGCAAGAATAACCGTCCGAAAAGCCGCGAAAAGGTCTTATTTGCACGTGATCCGCACTTGTGCGGAACGCGTAAACCGGCCATTGGAGGAATCATGATCAAAACCGTTTTTATGGCCGCAAGCCTTCTCGCCGCCGCCGCAATGCCGGCCGCCGCGTTCGATCTCGTCGCGCTCACCGAGCGCAACGAATTGATCCGTTTTTCCGACGCCAAACCGGCCGACAGCGCGATGGTCGCCATCGCGGGCACCGAAGGCCGCGTGCTGGGCATCGATGTGCGCCCCGCCGACAAGAAGCTCTACGCGCTTGACGACAAAGGTATTCTTTACACGCTCGATCCGCGCACCGGCTTCGCCACCAAGGGCGCGACGTTGAGTGCTGCGCTGGAAGAGACCGGTTCCGCGATCGTCGATTTCAATCCGCAGGCCGACCGCATGCGCGTGATCGGGCCGCGCGGGCAATCACTGCGCGTCAATGTGGAATCGGGTCAGACGGTGGTCGACGGACGCCTGCGCTATTCCGACGGCGACGCCAATGTCGGCAAGCTGCCGCGCGTCATGGCGGGCGCCTATTTGAACTCGATCCCCAAGGCGCCCGAGACGCAGTTGTTCGAATTCGATTCCGCGACCGGCGCCTATATCATCCAGGACCCGCCGAACGACGGCTTGCTTCAAACGATCGGCGCCAGCGGCTTGCCCGCCGGCACGGCGATCGACGCGATGGACATCCACACCACGCCGGATATGCGCGACTACACCGGCTTCGCGGTGGCGGCGAATAACCTCTATCGCTTCGGGATTTCGAACGGGCGCTTCACGGCCATCGGCCCGATCGGCGCTGGTTCGCGCAAGATCGTCGATATCGCCGTCCTTCCCTAACGCCTAACGCGGTGGTGGCCTTCCGCCGGGACCGCCCGGCGGCGGGCCGCCGCGTCCGCCCCCTGGGCCGCCCCCAGGTCCGCCACCGGGCGGCGGGCCTTTGATATTGAAGCTCGCATCCGGCTCGCCCATGAAGCAGCGCGGAATGAACGGAAAGCTTTCCGTCAGCACGTAGTGATAGGTGCCTTCCGGAAATTCCGGCGTGGGCCCTTCGCGGCCGTTGCATTCGTCGAGATCGCCCAAGCCGCCCGCGAATTCGAAATCGCGCGTGTAGTGGCCGTTGTAATTGCCCGGCGGTTCGCCGGTGCCACGCGTACCGGCGCGCAAGCGCCAGCTCGGCGATAGTTTCTTCATTCCGCTGGCGGGATCGTTCGCGCGGACATAGCCGAACGGCCCGTAGATCGGAAATCCGTCGGCGGCGAAGCCCAGCAGCGTGGGCGCATCGCGCTTGGCCAAGCGCGTCATCAAGCCCGCCGGAATGCCGTGATAGTGATACGTGCCGTCGGGCTGCACATGCGCGTTGTTCTGGTCGAGGCCGAGATTGCGCGGGCCGCCGATCGCTTCCATCACCCAGCCCGAACGCGGATCGTTGTTCCAGAATTCCGCCGTGCCCGGATCGAACAACACGCCATTCAGCGCAATACCCCAAGGCTGAATGCGCGACGGCCGCATGCCGGTTTTGCGCGGGTTCAGCGTGACGCGCAGCGTGTAGTTCTGGCGCGATATGGCGTTGGGGTTACCGCGGCCGGGAAAGGCGCCGGTCGCGTGATCGGGCAACCCATCGGCGCGGATATAGCGATAACCGGCGGCGCGATCGATCTCGATCCGCGCGGCGGCTTGGGCTTGCGACAGGATGGACAGCGATGACGGGCGCTTGGCGCCTTGCGGCCGGCCGGTCGGATGATCGCCATGCGCCCAAGCCGGGGCGGCGAAAAAGACGAGCAAAGCCGCGAGGGAAATCCCGGCGGCCGCGCGCATCACAATTTGCCGGAGCCGGCGTCCAAGAACGCCGCGAGGATTTCTTCGACGAATTGCTCCGCCGGTTTGCGCAATTCCCACGTGCCCGCGACCGTGCCGCCGCTTTCGCGCACCACGGCGCCGCGCCCGCGCACTTCGACCGTGCCGGCCGTATCGCGAATGCCCAGCACGAATTCGAAGGGCTGCGCTTCGACCGCGAAGCCGCTCTCGGCGCGGATCTGGAAGCCGTTGCGGCTCCAATCGACGACCGCATAGGCGGCACCGGCCACCAGCATCGTGCCGGTCGCGACTTGCTTGCGCGGCTGGCTGCGCCGCTCGGAGGATGGGTTGCTCATCGGCCGGAAAATTAGCGGAGTTCGCCGGGCTGTGCCAGTGCGCGAACGAAACGAATTTCGCCGGCATAGACGAAACCGCCGATTTCCCGCGCCCGGTTGCCGAGTTCTGGGAACAGGCGCGCCACGCGGACCGATATTCCGTCCGACGGACGGCCTTCGGCGACGTCGGTCAGCGTCGCGACATAGCGCCCGGGCCCGGCCGGAAATTCCAACACGCGCTGGCGCCTTTTGCGCGCGCGCTCCTGAAAACCGGGTGCCGTCCAGTCGTGATCGTGAAAGAACGCGCCCGCGAGATCGGGCAGCACGCGTTCCAGCTCCGCCATCGGCACGCGCAACGCCTGGGCGGCGGCGGCGTCCGGCGTGTCGGTCGATGCGACGCGGCCCTCGACCCGCGCTTCGATCGTCACGCGGCAATGAACCGGTTTTTGCAAGCCGCCGCGCGTGATCCGGCGCAGCGCGAAGTCGAGCGTGCTTGCGTCGATCTCGGCCAGATAAGCGCGCCGGTCGATCCCCATCGGGCGCGCGACATTGGGCCAGCAATGCGCGGTTTCGTCGAAATCGCCGTTGCTGGCCACGCGCAACGCGCCGTCGACCACCCGATAGAATTCGTAGGCTTGGCAGCGCAAGCTGCCTTCGCGCATCTCGGCGAAACGCAAACCCGTGACATGCGGGACGGCGCGCGACACGCCGCCATTCGTCCGATCGAAGGTCACGTTGCCGATGCGCAGATTCGCGGGCTCGGCGCGCGGCAACACGATGCCGGGATAGGCGCTGCGCGTTTCCAGCAGCGCCTTGGCGACCGCCGCGATCGGTTTGCCGGCTTCCTGCGATTTGTTGATCGCATCGGCCAGCGTGTCGCACGGGCCCGCAGTTTGCGCGGCGGCGGTCGCGGCGAAAACGACGCTAAGTACGGCGGAAAGAATACGTCGCATCGAGGCGTTCTTTGAGATACGCGGCCCCGGTCGTGTCGGGATAGCGCGCCGGTTCGCCCGGCAAACAAACGACGGGCGCATCGGCGTTGGGATCGAGGAAATAGGCGACCGACCAGCGCTCGCGCCCCGAGCGGTTGACCACGCGATGCGGCGTGGAAACGTAGACGTCGTTCGACCAGCGCATCAGGCAATCGCCGATATTGCACACGAAACTGTCCGCGACGGGCGTCGCCGCAATCCATTCGCCCGAGCGCGCGCGCACTTCCAAGCCGCCGACTTGGTCCTGCCACAGGATCGTGACATTGCCGTAATCGGTATGCGGCGCCGCCCCGTATTGGCGCCCGTCGAACGCGCCGGGATGCGGCGGGTAATGCAACAAGCGCAACGTCGCCAGCGGCTTGTCGATCTTGTCGGCGAAGAAATCCTCGTCGAGACCCAGATCGCGCGCGAAAGCGCGGTGCAGATCTTGGCCGAGATCGAGCATCGCGTCGAAATAATTCAGCAGCGCGGGGCGGAATTCGGGCGGCGTCGCGGGCCATTGATTGGGCCCGTGGAACGGCTTGCCCGCCAGAAGATCGGGATCGTCGCTCGCCAATTCGCGGCCCATATTGAAAGCTTCCTTGGCGTCGCCCGGCCGGTCGGGATCGAGCGCTTCGCTTTCGAACGGCACATAGCCGCGATTGTGCCGCGAATGGGTGATCGAGGTTTTCGCCTTCTCCGCCGCCGGCAATTTGAAGAATTCGCGGCCCGCACCCAGCATCGCGTCGCGGATCATCGCCGGCACGCCATGATTGACCACGTAGAAGAAGCCGGTCCCCCGGCACGCCGCGCCGATTTCGGCGGCAACGCGCGCAGGGTCGCTGCCGTCGCGCAAGGGGCCCAAATCGATGATCGGAATTTCACCCGGCTTGGGTGCGCGTGCGGCTTCGGTCATACGGGCCTGACTTGCATTATCTAGGCCGCAAACCGCCGGTGAGCGCGTGCATGAAAATCGCGGCGGTCGCGGCGACGTTGAGCGATTGCACGCGGCCGGAGCCCGGCAGCATCGCGACCTTCTCGCACGCCGCGAGGGTTTCGGCGCTAAGCCCGCGTTCTTCGTTGCCGAGCACGAGGCACACGGGCTTGGGCGCCTTGGCGAGTTCGGCGACCGGCAAGGGCGAAGCGCCGTCCAGCGCCGTGCCGACGACGACATAGAAATCGCGCAAGCGGCGCAGCACGTCGGGCAAGCGATGGATGCGATAGAGATCGACCCAGACGAGCCCGCCTTCGGAAACGCGATAGGCCGCTTCCGACGGGCCCGCTTGGTCCTGACGATCGGAAATCGCCAGATGCGGCAATCCGAAAAACGCCGCCGTGCGCGCGATGGCGCCGAGATTATGCGGATTGCCGATCCCGTCGAGGATGATCAGCGGATGCCATTTGCGCGCCCAAGCTTGGGCTTGGCCCAGATCGAAGGGCTTGGCCGGGCGCGGCGCGGTCTCCGCGACGATGCCGCCGTTGAGCGCCGTGCCCGCCATTTTGTCGAGGGCACCTTGCGGCACGATGCGATGGGGAATGTCGCGCGCATTGGCTTCGCGCAGCATATCGCTGGCGGCCTGCGCCATTTCGGGCGCCACGATCAGACGCTTCACCGCTTGCGGATCGCGCAGGAACAAGGCTTCGACCGCCGGCAGACCGGCGATGCGCAAGATATCGCGCCGATGCGGGGCGCCCTTGTCGCTCGAAGCGTTCGGCCGGCCGCCCTCGCGGCCTTGCGGCGCACCGTGCGGTTTGGGGCCACGGAACGGCGGGCGTCGTTTGGGATGAGGTTTTCCGGTCACGGCGCCCGGCATAGCGCATCCGCCCCCCTTCCCGCCAGCCCCGAACCCCCGAGAGACCAAACATTGCACGAAACGCCGCGCGGGCCTATTTTGCTCGGCTTTCCGCGTAGTCGAAGGAATTCAGGGCAATGGACGGGTCGAAGGGTAAGCCGGAGGTGGATCTGGAACGTATGCGCCATTCGTGCGCGCATGTGCTGGCCGCCGCCGTGACGAAGCTTTATCCGCAAGCGAAGCTGGGCGTGGGCCCGGCGATCGCCGATGGTTTCTATTACGACATCCACACGCCCACGCCGCTGACCAGCGAAGACCTGCCGGCCATCGAAGCCGAAATGCGCCGCATCCGCGAGCGCAAGCTGCCTTTCGTGCGCGAGGAAGTGGCGATCGACGACGCGATCGGGTTCATGAAGTCGACGAACCAGGACTATAAGGTCGAGTTGCTCGACCTGTTGAAGACGCGCGGCTCGACGGCGGCCAAGGGTCTCGACGATCCCAATCTGTTCGAGAACCCGGCCGCGGGCGTGTCGAGCGTGTCGCTCTACAAGCTCGGCGAGTTCGTCGATCTGTGCCGCGGGCCCCATGTCGAGCATTCGGGCCAAGTCGGCGCCTTCCGCTTGATGCGCGTGGCAGGTGCTTATTGGCGCGGCGACAATCGCAACCCGCAGCTGACGCGCGTTTACGGCACGACCTGGGCGAACGAGGCCGATCTCAAGGCCTATCTGTTCCGCTTGGAAGAGGCCGAGAAGCGCGACCATCGCAAGCTGGGCGTGTCGATGGGCTTGTTCCATATCCAGGAAGAAGCGCCCGGCACGGTGTTCTGGCATCCCAAAGGCTGGACGCTGTTCCGCACGATCGAGCGTTACATGCGCACGAAGCTCGAAGACGACGGCTATGTCGAGGTGAAGACGCCGCAGCTCGTCGACCGCGTGTTCTGGGAAAAATCCGGCCACTGGGAGAATTATCGCGACGCGATGTTCGTGGCCAAGCCCGGCAAGGAAGGCGAAGAGGAAGACCGCCTTTACGCCATCAAGCCGATGAGCTGCCCGGGCGCCGTGCAGATTTTCCGCCACGGCCAGCGTTCGTATAAGGACCTGCCGCTGCGTATGGCGGAGTTCGGCGCCTGCCATCGCTACGAGCCGTCGGGCGCGTTGCACGGCATCATGCGCGTGCGCGCCTTCACGCAGGACGACGCGCATATCTTCTGCACCGAGGATCAGATCCCGGCGGAATCGCAAAAATTCTGCGACCTGCTGCGCGATATCTACAAGGATTTCGGCTTCTCGGATCTGCTCGTCAAATTCTCCGACCGGCCCGAACAGCGCGCGGGGTCGGACGAGATTTGGGACAAGGCGGAAAGCGCCCTCGAAAAAGGTTCGACCGCCGCCGGTCTCGCCACGACGCGCAATCCGGGCGAAGGCGCGTTCTACGGGCCCAAGCTCGAATTCGTGCTGCGCGACGCGATCGGCCGCGATTGGCAATGCGGCACGTTGCAGGTCGATTTCGTGCTGCCCGAGCGTCTCGACGCGTCGTATATCGGCGAGGACGGTGCGAAACATCGCCCGGTGATGCTCCACCGCGCGATCCTGGGCTCGTTCGAACGCTTCATCGGCATCCTGATCGAGAACTATGCCGGCCGCTTGCCGACCTGGCTGTCGCCGATCCAGGCGCGGATGATCCCGATCGCCGATCGCCATGTCGATTTCGCCAAGGACGTCGCGCGCCGTTTGGCGCATATGCAGCTGCCCAACGGCGAAGGCGGCGTGCGCATCGATATCGACGCGTCGACCGAGCGTATGCAGAAGAAGATCCGCAACGCGCAGATCGAGCAGATCCCCTACATGCTGGTGATCGGCGACAAGGAAGCCGAAGCGGGCAAGGTCGCGCTGCGCTTGCGCTCCGGCAAGGATCTGGGTGCGGTCACGGTCGAGGAAGCGTTCGAGCGCATCGCCGCCGAAGTCGGCACGCGCGCGGATATTCCGGTCGCCTGACCTAGCAGACGCCGAACCACGCGAAGGCGCCGTAGCACGCCCCGGACAATTTGTTCAGGGCGAGGAAGACGATCGCATCGAGCAGCGTCAGCGCCAGCAGCAACGGCACGGCGTAGCGCCACAGCGGGACGGCGAGCGCGCGCCAGGTGCGCTTGGCCGCCGGAATCGTTTTGCCGTAAACGCCGGTCATAGATACGTGCCCGCGAGCTCGAAGGGCGTGGCGCCTGTACCCAGCTTGAAGCGCGCGAGACCCGCGCTGCGTTCGGTTTCGACGACGCCGAGATCGAGAATGCGTACGCCCGCTTCTTTGAGGGCGAGCGCCGCGCGCCACAGCACGAGATTGGCGGCATTGCGCTTGCGCCCCGCGTCGGACGACGACGCGACGTAATAGGTCGCGTCGCGCCCATGGCGCAGGAACAGCGCCCCGGCGACCGGCTCGCGCTTGTCCAGCGCCACCGCAACCAGACATTCGCGCGCGGCTTTGAGTTCGGCGAGGCGCGCGACGAACGCGGCGGGCGGCGCTTCGAAGCTTTTTTTCGCGCGCAACGCGTCGGCCTGATCGATCACCCAATCGACCCATTTGCCGCGCGGCACCAACTCGATCCGCAGATTGGAACGCTCCGCAGCGGCCAAGCGATTGCGCCATTTTTGCTTCATGCGCGCGCGCAAACCCGCTTCGTCGGTGTCGTCCAAGCGCCACAGCGCCATCGTCGGCCCGGTATGCACGCGCGCTCGCCCTTGCCAGCGCGCCGCGTTGGCGGGTTCGGCGGCGATTTCCGGGCCCAACAACCTTGCCGCGAAGGGCCAACCGGGCAGCGCCTTGGCGAAACTTCCGGCGGCGCGCATGTCGCCGACCGGCCCGCGCAACCCCAGCCAGATATCGAAGAAACCGAGCCATCGCCGCCCGATCGCCTGCAAACAGGCGACCGGCGCGCCATCGTCGGCCAACGCGACGAAGCGCCGCACGTCCCGCCCCTGCCAGCGCGCGGCAAGCCCGTACTCCCAATCCTGCTGCAGCGGGAAGAAGGACATACGCGCGGCAGTGTCGAACCAAGTTTGCCGGTCGGGATCGGCGACGATTTTCATGACGACGGAAATTTTTTCGGAATGACAATGGCAACCGTAACACGCATCGGCATAGAGTGTCCCCCTGCCGCAATTCTTGCGTCGGATACCGCATTCCGCCGGACGCGATGCTCGAACTTCCGCCGCAAGCCGTCCCCCAGACCGCCGATCCGCCGGCACTCGATGCGCCGCGCGTCCCCGACGACAATCGCCATTTCGTTTTCGTCCATCGCGTGTTCGCCGCCCCCGGCGCGGTGTTCAAGCTCGACGCCAATACCGGCGAACCGGTGCTGGCGCTGGATTTGGGCAATGTCAAAGCGTGCCTGCCCTTCCCGGCGTTGATCAAGGCGTTCGAGATCGCGCCCGATTCGCCCGATTCGCGCCAGCTCGACGCGGTCGCGCGCGGCCTGCGCCATGTGCGCCGGATCGCACCGGGCGATTCGATTCCCGCCGAATTGCTGGACGGATCGGCGTCGTGGAAGGTCGAGGCACAACACGTCGCCGCCGCGCGCGGCAAGCTGTTCGCGGGCCTGCTCGCCGCATTGGGCAAGCGCCCGGACGCGAAAACGCCGCGCGACTACGCGATCCTCGCCGAAAACGCGTCGCTGCTGCCCGAATTGGCCGACGGCTACAAGCTGTTGGCGGGAAAAATGGGGCTCGACGCCAAACTCGCGGGCGACGCCGAGGCGATCGTCGACGGCCTGGCCGAGGAATTCGCCTATATCGAAGCCTTGCGCGAACGCGTGGCGCAGACGCGCGGCCTGGTCGATACGCTGGGAAACCTGCGCGACGCCTATCGCCGCGATCGCACGACGCTGGATCAAGTCGCGCGCATCGTCCAGCTGCTCGCCCGTCCGGTCACCGCCTACGAGCGGCGGCTTCATCTGCTGGATTCGAAGATCGCCGACACGGTCGATGCCGTGCTGAACATGACCCAACGCGTCGCCCTGACGCGCGAGGTGCGCGACCGGCTGCACGCCGAATTGATGCGCTGGGACGATCTGCTGGCGCTGTGGAACCGCGGCGTCTCGGCGCGGGGCCAGCGCGCCCGAATCGACGAAACCGCCCGCTTCGCGGCCCGACATTTCCCCATCGCGTCCGATTGGAATGGCGTCTGACGCCGATTCTTTAAGACGAGATTCACTTTCGTGGCGCAAATTTCGGCTCGTCCTCAGGAGCCAGAAATGCCGGCCGTTTCGATCGCCGAAGATACCGGTGCGACGACGCCCGAAGCGGCGTTGAACCAAGCCCCCAAATCCGCCGCGGCGCCGCGCCGTTTCGAGTTCGAGCACAAGGTATTCGCCGCCCCGAAAGCGGCGTTCGAACGCGACGATTCGACGCAAGAGCCCGTATTCAGCGTCGATCTGGGCGATTTGCGCGCGGCGATGAGCATCGACGCCCTGCGCGAGTACTTCAAAATCCCGCCCGATTCCGCCGACGGCAAGCTGCTGGCGGAGATTCCCAACGCGCTGAAATACGTGCCCGCGATCCATCCCGGCGACGCGATCCCGTCGGAGCTGATCGACGGCACCGCGTCTTGGAAGGTGGAGAAGCACCACCTCGAAACCGCGCATGGCCGCATCGCCGCGGGCTTGCTCGCCTGGATGGGCGAAGGTTCGAAGGCGGAAAGCGCCGTCGAATTCGCCGCGATGGCGACCGATCCCGCCGTCAAATCGAAGGTGCAGGAGGCGTTTTCGAAACTCGCGCAGCGCATGGGCCTGCCGGAGGAGCGCAAAGGCGAGGTCGTCGATTCCGTCGAGCGGCTCGCCGCCGAACTTTCCTATATCGAGGCGTTGCGCGAGAAAGTCGGCCAAATGCGCCGCCTGATCGATCTGTTCCGCCGCTTGCAGTCCGGCTACAAGCGCGAGCGCGGCGTCGCCGACAGCCTCGCGCGGGTCGTGCAATTGCTCGACAAGCCGGTGCGCCGCTACGAACAGCGCCTGGACGAGGTCGACGCGCAGACCGGCGAAACGGCGAACACGATCCTCAATCTCGGCCGCCAGATCATCTATGTCCGCCAGGCGCGCGATTGGCTGCACGGCGAAACGATGCGCTGGGACGCGCTGCTGGCGGCCTGGGCCGGCGAAACGATCGAACGCAACCCCGCGCAGCAGCGCAAAGTCAGCGATACCTATCGCTTCGCCGCGCGTTATTTCCCGGTCGACGAGGCCTGGGCCAGCGGTTGAGGCGGCGCGCGCGCCGGGGCATAGTCCCGGGCGGAACATCCGCTTCATGCAAACGACCCCGACGCCCCGCATAAAAGCCGTCACCGCCAAAGCGCGACGCTGGCTCGCCGTCGCCGCCGCTTGCGCGTGCTTGTCGGTCGCCGTGGGGCTCGCGGCGATTCAACGCGGCAACGACACGCTGGAGGAATTCGACGACGCGGGATTGGCGTCGGTCTTCGGTCTGCAAACCGTCGCGCGCGCCTATTCGCTGGACGCGCCGGAAGCGTTGAACGGCGCCGCGACCAGCCGGACGGGTTTGGAGTCCGCCGGCTATTCGTTGCAGGCGGCGCGCGCGCGCGCCGCGTCGGCGTGGTCGGCGTACCGGTCGGCGTTGACCCGCGTCTCCGGCCCCGAACGCGCCTTGGCGAGCGAGATCGAAGTGCTGATCTTGCGGATGGAAGGGGCGCTCGACCAAGCCGTGCTGGTTTTGGGCACCGGCGATCGCGATGCGATCGGCGATTTCCTGCGCCGGGAAGTGCGCTTGCGGATCGCGCCGCTGGACGCGGCGCTGGATCGCGCGATCGAAATGCGCCGCGTCCAGCTCGACGCGACTTTGGCCGGCGCGCGGGCGATGCGTTTGGAATTCGGCGGGGCGCTGGCGCTGCTGTCGCTCGCGATGGGTTTCGCGGGCTGGATGGCGCGCCGCGCGATCGTGGAGGACGTCGAGAAGCCGCTGGGCGCGCTGGCGGCGAAAGCGGGCGAGATGCTGGCCCTGCCGGCGCCCGGGCGCGACGACGACGCGCGCACCCGCCTGTCGGCGGCCTGCGCCGCGATGGGCGACGCCGCCGCCGCGCGCGCGCGCGAGGAACAGGCGGCCGCCGCCGCGCGGCACGCGAAATCGTCCTACCTCGCCGCGATGCGCCAGCGCGTGCGCACCCCGCTGCATGCGCTGCTGGGCTTGGTCGAAATCGACGCGGCGACGCGCGCGCGCGGCGGTCCGCCCGCGGGCTTGCGCGATCTGCGCCGCACGGCGGAAAACCTGCTCGCGGTCGTCGACGATCTGATCGATTTCGCGCGCATCGACGCGGCGTCGATGTCGGTCGATCTGCGCGCGACCGACGCCGGCGATTTGCTGGAGCGCGTGGCGCTCAATCTCGCCGGGCACGCCGACGCGAAGGGATTGACGCTGTCGTGCTTCGTCGATCCCGAGATCGTCGAGCGCTACAAGATCGATCCGCTGCGCGTGCGCCAGATCCTGTTCAATTTGATCGGCGACGCGATCGGACGCACGGCGCAAGGCCGCGTGCATGCGCGCCTGTCGCTGGGCGACGGCGCGCTGATTTTCGCCGTCGCCGACACGGGTCCCGCCCTGCCGCAATCGGCGATCGCGATGCTACTGGATCCGAGCGCCGCGCGGAGCGGCGAATTCACCGCGCCGCCGGGCAGTCCCGGCCTGCCGGTTTGCCGCTTGCTGGCCGCGCGAATGGGCGGACGTTTGCGCGCGACCACGCATGCCGACGGTGCCACGACCTTCGTGCTGGAATTGCCGGCCGAACCCGCGGGCGGCGCCTTGCGGCCTTTGCCGCCCGGCAACGCGCTGGCCGGTTATCGCGCGGTGGTGCTGGGCCAAAGCGGACCGGCGCACGCGGCGGTCGCCGCTTATCTGATCGCGGCGGGTGCCACGCTCGTCAACGACCGGCGCGACGCCGATCTTTGCGTCGCCCTGCCCGGCACCCATGATTTCGGCGGCGGGGCGGGCAAGCGCTTGCGCCTGCATATCGCCGCGCCGTTGATCGACGCCGACGATGCGGATACCAGCGCCACGATTTTGCGCCGGGCCGCGATCGTCGCGGGCGCGATGCGGGCCCTGGGCATCGGCGGCGTTTCGCAAAGCGACGAGGATCCGGTGTTCCAAGCGCCGCGCGAAGCGCCGTCGCGCGAGGACGCGCTGGCGCAAGGCCGCCTTATCCTGGCGATCGACGCCGATCCGATGACGCGCGACGTGCTGGTGCGCCGGTTGGAACTCTCGGGCTATCGCGTCGATGCGGCGCCGTGCGGCGAGGAAGCGTGGACGATGTGGCGCGCGACGCCATACGGGCTGATCGTGACCGAGCTGCGCTTGCCCGATCTCGACGCGCGCGATCTGGCCAAACGCATCCGCGCGGGCGAAGTCGAAACGGCGCGCGCGCGCACGCCGATCGTCGCGCTGTCGGCGAGCGCAGATACGGACGAGATCGAGACCTGCCACGCGGCGGGAATGGACGCGCTGCTGGACAAGCCGCTGGCGTGGCGCGGCTTGGCGGAAGCCGTGCGGCGTTACGTACGCGAAAAAGCGTGAAACGCGATCAGACGCGGCGCGTGGGCGGACCCAGGCGGCGCTTTTCGACCACGAAGCTGCGCGGGGCCGACGAAGCCGGACGCGGTGCGCGCGGCGCCGAAGCGTAAAGCGGGCGCGGCGGCGCTTCCAATTCGGAGGTGTCGAAGCCGCCGGCACGCGGCGCACGCGCGGCGCGCACGGCCGGGGCCTCGCCGTCGCCGAAGCTGGGCGGGGCGAAATTGCCAGGGCCCATCAATTTGCGCGGCGCGGGGCCGCCGGTGCGGCGGCGCGCCGGGCGCGCGGCCTTGGTCTTGGGCTTCACGTCGGCCAAGCGCACTTCGATGCGCCGCTCCGAAACCGTGCTGCCGTCCAACGCTTCGATCGCGGCCTTGCAGTGCTTTTCATGCGCCATGGTGACGAAGCCATAGCCGATCGCCTTGCCCGAGACGGGATCGGTCGGCACCGAAGCTTCGATCACGATTCCGTAGCCATCGAACAAATCGGCCAAGCGTTCGGCGGTGAAGTCGAACGGCACGTTCCCGACGAAAAGCCGCGTGTTGTACAGCTTCGGTTGCGGGAGGGGGGACTTGTCCATAACGCTTGGTTTCTTTCAGGAACGCGGTATCCCGATAACGGGGCCGCTTTTGATTTGTAAATTCAACGCCGACCGTAGTTTTCCATAAATGGCGCCGGGAAGACCCGTGCCATTCGCGCATAGCGGCACGCCGGATTTCGATGCCGCCCGGCGCACGCAACGCAAAGTTAGAGAAAGAATGTGCAAAACCCGTGACAGGTCCGGGGCGGCGGCAAGGTAATCGCCCTGCTCCGCCTTAACCGGACCCGGCATTCTTCAGGCGGCGATGTCGAGGAGCTGACCACGACCGGATGCCGCGGGCGGCGGGGGCGTGGCCGAGCCGCCCGACGCGGCGGGCGAAACGCTGTTCGACTGGATGGAAGTACCGCCGGTCGATTGGCTTTGCGCGACCGGCGTCGCGGCCGAGGCGGCCGACGCGGCGCTGGCGGAAGCCGCACCCGAATCGCCATCGTTGCCGCCGGCGGCGGGCTTTGCGGCGGCGATGCTGGCGTAGCTGTTCGAGGCGGACGAGATGCTCAGCGACATGGTCTTGGCTCCAACGCGGATTGCTTCGTTGCGATGGCGCGATTAAGCGCGCGCTGGCTTAATGCCGAGTGAAGATCGCGCGCGGCGTGAACATGGCGCGCATGCGCGCCGCGCGAAGTTCGGGCTTTGCCGAAAATCCGCGACGAAAGCCGATAAAATCCCGTCGCAATATGCGACGCTCTCGACCCCAGGGAGGATCAAATGTCCGCAACGAGTTTCACCGATGCCCGTGCCGATCTCGCCTGCGCGCTGCGCTGGGCCGCACGGCTCGGCCTGAACGAAGGGACCTGCAATCATTTCAGCCTGCAGGTCGCCGAGGATCGCTTTTTGGTGAATCCCTGGGGCCCGCATTGGCGGGAGATGAAAACCTCCGACCTGCTGCTGATCGACGGCACGGGCAAAGTGCTGGAAGGCGATTGGCCGCTGGAGGAAACCGCGCTGCATATCCATACGCGCATCCATCTGCGCCATCCGCATGCGACCGCCGTGTTCCATACGCATATGCCCTACGCGACCGCGTTGTGTTCGATCGAGAACGGGCGCTTGGAACCTTGCGTGCAGACGGCGCTGAAATTCCACGGCCGCATCGCTTACGACGACGATTACAACGGCCTGGCATGCGATGCGACCGAGGGCGATCGCATGGCGGCGAAGATGGAGGGCAAGCCCGTGCTGTTCCTCGCCAATCATGGCGTGATCGTCACGGCACCCGACGTGGCACAAGCCTTCGATCGGCTTTACTACCTCGAGCGTGCCGCACAAGCGCAAGTACTGGCGATGTCGACCGGGCGGCCGTTGAAACTCGTACCGGGGCAAATCGCCGAGCGCACGGTGCGCGAAATGGATGCGGGCAACGCCGCCTATGCGGCCGTGCACTTCAAAGCGCTCGCCCGCATGCTCGCGCGCGAGGAGCCGGAATATCTTGGCTAAGCCGTCTTGAACTCGCGGACCATCGCTTTGAGGCGCGACGGGGCCGCGATCGTCAAACCGCCGCCTTCCTTCACCACGATGTTCTTGCGCGCAAGTTCGGAGAACACGCGCGCCACCGTTTCGCGCGTCGTCGATACGCGCGCGGCGATGTCGCCATGCACGGGGATCGGCTTGATCACGAGCTTGCCCGAAACGGGTTTGGCGAGGCGCAGGATTTCGGCGTAGACGCGGTTCTGCGCGCCCAGCGTCGACAGATCGAGAATGCGTTCGGTGGCGACACGAACCATCGCGGCCATCCGGCGCAGCAAGGCGAGCGTGGCGGCGGGGGCGGTCACCGCGACATCGAGAAGGGCCTGGCGCGGCAGGATCGCGCAGAGCGTTTGCTCCAACGCTTCGACCGAGGCCGAACGCGGGCCGCCGTCGATCGCCGCGATTTCGCCGACACAGCCGCCCGGCCCCATCTCGTCGAACGCGACCTCGCGCCCCGATTCCGAATGAATGACCACGCGCACCGATCCGGCGACGACGAAATACACGTCCGTCTCCGGCGCTTCGCGATCGATGACGCTCGCCCCCTTCGGGTATTCGCGCCAGCGGCAACGCGCTTCGATCGCGGCGCGCTGGGTCGTGGTCAGCGCCGCGAACAGGTCGATTTTCGCCAGACTGCGCGCCGCCCCGGTCGGACCGGATTTACCTTTCGCCATGCTGCCTTACCTTCGTTCCGGGGAAGATTGCCGCTCCACCGGGCGATGGCTATAGTCGCAAGCCGTTTATTGCGCTGCAATACCAGACGGGATTGGACCCGAAGATGAGTACGAACGACGAGCTGCACGGGCTTTATTTCGAAGATCTCCATGTCGGCCAGACCGCCGTCTATGCGCGCACGCTGACCGAAACGGATATCGTGCTGTTCGCGGGCGTGACGGGCGACAACAACCCGGTCCATATCAACGAAGTCTTCGCCAAGGAAACGCCGTTCTCGGGCCGCATCGCGCACGGCATGCTGACCGCGTCGTTCATCTCGACCGTGCTGGGCACCAAATTGCCGGGGCCGGGCGCGATCTATCTGTCGCAATCGGTGCGCTTCAAGGCGCCGGTGCGCGCGGGCGACACGCTGGTCGCGCGCGCGACGGTCAAGGAACTTGTACCGGAAAAGCGCCGCTGCACGCTGACCACCACGATCAGCGTCGACGACAAGACGGTGGTCGAGGGCGAAGCCGTCGTCCTGGTCGCGAACAAACCCGCCGCCGACTGAACGAACGGATCGCCATGCGCCTTTATCGCGATTGGAATTCGCTGCCGGTTGCGGCGCGTGGCGCCGTCGCCGCCATCGGCAATTTCGACGGCGTGCATCGCGGCCATGCGGCGGTGATCGGCGAAGCGGTCGCGCGCGCGCGCCAGGCCGGGCGCCCCGCCGCGATCGTGACGTTCGAGCCGCATCCGCGCCGCTTCTTCAAGCCCGATCTGCCGCCGTTCCTGCTGGCGAGCCCGCATTTGAAGATCGACGCGCTGCGCGATCTGGGCGTCGATCTTTGTTTCGTGCTGCGCTTCGACAAGCGCCTGTCGTCGATGACCGCCGACGCCTTCGCGGGCGAGGTGCTGGCGAAGGGCTTGGGCCTTGCGTGCGTCGTCGCCGGTTACGATTTCGTGTTCGGCAAAGGGCGCGGCGGCAATGCCGATACGCTGATCGCCGATATGCGTGGCCACGGCGCCGACGCCGCCATCGTGCCCGCGGCGCGCGACGATAGCGGCGGGGAGTTGCTCGTCTTCTCCTCCACCGCCGTGCGCGAAGCGTTGAAGGGCGGCGATCCCAAAACCGCCGCGCGCATCCTGGGCCGCCCCTTCGCGATCGACGGGCGCGTGCGCAAAGGCGACCAGCGCGGCCGCACGATCGGCTTCCCCACGGCGAATATCGCGCTGGGCCCTTATATGCCGCCCAAGCTCGGCGTCTATGCCGTGCGGGTAAAGGGTGCCGCCGCCGCCCCCGTGAACGGTGTCGCCAATATCGGCATTCGGCCGACGGCGGGCGGCGATCCCGCCCCGCGTTTGGAAGCGCATTTGTTCGATTTCGCCGGCGATCTTTACGGCAAGCGCTTGATCGTCGAATTGATCGAATTCGTGCGCGCGGAGCGCAAATTCGATAGCTTCGACGCGCTCAAAACCCAGATCGCGCGCGACGCCGAAACCGCGCGGGCGATTCTGGCCGGCGCTTGAAATCCGGCGCATACTGAAGGGATTGCGGGGCAAGGGAATAGCCCAGCCCTGCTGGTGTTTACCGAGTATGCGAAGGCCCCGACTTTGAGCGACACGACCGACAAGGACGCGCAAGCCCGCGGCGATGCGATCATCGCTTGCCTGCCGCGCCTGCGTCGCTATGCGCGCGTGCTGGCGGGATCGCGCGGCCAGGCCGACGATCTGGTCCACGATACGATCGCGCGCGCGCTGGATCGCTGGCATTTGTGGCGCGAGGGCGGCGACCTGCGCGCCTGGCTGTTCGCGATCATGCACAACATCAACGCGAACCAGGCGCGCAAGAAGGCGCGCTCGCCGGTGACGCTCGATTACGACGATTTGCGCGACGGCACGCAAGCCGATCAACACGAACGACTGGCGGCGCGCGAGATCTTGGATCGCGTCGCGATGCTGGGCGAAGACCAACGCGCGGTGGTGCTGCTGGTGGGGCTGGAAGGCCTTGCTTACGAGGACGCCGCGAAAATCCTGGACGTGCCCGTGGGAACGGTCATGTCGCGTTTGTCGCGCGCCCGTGCGCGGTTACGCGAGGACGTTCCGCGCGCGCGGCTGAAGGTGATAAAATGACCGACAAGATGGAAGACAAATTGCTGCGCTACGTGGACGGGCGTTTGACCCCGGCCGAACACGCGGAGGTGGATGCCTGGCTCGCCGCCGATCCCGCCTTGGCACAGCGCGTGCGCGCGGATTTGGCCGATATCGTCGCGTTGCGCGGCGCCACCGCCCATGTGCTGGAGGAGGAAATTCCCCAGCATCTGATCGCCGCCGCGCGCGCGCGCCCTCAAGCCAAGCGCCGCTTCCCTGTCGCGATCGCGGCCAGTGCCGCCATGCTGGCGATCGGCTTGGGGCTGGGCTTCACGCTGGCGCGCGAATTCGCCCCCCCGCCCGCCCCCGCCGCCGCCACGAACCCGGCCGACACGGTCATGGCCGATATTCCGCCGCCGGCGGTCGCCGCACATCGGCTTTACGTCGCCGAAGTGCGCCACCCGGTCGAAGTTCCGGCGAGCGAGGAAGAGCATCTGGTCAATTGGCTGTCGCGGCGTTTGGGTACGAAATTGATCGTGCCGCGCCTCGATACCTACGGGTTCACGCTGGTCGGCGGGCGCCTGCTGCCCGGCGGTTCGGGCCCGGCCGCGCAATTCATGTACGAAACGCGCGACGGCAAGCGATTGACGCTTTACGTGTGCAGCGAAACCGAAGCGCGCCAGACGTCGTTCCGCTTCCAGGAAAACAACGGCGTGTCGATGTTCTATTGGCAGGAAGGCAAATTCGGCTACGCGCTGCTGTCGGAAACGCCGCGCGATACGCTGTTGCCGGTCGCCAAGCGCGTCTACGCCACGCTGATCGAAGATCGCAAGGATTGACGCGAACGGGATTGTACAATCCCGGCGCTTGATGCGAAGTTCGCGCCCGCGATGGAAACCGGCGCGCATTCCGCACAATTGCCTTTCCTGCGCGAGGCGCTCGTCTTCCTCGTCGCGGCGGGGATCGTCGTGCCGGCGTTGCGTGCCTTGCGCGTGCCCGCCGCGATCGGCTTCCTCGCGGCGGGTATCGCGGTCGGGCCGTTCGGCGTCGGACGCTTGGCCGATGCTTTTCCGCCGCTGGCGCATGCGACGATCGGCGATCCCGCATCGGTGCGCGTGATCGCCGAACTCGGCATCGTCTTCCTGATGTTCACGATCGGGCTGGAGCTTTCCTTGCGCCGCCTGTGGACGATGCGCGCGGCCGTCGCCGGCTGGGGCGGCGCGCAGATCGCGGTCTGCGGCGTCGCGATCGGCATCGTCGCTTGGTATTTCGGCAACGGCATTGCCGCGATTCTCGCGATCGGCGTGGCGCTCGCCTTTTCCTCGACGGCGATGGTGATGCACACGCTGTCCGAGCGCGGCCAGACGGGTGCCCCGATCGGCAAATTCTGCTTCGCGATTCTGCTCGCCCAAGATCTCGCCGTCGTGCCGATACTGGTGGCGCTGGAACGCGCGGCGGGCGGATCGGGCGAGCCTTGGCTTGCGGCGGCGGTGTCGTTCGCGGCGGCGGCGGGCATCGTCGCGGCGGGGCGCTGGCTGTTGCGCCCGCTTTTCGCGCGCGCCGCCGCCACGCGCGCGCGCGAAGCCTTTCTCGCGATCACGCTGTTGACCGCGATGGGGGCGGCCGCGGGAACGGGCTGGGCGGGCTTGTCGCCGGCGCTCGGCGCGTTCCTGGCGGGCGTGATGCTGGGCGAAAGCGAATACCGGCACGAAGTCGAAATCGACATCGAGCCGATCAAAGGCCTTTTGATGGGCCTGTTCTTCATGTCGGTCGGAATCGGCATCGACTTCGCGCTGATCGCGCGTTGGCCGCTGGCGATTCCGCTGTCGGTCGCGGGGCTGATCGCGTTGAAGACCGCGATCGTGTTCGCGCTGGCGCGCGGCGCCGGATTGCCGCAAGCACGCGCGCTTCATGCCGGTCTGTTGATGGGACCTGCGGGGGAATTCGCTTTCGTCGTGCTGGGGGCGGCGATTTTCGCGGGCGCGCTGGACGCGGAGATCGGCCGCTTCATGCTGCTGGTCGCGACCTTGTCGATGGCGGCCCTGCCCGGTCTCGATGCGCTGGGCCGCGCGCTGCGCGCCGCCCCCGCCGCCGCGGATGGCCCCGCCGACGGCGCGCCCGAAGGCCACACGATCGTGCTGGGATTCGGCCGCGTGGGTCGTGTCGTCGCGCGCGCGCTCGACGAACAGGAAATCGCCTGGACCGCGATCGACGCCGATCCCGCCACGTTCGCGCGCGACGACGCGCCCAAAGGCCGATTGATCTTCGGCGATGCGACGCGTGCCGCGATGCTGCGCAAAGCGGGTGCCGATTGCGCCGCCGCCGTGGTCGTGACGATCGACGATCCGCAAGCCGCGTCGCGCGCCGCGCGCACGGTGCGCCAATACTGGCCGCAACTCCCGGTTCTCGCCCGCGCGCGCGATACCGCGCATGCGCTGGAGCTGCGCGCGTTGAACGTGGCCGATCCCGTGCCCGAAGCGATCGAATCCGGTCTTGCGCTGGCCCGCCAAACGCTCGACCAATTGGGCCTGCCGCGCGAAACGGCGCTGCATCGGATCGAAACGCGCCGCGCCGCAGAATTCGCGCGCGCGCAAGCCGCTCCCGATTGACAGCCGCCCCCGCCCCATGCCCCACTCCGGATCGGTGGGGAGGAGCTAAGCCTTGGCGGATAATCGACTTTCGGGTGCGGAAGCTTTCGTGAAGCTTCTGACGGCGCATGGCGTCGATACGGTTTTCGGTCTTTGCGGCGATACGTCTTTGCCGCTTTACGACGCGCTGGCGCGCTTGGGCGGACCCGGCGGCCACGGCATCCGGCATATCCTGACGCGCGACGAACGCTCGGCCGGCTATATGGCCGACACCTATGCGCGCGTGACCGGCAAGGTCGGCGTATGCGAAGGCCCGTCGGGCGGCGGTGCGACCTATATTCTGCCGGCGGTCGCGGAAGCGAATGAAAGCTCGGTCGCGATGCTGGCGATCACCACCGATATTTCGGTGTCGAGCCGGGGCAAATACACGCTGACCGAACTCGACCAGGAAGCGCTGTTCGCGCCCGTGTCGAAGTGGAACAAGGTCATCGATCGCGCGGCCGATATCCCCAACATCCTGCGCCGCGCGTTTCGCGAGGCGACGACGGGCCGCCCGGGTGCCGTGCATCTGGGTTTGCCCTACGACGTGCAGCGGGATGCGCTAGACGAAGCCGATGTGCAGGGCGACGCGCGCTACGGCGTGTTCCCCGCCTCGCGCGTCGGGCCCGATTCCGCCGACGTCAAGAAATGCGCCGAAGCGCTCGCCAAAGCCGTGCGGCCCGTCTGCATCGTCGGCGGCGGCGTGGTGATCTCGAACGCGCATGACGAACTCGCGCGCGTGGCCGAAATGCTCGGCATGCCGGTCGCGACGACGATTTCGGGCCAAGGTGCGCTGCCCGATTCGCATCCGTTGAGCGTGGGCGTGGTCGGATCGAACGGCGGCACGCTGCCGACGCGCGCGCTGGTCGAAGGGGCCGATCTCGTCTTCTTCGTCGGCTGCCGGGCGGGCTCGGTCACCACCGAACGCTGGCGCTTTCCCGCGAGGGGAACGCGCATCGTGCATCTCGATATCGATCCCGGCGTGATCGGTGCCATCTATCCGACCGAAGCGGCGATGATCGGCGATGCGCGGCTGGGCCTTGCCGCGCTCGCGGGCGAGCTCGCGAAGCTATCCTGCAATCGCGATCTGGGTGCGCCGGGGCGCGTCGCGCAAGCGCGGCTCGAACGCGAAGCGGCGTTCCGCGCGCTGGCGCAATCGGACGATACCCCGATCAAGCCCGAACGCTTGGTCGCGACGATGGCAAGCTTGCTGCCCGAAGACGCCGTGATCGTCGCCGATCCCGGCACGCCCTGCCCCTATTTCTCGGCCTTCTACCCCAAGCGCCGCGCCGGGCGCTGGTTCGTGTCCAACCGCGCGCATGGCGCGCTCGGCTATTCGCTGCCCGCCGTCGTGGGGGCCGCGATCGGACGGCCGCAAAGCAAATGCGTCGCCGTGATGGGCGACGGCAGTTTCGGTTTCGCTTGCGGCGAAATGGAAACCATCGCGCGCTTGAATCTGCCCGTGACGCTGGTCGTCGTGTCCAACGCCGTCTATGGCTGGATCAAAGCCGGGCAGCGTTCGGGCTATGGCGCGCGGTACTTCTCCGTCGATTTCCAGCGCACCGATCACGCGCGCGTCGCCGAAGCCTTCGGGCTGAAAGCTTGGCGCGTCGAAGATCCGGCCGCGCTGAAACCCGCCTTGAAGGCGGCGTTCGAACATGGCGGCCCGACCCTGGTCGACGTCGTCTGCCAACCCCTCCATGAAGCAAAGGCACCGGTGAGCGAATGGGTAGCGTAAATATCACGCCGAAACGCGCGATCGATTTGGTCGCGGCGATCGCGATGGCGAGCGGCTCGCCGGAATCCGAAGCGCGGGGCCTCGGCGAAAATCTCGTCGACGCCAATCTGACGGGCCACGACTCGCATGGCGTGTCGATGCTGCCGCTCTATATCGACATGGTGCGCGCGGGCACGATGAAGGTGGGCGCTTCGCCCAAGATCGTCGCCGAAACGGCCGCCACGCTGGTCGTCGAAGGCAATCGCGGCTACGGCCAGACGATCATGGCGCAGGCGACCGACATGTTGTGCGCCAAGGCGAAGAAATCGGGTGCGGCCGTTCTCGCCTTGCGCGAAACCCATCATATCGGGCGCATCGGCGCCTGGGCGGAGCGTTGCGCGGCGCAAGGCCTCGCGTCGATCTTCCTGGTCGATGTCGTGGCGGTCGACGCGAAGGTCGCCCCGCATAACGGGCGCGATGCAAGGCTCGGCACCAATCCGATTTGCCTGGGTTTCCCGCGCAAGGGCAAGCCGCCGATCGTCGCCGATATGGCCACGAGCCGCGTCGCCGTGGGCAAGATTCGCGTCTCGCTCAACAAGGGCGAGCGCATCGCCGAAGGCCTGATCATCGACGCCGAAGGCAAGCCCAGCACCGATCCCGCGACGATGTTCACCGATCCGATGGGCGCGTTGCTGACCATGGCCGATCACAAAGGCTATGCGCTGTCGGTGATGATGGAGATGTTCGCGGGCGCGCTCGGCGGCGGTTCGACGATCGCGACGTTGCAGCCGCATTTGAAGCGCATCGTGAATAATTGCATCGGCGTCGCGATCGATCCGGCCGCACTGGGTACGGAAGACACGATGACCGCCGAGGCCGACCGCATGGAAGCCTGGCTCAAAGCCAGCCCCAAGCGCGGCACGGACGACGTGCTTCTGCCCGGCGAGCCCGAACTCGCCTCGCGCGGCAAGCGCGCCGTCACGTTCCCGATCGACGACGGCACGTGGAAGCTGCTCGACGACATCGCGCGCGATTACGGCATCGACGCGAAAACCTATCTCGCCTGAGCATGCGCGGCGGGACGATCTGGCTGATCCTGGCGGCCGCGATCTTGGTCGCGGCCGGCGGGGCGAGCCTGTTCGTGACCTTCACGCCCGCACCGCCGCCAGCGCCGCAAGCGGCGGCGCGTACGGCGCCGGCCCCCACACCGGCACCGCAAACGGCGGCACCTGCGCCTGCGCCCACACCATCACCCGCTCCAGCACAAGTCGCGGCAACGCCCGCTCCGCGACCGGCACCGACCGGCCCGATTCTGGTCGATAGCTTGCCGCCGGGTTATGCGCTCGACACGTGGCAGCGTGCGCGCGGGGCGGCGGGCAAGATCGAAAGCATTACGCTGACGACCGAGGAGCCGCTGCCGTCGCGCGGCTTGAACGATGGCGACGTGATCGAGATTTCGGGCTGGGCGGGCGATAGCGATTTGGGGGCGCGCGCCGCTTTCGTCGCCATCGCGGTTTGCGGGCGCGTGATCGCCACCCCCGCCGCCGACGGCCAGCGCCCGGATATCGCGCGCGACGTCCATCCCAATCTCGGCCGGTCGGGCTGGCGTGCGCGCGTGGCGATCGCGCATGTGCCGCGCTGCGCCGACGCGAAGCTCGAAATCCTCGCCCCCATGGGCCCGTTTCCGTTCGCCGTGCCGCTCGATGGCGGGCAAGCGCTGACGCTCGCTTCCGGCGGCACGGCGCCGGCGCTGCGCGGGCCCGCCGCCCCGTTGCGCCGCGCGCCGACCGTGGCGCCCGAGCCGCGCCGCTTGACCGTTCAAGGAACGGGCAACGTCAATCTGCGCCGCTGCGCTTCGACCGAATGTTCCGTATTGGGAAATCTACGCGCCGGCACGCATCAGGCGATCGTGGTGGAGAACGCGGCCGATTGGCTGCTGGTCGCCGTCCCCACGGCGGGCGCTTCGGGCTGGATCGCCAAGCGCGTGGCGAAGCTCGACTAGATCAGAACCAGCCGCGCCGCTTGAAATAGAGATACGGCAGAATGGCGGAGGCGAGCATCGCCACGAGCGCCAGCGGATAGCCGAATTCCAAACTCAATTCCGGCATGTTCGCGAAATTCATGCCGTAGATCGTGCCGACCAGCGTGGGCGGCATCAGCACCACCGACACGACCGAGAACAGCTTGATGATGCGGTTCTGTTCGATGTTGATCTGGCCGAGCGTCGCGTCGAGCAGGAAATTGACTTTGCGCGCGTCGTAATCGGCGTGCTCCATCAACGACACCACGTCGCGCGCCATCGATTTCAAGCGCTGCTTGAACTCGCGCGCTTGCTTCTTGCCGTCGGCTTCCAGCGCCGTCGTCAGGAAGCTCGACAGGCGTTGCAGGCCCAGCATGCTTTCGCGCGCGGTCGAGCACAGATCGTCGAGCCGGCCCAGATCGCGCAGCACTTGCTGCAGATCGCGCTCCTGCTCCACCTGGCGCGCGGCCTTCGAGGAATCGTCGAAGATCGAGCGGCTGATCGCGTCGAGATCGAGGCCGATCCGCTCCAGCACATCGGCCAAGCGATCGACGAAGGCTTCGATCAGACCGAGCAGCGCGTCGCCGCCGGTCGGATGGCCGCCCGCGCGCACCAGCTTCTGCGCGAAGAAATGCACCGGGCGCGGATCGTTGTAGCGCAGCGTCACCAGCGATTGCTTCGCCAGCACGAAAGTGAACGCGTCGGCGACCGGCTGCTTCTCCATCGTGCGCGCCAGGACCGTGACGGTCATGAAGATCGCGCCGTTCTCGACGTAGTAGCGCGCGGACGGCTCGATCTCGCGCATCTCCTCGTGCGTGGGCAGCGCCAAGCCATAGGCGGCATCGACGCGTGCGCGCTCGTCCGGCGTGGGCTGGAACAGATCGATCCAGACCGCCCCATCGGGCAGGTGTTCGCCGGCGGCGATTTCGCGGCGCTCCAAACCCGTGTCGGTAGCGACGAAGGCGACGATCATGCTGGTTCCACTTCGGACGCGGTAATTGAGTCGCGTCGTGCCACAGAGGACGTGACCGGATCAACCGCGCGGGCGGTAACGGGAAGTTTTCTCGAAATTCGGACTTACCCACAACCTATTGTGGGGAGGTGCTTGACGGTCATACCCATGGTGCTTCACAATATGTTGTAGGGGATATGGAGTTATCCACAAGCTCTAGACGCCCCAGAAAATCGCAGTGAAACCAAGGGGATGGCGCGATGGATTGGACACCCGAACAGATTTCGGAGTTGACCCGTCTGTGGGGCGAAGGCCTGACGACGGCCGAAATCGGCAAGCGCTTGGGCATCTCCAAGAACGCGGTGGTGGGTAAGGCGCATCGCCTGCACCTGCCCGCGCGCCCCTCGCCGATCAAGCGCACGGGCCCGCGCCCGCAGGTTTTCCGCCAGACGGCGACGGTCCGCCCGGCGGCCCCGCGCATCGCGACCCCGCGGCCCGCCCCGGCGGCGCAAGCCCCGACCTCGGCCCAGGCGCTGCGCGCCTTGGCCAACCAGCCTTCCGCCAAGCGCCTGCCGATGATGGCGCTGAACTCGTCGACCTGCCGCTGGCCGATCGGCGATCCCGGCGACGCCGAATTCCATTTCTGCGGCGAGAAGGCGGAAGACGGCAAACCCTACTGCACGGCGCACGCGTCGATCGCGTATGTGAAGGTGAAGCCGCGCACCGTTGCCGCTTGATATCCGACCGAAGTTCGGTTTGATTTGAACGGGGCGTCCTTCGGGGCGCCCCGTTTTGCGTCGGAGGGGACGTGTCGCACGGGCTCGAGAACGGGATCGCGATCGCCAAAGGCGGCGAAACGCATCTATTGCGGCTGGAATTCGCCAACCGCCACGGCTTGATCGCCGGCGCCACGGGGACGGGCAAAACCGTCACGTTGCGCGCAATGGCCGAAGGCTTCAGCGCGCAAGGCGTGCCGGTCTTCGTCGCCGACGTGAAGGGCGATCTGTCGGGCCTTGCCAAACCCGGCGCCGAGAACCCGAAATTCCGGACGCGCGCCGCCGAACTGGGCGTATCCGATTTCGATTTCGCCGCACCGCCCGTGCTGTTCTGGGACGTGTTCGGCGAAAACGGCCATCCGCTGCGCGCGACGATTTCGGAAATGGGGCCGCTGCTGCTCGCGCGATTGCTGGAACTCAACGACACGCAGGCCGGCGTGTTGCAGCTCGTGTTCAAGGTCGCGGACGACGAAGGCCTGCTGCTGCTCGACCTTAAAGATCTGCGCGCGCTGCTCACGCATGTGGCGGAGAACGCGGCCGAGTATCGCGAGCGCTACGGCAATGTCGCGTCGGCCTCCGTCGGCGCGATCCAGCGCGGGCTGCTGGCGCTGGAAGCCCAAGGGGCGGACAAATTCTTCGGCGAGCCCGAGCTCGACCTTCAGCATTTGATGGGCGTTTTGCCGGACGGGCGCGGCATCGTCTCGGTGCTGGCGGCCGAAGTGCTTTATCAGCGCCCCAAACTCTACGCGACGTTCCTGCTGTGGCTGCTGTCGGAATTGTTCGAACGCCTGCCCGAAGCGGGCGACGTCGCGAAGCCCAAGCTCGTCTTCTTCTTCGACGAAGCGCATCTGCTGTTCGCCGACGCGCCCAAAGCGTTGGTAGAGAAGGTCGAGCAGGTCGTGCGTTTGATCCGATCGAAGGGTGTCGGCGTCTACTTCGTGACGCAAAACCCGCTCGACATTCCCGACGCGGTGCTAGGCCAGCTCGGCAATCGCGTGCAGCACGCGTTGCGCGCCTTCACGCCGCGCGATCAGAAGGCGGTGAAGGCCGCGGCACAGACGTTCCGCGCGCGCCCGGGGCTCAATACCGAAGCGGCGATCCTCGAACTCGCCGTCGGCGAAGCGCTTGTCTCCTTCCTCGACGCAAAGGGCACGCCCGTGCCCGTCGAGCGCGCGCGCGTGGTGCCGCCGCGCACGCGATTGGGGCCGGTCGACGCGGGCGAGCGCTTGGGCCTCGTCAACAACTCGCCGCTCTACGGCGTTTACGACGAAGCGGTCGATCGCGAGAGCGCCTTCGAAAAACTGCAAGCCGCCAAGCCCAAGAAAGCCAGCGGCATCGCCGATGCGATTTTCGGCGGCACGACGACCCGGCCGACAACCCGCGGCCGCGCGCAACCCAAATCCTTCGGCGAGCAAGTCGCCACATCGGTCGCGCGCTCGGTCGCGTCGTCGATCGGCCGGCAGATCGGCACGCGTATCGTGCGCGGCATTTTGGGTTCGATCCTCAAATGAGAATTCTGATCGCGATCTTTTTGCTGTCGGGCATCGGCGTGGCCTTCGCGCAAGCGCCGTCGCGCATCACGCCCGATACGGCGAATGTCGCGTGCATCGGCAAGGCCGATACGCCGCAATGCGCGACCGCGACGTTCTTCGCCTGCGCCGTGCGGCGCATGCCGGAGATTTGCGCCGCCGTCGGCTTGGTCGAACCGCCGCGTCTGTTCGACGGCGCCGTCGCCGTCGAATTTCTGTTCGATCGCGCGTCGATCATCCGCGAACGCGACGTGACCGAAGACCTGCAGCATTTCGCTTGGTTCAAAGCGGGCAACACGCTGGTCGAAGCGCAAGTGCGCCGCTGCGCGCCCGAGACGGCGGAGTGTTCGGACGAAGATTGGGCCGATTGGCAGGTCTATTTGGCGCCGGTCGAGGACGGAAAATTCCAAGTCGTCGGCTGGCGCGGCGAGAGCGAAGCCGAAGGTCCGACCGAAATTCCCGACGCGTTCCAGCCGGCTCAAGCGCCCGAACCCGCCCAATAAGCCTTTGGAAATCCGGCGGCTTCTGCCATCATGTTGCCGCAATGTCACAGAGGACCATTACCATCGTGACGCCGGCGAATAAGCCCCGTTCCCCATCGTTATCGTCGTGTCCGTCGTGAACGAGGACACGCTGCGCCAGGTGCGCGAGGAGATGGTCGCGTTGTTGCCGCGGTTGCGGCGCTTCGCGCGCGGTCTGACCGGCGTGCCCGATCAGGCGGACGATCTGGTGCAGGCGGCGTGCGAACGCGCGCTGACCCGCATCGACCAGTGGCAGCCGGGAACCCGGCTGGACAGCTGGATGTTCCGTATCGTCCAGACGATCTGGCTGGACGAGCGGCGCGCCGTCAAGGTTCGCACCGGCGAAGGCCGGATCGACGCCGAGATGGCCGAAGACGAACTCGCCTTCGACGGCGGGCGCGGGCTCGAGGCGCATATGACCTACGAGGCCGTGCGCGCGGCGATGGCGACGCTACCGGAAGACCAGCGCGCCGTGCTCGTGCTCGTGTGCGTCGAAGGCCAAAGCTACAAGGAAGCGGCGGCCGCGCTGGATATTCCGATCGGCACGGTGATGAGCCGTCTGGCGCGCGCGCGCGCCGGGCTCGTCAAACGGCTGGGCGAAAGCGGGGAAAGCCTCGCCTCACCGGCCGAATGACACGACGGGCCGAATGACACGACGGATGGATTGGGGACGATGAGCCGCGACTTCGACGCCGAATTGGCCATGCGCTACGCCGACGGGATGACCGACGCGGCGGAGACGGCGCGTGTCGAAGCCGAACTTGGCGCCAATCCCGATCTCGCCGCGTTCGTGCGCGCGATGCGCGAATCCGCTTCGCTGGCGCGCGGTGCGATGAACGAAGTGCTGCACGAGCCCATCCCTCAGCGTTTGTTGGACGCGGTGATGGCCGCCCCCAAGATCGACGACGAAACGCTGGTCGCATGGTGCGACGGCGAGCTCGATGCCGCGTCGTCTTCGCGCGTGGCCGCCGCGGTCGCGAAGAATCCCAAACTCGCCGCGCGCGCGGCCGCTTTCCGCCGGACCGGCGAATTGGCGCGCGGCGCCTATGCCGGCGTGCTGAACGAAGCGGTTCCCGATCGCCTGATCGCCGCCGTGCGCGAAGCAGCACCGGTTTCCAACGTCGTCGCGTTCGCTCCGCGCAAGGAATCGGCCGCGCGCGTGTCGCGTGGCGCGTTGGGATGGGCGGTCGCCGCCTCGATCCTCGTGGTCGCGATGCTGGGGGCGGGCGGTCTTGTCACCGGCCGGATCCAGCCGCCGACGGGCTTGCAGCTCGCCTCGGCCGAAACCGATCGCTGGCTCGACAACGTCGCGGGCAATTTCGATCTTTACGCCGGCACCAAGGAGCGCGAAGGCCGCCTGCTGGTCGATTTCACGGCCGAGGACGTGCCCCAGCTCGCCAAGCGTTTCGGCGCCAATCTCAACCGCAATCTCGCGATCCCCGATCTGGCGCCGCAAGGCTTCGAGCTGCAAGGCGGGCGCATGGTCGTGATCGGCGGCCGCCCCGGCGCGCAGCTTCTCTATTCCAATGCGGCGGGCGAGCTCGTCACGCTGTCGATCTCGTTCTCGCGCAGCAAGGACCGCGACGCGCGCACCGACCAGCGCGGCGACGTGAACCTCGTCCACTGGCACCGCAACGGTTACGGCTACGCGTTCGCGGGCCGCATCGAGCCCGCCCGGTTGAAGGCCTTGGCCGACCAGGCGGGCAACGAACTCGCGGCGATCTAAAAACGCTTTTTAGCGCTTCGGCGGACGGCCGCGACGCGGACGCGCGTGGATGGCGCTGGTCTCGTCCGTGCGCGCGAGGGCGCGCATCGTGTTGACCATCTGCTGGCGCAGCTTGCGATCCGTGATGTCGTAATAAGCGCGCACCAATTCGATCGTTTCGCGCTTGGCCATCGGGTCGAGGCCGTAGACCGGCGTCGGGCCTTCGGCGACACCCTGCAAATGCTTGCGCCCGAAGCTCGACACGTCCGACGGCATTTCCTCGAAGAAATAGCTGACCGGCACGTCGAGCACGCGCGCGCATTCGAAAATGCGCGACGCCGACAGACGATTCGTCCCGCGCTCGTTCTTCTGCAATTGCTGGAACGTGATGCCGATCAAGCGGCCCAGTTCCTGCTGGCTCATGCCCAGCAGCGTGCGCCGTTCGCGCAGACGCTTGCCGACATGGATATCGATCGGGTTCGGGCCCGGCGACGCGCGGCCGCGGCGGCCGCGCAAGCGCAGCGGCTTTTCGGCGGGTCGCGCGGCGGCGTTTCGGGAAGCACGGGCCATAACGAATTTCTCCTGTAGATCGCGAGCCCGATTGGCGGGCCGTAAAGTTTAAGGTTGTCGATTTAACGTTAACGACACGATGAAATCGGGTCACACCAATGTAGTACTGCGGCGCGCCGCCCGGCAACAGAAATAGATTGTTTCCATACGTATCGCGAGTTGCCTCGCGATCCGGGAAACACCGCGCTAAACTGCAACCGCCATGAAAATTTTCGGATTCGGTAAGAGAAGCGGCGGCGACTGGCGCGCATTCCTGGATGCCGCACCGGTGGGCTTATTCGAAGCGGCGGCCGACGGAAAATTCACCTACGCGAACGCGCGATTCGCGGAGATGCTCGGGCGCCCGCGCGCCGAAATCCTCGGTGGATTGCGATTGGCGGATATTCTCGACGATCCGCCGGCCAATGGCGGACCCGGTGCCGTGTTCGCGGAACCGGAACGGCTGTCGGGTGAAACAAGATTACGCCGCTTGTCCGGCCCGCCGGTTCTGGTATCGATCGAGTTGACGCGCGAGCACGATATTTTGCGGGGCGCCGTGCGCGATGCCGGCCGCGAGCGCGAAATGGCGGCCGCATTGCAGCGCGGCGAACGCACATTCCGGCGCTTTTTCGATAATGCGCCCGTGGGTATCGCCCTGATCGATTCTCATGGCCGCCTGACCGAAACGAATGCGTCGTTCCGGCGTCTTGCGGGCGTGGAACGCGAAGATGCGATCGGGCGCGGCCTTGGCGATTTCGTCGTCGCCGAGGATCGCAACAATCTGATCGATCGGGTCCGCGCCCTCGCCGCGAATTCCGCGGGACGCGACGCGCCGGATCGGATCGTGCTGCGCTTGGCCGCGCGTGCGGGCAAGGAAATCGACGTCGCGATTTTCGCGCGGCCGCTCGACGACACCGCCGGCCCCGACGGTGCGATCATCGTCCATCTGCTGGATATGACCGAACAGAAGCGGCTGGAAACGCAGTTCGCCCAGTCGCAGAAGATGCAGGCGGTCGGCCAGCTCGCCGGCGGCGTGGCGCATGATTTCAACAATCTGCTGACCGCGATGATCGGCTTTTGCGACCTGCTGTTGCTGCGCCATCAGCCGGGCGATTCGTCCTTCGCCGACATCATGCAAATTCGCCAGAACGCGAACCGCGCGGCGAACCTCGTGCGCCAGCTTTTGGCCTTCTCGCGCCAGCAAACATTGCAACCCAAGGTCCTAGACGTTACCGAGGTATTGACCGAGCTGTCGCATCTGTTGCGCCGGCTGATCGGTGCCGCGATCGAGCTCAAAGTCGTGCATGCGCGCGACCCGTGGCTGCTGCGCGTCGACCAAGGTCAGCTCGAGCAGGTCATCATCAATCTGGCGGTCAACGCGCGCGACGCGATGGGCAAAGGCGGCGTGCTGACGATCCGCACGTCGAACGCGGCGCGCACCGCACCCGAACGCCACGGCGACGAGGAGATCCCCGCCGGCGACTATGTGCGCATCGACGTGGAGGATACCGGGACCGGCATCGCCGCCGATATTCTGAGCCGCATTTTCGAGCCGTTCTTCTCGACGAAGGCCGTGGGCTCGGGCACGGGGCTCGGCCTTTCCACCGTCTACGGCATCGTGCGCCAGACCGGCGGCTTCGTGCTGGTCGATTCGACCGTCGGCAAAGGCTCGACTTTCACGCTGCTGCTGCCGCGTTTCGTGGGCCCCGCGCCAGGCGAGGCCGAGAGCGCGGCACAAATCCGCCGCCGCGATCTGACCGGGGCCGGCACCGTGCTGCTGGTCGAGGACGAGGACGCCGTGCGCCTGTTCGGCGCCCGCGCCTTGCGCAACAAGGGCTACAAGGTCGTCGAGGCGAAGACCGGCGATGCGGCCCTCGACATCGTGCGCGACATGGGCGCGGAGATCGATCTGATGATCACCGACGTCGTCATGCCGCAGATGGACGGCACGACGCTGATCCGCGAAGCGCGCAAACTATTTCCCGAGATGAAGATCGTCTGCATCTCGGGCTATGCCGAGGAACAATTCCGCCAGAATCTCGAAGGCTTCGAGAACGTGCATTTCCTGCCGAAGCCCTTCAGCCTCGATCAGCTCGCCGCCAAGGCGAAGGAAGCGATGCGCCCGCCGGGCTAAAGCTCGGGCGCGCGCACCCAGAAGCGGAAGACCGAACCGACCCCCGGGGCGCTTTCGGCGGAAATGCCGCCGCCCATCGCCTCGACCAAGCGCTTGCAGATGGCGAGGCCCAAACCCGTGCCGCCGCGCTTGCGCGTGCTCGACGCATCGGCCTGGAAGAACGGCGAGAACAATTGCGCGCGCGTCGCCTCGCCCATGCCGATGCCGGTATCGGCGACGGCGACGTTCAAACGCCAGAACCCTTCGGCATCGCGTTCGCCCGTCAGCGTCACCGACACGCCGCCGCGATCGGTGAACTTGATCGCGTTGCCGATCAGATTGACCACGATCTGGCGCAAGCGCCCGCTATCGCCCGCGACGCGCGCGGGCAGATCCGCCCCGCGATCGAATTCCAGCGTCAGCCCGCGCGCTTGGGCGCGCGCACGCTGGCTTTCGACGGCAGCGGCGAGCGTCACGCACGGATCGAATCCTGCTTGGCTCAAGCCCAGCTTGCCGGCGTCGAGCTTGGCGAGATCGAGCAGATCGTCGACGATGGCGATCAGCGATTCGGCCGAGCCGCGCGCGATCTGCGCCCAGCGCCGCTGCTGGGGATCGAGCGGCGATTCTTCGATCAAATCCAGCGTGCCGATCACACCGTTGAGCGGCGTGCGCAATTCGTGGCTGATCATCGCGAGGAAGTCGGATTTGGCGCGGTTGGCCGCTTCCGCCGCCAGACGCGCGCGCTCGACCTCGGTCATATCCTGCACGGTGGCGAAGAGGCGCGTGGCCTGGCCCATCGCGTCGCGTTCGATGCGGAATTCCTCGCGCACATGGCGCAGCGTGCCGTCGTCGCGCACGACGCGATAGACATGGCTGCCGCGCGTGCCCGGAAACGCGACCAGGTCGATCAGCGTGTCGCGATCGGCCGGATACACGCACGCGCGCCATGTGCTGTAACGCGCGGGCGCTTCGAGCGATACGCCCCAGATCGCGCGCGCGCGCGGCGACCAGATATGCGTGCGCGCCTCCAGATCGACCGACCACCAGCCGAGTTCGGCGACGTCGAGCGCCAAAGCGAGATTGGCCTCCGCCGATTTGAGCGCGGTCACGTCGACGACGGTGCCGACGCGTAGATTTTCGGTCTCGCTCTGCCCGACCTCGCGATACCAGCGATAGACGCCGCGATCGTTGCGCCCGCGATAGACGATGTCCATCCGCCGGCCGTCGCGCAGATCGCGATGCGCGCAAAGATATGCGCGGCGGTCGTCGGGATGCAGGCGGCGCGACAACGCGAGGAACCCGGCTTGCGCGAACTCGGCCGTATCGAGACCCCAGACGCGCGGCAGATTGGGCGAATAGCGCATCGAGTCGGCCGCGATGTCCCATTCCCAGGTCGCGGCACCCGAGATCTCCAGCGCATGCTCCAACAGCCGCGCTTCCATCGCTCGATCGTGAGGCTGGCTTCCGCCGTTCACGCAGGGCTGCTCCCGTCCGGCAAAATTACGGACCTCGATTCTAACAGCGGGCGAAGCCATGCGGGAATTGCCCGATCCCGCGCTTAGACCGAAATTCTTGCGGTTATCGCAGCCGGGTAGCGGCTAACGTTTCGAACGAAGCCGGGGCGGCCCGAAATTATGCGGATCTAGTACGGCGTCGGGCGGCCCCCCGGCCGCGACGGGACGCGGCGGATATTTGCCCATGCTGAGCACGCGGTCGTACATCACCAGCCCGCCGGCCAGTGCGACGTTCACGCAGAACTTGGTCGGGATCTTGATAACGTATTCGCAAAGCTTGGTCGCTTCCGGCGACAGCGAACCGCGCTCCGGCCCCAGGATATAGGCGGCGGCGCGCGGGTGACGGAAGCTCGGCAACTCGATCGCGTCCGGCGTCAACTCGATGCCGACCATCGTGCAGCCGACCGGCAAGCGCAGATCGTCGAGCGTGGGCCAATCGTAGATCGGCACGCTGTCGGCGGCGTCCGACGTATCGGCCTGATTGGCGGCGCGCCGGTCGAACACGGAAGCGACCGTGAACACGAACGACGCGCCGAACGCGTGCGCGGTGCGCGTCAGCGCCCCGAGATTCATGGGTTTGGAGATGCCCTCCACCCCGATTCCGAAATAGCCCTTCATGATGGGGCGCAACTTGCCTCGCCGCGCGCGCCGGGGCAAGGTTGGCTTCATCATGAACGCACCCCTTTTCGTCGACGTCTCGCGCGGCGCGGCCGTCGAATCCCGCCACAGCGTCGCCGTCGCGATCGCGACCGCCGACGGCAAAATCGTCGAATCGCATGGCGACGTGACGGCACCGGTCTTCCCGCGCTCGGCGATCAAGCCGATCCAGTCGTTGGGCCTGCTGGAATCGGGGGCCGCCGACGCTTTCGCCGTGCCCGAAGCGCGCATCGCGTTGTCAGCCGCGAGCCATGGCGGCGAGCCGATGCATACGAGCGCCGTGCTCGACTGGCTCGCCAAGATCGGCCTCGACGAAAGCGCCCTCGAATGTGGGCCGCATATGCCCACGCACGCCGCCACGGCCGAGGCGATGATCCGCACGAGCACGCCGCCCGGCCGCGCGCACAACAATTGCTCGGGCAAGCATACCGGCATGCTGACCGTGTGCCGCCATCTGGATTTGCCGACGCGCGGGTACACCGATCCGGCGCATCCGCTGCAAAAGCGGATCGAGAAAACCTACGAGGATTTTCTGTCGCTGAAGCTCGACGGCCTGCCGCGCGGGATCGACGGTTGTTCCTTGCCGCAGATCGCCGTGCCCGTTTCGGCGCTGGCCGTCGGCATCGCGCGCATCGGCAAACCGGACGGGGTGTTCGACGCGGCGCGCGCGGCCGCGTGCAAGCGCATGGCGGCGGCGATCATCGCCAACCCCTATATGCTGGCGGGCACGGGGCGCTTCTGCACGCGCGCCCTGATCGCGGCGCGCGGCCATGCGGTGCTGAAAACCGGGGCGGAGGGCGTCTATATGGCCGCGATTCCGGCCAAGGGCATCGGCATCGCGTTGAAAGTCGCGGATGGTGCGGGTCGTGCCGCGGAGGTCGCGATGGCGCGCTTGCTCGACAAGCATGGCGGCTTCCCCGACAGCCCACGCGCCGAAGTCGAAGCGCTGATCAATCCCGTGCTGAAGAACTACGCGGGCCTTACCGTCGGCGACATCCGCCCCGCGCCGAATTGGTGAGCGAAAGCTAGATCCGCGCGGCCTTGCGCAAGATCGCGTTGACGCGGCTTTGCCAGCCGGGGCCGCCGTCGCGGAAATGCGCCACCACATCGGCATCCAGCCGAATGCTTATCGGCGCCTTCACCGGCGCCTTTTGTTTGCCGCGCGTACGCCGCGTACGTTCCGCGCGCAAGCCGGCGAAAAATTCGGGCGGCAGTACGTCGCGCGCGGGGCGGAACGCGGCCCGGTCGGCCGCCTTGATTTCCCGCACCTCGCCATCGGCGCGCGTCAACGGCTTCGTGGGTTTAGCGGCGGAGCGGTTTTTCATGGCGACGCGCCTCCTTTGCATTTGCTTTGCGCAGCGAGATAACGCGCAAACCGCGATCCGTCGTGACGAAACACAACACATGCAGCCGGGCGTCGAGATAGCCGAGGGCAACATAGCGCGTCTCGCCATATTCTTTGCGCCGGTCGATCGCGATCGATGCGGTTTCGAAATCGAAGTCGATCGCCCGATCGAACGGCAGCCCACGCAGAACGGCGTTGCGCGCGCTTTTTTCGGGATCGAATTCGATCTTCACGGCGCCAGCAGGAAATCATGTCTTCGCCGCGCCGTCAATCAATTCGTATATACGATTTAATTGAGCGAATTCGTCGTCGCCAAAGCAGGCGAAGCCTTTAATCTAGGCGCCATGCGCGCCGTTCTTTGTTCGAAATTCGCCGATCCGCCCGAGCTGGTCTTGGGCGATGCGCCCACGCCCGAGCCTAAACCCGGCGAAATCCGTATCCGCGTGAAGGCGGCCGGCGTGAATTTCGCCGATACGATGATGGTGCGTGGCACCTATCAGGCCAAGCCCGCCTTCCCCTTCGTGCCGGGCATGGAACTCGCCGGCACGATCGACGCGTTGGGCCAAGGCGTGAAGGGATTCAGCGTGCATCAGCGCGTTCTCGCCACCGTGGAGCACGGCGCCTTCGCCGAATACGCGATCGCGCGCGCCGCCGATTGCGCGCCAATCCCGGGATCGATGGACGACGCGACCGCCGCGACCTTCCCCGTCGTTTACGGCACGGCGCATGCGGGGCTCGAGTGGCGCGCCGGGCTGAAGCGCGCCGAGACGCTGCTGGTGCTGGGAGCGGCGGGCGGCGTGGGCCTTGCCGCCGTCGAAGTCGGCCGCGCGATGGGGGCGCGGGTCATCGCCGCGGCGCGCGGGCTGGAACGCTGCGCGCTGGCGCAAGCCCATGGCGCCGACGTGACCGTCGACTACGCCAAGGACGATCTGCGCGAGGCGGTGAAGAAATTCACCGGCGGCGAGGGCGTGAACGTCGTGTTCGATCCCGTCGGCGGCGACATCGCCGATGCGGCGCTGCGTTGCCTCGCCTGGGAAGGGCGGCATGTCGTGGTCGGCTTCGCCGCCGGACGCGTGCCGCAAATCCCGGCGAATATCCTGCTGATCAAGAACGTCGCCGCGATCGGCTTGTTCTGGGGCGCCTACCGCAAGCGCAATCCCCAGCGTCTGGCCGCGTCGATCGACGCATTGCTGAGCATGTGGGAACGCGGCGCGTTGAAGCCGCTGGTCTCCGAGCGCTTCAAGCTGGCGCAAGCGGGCGAGGCCTTGGCGCGGCTCGCCCAGCGCCAAGCCAAAGGCAAAGTCGCGATCGAGATCGACTAAGCGCCGCGCTCGGGAAATTCCGGCAAATCGGGATCGAGCGTGAAGCGCGCGACGCGATGCGACGTCCAAATATGATTGGACGGGACGAGATCGCCGGGATCGTCGATCGCCCCAAAGGCGACATCGATCGTATCGCGCCCCAGCCGCCGCCAAAACAGCAGCGACCCGCAAGACGCGCAGCGCGTCCAGCGCACATCGGCCGACGAGGCGTCGTCTTTGGTTTCGCCGGCAATGGAAACCGCGCCGGCCGGGAACGTGGCCCAGGTCATCGCCAGCGCGCCGGACATTTTCCGGCACGAACGGCAATGGCAATGATTGGCGCCCAAAGCGGCCGCACGCGCGGTGAACGTGACCGCGCCGCAGCGGCAGCCGCCGGAATAGGAATCTGTCACGGCCGCCCCGTCACGGCCGCCAGGGCGCCTTGTGCGATTCGCGCATCGCGTCGCCGCGCGTCATGCCCATATCCTTCAACACCCGATCGTCGAGTTCCGACAGCCGCGCGCGCTGGCGCGCGCGTTCCTGCCAGATCAGCAGAGCGGTGACGCTCGCCGCAAGGGCGATCTTCACCGCGCGGCCCGCCTGCATCCAAGCGGCCCCAAGTTCCATCCGGTTTTCCAGCGCCAGGCTCGACATGGCTCAATCTCCCTCATTCGTCGCATCGACGATTTCGGGATAATGTGCTTATTATATTAGGGTCACAAACGATCCTTTCTCGCCCAACGCATAAGCAGGATTTGTGCATGAGCCTGAATCGCCTGCCGCCTTTGGGCAGTTTGCGCGCCTTCGAAGCGGCGGCGCGGCATCTGTCCTTCACCAAAGCGGCGGAAGAACTGGGCGTCACGCAAGCGGCGGTCAGCCATCAAGTGAAGACGCTGGAAGATTCGCTCGGCGCCAAATTGTTCCGGCGATTGACGCGCGCTTTGGCGCTGACCGATGCGGGATCGTCGCTCGCCCCCGAATTGGGCGAAGCGTTCGAGCGCATGACCCGCGCCGTGCAGCGCGTGCAGGAGCGCGAGGCGCATGGCACGCTGCGCGTGTCGCTGCTCTACACTTTCGCGCTCGCCTATCTGGTGCCGCGGCTCGGGCAATTTTCATCGCGCCATCCGGCGATCGATTTGAAGCTGGAGACGAATAGCCGCGTGATCGATTTCGACCGCGAACCGTTCGATGCGGCGATCCGCTATGGGCGCGGCCCCTATCCCAGCCTGCACGCCGACCTGCTGTTCCCCGACGCGCTGACGCCGCTTTGCGCGCCCGCCATCGCGCGCAAAATCAAAAAGCCCGCCGACGTGATGAATTTCAAACTGCTCGACGACCAGAATTTCTGGGACGATTGGGCGGTGTGGCTCGCCGCCGCCGGGCTCGATCCCAAAGCGCCGCGCCAGCGCACGACGGTGTTCGATTCGACGCGCTTGGCCGTCGAAGCGGCGATGGAAGGTTTAGGCGTCGCCTTGGGCGCGCCCTTCCTGTTCGAGAGCGAGATCAAGTCCGGCCGCCTCGTCCAGCCGTTGAAGCTGGTTGTACCCGCGGGCAAATCCTATTGGCTCGTCTGCCCCAAGCGCGACGCGGAACGGCCGAACATGCTCGCCTTCCGCCAATGGCTGGTCGAGGAAACGCGGAACTTGCGCGAAAGGAAGATCGAACATGCGTAAGGCTCTGACCGTCGCGATGATGGCGCTGGCGTTACCCGCCCAAGCCTTCGATCTTCAGGGCCATCGCGGGGCGCGCGGCTTGGCGCCGGAAAACACCCTGCCCGCCTTCATTCGCGCGACGGAGATCGGCGTGGCGACGCTGGAACTCGACACCGGCATCACCAAAGACGGAATCGTGGTCGTGGCACACGATCGGCGCTTGAACCCCGATATCACGCGCGATTCGGGCGGCAATTGGATCGCATCGCCCGGCCCGCGCGTGCGCGATCTGACCCTGGCCGAATTGCAGCGCTTCGATGTCGGTACCATCAAACCCGGCACGGATTACGCCAAGCAGTTCGCGTCGCAAGCCGCCGTGCCGGGCACGTCGATGCCCACGCTGGCGGAGATCGCGCGCTTTCCGGGGCGTTTCAATATCGAGACCAAGATCTCGCCCTTGGTGCCGGACGACACGCTCGATCCCGAAGCCTTCGCGCGCACGCTGATCGCGGAGATACGGCGTCTGGGTATCGCGTCGCGTGCGACGATCCAAAGCTTCGACTGGCGCACGCTGACGGTCGTGGCGCGCGAAGCGCCCGAGATCGCGCGCGCTTACTTGACGACCGAACGCGGCGCCAACGAAACGGTCTTCAAGGGCAAAGGCGTTTCGCCCTGGACGGGGATCGACGCCGCGCAGCACGGCAATTCGACGCCGCGCGTGGTGAAAGCGGCGGGCGGGGCGATCTGGTCGCCGTTCTGGCGCGACGTGACGCCCGAGATCGTCGCGGAGGCGAAGGCGCTGGGACTTACGGTGATTCCCTGGACGGTCAACGACCCGGCCGACATGGCGCGGCTGATCGACATGAAGATCGACGGCTTGATCACCGACTATCCCGATCGCGCCAAAGCGCTGCTCGACGCGCGCGGAATCGCGGTGCGTTAGCGCGCGCAGTCCGCTTGGCGATTCGACAACGCGAAAGCGCTGCCGCTCTCGACCGCGACGCACCAGAGATCCGCGCGTTCTTCCTGCAACAGCGTCGCGCGCCAGAATCGCTCCGCGACCAGAAAGATCGGCTTCTGTGCCGCCAGCGCGTCCAAAGTCTCAAGATCGATGAAGCGCCCGCGCGCCTCGGGCAATGTGGCGGCGAGCGCCAGATCCGCGTCGCGACTATTCACCATGTCGACCGGCTTGCCGAGATAGAAGGGCAAGGCCGATATATCGGCGAGCTTGGCGAAGACATAAATCGGGCGCGCCGGATCGACCGCCAGCAGCTTCTCGGCAAGGACGCGCTGCGACAGACGATCGTCGTAGTGCGCCGCCGCTTGCGTAATCACATGGCGCAGCGGCAGCGACAGCGCCGCGATCAACAAGAAGGGTAGCAACGGCCGCCACTCGGCATCCCGCCAGCGACGCGCCGCCGCGACGAAGCAAGCGACGACCAGCAGCACCGGCGCATAGGTGACCGGCGTGATCTCGGTGCAGAAAGGATAGAGCTCCCCCAGACCGGGCCCGCACGCCGCGTCGATCGTGACCATAGCGCCACCGATCACGGCCGATGCCGCACCGGCGAGGATCCAGAGATATTTGGAGCGCCCCGCTTCGAACCATTGCGCGATCCGGCGCGCGATCAGCAGCGCCATCGGCACCACCGCGACGATCATGTAGTAATTCGCCTTGTTGCCGGCGGCGGAGAACAGCAACAACGCCGCACCGAACCAGCACCACAACAGCACGGCCAGCTTGTCGCCGGGTTCGTCGGCCGCACGGCGCGGGCGCAGGATCAGCAGCGGCAGCACGACCGTCCACGGCGCCAGATAACCGAACAGACGCGGCAGGTAGTACCAGAACGGGCCGGTGTAGTAGTCGCGTGGCTCGCGTGCGCCCAGGAACCGGCCGATATGCTCGTTATAAAGATAGAACGAGATCCACTCGCCGCGTTCCAGCGCCGCCGCGACATGCCAAGGCAGAATCGCCGCGAGATAGACACAGATCGCGACCGGATCGAACATCAAGCGCCATTGATGCGCCGAGGCGCGCGTGACGATCAGGAAGGCGAGCATCGTCGTGCCGCCCAAGGCCAACGCGACGAATCCTTTCGCGAGTGTCGCGAGTGCAAGCGCCGCGGCGGCCGCGATCATCCAGCCGCGCTTGCCCTCGGTCACGCCGAAATAGGCGCAAACGATCGCCCACGACAGACACGCGGTCAGCAGCATGTCGAAATAGACCGTGCGCCCGACCACCATCGCGACCAGGCTGGTCGCGACGATCGTGCCAGCGATCAATCCGGCGAGCGGCCGATGCGTGCGCCATCCCAGCGTCACGGCCGCCGCGACGACCGCGAAACTGGCGAGGGCCGGGGCAAGACGCGCCGCCGTTTCGCCGAATCCGAAAAGATGGAACGACAGCGCCGTCAGCCAGAACAGCAGCGGCGGCTTTTCGAGATACGGCAAACCGTCGAAATAAGGGATCGCGAATTCGCCGCGCGCCAGCATCTCGCGCGCGATACCGGCATAAAGGCCTTCGTTGTTGTCGAGCAGCGAATAGCCGCCCAGCGACGCCAAGAACGCGTTCGCCGCGAAGATCGGCAGCGTGATCGCGAGAACGCGACATACATTGGTTTGCGCGCCGGTGGCGGTCGAAAGAAACGTCATAACCGGCGCCGTATAGCAGAAGCCTTGCACGCCGGAAACTGCACGGGCGGGCAACAGGGGAGATGCGAATCGATCCTGAAATCGAGGCGTTGCCGCCCTTGATTTGGCCCGCCAGTCTTGTTGTACTCGCCTCCGGCTGCGGAAGGCGCGCATCGGGAGGAGCTATGAAGAAAGTCTACAAGAACGCGAAAGAGGCGCTCGACGGCCTTCTGTTCGACGGCATGCTGATCGCCGCCGGCGGCTTTGGCCTGTGCGGCATTCCCGAATTGCTGATCGCCGAGATCAAGGAAGCGGGCCCCAAGAACCTGACGGTGGCGTCCAACAACGCGGGCGTCGACGGGTTCGGGCTCGGCATCCTGCTCGCCACGCGCCAGGTCAAGAAGATGATCTCGTCCTATGTGGGCGAGAACGCCGAATTCATGCGCCAGTATCTGGCGGGCGAGCTCGAGATCGAGTTCAACCCGCAAGGCACGCTGGCCGAGCGCATGCGCGCGGGCGGTGCGGGCATCCCCGGCTTCTACACGCGCACGGGCGTGGGCACCGTTATCGCCGAGGGCAAGGAACACAAGGATTTCGACGGCAAGACGTACATCCTCGAGCGCGGCATCGTCGCCGATCTGGCGATCGTCAAGGCGTGGAAGGCCGATCCCTCGGGCAATCTTGTGTTCCGCAAGGCCGCGCGCAACTTCAATCCGCCCGCCGCGATGTGCGGCAAGACCTGCGTGGCCGAGGTCGAGGAGATCGTGCCGCTGGGCTCGCTCGATCCCGATCACATCCATTTGCCCGGCGTCTACGTGCATCGCCTGATCCAAGGCCAGCACGAAAAGCGCATCGAGCAGCGCACCACCCGCAAGCGCGCAAGCTGAGGAGACGATCATGGCCTGGAACCGCGACCAGATGGCGGCGCGCGCCGCGAAAGACCTGCAGGACGGCTGGTACGTCAATCTCGGCATCGGCATTCCGACGCTGGTGTCCAACTACATCCCCGAGGGCGTGAACGTCACGCTGCAATCGGAAAACGGCATGCTCGGCATGGGCCCCTTCCCGTTCGAAGGCGAGGAGGATCCCGACCTCATCAATGCCGGCAAGCAGACGATCACCGAATTGCCGCAGACCTCGTTCTTCGACTCCGCGACCAGCTTCGCGATGATTCGCGGCGGCAAGATCGCCATGGCCATCCTCGGTGCCATGGAAGTTTCGGAGGGCGGCGATCTCGCCAACTGGATGATCCCGGGCAAGCTCGTGAAGGGCATGGGCGGCGCCATGGATCTCGTGGCCGGTGTGGGGCGCGTCGTCGTCGTCATGGACCACACCAACAAGGCGGGCGAGTCGAAGGTCCTGAAGAAGTGCACGCTGCCCTTGACCGGCAAGGGCGTGGTCAACCGCATCATCACCAATCTCGGCGTGATGGACGTGGTGCCGGGCGGGCTCAAGCTCGTCGAACTGGCGGACGGCGTCAGCGAGCAGGAATTCCGCAAGGCGACCGAAGCGACTTTGGTCGCCTGAGTCGGGGGCGCCTGAGTCGGGGTCGCCTAGTTCCGGGCGCGGGGCCACGCGCCGCGCCCTTTACCGCGAGCCCCGTGGCATCGGCAGACCCGCGTTGCGCGGGCTTCACTGGCCGTCCGGTTTCCACCCGGTTACTGTGCATACCGGAAAGGAAACGCGGGAAATGTGGGGGTTGGCGCGCGCCCGGTTGAGGGCGCTCCCGGGGCCGTTGCAAGGCGCCATTTTAATGACGATCGCGGCCGGTGCCTTCGCGGGCATGAACGTCCTCATCCGCGCCCTGAGCTTCGAACTCCACCCGTTCCAGATTTCGTTCCTGCGCGTCGTCGGCAGCCTCGCTTTCATGCTGCCCTGGCTCGCCCATGCCGGGATATCCGCCCTCGCCTCGGCGAGCCACAAACTTTATTTGTCGCGCACCATCGTCGGCTACATTTCGATGCTGTGCTGGTTCACCTCGCTCGCCATCTTGCCGGTGTCGGAGGCGACGGCGTTGTCCTTCACCTCGCCCTTGTTCGCGACGGCCGCCGCCGCTTTGCTGCTGGGCGAGATCGTGCGTGCACGTCGCTGGACGGCGACGATCGTCGGATTCCTCGGCGCGATGATCGTCATCCGGCCGGGATTTCAAGCGGTGGAATTGGCGCATATTCTGGTGCTGGTTTCGGCGGCGCTGGGCGGCTGGAACGCGATCACGGTCAAGCAGCTGACCAAGACCGACGCGCCCAACGTCATCGTCATCTATATGACGATCTACCTGACGCCCGTGTCGCTGCTGCCCGCACTGTTCGTCTGGCAATGGCCGTCGCTGGAAGCGTGGCTGATGGTGGCGCTGCTGGGCCTGTGCGGCACGATCGGCCACCAGACTTTCACCCGGGCGCTGGCGGTATGCGAAGCGTCCTACGTGCTGCCCTTCGATTTCGCGCGCCTGCCGATGGTCGCGTTCATCGCCTATTTCGCTTTCGCCGAAATTCCCGATCCGTGGACCTGGATCGGCGGCGGCATCATCGTCGCCTCGACCGTCTATATCGCGCGGCGCGAAGCGAGTTTGGCGCGGCTGACGCCGCCCGCCGCCACGGCCAGCGAAACCGGCACCATCGCCAAGCGCCCTGACCCGGCGAAAGCCGGCGCCAGGGGCGACGAATGACGCTCGCCCCCACCGTCCGCGGCGCGTTGTGGATGATCGCGGCGGGCGCCGCGTTCTCGGTCCAGGCGGCGATCGTCAAACATGTCGGCTTGCGCCTCGACCCGTTCGTCATCGCGTTCTTCAACGCGGCGTTCGGCCTCGTGTTCCTGGCGCCCGTCGTCCTGCGCGGCGGGCCCGGCCTTCTGAAAACGGCACGGCCCTTCATGCATCTGGCGCGCGGCCTTGCAGGGGCCGGCGGGTTGATCGGCATGGTCTATTCGATGGTGCATCTGCCGCTGGCCGACGCCACCGCCATCGCCTTCACCAAGCCGTTGTTCGGCGTGCTGCTCGCGGGATTCTTCCTGGGCGAGCGCGTCGGCGTGCCGCGCTGGCTCGCGACCGTGCTGGGTTTCGCGGGCGTCTTGTTCATCGTGCGGCCGGGCTCGGCCCAGCTCGAACTCGCGCATCTGGTGGCGCTGCTCGGCGCGTTCTGCGCGGCCGACGTCATCATTCTGGTGAAGAAGCTGCAAGGCACGGAACGCAACACGACGATCCTGATCTATTTCGCGTTCGTGTCGTGCCTGCTGTGTCTGGGCCCCGCGCTTTGGACATGGTCGACGCCGGATTTGCGTGAGTTCGCGTTGCTCGCCGCGATCGCATCGCTGACGCTGGCGCTGCAATACTGCACCCTGCGCGCGATGCGCGTGGCCGACGCCTCGGCCGTCGTGCCGTTCGACTATATGCGCCTGTTCTTCGTCGTGGCGCTGGGCTACGCGCTGTTCGGCGAAATTCCGGACGGCTGGTCGTCGATCGGCATCGCCATCATCAGCCTCGCCACGCTCTACCTCACCTATCACGAGGCCGCACGCCGCGCGCCGCGCGGCGCCGCGCCATGATCGGCGGCGGACTCTCGACTTGGGCGCATGCCCTGCCCAACGGCACGCGCGGCGCCATGTGGGCGCTGGCCGCCGCCATCGCCTTCGGCACGATGGAGGTGATGGTCAAGCTGATCGGCGCGTCGCTGCACCCGTTCCAGATCGCGTTCTTCCGCAGTCTGGTGGCGTTGCTGACATTGATGCCGCTCTTCGTCGCCTATGGCCGCGCGCTGTTCAACACGCGGCGTTTGGGCGGGCATTTCCTGCGCGCGATTCTGGGCTATTCGTCGATGATCTTCGGCTTCTATGCGCTCGTGCATCTGCCGCTGGCCGAGGCCGTGGCGCTGGGTTACGTGCGCGGGCTGTTCCTGGTGCCGCTCGCGGTGATGCTGCTGGGCGAATCGACGAATTGGCGGCGCTGGCTCGCCATGGGTTGCGGCTTCGCGGGCGTGCTGGTGATGCTGCGCCCCGGGGCGGCCGTGTTCGATCCCGCCGCGATCTATCCGCTGCTGGCCGGGTTTTTCGTCGCCTTCGTCAGCGTGTTCATGAAGCGACTGGCGGAAACCGAACGTCCGCAAGTCATCATCTTCTGGTTTGCGGCCTTCACCACGCTGCTGGCGGCGGGCCCGGCCATCGCGGTGTGGCGCTGGCCCGAACCCACCTTGTGGCCGGCGGTGCTGGCACTGGGGGTGCTGGGGTCGCTCGGCCAATACTGTATCGTGCGCGCCTTCCGCATCGCCGACGCGACGGCGGTCGATTCGGTCGATTACACGCGCCTGATCTATTCGGCGAGCATGGGCATGATCCTGTTCGGCGAAGCGCTGACGCTGCCGACGGTCGCGGGCGCCATCATCATCGCCGCCAGCACGCTTTACATCGCGCGCCAAGGTGCCCGAAGATCGCCGCCGCCATGACCCTGCGCAACCGTGTGACACCATTCTCGACCATCGAAGCCAATCCCGCGCGCGGGACGTTCATGGGCAATCGCGGCTGCCTGCACGGCGAATACAAGAATCTCGAGGTCGAGGAGACGCGCGAGAAGCGCTGGCTGGTCTGCGCGCTGACCTTCAAAGGCCGCAAGCGCGTGCTGATGCGGCCCGGCGCCTATACCGAGTTGTTCTTCCTCGACGAGGCGACGGCGCTGGCCGCCGGGCATCGGCCTTGCGCGGAATGCCGGCGCAAGAACTACGACGCGTTCCTGAAGCTGTTTCCCGGCAAACCCGCCAACGCCGAATGGCTCGACCGCAATCTCGCCTCGCAGCGCGGCCGGCCTTATCCCGACGAATTCGCCAATCTGCCGGACGGCGCCATGTACGAGCGCGACGGCGACGCATTTTTGAAATGGCATGGCCGCGCGTTCCGCTGGCGCCATACGGGCTACGAGCCCGCCGGGATTCCCGACGGGCTCGTGGAAGTCATCACGCCCGAGGGCACGGTCGAGGCGATCGCCAAAGGCTATCGCCCCGCCGTGCATCCATCGGCGCGTTAGCCTTTCGCGGTCGGCAAGGGCAGCGCCAGATAAAGCGGCGTGCCTTGACGTTCGACGAACAGCGCGATCGCCTCGCGATGCTCCTTGCGCGCGGCGCGCACGGCCGCGACCACATCCTCGGCGCGTTTGATCTTCTTGCGGTCGACTTCCACCAGACGATCGCCGCGCGCGAGGCCGGCCTTCTCCGCCGGGCTGTTGTCCTGCACGTCGGCGACGACGACCTCGCCGCGCGGGCCTTGCGTCAGCATCAGGCCCACACCGCCCGCGTTGGGATTGTCGTTCTGACCGACCACCGCCGCGTCCGGCTTCTGGTCGGGCAGCGTGCCGAGCGTCACGCGGATCTCGGCGCGGCGGCCATCACGCCAATATTCGATATTGGCTTCGTCCTTGGCGCGGCGATCGCCGACCTTGCGCGCGAGATCGCGCGGATCGTTGATCGCGGTCCCGTCGAGCGACAGGATCACGTCGCCGCGCCGGAGCCCCGCGCGCGCCGCCGGGCCTTCCGGCTCGACCCCGCCGATCAACGCACCCTTGGCGGCGGGCAGTTTCAGCGCGGCCGCGAGGGCGGAATCCACACCTTGCGTCGACACGCCCATCCAGGCGCGATCGACCTTGCCGTGTTCGCGCAGTTCGGCGACGACCTTCTTCACGACATTCGCCGGGATGGCGAACCCGAGACCGACCGAGCCGCCATTGGGCGAATAGATCGCCGTGTTGACGCCGATCACGTTGCCGTCGCGATCGAAGGTCGGTCCGCCGGAATTGCCCTGGTTGATCGCGGCGTCGATCTGCAGGAAATCGTCATAGGGCCCCGCCCCGATATCGCGCGAGCGGGCCGAAACGATGCCCGAGGTGACGGTACCGCCCAGGCCGAACGGATTGCCGACGGCGAGCACCCATTGCCCGACGCGCACCTGATCGGAATCGCCGAACTGGACATGCGCGAGCGGCTTGGACGCTTCGACCTTCAGAAGCGCGAGATCGGTGCGCTCGTCGCCGCCGATGCGCTTGGCGGGCAAACGCGAGCCGTCGGCGAACACGACTTGGATTTCGTCGGCGCGGCCGGCGACATGGAAATTGGTGACGATGTAGCCCGCCGGATCGATCACGAAGCCCGAGCCCAGGCCGCGCACGCGATGGGGCTGCGGCTGGCTCTGGCCGAAGAACGGCGCGAAGGGCGTGCCGCGGAATTGCGGGGGCACGTTGCTTTCCGCATCGACTTCGGTCGCGGTGACGGCGATCTGCACCACGGCCGGGCTGACGGCGGCGGAAAGATCGGCGAAATCGGGCAGGTTCTGGGTCGCGACACGCGCGGGCATCGACGCGGGATTGGTTTGGGCCGGCAACGGCGACAGCGGCGAGAAGACCATCAACGCCGCCGCGGCGACGGCGCCCAGCAACCCGGCGCGGATCGTGTTCTTCTTGGTCAGCATGGTTTGGAACTCCTCTTGGGGTGTGACCCAAGATTTGCGCGCCGATTTGGGAAGAATCTGGGCAAGCCGGGGGCAATCCCGGGGAATCCGCACCGCGATCGGTTACGGCGTATTTCCGGCCGCGCGCTCGATGAACAGCGCGAGATCGATGTCGCGACGTGTCAAACCGCCGGCATCATGCGTCGACAAAACGATATCGACCCGGTTGTAAACGTTGAACCATTCGGGATGGTGATCGGCCTTCTCGGCGTGGAGCGCCACACGCGCCATGAAGGCGAACGCCGTATTGAAATCGGCGAATTTGAAGGATTTGGCGATCGCGTCGCGGCCGGGCAATTCGGCCCAGCCGGGCAAGGCGGCAAGCGCTTGAGCGCGCGCGGGTCCGGCGAGTTTCTCCATGGCGGTCATCTTCGCGCAGTTGGCGCGAAGATCAAGCCGGGATAGCGTCGTGCTCATGACCGACACGAAACTCTACGCGCCCGATCTCGCGATGATCGAAAGACTGGCCGAAGAGGCGCGCGCCAGCCTGCCCAAGGAATTGGCCGTCCATGTGCGCGACGTGGTGCTGCGCGTCGAGGATTTCTGCGACGAAGAAACCGAGCGCGAGATGGAATTGGAGAGCCCGTACGATCTGCTCGGGCTCTATCGCGGCGTCGATCTGCTGCGCGAAAGTGTCGCCACCACGCGCACGCAGCCCGACATGATCTTCCTCTATCGAGTACCCCTGCTCGCCTATTGGGTCGAGACGGGCGAGGAGCTTGGCGCCATCATCCGCCACACGATGATCCACGAAATCGGCCATCATTTCGGGTTCTCGGACGACGACATGGATTGGCTCGAGAAACAAGGCGACTGACATGAGTCTCGATCCCCAGGACGAAGCGCTGGTCCAGTCGGCGCGCGACGCGATCGCGAAGCTCTACAAAGAGAACCGCCACCATATCGGGGCCGCTTTGCGCACCAAGGCGGGCCGCGTCTACACCGGCGTCCATCTCGACACCTATGTCGGGCGCGCCTCGGTTTGCGCCGAGGCGGTGGCGCTGGGCCGCGCTTTGGCGGAGGGCGAGACCGAGATCGAGGCGATCGTTTCGGTCCGCCATCCCCGCCCGGCCGAGCCCGACCGGACGATCAGGATCGTCAGCCCGTGCGGCATTTGCCGGGAGATGCTGGCCGATTTCGCGAAAAATTGCCGGGTCGTCGTGCCGGGCGACTCGGGGCCCGTCGCCGTGGCGGTCGACGAGCTGCTGCCGCGAAAATATGCCGTGCCTAAAAGCCGTCCTGATCGGACTTGAAGACAAATTAGTTAATTTCGTTTATTATCAAAACGTTAAGAACGCCCCTTCAGTTGACCGTTTAAGCGGCATGCGGTAGATTCAACCTTATCGTCAAGGGACTTGTCGGACGGCCGGCGTTTGCCCTATCTGTCTTCACACAGACGCATTCCCGGATTGGCAAGGCGATATTCGCAAATTGCCATCGGCAGGTTCGAGAGAGCGAAAAACCGTAATGTTCGGCTTGTTCGGCAAAAAAGCACCGCCCCCCGCCAAACCCGGCGTCCAGCCGGCGAAAGGCGTGATGCCCGGTGCGACGGCCGACGGCAAACAGCCCATCGGCACGGTGGTTTTGACGGGTCAAACCTGTCCCGAAAGCGGCATCTGGGAAAGCCAGGGCACGCCGTCGGGCCGGTCGTCCTTCTCCAGGGGCACCCGCATGCCGCCGTTCGACAAGAAGTCGGTGGTCTGGAAGCTCGTCCGTTATCCCTGATTTTTTCCGGGAACAGCCGAAAAAACGCCGCATTCGCACGGCAAACAGACGCGGTCGTTCGCTCGCTTTCAGGGGTCTTGCGTTTAAATGCGTCTCTTCGCTTTGGCCATCATGGCCGCTATGTTGATCGCCGCCGGTTTGTCGACGATGGCCGAAGTGCCCGCGCAACGCGGCGATATGTCGATCTACGCGATCGACGCCAGCGAGTAAGCCTCAAATAATTTCGATCTCGGGCAGCGGCACGATGAACTTGCCGCCCGCGCGCCGGAACTCTTCCTCGCGCCGCAGGATCCCGTCTTTGAAATGCCAGGGCAGCAGCAGGAAGTAATCGGGCTTCATCGCCCGCGCTTCGGCTTCCGACACGATCGGAATATTCGTGCCCGGCGTGAAACGCCCGAACTTGGTCTCGTTGACCTCGGCGATCGCCGCGATATGGCGCGGGCCCAAGCCGCAGAATTGCAGGATCACGTTGCCTTTGGTCGAGGCGCCGTAGCCGATCACGCGCCGCCCGCCTTCGGCCAGGCGTTCGAGCAAGCGCACCAGATCGTTACGATGGCGGAACGTGCGCTCTTCGAATTCGCGATAGGGGCGCGGGGTTGCGAGGCCCATCGCGTCCTCTTGCTCGAGCAGCCAGCGCACGATCAGGTCGTTGGCCTTCCAGCCCGAGCCGCGCTTGGCCGCCGTCACCGCGAAACTGCCGCCGTTGATCGAGTTCATCTCGACGTCGACGACATACATATCGGCCGCGTCGAGGATCTTGCGCACCACCGCCAGCGAATAATATTCGAGATGCTCGTGGCAGATCGTGTCGTAGGAGCCCATGCGCAGCATCGAGGGCATGTAGCTCTGCTCGAAATGCCACAGCCCGCGCGGGGCCAATGAATCCGCGACGTCACGCGCGAAACGCACGGGATCGTCGAGATCGTAGAACATCGCGATCGACGTGATCAGCGACGCCGGGGCTACTTTGGCTTCACGTAGCCGCGCCGCCGAAAAGAAATCCGGGATCAGCGTACAGCCGGCATCGTAATACTCGCGGAATTTCTCGCCGGTCGGATCGACGCCGACGCGATGCAAGCCTTGCGTGGTGTAGCCGCGCAACCCCGTGCCGTCGTTCGAACCGATATCGACGACCGTGTCGCCCGCTTTGAGTTCGGCGAGGCGCTCCAACGCGCGGAATTTGCGTTCGAGGTGTGCCACCATCGAGCCGTTGAGGCCCGAACGATAACCGTAATTATCGCCATACATCTCCGACGCGACGAAGGTATGGCCGAGCTGGAGCAACCCGCTATCGGGACTCCAGACGAGGTCCAGTGGACCTTTGGTGATTTTCTCGTCGCGCGACGAAGGGAAAACGCCGGTCAGGCATTGCTCGCCCAGGCTCAGCACCGTGACGAGATGGCTCGAACCGCCGAGGCGGCATTTGTCGAGCTTCCGGTATCCGCCCATTCGCCCTCCCCCAGGCGCGCCCTCATGGTTCGACAGGCTCACCATAAGGTCTTCGCGAATCCCCTCACCCTGAGCTTGTCGAAGGGTGAGGATAGCCGCGCTATTTGCGCGCGACCATCAGCTTCTTGATCTCGCCGATCGCCTTGGCCGGGTTCAGACCTTTCGGGCAGGTCTTCGTGCAGTTCATGATCGTGTGGCAACGATAGAGGCGGAACGGATCCTCGAGATTGTCGAGGCGTTCGCCCGTCGCTTCGTCGCGGCTGTCGGCGATCCAGCGATAGGCCTGGAGCAGCACGGCCGGCCCCAAGTAACGATCGCCGTTCCACCAATAGCTGGGGCACGAGGTCGAGCAGGAGAAGCACAGGATGCATTCCCACAGACCGTCGAGCTTCGCGCGCTCCTCCGGCGATTGCAGACGCTCGCGATCGGGCGGCGGCGTTTCGGATTTCAGCCACGGCTCGACCGAGCGCAATTGCGCGTAAGCCTGCGAGAGGTCCGGCACGAGATCCTTGACCACCGGCATATGCGGCAGCGGATAGATATGCACGTCGCCCTTCACGTCGTCGATCGCCTTGGTGCAGGCGAGCGTGTTCGACCCGTCGATATTCATCGCGCACGACCCGCACACGCCTTCGCGGCACGAGCGGCGGAAGGTCAGCGTCGAATCGACCTCGTTCTTGATCTTGATCAGCGCGTCGAGAACCATCGGCGCGCATTGATCGAGATCGAGCGTGTAGGTATCGACCGTCGGGTTGCCCGAACCATCCGGGTCCCAGCGATAGATTTTGAAATTCTTGGTCCGCTTCGCGCCGGCGGGGGCCGGCCACGACTTGCCTTGCTGGACCTTCGAATTGGCGGGAAGGGAAAATTCGGCCATCGGTCGATCCTTAGTACACGCGCGCCTTGGGCGGGAAGGCTTGGACTTCGTTGGTCAGCGAGGTCAGCGTCACCGGGCGATAGTCGAAGGCGACTTTGCCCTTGCCGTCGACCCAGGCCAGCGTGTGCTTCATCCAGTTTTGATCGTCGCGGTTGGGATAGTCCTCGCGCGCATGGGCGCCACGGCTTTCCTTGCGGTTGGCGGCCGACGCGATCGTCGCCTTCGCCTGGACGATCAGGTTTTCGTATTCCAGCGTTTCCACCAGATCCGAATTCCAGATCATGCCGCGATCGGTGCAGGCGATGTCGGGCGACTTCGCCAGCGTCTTGTCGATGAGACCGACGCCTTCTTCCAGCACCTCGCCGGTGCGGTAGACGGCGCAGTTGTTCTGCATGATGCCCTGCATTTCCGAACGCAATTCGGCGGTCGGGATCGGGCCCTTGGCGTAGCGCAAGCCATCGAAGCGCGCGATGTGCTTGTCGGCCGCGTCCTTGGCGACGGGCTTGTGCGGCGTGCCGGGCTTGACGATTTCGGCGGCGCGGATCGCGGCCGCACGTCCGAACACGACGAGGTCGAGCAGCGAGTTGGAGCCGAGGCGGTTGGCGCCATGCACCGACACGCAAGCCGCTTCGCCGATCGCCATCAGCCCCGGCACGACGGTCGCCTTGCCGTTCTTCATCGTGACGACTTCGCCGTACAGATTGGTCGGGATGCCGCCCATGTTGTAGTGCACGGTCGGCAGAACCGGGATCGGTTCCTTCGTCACGTCCACGCCCGCGAAGATCTTCGCGGTTTCGGAAATGCCGGGCAGACGTTCGTGCAGCAGCTTGGCGTCGAGATGCTCCAAGTGCAGATGGATGTGATCCTTCTTGGCCCCCACGCCGCGGCCTTCGCGGATTTCCATCGTCATCGCGCGCGACACGACATCGCGCGAGGCGAGATCCTTGGCCGATGGCGCGTAACGCTCCATGAAGCGTTCGCCGTTGGAGTTGGTTAGATACCCGCCTTCGCCGCGCGAGCCTTCGGTGATGAGGCAGCCCGAACCGTAGATGCCGGTCGGGTGGAACTGCACGAATTCCATATCCTGCAGCGGCAGACCGGCGCGCAGCACCATGCCGCCACCGTCGCCCGTGCAGGTATGGGCCGAGGTCGCCGAGAAATAGGCGCGGCCGTAACCGCCGGTGGCGAGCACCGTCTGATGACCGATGAAACGGTGCAGCGTGCCTTCGAGCAGGTTCCACGCGAGCACGCCGCGCACCGCGCCGTCTTCGTCCTTGATCAGGTCGAGGGCGAAATACTCGATGAAGAACTCGGCGTTGTTGCGAAGGCTCTGCTGATAGAGCGTGTGCAGGATCGCGTGACCCGTGCGGTCGGCGGCGGCGCAAGTGCGCTGCGCCGTGCCCTTGCCGTATTCGGTCGTCATGCCGCCGAAGGGACGCTGATAGATCTTCCCTTCCTTGGTACGGCTGAACGGCACGCCGTAATGCTCGAGCTCGATGATCGCCGGAATCGCTTCCTTGCACATGTATTCGATCGAGTCTTGGTCGCCGAGCCAGTCGGAGCCCTTGACCGTGTCGTACATGTGCCAGCGCCAATCGTCGGCGCCCATATTGCCGAGTGCGGCGGAGATGCCGCCTTGCGCGGCCACGGTGTGGCTGCGCGTCGGGAAGACTTTGCTGATGCAGGCGGTCTTCAAGCCCTTCGCCGCCATGCCGAACGTGGCGCGCAAACCCGCACCGCCCGCCCCGACAACGACGACGTCGTAATAGTGATCGACGACCTTATAGGCCTTGCCGCCCAAAGCGGGCGCTGAACCGTCGGGCATGGAACTAGCCTCCGAACGCGATCTTGAGAACCGAGAAAGCGGCGATGCCGCCGAACAGCCACGCGGCACCTTTGACCGCGAGCAGCAGGACGAGCTTCACGCCTTCGGCATGAACATAGTCTTCGATCACGACTTGCAGACCGAGCTGCGCGTGATGGAACACCGCGACGATCAGCGACAGCAGCAGCACCGCCGAAATCGGCGAGGCGATCCACGCCTGCACCGTCGGCAGCGGGGCGCCCGCGAGCGACACGATGCTGGCGACGAACCACAGCAGCAGCGGGACCATCGCGATGGCGGTGACGCGCTGCGCCCACCAATGATGCGTGCCGTCCTTGGCGGAGCCGAGGCCGCGCGCGCGGCCGAGCGGAGAACGCAGCGACGGGGTGGTGTTGCTCATCTTAGCGCCCTCCCAGCATGGCGAAGGCGACGATCCAGGCGAGCAGCGTGGCGCCGATCGCGAAGGCGATCACCGCGTAGGCCGATTTCTCCGCCGTCGCGATGTCGAACCCGTGGCCCGCATCCCAGAACAGATGCCGGATGCCGTTGCCCAAGTGATAGAACAGCGCCAGCGACCAGCCGAACATCAGCAGCAACCCGATCGGCGAGCCGATGAAGGCCGACACGCTGGCGAACGCCGCCGGGCCATTCGCGGCCGCGACCAGCCAGCAGACCAGCAGCAGCGTGCCCACGCTCAACGCCACGCCGGTGGCGCGATGCGTGATCGACGACAGCGCCGTCACCGGCAGGCGATAGATTTGAAGATGCGGGGATAGCGGCCGCGGGCGTTTGCCGCCGGCGGCGTGCGTCTGATCGTTGGCCATGCTCCCTCGTGCGGACGAATCCGCGTGCAAAAATCCGTATGCCCTCATGGATTTAGACCGGGTTGGCCAAAGCGTCAATCGCAGTGCGGCTATGCATGCCGTCGTTCCGTCCTGTGGATCGTTCTGTGGATGGCGGTTGAACGGACTGTGCGCAAGATCGACTTCCATCAACAAGATTCTGCCGCCGCGCGGGCGATTGCGATTGTCGCCCCGGGGGGCGTTTTGAGACCCTTTCCCTCGGCAAGCGTGAGAGGGGAGATCCAGAGCCGCCACCCCGACGACACCCGCAACCGGCGTTGAGCTGACGCCGACGTGTCACTGGCAGACGCCCGACCCGAAAGGGCTTGGGCGCGGGGTCGAGAGGTGGGGGACGATCTTCCGGAGCTTTCCAGGCCCAAGCCGGGGTTAACCCGGCGGCGGCGGGAAACTCCTTCCCGATGCGACGGTCGTCCGGTTCCCTTGAGGGGCCGGGCCACGCCAGGTCGGTCGGGGCGGCATCGGCGGTTCGCCTGTGCCGTGGCTGCCGGACCCCGTGATCGGGGTCTCGACGTCCCGCAAGGGACGGGTCGTCGGCGGAACGACGGGTGGGCGCCCTCAAGGGGACGCCACACCGGGGCCGCCGGGGATCGCGAGGGACGCGACCGCATCGCCCGCAAGGGCGGTGGATCCGCAAGGATCGACGGGCGCGAGGCTCGCACGAGGCTCAGGCTGGGGACGGTCGCGACGGCAAGGCGGCCGGGATGTCTCGAACGACGGGGTGACGGTGCGCGCGCAGCACCCTCATCCCCTGCCGGTGGAACGCGCGGGATCGGCCGGACCAGGGGCCGATTCCGGGTGCGAAGCAGGTCCACCGGCGGCGGGTTCGAGTTCAAGGCTGCCAGGAGGCCATCGACCCCGGCGGGGGCACCCGCCAAGGCCGGTGCGACAGTCACGACCGGCGGTGCATACTGGTCCGACCAGCCTCGATTGAGGCGTCAGGGAGCCTTTTGTCCCGCCCGGACAACGGCTTGCGATCGCGAGATCGCCCCTGACGCCTCATTTTATTTCGGGACCGCCAGCTGTTTATTTTGCGAACCTTGATCCCGTGCGTCAGACGTCAACTGCGGGTCATCGATCAGGTGTCTAGTCGCGAGTTCGTTCCCTTCGCCGAACTTTGTCGCCTGCCACTCGACCTGCTGGTTATCAGGCTTCTGTTCCACTTGATCATCCCGTTCTACGAGATTCACTTGTTCTTATTGATAATGAAATGGGCACTCTGAGAATGGCCGAGCGGATCAGGTGACGCCGAGATTACGGTCGCACCTCTCTCGCCGGCTGACCAATCAATGCAATATCGCCGAAATCGGCAACAAGTTTTGTCGGTCAAAAAGTCGAGCCCGTGCCATTGCGCCAGAAGGCGATGCAACAAAATACAATTAGGCTATGTGCATTATTCCCGGCTGCTCCTCCGCACTAGCGGAAGAACCGATATTGAATCTTTCGAATGCCAATTAGAGGTCAAAACTCGAGGCCAAATGACAACCGTCCCTAATTTGGTGACGAGTCAAAATGGTGCGTAGGTCCATGTAAAAAGAAAAAAAGGGCCGCTCAAGGCCGGTAGCGGCTTTGAGCGGGCTGATCATATTCGCCAGCAAACACTCGCTACATTTTAAGCCGATGCCAATAATTGAACTTGCTGACAGGCTTAGACTCACAAAAAAAACCGCTGCGCGGTTGACGACCCGCGATCGGAAGATCGCCTCCGACGCCTCAATTTATTCGGCTAGGAGAGGCGGTCCCGGCAGCCCACTTGCGTGAGCCGCCGGAACCTCCATCGGAACGTCGGAGCCTTGGTTGTCCCGCCCGGACAAAACGGCGCGAATGTCAAAAAGACGGTTCGCTTTCCTGACGTCGATTTGGGTAGCACGCGAGGGGGGACCCGCAAACGGATTTTGGTCTATTTTCTTAAGTTATTGATATTAATAACTTAAAACTAGGACTGCCAGATTGATTAATACTCCTCGTACCCGAGTCGCAATGTGGGGTCAAATCGCGTCGGGCGTTGATTTTACTACGAAAATAGCTTTCGATCAGGCCGTCACATTAAGATTGCGGTCGCCAAGCCCATTCTGTCGATTTCCTGTCAAGACGTGACTCTTCCCCACCCTCAATCGTGGGGCTTCGGTCCGCGCTTCGCACAAAAAGTCGCTCTCCCGACTTCCCGGCTCACGCCGCGACCTTCTTAAGGCTCGCGCCTTTTGCTTCCTGCTTCTTAGACCGCCCAAAGGCTAGGTCTCCACAGGCTGCCAGCGGAAAGTCCTCCGCCAGTATCTGCGATTTCGACTAAGGCTCCAATCGCGACAAGGCCACGCTGGAGAATGTTTTGCGCTGCGTTCGCGTCCGCGTTTGCCGCATAACCGCACGCAACACACGCGAAGCGCGTTTGATTGTATCGCGACGCCGCATCGACATGACGACAGACCGAGCAGGTCTGCGACGTATGTCGAGCATCGACCTCCACGACCCGTCCGCCAAGCAATGCCGCCTTATAGACGAGCTGTCGCCGGAACTCGCCCCATCCCTTGTCGAGAATGGCGCGGTTGAGTCCGGCTTTCTGGACGACGCGTCGTCCTGGCTGCGTCGCCGTACCTGCGGCTGACGCGGTCATGCCCCGCACATTGAGCTTTTCGATGACGATCGTGCCGTGGCTCTTGGCGATAAGATTCGTCAGCTTGTGCAGAGAATCTTTGCGGCGCCGGGCGATCTTCGCTTTATGCGCCGCAATGCGTTTGATCGCCTTGCGGCGATTGCTTGATCTGCGCCTTTTACGCGCGAGAGCCTGCTGAAGACGACGTAAACGCAGCAGTTCCCTCGGCCCCTCAGTCTGCTGGCCGAAAGCTTCCCCGTCCGACGACATAAAGGGGGTCGATACGCCTCGGTCGATTGCAACCGCACTGTCACGGTACTGATGAACCGGCGTGTGCCGTTCTCGAGTTTCGATCGAGAATGACGCGTACCAATTGTTGCCATCACGCAAAATCGTGAGGTTTTTTAACCGGCCGTGCAGTGGACGGTGAAGGCGAATAGCAATAGCGCCAGAATTAGATCGATTTTTACCAAATTTAGGTGCGATCAACGCACGAAGCGTCCGACGATCGAGCTTCGACATATGGTCGATCGAGAACTGTTTGGGATCCGGAAACCTGAAACTCTCGGAGCGACCTCGATGACGATATCGCGGGAAATCAGTTCTGCCTTCGAAAAAATTGACAAAGGCACGATCGAGATTGCGCAACGCGGCTTGTAAGCAATGCGCAGGAATTTCCTTGAGCCAAGGCGCTTCGGCCTTAAGAGCAGGCAATTCATTTGCTTGACCGACGTAACGAATCGCACGGTCGTGCCTCGAGAATCGCTCGCGTTGTTCGAGAGCAAGATTATAGACGAAACGGCAAGCTCCAGCGATCCGCCGGAAGACAGCTTCCTGGGCCGGCGTTGGATAGATGCGATATCGGATTGACAGATTACGCTTCATTTTCAGAATTATATATATTTAAATATTTCTTGTCAATAGAGAATATTCATGCGATTTGATTCTTCGGCGATCTCGCGATTACCAATCAAAAACGGGGTTTGCACAGCCGAAAAGCGGAACAAATTGGCCGATGCGCGACCCGGAAATCCCAGAAATCTAAGATTTTTGGACGTAAAACCCGTCGCCCCAGCTGGGATGGTACGGAGTTGCCGTCGCCACCCGCATGAAGCCGAACCCGGCCAGATGGGCATCGATCTGCGGAGCGAGCGCGCAGCCTTCGTAGAGTTCTTCGAAGGCGAGTTCGCAATTGATCGCGCGCACGCGGCCGACTAGATCGGGACAGCCGCGCATCGCCATCAGCTCGGCACCCTGAATGTCGAGATTGAGCAGATCGAAACGCGTGGCGCTCATGCCCGCTTCGGCGAGCGCATCGTCGAGACGGCGCAACGGCACTTTGATCGTGCCGGTCTCGACGATCTCCGGATAGATCTCGGCATGGCGCTTGAGCTTCAACAGCGAGCTCGATTGATCGAACGAGGTGAGATGGAATTCGGCTTCGCCCGGCGCTTCGCCCGCCGCGAAAGCAAAGATCGAAACATCCGGCCGCGACGCGAAGCGATCACGCAACGCAGCGGCAAGATTGGGATTGGCTTCGACGAACACGACGCGTTTCACACCCATTGCATCGTAGGCCACGATCTCGTCGCCGCGATTGGCGCCGACATGCACCACACCTTCGATCGTCAGCCCGTGGTCGCGGCACAAGGCGGGCAAATCGAGCACGGCGGGAACGGGTGCCGGCTTCTTCTTGCCGCCGAAGAGTTTTTTCCAGATCGACATTGCCCGCCGAACCTAACCGATCACGGCTTGAACCGCGAGGCCGCCGCATCGGCGATCTTCTTGGCGAGATGATCGGCGAAGGCCGGCGAATAGTGCACATAGTCGACATACATATTCGCGTCGATCGATTCGCGCTCCAGCCACAGCGAATCTTGCGCATAGAACTTGCCGGAATCGCACGCCGCCAGAATGAACGGATAGCCGCGCGCACTGCCCGTGTGGATCGCCGCCGACACGTCGGAAATGGGCACGGGCCGGCGCGAATTGTCATAGGCGTATCCCGGAATGGGCTGCAATACGAACAGCACTTTCACGCCATACGCCGCCGCGATCGCCGCCGTCATACGCCGGCTATTGTCCATCTGCGCCACCACAGCCGCGATATCCGCATCGCTTTGGCATTCTCGGCCCGGGCGCGGCACCGGCGGATCGGCGAAGCGGATCGCCAACTGGACGATGTTCGAGCGCTGCGCCACGAACTGCGCCAAAGGCGGCGCACGCCCGTCGGCCTGGGCCAAAGCGGGCGACAGGAACGTGTCGTCCTCCGGCCCGCAAAAAACGAAATCGTTGAGCCCCTCGACGAATACCGCCAGATCCGGGCGCATGCCCTTGATCAGATGCTGCTGGAACAGAATGCGCGCTTGCGAAGATTGATGGAAATTGACGGCGAAATTGCGCGTACGCATCGGTAAGCCGCGTTCGATCGATGCGAGTTCAAATCGCGCCGGGATTGTTTCGGCATCGACGACGCCCATGCCGAAAGTCGTCGATCCGCCGTAAAAATGGGCGAGCTTCGCACCCGTGGGGATCGGCAGGCGAGATCCCCAACGGTCGCCGTCCGGCGTCACGTTGACGAAGCGCCCCGCACGCGGGGTGGTGATGAATTCGACATAGGGCGCGTAGGACAGCGGCACGCCGTCATGCCATAGGTCGCGCAGCATCGCGCGCCGTTCCGCTGGATCGCCGGTCCCGTAGAGCGCGCGCAGTTGGGCATCATCGTAGTCGAGCATGTAGAAAACCGACCGCGTCGGCGCCCAGTTCGCCAGGATCTGTTTAGCCACGACTTCGGACAGCACGATCGCGATCACGATCGAAAAGAAAACCGCCGGAACGGCGCGCAAAGCGTTGAGAACGGGGCGAAACACAAGCCTATTTTCAAGCCGGAATTTTTTCGGTCGCGGACAATGGCCGAGGCGACGCTAAATGTCTAGGCGGGGAAGCCGAGCCCTTGCAGCGCGTTGTTGGCCAGATGCAGCAGCATCGCCGCGAGCACGAAGCCCGTCGTGCGCACGGTGAAACCCAACAACACGCCGAACACAAAAACTTGGGCGAGCAGAAGGATCAGCGTCTGCGCGTCGAGTTCGATCAACGCCACCCAGCCCGGCACGTTGATCGCCGCGAACAAAGCCGACGCGATCAGGTTGGCGGGCCAGAAGGCGAAGCGCTGGCGCAGCGCCTTCAGTACCAGGCCGTAGAAAACGTAAACCTCGACCAACGCCACGAAAGCGAGCCCAACCAGCGACACGTAGAACGTCAGCGGCGGCAGGTCGGCGGGAATCAGATGCCAGTGCTCGCCCACCGCCATGCCCGCCGCACGGCTGGCGACGAGGTAAGCGACGGCAAAGACCCAGCCAAGCCAAGGCCGCGTGCCCGGGCGTTGATCGGCCGCCGCGCGCGGGTCGATCTTCTCGACCGCCACACACCAGGCGATCGGCAGCACCATCCACAGCAAAAACCGCCAGCCATCGGCGATCATCCGCGCGGTATCGACCGTTTCGGCCGCCGCGTCGGTCCACGGGATCAATAGAATACGGACCGTCCAGGCGGCGAAGAACGCCGCCAGGAACGAATTCAACCGCCGCAACGAGACCTCAGAAGTCAACGCAGCGCCCGCCGCGTTCCCAATCGCCATAGCGCGTCGGTTCGGGGCCTTCCGGTCCGCCGGTCTCCGGCGGCTTCTTGGCGGCTTGCTTCTTCGGATCGGCCGGGGCGGCGGGATCGGCCGCCGGCGGCACCGGCGAAACGGCGTTTTTCTCGTCCATGGGACAGGGATATGCCTCCGAACCCCGCCCCCGGCAAGGCTTGAACGGGGGGCGGGTTTTGCTACATCTCAAGCCATGAATTACACGAAAACCGCCCTCCTGCTCGCCGCCATGACCGGCCTGTTCCTCGCCGTGGGCTTCGCGCTCGGCGGCGAACAGGGGATGCTGATCGCCTTCGTCGTGGCGCTGGGCATGAATCTGTTCAGCTACTGGAATGCGGACAAGATGGTCCTGCGTATGCACGGTGCGCGCGAAGTGACGCCGCAGGAGGCGCCCAACTTCCACGCGATGGTCGCCGAACTAGCGCAGCGCGCGCAATTGCCGATGCCCAAGGTCTATATCATCGACAATCCGCAGCCCAACGCCTTCGCCACCGGCCGCAATCCCGAGAACGCCGCCGTCGCCGCGACGACGGGGCTGTTCGACATTCTGGACAGCGATGAGGTCGCGGCCGTGATGGCGCACGAGCTCGCGCATGTGAAAAATCGCGACACACTGACCATGACCGTCACCGCGACGATCGCGGGGGCGATCGGCATGCTCGCGCAATTCGGCATGTTCTTCGGCGCCGGGCGTAGCAATGACGGCCGTTCGTCGGGCTTCGGCATGATCGGCACGTTGATCGCCATGATCATCGCACCCATGGCCGCGATGCTGGTGCAAATGGCGATCAGCCGCTCGCGCGAATACGAGGCCGACCGCGTGGGCGGCGAGATCGCGGGCGATCCGCGCTTGCTGGCGCGGGCTCTCGCCAAAATCTCGCGCGGCGTCGAGGCGATCCCGAACGAGAGTGCCGAGCGCAATCCCGCGACCGCGCATCTGTTCATCATGAATCCGTTGACCGGGGCGGGCGTCGACAATCTGTTCTCGACCCACCCGAACCCGGCGAACCGCATCGCGGCGCTGGAAGAACAGGCACAAGCGATGGGCTTTCAAGGTGCAAGCCGTGCGGCAAGCCCGGCGCGCGGGCGCAGCTCGGTCCCGTCGGCCGGACGCCGCGGACCTTGGAGCCGTTGAGTTTTTAGCGGAGCCCTTCGGGCAGCTGAGCGGTCGGCAATTCGGGCACGTAATCGGCCCGCGCGATGGCCACGCCTGCGACGATCAGCAGCAACGCGATCGCCAAAGCCTGCAAGCGCCCCAAAGAGCGCGGCGGTTTAACGGACGTGCGGGCGATCATGTCGGCCACTTGGTACCCTTCCCGAAGCGGGGCATATCGATTCCCCGTTCGCAGGAATAACGCAAGAAACATTCCGCTTATTCCGCTAAGAATCTTTCGGGGGTCTTCCGGGTCAAAGAAGATAATTTTATTCGAATATCGACCGGCGCCGGCGCTTGCGGCATTCTCCGGCCGCCCAAAGCCTGCCCATGGCGGGCGGTAGCTGGAGACTTTGATGGCGCTTTATGTGGTGACCGGCGGCGCCGGATTCATCGGCTCACACCTGATCGATGCCTTATTGGAGGCAGGTCACCGTGTTCGCGTGCTCGACGATTTGTCCAACGGTTTGCGCGAAGCCGTAAATCGCGGCGCCGATCTGACCGTCGGCGATGTCTCGCGACCGGGCGCGATCGCGGAGCTCGCGGCCGGAGCGGCCGGTATTTTCCATCTGGCCGCCATCGCGTCCGTAGTCAAATGCAACGCTGATTGGGCCGGCGCGCATAAGGTAAATCTGACTGGCACGATCGAGGCGTTCGAAGCCGGCAGGCGGCATGGGATTCCAGTGATTTATGTCTCCTCCGCCGCAGTTTATGGCCAGAGCGGGCGCAAACCGTTGACGGAACGAGCCCGGACGGCACCCATTTCCGCTTACGGGGCCGACAAGCTTGGCTGCGAGTTGCACGCGCGCGCGGGCGGCATCGTCCACGGTGTGTCGAGCGCCGGCTTCCGTTTGTTCAATGTCTACGGACCGCGCCAGCGCGCTGATAGCCCCTATTCCGGCGTGATCTCGATCTTCGCTGGCAGGCTCGCCCGCGGTGAAGTCTGCACGATTCACGGCGACGGCAAGCAGGTGCGAGATTTCGTTTACGTCACCGATGTCGTCGCCGCCCTTATTAAAGGGCTGGAGATAGCCACCGTGGCCGCTCCCGTCTTCAACGTCGGCACTCAAAGCCCAACCTATATTTCCGATCTTTTCGCGCGCATGAAAACGCTGTGGAACTCCGCATCTATCGTCACGCGTGCGCCGGCGCGGCCGGGCGACATTCGCGTTTCGTTGTCCGATTGCACGGCATTGCGCGCCAAGGGATGGACGCCGAGCGTGTCTCTCGACGAGGGCCTGACGGCTCTGCGCGATTCGCTCGCCTAAACTGACTCCAATAGAGTTTCACTTAAAGGAAGCTATATGGGCGCCGTCGATTTCGGGATACCGCGAACCCTGGCCACGCTGCTGAAATCAAAGCTGGCGCTCGCCAATTTCGTCGAAACCGGTACCTATAAGGGCGACACCGCCGCCTGGGCGTCGGGCGAGTTCGCCAAAGTCTGGACGGTCGAGGCCGATCCGGCACTGGCCGCCGCCGCCCGCACGCGCTTCGCCGGCGCCCCGCATGTCACCGTAGTCGAGGGCGACAGCGTCGCGGGTCTTGAAAAGCTCGTGCCCACTTTGCCCGGACCGGCGCTTTTTTGGCTGGATGCCCATTGGTGCGGCACCGATCAGACCGTGACGGCGGGCGAGCTCGACCAATGCCCCCTGCTGCGCGAATTGGCCGTCATCGCCCGCTCGCCGCACGAACACGTCATCCTGGTCGACGATGCGCGCTATTTCCTGGCCCCCCCGCCCTCGCCCAACCGGCTGGAGCAATGGCCCGATGCCGGGGCGACGGTCGCCGCGCTGAAAGACGGGCGCGACGATCGCTTCGTCTGCGTGATCGACGACGTGTTTATCCGCGTGCCCGCGACGATGAAGGCCGAACTACAGGCCCATATCGACCGCATCACCGCGCATCGCGAAGCACGCGCGCGCAAACGCGACGCAAGGCCGATGCGGCGCTTGAAGCGCTGGATCAAATCCCTCGGCGCTTGAACCAGGCTTTCAGGCGCTTGCGCCAGGGCCGGGATTTGAGCCGCGTCGCCGGCTCGTCCTTGGCCGCGACGGGCCCGAAATGCGCCCAAAACGGCCGATCGTTCCACGTGTCGCAAGGGACAAGCGCCTGCGCATTAAAATCCGCGACCGCTTGGCGCTGATCGTCCGCCGCCAACAGCCCGGCCAAGCGCCCATAGGACGAATTCCCGAAGCCCAGTGCATCGGCGCGCGACAAGGCCAGCAAATCGCCGATGCGATCATCGGCCGCGAATGTCGCGACCGGCAGCGGGTTCCATCGCGCGAAGGCGGGCAGAATTTCGGCGCGACTATCGGACGCGATATAGAGCTGCGCGTCCGGCGTTTTCGCCATTTCGCCCGCGACCCAGTCGACGAACCAGTCGACCGGCACCGGGGCAAACTGCGGAATTCCGGCATGGACCGGATCGGCCAAATCGCCGCGCCGGACATGCACGGCGATCAGCTTGCCGGGAATGGCGGCACGCCACGCATCGGCGGCTGGTTCGGCGCCAAAGCGCAGCAGCTTGCGGAACAATTCGCGATGCGGAGCCCAGCACGCGGGCAGTTCCTGAAAATAGCCGTCGAAATCGATATTGGCGAACGGTGTCGCCTGCTCCCACAACGCCAAGGCTGCCGCGTCCTCGAACGGGCCATAGGCGATGCTCGGCAGATCGTCGAACGCCGGCGCCGTCGCCGCCCCCACCAGCCTGCCCGCCGGGAACGCGGGCGCTTCGATCCACAGATCGTGGCGCCAAGCATAGAAATTCAGGAAGGCCCATTGCAGCAGCTGGTTGGCCATCCGGCCGTTGAGGCCGAGATTGCGCATCGACACGACGCCGCTGGTCCCCGTCGCGATCTCGCCGGGCGCGATCTCGGCCGAATTCACGTAAACGCCGTCACGGCGGCGCACGCGGCCACGATCGAATTCGGCGATATGGGCCTTAAGATCCATGCCCTGCCCTTATCGACAGGCGGACGGGCCCGGGTCAAGCCGCGCTTGCGCATCGCGGCCCCGTCCCCTACTTAGCGGCACATGAAAACAGCACCCTCCGCACGCCTCGCCGCCGCCCAATTGCTCGACGCCGTGCTGCAAGGCAAGCGCACGCTGGAGGATGCGATGGCCGGCGTGCAGACCCTGCGCGTGCTGGAACCGCGCGATCGCGGCTTCGCGCGGATGCTGTCGGCGACGGTGCTGCGCCGCCTGGGCACGATCGACGCCATCCTCGCCCAATGCCTGGACAAGGGTGCGCCGCCCAAGCCGGTCGAATCGCCGCTGCGGCTAGGTGTGGCCCAATTGCTGTTTTTGGGCACGCCCGCCCATGCGGCAGTCGGCGAGACGGTCGATCTCGCACCCGAAAAACTGCGCGGGCTCGTCAACGCCGTACTGCGCCGCGTGTCGCGCGACGGCGAAAAACTGCTCGCCGCGATCGACGCCCCGCGCGCCGACACGCCCGCTTGGCTCTGGGCCATCCTGGTCGATAGCTGGGGCGAGGCGAAAGCGCGCGACATCGTCACCGGGCAATTGCGCGAGCCGCCGCTCGACATCACGGTGAAATCGAACGCCGAAGATTGGGCCGCGAAGCTCGGCGCCAAATTGCTGCCGACCGGCACGCTGCGCTTGGAAGAAGCGGGCAATGTCGCCGAATTGCCGGGCTTCGACGAAGGCGCGTGGTGGGTGCAGGACGAAGCCGCCGCCTTGCCCGCGCGCCTGTTGGGCGACATATCGGGCAAGCGCGTGCTGGATCTGTGCGCCGCCCCCGGCGGCAAAACGCTGCAACTCGCCGCGGCCGGCGGCAAAGTCACCGCCGTGGATCAATCCGCCAAGCGCCTCGACCGGGTGGTCGAAAATCTCGCGCGCACGATGCTGGAAGCGGAGATCGTCAACGCCGACGCGTCGAAATGGACGCCGAAGGCGCCCTACCCGTTCATCCTTTTGGATGCGCCGTGTACGGCGACCGGCACGCTGCGCCGCCATCCGGAAATCGCGCATCTCAAAAACTCCGCCGACGCGGTCAAGCTAATGGCCGCGCAAGATCGTTTGCTCGATGCCGCCGCGAAGATGCTCGAGCCCGGCGGCACGCTGGTTTACGCGGTCTGCTCGCTCGACAAACGCGAAGGCAGTGCGCGCGTCGCGGCGTTCCTGGATCGCCATCGCGATTTCGCGCGCATTCCCGTGACCGCCGCCGAAATCGGCGGGCGCGGCGAATTGATCGATGCGGCGGGCGATCTCGTCACTACGCCCGCGAACGGGATGGACGGGTTCCAGGCGGCACGCTTGCGGCGACGCGCCAACTGACGCAAGCTTCAAGAATGTTCGCGCCGTTTTTCGCCGGCAAACGCGTTTTCCTGACCGGGCATACCGGCTTCAAAGGAAGCTGGCTGCTCGCTTGGCTGCATTCGATGAAGGCGCAGGTTTGCGGCTTCGCGCTGCCGCCCGCGACCAAGCCCGCATTGTTCGATCTGATCGGCGGATCGAAATTGTGCGCGCGCCATGTCGTGGGTGATATCCGCGACATCGATGCGCTTCGCGGCACGATCGCCGAGTTTCAGCCGGAAATCGCAATCCATATGGCGGCGCAAGCCCTGGTGCTGCCGTCCTATCAAGATCCCGCTGGAACCTTCGAAACCAACGTCACCGGTACGGCCAATGTGCTGGACGCCTTGCGCGGCGTGAAACCGCTGACGCGCATTCTGGTCGTGACGTCGGACAAAGTTTACGCCAATGACGGCTCGGGCAGCACTTTCATCGAAAGCGATCGCCTCGGCGGCCACGATCCTTATTCGGCCAGCAAAGCGGCGGCGGAGATCGTGGTCGACTCCTTCCGCGCCTCGTTCTTCAAAAACGACGTGGCGCTCGCCGTCGGGCGTGCCGGCAATGTTATCGGCGGCGGCGATTGGGCGGCGCACCGCATCGTGCCCGATGCGGTGCGTGCATTGACCGACGACAAGCCGCTGGTGCTGCGCCGGCCCGGCGCGATCCGCCCGTGGCAGCATGTGCTGGATCCGCTGTCGGGTTATCTGGCGCTGATCCAATCGGGCAAGTCGGACGCCTATAATTTTGGGCCCGATCCCAAGAACCGCCGCACCGTGGGCGAATTGATCGAGCGCTTCGCCGCCCTCAACGGCGGCAAGCCCACCGTGACGCTCGAAAACGCGCCCACGCTGGAAGAAGCGCCCTATCTGCTACTGTCGTCGGAGAAGGCGGCGCATGATTTGGCGTGGCGGCCCGAAATGGATTTCGCGCGCGCGGTCGATGCGACGGCCAAATGGTATGCCGATTGGCGGGCGGGCAAGGATCCCGCCGCTTTGGTCCGCGCGGAGATCGCGGCTTACGTGGGTTAAAGCTCCCAGCGCGCGAAGCCGGGGAAATCTCGGCCGCGCCACATGCCCTTGATGTCGGCGATCAAAGCGCCGGGCTTCGCGGCGTTCTGGAAATCCGCGATCTTCCAGGCGGCGAATTCGTCGTGCGACACCGCACCAACGATCGCGTCGTAGCCGGCCTTGGCTTGCAGCATCTTCAATGGTGCAAAACCGTATTCGTGTTTGGCTTCGTCGCCATCGCAAATCGGATCGAGCACATCGACCTGATGGCCCCATTCGGCCAAGGCGCGCACCAGATCGGCGACTTTGGAATTGCGCAGATCGGGCACGTTTTCCTTGAAGGTCAGGCCCAGCACGAGAATGCGCCGCGCGCCCGCGCCACCGATGCCGACGAGTTCGCGCGCGATGCGCGTGGCGACATAGCCCGCCATCGCATCGTTGATCCGCCGCCCGGCGAGGATGACTTCCGGGTGATGGCCCAGGCGCTGCGAGAGATCGGCGAGATAATAGGGATCGACGCCGATGCAATGACCGCCGACGAGACCCGGCGTGAAGCGCAGGAAGTTCCACTTCGTGCCGGCGGCAGCCAAGACGTCGTGCACCGACACGCCAATCTTGCCGAAGATCATCGCGATCTCGTTCATGAAGGCGATGTTGATGTCGCGCTGCGCGTTCTCGATCACCTTGGCGGCTTCGGCCGTTTTGATGTCGCGCGCGCGGAACGTGCCGCCGCTGGTGACGAGCCCGTAGAGCCCCGCGAGCAGATCGGCGACGTCCGGCGTTTGCCCGGCGACGACCTTAGTGATGCGGTCGACCGTGTGTTCGCGGTCGCCGGGATTGATGCGTTCCGGGCTGTAACCCAGGAAAAAATCGACGCCGGATTTGAGGCCGGATTCCTTTTCGAGGGCCGGCCCCGCGACGTCTTCGGTGACGCCGGGATAGACGGTCGATTCGAGGACGACGACCGCGCCTTTGCGCATAACCTTGCCGACCGTGCGGCAGGCGGACAGCACGGCGCCCAGATCGGGCCGGTTGGCGACGTCGACGGGCGTGGGTACGGTCACGATATAGACGTCGAGCCCGACGATATCGGCGACATCCGACGTGACTTTCAGCTTGCTGGCGGTCAGGCGGGCCGCCTCGATTTCGTTCGTGCGGTCATGGCCCTTCGTAAGCTCGCCCACGCGCACCTTGTCGATATCGAAGCCGATCGTTTCGACGCCGCGCGCCAAAGCCACCGCCAGCGGCAGACCGACATAGCCGAGGCCGATAACGCCCACGCGGGCCTTGGCGGGTTCGGGCAACTTCACGCTCATGCTCTCGCTCCGACTGACATTCTGGTCCCAAGCAGGCCGGCCCCCAGCGGGGCGACACTTTCTAGACGCTATCCCGGCGCCGCCAAAGGGCAAAAGAATCCCGGCGGTAGGACGCGACGGCCACCCCCGCCAGCACCATCGCGATCGGCTCGATCGGCAGGCGGTATTTGGCCGAAGCGACCGGCCCCTGCACCGCCAGAATGAAGCCGATCCAGGCGACGGCGAAGATCGCGGGCGCGCGGCGTTCACGGTTGCGCAGCAATAGCCATAGCCCGATCACGCCCAACAAGCGTACCGGCCATTCGGTCAGCGCGCCGCCCGCCATCCAGGCGAGATAGCGTGCGGTCGAGCTTTCGGCGATGAAGTTGCGCATTTTCGACAACGGCGTCTCACCCTCGGTTTCGTAGAAACCGATGCGCTGGATCCTCATCACTTGCGGGATCATCAATGTCGCGGGCGAGGCGAGATTGATCGCCATGCCGGACAGCCACGCCTTGACGAAAGCTTGCGGCGGCAGGGCCCAAAGATATTCGCGGGTCAAATCGCGATAGATCGCGGCCTCGTCGAAGGGGTTGCGATAGCCCTCGCCCCGCAAGGCCGCATAACGGCCGCGCATTTCGGCGAAGGATTGCGGATAGGGTGTACCGTCTTGCGCTTCGCGAACCAGCGGGTACCACCACAGCGCCATATGGATCGGCCCTTGCGAGGACAGTGCGAATTGACCGTGGACGAATCCGTTGCGCAAGATCATGGGCGCCGCGAACGCCGCGACGATACCCAGCACGATCACCGCATCGCGCAGGCCCGCGCGTCCTTGCTTCAGCACGAAAATCCCGAGACCGAGTACGGGCAAAAACGGCCACACCACCGCGCGGTTGAATAACGCGAGGCCAAACCAAAACCCGAATGCGGCGGGCCCGCCTTCGCCCTTCCACAACCGGGCCAGCGACAGAAAGCCGAAGGCGAGACACGCCACGAAGATCGTGTCGCCCAGCATCGTCGCGGCGAGCACGATCTGCGTCGGGTTCAACGCGGCAAACAGCCCGGCATAGCGCCCCGCGCCAGGTCGCACGATCTCGGCGGTACGGGCGATGGCGATGCAGGCGATCGCATCGATCGCCATCTGCACGACGATCGGCGCCCAATAAGCGTCGGGCCCGAACGGTATCATCGTCAGATGTAGAAACAACGTATAGCCCGGCATACGGTCGGCCGAGCCCTGCCACCAATCTGGCCCGGCGGCGAGCGCCAGAAACATCGGGCTATCGGGGTGGAAGGTCGCCGGCGCCGAAACGCCGGTGTAGGCGAGCCAAGCGAGCCGCACACCAAACGCCAGAGCGAACAACGCCAGCGGCTTTTCCAGAATGGTCAGTACGCCTTGAGCTTGCGCCATGCGAACACGACCATTTGCAGCAGCAGGAAGCCGTGCCGGAAGCGCGAGATCTGCGTCTCGCCGTAGGTGCGCGCGAGATAGCGGATCGGCACTTCGACGACCTTCATGTTGAGCTTCACCGCGCCGAAGATCAGATCGAAATCGCCGAACGGATCGAAATCGCCGAAATAGAGGCGATTCGCCGCGATACGCTCGTAATGCGTTTTGCGCAAAACTTTGGTGCCGCACAGCGTATCGGTGAAACGCTGGTTGAGCAGCCAGGAGAAGATCACCGAGAAGCCGTGATTGGCGATCCAGTTCAAGGCGCGCATCGCCTCTTCTTCCATCGGATAGACGAGACGCGTGCCGTTGACGAATTCGCCCCGGCCTTCCGCGATCTGGCGGAAGAATTTGGGCATCTGCTCGGGTGGCACGGTGAGGTCCGCATCGAGGATCATCAGCACGTCGCCGGTCGCTTCGGCGAAGCCCTTGCGCACCGCGTCGCCCTTGCCCTTGCCTTCCTGCACGAACACCTTGATGTCGCGATCGGGATAGGCGGCCTGGACGCGGCGCATTTCGTCGAGCGTGCCGTCCTTCGAATGGCCTTCGACGAACACGATTTCCACGCGCTCGCAGAAATCCGGCAGGCGCTTGACCGCCGCTTCGATATTGCCGCGTTCGTTGCGCGCGGGAATGATCACGCTGGCCGATGTCGGCACGGGATGCTGGATTTGGCGCGAACGCGCGACCAGATAATGGCGCAGGCACAGGCCGCGCAGAATCGGCAGCGGCGCGAGCACACGATTGATCAGGCCGCCCAAACCCAAAAGGCGCAACGGCGACAAGGTGCGCCATTCGCGGCGGATCACTTCGAATCCGGCAAGGTCGAGCAACGCCGCCAGATCGCGCATGCCGAGCCAATTGGTCGGCGGCATCGGCGCCTTCAGCCCGAAGCTTTGGGCGACGCGCAACGCGGGCTCCCAAATCGGCGAGTGATAGGACAGCACGATGCGCGTATCGGGATGACAAACCGCGTGCAGGCGGCCGAGCACGAGCTCGATATCCTCGATCCAGCCGATCGTGTCGGAAAGCAGGACGAAATCGAACTTCTCGTCGAGCGCCGTCAGCGCGTCTTCGGTTTCGAAATCGGCGACGCGGAATTCGCAATTGGGATGTGCGGCACGCGCCGCTTCGATCGCGGGCACCGACGGATCGATGCCGAGGCCGCGGCGCGACTCGAGGGCCGCGAGCGTGGCGCCATCGCCGCAACCCACAGCGAGCACGCTCGCCCCCGGCGGGATCACGAAGCGCAACGCGCGCGCGTCTTCGGAATGATAGAACGGATGGCGGCGGCGCCAATTTTCGCGCTGCGGCTCGTTGCGGTCGCGGAACGCGGCGACTTGGCTGCGGCGATCGGTCGTGGTGGTCGTCATATCGCCTTGCCCGCGTCGCGTTCGAGAACGAAAAAGGCGCGCAAGGCCAAAGCCCGCAACACCGCTTGCGGCAAGGCGCCCTCGATCGCCGTCAAAGCCCGGACGAGACCGGCAGGCGCGCCGCGCGGCTGGAAGCCGCCGGTGGCGAGATAGCCCAAGCCCCCGAAAGCTTCAACCCGTACGACGCGCAATCCCGGCGCATGGGCGCCCAATTCATCCGCTCGGCGCCACAAAAGTGCCCGGGGAATCCAGGCATTGCCGTCCATCGCATCCTTGCCCGGCGCGAAAGCATCAGTCCAAGGCTGGGCCACCGCGCGGCAATCCTCGTGATGCAGAAAGCGATAGACCAGCCAGCCCGCCAGCCCCGCCCACGGCTCGACCAGCAGGCAGCGCCCGCCGGGTGTCAGCAACCGCGCGATTTCGGCCAGCGCTTTGCCCGGTGCGGCGAAGTGATGCAGCACGTCGATGCCGACGACATTGGCGAAAGACCCGCTTGCGAAAGGCAACGCATGCACGTCGCAGGCGACGTCCACGCCCGACTGCGCGCCCAGATCGACATTGACGAAATCCGGCCGTCCGGCGCCGTAGAAGCCGGGCCCGCAGCCGAGTTGCAGCGTGCCGCCTGCGACCAAGTTCGCATCGAGCCGCGCGAAAATCTGATCGCCGTACCACTCGGGCAGGATCGGTTTGGCGGCCCAGATTTCGCGATGGCGCGTGACCCAATCGGGATCGGTCACTTGCCGCCCGCGATCCGCTTGAACGCCCATTTGACGGTCGCACCCGAAGCGCCCGCCACCGCCGTGACGACGACTTGTTCGCCACGCCGCGCGGAACCGCGCTTGCCGAAATAGACGCTTTCGCCCAAATCGACGCGCGCACCCGCCGTTTGCAAGCGCCACGCTTGACCCGAGGGCAAACGCAGCAGCGCCGCGGCGCCGTTCTGAATGACGGAGACCTGCACGTCGGGATGCAGATGGAAGCGGATATCGAAGCGTGTCGTCGTCAATACCGGCGGTTTACCGTCGACGGGGACGAGCGAATCCTCGCCGCGCAAATCCTGCCCGTCGCCGGCGACGAAAATCCGGCGGCGATGGACGAAACCCAAACGGCCGACATAACCGTCATGCGCGAGATCGAGCCAGACATTGCCGTCGGCTTCTTCGCGATTGGCGTCGACATGGCTGGGCCGGCTGAGCAAACCGCCCGGCGCCACCGGCGAGGAATCCGCATCTTCCGCGCACAGCGTCGAATGCGCCGCCGTCGCGCGCAAGGCGAGCGACCATTCGCTGTCGTCGCGCGGGCCCGCACCGCAATTGACGATCAGGCGTTCGCGGCCGCACGACATTTCGAAGGACAACGTGCCGGCATGGGCTTGCGCCGCGTAATTGCCGTCGACCGGCAAGCCGGAATCGACGATCAGCGTCAGGCGATCCGCGGTGATGCGATCGAAGCCGGCCGCGACCGCGCGGGCGGCCGGCAAATCGGGCCATTGCGCGCGCGCCAAGACGGCGTCGATGGCGGCGGCTTCTTCCTCGTTCGAATCATTGAACAGCGCGAACGCGCCGTCGCCGTGGCGGAAGAACCGCACGGCGGGGGCGAGTTTCTCGATCGCGCGATGGAGCGCATCGGGCGTGCGCCCGCTTGCCCCTTCGATCGCGGCGCGCGCATCGACCAAACAAGTCAACGCGCGCAATTGCGCGGTGGGCGAACGCGACGCGTGGAAGCCGTCGGTCAACAAATCCATGCCCGCCGCGCGCGCCATCGCTTCGGCCAAACCGGGCAAGCCATTGCCGTTCACCACGCCGCAGGCTTGGGCGTAGACGAGACCGCGCAACGCCGACAAGCGACCGAGACCCGTGGGTTCGTCCATCGCCACGCGCGCGAGATGGCGCGCTTGGCGCGCGACGGATTCGAGCAAAAGCGGGCCCAGGGCATCGCCTTCACCGCGCGACAGGAAGGGCGCGTGGGCGAGCCACGACGCGATGCGCTTGCCCGTCGGCTCGGCATCCCACGCCACCGGCTTCCAGCCACGATGGGCGAGAATCCAATCCTCGACCAAAGCCCGCGCGCGCGCTTGCGCAAGCTCGTTGCCGAGGGCCGCGAGATCGTCGAGCCATTCGAAGGAATTCAATTCGACGACGGCGGCGCGCGACAGATCGGGTGCGGTCCAGTCCGGCCGTTCGGGCTTCAGCGCGCGGCCCGCACAAACCAAACGCCCGCCGACGATTGCTTCGCCGCGTGCGATCGAGCCGGGCAATGGCGGCGGCGCCAAGCGCGCAAGCCGCGACGGTGCGCGCCCGCCGATCAGCATGCCGTACAGGAACGAGCCGTGCCAGGCATCGGCCATGCGCGAGCGCGTGGCTTTGCGCTTGGGCATCGATCAGGCTCCGCGCAAGCGGCACAGATTGTCCGCGTATTTGGCGGGACCGCCCGCGAAACCCGCCGTGCCCGCGACCAGCACATCCGCACCGGCGGTGCGTACTAGCGGCGCGGTCTTGTCGTTGACGCCGCCATCGACTTCGAGATCGATCGCGCGACCCGTCGCGTCGATGCGCTTGCGCAAACGCGCGATTTTGTCGAGCGCCGTATCGATAAAACTTTGGCCGCCGAAGCCGGGATTGACCGACATAACGAGCACGAGATCGACGTCGCCGAGTACGGGATCGACCGCTTCGATCGGCGTGCCGGGATTGATCGACACGCCCGCCTTCTTGCCCAAGCTTTTGATGAGCTGAACCGTGCGGTGGATATGCGGGCCCGCTTCCGGATGCACGGTCAGGATATCCGCACCCGCATCGGCGAATTCCTTGATGAACGGATCGACGGGCGAAATCATCAAATGCACGTCGAGCGGCAATTTGGTGTGCGGGCGGATGGCGCGCACGATCATCGGCCCCAAAGTGATATTGGGCACGAAATGCCCGTCCATCACATCGACATGGATGTAATCGGCGCCCGCCGCTTCCATGGCGCAGACTTCTTCGCCCAGTTTCGCGAAATCGGCCGACAGGATCGACGGTGCCAGACGGATTTTCTGCTGCACGAGGGCACCTCTTCTATCTACCAGCCCATGTATCAGCGTGAGCCCATCGGGGCAAGGGATGGTAGGTCGCGGGACCGGCGGGAATGCCGTGGATTTATCGCATGTCAGCGGCGAGGGCGATGGCTATAATCCGCCGCCTTCGGACGACCCGGTTTCCGTTAGCGCCTTGTAACGATTGTCGATTTGCCCCTTATGCGTCGTCTTGCGGCCCCCTCTTTGACGGTTCTCGCCTTGGCCTTCGGGCTCTGGGCAGGGACGCCCGACGCCGCGACGGCGCAAGGGCGGGCGGCTTCCGACAATCTGCCCGTACTGCTGACATCGGACGAAATGACATCGGACGAGGAATTGGGCGTCGTCACCGCGTCGGGCAATGTCGAAATCGCGCATGGCGGCCGCATCCTGCGCGCCGATACGCTGACCTATAACCGCCGCACGGGCGTCGTCACCGCATCGGGCAATGTGTCGGTCGTCGAAGCGTCGGGCGAAGTCGCCTTCGCCGAATATGTGGAGCTGACAAGCGACCTTCGCGACGGCGTGATGCGCAACATCCGCACGATGCTGGCCGATCAAAGCCGCTTCGCCGCCGTGACCGCGCGCCGCGCCGATGGTGCACGCACCGTGATGCGCCGCGCGACCTACAGCCCGTGCGAGCCTTGCGAAAAGGACCCGACGCGGGCACCGATCTGGCAGTTGCGCGCAAGCCGCATCACCCACGACGCCGAGCAGAAGGAAGTCGTCTACGACGACGCGTGGATGGAAATCGCCGGCGTGCCGGTGTTCTACACGCCCTATCTTTCGCATCCCGACGGCACGGAGAAGCGCAAATCCGGTTTCCTGCCGCCGGACGTCGCGACCTCGTCGCGCAACGGCTCGATGCTGGCCACGCCCTATTATTGGACGCTGGGTCCGTCGGCGGATTTGACCGTCACGCCGATCTTCATGTCGAACGACAATCCGCTGGTGGCGGCCGAGTATCGCGAGCGGATGCGCAATGGCGAGTTCGGTATGGATGCGTCGTTCCTGCGCACGCGGCGGGAAGGCGAAGGCTATCCCGATTGGCGCGGCCATATCCGCGCGCAAAGCAAAGTCGATCTCGACGACAATTGGCGTACCGGGTTCGATCTCGCACGCGCTTCCGACAAGACCTATATCGAACGCTACCGCATCCGGCAGCGTTTCCGGTTCGTGGAACAGGATGCGCTGACCAGCCGCGCCTATGTCGAGGGGTTCCGGGATCGCGGCTACGCGGTCGTCGATGCCTTCTCCTTTCAAGGCTTGCGGCCCGAGGACGATCCCGGCCGTACGCCGATCGTGCTGCCGCAAATGCGTTACAGCTGGTACGGCGAACCTGGCACGATGGGCGGGCGCTATACGTTCGACGCGTCGGCCGCATCGATCTATCGCGACGACGATGTGCGCGCCCAGCGCGGCACGATGCTGGGCGGCTGGGCCTTGCCCTATACGACGCGCACGGGCGAGATCTACACCCTTGCGGCCAATTTGCAGACCGACGTTTTCCATTCGTCGAACGCGGCCTATGGCACGCGCGACGCGTTCCAGCCCAGCGAGACGGGTTTCGCCGCGCGAGCCGTGCCGCAATTGGCGCTGTCCTGGCGCCTGCCGCTGATTCGGCGTTTCGAGAACGTGAATCTGATCGTTGAGCCGATCTCGGCACTTTACGTGGCACCCAACGCCGGCAGCCAGCGCAATCTGCCCAACGAAGACAGCCGCGGCTTGACTTTCGACGATACGAGTCTATTCCGGCTAAATCGTTTCTCCGGCTATGATCGACTGGAAACCGGTCAGCGCTTGGTGACAGGCATCAATACCGAATGGTCAAACCGAACGCGTCAACGATTCGGCGTGTTCCTCGGTCAGCAATACCGGATGAACGACGAAGCGGCGTTGCAAAAAGGTTCGGGCGCCGACACGCGATTCTCCGATTTCGTCGGCCGTGTGGTGGCGACGCCGCATGAATGGGTCAGCGCAAATTACCGCTTCCAGATCGATAACAAAAACCGCGAGCTACTACGTTCGATCACGAGCGTTTCGCTGGGACCGCAGGCGCTGAACTATGGCCTGTCACATACGCGCGTCGACCGTTCGATCCAGCCGACTGCGCTTGTTTCGATCAATCAATTGTCGCACTCGTTGACCGCCCGCTTCAACGAGGTCTGGCGCGTGACCGGCCGGGTGGTACAGTCGCTCGGCCAGGACGACGGCGTCCTGCTCGCGGGTGCAACGTTGGTCTACGACGACGATTGTTTCTTGTGGGGGGTGGATCTGCAGCGCCGGAATATCGGCCGCGCCGAAATTCCCCCCGATACGGCGATCCTGTTCCGCTTCGGGTTCCGCAATCTCGGCGAACTCGCCCTGCGCGGGCTCTGACGGGCAGCTCTACTGCCGCGGCCGGTCCTGCGCACGTAGCTGAACGGCGATTTGATTGCGGATGTCGTCAGCCACAAGTTCGAGCACGCGCTCGCGCGCGTTTTGTTGTGCCGCCAGCGTCGCAAATTCAGAATTTGTGATTTCGTAGTCGGTCGAATAACTCGAACTGCCGGCGACGACCCGTTTACCGGCTGCATCGAGCAATTCGTAGGACGCGACAGCGCTGTAACCCATACGACTGATGATGTCATCGCGCCGCAACGCCAGAACCTGACGCGGCTCGAACAGCCGGATCGACAGCGTATAGGCCTGACCGCCGCCTTCGCCGCGCGGTGCCAGCCGGTCGAGCAAATAGTTACGTAGAATCTGACCTGGGCGATCGGGGATCGGATCAATGCGGATCGGCGGCAGGGCGGCCACGGCGCCGCGTTGTGCGTGCAGCGGTTCGAAACCGCATGCGGCGAGCAGCGGCGCTGCGGCGAGAAGCCTCAGGAAAACCCGTCGATCAGGGGGCGCTTGGTGCAATCCCCTCGACCGCACATGATTGCTCCCCGGTTTGACCGCGAGCGACGATCCAACGTAACCCAGGCCGTTCACCGTGACCTTCTTGGACGAAGCCATACGAAGCGATTCCTTGCATTGCGCGCTCTTTGGTAACGTCTGGCGCGGATCAGCGCAACTCGCGCGGCTTGCGGATCAGCAATTTTGCGCCGATCGTTCGCAGATCCTCATCCGAGCGCCCCGCAAAATGCGGAAGCAGGCTCGACCTGTCGATCCGGGACAAGGAAAGTGTCTCGGTCGCGATGATTTCAACCGTACAGCCGAGCTTCTCGAACAGCGCGATGAAATCGCTCAGCCGCCACAGATTGAGCCCCGAATAGACATCCACCGCGCGGCCGCGCGCGGCGTAGTAAAAGCCGATCGGATCCCGCGAATCATGCGCGTCGAGGCCAATATCGTGAAACATTATCCCGCCCGGCCGCAAAGCTTGGACAAGCCCGGCCATCGCCGATTCGATCTCCATCACGTGTTCGAGGACGGAGCGCGAGTACACGATGTCGATGGACCCAGGCGCGAAGCTCATCTTTTCTCCCGCTGCACGCGAAAGCTCGAGGCATCCTTTCGACAACACTGTCGAAAGCGGGTCGCCGCGCCACAGCGCGTCCGCGTCGACGGCGTCGCGCAAGCGTCCCAAATCAGCCGCCGTCAATCCGTAGGAAGCGGGATCGCGCAGTGCGTCCCACAGAGTCTCCTGTAGCGTCGCCGTTACGACGTCGTCGCGGATCGGCCCCGGCTCCAACGCGATTCCGCGCGAAGCGCCGGCCAAAATGGCCAATAGGGGCAACCCCATCGGATTGCGGTCGCCCGCCCCAAAGTTAAGAAACGTGGGCCCGGCGTGCCAGTCGATGTCCCTTGCTGTGGCGACCCGAATCTCGTTGAAGATCATCCGCCAACGATGCGGTAGATAACGATTGGCGCCCAGCGGATCAGGAATCGAGCGCACGCGACGCAAAATTTCCGATGCGACCGCTAAATTCCGATAAGGCGTCCAAGCGGAATCTGCGCGCAACGCCCGCCATACGGCATCGCTGGCGTCCGTGCGGCGCAAAAGCCGTGCAATGGCGCCGTCCATCCCCCGCGCAATCATCGTGCCGACCCGGCTCACGGCCAACCTCATAGAGGCCGATGGATTGTTCAATGCAAAGACGATGCGGGATCTAGTAGTCATGGCGCTATCGAATTAAGTCCTGGATCGGGTACGAGGTCGGCGGCGGGCACGTTCGACGTCAAGGCGAGGCCTGCATAAAGCGACGCGTAACCGCGCACGCAAGCATCGAGCGAGAAATGGCGTCGTACACGCGCATAACCAGCAGCGCCGAAACGTGCGCGCCGGGCCGGATCCGCGATCAATTCGGCCAACGCTGCGGCCATTTTCGCGGGCTCGCGCGCAGGTACCAGCCATCCGGTAACGCCATCGACGACTGCATCGATCGAGCCGCCGACGGCAGTCGCGACGACCGGCAACTCCGCCGCCATCGCCTCGATGACGCTGTTGGAAAAACCTTCCTCGTGTGAGGCGGAAACCGCGATGTCGCTCGCCGCCAGGATCGACGCCACGTCGTCGCGCGGCCCCAATAACCGCACGCGATCATTCACGCCGAGGGCCACAGCCCGTGTCATGATCGCGGCGCCCTCGCCGTCGTCTCGGCCGACAATGTTCAGCGACCAAGCCGGCAGATCTGCCGACAAACATCCGACCGCATCGATCAAATCGAGATGGCCCTTATAGACCAATAGATTAGCGACAATCGTGATTGCGATTTCACTATCGCCCCAGCCTTCGCGGGCACGGAGCTCGCTGCGCGGTACGATTTCGCCGGCGGGCGGCACACCATTATAGATCAGGGCGAAGCGCGACGGATCGTGACCCTCGCCAGCGAGATCCTGCATCACCGCGCGTGAGTTTCCGAGGATCGCGTCGGCGCGCTTCAGAACCAGCCGTTCGATCCAAGCCGCGCGTGGATTGGCCGCTTGATAATGGTTCAATGCGCGCCGGCTGGCGACAAAGGGACGATACTGCGCGAGCGCACAGGCGAAACCCGAAATGACGGTCGGTCCCGGTAGGAACGCGTGCACGATTGCTGGGCGACGACGGCGGATATCCAGCGCCATTGGCACCGCATGAAGCAGATAGGCAATCAATCCCCGCACCAACGGCGGCAGCCATCGCAACTGGTCGGTCGAGATATCCGCGTCGATTACCTCGATGCCGTCAGCCCGTAATCGGTCGCCGATCGGGCCATCGGCGCCGGTCCGCCGTACGGAGATCTTCCAGCCCGCACGCGCCAGTTCCGGCAGGATCGCGCCAATATGGCGCTCGGTCCCGCCCACCCGCAGCGATGCGACAACGACCATTAAGCTGCGTTCTTCTGCCGGCCGGGCGTCGAAAGCGCGGACGCTTCTGAAGAAAAGCGTCGGCGCGGTCGTCGTTACGAGATCGATCGGAGCGCGAATTGATAGGCGAAGGGCACGCGCCGTCAACGCAGTGCGGCCACGGCCGACGCGGCGCAGGATCAGCGCGCGCAGCGCGAGACTCGCCGCCCATCTACGGGACGCGGCATCCTTTGCGTGGGCTTCGGCATGCGCCAGAAACGCGTCGATCACTGGCCCCGCGTCGGCGAGACGTTCGGCTCCAACGATGCGCGAGCCATGCAATGCGTCAAAAATTCCGAAAAGCGTTTGCGCGTCGAGCGGTACCATACCTTCGTCGTGCTGGCGTTTGTGGCAGAAATCGATCGAAGTCCGCTGCTGTTCGGCCAAACGCTTGACCGAGATGTTCGATCCATGGACCCTGTAGCGTAGCAACGCTTGGGGTAAATTCGCCGCGCGCGTCACCGGCAGCAGTCGCGTCCAGAGTTCGAAATCCTGGTTGGCCTGGAATCGCTCGTCGTACTCGAGTCCGTGTTCGAGCAGCACGCGCCGACGGATTGTGACGGTCGGATGGTGGAACGGATTGCGCGTCAGGCTGACGAAGCGGATCATCGCATCGCTTTCAGGCTGCGGCGAAAAATCGAGCGTACGGCCGCAGCGATCGATGATCGTCACGGCGCTGCCGATGATCCCAAGCCCAGGATCAGCATCGAGGCACGCAACCTGCCGCGCCAGGCGCTCAGGATGGCAGATGTCGTCGCCGTCCATCCGCGCCACGTACTCGCCCACGCAAAGCCGTAATCCGAAATTCAACGCTGTCGTCTGGCCCAGATTTCGCGGCGCCACATGTAGTTTGATACGCGGGTCTTCGAAGCTACGTACGATACGCACGCTTTCGTCCGACGAACCATCGTCGACGATAACGAACTCGAAGTCCCGATAGGTTTGCGCGAGCGCACTTTTAATCGCTTCACGCAGATAGACGGCCCCGTTGTACACCGCCATCAACACCGAAACGCGCGGGACACTCATGCCGCACTCGCCGGTGTCGCGAACCCGACCGCCTCGGCGAGATAGCGACGCCACCAAACCCAGCCATAAGGCAGCGATACCCGCAATGCCCGGGCGATCGCCAGACTGTCGATCGCCGAAACTGCGCGGATACCCGCAAAACGCGAAGGTTCACCTGGCCGCGCCACGGCGCTCAAAGCGAGATAGGCGAACCAATCAGCGATCTCGCCCGCCGATGAGGGAAATGCGCTCACGGTACGATCGCGCAAATCGCGCAAGTTCCCGATCGCAGCCGAAATATTGGGAGGGCCCGTATCCTCGACCGGTGCGGCATAGAGGGCGCCCAGAATATTCCCCAAGGCGGGACCGACGCAGACCGCATCGCCAAGTATCGCGCGTTGGATCCGCGCGCAGAATTCCAGCGTCAAACGGCGTTGCTCCGCCGCACGCAAGACCGAAACATTTGTGCCGTGCACGCGATAGGACAACAATGGCGCGCGCGAATTCGCCGCGCGCATCGACGGCAACGCCCGGGTCCACAGATCGAGATCCTGGTTCGCCTGATAGCGTTCGTCGAATACCAGGCCCCGCGCCGCGAAGGCGGCGTTACGCCACATCACCGTGGGATGGTGAAAGGGATTGCGCGTCATCGCAACGAAGCGGATCGCGCCGTCGCCCGTCGGCTGCGGCACGTAGTCGAGGCGTTTACCCGCCGCATCGACGATCCAAACCGCGCTTCCGACGATCCCCAGTTCCGGATCGGCGTCAAACGCTTCGATCTGACGCGCGAAGCGCTCCGGGTGGCAGACGTCGTCACCGTCCATGCGCGCGACATACTCGCCACGGCAGATACGCCAACCTTCGTTCAACGCGGTCGTATGGCCTTTGTTGCCGGCAAAGGTCACAATCCGCAGACGGTCATCGGTATAGCTTGCGAGGATGGAAGGCGTGGCGTCGCTCGATCCGTCATCGACGATGACGAATTCGAAATCGCGATAGGTCTGCGCCAGTACGCTGTCGATCGCCTCGCGCAGGTAAACAGCGCCGTTATAGACGGCCATTAAAACCGAAATTTTCGGCGGCTTTTCCACGTCAGCGCACAACGGCCACGGCCCAGATCTCGCCCCAACGCAAAATCGTCTCCTCGCGGACAAGGCCCGCCTGCGCGAGTTCGGCGTCAAATTCGACCAGCGTATATTCCGTCTCGTGCGTCGAATCCGAGCGCCAGTCGAGGTCGAGTTCCTTGCGCAAAGGCACGAGCCAATCGCGATCGAAACATGGAATTCGAATCAGAAATCGCTTGGCACCGGTTTGCGCGGCCAGACGGCGAAGCAAGGCCGGCCGATCCGGCAGATGTTCGAGAACATTGGACATCGCGACCGTGTCAAAGCCGGCCGACAGCGTATCCTTCGTCACGTCGCCCACGCGATAAATGACGTTCGGGTGCGCATGGCGCGTGCGCGCGATTTCCACGTTCGCCGGCACAATTTCCACGCCCTCGACGTTCGCACCTGCCTGCGCCATCGACAGCGCAAGAAAACCATTGCCGGAGCCCACGTCGAGCACGCGTTCACCCGGCCGCACGCGCGCCGTGAAAAACGCGTGATAGGCCATGATGCGATGCTTCGGATTGACGCCGCCGCCGTAGCGCACCGCCGTGGTCGCGGCCATCGTTTCGATCTTCGAATGCGTATCGAGCAACGCGGACAAGGCCGACTTCGCGTCCTCGCGCGTCGCGATCGCCTGCGCAAATCCCACGCAGAGATCGCGCAGAATGCGGATCGGCAGAAAACGCGTCGGCCAAAGCAGCGCAGTGGCGATCGAATGACGAAGACTCATATCGGCCTCGCGGCGAAGGAGAGGACACGCAATTCGCGCTCGATCGTCCGATCGAGCGAGACGGTGCGCAAAATTTCTTCGCGGGCGTTGCACCCCAGTCGCGCGGCGAGATCGCCCCCGGCAAACACCCGATCGATCGCGGCGCGAATCGACGGCGCATCGGTCGCGGTCAGCAATCCGGTATCGCCGTCACGCAATACTTCGCGAATGCCGGACGAGCCCGCGCCGATCACCGGCAGACCGCACGACATCGCCTCAAGCAACGCTTTGGGATGGCCCTCGAATAGTGACGGCAACACGAAAAGATCGAGGCTGTGGAAGAACGCCGGCAGATCACGATGCGGCATATTGCCCGGCATTTTCAGATCGACGCCGAGCCGTGCTGCCGTTGCCGCCATCTCATGCCGTAGGCTTCCCTCGCCGACCATCACCAATTCGACATCGAGACCCGCAGCCGCTTCGATCAAGGCCAGCGGGTTTTTCTGATTCTCGAACCGGCCGAGAAAGCCGATACGCTTCTTCGCCCCCGATGCGCGGGGGCCCGGCGACAGCAGATCGGTATCGACATAGTTCGGCACGACGCTGACTTGGCCCTGCGGAACGCCGTCTCGGTCGATCGCCAACTTCGCGATCTCGTCGGTCGAGCCAACGACATGAGCAGCACCCCGGAATACGCTACGCTCCGTATCTATCGCCTCGCGCGTCACCGGGTCGTCGGGGCCACGTTCGCGCGTTGCGAACAGGGACCAAGGATAGCCGCAGCGCGCAACGAGCTTCGTGCGCCAAAATTTTGCGACTCGCAGAATATGGCGTGCGCCGCTCATCTGATTGGTTTTGACCAAGCGCGGACCCGGAAAGCGCAATCCGAAGGTCGCCAGCAGGATCGCCATCCAGGCGGGCCAGGTCCATTGATGCTTGTTGTGGACGAGGCCGATATCGCCGAGCCGCTCGGCATACGCGGCATCCTCGCCGCGCGACCACGTAATCAGCGTCAACGCGCGCAGATGCGGACGCAAACGGCGATAGATCGCAAGCTCGCGATCCAGCATACCCACGCGATCGAAAATCGCGAGTGTCGAAGCGTATTCGAACCACACGACCAGATGCAGCGTCTTCAGCCGCGCAAAATCGGGCGGCGGCAGCGAATCTTCGGGTAGCAGGCTCAAGCGCGCGCCTCAGCCGCAATCTGTTTGCGCTCGGCTTCGACCAACTGATCGACGACCGCCTCGGCGGCGATCGTAGCACGCCACCCCAGACGTTCGGCTGCGCGTGTGGGGTTGCCGTTGCTCGTCACGATATCCGCGGGACGATAAAGCGCGCGATCGACCTCGACGTATTCGCGCCAATTCAGACCAACCGCTTCGAAGGCACGCGCGACGAAGGCTTCGAGCGTCATGCTGCGGCCCGTGGCGATAATGTAATCGTCGGCCTCCGGCTGTTGCAACATCGCCCACATCGCGCGCACATATTCCGGCGCCCAACCCCAGTCGCGCGCGATGGCGAGATTGCCTAGGCGCAGCTTGTCGAGCCGGCCGGCGGCGATGTCGAGCGCACCACGCACGACTTTGCGCGTGACGAAGCGCGACGGGCGCAGCGGACTTTCGTGATTGAACAAAATGCCCGAGCACGCGTAGAGCGCATAGGATTCGCGATAATTGGCGGTTGCCCAAAACGCGCTGGCCTTGCCCACGCCATAGGGGCTGCGCGGCGCGAATTTCATCGTTTCATTCGCGCCATCCGGGCCAGTATTGCCGAACATCTCGCCGGACGCAGCGTTATAGAAGCGTGTCGGAATTTCGAGAAAACGGATCGCTTCGAGAATATTCAGCGTGCCGACCGCGACGCTGTTGAGCGTTTCGACCGGCTGTTCGAACGACAAGCCGACCGATGTCTGGCCCGCAAGATTGTAGATCTCGCCCGGCGCCGTATTGCGCACGACGGTGAGGATCGAGCGGAAATCGCCGGTTACCGCCGAGTGGAGTCGAACTTTGTCACGAATACCAAGACGCGCAAGATTCTCGAATCGCGCGACGTCTTTGTCGCGCGAAGTGCCGTGCACGACATAGCCCTTCTCCAGCAGAAATTCCGCGAGATAGGCGCCGTCTTGACCTCCGACACCGATGATTAGCGCGGATTTCGCCATATCGAATTCCTTCCTTGCGTCGGATTCACGTCAACGCCAGACGCGCGAACCACGCCGCCGGCGTTCCGAAACGGCGGTAGTGGGAAATCGTCGGAGCGGCTGATGCGACAGAATCGGCAAACGCTTCGTAGCGGCGCGCGATCGTATCGATGTTGAATTCCGGAATCGCCACACGATAAGCCGCGTAGTTCGCGGCGATCGCAGCGACCTTGGCGGGGATTTCCTCGGGGCGATCGAACAACTCGCCGCCTTTGCCCAGCACTTCGGGATTTCCGCCGTCGTTGCGCGCCAAAGCCGGCAGGCCGCAAGCCAATGCCTCGGCCAGCGCGTTCGAGCAGCATTCGTTACGCGCGGGCATGAGGAAAATATCCTGATCGCGCAGAATTTCGGCAAGCCGTGCCGATGGGACCGGATCAATACGATGGATATTCGTGAGCGGGCGCGATGTGTTGCCGACAAATGTCACGTCGAAATCGAGTAACGACGCGTTCGCCTCCAGCCAATCCAGAACATCCGCACCCTTGTTCGGGTTACTCGACCACGACGTGACGACGAGTCGTGGACGCTTCGCGCAACCATGCGCAACACCCGGATGGAAGATCGACGGATCGGGGGCATTGCCGATCACGGTTTGTGGCCGATCGGCCGGCCAGCCCAGACCCAGATGCGCGTCGCGGCACCACACGGACTGGAAGACCGTACCGTCGGCGAGGAAACGGTTGGCACGAATCGCCGCTGCATCACGCGAATCGTCGGGCGCGTTGTAAAGCCGCGTTACCCCGTCCGCGCGATGCAAAAACACGGCGTTCGGCAAGCGCCCGCGTAAGATTGCGGCGTTGCGGAGGAACTGGAACGAGTTGAACAGCACCACATCGGCCTGAACGGGATCGTCGGCATAGATGCCACGGCGACGCCAGACGCTGCGCAATGCCTTCAGAAACTGGTTGCCGCCGCCAGTCGGACCGTCGTCCAGCGGCATGGCGATGGTAAATCGGCGCGTCATCGCAAACCCGGATCAAGCCCCAGAAGGGCCAGGGTCGGCGCGTAAACTTCGCGTAGATGGCGTTCGGCCAGACGTGGCCAGTGATGAGGCTCGACCGATACCTTCCCGCCTGCGACGATGGTGGCGCACAGCGTGGAATCGTTAGCGACTCGCACCAGCGCCGCCGCGAGACCGGCCGCGTCGTCGACATCGCGGACCAACGCATTACGTCCGTCGACCGCGATATCGGGCGCCATGCCCATATTGGTCGTGACTAAAGGCGTGCCGGTCGCCCAGGATTCGACGATCGACAACGGTCCGCCTTCGATGCGCGACGCGACGAGATAGGCATCGAGCGCACGGTAATAGTCGATGACGTCGTCTTTGTTTTTCAAGAACGCATGAACGTATCGGATCCCGGCCGCGTCCAAGCGTTTCTTGACGTAGCCACGCGCCGGGCCGGTCAGCACGGCGAACACCGGCAAATCTTTTTTCGCGCGCGCGAGCGCGTCGCAGAACACATCCGGACCCTTGATCATTTTCGGCGAATCGCCGTCGCTCCAGCCATCGCCATCCTTTTGGAAGGAGCCGATGGCGAAGACATCCGGCGGAATACCCAGACGCGCGCGAATCGCCGTCTTGGCCGCCGCGTCGACCGGCGTAAAGGTCCGTAGATCGACGCCAAGCGGAATGCGCACGATACGCGCGGGATCGATCCCGCGTTCGGCGAGCGCCTTGGCCATGATGCCCGTGGTGACGACGATCTTGGGGAACAAATCCGCGCGCTCGCGCAACGTCGCGACGATGGCGCGGTCGTCGGGATGTTCGTCCAACCGGCCATGCATGAAGCTGGTCGTCGCCAAGCATTGCGCCGGCAGATCGACGGCTGCGGTTCCGACCGAATATTGGCTGACGAAATGCACGACCGACGGGCCGCGTCCATCGAGCCGAGTGACGCGTCCGGAAAGCCCCGGCGCAAGTAATTCGACGCCGGCGTGAAGATGGCCCGCGACGTGGTCCAACGCCCAGTCGGCATTGTCGGATAGCAGCGCCACACGCGGCAAACGCGGCGCCAAAAGACGCCGCATCGCGCGTATCATTCGCCGGGGAAGTGCCGCGACGACGCTCACTATCCCATCTTCCGATTGACGGCTGCCATCCGTCGCCAAGCTGTCGCCACGATCGTGTTGATATCGGAAAGCTTCGGTGCGAAGCCGAGCTCGGCACGCGCCAAGGCAGGATTGGCGACGAGTTCGGGCGGGTCGCCCGCCCGGCGCGCCGCCATACGAACCGGCACATTCAATTTGGTCGCGCGCTCGACCGCATCGATTACTTGGCGTACCGAATAACCCTGACCGGTGCCGAGATTGAACGCACCCGGCGCACCACCCACTTCCAGACGTTTAATTGCCGCGACATGCGCGTCGGCGAGATCTGCGACATGCACGTAATCGCGGATGCAGGTGCCATCCGGTGTAGGATAGTCGTCGCCGAACACGTCGAGATGGGCGAGCGTGCCTTTCGCAGCGAACAGCGCACGTGGAATCAAATGCGTTTCGGGGTCATGCTCCTCCCCGATTTCGCCCTCGGGGTCCGCACCCGCCGCGTTGAAATAGCGCAAAGCCGTCCAGCCGAAGCCATAGGCGCGGCCGTAATCCTCCAGCGCCTGTTCGACCATCAACTTGCTGCGGCCATAGGGATTGACCGGCGCTTTAGGCGTCGTCTCGGCGATTGGCATCGTGCCGGGTGTGCCGTAGACGGCGCAGGTACTCGAGAAAACGAAGCGGCTCACGTTCGCCGCGCGCAATGCGGCGAGTAGCGTCAACGTGCCGGCCACGTTGTTGCGATAGTATTTTTCGGGATCAGCAACCGATTCGCCCACCGCCGCGAACGCGGCGAAATGCATCGCCGCAACCGGCTTGTGCTTGGCGAGCGCTTCGTCGAGCCGCGCGCGATCGGCGATATCACCGATCTCCAATGGGCCCCATTTGACGGCATGCGCATGGCCCAGCGACAGATCGTCGTAGGCGACGGGCACATAACCCGCGCGCGACAATGCTTTGCAGGCGTGGCTGCCGATATAGCCGGCACCGCCAACGACAAGGACGGTCGGCTTGATCACAGGAACATGTCCCATTGCAGAATCTCGTCTTCGCCGATATCGCGCTTGGGCGTGGCACCAATTAGGCGTTCGGCGTCGCGGGGCGCGATCCCCGTGCCCGGACGTTTGATGTCGAGATCGGCGATAGTCAGCTTCAAGCCGGCCTTAAGGTCGCGGGCCGCAACGACCGATCGGCGCGCTTGTTTGCGCGGCTCGAGTTCCGAATCGAGAACGCGCTTTTCCTTGGCGCCCATCGCTGCCGTCGCGAAGTCGCACTGAACGCGGAAACGGATGAGATCTTCCGGATCCATTGCATGGTAATGATCGTTGCCGGTCAGCGTTTTATCGAGGGTGAAGTGTTTCTCGATAATTCGCGCGCCCCGCAGCCAGCCCAATGTGGCGACCAGGCAATCGTGGAATGGCGGCACGTGGTCGCTATAGCCAGCAACGCAATCCGGGAAAGTTTCGGCGAGATAATCGATACCGCGCAACTGCGCGTCTTCAGGTTTGGCCGGGTAAGACAACACGCAATGCAGCAGCGACAAATGCTTGACGCCGTTCTCGCGCATAATCCTTACGCCTTCGTCGACCTCTCCGAGCGTGGCGGCACCCGTCGATAGAACGACGGGTTTCCCCTTCGACGCGACGCGGCGCAGGAATGGAAGATTGACGAGATCGGCCGAGGCCACTTTGATGACCGGCACCAATGGTGCGAGCGAGTCGACGTAATCGAGGTCGAACGGCGTGCTCATGAACGCGATACGGTTCTTCACCGCATGGGCCGCAAGCTTCTCGTACTCGGCCATCCCGAATTTGTCGTATTTCTCGAACAACGCGCGCTGGCTCGTTGTTGGCTCTTTCGACAAATCCCAATAGGACGGGCTGAAGCGCGATGCGATGCGGTTGGCCCGATAGCTCTGAAACTTGATTGCGTCCGCGCCAGCGCGCGCCGCTTCCTCGACCATTTTAAATGCTGTCTCGAGGCTGTTCTCGTGGTTCACGCCGGCCTCGGCGATGATCCACGGCCGAGATCCTGACAGGACGACGTCGCCAAACTGAATATCTTGATAGAGTTTCATTTCTCCGCTCCCGTGCGGCCGTGTTTACGCGCGACCTTTTTGCGGTAGCGCGCCATCTCGGCGTGATCATTGGTCATGTTGTGACGATGGCGCGTGTAGCGATAAAGCGGCAGATATACGTGGCCGATCGGATATTTGGCGATGAAACGAATGCGCATATCTTCGTCTTCGCAATAGCGCAGCGATTCGTCGTACAGCCCGATTTCGATCAGACTTTCCTTGCGGAACATTATGCCGCACGCGATGGGCTTCTCGACGGCCGAACCGCGTTCGATATGGCGTTCGTGCTCATCGACGACGACATAATCGCAGGAGACAGCGCCCCAATCCGGATTGTGTGCGAGGTGCAGCTCTTCGATGTAGACCAGATCGTCATGGATGTAATCGTCGGAGTCGAGATGCAGGACATATCGGCCACGCGCGCGCCGGATTCCGAGATTGCGTGCCGCCGGCAGACCCATGTTCTTTTTGTTGAACAAGGGAACGATCGCATCGCCGAAGTCACTGATGATCGCACGCGAGTTGTCGGTGCTTCCGTCGTCGACGACGATCACCTCAAGCTGATCGGCCGAAAACCGCTGCGATATAGCGCTGCGGATCGCGCGGCCAATGAATTTCTCGCGATTGAAGCAAGTAATAATAATCGAGACCCTCACGGCGCCTCCTTGGCGTACATCGCGCTGCGTTTCTCTTTAGCGTTTATACGAGCGATCTCGGGCCGGCATTCGATCAGGTCCAGAATCTCCGCCATGCGGAATACTTTTCCGGACGCACCCAGAGCGTCGTAGACGGCGCGCGCCATCGCGAGATCGGCCGGCGTATCAATTGTCCATCGCAGATGGGAGATGTCGCGCGCATAAGCGAAATTAGCCTGCCGAAACCGGGCGGGATTGCGATAAAAATGCTGCGTCATATGCTCGCGTTCATAGGGATCGGTCGCAACTCTATCCGCTTCGCGCAATGCCGCAACGGTGAACACTTCCGAATCGAGCCCTTCGGGAAAACTTGGCGGCTTGTTGTTATAAGTAAAGTCGAGGCTCTCGCGCCGGAAGAGATCGACGGTCGCATCAATCACATCGGGATCCTTGAACGGATCGTCGGCGGTCACGCGCAATACGGCGTCGGCTGACGGCACGCTGCGCGCCGCAAGCGCGTAGCGCCCGAGGACATCGTCCACCGGCCCGCGCACGCAAGTAACGCCGGCGCCCGCCGCCCAATTCACGAGCGGATCGTCGCTCGGATCGATCGTGGTCGCCAGAACAACCTTGTCGATAGACTGCGCCGCGGCGGCGCGCGCGCAGGCATGGGCGATCAAAGGTGCGCCGGCAAGCAGCGCGAGCGACTTTCCCGGGAGTCGCGTCGATGCCATACGCGCCTGAACGATGGCGATGATCAACGCTTCAGCTCCTTCGCCAACAGGCCAAATAGCAGCCGGTCTACCGTCGCGGATCCCAACCGAACATGGCGGCGCAGTCGCCCTTCGATTCGAAATCCGACGTTCAAGAACGCCTTGGTCATGCCCCGATTGGGTTCGGGTGTACCGGCATGCAGACGCTCGAGCCCCAGCACGTCGAACGCATAGGCAGCGACTGTGCGTACCGCATCCGTGCCCAGACCCCGCCCCCACACACGCCGGTCGCCGATCAGGATCCCGATTTCGGCCTGCCGCGTTCGCCAATCGATCGCAAACAGCCGCAGCGTACCGACGAAACGCCCGCCACGACGCAAATGGATCGCGAAGAAGTTTTCGGCTGGATTTGCGATGGCGCGGCGAACATAGGCGGCGACTTCGCCGTATTCGAGCGGCAAAAGATATTCGACGCGATTGATCGTTCCCATCACCGTTGGATCGCGCAGCCACGCGAGATAGGCGGGATCGCGCAGATGCGCGCGCGTAAATTCGCGCAGCTCGACCTGCCGGCCAGTCAGCGTCAAGCGTGCCGTTTGTCTTCGGCCAGGCATTCGTCGTTCTCCGGATTGTAGAGGGGCATCACCTCGCGCAATAACGAGCGCGGATTCCAGACCGAAAGACGCACGTTGTGTTGGGCCAACGCCGCCGTCCAGCGCCCGAATAGCGCCACTGCACCGTTGGTGAAGGTCGAATGCGGCTGGTCATAACGTTGGCCACGATCCGAAATCTCTGCACTACGGACCTCGCCGGTCCGATAATCGGTGTTGAGCGTGCGGTCAGGTGGGAGAAAGAAATAGCGCGTGTCATATAGATCGACGCCCACGAGCACGATCTCGGTCCAACCCATGCCAACTGCAAAATTGACCGCGTCGCAAAGTGTGCCATTACCGTGGACGAGGCCATCCTCTAGCCTCGCGGTCGGCAGGTCGAGATCACGGCGCGTGCGATAGCGGAAAACTTCCCGACGGGGCTCGATAAATCCGTCACCGAGCATGCGGTTGCCAACCTCTGCGGAGATGTCGCTTTGGACGACCAACGTCGTCGCACGGTAATGCGGATTGTCCGCAATCAGACCGCCCAATTCGCCGCAAGCCCGCCGCCAATCGAACTCGATTCCCGCACCTTCGCCCCATCCGCGAATCAGATGAAAATCCGTGCGCACCCATTTCTGGCGCACGAACGCGTTGAAGCCAATGGTTTCGTAGCGCTCGATATGCCGCCATCGATTTGCTGCGATTTCATTGAGCGAATAGCCCGAGCCGAAGATGAACGCACGTGAGCCGCGCCGTTTGTCACGGATACCCGCCGCATCGAGCGGAACATATCCGCGTCCGGCCGCGCGATCGGCACGGATCCGCGCGGCATAGAGCCGGGCCTGGAAGCGCAGCGCGTTGAGCGTGCCATATCGCGCGATCAAGGATCGATGGAAAGTCAGCGCGTTCATCGCTGATCTGGCATCGCCATGCATTTTTCGTAGCAGGCGCGCGCCACGCGTGCATCGAACAACGCGTCATGACGACGCCCACGCGGCGCATCATCGCCCAGAAACGCCGTTCGATCGAGACCGGGATCGAGTCCGCGCATGAAGAAGATCGTCGGCAGATCGAAATGGGCAGCGTGATTGAGCCAATCCGGCAGGCAATGGAGATTGTGGAAGTATTTCCTTTCAGGGCAGGCAAAATGCCACAGCTCGAACAGCAAAATCAGATCGTGGGTTTTACCGACCGAGACTAGCGAAATGTTTGCGCCGTTCCGAAATGCCTCGAACCAAGCGACGAGTCGCCCCCAGCCTTCGCGTTTGGACACGGCTTTCGACATGTCGAGATAGGCGAGCACGTTCTCGCGCAGCCACGGCGTCACCTGGTCGCGATCGAAATCGTCGAAAACGACCTCGATCGACGAACCGTCGTCGCCGACAACGGCGAGCGAAACGAGGGTCGTCCTGGCATGCTCGCCCGTATATTCGGCGTCGATAAAGGCGTATCGCGCGATATCGGCCATTTTTCAGTTCCGGGGATTGTCCCAGATGTTGTCTTTCTCCCAAGCGCCGGCAGCATTCTTGCGCCAAACGCGCTTGTCACGGAAACCGTCCGCGATCCGCCAAAACTCCTCCTCGCGCATGCCGACATAGTCTAGCCAGTAGTAGAGATCTTCCGACACGACGTGGTCGTGCTTGCGCACGAGCTCGACGCCTTTCTCGCGGGTGAGGTAGCCTGTGCGAATATCCTTACTGACATGATCTGACGCGCGGCCATAGCCGAATTTCACGAATTTCAGCAGATCGTGAATGCCGTTTTCGTAGCGATCATCGAGATTCGAGAAAGTGCGGTAGGTGCGCTGGAACGGCTCGCGTGCACCCTTCCAGTTATATTCGGTTTCGACCAGCTTCGCGTGTCGGTTGGGATCCCACTTGAAGAAATTGCCAATATAGAGGCCGCGCACGCCAACCTTGAGTATCTCCTCGTCGGTTGGGTACTTCGCCCAATTCATGTCGCGCGCACTGAGCTTTTCGACGGGATCGTTGATCATGTCGTACCATTCGAAACCGCGCAGCCCGTGCTCGTGCCGCACGCGGGCCGAGAATTCGACGAAATCGTCGGGCTCATACATGCCCGAAATGTCCCATGCGATCTCACCCCAGATGACGAGCGGAATGTCGAACTTCACCGCCATTTGGATGGGTACCGTGAAAATTCCGCAATGGGCGTGCCAATTCATGTCGCCCATTTTTCGGAAACACAGTCGATTGAGTTTGCGAAGCACATCGACCGACGGGCCGACGACCATGTGATCGGCGTCGAAGACATGACGCATACGATCGCGATTGTAGTCGGCGACAGGCAGATAGTTGTTGCCGTGATAGGTGACGAGCAACGGCTTGAGCCCGTATTCCTTGCAGATCACATGGGTTTGGTAATAGCTGTCTTTACCGCCGCTGACTGGAATCAGAACGTCGTAATTGCCTTTCCGATCCTTCAGCGTCTCTTCCAGAATGCGTTCAAAGCGCTTTCGCCGCAGGCCCCAGAATTCGGGTGTCAGCTTGTCGAACGCCTCGAAGGTGCGGCAGGACGAGCACACACCGTCGTCGTCTAGCGAGAGATTGACGGCCGCTTGGGGATAGACGCAGCGTTTACACCAGCGCATGGAATACTCCTCGATCAGATCAGCGCAACGACGGATCGCGCATGTAGATGTCGGCGAGCAGAAAGTCGGCCATCGTGTCGATATCCAATCCCTTCCGCGAATCGGTGACATAGGCGTAGGTCGCCGGGGTCAGGAACGAGCCCTGGGCCTTGAAATGGTCCCAGTGGGCGAGCGCCACCGACCCTGACAACCGGTAATAGACCGGCAACTCTTGCCGGTTCTTGAAACGCAGTTCCTGTGGCACGAAATCAGCCATCGAGCCGTCTACCGGCAGACGGTTGGCGAAAAGCGGCGAGTGATCGCATTCGCGCACCGAGAAAATGGCCCGTGCTTTGGGATGGCGCGCCAGCATCTCGATCGCCGCGTCTATCTCTGCCGCGTCGCGCAGCGGCGTGGTCGGTGCCAGCACCAGCAGGATGTCGTAGGCGCGGTCGTTGCGTTCGCACCATGCCATCGCATGGAGAATTGCGTCCTCCTGCTTCGACAGATCGCCCGCTAACTCGGCCGGCCGGCGGAACGGCGCTTCGCCACCCGCCGCCTCGACCGCTGCGGCGATTTCATCCGAATCGGTCGTGACGAGCACGCGATCAACGTAATGCGACGCGCGCGCCGCTTCGACTGACCAAGCGATCAGTGGCTTGCCGGCAAGTGGCTTGACGTTCTTGCCTGGCACACCCTTCGATCCGCCGCGCGCGGTGAGCAAAGCCAGGACCGATTTTCCGTCAATCATGCGGCAGCTCCGGCGGTGAAATCCTTCAGGCGTTTGGCGAAGGCTGGATCCGGACCATGCGCGCGCGCTTGCGCGACCACGGCAGCGAAATAGGCGCCGAAATCGGGATCGAGACGTTCCGCCATCGGACGCACAAAATGCTCGGCGAGATCGACGTAGGAACGATGCGTCGCCGCGTCGCCGATCGCCGCTGCACCCAGCAGATTGTCGAGCTTGTCGAGACAACGCAGCAGCGACAGACCGGGTCCACGCGCCTCGATAGCGCCATAGAACTCGGCCAGATAGGCAAGGTCGGCTTCGCGTGCGCGATCGATCGTCAGCAGGCGCACGTCATGCGCGAGGTCCGGCGCAAAGCCTGCTGCAACCAGTCCAACCTCGTCGAGCCCTGAAACTTCGAACGCATTATGCAGCAATGCGGTCTCGACCAGCGTCGCGTCGGGAGCTGGCGCGAGCGCTAGGCAGAATAACGCGATGCGCAAAGGATGGCTCATATAAAGCACGATCGACGGATGGTCGCCGGTCGTCGCCGCCTGACGCTGCGCAAAACCGTAGGCGCGCGCAACACGTGTGGCACCCGTTTCACCCAGATCGTCGCGCACGCGCGCGTCGAGCGCCACCACAAGATCGGACGCCGATTCCAGCATCGAAGCGCGCTTGCGCGCGGCCTCGATGTCCGGCGTATCGAACGGCAAGGGGCGCCTCAATGCCATGTCAGAATGCTGTATGCGACGCGCCGCCGTCGATCGGCAGCGCCACGCCGGTTACGTAGCTCGACGCATCGGAGCACAAGAATAGTACGGCTTTCGCGAACTCCTCGGGCGAAGCGATACGGCGTACGGGCAAAGTCGCCGCAATCCGCTCGACCGCCTTTTCCAGCGTCTCGCCTGTGGTCGCGATTTCCTGGCGGATCAGGCCGTAAGCGCGTTCGGTGAGCACGCCACCGGTCAGCACCGTGTTGACGGTCACGCCATAGGGGCCAAGCTCGCCCGCCAAGGTCTTGGCGTAGGCGGCGACCGCAGCGCGCGTGGTCGAAGACAGCACCATCCCACCATCGGGCTCTTTCCCGGTCAGCGACGTGAGATTGACAATACGTCCCCAGCCGCGCGCTTTCATGCCCGGCCCGACGGCGGCGCAAAGACGCACCACACTCATGAAGTTCCGCGCGATCGCGTCACGCCACATATCTTCGGTCCGCGTAAAAACATCGCCAGCCGGCGGGCCGCCATTGTTGTTGACCAGAATATCCGGTCCGCGCCCCAGCTCCGCTTCGGTAGCACGCACGAACGCGTCGAGAAACACGGGATCTCCCACGTCGCCCGCCATCACAAAAACCTTAGCCCCGTGGCCGCGCAAGGCCACCGCCGCCTTGTCGAGGGATTCGGCGCTGCGGCCGCAGATCGCCAAAGCCGTACCTGCCTTGGCGAGCGCTTCGGCGATACCAAAGCCGATGCCACGGCTGGCGGCGGTGATCATCGCGATGCGACCAGTGAATTCTGTGGTCATGGGCGTGGACAACCTTTCGTTAGGCAATACGACGGTCGAAAAGAAAATCGACTTCGGCGAGCGATTCGATCTGCCCGGCAAGACCGTGGTTCATCGAAATATTACCGTCGCGGCGCCAAGCATCGAGTATCTCGGCGATGTTCGCGAGAACCCGGCGGCGGGCGCCCGATGCTAACAAATCCGCCGATGTAGAATCCGTCGAGCGCCATTCCTCGACAAGCGCGCGCGCCAATCCGCGCCGATCCGCCGGTGCCACACGCGATAAAGCCTCGCGCCCCAGTTTTAGCAGCGCAAAACCCGCCCCGACGGCGCGCGGCGCCGCAGCCACATCCTCGAAATCAAGCACCGCTGCAACCCGGCCTTGCGCGAACAAAAGATTGAGCGGATGCATATCCGTATGGATTGTGGCGAGTCGATCAAGTTCGACGCCGTCGTTTTCCTCCAGCGAATCTTCAAGACGCGACGACGTCGCGCGTAATATTTTCTCGGCGGCCGGGTCGGCGATCTTGGGTGAGAGTTCGAGTGCTGTGCGCACTCGGCCGCCGACGGTGTTCCAATCTAGCGCAGGCGCCGCCGTTTCGTCAGCGAAGGCGCGCGCGACCGACGCGAACACTTCGGCGGCCGCGCCGATCTCGCCCGAGCCGCCACGAAAATGCGTTCCGGGCACGTAATCGAACAGCGCGCACGACGCCGCGCGCCAGCGAAAAACAGGAGCGCCGTCAGAGGCAAGACGGCAAGCCGGGACCGGCACACCGAATTCTTGCGCACGGCGAACCCGCGCGACTTCGCGCGCGAGAGTTTCGCCGTCGGCGCGCCATTTGAGCACCAACGTTTCGTCGAGAAGATAGTTCGACGCGGTCGTCCCGCCGGTTTTGAATCGACGCACGCCCTGGACGACGACGCCCCAGCCCTCGCGTAGAACCGCGCGCACGCGATCCGCCTCCGCCTGCGTCACGGGTTCGCTGCGCGGACCTTCGGCCGAAAGATGATTCGGCGCGAAGGCGGGCGCCTCGATCACCAGGACGTCCATCCGCCCTCGACCAGGACGTTCGATCCGGTCACATAGCTCGACGCGTCGGAGGCGAGGAACAATGTCGCGCCGACGATCTCCTCGGCGCGCATCAGACGGCCCATCGGCGAGATCGACGAAAACCGGTCTATAAACGCCTGCTCGTGATTGTTCAAAACGCCATGCGGCGTGAGGCAATTGACGCGCACGCCGCGTTTGGCCCAATACACCGCGAGGTATTTCGACAACATCACGACGCCGCCTTTGCTTGCCGTGTAGGCCAGTGGATTGCCCATCGCGTTGTCGGCGTAGAGCATAGGGTTCGAGGAGACGACGCCATATGTCGAGGCGAGATTGACGATCGAACCCTTGCCGCGGTCCAGCATATGACGGCCGAAGTCTCGGCAGGTCAGGAACGTACCCTTCAGATTGACGTCGATGATCGCATCCCACAACTCCTCGGGGAAGGTCTCGGCGCGCGCCTCAAGAAACCCTTGGGGCTTGTATTGATGGTTGTTGATCAGCACATCGACTGCACCGAAGCGCTTCAGCGCGGTGTCTAGGACCGAGGCGACCGCGTCTGCTTTCGACACGTCGGCTGCGATGCCCAACGCCTCAGCGCCGCACGCGGCGGCGGCGGCTTGCGGATTGGCGGCCGGCACGTCGACCAGCACGAGCTTGGCGCCGCGCTGCGCAAACGCCGCGACCATGGCGCGGCCGATCAGACCGCAGGCGCCGGTGATTGCGACGACCTTGCCGTCGATGGCGAAGACAGGATCGGCGGGAATTCTGTTCATCGACCGAACCGATCGAGCGTCTTGGCCAAGATTTCGGCCTGGCGTTCGGCGCGCATGAGATCCCAGTAGTTGGTCTTGAACTGCAGGATCCGCGCCTGCACACGCTCCGCGACCGGGCACAGGCCGGACGCATAGCGTTGGGTGACGCCGGGTCGGTTCTGGATGTCGTCGCGAAACACCGGCTCGAGATAGTTGATCATCCAGGCTGCATAATAGCGGTCGCCGCCGTTCTCAAGGTAGAGCTTACGGAAGGCGTGCCAGTCTTTGGCCGGATCGGGCGTATCGAGTACGCAAGCGAAAGCCCAGTAGGCATTGGTGCGATCCGCGGGCACGGCCTGCGGGCGGAACCAATCGCGCTTTCCTATGGCCTTCGTGAACAGCGCGGCTGTATCGATGCGTACCTGGACGAGTTCCTCAATGCGTTCCATCTGCGCATAGGCCACGGCGGCGGCAATCTCTGAAAGCCGGTAGTTATGGCCGAGCGAAACATGGCGCACGAAATTCGGGTCTTGGACCGTATCTTTGGTGATGGCGCCGGTCTTGGCGCCGACAGTCGAGTAGCCGAGATTGCCGAAACGCCGCGCCTTGTTGGCGAGTGTTTCGTCGCGCACCGTCAGCATGCCGCCGTTGCCACATGTGATGTGCTTCGAGCCCTGGAAGCTGTAGCTCGAGAATTCGCCAAACTGGCCGACCATTTTTCCTTTGTAGGTGGCGAGGAAGCATTCGGCGTTGTCCTCGACCATCGCAATGCCGAATTCGCGGCAGATCGCGAGCAGACCGTCATAGTCGGGCGGCAGGCCGTAGACCGAGACGGGGATCATCGCCTTGGTACGCGGCGTCACGACCGCGCGCACCGCGGCGGGCGATAGGGTGAACGTGTCGGGGTCAACATCGGCGAAAACCGGCACGGCACCGACATAGATCGCGGCGAACGCCGTGCTCGCCATCGTCAGCGGCGGCACGATCACCTCGTCGCCTGGGCCAACGCCCAATGCCGCGAGCGCGGTATGCATTGTCGCCGTTCCGTTGACATGCGGAATCGCGAACGGCACGCCCAGACGCTTGCACGTCTCGCGTTCCAGGTAACCGTTGAACATGCTGCCCTTCGAGGCACGAAACGCGTTCTCCAGCGCTTCCATTGCGTAAAGACGCTCGGTATCGCCAATCCTTCGCATCGCCGTTCCTTCCGTCCTCGTTGTCAGTCGACCAGCAACAGGTCAGGCGGCCGCACCGGCAGCCCTCGGTCGAAAATATGCTTCTTCGCCAGATAGAAGCTTTGATCGTAGTACTGGAAGATATTGGCCGCCGCGACCGCGTCGGCGTGGGTTTGCGCCAACACGTCGCCCATATGCGACCACTCGCCCGCACCGCCCAGCGCGATCACCGGCACGCGGACCGCGGTCGCAACTGAATCGATGAGGTCGAGATCATATCCGGCGCCCGCGCCATCGCGATCGGCGGCTTGGATCAGTATTTCTCCCGCCCCGGCCGCTTCGACCGCGCGCGCCCAATCGACCGGCGTATAGACGGTCGGTACGCGCGCCCGATCGGTCATGACGCGCGCGACACCGTCGACCACGCGCGCATCCATGCACACGACGACGCATTGCGCGCCGAATTCCTTGGCCGCCGCCGTCACGAAACCCGGATCGGCCAGTGCTTGCGTATTTATCGAAACCTTGTCCGCGCCGCGCTTCAAACGTTCCTCGATATCACGCAAATTGCGAATGCCGCCGCCGAACGTGACCGGCATGCGTGTGACGCGCGCGACGTCCGACACGATATCGAGAAAGCCCGAACGGCTTTCATAGGCGAGGTCGGCGCGTTGCAGATCGATTTCGCCGGCGCCGGAAATGTCGAGATAGATAATCTCGTCCGCCGCCCATTCCGACAAGCGCTTGACCGCGACGAACGGGTTGCCGAGATTCTTATGGCGCGAAAACGCCTTACTCTGCACTAGCTGGCCGTTCTTCAGCAGCAGCACGGGAATCACACGTTTCTTCTTCATCGCCGCGCCGCCGCTATATCGCTAGGAAGTTTTCCAGCAGCACCCGACCCGCCTTCTGGCTCTTTTCCGGGTGGAACTGGACGCCCATGATGTTTTCGTGCGCCAATACACAAGGGAAGTCTTCGCCGTATCCGCAGCGCGCGACGATATCCGCCGGTTCGGCACTCGACCAACAATACGAATGCAGGAAATAGAAATCCGGCATCGTCGGGAATCTGCGCAACAACTGGTGCGCACCCACCGCTTCGATAGAGTTCCAGCCGACATGCGGCAGCGGCAGATCGCCGGATTCGATCCGCCGCACTTCGCCCTTCAGCCAGCCCAGCCCGTCGGCGACGCCGAATTCGTGCCCACGCTCGGCCAACACCTGCAGGCCAACGCAGATACCTAGAAACGGTTTGCCCGCGCGGCGCACGTCGCGATCGAGCCGGCCGAGATCGAAGCGTGCCTTGATGCGCGTCATCGCTGCCGCGAACGCGCCCACGCCCGGCAACACCACATGCGTTGCATCGGCAACGTCCGCCGGTGCATTTGAAATCTTCACGCTTGCCGCCAAGGGCTCAAATGCATTGAACACCGATCCGACATTGCCGGCCCCGTAATCGAGAATGCAGACGCGAATTCCCTTCACGCGACGAGCCCTCGAATTTCTGTTTCGAGAACGCGCATCAGACGTTGCTCGCCGAAATACTCGGCCGCTGCCGAGTATGCGGCGTCGGCCATCCGCGCGCAAAAAGTACGATCGGCGAATTGATCGAGCACGTCCCCGATATTCGAACCATCGCGCGCAACCTCCAGATAATGCACATTCGGCGCGAATGCATCTCCATACGTTCCGGGGAAGAGCAATTGCACGCTACGCGCAGCCGCAGCCTCGATATGCCGGCTGGAGATCGTGCGTCCTGATACGTGCGGAGTATCGACGGCGAAAAATTGCGCTTCGATATCGCGGAATGTTGCCTTCGGATTTCTGTCGCAATATGCGTTGATGGCTAAGCGCGTCGAATCGTCGAGTTCGAAGTATTCGGTACCCGCTTCAGTGCCGAGTTGGCCACGGCAATCGCCAAGAAATCCATGCCACTCCGGTTCAGAGAGTCGCGCCGCGGGATCTAGCGACACGTCGAGGCGCAGACCGCGCGCCGACGCCAATGGGCCAACAATTTCGGCGATACGCGTTCGATCATCATGCCCGAGATAAAGAACGCCGGGAAAGGCGCGATAACCGATATCGATGCCTCGTTTGTCGGCTGGCTTCACATCGACAAACGGCGCGGGATCGAAGACCGCATTGGGAACGAATATCGCGCGACAACCGAGATGCTGGCTGTATAGGTCGAGGACCTCAGTGCGTGCGATCTGAGAGACGAGCAGTACCACGCCCATACGCCGCGCGAACTCTATCTTTTCTGGCATTAGTTTATATTCATTGCCGGGAAAGAAAACGATCGGTACGCGTGCGTGCCGCAATTCCGCTTCCAGTGCCGGGGATACGTAGTTCACATTCGAAAATACAGAGTGGAACATGAGGACGGCATCATACCGACCCCAACGCAGGCGCGTACGCAACGCCGCGAGAGCCAACAATGACGGCCGTGCAATGTTCGCCAATGTCAACTCAAACCCCGGATGTCGCGCGGCCGCGCGCGGTAGGCTACGCGCGTAGGACAATTTTGCCCAACTCGCGTCATCCGCATGCAAAGCCAGAATGCGCAGCTTGCGAGCCAAGAGCGCGTCAGTCGAACAATTTTGCGCTTTCGCCTTTGCGCAAACGTTCGAGTGTACAATCGCATACTCGCGCGACACCTTCGTCGAAAGATACGCTCGGCTTCACGCCAAGAACTCTCGACATACGGTCGAGCGATGGCCGTTTTACTAGTGTCATGCGTTCGGGCAATTTTCTGATCGTCACGAGAGCTTTAGGCGCATTGAGACGCGCCCGAATGCGTTCGGCCAATTCAGAAATCGGCCGAACGTCGTTGTGACCGATATTGATGACCGTATACTCGTCGATACGTGAGCCCGCTTCGATCGCGCGCACGGCGTCGGAGACGTGCAACCAGCCGCGCTCAGCCCCTTCATGAACTTCGATCGGCCGGCCGGTCGCCAAGCGATGCGCAAAACGAATCATCGCCGATCTATGGTCGCCAAAATCTTCGTTCTCGTCATATATCATGAATGGCCGTAAAGAAACCGCCTTAAGGCCATAGGTCCGCGCCTCGTACTCGACCAGTTTCTCACCTAGCAGTTTCGATAAACCATAGCGATTGTTCGGCTTGGGATCGAGCAAGACCTCGTCCATTTCGACCACCTCGGGGCCGTAGATTTCGGAAGTTGAAAAGAACACGAGACGCGCACCGACGCGCTTACACAACTGCAGTACGTTGTTGACGCCCGAGAGATTAGTGTCGATCGCAAGGCCGGCCGCCTGCTCGCAGGTCACACGACTGACCATCGCCGACAGTAGATAAACGATGTCCGGCTTCCAATCGAACGCGGGCAGCAAGTCGCCTGGCCGGGTAATGTCAGCCATCAAATAGTCGGGCCGCCAGCCAGGTCGGATATCGACTTCAAGCACTTCCTGATCGAGTGAGCGCAAATAAGCGGTCAACGGTCCGCCCACGTTTCCTTCGGAGCCAATCACCAATGCACGCATTAATCTATGTCTCCAGACTAGGTTTTAAGATCCTGCAACTCAACAAAACGGCTATAGAGACCACCGTGCGCCAAGAGTTCGCCGTGTGAGCCCCGCTCAACTAATCGCCCATTTTCCATCACATTGATGCTATCGGCGTCTTGGATCGTCGCCAGACGATGTGCGATCAACAGTACGGTACGCTCGCGAGATAGGCGCAATACCGCGTCTTGGATGGCGCGTTCGGATTCCGCATCCTGCGCGGAGGTCGCTTCGTCGAGTACCAACACCGCGGGATCGGCCAGGATCGCCCGCGCGATTGCCACGCGCTGTGCCTGACCACCAGACAACCGCACGCCACGCTCGCCCACCCATGTGTCGAGCCCATCGGGCAGGGCTGCTATCACCGTATCGAGATTCGCGCGCCGCACCGCGTCGGCGATGTCAGCGTCCGTCGCATCGGGCCGACCGAAGCGGATGTTTTCGCGAATCGTCTCAGCGAACAGATAGGTGTCTTGCGAAACGAGCGCCACGTGTCGGCGCAGCGTCGCACCATCGATGCCGGCGATATCGACATCGCCGATTAAAATTCGGCCACCGGTCGGGCGACGCAACCCCAGCAGAAGATCGACCATCGTCGATTTACCAGCGCCCGAGGGGCCCACAATCGCCGCGACCTTCCGTTCGGCGATCGTAAAATCGACCGAATGCAAGACGTCGGGGGCGTTCGGCGCATAGCGGAACGAAACGCCGTCGAAGCGGATTGGTCCGCTAAGATGTGCGGTCCGCGTCGTGGGACCGGGGCCAGGCTTAGGCGTATCGGCGATGAACTCGGCGATCAGATCCGCGCCGGGCGCGCGGCTGGCAAATTCGCTGCGCATCGCGTTGAGCATCGACGCCGGTGCAGCAAGTCGCATCATCACATATAGATAGAGTAGGATCGTTTCGACCCACACAGTTCCTTGATCCGCGAACAGCGCCGTTCCGATCATGAAGATCACGACGGCGCTGGCGATCGTCAGTATCTGCGTGACTGGCGAAACCAGCTGCGACAGGTATTGCGAGTGGCGGCTGATCTTCCAGTATCGTTCAGTCGTATCAACCTGCTTGGCACGCATCAGCGGTTCGCGGTTGAACAGGCGTACCGTCCTGATGGCAGAGAACAGCTCGAATGTCCGGTGGTTGAGCGTCGCGGCTTCGCCCGCGAGATGCGCGAACGCTTTCTGCTGCCGGGCAACAATATTTGAGATCACGAAGCCGACCGCGATCACCGATCCTAGTGCTATCAAGGTTAGAATCGGCGATAGATAGGCGAGGACGGCCGCGGATACCGCAATGCCGAGCACCGGGACAACCATCCGCAATACGACCATCGTCGCATCCGCGGCTTGCTGCGAAAAGGAGTTAAGTATCGTGTAGTAATGCGCGATTGGCGCGGATTGCAGCGTATCCAATGGCATCGCCACGATTCGATCGTACACTTCCAACCGTACCGCGATCGCGAGTTTGGAATGCATGCGCGTAACGATCATCGCGTTCATGTAGACCGTCACTTCGCGAACGATCTGGATCGCCAACATACCGATGAGCAGCCAGCGGATTCGCGACTCGGTCGAGAGCGTCGCCAGCCATTCCATAATCCAGAGATTGTCGAGACCCGGCGCCAGCGAAAAGGATTGCCGGCCGACAATCGTTTGCAGCAAAGGGAACAACATGCCGATCGACAGTAAATCTGCTGCCGCTGCCAGGATGCCGCACAAGACCACGACAGCCATTCGGCCCGAGAAAGGCTGAAGAATAGGCCAAAGTCGCGCCGCGATAAGGCGCAACCGCGGCTTCCGGTTCTTCACCATCTCTTGCCAGTTGACGACAATACCGCTCACACCATCACCATCTGCGCCAGAACGTCAGCGATCTGTTCTGCCGCGTGGCCATCGCCAAAGACAGGCTTGGGCGGAGTGGCGGGCTTAGCGCGGCGTGCGGCCGCAACGATCGCGTCGGGTTCGTTGGCCAGCATGTTCCAGCCGCCGTCGAGCGTTTCTACCCATTCGGTTTCGGAGCGGATAGTGACGCAAGGCACGGCCAGGAAATACGCTTCCTTCTGCACCCCGCCGGAATCGGTCAGAATCAACTTGGCGTTCGCTTCCAGCGCCACCATATCGAGGAAGCCGACCGGATCGATCAAGCGCAGATTCGCCGGCAGCTTGGCGTCACCCAGCTTCGCGCGCGTACGCGGATGAACCGGGAACACGATCGGTACGTCGATCCGACCCAACGCTTCGATAAGTGCGGCAAGACGCAGCGGCTCGTCGACGTTGTAAGGCCGATGCAGCGTCGCAAGCGCGTAAGCGCCTTTGGCCACACCGATGTCTGATAGGATTTTGCGGTCCGCCGCCTTTTCGTGCGCCCATAGGATCGCGTCGTACATCGTATCGCCGACGAGATGGACGCCGCCGGTGATTCCCTCGCGGCGCAGTAGCTCGACCGCCGTCGGCGCCGGGCAAAAGTAGATATCGGCCGCATGATCGGCGAGTTTACGGTGAAACTCTTCCGGCATCGTTCGATTGAACGAGCGCAATCCCGCTTCGACATGCGCAAGCTTCGTGCCCGCGATACCGGCCGCCAGTGCGCCCGCCAGCGTCGAGGTCGTGTCGCCATAGACAACGACCGCATCGGGCTTTTCGCGCTCGATCGCATCCGACAGTCCTTCGATCATCCGCGCGAGCTGCACGGCGCGCGAGGCCTGACCGATGCCGAGATGGATCGACGGGGCGGGAATATCGAGTTCCTCGAAAAACACATCCGACATGTCACGATCGTAATGCTGGCCCGTATGGACCAGAATTTCCGTCAGCCCCGCCTTCGCCAAGGCGCGCGACAAAGGTGCCGCCTTGATGAATTGCGGGCGCGCGCCCACAACGGTGAGGATACGTTTCAAGCTTATCGGCGCGCAGCGGGAATGGCGCGGCGCAGCGCCGCGACGATGCGGTCTTGCGTCGCTTCGTCGAGATAGCCGTGCATCGGCAGGCTGAGCACTTCGCCTGCCAAGCGATCCGAGACCGGCAGACCGTTGCCGGCCACCGGATATTTGGCGTAGGCCGTCTGGCGATGCATCGGCTTGACGTAATAGACCATCGTCGGAATGCCTTCCGCCTTCAGCGCGGCGGCGACTTTGTCGCGATCGGCGTTCGGCAAGCGAATGGTGTATTGCGCCCAGACCGAGACGAGGTCCTTCGGCACGCGCGGCACGATGCACAGATCTTCCAGCGCCGCCGAGTAACGCGCGGCGACCTTGTTGCGCGCATCGATCTCGGCCGGGAACACGGCGAGCTTTTCGAGCAACACCGCCGCCTGCATCGTATCGAGGCGCGCGTTCAAGCCGATGCGCACATTGTCGTATTTGTCGCTGCCCTGGCCATGCACGCGCAGCGAACGCAGCACGTCCATCAGCTTGGCGTCGTTCGTGAACACCGCCCCGCCATCGCCGTAGCAGCCGAGGGGCTTCGCCGGGAAGAACGACGTCGCGGCGAAATCGCCGATGCCGCCCGTCGTGCGGCCCTTATAAGTGCCGCCGAAACCTTGTGCCGTATCGGCAAAGACCCACAGATCATTCGCCTGTGCGATCTTTTCGATCGCGTCGTAATCGGCGGGCAGACCGAACAGATCGACCGGGATCACGCCCTTGGGCTTCAAGCCCAAACGGCGCGCGGTGTCGATCCCCGCTTCGAGGCTGGCGGGATCCATGTTGAACGTATCGGGCAAGCAATCGACGAAGATCGGCGTGGCACCGACCCAAGCGACGACTTCGCCGGTCGCGGCGAAGGTGAAGGACGGAACGAGGATCGCGTCGCCCGGACCGACTTCCTTCGCCATCAGCACGATGCCGAGCGCGTCGGTGCCGTTGGCGCAGCTGAGCACGTATTTGGAGCCGCAGAACGCGCCGAGCTTGGCTTCGAGCTCCGCCACTTCCGGCCCCATGATGTATTTGCCGTGACGGACGACTTTGAGGATCGCCTCCTCCATCCGCGCACCGATATGGTTGCGCTGGGCTTTGAGATCGATGAAGTCGATGGCGGGCGCGTTGCTCATTTCACGATTTCCAATTTGTCGGTTCCAACTTCGCGGTATTTTTCGCCGGTGCGCGGGCAAACGAGGTCGGGCCCGAGCCGTTCACCGGTGCGGCTGACCCAGCCGATGCGCTTGGCGGGCACGCCCGCGACCAGCGCGTAATCCGGCACATCCTTAGTGACGACGGCCCCCGCCGCGACGGTGGCGTAGGCGCCGACGTTATGGCCGCACACGATCGTCGCGTTGGCGCCGATCGTGGCACCACGCTTGACCAAAGTGGGCGCGAACTCGTTCTTGCGCTCGACCTCCGCGCGCGGGGTCAGCACGTTCGTGAACACGCAAGACGGGCCGCAGAACACGCCGTCCTCCAGCGTCACGCCCTTGTAGACGGAGACATTGTTTTGGAGTTTGCAATTGGCGCCGATCGTCACGTCCGGCCCTGCGACGACATTCTGGCCGAGGATCGTGTTTGCGCCGATTTTGGTGCGCGGCAGGACGTGACTGAAATGCCAGATCTTCACGCCTTCGGCAAGCTCGACGGGGCTGTCGACATAAGCGCTTTCGTGCACGAAGGGTGCCGACGATGCGGGCACGGAAGCCGGTTTCGCATCGAGCCGCACCGGCGTGCCCGTGCGCATCGAACGCGCGGCGGCGTCCAGCACGCGCAGCACGCGCAAACCTTCCTCGCCGTCGGTGATCGGCCGGCTTTGCGCGCCCGCGATGCAATCGAGGAAATGCGCGATCTCCGCTTTCAGCGGTTCGCTCTGCGCGACATTCACCGGTTCGGCGTCGGCGCGCGCGGGCTCGGGCTTGCCGTCGACCCAATCGATGCGATGGCGATAGAGAACGAGTTTGCGTTCCCATGGCTGGCCGTCGTCGAACACGGCCATACCCTTTTCGCCGACGACCGTCAGCTTCTGCTCCTTCGTGGGATGCAGCCACGAAACATAGACATGCGCCTTCATCCCGCTGGGGAAGGAAAGATGCGTCGTCGTCACGTCGGCGATCGCGGCATGCAGCACGGGTGCGCCGATCGCGGTGACGGTGTCGGGCGTTTCGCCGGCCAGCGCCAGGATCATCGAGATGTCGTGCGGCGCGAAAGACCAGAGAATATCTTCCTCGCGACGCACCTTGCCGAGATTGAGACGGTTCGACGCAACGTATTGCAAGCGGCCCAACTCGCCGCGCGCGACCAAGGCCGACAATGCTTCGAACGCCGCGTGATAGCGCAGCAGATGCCCGACCATCAGCGTGCGGCCGACGCGCTTGGCATGCGCCACGACCGCGTCGGCGTCGTCGGGCGACAAGGCCAACGGCTTTTCGACCAGGACATGTTTGCCGGCATCGAGTGCGGCGCGCGCCAGTGCGGCATGCGTGCCCGCCGGTGTCGCCAGGATCACGCCGTCGATCGCGGGATCGGAGAGGATCGCTTGCCAGCCCGGCGCCTTCGCCCCCGTATCGGCGGCGAAGCGCGCGGCGAGATCGGCGTCCGCGTCGTGCACGGCGGCGAGGGCGCCCAGCGCATGCGCGGTGCGGACGTGATTCTTGCCCCAATGGCCGAGGCCGAGCACCGCGATTTTGGGCGAGGGTCGGGAGATTTTTTCCATGCTACCGCATTCCGGGTGAAGCGAGGTTCCGCCGCACCGGTGGCAAGGCGCTTTGCGAGGCAAAGCGCCGGGTAATGGCGACCGGTTAGGCCGCCGCGATCGCGCGCGCGGGCAATTGCGCGCGCACTTCCCGACCGAGAAGGTCGAGCAGAACGATGACGCGCTCGGACTCGCCGAGCGCTTGGAATTTTCCGATCAGATCGGCGAACGGGCCTGCGAGCACGCGCACCGCGTCGCCCGCGCGCAGGCGCGTCAGCGGATCGGCCTCATCGTGCAGATGGGCGGCCGTGTCGGCCTGCAAGGCTTCGACGACGCCATCGGGCATCGGTGTGGGCGTCTCGCCATGACGCAGCAAATCGGTGACGCCGAACGTGCCCAGGATCGAGCGCCACGGCGCGGTCACCAAATCGAGCGCCACGAACATGTAACGCGGGAACAACGGCCGTTCGACGATCTCCACCTTGCGCGCATGCACGCGGCGGCGCTTGTGACGCGGCAGAAACGTTTCGAAGCCTTGGCGCCGCAGATTGTCGAGCGCGCGGCTTTCGCCGTTGGGGCGGGTATGGACGACGTACCAGCGCTTCATGCGTCGACCTCCGCCTTTTGCTGGCGCGCGCGGCGCAGATTGAGGCGCAGCAGGCCTGGCGCCAAAACACGGCCGCGATCGATATTGAGCGCCGGGGCGGCGTTCTGTGCGGCTTCGTAAACCGCCAGCGGATCGCGCAGGTCACAGACCAGCAGCGCATCGACCAGGCCGGGAATGGCGTCGAACCCCGCCACCGCTGGCAGGCCAAGATACTGGGGCAGCTTATGGGCGGGATCGATGACGCACACGACATCGACGCCCGATTCGCGCGCCGACAGCAGCGCCGCCTCGGTCAATTCCGACACGCCGATCAGGGCCACGCGGGTGGCGCCGCGCTCGGCCAGGTCCTTCATGATGTCGCTGAACTGGCGGCGCGCATCGCGGAACAGGTCGAACGAGACCCGCAAATACTCGACCGTCAGCCGGCCTTTTTCGGCCATGCCTTGCGGCGTCAGGTAATAAGCGTAGCGGTTCAGCGGCGCATTCGCGATCTTTATCAAGCCCTTACGGACGCAGCGCTTGAGTACCGCATTCGCGAGGCCCAGCGCGATCCCCAAATCGCTCGACAGGCCGCGCTGGGTGACGGCCGAATCCTGCTCGACGGCCGAAAGGACGCCCAAAACCAGAGCGGCATCGTCGCGGGTCGGTTTCGTCGTCGGGATATCCGTCATCGGTCCCTGCAGGCATGCCGAAAGGCAAAATCATTTGCCTTCGAGGATGCTCGTCTATAGCTTGTTCACGCGGTGAACGTCAAGCGTGTTCAGATCCTGAACACTGTGATGAATCACCGTACTAGCAGTCGTCCGGAGGTCGGTTCATGTGCGGAATTGCGGGGCTTGTCGATCGCCGGGCGCAGCTTGGCGAAACGGCGCTGACCCAGGCCGTGCGCACGATGAACGACACGCTGCGGCATCGTGGCCCAGATGGCGGCGAGGTATGGGTCTCGCCCGAATCGGGTGTGGGGTTTGGCCATCGCCGTCTGGCCATCGTCGATCTGTCGCCCACCGGCGTGCAGCCGATGGCGTCGGGCGATGGGCGCTTCGTCGTCACCTATAACGGCGAGATCTTCAACTACCTCGAACTTCGCGCCGAGCTGCTCGCGATGGGCGTCAAGTTCCGCGGCGAATCGGACACCGAAGTCCTGCTCGAGGGCTTCGTGCGTTGGGGCATCGCCGAAACGATCGCCAAGGCCGTCGGCATGTTCGCGATCGCGCTATGGGACAAGCGCGAAAAGTCGCTGTGGCTGATCCGCGACCGGCTGGGCGTGAAGCCGCTTTATTATGCGCATGACGGCCAGCGGCTGATCTTCGGCTCGGAGCTCAAAGCCTTGCGCGCCGTTTCCGATTGGCGTCCCGGCCTCGATCGCGACGCGTTGACCGGTTTCATGCGCCACGGCTACGTCGCCGGTCCGCGCACGATCTACAACGAAGCGCGCAAGCTGATGCCCGGCCAGATGCTGGAATGGCGCGACGGCCAAGAACCGAAGCTGAGCACCTATTGGGACGCGCGCGCAAAAGCGATCGAAGGCCGCGCACAATGGGGCAAGCAAATCGATCCGCGCGAAGCGACAGATCGGCTCGATGCGTTGCTGCGCGAAGCGATCCGCCAGCGCATGATCGCCGACGTGCCGCTGGGCGCGTTCCTGTCGGGCGGTATCGATAGCTCGACCGTCGTCGCATTGATGCAGCAGCAGAGTTCGCGGCCGGTGCGCAGCTTCTCGATCGGTTTCGCCGAGGACGGTTACGACGAGGCGGGCCATGCGCGCGCGGTCGCCAAACATCTCGGCACCGATCACACCGAGCTCTACGTCGAGCCCTCGCATGCGCTGGGCGTCGTGCCGAAACTCGCCGAGTGGTACGACGAGCCCTTCGCCGATTCCTCGCAGATACCGACCTATCTCGTGTCGGAAATGACGCGTAAGCACGTTACGGTCGCGCTATCGGGCGATGGCGGCGACGAAAATTTCGCGGGCTATAGCCGCTACACCTATGCCGGCACGATCTGGAAACAGACCTCGCGCTTGCCCGGGCCGCTGCGCGCTTTGGGGGCGGCGATGCTGCGCAACGCGGGCGCGCCGCTCTTGGCCGCCGCATCGTTCCTGTTGCCCGGCCGTGTACGCGCCGTGCGACCGGCGGAAAAAGCCGCGAAGCTCGCGCAGGTCTTGCGCCTCGATTCGATCGACGACGTCTATCGCCGCTTGATCAGCCAATGGCACGAACCCGAAGCTTTCGTGGCGGGCGGCACCGAGCCGCGCGGCCCGCTCTGGGACGAAACGCTCGCGCGCGACATGCCCGAGCCGGTGGCGCGCATGCAATTGCTCGACACGTTGACCTATCTGCCCGAGGACATCCTGACGAAGGTCGATCGCGCGACGATGGCGGTGGCGCTCGAAGGGCGCGAGCCGTTGCTCGACCATCGCGTGGTCGAGTTCGCTTGGGCGCTGCCGATGGATTTGAAGCTCAAGGGCAGCGAGGGCAAATGGATTCTGCGCGAAGTGCTGGCGCGCTATGTGCCGCGATCGCTGACCGACCGGCCGAAAATGGGTTTCGGCGTGCCGATCGATTCTTGGCTGCGCGGGCCCTTGCGCGACTGGGCCGAAGACCTACTCGACGAAAACGCGATCAAGGCCGACGGGCTGCTCGACCCCGCCCCGATCCGCGAAGCGTGGCGCACGCATCTCTCCGGTACGGCGAACATGCACTACCCTATTTGGACCGTACTTATGTTCCGCGCGTGGCAGAAGCGGTGGGGTTGAACGCCTATGATCAGATGATTGAGAATAGTCACTCGGCCATAGCAATTCTTGATAACCTTGAATGAGAAACGATAGATATTATGGCTATTCATAATCACTCAAATTTACGAAACGTGTTAACATTGGTATCACTTAACATCGTTTTGATTTGCGGATTTATGCTGGTCGCAGATTTTGTTCTAGGCTGGATGCGGCCCGGTGCCGCACAGGTTGGACCGGTAGCGACTAGGGACATTCCAACAGAGAGTCCACCCAACAATTTTGCTATCTACAATGCTTTTTCATGGCGCGGCGTGCCACTGCGCGAATGGCCCATCGGGTCGGTAGTTCGAAAATCGACCGCTCCGGCGACGGAGTTTGCCGGTCACGTTTTTCCGCGCGATTACTACGATCTCAAAATTGACCAAGAAGGCTTCGTTGCTCCCTCACGGATTCACGATGAGCCAGAATTAAAGATCGTATTTTTAGGCGGCTCAACAACTGAAAATCATTTGATGGATCCGGAGGAGCGGTTCCCGTTTTTGGCTGGCCGCGCAATCGAGAAGAGTACTGGAATGAGCACTAACAGTTACAACGCTGGTGTTGCTGGCAATACTTCTCTACACGCATTAACGCTATTTATCTACAAAGTATTATCGCTGCGTCCATCTTATGCAGTGATGATGGAAGCTGTAAACGATCTCTCCGTTCTTGCGCATTTCGGCACATATGATGTCGATGGGCCTCGTGCCGTGGTGACAACGCATTTGCAAGAGAATTCGAACTTCAAACGTGCAGATCTGGTTGTGAATGGCATAAAGCATCTCGCGCGCGGCGTTTTCCCGAATCTTTATGCTGCGCTTTCGGAAATCAAGGCGCGCTTCGGCTCAGCGGAGACACACGCCGCCGTCGCCGATGAATTCGCGAATGCGAGGGCGCGTGGTGCCCAACCGCCAAGCGATGACGATATTATTGCGCGATACACTGCAAATCTCGTTTCGTTCATCGAAGTTGCACGTGCGCATGGCGTAAGACCGATATTAATGACGCAAGTCAATCGCCTCACCACTAGCCCCGATTTCGCGATCCGGCGCGGATTCGAGCGGTTTCCGCCGCCCATGCCATATGAACGCTACGCAGGTGTCTATCGGCGTATGAACGAGGCTGTGCGTAGCATAGCGCAGGCGCGCGGCGTATTACTAATCGATTTGGATTTTTCGATAGAGAAGGATTCTGAAAATTTCTACGATGCCGTTCACTTGACCGCAGCGGGTTCGCGTCGCGCAGCAGGTTTAATTGCTCAAGCGATCATTGATGATATCGGCGCAAATCCACTCCCGCGATAACTAAAACATTTGTAATGCCTAGGATAAATTCGAAAAGTCCTCGCTTTAATTCGGATTTTTGGTGCACCCTGCAATTTTTATGGAACCTACAATCTTCAGGTACTGCCGATCAGCCTCCATTTCGACACTCCCGATGCTGCCGAACTAGTAATGCTACCAAGCAAGCGATTACTGGTTCACCCTGAAAATATTTATGGATATTTATTTTTATATTTTTACCAAAATAAGAATTGACCGCAGGACTGAATTCCCTGGCTTGAACACAACTTCAAACATGTTGATCGGCCGCGAAGGCAAAGACAGTTATACGATTCAGCGGAAGGTTGTCTTAGACAGTATATTAAAATCGGCGGGAGGAAGAGATCTACCTCCATCTTGTTGCTATCTGCGAAGTATAGCGCAGCAAGCGGTGAAGCTAACTCAATTAAAGGGATTGCGGTCGCGAAAAATGGTGATCTGCGAGCGCAGTTCGGCTTCGGTTGCTGCGATCGAGGTCGCGTTGGCACTATATCGACCGGAGGCGACGCCGGCAATTATCTCGCGCGTCGTCCGCAAATCGAAATGGATCATGTCTGCGTAACGATCGAGATCATTGGAGATTGTTTCGTCACCCCAAAAATCGTGCAAATACGCGTTTCCTAAGCCGTGAATTTGGCGCGCTAGTTCGAGGCGAGCGGCAAGAATAGTTTCCAAATAAGCTGGGAAATGCGCCGACCAAAATGCGAGCTGCGCGATCGAAGGCGGAACGAGAATCAGATCGATACGAATGTTAGGATTAGAGCGCACGAAACTCGTGATATTTGCTTCGATCGTAGCGGTAGAAACCACACGATCCGCTGTCATACGTTTATCGAACGATTCTATCCATGCATTAAGAACGACGGGATCGTGATAGGCCGATTCCACTTTCGATCGTCCAAATGTTGCACCATCGATCCAGGCGTTGAGCCGATCCGGATCGCCAGTGGACTGCAAGGTTCCGTGGAACAGGCCTGAGACGATCAGCAGCGATCGCCGCAATGTGTCCGCATTGATCAGGTAACGCGCGATACCGTCTATATCGTTGCGATACATATACTCTGGGAACGGCCCGAATTCCTCACGAACGTAGTTCGGCGCTTGCGTCAACACAAAACCGTCGATCAACCAAAGAATGCGGCGTGCCTTTCCGGCGGCGCTAACCACATTCAATAACAACCTTTGCTCACGAAGACTGCTGCCGGCAATCGATAAACGTGCGATTCTCAGATCGAGAATCGGATTGGCATCCACGGAAAAGACGTTCGCGGCCGTCGATGTCCCAATGACCGCCGCATTGTAGTCCATGCTTCGTGCGAGCGCGGGTACCTGCAGTCTTTGATTGTCGATAAACTGAGCCGGATAGTACTTCGAAAGACGGAATCGCTGCAGTGGATCAACAGCATAATTAATAACAGAAGTAACCCCGATTCCTAGCAATGCGAAGGCAATCAAACACCATGAGTAAGTGTTGTGACTTAGCTTTATCGAAAATGCGGGTGAAAATTTCATTCTTAGAATTGGAAATAAATAAATCGACTTGAACGCGGCATTAAAATCAAAGCCACTCCCGCCGCGATACCAAATGCCGCTGCAGCGAAAAGATTTGGCCAAGCGCCGACCTGCTGCTTTTCGAAAATTGAGCGCGTATTCGGCAACGCGAAGCCGGCGACAAGCGAGATGAAAAGCACTACCAGCGGTGCCAGTTCCGGTGCAGAACCTGAACGTGTAAGGTTTGGAAACATGCCCGAGGCATCAGCGAAAGTTTCGGGAAACAATCGCCCAAGCAAAATCGTTAGACGGCCGGGCAAAGCAAACGTCGAAAAGTCGAACATTGCGGACAGCAGATGTAAGGCTGCGCCAAGCGTTTCGGCACGGAAAACGACCCAGACCGCGGTCACGACCACGAAAACGATCGCGCGTTCTAGCGCGATCTGTGTGCTTGAGTTGTACGCAGGCAAGACTGCGCGATAGAGATGACTGACCACGATCAGCATGCCGTGTGTAGCGCCCCATGCGACGAATGTCCAAGAAGCCCCATGCCACAAGCCGCCCAAAAGCATAACGATCATAACGTTGGACCAGCGCCGTATGGCGCCGACGCGATTTCCGCCCAAAGGCTTGTAGAGATAGTCTCGCAAAAAAGCCGACAACGTCATGTGCCATCGACGCCAAAAATCGGCGAAGTCCCGCGCCTTGAAGGGAGAATTGAAATTTTCCGGTAGGTGAATACCGAACATTAGCGCAAGCCCAATCGCCATGTCAGTGTAGCCGGAGAAGTCGAAATAAATCTGGCTCGAGAACGCGAGCGCGCCAATCCATCCTTCGAAGAACGAGATGTTGGCTCCTCGTTCCGCCAGCGCGAATGTCGCATCCCCGATTGGCGCCACGCTGTCAGCGATCGCTACTTTCTTGAAAAGCCCGACGGCGAAGATAGATAAACCCAACGCCGTATCGCGCGCATAGTCGCGCGGCCCACCGATCGCAGCAATCTGTGGGCCCATTTGATGCCAGTGCACAATAGGACCCGCTATGAGTTGTGGAAAGAAGACCACGAACAAAAGGAAATCGCGGAACGATTCCGCTTTCGAGCCACCGCGATGAATATCGATCAAGTACGCGATTTTCTGAAAAGCAAAGAATGAGATCGCAAGCGGAAGTATAATTTGATCGAGGCCAAACCCTCGCGCTGCATCTGGAGATACGATCGAAACGAGAAAAAAAGCATATTTAAAATAGGCGAGAGCACTGAGATTGAGTACAACGCCAACCGCGAGCGCGAATATTCCCATAGATGTGCCGCGCCCGCGCTCGACAACGCCACCAAGAAAGTAAACGGCGACCGTTAAGCTGAAAAGCAACGCTGTATTCGCAAGATTCCAGCGTGCATAAAATATCGTCGACGCAACGATCAGCCAAAGTATCGCGGCTCGCCGATCTTTTGAGACGGCGAAAAGATAGCCGCCATATACCACTGGCAAAAAAAATAATGTGAATTCGAGCGAATTGAACAGCATCGGCGGATCCGGAAGCGTCTACGAGCGTTATATAGCGCGCGTGGTCTGAATATTGACAGCCAAACTGCACGGCCCCACATTCGCATTCTCATGTCGTATGATTTCGATGCGCCGTTCCGCGATTATCGCCCTTACGATCCGGCAGCGTTGCGGGTCGAGCGCCTGAATACTGGTGCGTCCAATGCCGCCGAATTAGCGAATATGGATGCCTTCTGCGCGCGGATTTTGGACGGTTATTCACTCGGTCAGTATCTGAATGCCAAGCGCGGCATAGCCGCAAGTGCGGCTGAAGTTACTGATTTAATTGCACGATCCGGCCTCAAGCCAGCAGGTCGTATTCTCGAGTTCGGTGCGGGCACTTGTAAATTGTCGGCTGTGCTATCGCAGTCACTGGATGTTGTCTCGATCGATTGTATGGATTTCAGCGAAGTTCTGCTTCGTGAGATCGCACCGCGCGTTATTTCTTGGCTCGGTGGAGATCTCGCTAAGTTCCGCTTTCTCGTCGGCGATATGAACCGCATCGATGACGTGCGGGATCGGTACGATTGGATCGTCTGCTTTGGCGCAGTCCATCATCTGACTGTCCCAGAGCATTTCTTCGCTCGCTTGCGCGAGCGGCTGCTCCCCGGCGGCCGCGTTCTATGTCTTGACGAACCGGCGTTTCCCGAGATCGCGCTCCCCTTTCCGCGAATCAGGCAGTACCGCGCCGCGATCCACGCTGCCCGTGTTTCGGGCGAAAACGAGCACGCCTACAAGCTTTCAGAATACAGACGCTTCGCGGGGCCTGGTTATGTGTTTCGCGATTTGGCGCTTACTCCGGGCGAGCGACGGATCAGGACCTTTTCGACGGGATCTTTTCAAGCGAACTTCGTTCTGGTATCCGCCGACGCATAAAACTCGACGGCTGTAGTGAGCGCGGTCGGCGCCATCGTTCGGAGTCACACAAGATCATGCGATTTGAACTTAAACCTGACGCAAGTACTAAATTTGAAGATCGCCTCGAAGCGCTTGGCGACTGGTTCCATTCCTACTCATTCGGCGATTCGATCTTTACCGGTTTCTATAAGGCGGAAGGGCTGAGCTGGGGAAAAACCTGGTGCAACTCGCGTTCCGATCCGGAGCTGATCGCAGCACTGCGCGGCGCCTACAGGCGGCGCGATCTGGGTCCCTGGCGTGATACGCTGTTCAGTACACTGAGGCGTCTCGAAATTGATCCCGCAAAATCGACCGCACTGGATATATCCAGCGCCTCCGGCAGGAATTCATTTTTCTTGAGCGACTACGGTTTCGCGCGCGTCATCGCGTCTGAGATCCGTGAAAACAGCCATCTTCAGCATAGGTTGATATTGGATTCGATAGTCGACCGCCGGTACGCCGAACGGACGACTACGATCAACGACACTATCTCGGCCGATGCGTCAGATTTCCCTGATCGCTATGCCAGCGAGGACGTGGATGTTGTTTGCAGTTTCGGACTGCTCTATCACCTCGTGAACCCGCTGCAGCATTTGATCAATCTTAAACGTATCACCCGGCGTTATGTGCTTTTGTTTACCAAGACCCAGCTAGAAGTCAGCCTGGGTCTACACGATCGCCGAGGCTGGATGCCGACGATCGAGTCGACCGATGATATCGCCAATGCCGCTTTCGGCTTCGGCTGGACACCGCATTTTTATGAAGTCGCCCGAACGGCCGAACAAGTAGGATTGCGACTGATCGGTATCGATTATCCCGCGCCATTCACCGTCAACTTCCCTTATTTTCGCGCGCGGCCACGCGAAGTATTTTTCCGTCGAGCTTTAGAAGCAGCCGCGACGCGTCTTCTTGGCCGTCCCGTCGGCCATTTGAAGAATCAAGACAGGCACTACGGCGGACAGTTCCATCTGAATCCGGACTATTTTATGTTCGCCTTCGAAAAGCAGGATCGCGAGGTCCGTTATGGATGATGCCCTGGCTCAGGATGGCTACGAGATCGTCCGGAGCTTCGTAGAAGACGCCGACGTTCGTCGCGCTTTGGCGTTGGTGGAAGGGTTGCGGGATGTCGTGCGCCGCTCGCGCTTTGTCGATACCCAGCGCGTGCAGCCTCTGAAGCGCCACCTTGGCGACGCCCAGATGGCCGAACTCGCCTGCACTGTTGGATTTGCGCGTTTGCGCGCACATCTCGAATCGCGCGTCGGCGCAGGCATTGACGTCAACCCCGATTTGCTGGGTTTGTGGATAGAACCCGCACGCCGTAGCTATGTTTTGCCTTGGCACCGCGATTTGCGCGACAATTCAAAAGGTCTCGACTGGCGCGCGTGGTACGCGCTGATGGCCAATCCGCGGTTCTTCAACCAGTTCCATATAGCGCTAAAGCCTGACGAATGTCTGTGGGTAGTGCCGGGCTCTCATTTACGCGACGACACAGAGGACGAGCGGCGCATGTTCCCGTCCCGGCCGATCCTCGTTGATTTCATCGAGCGCGATCTAGATCCTTGGTACGACGGTACTGACAAGTATCCGTCGAAATACGGGCCGCGCTGGGCCGTAAACGCGTTCGACCGCGTCTATTATGGCCGACTCGGCATGTCGCCTCGACCAGCGATGCGCAAGCGCAACGCCACCGTCCTCGCACAAGCACTCGACTATTGCCGCGCGATGCCCGGCGCGCTCCAGGTGAAGCTTGAGCCGGGCGATCTGCTCGTGTATCGAAACTCGCTTTGGCACACGGCAATATATCGAGCCGACGTTCCACGGATGACGCTTTTCTCAAATGCCTCCACGCCAGAATCGCTCGCGTGGCTTTCCGCACAACGGCAGTCGATCGCTGATCAAGGGGCCGCCGCGCGCTGGTTTAGTCGCGATCAGCTTTGCTGAGTTTACGGGCGTCCGGGCAACAGCGGCGAGATCACACGCGCAATCGCGTCAGCGGCGAGAAGCGAACCGCGGCCAGTCATATGTACGACGTCGTAGATGTGGTCCGCATCCTTTGGCACGATACGGTCGAGATCGACGAGCGGTACGTTCTGCGCCTGCGCCACTTCGCGTACTATGTCGTTAAATCGCGTATGAAGGCTGGCGAAAGCGTCGTAACCGATTGGATTGTTCGACCGCGCGAATATCGCTGCGACATAGTCATCGGGCTGCGCAGTCAACCGACTTGGTTGCGTCATCAGCACCGGTTGGCCGCCACGCTCGCGCACCAATACCACGAATCGGCGTAAATTCCCGGCATAGACGCGCGCCATTTCGTCCACCGGCATAGCGGGCGGGCGCGGACCCGCCGCGCGCGCCGCGGCAAACTCATCGCCAGCATCGGCACGGTCACGGCGCAAATTGCCGATCAGCCGCCCCGCGACCGTCGCGATATTCGGGAAAGTGCCGAGCACTGCCGCACGCACTGAATCGCGCAGGTGACCGAACCGAGATTTCGGGGTCTCGGCGGCGAATAGGATCGCGCGGGCCTCGCCGCCATGATACGAGCCGAGCAGCGTAAGCGTGGCAACGTCGTTGATGTTCTCCATCAGCACGACGACCGAGGGCCGATAGGGTTCGATCTTCGCGAGATAGATCAGCAACGCATGCTGGGTATGGTTTCCCGAGCGCCCGGCGTTGAGCGCGTTGACCGTTATTCCGCGCGACGCCTCAAGAAGGCGTGCCGTCGCGGCGGGAAAACGCTCGCCCTCCTCCATCAACATAGTTTCGGTCGTCGATCCGCCGAGAAAAGCGATAGTCGTGCCGGGATCGGCGTGCGGGCGCGAAGGGACGATGAAACCGTCCGAGTCGATTCGCGTATCGTACCATTCGCGCGCAAAGCGATGATCCGTCGCGGGGGGCTGGGGTACGGGTTCGCGCAACGTGGCCCCAGGCGCCCATTCGCGCAGCGCGATGCCGCGCAAGGTGCCGCCGCGATAAATCGCTGGCGCCGCAGGCCGTTCGTCCGGCGCCATCGCCGGCGGATCGGAGACGACCGCCACCGCCGGTAATCCGGGATCAAGACGGCCGAGAATCAACTCCGTCACTGCTGCCATTGCGACTAACGCGGCGAGATTGGTGGCGATCAAAGTTAGGATTTTCGAAGCCGGTTTCACCGCGATTTCCGCATATTCGTGAGCATCTGTCTTTGTCAGCCGCCACGATTCCCGTCAAGAAATTTGCGGGCCGCGGGCAAGGGGCTGTGTTAAAAAAACATCAAGAAACCGGTCCCAAGCCTCCGCGGATGGGCGAACGTCGCTTCTTCGAATCGAAGCCACGCGAGATATGGGCAAGCAAATGTATCCTAACGTAATGGTCCGTTTTCTAAAGTACACGGCACGACTGACGGGATCGAAGCTGCTGCCCTTGCTGTCGCCGGACGAAAACCGACCGATCCGCGGCTTTCGAGCGGCGCTCGGCGGCGGATCTCCAGCGTCGGCAATCGAAGCCTGGCACGAAGCGCGCGATCTGCGGCTGCCCGTCTACGAATCCTATCGCTGGTCGATCAAGCATGGCTGGCGCTCGTTTCCGTCGCTGAACGGTCTCGTGTATCTCGACGGCGCAAAGCTTCTGTCGCCGGCGGAATCGGGGTTCTTCAAATCGAGTGTAGGTCCGCGTACCCTGACGCGATCCGAAGCTGAGATCGACGCCTTCGCCGCACCGATATTCGAGCGTCACGTCGACTTCTTCATCCCGGCCGCGAAAGGACGCGTACCGCGATTGATCGCGGAATCGGCGCCGTCGGTCGTGGACGCTGCCATACGGCATCATGCCTTCGGCCTTCGGTTGGCGCGCGAAGCCGGGCTTGGCATCTCCGGCGGCCGCGCGCTAGAGATCGGGTTCAACGAAGGCTATTCGCCCATCGCACTGGCGAAGATGGGTTTCGAAGTCCATTGCGTCGACAACGCCTATGGTCTCGACGATGCGCCGCCCGCCGAAATCGGCTTCGTCGCCGCGAAATTCGGCGTCGAAATTACGACGCGCTTCGGCGACGCGGCGCAGCGCTTGCCCTATCCCGACGCGCATTTCGACTATGTCTATTCGGCGTCCGTGCTGGAGCATATTCCCGATGTCGAGGCGGCATTGCGCGAGATCCGGCGCGTCTTGAAGCCGGGTGGCGTCGCGATTCACAGTTTCGGCAGTTTCCATTGCTGCGATGGCGCACATGCATTGGCGATCCCCGATCAGCCTTGGGGCCATTCGCGGATGAACGCCGACGAATACGCGGCCTATATCGCGAAATGGCGGCCTTACGAGGCCGCCCGCGCGTTGCCCTGGCTCGAGCATGCGATTTCACGCCGTTCGATCGCCGAGACGGAATCCGCGATTGCGCGGGCCGAATTAGGAATCGTCTATTGGCAAGAAACGCCGTCGCCGGAGACTCATCTGCGGCATTTGACGCCGGAGATCGCGCGCGAAGCGCTGGCGGCGAATCGGGGTATCTCGCTTGCGGATCTTTGCATCCGCGACGTCTATTTCGTCGCCAAGCGCGTCTAAAGCCGGCGATAAAACGCCGCATAGGCGGCCGCGCACACCTCTAGCGAGAATTCGGCTTCGACGCGCGTGCGGCCCGCTTCGCCCATCGCGGTACGCAACGGCACATCGGCAATCAAGCGCGCCAGTACTGCGGCCAACGCGCCCGGATCGCGCGGCTTGACGATCAAGCCGGTTTTGCCGTCGTCGATCGCCTCGGGGATGCCGCCCGTGCTTGTCCCCACCACCGCGCGGCGTGCGGCCATCGCCTCCAGCACCGCATTGGGAAAGCCTTCCTCGTGGCTCGCCAGCACGGCCAGATCGGCGGCGGCGAGCAGATCGGGCACGTCCGAGCGCGCACCCAAGAGCTTCACCCGATCGCCGATCCCCGCCGCTTGCGCACGGGCTTGGAGGGCCGCACCGATACCGTCGTCGCGGCCCGCACACCAAAGTTCCCAGGCGGGTTCGCGCGGCACTTGCGCCAGCGCGTCGATCAGATCGGCATGACCCTTATAGGGAATGAGATTGGCGACGCAGGCGATCACGACTTTATCCGCCGGGTGCGGCACCGGCTTGACATTCGCGAAGCGCGCAAGATCGATCCCGTTGCGGATCAGGTGCACGCGCTCGCGCAGCGCCCCTTCTTCGATCAATTGCGCGGTTACGGCCGCGCTATTGCCGAGCAGCGCATCCATGCGCTTGTGCAAGGCGCGCTCGAGCTTGGCGAGCAGCGGATGCTTCGTTTGGTAATCGTTCAGCGATCGGCGCGACATGACGCGCTTGGCGTTCGAAGCCAACAACGCGATCGGCGCGCCGACCAAATAGGATTCGGGCAGGAAGAAATGCACCACGTCCGGACGCCATTCGCGCATGAACCGCGCGAGCGATAGCCCGGCACGCAAAGCTCGTAAGCCGCGCCCGACGAACCCGCCGGCTTTGGCGCCGGCATCGCTGCCTGGCGGGGCGATCACGCGCACCCCGGCCGCCTCCAACGGCGCGGCCAACGCACCACGCCCGGTCAGCGTATGGACGGCGATCTCGAACCCGTCGGCCACAAGGCGCGGCAAGACCTGGGCGAGTTGGGTTTCCGCCCCGCCCACGTCCAGCGCGCCGATGACGATCAAAATGCGGATGGCCCGCCCCTTCCCTCGCCAAGACCGATATTCGGGGGTATATCGGAATTCGCGATGAAAATCTGCCAACTCTGCGCCGTCGACTTCACGCTGCATCATTTCCTGATGCCGTTGATGCGCGCCCAGCGCGACGCGGGCCACGACGTGGTCGGGGCCTGCGCGCGCGGCGGATTGACGCCCAAGATCGAGGCCGAAGGCTTCCGCGTGATCGACGTGCCGATCCAGCGCTCGTCCAATCCGATCGCCCTGCTGCGGGCCTATCGCGCCTTGAAAGCGATCTTCGCGGCCGAGCGTTTCGAAATGGTGCATGTCCACACGCCGGTCGCGGCCCTGGCCGGCCGGCCCGCCGCCAAGGCGGCAGGCGTGGGGCGCGTCGTCTACACCGCGCACGGGTTCTATTTCCACGAGCACATGCCGGCGCCCAAGCGCGCTTTGCATGTGGGCCTGGAATGGTTCGGCGGACGCTTCACGGACGTGCTGTTCACGCAAGCCGAAGAAGACGCCGCGACCGCGCGCCGCTTAGGCTTGTGCGAAGGTGGGGTGATCGAAGCGATCGGCAACGGCTCGGACCCCGCGAAATTCCGGCCCGCCGCACCGGGCGAAGACACGCGCGCGCGTTTGCGCGCCGCCTTGGGCACACCGATCGACAAGCCGGTGATCGCGATGATCGGGCGCTTGGTCGCCGAGAAGGGCTATCCCGAATTGTTCCGCGCGATGAAGATCACGACGAATGCCGAGCTGTGGGTCGTCGGCGATCGTTTGGCGTCGGATCACGCTCAATCGATCGACGCCGACATCAAAGCCGTCGAGGCCGATCCCGATTTGTCGAAGCGCATCCGTTTCCTCGGCTATCGCGCCGACGTGCCGGATATTTTGCGCGCGGTCGATGCGTTCACCTTGCCGTCGCATCGCGAAGGCATGCCGCGCTCGATCGTCGAAGCGATGTTGTCGGGCCTGCCGGTGATCGCCACCGATATTCGGGGCAGCCGCGAGGAAGTGATCGACGGCGAGACCGGCTTGCTGGTGCCCTTGCGCGATGAAACCGCGTTGGGCGAAGCTTTGAACAAGATCGCGGGCGACGCAAACATGCGCGCGCGCATGGGCGAAGCGGGCCGCGCGCGTGCGCGCGCGCTTTACGACGAATCCAAAGTGGTCGAGAAGCAAATGCGCTTGCTGGGGTTGATGCCATGAGGATCGCGGTCGTCGGCGCCACGGGCATGACCGGGCGGCGCGTCGTCGCGGCGTTGCACGCGCGCGGCCACGAAGTGATCGCGACGGGCCGCAATCCCGCCAAGCTCGCCGAATTGGGCGACGGCATCGAATGGCGGATCGGCGATTTCGATCGGCCCGAGACCTTGCCCAAGGCGGTCGCGAATGTGGATGCGGTCGCCTATGTCGCGCATGCCAAGCAAACGAAGCTGGTGATCGACGCGATGGCGCCGGATACGAGATTGGTCGTGACCGGGTCGACGCGCGTGTTCTCGCGACTTGACGATCCGGCGGCCGATGCGGTGCGCGACGGGTTGTCCGCGTTCAAAGCCACCGGCAGGCCGGGGCAAGTACTGCTGCCCGCGATGATCTATGGCGACAAGGCCGATCGCAATGTCGGGCGCATCCTGCGTTTCCTGGCGCGTTTCCCGAGATTCGTGCCGATCCCCGCGCCGCTGCCCGATGGCGGCAAGCATACGGTCCAACCTGTCCATATCGACGACGTCGTCGCCTGCGTCGTGGCGGCTTTGGAACGCACCGATTTGAACGATGACCCAATCGTGTTGGCGGGCCCGACACCGATCCCTTACGCGCAAATGGTGCGCGAGAGTGCGGCGGCGCTGAAACGTTGGATCGTGATCGTCCCGGTACCCGTCGCGGCCTTGGCGGCGGTAGCGCGCTTCGCCGCACGCATCGGCATCAAGCTGCCGTTCGATGCGACGGAACTGACCCGCGCGGCCGAAGACAAAGTCTTCGACGTGGCGCCGATGCGCGACAAATTGGGTGTCGTGCCCCGCCCGTTCGCCGAAGGCGTGGCCGACAAAGTCCGGCGCGGCGATTTTTAGCTATTCCCCGCCGGCAACCGTGAGAATCGTACCGGTCGTGTAGGAACTCATCGGTCCCGCCAGAAATAAGATCGCGGCGGCGATTTCCTCGGCCATCGCCGCACGCCCCACCGGAACCCGCGAAGCGCGTGCGGCGAAGGCGGAACGATCGGGATCGTCCGTCCAGCGATTGAGATCGGTATCGACGAAGCCGGGGCGCACCGCGTTGACGCGAATGCCGAGCGGTGCGCCGAGTTTTGCGAAATTGCGCGTCGCTTGTTCGAGCCCCGCCTTGGCGATGGCGTAATCCGCCAAACGCGGCGACGCGGCATGGGCGGTCACATAGCTCGAGACGTTGACGATCGACCCCGCCTTCGCCGCCGCTATCGCGGGCCAAGCTTCGCGGATCAAAGCGATCGGCGATTCGAGATTGAGGGCCATCGTCTTGGCGGTGTGTTCGGGCGCAAACACACCGCCCGCGTTATTGATCAGGATATCGATGCCGCCGGCCCAATCGACGAACCGCGCCATCAGATCGCCCGGCCCTTGCGCCAAATCGGCTTGAAACAGGGCCGCGTCGCCGCATTCGTCCGCGAGGCGTTTTGCGGCAGCTTCATCCGACGCGTAATGGATGCCGAGCTTGGCGCCTTGCTTGGCGAACGCACGCGCGGTCGCGGCACCGATGCCGCGCGAGGCACCTGTGATGAGGATTCGCGCGGTCATGGCATAAGCCGGACGGAGCCGCCCTGGCGGAAGATCGGCAGCGTCGCTTCGATCAATGCCTCATGCCGCCACAAGATGCCCGCCTTCGCTTGCAAATAGGCGTAATATGCGAGGCTGAAGGGCCCCACGCCGAACAGCTTGCGCCCGCGCTTCCAGGCGCGATCGGCGCAACGCAAGAACGCCGCGCGACGCGGGGCTTCGCCAAGTTCGGGATGATCGCGCAGGAAATTGAGCGTGGTCAATGTCTCGTCGTGCAGGATTTGCGCTTGGTTCTTCATCAGCCGCGCGGCGTCCTCCGCCGGGCCCAAGCAAACCACGTGATCGAATACGCCGATGCGTGCACCGGGCACCGCCGCCACGCGCGGGCAAATGCCCTGATCCTGAATAAACACGCGTTCGTCGCAGCCGCCGGCGGCGAGGAACAGATCGCGCCGGACGAGCAGATTCGATGCCCCCGACTGGCAGGTGCGCAGCGCATCCAGTACCGGGTCGGCGAAAACGCGCGTCGCCACATCGGCAGGCGGCGGGGCGAAGCGTGGGCCGTCATCGCCGTACCAGCCCATGCCGCCATAGATCAGCCCCAGATCGTGGCGCTGTGCTTCGTCGCGCAACAACCGCACGGCGAAGGGCGCGAGCGTATCGTCGGCATCGACGATCTTGATCCAGGGCGCGGTCGCCTCGCGCACGCCGCGATTGGTGGCGGGACCGGGCCCGGCATTTTTCTGCGAGACCACGCGCGCTTGGATAGCGCCGCGCTTGGCGATCAAATCGCGCAGCAAATCTCCGGAGCCGTCGGTCGAGCCGTCATCGACGAACACGATCTCGGCGGGCGGCCCGCCCTCCTGGGCGAGAATCGAATCGAGACAGCCGGCCAGCCACTTCGCCTTGTTGTAGACGGTGACGACATAGCCGACCGCGTCGCTCATGCACCGATCCGGGGCTGATCGGGGGCGAGGTCGCGGCGCACATAGGCGATTTGGCCGGTGTGGCCGCGTTCGACCGTGCCGGACCACAGGAGATGCGTGGGCGCGAACATCGCATCGATGGCGCGCCGATCGCTTTCGCTGTGGAACTCGAGATGTGCGATCCGCACGCCCGCCAGGAACGGTGCAAGCGAACGCAGGATCGGCATTTCCGCCCCCTCGGTATCGATCTTCAACAGATCGATCGCCGAAACGCCGAGTGCCGCCAAGGCCGGACCGGCGGCACGGATGACGACGTCGCCCAGCGGCCTCGCCTCGGTCATGTGATGCGCCGTCAGCGACGCGGTCACGGTCGAATGCGAGCCCTGATAGAGCGGCAGCGTCGCATCCGTTTCGCCCAAGCCGTAATCCAGCACCTCGGCGCGTGCGCGTTCGGCATTGATGCGCAGGAACGGTAGAGCGGCCGGGTTCGGCTCGAAACACAAAATGCGGGCATCGGGGTAAGCCAGGCGCAGGCGGGCAGCCGCGATCCCGACATTGGCCCCGATATCGACGATGGTGACGATCCCGCCCACCCCCGGCACGACCGGGTAACAATCGCGGGCCAAAACCTCGTCCAGCACGTAGCGAATACCCGGATCGGCGGGCAAATCGAGCGCAATTCGCCCGGCCGAACCGGTCACGGCGGCTTTTCCGGCGAACTTGGGCCCGGTCAGCTTGCGCCATTTGCGGTCCAGACGTTCGGTCCAGGTCCGGGGCCGCTTGGCGCCGTCGATCCAGAATTCCAGGGATGTGCCAGCCATAACCGGTTCTTAAGGGCCCCCCGCACCCCCGGCAAGTCCTTCCAAAACCCGCCTGTTCTGGACGCCGGACGCCGGGCGGATTAGATAGGGGCCGTAAGACGTTGCTTGTGGGACCGTCCCTCTGTTCCGGACCCCCAGGCCCATGCCCTTCGACCCGCCGCCGAACGTTTCTCGAAAGCCCCAATCCTTGTCCAACGCCAATTCCATCGCCGACCTTCTCGTGAAGGACAGCGATTCGCTGGCCGACGCCGTCGCCAAGCTCGATGCCACCTGCGCCCCGCTGCTGCTCGTCGTCGATGCCGACGGCAAACTCGCTGGCCGGATCGGCATCGCCGAAATCGAAGCCGCCATGGCGCGGGGCACGGGGCTGGAGTTGCGCGTCGGCGCGGCGATGATCGCCGATGCCGGCGGCGTGCCCGCCGAGACCGATGCCGCACAGCTGGCGAAATTCGCCGGCAACTCGGCGCGTCCTTTGGCGCTGCTGGACGGCGAGCGCCGCCCCGTCGGCCTCTATACCCAGGCCACACCGCGCCGCGTGCCGATCGCCGAGCCGCAGCTTGGCGGCAACGAGCTCAAATACGTCACCGAATGCGTCGAGACGAATTGGATTTCGAGCCAGGGCACGTTCGTGCGCCGGTTCGAAAAGGAATTCGCCGAGTTGCTGGGCGTGCCGCACGCGCTGGCCGTGTCGAACGGCACCGTCGCGCTGCATCTGGCGTTGGCCGCGTTCGGCATCGGGCCGGGCGACGAAGTCATCGTCCCGGACCTGACTTTCGCCGCCACGCTCAACGCCGTGCTCTATACCGGGGCGACGCCTGTGCTGGTCGACGTGGCGCCGGATACGTGGAACATGGATCCGGCGGCCTTGTCCGACGCGATCACGCCGCGCACCAAGGCGATCATGCCCGTCCATCTCTACGGCCAGCCGACCGAGATGGACCCGATCCTGGCCTTGGCGCGCAAGCACAAGCTGGTCGTGATCGAGGACGCCGCCGAAGCGGTCGGGGCGGCGCATAAGGGCGTGCAATGCGGCGCTATCGGCGATTCCGGCACGTTCAGCTTCTTCTCCAACAAGATGATCACGACCGGCGAAGGCGGCATGGTCACCTTCAAGGACGATGCGGTCGCCGCCCGCGCGCGCATGCTGCGCGATCACGGCATGAACCCGAACAAGCGCTATTGGCACGAGGAAGTCGGGTTCAATTATCGCCTGACCAATCTGCAAGCCGCGATCGGCTGCGCGCAGCTGGAACAGTTCCAAGGCTTCCGCACGCGCAAGAAGGAAATCGCCGCCTATTACGAAAGCCGCTTCGCGGGCATTTCGGAAATCGAAACGCCGGCGATCCTGCCCGGGTTCGACAATTCCTACTGGGTGTTCTCGCTCATCGTCGATTGCGCGGGGTTGGGCCTCACGCGCGACGAGCTGATGGCGAAGCTCGCCAAAGCGGGTGTGGATACGCGGCCGCTGTTCTACTGCATGCACGAAATGCCGCCCTACAAAGCCTATGCCGGCAATCGCGCCTTCCCGGTATCGAGCCGCCTGTCGGAGAACGGATTGTCGCTGCCCTCTTCCACCTCGATCACCGAGGGCCAACTCGCGCATGTCGCCGACGCGCTGACCAATCTCGTGCGTACGCGCCGTTTGGCGCGCGCGATAGCGGCGTGAACCGGGGCCGGATCGGCGCATATTCGCTGGCCGTCGTCGCGGCGCTGGCGGCCCCTTCCGCCGTTCTGGCGCCCAACGCGTTGGGCGTGTTGCTTATCGTCGGCGGAATCGGCGGGTTGATCGCGGGACGATTGCCCGCGCGCGGCTGGCTGTGGGGCTTCGGCGCGTTCCTCGCCTATGTGCTGCTATCGCTGCTCTGGGCGATCGACGCCGCCGAAGGTTTCGACGGCTGGGTGCGGATCTCGTTCGGCGCGTTGTTCGGCTTGGCGATGGCGGGTAACGCCGCGTCGCTTGACGATGCCGATCGCGCGCGCGTCGCGCGCTGGCTTATTTTCGGCACCACAGCGGCGATCGCGTTATTGCTGGCCCAGCTCGCCAGTCAGAAGATTTTCGGCTTCAACGATTCCTTCGCCAGCCGCTGGCATGGGCCGGACACGAATCTTTGGGCTTTGTTCAACCGCCCGGTCGGCATCTTGGCGATCACCCTGCCGCTGGCGGCCCTCGCCGCCGATCGCATCTACGGCATGATCGCCGCGATCGTCCTTCTGGCGGCGGGCGTTTTCTGTGTCGTCAATTTCAATAGTATGGGGGCGGAACTCGCCGTTGCCGCCGGCGCCGGCGCCGCGATTTTCACATGCGTGTTCGTCAAGCGCGGCGTGGCGATCCTGACCGTGGCGCTCGCTGCCGGCATTCTGGCGGCACCCTTGATCGCTTCGGCACCGCAATTGGAATCGCTGTCCCAGCGCCGCGACATCAGCGTATCGATCTATCACCGCGCCGCGATCTGGCATTTTACGGCCGGAAAGATTTTGGAGCAGCCCGCCTTCGGCTGGGGCATGCATGCCTCGCGCACGATGCCCGAATCCAAACGCCAAATCGCCCCCGGCGCCGAGTTGATCCCGCTGCATCCGCATAATGCGGCCCTGCAAATCTGGCTGGAACTCGGGCTCGTCGGCGCCATCGCCGCCGCCGCCGCGATGCTGGCGCTGGGGCGGCGCATGAAAGGCGACCGCGCGACGCGCGCGGCTTTGGCGGGCACGCTGTTCGCCGCGTTCGCCGTCGGCAGCGTGGGCTACGGCATCTGGCAGGGCTGGTGGATGGGGGCGCTGTGGATTCTCGTTGCCCTCGGCGCCGTGCTGGCGCCCGCGAAACCTAAGGCGTAACGCCGCAACCGGGCGTCAGCCGTTCCAAGATCGTCTCGGCCGCCCATATATGGCCCTGTGGGCTCCAATGCCCGTCGCGCGAGAATTGCGCCTGCGCGGCCGTGCCGCCAACCTTGCGGATATGCTCGGTTTGATCCGCATACGGAATTGCGAGCTCGCTTAAAATCGCCCGCAACCGATCCACAAAGGGCGATGGCGGATAAAGCGAATGGGTGCCGAGTGCGAGCAATTGGAATTTATCCGTCTCGCCCAGCCGCTTGAATTCGGCGAAGGCAGCGCGGCTGGCGCCCAGCGCTTCTTCGAAGACCGGCGGCAATGGCCCGGGCTTGTTGAACATCGCGTCGGCGCCGGGATACTCGGCGAGATTCCAGCCTTGCTCGGCCTTCGCATACAGATCGATGCCGCGCGCCCAAGCGACGCGCGCGGCGATCGCCTCGGCAGAGCGATTGGGGAACAGCGACGGGAATTGCGCTCGTAAATGCCCGCGCAGGAAAACATAGAGATAACTCGCGCGCGCCACCGCCGCGTCGATCGAACCTTGTGGCACAACGCCCATCTGCATACCCGCCTCACGCCACGCGGGATCAATCTTTTGGCGCACGAAGCCATCCGGCCCGTCGCCCGGCACGAAGAATTCGCGCGGCGGCCGGCGCGGATCCCAGCCATTGAGCAGACTGAATAGAATCGCCGAGTTGTCGGTGAAATCGTTGCTGACGACGACGAGTACGATGATATCGGGCGTGAATTTCCGGCCGATTTTCTCGTAAAGCGCCAATTGGCTGGCTTGGCCCGTACCCGAAAAGCCAACACCGGCCGCCTCGATCGGCGGCAAACCGCCACGCGCGCGGGCCATTTTTTCGATCACGACCTGCACTTTGTCATCGATCGGCACTTGCGCGGCCTCGACGAAGGAATCGCCGACAAACAGAATGCGGCAAGTCCCCGCCGCTTTCGGGCCCGGCATCGACCGGTCGAGCATGCCGTCGGCGTTGACGACGGTGGACTGCCAAAAATCGACGCCGTTGGTCCAGCGCAGTTCCGCCCCCGGTTCGAACACGAACCCGATCGCCGGATCGAAACGCGACGGCCAGTATGAGGCGACGAAAGGCAGCGTCGTTCGTAAGTACGCTTCGGCCACCCCGAGCGAGACGATCACCGTCATGACCACGATCAGCGCCGATTGCACCCATGGCGCGACGCGATGGAACGCGCCCAGGAGCCAGATAAATACCCGCGCGCCAAGCGCCCCGGCGATGGTCGCCCCACCCCAATACGCGACCTCTCCGCGCGGCAAGCCAAATTGGGCGTACAGCACGAAATCCTCGCCCCGCCCCAGCCCGATCCAGGGAGCGGCCAGTGCGATGGCCAGCAGGGCGACCCCCACCATCGTCGCGGCGGCAAGCACCCGATTTACGAAAGCGAGAAAGGGTTTCACGATCGGCGAGGATTCTTTAGCTGTCGTTTCCCGTGTGCTATCAGGTCGGGCCCATCCCGTCCAGCGATGCCAACCCGGTGATCGAGCCATGTCGTCCGTCAAAATCCGCCGCGCCATTCTTTCGGTCTCCGACAAGACCGGGTTGATCGATTTCGCCAAGGCGCTTGCCCGCCACGGGGTCGAATTGCTGTCGACCGGCGGCACCGCCAAGGCGCTTTCCGATGCCGGCCTGACGGTCAAGGAAGTCGGCGCGCATACGGGTTTCCCCGAAATGATGGACGGCCGCGTCAAGACGCTGCACCCGACCATCCATGGCGGCATCCTGGCGCGCCGTTCCGTCGCCGATCATGTCGCGGCGATGGAGACACACAAGATCGCGCCGATCGATTTGGTCGTCGTCAATCTCTACCCGTTCGAGGCGACGGTCGCGAAGGGGGCCGATTACGACGATTGCGTCGAGAATATCGACATTGGAGGCCCGGCGATGATCCGCTCGGCGGCGAAGAATCACGAATCGGTCGTCGTGGTCGTCGAAGCGGCGCAATACGCCGACCTCGTCGCCGCGATGGATGCGACCGGCGGCGCCACCGATCTCGATCTTCGCAAGCGCTACGCCGCTGCGGCTTATGCGCGCACGGCCGCGTACGATTCGGCGATTTCCGGTTGGTTCGCGGGGCAACTCGGCCAGGAATTCCCGTCGCGCGTCAGCCTCGCCGGCAGCCTGAAGCAATCGCTGCGCTATGGCGAGAACCCGCATCAGGCCGCCGCGTTCTATGTCGACGGCACGAACCGCCCGGGCATCGCGACCGCGCGCCAGATCCAGGGCAAGGAACTCTCCTACAACAATTTGAACGACACCGACGCCGCGTTCGAGGCGGTGGCCGAGCTCGACACGCCGGCCTGCGTCATCGTCAAACACGCGAACCCCTGCGGCGTGGCGCTGGGGGCGAACCCGCACGCCGCGTATTTGAAGGCACTCGCCTGCGATCCGGTCTCCGCCTTCGGCGGTATCGTGGCGTTCAACCGCACGCTCGACGCCGCGTCGGCCGCCGAGATCGCCAAGATTTTCGTCGAAGTGATCGTCGCTCCCGATGCCGACGCCAAGGCGCTGGAGATTCTGTCGGCGAAAAAGAATCTCCGTCTGCTGCTGACCGGCGGCCTGCCGGATTCGGCAGCGAAGGGCATGACGATCAAGACGCTGTCCGGCGGGTTCCTGGCGCAAAGCCGCGATTCGGGCCGCATCGCCAAGGCCGATCTGAAAATCGTCACCAAGCGTGCGCCGACCCCGGCCGAACTCGACGATTTGCTGTTCGCCTTCCGCGTTGCCAAGCATGTGAAGTCCAACGCCATCGTCTATGTGAAGGATGGCGCCACGGTCGGCGTCGGCGCCGGTCAGATGAGCCGCGTCGATTCCTCGCGCATCGCCGCGTGGAAAGCTGCCGAAGCCGCGAAGGCGGCGGGCGAAGCGCAAAGCCGTTGCGTGGGCTCTGTCGTCGCCTCCGACGCGTTCTTCCCCTTCGCCGATGGTTTGCTCGCCGCCGCCGATGCCGGCGCCACGGCCGTGATCCAGCCCGGCGGCTCGATGCGCGACAACGAAGTGATCGCCGCCGCCGACGAGAAGAATCTCGCCATGGTGTTCACCGGCATGCGGCACTTCCGGCACTGACGCGTGGTCGGCAACGTCGTCCTCGTCGTCGTTTCGCTAATCTTCGCGCTTGGCTTGGGCGAAGGCGCGGCGCGCATTTTGGGCTACGCGCCTTACGCACCCGCAGCACCCAGTGCTGCGGAATTCCGCTGGTCCGGACCCGATCCGGATTTCGGCTGGGCCAACAAGCCGGGCCGCTTCCTGTCGGCCGAGCCCGGCAATGTGTCGATGAATTTCGACGCGAAGGGCTTGCGCGCGATGCCGCCGCTGAAACCGGCCAGCCCGCGTATCGACATCGTCGGCGATTCGATCACCCAAGGCTACGCGGTCGCCGACGACGAAACCTTCGCGTGGCGCTTGGCCGAAGAGCGGCCCGATCTCGCCGTCGTCAATCTCGGCGTGGGCGGTTACGGGACCTATCAATCGTTGCTGCGCATGGAAGCGCGCCGCAGCGATCCGCCGGCTTTGTTCGTCTACGGTTTCTACGGCGATCATCAATATCGCAACGTCGCGCATTTGGGCTGGGTGCGGTCGTTACGCGACGGCGACGGACACAACATGGTGCCGCCGCATGCGACGATCGAGAATGGCGCGCTGCGCTTCCATCGCGGCGGGCCGGTGCTGCCCTGGCCGCTGGAGACATCCTCGGTCGTGCTGACTGAAGCGCACCGCGCCTGGCTGCGGCTCGAATTCCGCGCGCGACAGGATCAACGCCAGCCGGTTCTGGAAGCCCTTCTCGCGCGGATGAAAGCCACGGCTGAGGCACAGCGCGCGAAGTTCATCGTGTTGTTGCTGGCCGACGCGCCCGATTTCCTGCCGCCGTATCTGGCGAAGGAAGGCTTCACCGTCGCGGATTGCCGCAAGCCGGAATTCGAAACCGATCCGAAGCTGCGCGTCGGCGGCTGGGGCCACCCGACGGCGGCGCGCCATGCGCTGTGGGCGGAATGCTTGGCGCCGGTCGTCGACGCCGCACTCAAAAACTAATCGAGCTCGAACGCGTCCTTGTAGTCGAGCTTCAGCGCCGGGTCCTGGCGGTCTTTCACCAGATAGCAATTGCCCACGGCCAAGCGCTCGATCTCCGAGCCCATGAAGCAGCGGAACGCGTCCTCCGGGCTGCCGACGATCGGCTCGCCGCGCACGTTGAAACTGGTGTTGACGATCACCGGACAGCCGGTGCGCGCCTTGAACGCCGAAATCAGCGCGTGATAGCGCGGATTGGTATCGGCATGGACGGTCTGTATGCGCGCCGAATAATCGACATGCGTGACGGCGGGAATGTCGGAGCGCGGCACGTTCAGCTTGTCGATGCCGAACAGCGCGTTCTCCGCCTCCGTCATCGCACGGCGGCGTTCCTTCTTCACGTCGGCGACGAGCAGCATATACGGCGAATCGCCGTCGAGCTCGAACCAGTCGGCCACGTCCTCGCGCAACACCGACGGCGCGAAGGGCCGGAAGCTTTCGCGATATTTGACCTTGAGATTGAGCTGCTTTTGCATCGCGGGGCTGCGCGCGTCCCCCAGGATCGAACGCCCGCCCAGCGCGCGCGGCCCGAATTCCATCCGGCCCTGGAACCAGCCCAGCGCCAGACCGGAAGCGAGATCCTCCGACGCGCGCGCGGTCAGTTCGTCGTCGCTCAGCACTTCGAATTTGGCGCCCGCATCGGTCAGCCGCTTTTCGATATCCGCCTGCTTGAATTCTGGCCCGAGATACGAGCCCGCCATCCGGTCGCCGGATTTGGTCATGGCACCGCGCGGGCCGTTCTTGAACAGATGATAGCCCGCAAGGGCCGCACCCAAAGCCCCACCCGCGTCGCCGGCGGCCGGCTGGATCCAGATATTCTTCCAATTGCCGTCGCGCAGGATCTTGCCGTTGGCGACGCAATTGAGCGCCACACCGCCGGCGAGGCAGAGATTTTCCACGCCATGCTCGCGCCGCAGCGAGCGCGTCAGCTTCAGCACGACTTCTTCCAGCACGGCCTGCACCGAGGCGGCAAGGTCCATATGCTTCTGTTCGAGGCGCTGTTCGGGCTTGCGCGGCGGGCCGCCGAACAACGCGTCGAACTTCGCGTTGGTCATCGTGAGGCCGGTGCAATAGTCGAAATAGTCGAGATCGAGGCGGAACGAGCCGTCGTACTTCACGTCGATCAGATGGTCGAACATCGTCTTGGCGTATTTGGGCTCGCCATAGGGCGCCAAGCCCATGACCTTGTACTCGCCCGAGTTCACTTTGAACCCGGTGTAATAGGTCATCGCCGAGTAGAGCAGCCCCAGCGAATGCGGAAAGTGGATTTCCTTCACCATCTCCAGCGCATTGCCGCGCCCGATACCGACCGACGTCGTCGCCCATTCGCCGACACCGTCCATCGTCAGGATCAGCGCTTCGTCGAATGGCGACGGATAGAAGGCCGAAGCTGCGTGGCTTTGATGGTGTTCGGCGAACAACAGGCGTTGTTCCCAATCGAAGCCGGGCTCGACCGCCTTCAACTCGTCGGTCAGCAGCTTCTTCTGGAACAGCTTTTCCTTCAGCCACAGCGGAATGGCCATCCGGAAAGACGTGAAGCCGCGGGGTGCAAAGGCGAGATAGGTTTCGAGCAGGCGTTCGAATTTGAGGAACGGCTTATCGTAGAACACGACGTGATCGATGTCGCCGAGCCCGATACCCGCTTCGGCCAAGCAGTATTTGATCGCGTTAATCGGATAGCGCGAATCGTGCTTCTTGCGCGTGAAGCGTTCCTCCTGCGCGGCCGCGACGATGCGCCCATCCTCGACGAGGGCGGCGGCGCTGTCGTGGTAGAACGCGGAGAGGCCGAGGATACGCATCGGTATCAGAACAGCGTGTAGATGAAGGGCGCGATGGCGCTGCCCTTGGTCAGCACGATCAGGCCGCCGAACAGACCCATCATCACGATGATGGGCAGCAGCCAGAATTTCTTGCGAACCTTCATGAACTGCCAGAGTTCGCGGGCGAGAGAGAGCATCGAACGAATCCTAGAATTGGTTTTTCATCGAGTCGGGGGCGGGGCCCGGCGGTTCGCGCGCGATCCAATAGCTCGCGGCGCCGGGCTCGCGCTTGCGGCGCAGGAAATCCTTACCGAAGGCGCGCATGACGACGCCCATCGGCGTCATCACCAGGAAGAACAACAAACCCATCGTCAGCGGGTTCATGATTTTGTAGAGCAACAGCGCCAGCTTCATCCAGGCGCGATTGAACGGCGCGAGCGCGCGCGGCACGGTCAACGCCACGACCAGCACGATCGCGGCGGCGGCGAACCACCACACATAAAGCGGGTTGCCGATCCACCATTTGATCGCGCCGACGATCGAGAAAAAGCCCGTGAACACGAAGCCGAAGCTCCGGTCGCTGGACCCGAGATTCTCTTCCTCGCGTTCGAAGCTTTCGTGCAGGCCGGATGGAGGCGCCATTGTCCGTCGATTTCGCGTTGCGAAAGCGCGCATCCTAGTCGCGCGCGGCGATTCGCGCCACCCCAGAAAAGTGCAATCCGATCAGAGGATTGCCGTCTAAACGACCGGCGCGAACACGGCCCGGAACTGGTCGCCCTTGCCTTCGGCGTTGAGTTTGCGCGCCCGCGTTTCGAACTCGACCAGTTCCGCGAGCTTGAACATCGGGGTCTTCTTTGACTGGTCGCGCGGCAGCGAGGGCTCTGTCTTTTTTGAGCTGCCAATCATTCTTTGAGGATACGCTTTTTCATTCGAATTCCTGGACCCGCATCTTGTGTCGCCGGCAGAAATTCGACACCGAGTTCTTCGAAGAACGCTTGGAGCTTTGCCACAGTAGAAAGCCGCGGATCCGCTTTTCCAGTCTCGATCGCGGACAGCGCGCCTTTCGATATCCCGGTGCGCTGGGTCACGTCATTCAGCGTCAGTTCGAGCATCGCGCGCGCCGCACGGATTTGGGGAAGAGATATCGTCATAGCGGTTTGGGTATAATTTTTTCGTCTTACCTTCAAATAGTTCTTGCTTTAAGACAAAAACAAGAATATATTACTTGTATAACGAACTCTGGAGCACTCAAATGAACATTCGTAACTTCCCTCTCGCAGGCCAAATCTTCCAAAGCAAGTCCAGCCTCCGAAAGACCCTCACAGCGATCGTCGAGTCGCGAGAGGCCGGCAGTCGCTTGAGCGGGACGGAAGATGCTCTCGTCCGTGAGGTTCTCGACTGGCATCCCGATGCTACGACGAAAATCGGACCGGGTATTCGGTCATTTCGCGTAGAGCGGCATTCCACCTTTCGCAGCCCGATGCTGGTACTCGAACGGACTGATGGAACGGAGACAGATTTCTCATATCTTTCCGCTATCGCTCAGATCGGCAAACCAGCAAATGATAACGCCCACATGCCGTCGAGCGTCACCCGCGCCAGCTTTATCCGCGCGGCCAGGGAAGCGATCCGGCCTCAAATCGAAGCCTTTCGCCGCGCGGCACAGACCGCAGCAGCTGACCCGCTCGGCCGTATGCGTTGCGAAGCTACCAATGTGCTTCTGTCCCCGAATGCTGTCGACGTCGATCACGATCTGCCCTGGGATTTTGCGTCGATCGTCAAGGCTTTCGTCACGGAACATGAGCTCGTTGTCGCGAAGGTCAACATCCTGGGATTCGAGGACGGATCAACACGTCGCTACTTCGCTGACCCGATTCTAGCCGAAGGCTTCGCGGACTTTCACTTGAAGCGAGCGCGTTTGCGAGTAATCGATCGCGCAGTCCATCGTCGAATATCCGCCGAAGCCAGTAGCCGCGCCGCGCGCAAGGGAACGTGAAGTGCTGGAGCTTCTCCATTCCATACGTGTCGGACGCAGCTGTTGGCTGTCTTTGACCCACGCCACAAACGTCTTCACTCAATCATAGCGGCAGGCCATAGGCCGCCGCGGAACGCGGTGTGCCATGACTGAACTCATGAATCTCGATTCTCTCTGGAAGCGTCTTCGGCCGTGGCAGCTCGACCGCGACCGCCATGAAGAACTTGTAGCCAAGCTGGAAAGCCAGCTGGTCTCGCCGCGTCACCAATTGGTCGTCGGAGACATGCCCAATAAGGCTAGGTTCTATTGGCTGGATGCCGAACGTCGGCAAAATGCTCACCATGCGTCGGCTTGGCTTCCGCTTGCCGCAAAAGAAAGCAATCTCGCGGTAGCGACGTTGGCCGTTCGCTTGATCGCCGAGGCCGGCAATGCGCCCTCGCGCAAAAAAATTCTACTGCATCGGGCGTTTCGGGTCAGTGACATGGGCGTGCGTCTCAACACGATGCTTCGCGAGGTCGAGATCTATCGGAAGATCATGGAGATCATCGGGGACAAACTTGTCGATGCTAAACCTCTCGGCCAGGAGCAGCACCGGCCGAACATCGAAAAGAGCTTGCCGGACTCGGATAGGGACAATGTGCCGATTGATCTTCCTCGGCCGAACTCCGCCATCACGGTTCTCGCGACCCCTCTTATCATTGCCGGCGACAGAGAAACGGTTGAGCGCCTGAAAGCCTTCCGGGACCTCGAGAAGCCTATTGCGCGAGCTCCGATCCCTTCCAACTGGCGCGAGCGGATGCCGAGCGCGCGGTGGTTCGACCCTGTACTCAGACTGATTGAGCGGCGTCTTGCCGGCTGGCGCAACACACCATTTCGGATGGCACCACTGCTGATCGAGGGCGCACCGGGGATCGGTAAAAGTCGGTTTGTTGCCGATCTGGCGGCCGCCCTCGAGGTTCCGATTCTGCCAATTTCGTTCGCGGGCCAGAGCGATTCCCGCGCGCTGCTCGGGACCGCGCGTGGCTGGTCTTCCGCCAATCCATCGTCGATCGTCGACCTGATCTTTCGGTGTAAACGAGCAAATCCGATTGTTTTCATCGACGAAATCGAGAAATCAACGTCGAGCCAGAATGGTGATCCGCTTGCTGCTGTTCTGACGCTTCTCGAGCCGGAAACGGCGAAGCGCTTCCACGATCCATTTTTGAGCACGGAGGTCGATCTCTCGCATGTCACCTGGATCGCCGGCGCAAATTCGTTAAGAGGCCTGCCTTCGCCGATCCTTTCCAGGTTCCATGTGATCAAAGTCGAGGCGCCAGATGGCAGAGACTGGCCTGAGGTCCGCTCGGCACTCACGAAGGACTTCGCGCGCTCGAGTCAGGTCTCGATCGATGCATTGCCGGTGCTTGAGCCGTCGGTCGACGAATTGATGCGAATGCTTCTAGACAAACGTCGCGACTTGCGTGTCGTCCGGCGAGTCTTCGAGGAAGTACTTTTGGCGGGAATGGAAGGGGAGATCGAGTTGATCAACTAACGGCGTCCCGGGAATGTGAGTGGGCGAAACAAACCCTTTTCGGCTGAACGATCCAATCAGAAGGATCGTGCAGGCTAATCGGAAGCCGGACGAGGTTGGCCAATAAGAGGTATGGCGGTAAAATGGCGACAATCACATGATGTAACTGTTAATCTGATTGGAAGATTTTCAAAGATCTTCTAATCGGCGACTAGTCTCTTCGGTTTGCTTTGCCGCCTGGCGATAAAATCTCGCGGCTTATCGACTATACGGGGCGCACGTTCGGATCCAACCCGCAATGGTAACCCGCCGCGAGCTGCACCGTTCCAACTTCCATATGTCGAAAGTTGTTTAGTCGACGAGTGGCCGAGGGCCTGGGCGATTTTGACCGGTGGCCATTTGGCCTTTTTGAGGACAGTTGCAAATCGATGCCGCAGGACATAGCCCGAGATCGTCTCCTTGGCATCGGGTATCGCTGCCCGCCCGATAGCGGCAACCGCATCGAAAGATTTTTTTGCTGATGGCCAATTGATGACCATCTCGGTTCGTCCACCCAGTTCATCCGCCAAAGCTTTTACCCAAAGTTCCTCGGGCGCCAACACCAGCGACCGCTCGCCAATCCCCTCGTGTTCCTCGGAACTTTTCGCTGTCTGAATTAAAAGCTCGAGATTTACACCCTCGCGCCGAACCCGGACGCCCCGTTCAAGTTCAATTGGCCGGACTCCGCTTGCGAGTGAAATACAAACTCCGTAGAACCAGCGCGGATATTTTCGAGCTGCTTGGAACAACCTAAGCTCCCACCCGTCGGGCAGCGCCCGCAGTTTGCGTCGAGCAGGCCGGCGCGACATTTTATTGCCAGCCTCGTCATCTTGGCCGATGGGTTCCTCTAGGGCCCGGATTCGCGCAACCCAGCGATGGCCTTCTGCAAGAGCGGCAGCCCACGCGTCCGGCGCAAGCGGGTGTCGACTTTCCAAAAGCTTCGCGAGCGACTCCCTAATCTTCGCAATCGCTACAAGTACGACGGCTGCCCGGACTTTTGCCTGCGCGCGACGGGAATAGTGCGTGAGTTTTGGCGGATCGGCACGGTTGATCGCCCGTTGCGCTACCTTTCGGTACTCAGCCTCCGTCGCGGGAAGGCGCTTTTGACGGATAAACTCTCCATAATCTTGCGTCAACTTTTCGTATGCCTGTTGAAGCTGTTGCAGGCTCTCATCGAAAGGAACATGGTCGTTCGCCGTGGATCGTTCTTCCCCGAGTTTGTTTGGCGCCAACCTGGCCTGCTGTAGCGGCGGCTTCGCCTCGGCATCCGGTTCGTGTGCCGAGCCATCGCTCCCGGGGACAATTCCGCCCACAGCCCCACTTCTTCCCTGTGGAAGAACAGTCGAGGGTTGGGTGGTGGGTTGGTGGGAAGAAGCACTGTTTGCCAGAGGGGAGGAAGCGACCGCTCTCGATAGATTTGGGCGTTCGGCAGGAGGCAGGGAAGAAGGGTTCGCAGCCGTGTGGGAAGAAGCACTATCTCTCTCCAACGACATATCGTCCGAAGTTCTCTGCGCTATTGACCCCGGCGCTCTTTGCAGCACGGACGCAGACGCTTCAATGGAACGGCGATCAACCACCCCGGTCATGACGTGCGGAACGCTACGACGCATGCTGCTCTGTATCTGCTCGGGCGCTCGCTTCTGATCAGTAGCGCTCAGGCGGTGATCCACGCTTTTCGTGATGACGCGGCCGTCCAGCGCAGCAAGGGATTTTGGACTTTGGTGCGCCCGAGAGGCTTGGCGCATTCCAGAAGACAGCACGCCGCGCGATTGCCGCGAACCTTGCGATAGAGGCTTTGAGGAACCGAACCCGATTATCGCCAAGATTTTTTGAAACATATTGTCCATAAGACTATTCCTTTCTTCAAAATTTTTGCTGGTATCGTTGATCGACCGACAGTCTCAGGCATTAGAATGGCCGACTACCCAACCGCTTTGTCTTCGATGGCACAGGTCACCGATTTAGACTTGCGCGTTAGGTCCAAAGCAGGAAGCTGGATCGGGTCCAGCACTTCAGAACGCGTGTACTTTGGCGGCTGCGAGTAGCAAACGTCAGACAAAAAATAGGTTGCATAGGTCATCTAGCGAACTGTGAGCTTCTGGTTCATTCCCGAAACGGGAAAAGCAGAGGGGAAATGATGACGGCAGGAATAGGGGACGGTTTTCGAGTCCGTGACTCCGAAATCCCTGATGATGAGCTGAGCGGCTTCTTCGCTCCCCGTCGACCGCTTCAAACTCTCCGCCGATAAATTCTCACGGTCGATCATGTTGGACACCTGCGCTGTCATCTCAATGTTCCTGTTCCGATCGGGTAGTGTGATGGGCGAAAAGAAGTCCCAGCAGAGATGAATATGCGAACCAAGGGGAGGAAAAGCAAATTTCCTGTTCCCGTAGCTGATAATGTTTACGGATCGAGACCCGGCTCGTTGTGTAAGCGGGAGCCAGCGGCGGCGATGGCAGCGTAGGCAGGCATTGGCGATTCACGGGCGTTACGGTTGGTTTGCAGGCGCAACCACCATCGCCCGAAGACCACAGATGACCGACGAGATCACGAAATCTTTTGCGCTCTTGGAGTGGATTTACTGCGTGAGAAGATTGGCTTTGCTGCTCAGCAGATCATGGAGCTGGAGGTGTGTGCGGCAACCGGGATTGGGTGTTCGAGATGCGTGCGAGCACGGTAGATTTCGATTTGCGAAAGCACGCACCGAATCGGATTCAAGGATTTATGCCACTCAAATAAATAATATATATCAATAAGATATATGAAATTCGATAATCAAACGGCCGGCACAAACACGGCCCGAAACTGATCGCCCCGGCTCTCGGCGTTGAGTTTGCGCGCGCGCGTCTCGAATTCGACGAGCTCGGCCAATTTGAACATCGGGTTCTTTTTGGAGTGGCCGCGCTTGTCGTTGGCGGGGATGCCACGCTTGTACTGCTCCGATCCCCAGAACTGGAACCCATCGGAATCGTCTTCGATCGATACGAGACGCAAGCCGTTCGCCTCGGCCAAGCGCCGGATCGATTCGCGGCTGTGGAGATAAAGATGGCGCGGCGGATCGAGCTGGACCCAATCCGTGCCGTAGATCTCCCACGCCGCCGAATCGCAGGTCGGGATGCGCAGCATCACGAACCCGTCGTCGCGCACCAAGCGGCGCGCGTCGCGCATCGCGGCTTGTTGATCGGGCAGATGCTCGAAACTGTGATGGAACATCACCAGCCGATACTTGCCGTCGACCGCATCGAGCGTCGCGCGGCGTGCGATGACGCGCCCGCCCATTTCGACCGCCTCGTCGAGATGCGCGTCGATCCCTTCGGCCGCTTTGAAGCCGAGCTGCGAAAGCCGCGCCACACGTGCGCCATTGCCGCAGCCGACATCAAGAATCGAATCGGATTTGAGGATGCCGAGTTCGCCCAGCGCCCGGATCTCCGGATTCGGCTTGAACTTATGCATCGCCCAGCCGAGCAAGCCGCCCGAACGATCGTATTCCCAGGCGGCGGCGAGGCGCCGCTTCCAGGACGGCGTTTTTGGCAGGCCGGAAACGAGGCTGTAATAGGCCTTCGGATAATGGCGCGCGAGATCGGCGGGGACTTCGTCGATCTGCAAGCAGCCGCAATCGGCGCAGACGAAATACCCGAACTTCTCGCGCGAGCCGTACATCATCTCGCGCGCGACATGATGCGATTTCGGCGCACCGCCGCAGATTCGACAGGTTTGAGTCATCGGATGTCGTCGATCGCGCTCGGAGTCGTCCAATCACGGACGAAGTCGGCAGCTTCCGAATTCTGTCGAATATGTTCCGCCACGGCACGTGAACTTGCACGGATACGATCCCGAAGGACCGTCCGGCGGTGTAACTTTTCTTCTTCAAGATCTGAGAGCTTTGGCATTTTCCAAAGATAAAACAGCAATCATTTCACGCGTCAATTACGGCACGCGGCGCCACAATAGAAGCAAGCCGAGCAGGAAGAAAGGCAGGATCGTCGCCATGCCCGCGCGCTGCGATTCGAAGGCGAGTGTGACGAAACCCAGGATCGCCGGGCCCATGAAGGCGGTGATGCGGCCCGACAGCGCGAACAGGCCGAAAACCTGCGCGCGATGTTCGGGCGGGGCGAGCCGTGCGGCAAGCGAGCGGCTCGCCGCCTGCACGGGGCCGAAGAACGGCCCGATCGCCACGCCCAGAATCCAGAACAGCGTTTTCGATTCGATCAGCAGCAAAGCCGCACCGATCGCTGTGAGGCAGACGAGCCCGATCGCGATGGTGCGCTTGGAGCCGATCTTGTCGTCGATCCAAGCGAAGGCGAAAGCGCCGAGGCCGGCGCTGAGATTGAGCGCGATGCCGAACACGATCACTTCCGACAATTCCATGCCAAACGTGCCGGCGGCATAGATCGCGCCGAAGGCGAATAGTGTGGCCAAGCCGTCGGTGTAGATCATGTTCGCGGCGAGGAACCAGCCGATATCGGGGCGCGCGCGCAGAAAGCCGAGCGTGGCTTTGAGATCGGCGAGGCCCTTGGCGAATGCGTCGCCGAACGAGACCATGGCTTGGTCTTCGCGCACGAATAGGAAGATCGGGATCGCGAAGACGAACCACCACAAGGCCGTGAACGGACCGACGATGCGCACATGTTCCGCCCCGTCGCGCGTCAGGCCGAACCAAGGGTTCGGGTTCTGCACGAAACCCGCGAGCAGCACCGCCAGACACACGATGCCGCCGAGATAGCCAAGCCCCCAACCCCAGCCGGAGACACGGCCGAGCTTGTCGTGCGGGGCAACCTTGGGCAAAAGCGCGTTGTAGAACACGGCCGCCACTTCGAACGCGATCGTGGCGATGGCAAACGCAATCACCGCCAGAGAAATGGAATCTGGCGATGGGCGTACGAACCACAGCACACCGCAAGCGACGATGGCGATGCCCGAGAACGCGGCAAGAAACGGCTTCTGCCGGCCGGTGTGATCGGCGACGGGCCCGAGCAACGGGGCGAGCAATGCGATACATAAACCCGCGATCGAGGTCGCATGGCCCCACATCGCCGTGCCCGAAACGGGATCGGGCGCCACGGCTTGCGTGAAATAGGTCGCGAAAACGAATGTGGTGATCACGGCCGGAAAGGCCGAGTTCGCCCAATCGTAGAAGCACCAAGCGGCGACGGCTTTACGGTCCAGCGAACTCACCCTTGCACGAGGGCGCGCAATTCGCGGCCCGCGACCGTCAAGGCGGCAAGGCTCGCCGCCCCGCTCGCGCGCAATTCGCCCGCCAGCGCTTCCCAGCGCGTCAACGCACCCTGGCGTGCTGCAAGCCAAGCATCGGCGCCGCCTTCGGCCAGCGACCAGGTCGCGATCTCGGCCTGCAACGCGTAAAGATCGTCGATGGCGGCCGCCACCGCGCGCTTGGCGAGCGGATCGGCTGCCGGAACGCGGGCCGCGACATCCTGCAACCAATCGAAACCGAGCTTGGCGCCGGCGGCGAAATACTCCATCGCCACATGGACGATATCGGATTTGGCGCCCTGCGCGATGCGCACGAGATCGAGCCCCGATTGCAGATCGTCCAACGCGGCCGCACGGCGCGCCAATTCCTCCGGCACGCCTTTATCGGTGAACGCCTTGGCGCGCGCGGCGAAGGCCGCTTGGCGTACGGGATCGAGCACGGGTTCGAGATCGTGGCCCAACGCCGACACACCCGGCGCAAACGCCGCGACACCCGCCGCGATATCGATGGGGGCCGGCAAATGGCGCAGCAGCCACAACGTCGCGCGTTCGAGCAACGCGACCGAGCCGCGCAGCATCGCCAGCTGCACATCGGCCGGCACTTGGTTGTCGAGCGTTTCGACCGCACCCCAGAATTCGCGAAGACCGAAGACTTGGCGCGCGACCAGATAGGCACGCGACACTTCCGCGACGTTCAAGCCGGTGCGTTCCGCAAGATCCGGCACGAAAGCGAAGCCCGCGCGATTGACGATCGAATTCGTCGCGACCGTGGCGATGATCTCGCGCCGCAATTGATGGCGCAGGATCGCCGGATGGTGGTTCTTGCGCAAAGGCCGGGGGAAATACTTGACCAGATCCTCGGCGAGATAGGGATCGTCGGGCAAGTCGCTCGCCAGCAATTCGTCGTAGAGCGCCATCTTGGCATAGGCCATGACGACGGCGAGTTCGGGTCGCGTCAAACCCTTGCCGCCCGCCGCGCGCGCCAGCAAGGCTTCGTCGTCGGGCAGGAATTCGATGCCGCGATGGAGGCGCCCGGTCTTTTCAAGCGCCCGCATCAGCCGCATCGCGCGATCGATGCCGCCGATCCCTTCGAGTTCGGCCACACTCAGCGCCTGCGTTTGCAGATAGTTGTTGCGCAAGACCGCGTCGCCGACATCGTCGGTCATTTCGGCGAGCAGCGTATCGCGCTGCTTCAAGGTCATGTCGCCACGCGCGATCACATCGCCCAGCAGCACCTTGATATTGACCTCGTGGTCGGATGTGTCCACGCCCGCGGAGTTATCGATCGCGTCGGTATTGATACGTCCGCCGGCGAGCGCATATTCGATTCGCCCGCGCTGGGTGCAGCCGAGATTGGCGCCTTCGCCCACCACGCGCGCGCGGATATCGGCACCGTCGATGCGGATCGCGTCGTTGGCGCGGTCGCCCGCATCGGCGTTGGTTTCGTCCTTCGCCTTGACGTAATTGCCAATACCGCCGAACCACAACAGATCGACCGGCGCTTTCAGGATCGTCTTCATCAGCTCGAACGGCGTGACGGAGTCGGCGAGCATGCCGAACAAGGCCTTGATCTGCGGCGAGAGCTTGATCGACTTGGCCTTGCGGTCGAACACACCGCCGCCCGCCGAGATCAATTTCGTGTCGTAATCGGCCCAAGACGAGCGCGGCAGTTTGAACATCCGCTCGCGCTCGGCGAAGGATTTCGCCGCGTCGGGTTCGGGATCGATGAAGATGTGGCGGTGGTCGAACGCGGCGACGAGCTTGATATGCGGCGAGCGCAGCATGCCGTTGCCGAACACGTCGCCCGACATGTCGCCGATACCGACGACGGTGAAATCCTGCGTTTGCGTATCGTGGCCGAGTTCGCGGAAATGACGTTTGACCGCTTCCCACGCCCCGCGCGCCGTGATGCCCATGCCCTTGTGGTCGTAACCGGCCGAGCCGCCCGACGCGAAAGCATCGCCCAGCCAATGGCCGTATTCGACCGAGATCGCGTTGGCGATGTCGGAGAACGTGGCCGTGCCCTTGTCGGCCGCGACGACGAGATAAGGGTCGTCGCCATCGTGGCGCACGACGTTCTTGGGCGGCACGACGCCCGTCGGCGTCAGGTTGTCGGTGATGTCGAGCAGCCCGCGCATCATGATCTGATAGCAGGCGATGCCCTCGGCCTGGAACGCTTCGCGTCCCGCTTCGGGTGCGGGCGGACGCTTGACGAAGAACCCGCCTTTCGAGCCGACCGGCACGATCACGGTGTTCTTGACCATCTGCGCTTTGATAAGGCCGAGAATTTCGGTGCGGAAATCCTCGCGCCGGTCGGACCAGCGAATGCCGCCGCGCGCGACCTTGCCGCCGCGCAAATGCACGGCTTCGACGCGCGTCGAGTAGACCCAGATTTCGACCAGCGGCCGGGGCAACGGCAATTCGTCGATGCGCTGACTATCGAGTTTCAGCGACAGATACGGCTTGTTCTGGAAGAAATTGGTGCGCAGCGTGCAATCGATCAGATTGAGGAAGCGCCGCAAAATGCGGTCTTCGTCGAGGCTTTCCACGCCGTCGAGCAGATGACCGATCTCGACGGCGATCCCGCGAATCGTCACGTCGCGATCCTTGTCGCGCACGGGATCGTGCGCGGCGAGGAACAGATCGACGAGCTTGCGCGCGATCTTTGAATTGCGCGCGAGCGCGTCCTCCATATAGGCCTGGCTGAACGTCGCGCCCGCTTGGCGCAGATAGGCGGCGTAAGCGCGCAAGACCGTCACCTCGCGCGACGACATCGCAGCACCGATGACCAAGCGATTGAAGCCGTCCGACGCCGCATCGCCCGCCCACACGGCGGAGAATGCGCCCTCGAACAGCGGCTTCACCCGCGCGATATCGATCTCGCGCGTTTCGCGCGCGACCATCGCGATGTCGTGCATGTACACATCGCCCGCCGGCGCGTTGGCGGACCCGTCGAGCGGATGGATGCGGAAGGGATCTTCCGTCATCACTTTAAGGCCCATCGATTCGAGCATCGGCATGACGTCGGACAACGGAACCGGCGCGCCCTTGTGGAAGATGCGCAAGCGCAGCTCGTTCTCCGCCGCCTCGACCGGGCGGTAGAGATTGAGCGCGAGCGACGTATCGCCGGCCAGCACGGATTCGACCGCCGCGATATCGGCGACGGCTTGCTCGGGCGTGAAATGCTCGCGATAGGCGGCCGGGAACGCGGCCTGATAGCGACGCAATTTGGCGAGGCCTGCACCCTCGCCTTCGGCCGCGATCAGCGCATCCTTCAAGCGGTCGGCGAAACCGCGCCCGGCTTCGACCAAGCGCGCTTCCAGATCGTCGGCGCGGATGTCGGGCACATCGCCTGGCGTCAGGCCGACGATGAAATGGCAACGCACCAGCGCGGAATCGTCGGCGAGCAGAACGTAGAACGCCGATTTACGGCCGCGATAAGCCTTGGCGAGGATGTCGTGGAACTTCTCGCGCAATTCGGTGTTGAAGCGATCGCGCGGCGCATAAACGAGCGCCGAGATGAAGCGATCGAACGGATCGCGGCGTAGGAACAACGCGATGCGCTGGCGTTCCTGCAAGCGCACGACGCCGACGGCGGTTTCGTAAAGCTCGTCGACCGTCGCCTGGAACAATTCCTCGCGCGGATGGGTTTCCAGCACATGTTGCAGCGCCTTGGCGGCATGGCCCTTGGTGCCGAAACCCGCGCGCTTCGTGACGGCGACGACCTTGTCGCGTAGCAACGGAATGTCGCGCGGGCGCTGCATATAGGCGGTGGAGGTGAACAGGCCGAGGAAGACTTTCTCCCCCGTCACCGTGCCGTCGGGCCCGTAGACCTTGACGCCGATCGCATCGAGATAGGCCGAGCGATGCACGGTCGAACGGCGATTGGCTTTCGCCACGCGCAGCAATTCGGGTGCACGGACGAATTGCTGCAGCGACGGCAACTCGGCGATGCGGCGCAGCACGTCGAACACGACGAAGCTTTCGTCGCGCGCCAAGCCCAAGCCGCTGCCCGCGCGCACGCCCGCGCGGAAATTCGCGCCCTCGCCCTGATAGGCGTATTCGCGATAGCCGAGGAAGGTGAAATTATCGGCGATGAGCCAATTGAGGAAATCGCGCGCGGTGGCGATTTCTTCGGGCCCGCGCGGCGGCTTTCCGGCATCGAATTCGGCGATGACGTCTTTCGCCTGACCCAGCATCGCCTGCCAATCTTCGACGCAAGCGCGCACGTCCGCGAGTACCGCTTCCAGCCCCGCCCGGATCGCGTCGAGTTGCGCTTGGTCGCCTTGCGCGTCGATCTCGACATGCATGCAGCTTTCGCGGCCGCCGGCTTCGTCGATCGCCAAGGCCGCACCGCTCGAATCGCGCTTCACCGGCACGACCGGGTGAATGACGAGATGGACCGACAGATCGCGCCGATTGATCTCGGATGTGACCGAGTCGACCAGGAACGGCATGTCATCGTTGACGATCTCGATCACCGTATGGGTCGAGTGCCAGCCATGTTCCGACAGGCGTGGATTGTACACGCGGACCTTGGCTTTGTTCGGCGGGCGCGTCCGGCCGAAGGCGAAAAGCGCGATCGCGGCCCCGTAAAGATCGTCCGGCGTGTGGTCTTCGAGATCCTCGACGGCCACATTGCCATAGAATCGTTGAATAAATGCCTCTGCGGCATCGGCGGCGGCGATCCCCGATCCGGCGGGCAGGCGCTGGCGCGCCATCGCGCAAAGCCTGTCCAGAATTTCGGTCTTACGACTTTCGGTATGGGACGGCATTGGGGATCTCCGGGGCGTACGATCATTCTCGCAGCCCGCCGGTGGACTGCGCGCCGCCATATTATTACCGGATATTACAGCAAATTGTTGCGACCGGCCAAAAGCTGGGGCAAAACAAGATTAACAGGGGGATTTGGGGAATAGGGGTTCGGGCGGTTCGTTTAATGGGAACCGTCTTTAAATCGAGCCCCACCCGATGACCGGAACCAGTTCGTCCGCTCCAGCTTTGAGCGAAAATTTGCGAGCCGCCATGACCGACACGCCTGCTTCGGCCGAGTCCTACAAGGCCCTCCCGCCCGATCTCGGCCCCGATCATCCGGCCTGGGTTCCCGCCCTCGCGTGGCTCACCCGCCGCTTCCATCCGAAGGGGACCGACAAGCTGGTGCGCGCCCTGCACCCGCCGGGCAATGCGCGGCCGGTGAAGGCGGTCATCGATTACGACGAAGGCATGCTGATCAATGTCGACACGCATTCCTTCCTCGAATGGTACATCTATTTCTACGGCGCGTTCCGGCCGCAAATCTCCAAGCTGCTGAACCGCATGCTGCGCCCGGGCCAGGTGGCGTTCGATATCGGCTCGAATATCGGCATGCACGCGATGATCATGGCCAACCGCGTGGGGCCCAGCGGCCGCGTGCATGTGTTCGAGCCCGATCCGCATCCGATGGGCCGCTTGAAGGCCAATCTGCATTTGAACGGCCTCGACAACGTGACGCTCAACCAGGCGGCCGTGTCGAGCCACACCGAAACGCGCCAGCTGTTCCTGCACGACGATTCGATCGGCAATTTCGCCAACGCGTCGCTGCAATCGTCGAATGTCGGCAAGTCGACCAAGTCGATCGACATGAAGGTGTGGAGCCTCGACGATTACATCGCGGCGAACCCGATCGAACGGCTCGACGTCATCAAGCTGCTCGCCCAGGGCGAGGAGTGGAACGCGCTGCAAGGGGCGACGAAGACGATCGAACGGTTCCGCCCGAAGATCTTCTTCCTGTGGGAGCCGAGCTATTGGGCGCGCCAATCGCTGTGCCTGATGGACGCCGTGCGCTTCTTCAAGGAACGCGATTACATGACCTATCGCGTCGAATTCGGCGCGCGCCGCCCGGTGACCGAGGAAATTCCGATGGGCCAGGTGCTGCTGGCCACACCGGACCGGATGTAAGTGGCCGGCGACTGGCGATAAAGAAAAGGCCCGTTCTTGCGAACGGGCCTTTTTCATTCGAACCGGAACCCTTTCCAAAGGCTGGAGCGGGAGAAGGGATTCGAACCCTCGACCCTCACGTTGGCAACGTGATGCTCTACCACTGAGCTACTCCCGCGTTATCGCCGGCGGGCGCTTCAGCCTTGGAAACGGGCCGGGATAATAGGCGGGGAGCGTCGAATTGCAAGGGATATCTGGGGCGCTTTTCCGGCCCCCCGCAGGGGGTTGCCTTGGGCGCCCGAAATCGCCATTTTCCCCGCTGGAAAGCGGAGTTGACCCCATGGACCAGTTGATCGGCGCCGGCAAGCCGGGCGCCAACGCGGCCGACCTTATCAAGGACGCGACGGACGAATCGTTCGAGCAGGACGTTCTGCTCGCCTCGCGCGATACCCCCGTCATCGTCGATTTCTGGGCGCCGTGGTGCGGGCCGTGCAAGCAGCTGGGCCCCACGATCGAAAAGGTCGTCAAGGAAGCCAAGGGCGCGGTCAAGCTCGTCAAAATCAACATCGACGAGAATCCGCATTTCGCCTCGCAATTGCGCGTGCAGTCGATCCCGGCGGTTTTCGCCTTCAAAGGCGGCCGCCCGGTCGATGCGTTCCTGGGGGCCGTGCCCGAAAGCCAGATCCGCGCCTTCGTGAAGAAGCTGGGCGGGGCCGCCGGCCCGTCGCCGATCGACCAGGCGCTGGAACAGGCCAACGCGGCGCTGGCCGCCAACGACCTGCCGACCGCGCAGGATATTTTCGGCCAGATCCTGGCCCACGAACCCGGCAATGCGAAAGCCGCCGCGGGCCTCGCCAAGATTTTTGTGAACCTGGGCCAGCTCGACGAGGCGAAGGCGCTGCTCGATTCGTTGCCGCCCGAAGCCAAGCGCGATCCGGAAATCGAAGCCGCGCAAGCGGCCCTCGACCTCGCCCATCAAGCGCCCAAGGGCGTGGACGTGGCGCCGATGCTGGAAAAGCTCGCGCATAATCCGAAGGACCATCAAACGCGCCTCGACCTCGCCACCGCCTTGTTCGCGGGCGGCCAGCAGGAAGCGGCGATCGAGCAATTGCTGGAGCTCTACAAGCTCGACCGCAATTGGAACGAAGGGGCCGCGCGCGCCCAGCTGGTCAAGTTCTTCGAAGCGTTGGGCAACACCAATCCGCTGACCGTGCAAGGGCGCCGGCGCTTGTCGTCGCTGATGTTCGCGTAACGCCATCATGGGCGCGCGACCGCCCGGCAGGCTCGGCTTCGCGGATTTGCCCGCCACGGTGCCGATTTTTCCGCTGCAAGGCGCTTTGCTGCTGCCGCGCGGCAAACTGCCGCTGAACATCTTCGAGCCGCGCTATCTGGCGATGATCGACGACGCGCTGGCGAGCCCGGACAAGCTGATCGGCATGGTCCAGCCGCTGACCAAGGAAACGCGCGCGTCGACGCAAGCCGTCTATCCGATCGGCTGTGCGGGGCGCATCGTGTCGTGGTCGGAAACCGAAGACGGGCGCTACCTCATCTCGCTCAACGGCATCGTGCGTTTCAAAATCGCGGACGAGATCGCCACCATGCGCGGCTATCGCCGGGTGCGGCCGGATTTCGCCGGTTACGAAAGCGACTTCGTCGAGCCCGACGAAGGGCTGTTCGACCGCAAGCGGCTGATCGCGGGGCTCAAAGCCTATTTCGCCGCCGAGGGTTTGCAAGGCGATTGGGGCACGATCGAATCGGCGCCGGACGAACGGCTGGTCAACACCATCGCGATGCTGTGCCCGTTCACGCCGGAAGAAAAACAGACGCTGCTGGAAAGTGCGGGCCTCGCCGAACGCGCCAAGGCGATGATCGGTATCGTCGAGGCGCGAACCTCCGGCGCCGAGCCCGGCGGCTTGAAACATTGACGCGCGCGTTGCCCCGCGTCACAAAAGGGACGAAAGGACCGCGCCCATGAGCGATGCGACCGCGATCGATCCCAAGCTGCTGGAAATTCTGGTCTGCCCGGTGACCAAGGGCCCGCTGCGCTACGACCGCGACCGTGCCGAGCTGGTCAGCGAAGGGGCGGGCCTCGCCTTCCCGATTCGCGACGGCATTCCGATCATGCTGGTGGACGAGGCGCGCCGTCTCGACGCCGCGTAAGCCCCGCGTGCGATGTCTTTCGGCCTCAAGCATCATCCTGTCGAGATCCGCCTGAAGAAGGCGGAGAAGATTCTCGAGATCGACTTCGACGACGGAAAGACCTTCGCGTTGCCCGCCGAATTGCTGCGCGTCGAATCGCCGTCGGCCGAGGTGATGGGCCACGGCCCCAACCAGAAGCAGATCGTTCCGGGCCGCATGCATGTCGGCATCATGGAACTGGAAGCCGTCGGCAACTACGCGATTCGCATCGTGTTCGACGATCTGCACGATTCGGGCATCTATTCCTGGGACTATCTGCGCGAACTGGGCGAAAACGCCGATGCGTTGATGGCGGCCTATCTCGCGGCCCTCGACGCCAAGGGCCTGTCGCGCGATCCCAAAGCGGCCAAGAAGTGAAACGATGAGCGATATCACCTTCAGCGACATCGGTGTGGCCGATATCGACGAGCTTCTGCCGCTGTTCCTGGGCTATCGCGTTTTCTACAAGCGCGAGCCGATGCCCGAGGAAAGCCGCGCCTATATGACCGCGCGCTTCCAGGCGGGCGACTACACCGGCTTTTTCGCGCGCATCGACGGCAAGGCGGTTGGCTTCGCGATCATGTCGCGCACGTTTTCGTCGGGCGTGATGAAGCCGCTCTGGCTGCTCAACGATATTTTCGTCGATCCATCGGCGCGCAAAGCGGGCGTGGGCGCCGCGTTGATGGCGAAGGTCGATGCGCATGCGCGCGCCACCGGCGCGGCGCGCGTCGATCTGTTCACAGCACGGACCAACAAGACCGCTCAATCGGTCTACGAGCGCGCGGGCTGGAATCGCGACGAAGTCTTCTATCGCTATATGAAGACGCTTTAATCGCGCTCGTCTTCCAGCGTGTCCAAATCCGCGTCGACGATGCGGCGCGCGAGTTCGAGTTCAAAGCCCGCGCGCGCCAGCGCCGCGATATCGCGCATGCGGCGCGCTTCGCGCTTAGTGGGATCGCCATAGGCGCCCAAACGCTTTTTCTTCGCCCAGCGGATCGCGCGCGCGCGATCGGTGTCGCCGGTTTCGTCCACGGCGTCGAGGGCGTGGCCGATTTCGTCCCGGCCAACGCCTTTGATTTGCAGCCGCTGGGCGATGCGCCCGCGCGCGAGGCCGCGCCTCGCGAGGCTCGCGGCCAAGCCTTCGGCATAGAGCTTGTCGTTGAGCAATCCCTTGGCGGCGAGTTTTTCGAGCACCTTTTCGACGGCCGCCGCCCCCGCTTCGCGTTCGGCGATGCCCGCCCGCGCCGCGCGTTCGACTTTGCGCATCAGCACGCGGCGTACACCTTCACGGCTGGCGGCGTAACGCTCGAGATAGGCGAGCGCGCCTTTCTCCAGGCGTTCGGGCGTGGGCGGCTTCGGAATTTTGCGCATAGCAGACCCTTCGTGCCATAGGGCCATACGGATCGGAAGAGGGGTAGCGCGCCGCATCCGACAGGCCTATCTTCCCCGCCCCGATGACCGACCCTCGCCCGATTCCGCCCGCCCCCCGCGCCTATGGCGCCGTCAATTGGCTGGGCCTGAAAACGCTCGCCTGGCGCGAGATCCGCCGCTTCATCAAGGTGCATACCCAGACGATCTGGGCGCCCGTGATCACCACGCTGCTGTTCCTGGCGGTGTTCGCACTCGCCTTGGGCGGGGCCGTGCAGGAAAAAGGCGGCGTGCCCTTCGTCGAATTTCTGGTGCCGGGCCTGATCATCATGGCGATGGCGCAGAACGCCTTCGCGAACACGAGCTCGTCGATCATCATTTCGAAGGTGCAGGGCAACATCGTCGACACGCTGATGCCGCCCTTGTCGCCGATCGAATTGGTCGTCGGCTTCGCGGCCGGCGGCATCGTGCGCGGCATGGTCGTGGGCGGCGTGGTCGCGTTGTGCCTTGTCCCGCTGGTGACGATCCATGTGTCGTCGCCGTTCTGGATCGTATTCCACGGACTGATGGCGTCGACGATGCTCGCATTGTTGGGCATCGCGGGCGGCGTGTGGTCGGAGAAATTCGACCATATCGCGGCGGTGACGAATTTCATCGTGACGCCGCTGTCGTTCCTGTCGGGCACGTTCTACACGATCGACCGCCTGCCCGATGCGTGGCGCATGGCCGCGCATTTCAACCCGTTCTTCTACATGATCGACGGGTTCCGCTACGGCTTCATCGGCCATACCGACACGAACCCGCTGCTGGGGGCCGCCGTCATGCTGGGCGTGAACGCCGGGCTGGCGCTGCTGTGCTGGCGGATGTTCGCGCGCGGTTACAAGCTGCGCGCGTGATGCGCGACGTCGCGCTCGACGAGCTGCCGCAATGGCTGCGCGACCTGCATGCGTTGTGGGTCGCGAAAAAGGGGGCGGCGGCGTTTCCGCCGCGCGCCGCGTTCAAGGTCGAGGATTTCATGCCCTGGATCGGGCGGCTGCATTTGATCGAGGTGCTGCCCGGCGGCGATTTCCGCTTCGTCATCTACGGGGCCAGCACCAATGTCGCGATGCGCCGCGAGTATTCGGGTCTGACATTGTCCGAGATCGCCGAGCCGGTCGCCCGGGTTTGGGAAGCCGGTTATCGCGACGCGGTCGCCAAGCGCCGGCCACTTTTCCTGCACCACCCGCTGGCCCAATACGCCGAGCGCGACGGCAAAACCGAGACTTGGCGCGCCATCCTGCCGATGGGCGAAAGCGGCGAAATCACCCATTTGCTGGTTGGGTTCCAAGTCATCGCCGAGGATGGGCGGTATCTATAATCCGCGTTGGAGCCGTTCTCCCGCGGATTTTCGCGCGTGGCTAGAAACTGCGCGCCGGACGCAATCGCGGTATTCATCGACCGCATCGAATGTCCGAAAATAGCCTTAACGCTTTGTCCTGGAACATATATCCAGCGATTTTCTCATCCCGGCGTATTTGACAAGCCCAGCACCCCCCTGGATACTGGGCGTTTCCGGTGCTTTCAGCCATTCCCGCACCGATAATCCGTTATGGAGGAAGGAGTTCCGTTGTGACCGCCGCTTTTCCCGCCGTGATGCCGACCTATGCGCGCGCCGAAATCGGTTTCGAGCGCGGCGAAGGCCCGTATCTGTGGGGAACCGACGGCCGACGTTACTTGGACTTCACCTGCGGCATCGCGGTCACGGCCTTGGGTCATGCGCATCCGCACCTCATCAAAGAGGTGACGGCGCAGATGAACAAGGTCTGGCACACGTCGAACGTGTTCCCGATCGCGCAGCAGGAAAAACTGGCCGAGCGCTTGGTCGCCGCGACCTTCGCCGACACGGTGTTCTTCGGCAATTCCGGCGCCGAGGCGAACGAATGCGGCATCAAAGTCGTGCGCAAATATCACGCGCATCACGGCCGCCCGGAACGCCATCGCATCATCACCTTCGAAGGCGCCTTCCACGGCCGCACCCTCGCCACGCTGGCGGCGGGCGGGCAGAAGAAATACCTCGAAGGCTTCGGCCCGGTCGTGCCGGGTTTCGATCAAGTCGCGTTCGGCGATCTCAAGCTCGTCGAAGCGGCGATCGGTCCCGAAACCGCCGGCATCCTGATCGAGCCGGTGCAGGGCGAAGGCGGCGTGCGCGTCGTGCCGAACGAATTCCTGCAAGGCTTGCGCGAGCTTTGCGACAAGCACGGCTTGCTGCTGTTCTTCGACGAAATCCAAACCGGCATGGGCCGTTCGGGCAAGCTGTTCGCCTATGAATGGACCGGCGTGACGCCCGACGTCATGACGGTCGCGAAGGCGTTGGGCAACGGCTTCCCCGTCGGCGCATGCCTTGCCACCGCCAAGGCGGCGGTGGGCATGGTCGCGGGCACGCATGGCTCGACCTATGGCGGCAATCCGCTCGCCACGGCGGCGGGCAACGCCGTGCTCGACGTGATGCTCGAACCCGGCTTCTTCGACGGCGTGGAAAAGCTCGCCTCGCATATGAAGCAGCAATTGCACGGTCTCGTGCAGCGCCATCCCGACATCTTCGAGGATGCGCGCGGGCTTGGCCTGCTGCTCGGCCTCAAATGCAAAGTGCCGAACACCGACGTGGTGAAGGCGCTGCGCAAGGAAGGTCTGCTGACCGTCGCCGCGGGCGACAATGTCGTGCGCGTGCTGGCCCCGCTGATCGCGGAAGCCAAGCATGTCAGCGAAGCGATCGACGCGATCGACAAGGGTTGTGCGGCGTTGCGCGCCGAATTGCCCGCGCGCAAAGCCGGTTGAGGGTTTCCACGATGGCCAAGACTCCCAAGCATTTCCTGGATCTCGACGCGTTGGAATCGGGCACGCTGCGCTCGATCCTGGATCTCGGCGCCAAGTACAAGGCCCAGCGCATCGCCGGCAATCCGGAACGTCCGCTCGCCGGCAAGACGCTGGCGATGGTGTTCGAGAAGCCGTCGACCCGTACGCGAGTCTCTTTCGAGGTGGGTATTCGCCAGCTCGGCGGCGAAGCGGTGATCCTGACGCATCACGACACGCAGCTCGGCCGCGGCGAAACGATCGCCGACACGGCGCGCGTGCTGTCGCGCTATTGCGACGCGATCATGCTGCGCACCAACAAGACGGCGCATCTCGACGAAATGGTCCGCCACGCCTCGGTGCCCGTGATCAACGGCCTGACCGAGCGTTCGCATCCCTGCCAGGTGATGGCCGACGTGATGACCTTCGAAGAAGCGAAGGGCAACATCGCCGGCAAGGTCGTGGCGTGGACGGGCGACGGCAATAACGTCGCGGCGTCCTGGATTCACGCGGCCCAGCGTTTCGCGTTCGAGCTGCGCCTCGCCTGCCCCGAACCCTTGCGCCCGTCGACCGATGTTCTGGCGTGGGCGAAACGGGAAGGCGCGCGCATCCAATTGCTGACCGATCCCGAAGCCGCCGTGCGCGGGGCCGACGCCGTCGTCACCGATACGTGGGTGTCGATGGATCAGGAAGGCAACGCGCGCGAGCGCGAAAACCGCGAGAAGCGCCATAACATGCTGGTGCCCTATCGCGTGGACGAACGCCTTATGGGCCTCGCCAAGCCGGACGCGATGTTCCTGCATTGCCTGCCCGCCCATCGCGGCGAGGAAGTGACCGAGGGCGTGATCGACGGTCCGCAATCGGCCGTGTGGGACGAGGCGGAAAACCGCCTCCACGCGCAGAAGGGCATCCTCGCTTGGTGCATGGCGTGATTTGGGGCTTGGCGTGAACCGGGCCGGTATTCCCGAAGACGACGTCGTCCTGCCGTTTCAGATCGAATCCTCGGCCTTGCGCGGCCGGGCGGTACGTTTGGGCGCCGCGTTGGACACGATTCTGCACCGGCACGCCTATCCGCGCGCGGTCGGCGAAGCGCTCGCCGAAGCCTTGGCGATTTCGGCGTTGCTCGCCGCGACGCTGAAATTCGACGGCGTGTTCACGCTGCAAACCAAGGGCGACGGCCCGGTGCGCATGCTGGTCGCGGACGTGACCTCGGCCGGGCATCTGCGCGGCTATGCGCAATTCGACAAGGATGCGGTCGCGGCCTTGGGGCCCGGCCCGCATTCGGTGCCCAAGCTGTTCGGCGCGGGGTATCTCGCCTTCACGGTCGATCAGGGCGACGCGGCCGAGCGCTATCAGGGCATCGTCGAGCTCGACGGCACGACGTTGGCCGAATGCGCGCATCATTATTTCCGTCAGTCGGAGCAATTCGAAGCCGGGATCAAGGTCGCGGTCGCGGCGACGCCCAAGCCCGGCGATGGTGCCGTCCTGAATTGGCGCGCGGGCGCGTTGATGATCCAGCGCCTGCCGCCCGAAGACGCGCAAGGCTCCTTCGAAGGCCAGGATAAGGCGGTCGATGCCGCCAAGCGCGAGGCGGAAGAGGAAGGCTGGCGCCGCGCGATGATCCTGATGGGATCGTCCACGCAAGCGGAACTCGTCGATCCCGAGTTGCCGCCCTGGAAGCTGATCGATCGGCTTTACCTCGCCGAAGGGGTGGCGATCTATCGCCCGCTAGTGTTGACCCATCAATGCCGCTGCAGCCCCGAACGCATGCGCGGCGCCTTGCGCGCCATCGCGCGGTCGGAGGTGGAAACTTTGCGGGATCCGGACGGGGCCGTGCGCCTCACCTGCGAATTCTGCAACACGACGCACGCATTTTCCGATCTCGACGCCGTCTACGCGGAGTCGTGATTTCGCCATGATTCCGGGCGAGGTTTAAGCCCACAAACACAAGTTCGGAGATTTCCCCATGAAACCGGACCGCCGCATATTCCTGAAAAAAGCCGCCGCCTTGCCGCTGCTGGCGTCGCCCTTGCTCGCCGCCGCTTGCGCCGACGCGCCGCCCTTGCCGAGTTTCCCGCCGATCAGCTTCGCCCCGCGCGGCACGTTCCGCTTCGACGCGGCGCGCCTGGAAGTGGCGATGGAGTATCAGCCGCCTTTTGCACCCCCGAATGTCGAACATCTGTTCGCGCAGACGCCGGAATCGGCCTTGCGGCGCTGGGCGTCGGAGCGCATCGCCGTGTCGGGCACGGGCGAGCGTTTCGTGCGCTTCGTCATCATGGATGCGCGCGTGACCGAAACCAATCTGCCCAAGCCCACCGGCATTCGCGCGACCTTCACCAACGAAGTGGCCCAGCAATATGACGGGCGCATCGAGGTGGCCGTCGAAGTGCGTCAGCAGCGCGCCAATTATCGCGACGGCATCGCCACGGCGATCGCCGTGCGTCAACGTTCGGTCTTGGAGAATATCTCGCTGAACGATCGCGAGCGCGTCTGGTACGACCTGACGTTCGAGATGATGCGCGATATCGACAACGAGCTGGACCGCCAGATCAACGCCAACCTGACGCGCTTCCTGGCGTAGCGCTCCTGCCGACCTCATGGTTCGACAGGCTCACCATGAGGTTTTAAAAAAGGCCTCACCCTGTGACCGTCAATGGACGCTCATGTCGAAGGGCGAGGCCGGGCCAAGGCTCGTTCTGAAGATGCTCAGCGCGAATTCGCGGCAGGAACGTGCGTTTCGCCCGCGACGGCGCGCGCGCGCGGTTCGTTGGCGATCGCGCGCGCCAGCAAGCGGGCGAGGCAATAATACGCAGCGTCGGTCATATGCAGCCCGTCTTCGCGGATCAGCTCGTCCTGCTTGAAGGCGCCCGACGCCATCCAATGCGTCATCACGCGGAAACGCGGAAAGATCGGCGCGTTGTATTGACGCGCGATATCGGTCAGCGCTTCGGTGTATTCGCGCCGATGCGGCGCGTTCACATAGCGCGGCGCGTTCTGCGGGCCCATCAGCATCACATCGATGCCGCGCGCGCGCGCAAGCTCGATGCCGCGGCTGAGTTTTGCGGACACGTCGGCCAAAGGCAGGCCCTTGATCGCCGCGTTGACGCCCGCTTGCCAGATCACGAGATCGGGCTCGGGGGCGAGCACGTCGCGCTCGAAGCGCGCCATCATCTGATCGACGTCTTCGCCGCTGATGCCCTTGTTGAGCACCGTGATTTCCATATGCGGCAACAGCGCATGCAGCTCGGTTTCGAGGCGGGCCGGATAGGCGTGCGCCGGCGTGGTCGCGCCGACGCCTTCGGTCGAGGACGAGCCGAGCGCCACGATGGTGAGTTGCTTGCCCTCCGCCAGGCGTTGCGCGACCTGGGGCATCGGCGCCCGTAGCGCCAGCAGATCGGCCGGGGCTTCGCAGCGCGCGGCGACCGCCTCAACTTTGCCGCGCATCGACGGCACGGCCGCCTGCTTTTCGGCCGCCCCGGCGGGGGCGGCAATCAGCATCAAAACCGTGGAAATTCGAACGCCGAAACGCCGCATAACGTCCCGATTGTATGCATGACGGGCGTTTTCCGTCGAGTCTAGGCCGCGCGGGCCAGGACTCGCTCGACCAGCCTTGCCCAATACGACGCCCCCACCGGCAGCGCCTCGTCGTTGAAGTCGTAGCGCGGATTGTGGAGCGAGGCGGATTGTCCATTGCCCATAAAGACATAGGCCCCGGGCCGGGCTTCCAGCATATAGGCGAAATCCTCCGCCCCCATGGTCGCCACCCCGTCGGTCGTGACGTTTTCCGCCCCCACGACCTCGGCCATCGCCCCGGCCGCGACGTCGACATGCGCCGCGTCGTTGACCAGCGGCGGGTATTTGCGCCGGTAGTCGAGCGTCGCTTCGCAGCCCATGGCGGCGGCGATGCCGCTCGCCACGCGGCGCATCGCGGGCTCCAGCGAATCGCGGACCTTGGGCTCGAACGCCCTTGTCGTGCCGCGCAACACGCATTCGTTGGGAATGACATTATAGGCGTCGCCCGCGTGGATCTGCGTGACCGAGATCACGGCCGCGTCGAGGGGATTGGTCTCCCGGCTGACGATGGTTTGCAGCGCCGACACGATCTGGCAGGCGCAGGTGACGGGATCGACGCCGCGATGGGGCATGGCGCCGTGCGTGCCCATGCCGCGCACCATGATTTCGAAATTATCGGCCGAGGCCATCATCGGGCCGGGGCGCACCGAGAACTTGCCGAGATCGAGCTGCGGCCAGTTGTGCAGCCCGTAGACTGCCTCGACCGGGAATTTCTCGAACAGGCCTTCTTCGACCATCACGCGCCCGCCCGCCTCGTTTTCCTCCGCCGGCTGGAAAATGAAATGGATCGTGCCGTCGAAATTCTTCGTCTCGGCAAGATACTTCGCCGCCCCCAGCAGCATCGTCGTATGGCCGTCATGGCCGCAAGCATGCATCCGGCCCGCGTTCAGCGAGCGATGGCCGAACTCGTTCGCTTCGGGCATCGGCAACGCATCCATATCGGCGCGCAAGCCGATGGCGCGCGGCGACTTTCCCGCCTTCAACGTGCCGACGACGCCGGTCTTGGCGAGGCCGCGATGCACCGCGATGCCGAAACTCGCCAGCTTGTCCGCGACGACCTGCGACGTGCGGTTTTCCTGGAACGCGATCTCGGGATTGGCGTGCAAATCCCGGCGCCAGGCGCGCATTTCGTCGTGGAAGGCGGCGATACGGTTGACGATCGGCATTGCATGCTCCCCGGCTGGACGCGCTAGATTAGCGGCTGAAAAATGGATCCGCATCCGAATTGCGCGCAAACCGGGGCTACGTCATGACCGCCGAAGATTTCGGGACCTACGATTACATCGTCGTGGGGGCGGGCTCGGCCGGCTGCGTACTCGCCAATCGTTTGTCGGCCGATCCCAAAAATCGCGTTCTGCTGCTCGAAGCGGGCGGCCGGGACGATTACTTCTGGATCCATATTCCGATTGGTTATCTCTACACCCACGGCAATCCCCGCGTGGATTGGTGCTTCAAAACCGAAGCCGAAGCGGGGCTCGGCAACCGGGCGCTCAACTATCCGCGCGGCAAGGTGCTGGGCGGCTGCACCGCGATCAACGGCATGCTGTATGTGCGCGGCCAAGCCGCCGATTACGATCATTGGCGCCAGCTCGGCAATCCCGGCTGGGGCTGGGACGACGTGCTGCCGCATTTCATTCGCGCCGAGGACAATGCGCGCGGCGCCGACGCGCATCATGGTGCTGGCGGCGAATTCCGCGTCGAGGAAATGCGCCTGTCCTGGGACATCCTCGACGCGTTTCGCGACGCGGCCGAACAAGCGGGCATTCCCAAGACCGACGATTTCAACCGCGGCGACAACGAAGGCTGCGGCTATTTCCAGGTGAATCAGAATCGCGGCGTGCGCTGGACGGCGGCGAAGGGCTTCCTGCGCCCCGCGATGGGCCGCGCGAATTTGCGTATCGTCACACAGGCGCAAGCCACCGCGATCGAGTTCGACGGGCGGCGCGCGACGGGGCTTTCGTTCCGTCACGGCGACAAACAAGCGCGCGCGTCGGCGCGCGAAATCGTGCTGGCGGCGGGCGCCATCGGCTCGCCGCATCTGTTGCAGCTGTCCGGCATCGGCGCGCCGGAACATCTGCGCGGCATTGGCGTCGATGTGCGCCACGCGCTGACGGGCGTGGGAAGCAATTTGCAGGACCATCTGCAGATCCGCTGCGCCTATAAGGTTCACGGCGTGAAGACGCTGAACGAGCGCGCCAACTCCCTATTCGGCAAGATCGGCATGGGGCTGGAATACGCGTTGTTCCGGCGCGGGCCGTTGACCATGGCGCCGTCGCAGCTCGGCGCCTTCGCGAAATCAGATCCCGCGCGCGCCACCGCCGATCTCGAATATCACGTGCAGCCTTTGACGCTCGACAAGTTCGGCGAGCCGCTGCACCCCTTCCCCGCCTTCACCGCATCGGTCTGCCATTTGCGCCCGGCAAGCCGGGGCAGTGTGATGGCGAGATCCGCCGATCCTTTCGCCGCACCCGCGATCAAGCCGAATTACCTGTCGGCCGAGGAAGACAGACTGGTCGCGGCCGAAGCGATCCGCCTCACGCGGCGCATCGTGGCGCAGCCCGCGTTGCAGCGCTTTAGCCCCGAGGAATTCCGGCCGGGGCCGGAGATCGTCGAGACGGCCGCGTTGGCCGAAGCGGCGGGGCGCATCGGCACGACGATCTTCCATCCCGTGGGGACGTGCAAAATGGGCGGCGATAACGATCCGGGCGCCGTGGTCGATGCGCGGCTGCGCGTGCGCGGGATCGACGGTTTGCGCGTCGCCGACGCGTCGATCATGCCGACGATCACGTCGGGCAATACGAACGCGCCCGCGTTGATGATCGGCGAAAAAGCCGCCGCGATGATGCTGGACGATTCGCGCGGCTAAATCGCGCGAACCTCATGGTTCGACACGGATGTGATTACACATCCGCACCATGAGGCCTCATCCTGAGCTTGTCGAAGGAGAGGCCGACGGGGTCTACTGCCCGGACGCGATGCGCTCGACCAGTTCCTTGACCGTCGGCACGAAGCCGTTCGAGTAGAACGGGTCGCTGGCGAAGCGGTAGGCGTTGTGGCCCGCGAACATCAGCTGGCTTTCGACGTCGGCGCCGTGGCTGATGTCCTGCAACGTCTTCTGAATGCAGAAGCTGCGCGGATCGGCCTTGCGGCCGGTCGTGCCTTCCTCGTTCTGCGCCCAGTTGGAGAACGCGCAGGCCGACAAGCAGCCCATGCAATCGACCTGATCCTTGAGGATTTCGGCGGCCTTCGCGGGCGTGACGAAAATCAGCGTCGAGTCGGGCGTGCGCATCGCTTCGGTGAAGCCCTGGCGCACCCAATCTTCGGCGTGCAGCTTGTCGCGCGCGGCGAGATAGACCGTGCGCCCGCGTGCGCCGATCGGGAACGGAATATCGTGCTCGCCCACCGCGTGGGTCTGATACGCGATCTGGCGCTGCGAACGCGCTTCGAGCTCCAGCAGGAACGGGTTCTTGACCGCCGAGGAATAGAAACCGGTCGGCGAGAAGCGATGCAGCAGCACGTCGCCGGGCTTCAGCGTGAGAAGGCGCTGCTTCCACGCGTCGGAGATCGGGCTTTCCTTGGTGAGCAAAGGCCGCGTGCCGAATTGAAAAGCGCAGGGGCCCACATCGGGATTGCCGATGAAATCCTGCCATTCGTCCAGGCGCCACACGCCGCCCGCCATGACGATCGGCACGTTGTTGAGGCCGAATTCGTTCATCTGGCGGCGCAGCTCGACCACGCGCGGCAGCGGCGGCTCGGGCTTCTTCGGGTCTTCGGCGTTCGACAAGCCGTTATGCCCGCCGGCCAGCCACGGATCTTCGTAGACCACGCCGCCGAGCAGCGCGCTGAATTTGTGATAGGCGCGCTTCCACAACGCGCGGAAAGCGCGCGCGGAGGAGATGATCGGATAGTAGTAGACGTTGTGCTTGGCGCAGATCTCGGCGATGCGATAGGGCATGCCGGCCCCGCAGGTCACGCCGTCGATCAAGCCCTTGGCCTGTTCGAGCACGGCTTCGAGGATCGGCTCGGCCGCCCCCATTTCCCACAGGATATTGATATGGATGCGCGCGTTCGGCCCGCCGATTTCGCGCGCCACCCGCGCCTGATGCACGGCGCCCTTGATCGCGTAGGCGATCAATTCGTCGTGACGCTCGCGCCGCGTTTTGCCGTGATAGATCTGGCGGACGATATTGCCGTTTTCGTCCGTGTGGTCCGCGTTGACGCCCGAAAACGTGCCCACGCCGCCGGCCTTCGCCCAAGACCCCGAGCTCTCGCCATTCGAAACGGCGACACCTTTACCGCCTTCGATCAGCGGCAGAACCTCACGGCCCGAAATCATCAACGGCTGCAACGAAAACACCGGCGAATCCCTGTAGTTGGCGCGGTTTGGGGGCTGATATATAGCCCGCCCCCGCCGGGGTCACCACGGATTATTGCGGCTTGTTTCGGCCGGTATTTTACCGCGCCGCAGCAGCAATTTCCGGCCAATCGGCCAAGGCGATTTCGGCATGGACGACGTCCACGGCGTCCGGATCGGCCTTCACCGCGAAGCCCAGATTCTTGCAGACTTCCAGCATCGGCCGGTTCTCGCGCAGGATTTCGCCATAGACCACGCCGATGCCGCGCGCCTTGGCGTAGTCGAGAATCTTTCGCATCAAGAACAGACCGATCCCCATGCCCTTCAGATCGCTACGTAGCGCGATGGCGTATTCCGCGCGGCCGCGATCGGGGTCGGCGGTCAGGCGCACCGTGCCCCAGATTCCATCCGGGCCTTCGCAGACCAAGCCCATCTCGCGGTCGTAGTCGATCTGGGTCAAGCGGGCGAGCTGCTCGCGCGTGAGCTTCTCGATCGTCGCGAAGAAGCGCATGCGCCGATCCTCCGGCGTCATCCGTGCGATCATCGCCTCGATGCCCGGCGCATCCTCCGGGCGGATCGGGCGCAGATGCGCGGTCTTGCCCGTGGGCAGCACGATGTCGCGCGCGAGGTCGGCGGGATAAGGCTCGATCGCCAGCCTTGCACCCTGACGCGCCCCGTCCGGCTTGGCGACGCGAATGCGTGCATCGAGCACGATGGCGCCGTCCTCGTCCGCCAGCAGCGGATTGATGTCGAATTCGACCACGGCGTCGAGCTCGCAGATCAAACGCGACAAGCGCACGAGGGCACGTTCGATCGCGGGAAGATCGGCTTGCTTGCGGTCGCGATAGCCCTTCAGCAAGCGCGACACGCGCGTCGCCGCGATCATGTCGCGCGCCAGTTTGACGTTCAGCGGCGGCAGCGCCATCGCCGTGTCGCGCAAGACTTCGACCGCCACGCCGCCTTGGCCGAACAGCAGCACCGGCCCGAATTGCCGGTCGACCGACGCGCCCAGAATCAATTCATGCGCATGCGGGCGGCGGATCATCTCCTGCACCAGGAAGCCGGCGATCGTCGCGCCGGGCTTGTTCGCCCGCACGCGCGCGATCATCGCGGCGGCGGCCACGCGCACCGCATCCGGCCCGTCGAGATTGAGCGCCACACCGCCGACATCCGATTTATGCAGGATCTGCGGCGAGACGATCTTCAACGCGACGCGCCCGCCGATCCGTGCTGCGGCTTGCGCCGCCGCTTCGATATCGGCGACGGTTTCGGCCTTGGGCATGCCGAAGCCATAACCGCCCAGCACGGCGCGCACTTCGGGATCGGTCAGCCATTCGCGGCCCGATTCCAGTGCGGCCGCCACGGTACGTTTGGCCGTTTCGATATCGGGGCATAGATCGCCGGGCGAAGCTTCGGGCACTTCCATCAGGCTTTCCTGCGCGCGACGATAGCGCACGAGATGCATGAAGCCGCGCACCGCCTTGTCCGGCGTCTCGTAAGACGGAATCCGCGCGTCGGCGAATTTGCCGCGCGCGTCGATGGCGCTTTGCGTGTCGCCCAGCCACGCCGACAACACGGGTACACGCGCGCCCTTCGCGGCTTTGATCGTCGCGTCGGCCGCGTCGGTCGAGGACGCGATCGCGGTCGGGCAATTCAGCACCAGCAGCGCATCGAGATTGCGGTCTTGCAGCAAGGCTTCGACCGAAGCGGCATAACGCGCCGGCGGCGCATCGCCGATGATGTCCACGGGATTGCCGTGCGACCAGGTTTTCGGCAACACGGCATTGAGCTTGGCGATCGTATCGGGCGCGAGATCGGCGAGATGCCCGTCCTGATCCATCAACGTGTCGGTCGCGAGCACGCCCAAGCCGCCGCCATTGGTGAGGATACCCAGCCGATCGCCCGCGTGTTTGGGCGGGTTTGCGAGCGTGGCGACCGCGTCGAAGAGTTCATCGACGTCATAGACGCGCAGCATGCCGGCACGGCGGAACGCCGCGTCGTAGACCGCGTCCGATCCCGCGAGTGCGCCGGTATGCGACGCCGCCGCCTTCGCCGCTTCCATATGCCGCCCGGCCTTGATGACGATGACGGGTTTCAAGCGCGCGGCCGCGCGCGCCGCCGACATGAATTTGCGCGCATGCGTGATCGCTTCGACATAAAGCAGGATCGCGCGCGTGCGCCCATCGAGGGCGAGCCAGTCCAGCATGTCGCCGAAATCGACATCGGCCATCGCGCCGAGCGAGACCATATGCGAGAAGCCGATTTTGCGCGGGTGCGCCCAATCGAGCACGGCGGTCGCCATCGCGCCCGATTGGGTGACGAAGGCGAGATCGCCCTTGGGCGGCGCCAAATGCGCGAAAGTGGCGTTGAGCCCCGCACCGGGGACCAGCACGCCCAAGCAATTCGGCCCGACGATGCGCATCAGATTGGGCTTGGCGGCGTCGAGCATCGCTTGTTCCAGCGCCTTGCCCTCGCCGCCGGGTAGTTCACCGAATCCGGCCGTCAGCACGACCGCCGCCTTGCAGCCGCGTGCGGCCAATTCGCCGATCACGCCCGGCACGATTTTGGGCGGCGTGCAGACGACCGCGAAATCGGGCGCCGTCGGCAACGACGCCACGTCGGGATAGGTGTAGACGCCCTCGATCGATTTGTATTTCGGGTTCACCGGCAGGATCGGGCCCTGGAAGCCGCCGGCGAACAGATTGCGCGCGAGAACGTTGCCGACCGAGCCGGGCTTCGGCGAAGCGCCGATCAGCGCCACGGCTTTCGGGGCGAACATATGATCGAGATTGCGGATCGACATACGGGTTCCTCGCGCTATGCTGCGTCGCAACATAATCCATTCGCGTCGGCGTCGGGAGTATGACAGAGCCGCGCGCGAAAATGCCGCAGCTCGTGCTAAAGACCAGGAAATGCCGGGTTATTCCTCGATTCTGATCTATGTCGGCCTCGATCTGGTCGGCGACGGGCTGCTGAAGCTGCCTTTCGCGCGGCGCCTGCGCGCCAATTGGCCGAGTGCGCGAATCGTGTGGTGTGCGGGCAAAGGCCCGAGCGTTTACGCGACCACGTTGAAGCCGTTGGTCGACGGCTTGATCGACGAGACGATCGAGAACGCCGGCTTCGGCTCGTCCTGGGGCGATTTGCTGATACGGCCGTTGGGCGGCCGCGACTTCGATTTGGTGATCGATACGCAGCGGCGGTTTTCGACCAGCCTCGCCGTGCGCCGCGTGCGGCATCGGCGTTTCGTGTCGGGCGCGGCCGGCTGGTTTCTATCCGACGGCAACCCCGCGCGCCGTGCCAAGCCGCGCTCGATGGATGCGCAGCTCTCGCAATTGATCGAGGCCGCCGGCGGCGATCCGAATGTCGCGACCGCCCCGTTGCGCCTGCCCGCCCAAGCGGTCGCAGATGCGCGCACGCTGCTGCCCGATGGACAGGTTTACGTCGTGCTGGCTCCCGGTGCGGGCAATCGCGAGAAATGCTGGCCGCTGGAGCGCTTCGTCGCGCTGGGGCATCGGCTTTCCGTACGCGGCATCGTGCCGGTGTTTCAGCTCGGTCCCAACGAGACCGACTGGGAAGCGCCGTGCCGCGCGGTGCCGGGCGCGATCCTGCCGATCCAAGATGCGATCGCGCGCCAGATCGATACTTCGCCCGCGCTGACGATCGCGCTCGCCCAACGCTGCAAGGCGGGCGTCGCGAACGACGCGGGCGGCGGGCATATGCTGGCGGCGGGCGATGTGGGGCTTGTATCGCTGTTCGGCCCGACCGATCCCGCGAAATTCGCCCCGGCCGCGCAACGCCTGACGGTGATCCGCGCGCAGGATTTCGGCGCCGAGACGATGGACGCGATACCGCTGGAAGCGGTCGAGAAGGCGTTATCCGCTTATCTGTGATCGCTTTCCGGCATCGGGAAACCGGCGCATCAAAACCAGCACCAGCACGATGCCGGGCAACGCCGCGAGCGTCGTCGCGGCGAAGAACAACACCCAATCGAGTTGTGCGGCGAGCCAGCCGCCCCACGCCGAGAGTGTCGTCCGCCCGACCGACGCGAGGGCCGAGAGCAGCGCATATTGCGTGGCCGTGTAGGCGACGTTGCACAAGCCCGACAGATACGCGACGAACGCGGCCGAGCCCATGCCGCCGGTGAAATTCTCCACACCGATCGTCACGACCAGCAACGCCACATCGTGCCCGACGATCGCCTGCAGGCAGTAGATCAGATTCGACAAGGCCTGCAGCACGCCGCAAACGAGCAGCGCTTGATAGACGCCGCGCCGATGGACGATCACGCCGCCGGCGGCGAGGCCCGCCAGCGTGGCCGCGACGCCGAAGATCTTGGAGATATTCGCGACCTCGAGCCGCGTGAAGCCGGTCGAGACGTAGAAGGCGTTGGCCATCACGCCCGCCAGCGCGTCGCCGAATTTATACGCGACGACGAAGACCAGGATCAGCATCCAGGACGGGCGCGTGGCGAAATCGGCGAAGGGCCCGACCACGGCGCTTTGGAACCATGCGGCCATCGATTTCGGCGCCGCCTCGGCGCCGGTTTTCGCCGACTGTGCCGGCTCGCGCGTGAACAACACGGTCAGCGCGCCCACACCCATCAACGCCGCCATGATCGTGAAGCTGGTCGACCAGCCGCCGAATTCGGCCGCATAGAGCGCGCCCGCCGATGACGCCATCATGCCGAAGCGATAGCCGAATTGCGTGGCCGCGGCCCCCGCCCCTTGCTCCTCGGGCTTGAGAAGCTCGATACGATACGCGTCGATGACGATGTCTTGGCTCGCCGACAGCACCGCGACGATCACGGCGGCCAGCGCCGTCATCGCCGGATCGATACGCGGATCGGTCGAGCCCAAAAACAAGATCGCGGCGGCGAGCGCCATTTGGATCGCCAGCGCCCAACCGCGCCGGCGGCCGAAAATGCGCGTCCACGGCCCGAGGCCCAAGCGATCGATCGCCGGTGCCCACAGGAATTTGATCGTGTAAGCCATGCCGACAAGCGAGAACGCGCCGATCGCTTCGCGGCTGACGCCCGATTCCGCCAGCCAGAAGCTGAGCGTGCCGAAGGTCAGCGGCAGGGGCAGGCCCGACGAAAACCCCATGAACAGCACCGCGAGCAAACGCGGACGCGTGTACACGGCGAGCGAGGCATACCACGGCGTCTTTTCGGAAACGGAATCGGTCATCGGGTCAAATACTGCCGGTCGAATCGAAGCGCCGAAGCATACAAGTCTTCGCCGCGTTCGCGAAATCGACCGCTCGGCGGACGGATTTGTCCGCAAGGGCGGACGAATCCGGGCAGAACATCCGAAGGCTGATAAGTCGTCCTACTAGAGTAGGAAAATAATTCTTCGCGAGAGTGGATATATCGCCGGACACGATGTTAAGAACGAAGACCCCTCGCGTAAGACGATGGAACACGGGTTTTCGATGCCCGCAGAACTGGTACTTCTGAGTCCGCTGCTGCGCCGCTTGTTCGATCATTGGCGCGGTCTTGCGCGCGAGATCGACGGCGCTTGGACGCTACCGCCGCCGCGCACGCTCGATCCCGTCGCGATCAAATGGGCGCTGGGCTGGGTCTCGCTGGTCGACGTCAAAGGCGTGCCGCCGGATTGCGAGTTCCATTACGCGATCGACGGCACTTGGCAGGCCGAGCGCTACGGCTTCGACATGACGGGCAAGTCGCTCGATGCGTTTCCCGAGCCCGAAACGCGCGCGATGATCCGCCGCTCCTATCTCGACGTCGCCACGGCGGCCCAGCCGCGCGCGCATTTGCGCGATCTGACGCTCGATGGGCGGCGCCGGCGCTACGAGGTGCTGCTGTTGCCCTTCGGCGAGAACGGTCGCGTCACACGCTTGGCCGTGGCGCTGGATTTCGAAAGCCATGTGAAGAGCTAGCCGGCGACAAATTTTGTTCTGTAGACGCGACGCGATCGGCGGGCGCAACATCGCCGGGTATGGCATTCGACCCTTCGATCATCCGCGATTCGCGGCAGGTGCGTTTTCATCGGTATTGGCGCGAAAAGGCGGCCGATCGGGAAATGCCCCGGCGTGCCGATGTCGATCCCATCGATTTCGCGTGGATGCTGGGCTGGGTCACGCTGGTCGAACCGCTGGCCGACGGCGATTGGCGCTTCGTTATCGACGGATCGAACATCGCCGCCGTGTTCGGCGACGACATGACGGGCAAACGTTTGTCCGAATACAAACTGCCGGCGGTGCGCGACGTGTTGTTCGCGAATTTCGCGACCGCCGCCGCCGTGCGCGGGCCCCATTTCGTGACCCACGATTTCGAGCATGATCTGCGCCGCTGGCGCTACGACGGGCTGCTGCTGCCGCTTTGCGACGAAAGCGGCAGCGTCGTCCGGTTGATCTCGACCGTCGTGTTGGAAGACGGCGGGCGGCGTTAGCCCGCTTCGGCCGTCTTCTCGGCGCGCTTGCGCAGGTTGGGATCGAGCAGCTTCTTGCGCAGCCGAATCGATTTCGGCGTCACCTCGACCAGCTCGTCGTCGGCGATATAGGCGATCGCCTGTTCGAGGCTGAGGATCTTCGGCGTTTGCAGCACGACGTTCTCGTCCTTGCCCGAGGCGCGGACGTTGGTCAGCTTCTTCGCCTTCAGCGGGTTGACCTCGAGGTCGTTGTCGCGCGTGTGCTCGCCGATGATCATGCCTTCGTAGACCGGCACGCCCGACGTGATCATCATCGGCCCGCGATCTTCGAGGTTCCACAGCGCGTAGGCGACCGCCACGCCGTCGGCGTTGGAGATCAACACGCCCGTATGGCGCCCGTCGATCGGCCCCTTCCAGGGCTGATACGAGTGGAAGATCTTGTTCATGATTCCGGTGCCGCGCGTGTCGGACAGGAATTGGCCGTGATAGCCGATCAGGCCGCGCGACGGGACCAGGAACGTCAAACGCACCTTGCCGCCGCCCGAGGGGCGCATGTCGGTCATTTCGCCGCGGCGCTTGCCCAGCGTTTCGACGACGATGCCCGAATGCTGCTCGTCGACGTCGACCTGCACTTCCTCGATCGGCTCCAGCTTCTCGCCGTTCTCGCCGGTCTTCAGCAGCACGCGCGGACGGCCGACCGAAAGCTCGAAGCCTTCGCGGCGCATCGTTTCGATCAGCACGCCCAGCTGCAATTCGCCGCGGCCCGCGACCTCGTAGGCTTCGCCGGTCTCGGTTTCGCGCACGCGAATGGCGACGTTGCCTTCGGCTTCGTTCATCAGACGGTCGCGGATCATGCGGCTCGTCACCTTGGTGCCTTCGCGGCCCGCCAGCGGCGAATCGTTGACCGAGAAGGTCATGACCAGCGTCGGCGGATCGATCGGCTGCGCGGCGATCGGCTCGCTCACCGACGGCTCGCAAATCGTGTCGGCGACGGTGGGGCCCGTCAGACCCGCGATGGCGATGATGTCGCCCGCTTCCGCGCTTTCGACCGGCACGCGGTCCAAGCCGCGGAACGCGAACAGCTTGGTCAAACGGCCATCCTCGATCAGCTTGCCGTCGCGCGCCATCGCTTTGACGGCCATGTTGACCTTGGCGATGCCGGTGTGGATACGGCCCGTCAGGATGCGGCCGACATAGGGATCGTATTCCAGCGTCGTCGCCAGCATCTTGAAGGCGCCGGTCTTGTCGGCGACCGGCGGCGGCACGTGGCGCAGGATCAGGTCGAACAGCGGATTCAGATTCTCGCGCGGCGCTTCCATCGATTCCGCCGCCCAGCCCGAACGGCCCGAGGCGAACAGCGTGGGGAAGTCGAGCTGGTCGTCGTTGGCGTCAAGCGCCGCGAACAGGTCGAACACTTCGTCGTGCACTTCATGCGCGCGCGCGTCCGAACGGTCGACCTTGTTGATGACGACGATGGGGCGCAAGCCCCGCGCCAGCGCCTTCATGGTCACGAACTTGGTCTGCGGCATCGCGCCTTCGGCGGCGTCCACCAGCACGACCACGCCGTCGACCATCGACATGATGCGCTCGACCTCGCCGCCGAAATCGGCGTGGCCGGGCGTGTCGACGATGTTGATGCGCACGTCCTTCCACACGACCGAGGTGCACTTGGCGAGAATGGTGATCCCGCGTTCGCGTTCCAGGTCGTTGGAGTCCATCGCGCGTTCGGCCACCTGCTGGTTGGCGCGGAACGTGCCGGATTGCTTCAGAAGCTGATCGACCAGGGTGGTTTTGCCGTGGTCGACATGCGCGATGATCGCGACGTTACGAATTTCCATATGTGTCTTAGAGCGCGCCTTTCGACGCTGCCAATTCCTTCAACGAAGTTTCGGGACGCGCACCGTAGTGCGAGATGATTTCGGCGGCGCAGATGGAGCCTAGACGCGCCGCTTGCGCGAGATCGCGGCCTTGCGCGAGGCCGAGCAGGAAGCCGGACGCGTAGAGATCGCCGGCCCCGGTCGTATCGACGACGTTGACGCCCGGCTCCGCCGGAACGGCGACGACCCGGTCGCCCTGGATCGCGACCGAGCCCTTTTCGGAGCGCGTGACCGCGAAGACGCGGTCCTTCTTGGCGCGCGCGAACGGCAAGGCTTCCTCGAACGTCTTCACCTGATAGAGCGACAGCAATTCCGCCTCGTTGGCGAAAACGATGTCGCAATGATTGTCGGCGAGATCGCGGAAATCGGCGCGGTGACGATCCACGCAGAACGAGTCAGACAGCGTCAGCGAAACCTTGCGGCCGTGCTTGTGGGCCAGTTCGGCCGCCTTGCGGAACGCGTCCTTGGCGGCCGGCTTATCCCACAAATAGCCTTCCATGTAGGTGATGCCCGACGCCGCGACGACCGCTTCGTCGATCTGGTCGGGGCCAAGATCGACGCAGGCGCCGAGATAGGTCTGCATCGTGCGCTGCGCATCGGGGGTCACGAAAATCAGGCAGCGCGCGGTCGACGGGCCGGACGTCGCCGGGGCCGAGTCGAAGGCCACGCCCTGCGCGCGGATGTCGTGACGGAAGATCGTGCCGAGCTGGTCGTCGCGCACGCGGCCGATATAGGCACCCTTGCCGCCGAGATTGGCGAGGCCCGCGATCGTGTTGCCCGCCGAGCCGCCCGAGCATTCGCGCCCCGGGCCCATCGCGGCGTAAAGCTCGCCGGCGCGCGCTTCGTCGATCAACGTCATCGCGCCCTTGGCCAGATTATTGGCGGCCAGGAACGGGTCTTCGCAGCGCGCGATCACATCGACGATGGCATTGCCGATACCCAGCACGTCGTACTTGGTGCTCGTCATAACGACTCCGGAGAGGGCGGAAAATTGCGCCGGACCATATAGGCCGTTGCGGCGGCGCACAAGAACGCGATTTTACCAGCCCGGCGGCCGAAAAATAGGCGTTCCCCCAGGGCGTTGGATCGAATCGGGGAATTGTGACGCGGCGAAATCCGCCGTCTCGATATGTCGTACAAACGACGCGACGTTCCGCAAATGCTTGTTGGGCTCCCCGCCATCGGCCCAAACAAGCCCGACGGGCTTGCGCAACTCGTCGCGGACCATGCGCATCGGTTCGACCAAATCCGTATCCTGCGAGATCACCAAGGCGACGTCGAAAGCGCCACGCCATGCGTCATTCAACAAGTGGACCGCGAGATTGACGTCCGAGCCCTTCTCCTCGCTATTGCGGATTTTGACGTATTGCGAAGGATCGGACGCCAGCGGCCGCATCTTCGTGTTGCTGAGAAACCGGCCGAAATGGATCGATAGATTCGGCAGGGTCGCCAGCGCGCTCAAATAGACTTGCTGATCGCGCGGCGCGTCGGGCTTGCCGGGCAGCGGTTTCACGCGCGCCGTGAAATAGCGGATCATTTCGATCGTATCGCCCGGCTGTAAAAGCCGACGCGCGAGCGTTTCAAGATTCAGCCATTTATAGGGAGTATTCTTGAGACCTCTATAATAGAGGTTGAATCCATCGACATAGACGTTGACCTTCGGGGCAATCGACATGCGCTTGGATCCGGAAACGACGAGAGCCGGGAAAGCTTTCGCCTTCGCCGGCCCTCGAGCCGACAGCACGCTGCCGGCGGGTATGGACGGCATTATAGCGCGACTCGAGATTCCGTCAAGAATTTCAATGAGATGAAAATTATGAGCGAGATCAGATTCTTGCTCTGGTGCAACCTGTTTGGATCGTCCATATCCCCGGTCATGGCTTCGTCATCCGCCGGCGGCATGCCGCTCTTGCGCGCCCTGTTCCTCGCCTTCGCCCAATTGGGCGATCCGCGCTTGCGCGCCCCCCTGGTCAAAAGCCTGGTGCTGACGATCGTAAGCTTCGTCGCGATCTGGGTCGCGATGGGCTGGGTCGTGACCCATACGAAGCTGTTCGAGACGCTGTGGCTCGATTGGACGATCGACGCGCTGGGCGGCCTCGCCTTGGCGGTGTTGAGCTTCGTGCTGTTTCCGGCGGTCGTCGTCGCGTTCGTCGGCCTGTTCCTGGACGAGGTCGCCGACGCGGTTCAGGCGCGCCACTACCCCGACGCCCCAAGCCCACGCCGCCGGCCGCTGATGGTCGAAATATTTTCCTCGCTCCAGCTTGTGGCGCTGGCGATCGTGCTCAATCTGCTCGTGCTGCCGCTCTACTTCGTGCCCGGCCTCAATCTCGCCATCTTCCTGGCGACGAACGGCTTTCTTCTCGCGCGCGAATACGTCACCATGCTTGCCGCACGGCGCCTCGATTCGCACGAAGCGCGCCTTCTTTGGAAATCCCGGCGCGGCCAAGCGTGGCTTGCGGGAATTTCCTTCGCGGCTTTGTCGGCGATCCCGGTCGTCAATCTGGCGGTTCCGGTACTGGCGGTGGCGGCGACGGCGCATCTGGTCGAATCCTGGCTTCCTGCATCCGGCGAATGAGCCCCGGAAGCGGGGGGAAGGAACGGAACCATGTTTCGACGCAAAAAGGACGAGAGTGACGAAATGAAGACGCCCGCCGCCCCGCCGCAGGCACCCGCCCCCGCTTCGCCGGCCGAGCCCGAAGCCGAAGCCATTCCTTCGCGCCCCTTCCCGCGCCCGGCCGCCCCGGCCGCCGGCTCGCTGGCGCGCACGCCCGTCAGCCCCGTCGCCACGCGCCCCGCGATCCCCGCGTCGCGCGCCACCGAACAGGCCGAAGGCCGCAAGCTGATCGTCGGCAAGGAGATCGTTCTCTCCGGCCAGATCACGTCTTGCGAACGCTTGGTCGTCGAGGGCCGGGTCGAAGCCTCGCTCAGCGACAGCCGGTCGATGGAAATCGCCGATAGCGGCGTCTTCAAGGGCATGGCGGAAATCGAGAACGCCGATATCGCCGGCACGTTCGAAGGGACGCTGACCGTGCGCGAGAAGCTGGTTATCCGTGCGGGCGGCCGCGTTACCGGCACGATCCGCTACGCGCGCATCGAGATCGAGGAAACCGGCCAGATCGCCGGCGAAGTCTCGGTCGATACCAGCCGCGTCACCAAGCCGGATACCGGCAACGACGGCGGTTGATCGCTTGAAGCGGTTGGCGGTCGCGGGAATGGCCCTGACCCTGGCGGCGTGCGCCGGGGCAGGCGAACCCGTTCCCGCCGCCGCCCCCGCGACGCCATCGCCCGCACCGGTCGCGGCGCAAAGCCAAGCCCCGACGACCTCACCCCAACAACAACCTGCCGCGCAAGTCGCGGTCGTGGCCCCCATCGCGGGCGTGCGCGGCCTGATGGGATTGACGCGCGAGGCGATCGGCGCGCGTTTGGGCCAAGCGGGTTTCGTGCGCCGCGACGGCCCGGCCGAAGTGCTGCGCTTTCGCGGCCGCGCCTGTCTGCTCGACGTGTTCGTCTATCGCGAGGCGGACAACACCCAGCGCGTGACGCATGTCGATGCGCGCACGCTGCAGGGCCGGCCCACGCCGCCGGACCCGTGCCTCGATTCGCTCGAAAAAGAGAAAAAAGGTTAGACGGCGGGCGGCTGCGTCTTGGGTTTGAAGGCGCAAATATCCGCGACGACGCAACGCCAGCATTCGGGCTTGCGCGCCTTGCACACGTAACGCCCATGCAAGATCAGCCAATGATGCGCGTGCTGCTTGAAGTCGGCGGGCGTGACTTTCTCCAGCTTGTCTTCGACCTGGCGCGGGTTCTTGCCCTTGGCCAAACCCGTGCGATTGCCGACGCGGAAGATGTGTGTGTCGACCGCGATGGTCGGCTCGCCATAGGCGACGTTGAGCACGACATTGGCGGTCTTGCGCCCGACGCCGGGCAGTTCTTCGAGCTTCTCGCGATCGCGCGGAATGCCGCCCGCGTAATCGCGCAGCAGAATCTCCGACAGCGCGATCACGTTCTTGGCCTTGGTGTTGTAAAGCCCGATCGTCTTGACGTGTTCCTTCAGCCGGTCGAGGCCGAGCGCGACCATCTCGGCCGGCGTTTTGACGATCTCGAAGAGTTTGCGCGTCGCCTTGTTGACGCCGACATCGGTCGCCTGCGCCGACAACACGACGGCGACGAGCAATTGATAGGGATTGCCCCACAGCAATTCCGACGTCGGTTCCGGATTGCGCTGGGCGAGGCGCGAATAGAATTCGCGAATGGCGTCGGGCTTCATGGCGCGCTCACGTCGAACGAGGCGGGTTTGAGACCGGCGCGCGCGCGTTCGATCATCGCCGCGAACGCCGCTTCGACATGCAGCGCCATGCGCGCAGCATCGAAGGGCAGTTCAGTGGCGACCGAAGCGTCGAGCCGGGCGCGCAAAGCCGCGCGCGCCACTTTGTCTTGCGCGAGTTCCGCGGCGCGCGCAACGAAATCCTCGACCGACTCCGCGATCAATTCCGGCAAACCCAAAGCGGACAGGAACGACGCGGCGACATTCGCATGCGCTTGCCGGCCGCTTTTGGTCAGCACCGGCAAACCCGCCCCCAGCGCATCCAACGCGGTCGAGGCCGCCGACACGGCGAAGGAATCGAGGAACAGATCGGCCGCGCGATGGCGGGCGAGATGCGCGGCTTTGTCGGCCGCATGGGGGGCGAATATCAGCCGCGCGGGATCGACACCTGCGGCTTGTGCGCGCGCGCGCAACTGGCTTTGGGCGGGCGTATAGGCTTTGCGCCCCGCCAGCCACAGCACGCCGCCGGGGACGCGCTTCAGCACCTCGAGCCACGCGGCGAAGCACACGGGCTCGATTTTCAACGGATTGCAGAAGGCGGCGAAGACGATCGCGTCGTCCGGCAAGCCCAGTTCGGCACGCGACGGGGTGGATCCCGCCGGAAAACGATCGGCCGGGTGATAGCAAACCGGCAGGCGCGCGATCTTCTCGACATGCGTTTCGGGATCGGGCGCCACGATGCGGTCGGCGATCGTGTAATCGATATAGGGCGCTTCTAGGAAACCGCCATGCCCGATCCAATAGACCTGCACGGGGGCGGGCCGCGCGGCGAGAATCTCGGGCCGCCCGCCCGCCATGTAACCGGATAGATCGACCAGCACATCGATCTTGCGCGCGCGGATCGCTTCGGCGGCTTTGGGTGAATCGAACGACGACAGATCGATAAAATCGTCCGCCGCGCGTTTGAGATCGGCGAGCCACGGCCCCGGCTCGGACGAGCGATCTTTGAGCGACAGCAACACGATTTCGAAACGCGCCTTGTCGTGTGCGGCGATCATCGAACGCAGCACATGGCTCATCGCGTGATTGCCGAAATCGGGCGAGAGATAGCCGACGACGATCTTGCCCGCGGCCGGCGCGATCGGCGGCAGCTTCGTCGCGGTGCTTGCCAGCGCCGCGCCCAGCGCGGTCTGGACCTTTTTCACCCGCGCCGGATCGTCGGCCATGAAGGGTAGCGTGTAGGCCAGTGAATAAAGCGCGTTCGTCGCCATACCACGTGCGAGGCGCGTATCGAGTTCGCCGAGCAGTTCCAATGCGCGGTCCCAACGACACGCATGCCACAGCGTCGAGATCGCTTCGGCATAGGCGTCGTCGCGCGCGGGATTATTGGCCAGCACGCGCAAGAACAGATCGGCGGCTTTGTCGGGGTCGTCGACGCGCATCGCTTGGGCGAGATTGACCAGCGTCGACGCATGATCGGGATCGATCGTCAGCGCCTTGCGCCACGCATCCTGCGCATCGCGCGCGAGGCCGAGCTGCCCGCACGCCACACCCAGATTGTTCCATGCCGTAACGTTCGACGGCTCGAGTTCAACGGCTTTGGCGGCCGCGTCGCGCGCGGAACCGGGCTTGTGCGCGTCGAGCAGCGCGGCGGCGAGATTGGCGTGGATCAACGCGATCTGCGGCGCCAACACTGCGGCCTTCGTGTAATCGGCGGCGGCTTCGGCGGCACGGCCGAGCATGTGGAACGTCACACCGCGATTGACCAGCGCCATCAAATCGTTGGGGTTCGCGGCCAGCGCTTGGCCATAGGCGGCAAGCGCGCCGACGAGATCGCCCTTGCCGCGCAAGATATCGCCGTCGGCCACACTCATGCCGCTTCCCCTTTCGCGGCCAAGATCGCGCGAAACGCATCCTCCATCGCGCGGGCCGTGCGCGGCGTATCCGCCCGCGACTTCGCGCGCAGAAGATCGCGCCAGTCGCGCCGTGCCGCGATCAGGCGTGCGGGATCGGCCGCGAGTTCAGCCGCGCGCGCGGCGAATTCGCCCGCATCGGCGCACGCGGTCCAGGGCGCATCGATCGCGGCGGCCAGCCAATCGCCGATACGCGTCAACGCATGACCGCCCCGGCAGGCGAGCGTGGGCACGCCTTGCCACGCGGCTTCGAACATCGTCGTGCCGCCGGGAATCGGGAAGGTCGCGAAGGCGAGATCGATCTTCGCGTAACCGCGCAAATAGCCGGGCCAGTTCTTTTCGACGCCCGTGGTGATGCGCGAAGGATCGATGCCGCGCGTTTCCATCGCCGCGACGAAGCGCATCGCCGCCGCCGGTTCTTCCATCGCGGCGTTGGCGAGATGGAAGCGCGCCGCCGGCGCCGCGCGCAACGCCGCCGCCCACAGATCGAGGCACGGCGCGCCGATCTTGTACATCTGCGCCAGCGATCCGAACGTGACATGGCCGTTGCGTTCGCAAGGGGCGGGCGATGGCGGCGGCGGGCGCAGCGACGCGAATTCGGGATCGTAGACGAAAGCGTCTTTCGGCAAACAGATACGCGCCTCGGCGTAAAGCGGGGCTGTCGCGTCTGGATAGAGCGCCGCATTGCCGATCGACGCATCGTAGGCGGGATCGGCGGCCGGGCCTGTCATGTTGAACCACGACGCCTGCGCGCGCGCCGGACGCCGGCGCAACGCGGGACGTCCGGTGGCCGCGAGAATATCGTCCATCTCGATCAGCAGATCGAGATCGCGCGCCGCGATCGTATCGGCCGCGCGCGCCGGATCCGGCACGGACACGACATTCAGATTTCGCGCGCGGTAGAATTCCGCCATCGCGCCTTGCACGGGTATGAGCGCGATCAACTCGATCTCGAACGCCGTGCGATCGAACGCGTCCAGCAAGGGCGCGAACAGCGCCATGTAGTTGAGCGTACCGAGATTGGACCCGAGAAACCCGATGCGCGGGGTGCGGTTGCGCAGGCCGGCACGCGCGACGGGCGTGGCGGGGTCGCGCGCGTCGTAGCGACGTTTCAAATCCATCACGTCGGCATCGGTCATGTCGCGCGCGTAGAGCGCGTAGAGCAGCCGCGAATATTCGATATCGCGATCGGCGGTCGGGCCGAGCGCTTCGAGAACGGCCAGCGCGCCGGCGGCGTCACCCGCGCGGTTCGTCAGCGCGGCCAGCGCCGCGAGCACGGCGCGCCGCGCGTCGTCGGGCAGATCGCGCCGCGCGAATTCCTGGAAGGTTTCGATACCTTCGACGTCGCGCGGCAGATCGGCGTGGATTTTCGCGAGCAGGGCGCAAGCGCCGGGATTCGCAGGATCGCGATCGGCAAGACGGCGCGCAAGGGCGAGCGCTTCGGCGGCGTCGATCCCCGCCAGCAACATCGCCGCCGCCCCCAGCACCGGCGGCGCATCCGGCGCCGCGGCCACCGCAAGGCGCGCGCGTTCGGCCGCACCACGCGCATCGCCGGCGGCGTGGCGCGCGAAGGCTTCCGCGAGAAGATGGCGAGGGTCGTCGCTGGACATCGGACCGTCGAAAGACACTGGATTCGCGCGGGCATCAGACTAACATCGTCGCCGTGAGCGACCCCAGCCCCCTTCTCGACCTGACCTTGCGCCCGCATCGCAGCCTCAGCCCGCGCGGCTTCTGGTGGCTAATGGCGCTGCTCTGCGCCGTCAGCTTCACCGCCGGGATCGTGTTTTATGCCGTCGGCGCGTGGCCGGTGATCGGCTTTTTGGGCGTGGATGTGCTGCTGATCTGGGTCGCATTCAAGGCGAGCTACGCGACCGGCCGGCGCTATGAGCGCATCGTGCTGCGCGAAGACAGCCTGGAGATCGAGCGCGTCGATCCTTGGGGCAAAGTCACGCGCGAGACGTGGCAGCCTTATTGGTTGAAGGTCGATTTGGCCGCCCGCCCCGGCCATCCGGCGGCCGTGCGCCTTCGCAGCCACGGCAAGGTCACGTGGCTGGGCGGGTTCCTGCCGATCGACGAACGCGAACCGGTCGCGCGCATCATCGCCGACGCGATCAAGAACTTGCGTTACAGCCCCAGCACGTCGCGCATCGAATAGAGACCGGGGGCGCGGCCCTTGACCCACAACGCCGCCCGCACGGCACCGCGCGCATAGATCTGGCGGTTGGACGCTTTGTGCACGATCTCCAGCCGCTCGCCTTCCGCCATGAACATGACGTTGTGCTCGCCGGTTTCCGAACCGCCGCGCGCGACCGAAAAGCCGATCGGGCCCGTGGGCCGCGCACCCGTATGGCCGTCGCGGCCGCGAATCGTTTCCTTGTCGAAATCGATTCCACGGCCCTTGGCGGCGGCACGGCCCAAGCTCAACGCCGTGCCCGAGGGTGCGTCGACCTTGTGGCGATGATGGACCTCGAAAATCTCGATGTCGTAATCGGGCCCCAAGCGGCGCGCGGCTTCTTCGACCAATGCGAAGCTGAGCACCACGGCGGGCGAGAAATTCGTCGATTGCACGATGACCGCCGACTTGGCCGCCGCGTCGATCTTCGCTTGGTCGGCGGCCGTGATGCCGGTCGTACCCAGGATCAACGCCTTGCCCTTCGCGGCGGCGAGACCCGCATGCACGATGCTGGCCGCGGGCGCGGTAAAATCGATCACCGCGTCGCACGCGTCGAACAACGCGGCCGGATCGGCGCCGACCTTCACCTGAAGGGGGCCGAGCCCCGCGAGTTCGCCCGCGTCGCGGCCCACGGCATCGGAGCCCGCACGCTCGACCGCACCGCCGAGTTTCGCGGTCGCGTTGCCGTGCACTTCGCGGATCAGCATCTGGCCCATCCGGCCGGCGGCACCCACGATTCCGATACGCATTGGTCTTCCCCGATCAGATGTTCAGTTTTTTGAAGATACGTTCCGGGATGTGCTTGATGATCGTCATGATGCCCCACCAGAAGAAGGGCGCGTAGACGATATCGCGTTTCTTGGCCGCCGCCGTCAATGCGGCACGCGCGATGGCGGCCGGGGACGCGACCAGGAACAGGCCGGGCAAGCCCCAGGTCATCGCGGTATCGACGAAACCCGGCTTCAGGGTGACGACATGTGCGCCGCTGCGCACCAGCCGCGCGCGCAAGCCTTGCAGATAGGCGTGTAGCCCCGCCTTGGCCGAGCCGTAGACATAGTTTTTGAGCCGCCCGCGATCGCCCGCAACGGAACCCAGCGCGATCACCGTGCCGGATTTCTGCGCCTCGAACACGGCTGCGAAACGCTGCAACAGCAGCACGGCCCCGGTGTAGTTCGTGACGATCGTCGCGGCGGCGAGACCCGGATCGGCGTCGATCTCGGCTTGCGACGGCATCGTTCCGGCGGCGAGGAACAGATTGATTTCCGCGCCATTTGCGAAGCTTTGCGCGGCGTCGAGCAAGGCGATGTGCTCGCCGGCGTCGGCCAAATCGAAATGCTCGACGCGGACGGCCACATTGGCGCGCGTCGCGATATCGGCGGCGTTGACCGCCAAATCGTCGCGGTCGCGGCCCGCCAGCAGAATCCCCGCACCCTGCATCGCCGCTTGGCGCGCGAATTCCCGCGCGATGGTGGAGGAGGCGCCGATCACGACCCAGATCATGCCGGCCCCCCGCGAATGCCCAGGCGGCGCGACAGATCCGATTCGAAACGCTTCTCAGGATCGAATTCCGCCAGTACCGCTTCGAACTCGGCCAGGCGCGGATAGGTCGCGCGGAACGTCTCGGCCGATTGGCACGAATCCTTGGCGAGATAGATGCGCCCGCCCGCATCGCGAGCGACGCGTTCGAGCGATGCGAGCAATTCGTCGGCACCGGGCGCGTTGGGAATATCGAGCGCGAGCGTCACGCCGCGCATCGGGAACGAGAGCAAGCCATGCCCCTCGCCGCCCAAGGTTTTCAGCACCGCGAGGAACGAGGCGTTGCCGGTCGCCGCGACCTTTTCCAGCATATCGCGCACCGCATCGCGCGCCGGACCGTCGGGCACGACCGCCTGGAATTGATGGAAGCCGCGCTTGCCGTAAAGCCGGTTCCAATCCGCCAGCGAGTCGAGCGGATAAAGGAAACGGTCGAGGGCGCGTTCGCCCGTACGGCCCGCTTCGGGCACGCGGCGCCAATAAAGCTCGTTGAAGCCGCGCACGATGGGCGTCGACAGCGCGAAGCCGGGCAGATCGAACGGGATGGGCTTGGGTGCCCGCAAACCCGGCGGGCGTTGGGCCGCATCCGGCGCGTATTCCGCCGTTTCGAAAATGCCGCGCCCGAGCTGCCCGCCTTTGGCGAGCGCATCGACCCAGCCGACGGTAAACGTCGCGGAATCGCGCGACGCGGCGAATTCTTCGAAGAATTCGTCGAGATCGTCGACCCGCGATTCCTTCACCCGCACGAAGGGCGACGCGGGCGCCAGGCGCAGCGCCAAGCGGCGCACGAAACCGGTCAAGCCCATGCCGCCGATCGTCGCGCGGAACAGATCGGCGTTTTGCTCGCGCGAGCACCGCAATGTCTCGCCATTGGCGATCAGAAGGTCGAACCATTCGACATGCGCGCCGAAAGATCCCGCGCGATCGTGGTTCTTGCCATGCGCGTCGGCGGCGAGCGCGCCGCCGATTGTCGCGTACATCGTGCCGGGCGAAACGGGGGCCGCCAATCCGCGCGGGAGGAAGGCGGCCAAGATGTCGGCGAAGGTGACGCCCGGTTCGGCGACCAGCAGATTCGTCGCCGGATCGAAGGACACGAAGCGGTCGAGCCGCGTGCCGAGGATCAAGGCGCCATCGGTCACTTGCGCCGCATCGCCATAGGAACGGCCATTGCCGCGCGGCAGCGCGGCGCCGAATTCCCGCGCGCCCGCGAACGCGGCGTCGAGCTCGGCCTGGCGTTCGGGCCGTGCGGCGCGCGCCATCGCGGGGGCCGTGCGGCCCCAACCGGCGAAGCGATCGGTCTTCCAGCGAATCATGCGTAGATCAGATAGCCGAAGACGGCGACCCAGCCCAGTACGCAAACGATCAGGAACCGGTCCGACAGCGCGATTTCGGTCGGCGAGCCCGAGCGTTTTTCGACGAGCGCGATCTGGAGATAGCGGAGAATCCCCGCCACAACAAAGGGCGCGGTCATATAAAGCCGCTCGGTGCCGAACTTGCGCAAGACCGCATCGTCGGTCGTGTACATGAGATACCCGACGAGCAACGCGCCGAGCACGACGGCGATCGCCGTGTCGATGAAGGGCAGATTGTAACCGGCAAGCGACTTGCGGTGTGCGGCGTCCAGATCGCTGGTCAGGTCGTCGCGCCGTTTGGCCAGCGCCAGGAACAACGCCAACAAGCCGGTGCAGACCAGGATCCACACCGTGGGCACGATTCCGATCGCCACCGCGCCGGCCTCGACGCGCAAGACGAAGCTGACCGCGATCACCAGCACGTCGAGCAGCGAGATATTTTTGAGCCCAAGCGAATAGGCGATGTTGAGGATGGCGTAGCACGCCAGGATCGCGCCGAATTCGGGCGGCAAACGCAGTGCGAGCGCGCCGCCGGCCAGCAGCAGCAGGGCCGCGAAAACCAGCGCCGCATGGGGCGCCACGACGCCGGATGCCACCGGACGATGGCGCTTTTCGGGATGCAGGCGATCGGCCTCGCGGTCCGCCCAGTCGTTGAGGGCATAGATCGCCGACGCGATCAGACTGAAGGCGAGCACCGCTTGCGCGACAATCGCCGCCGACGCCCAGGACAAGACGCTGGGCGTGAAAAACAGCGGGGCCGCCACGAAGGCGTTTTTGACCCATTGCTTGGGCCGGGCGAGGCGAAGGAACGGGGCGATCATCCCCCGCCAGATAGCATGCCCGGCGCCCTTGGGCGAGATGCGGTCAGTACGCGAGATCGCGCATGAACAGGGAGATTTCCGGCACGTAGGTGATGACCATCAGGCAAGCGACGATCACCAGCACGAAATGGATCAGCGATTTGGAGATCCGGTCGAGGGAGATGCCGGCGACCGAGCAAGCGGCGAACAAATTGACGCCGAAAGGCGGCGTGATCATGCCCAGCGCCAGATTGACCACCATGATCAGGCCGAAATGGACCGGGTCGATCCCCAGATGCGCCGCGACGGGGGCGAGGATCGGTGCGAGCACGATTATCGAGGCCGACGTCTCGATGAACATGCCGATGATGAACAGGAACGCGTTCACCGCCAGCAGGAAGGCCCAGCCTTCGTGGAAATTCTCGACGATCCACGCGCCGATCTGGGCGGGGATGCCCGCGCGCGTCAGCAGGAAGCTGAACAGACCGGCCATCGCGATGATGAACATGATGATGGCGGACGAGACGACCGAGCGGCGCAAGATCTCGTAAAGCTGCATCACCCCGATTTCGCGGTAGACGAAGCAGCTGACGAACAGCGCGTAGAACACCGCGACGATCGACGCTTCGGTCGGCGTGAACACCCCGCCATAGATGCCGCCCAGGATGATCACCGGCATCATCAGCGCGAGTCCCGCACGGCGCGTGGCGGCCAGCAAGGGCATGCGGCCCTCGGCATCGCGCTTGCCGTAGCCGCGAATGCGGCACCAGATATAGACGAACGCCATCAGCGCGACGCTGATCAGAATGCCCGGTCCGAAACCGGCGATGAAGAGTTCGCCGATGGAAACTTCAGCCGCCACGCCGTAAAGGATCATCGGGATCGACGGCGGAATGATGACGCCGAGCTCCGCGGCCGTCGCCTGCAACGACGCGGCGAAAGGAACCGGGTAACCGTGGCGCACCATCGCCGGGATCAGGATGGCGCCGATGGCGAAGGTCGTGGCGACGCTGGAGCCCGAGACGGCCGCGAAGATCATGCAGGTCAGAATGCAGGTGCAAGCGAGCCCGCCTTGCACCCCGCCGACCAGGCATTTGGCGAAGTCGACGAGGCGCGCGGAAATACCGCCCTCGCCCATCAGATTGCCGGCGAGAATGAAGAACGGCACCGCGGCGAGCGGGAATTTGTCGAGCGAGGCGAAAGCCTGCTGCGCCACCAGCACGAGCGGCAATGGCGTGAACAGGCCCATGCCGGCGATGGCGGCGAGCCCGATCGACACCGCGACCGGAATCGACAGCACCAGCAGCACGCACATCGTGAACAGCATCGTCGCGGCCATCGTCGCGTCTCCTAGACCGCGTTTTCGAGTTCTTCGCGCTTGGGATCGAAATAATGCGCGAGAACGGCGAGGATCGAGACCGCTGCCCCGACCGGGATCGCGGCGTAAGCCCAGCTGACCGAGATTTCGAGCCCGGCGAGAATTTGGAACTGCACGCGCTGGGTCAGGATCGCGCCGTACCAGACGAGAATGACGAGCAGTGCCAGCGTCGATGCGGCGATCGCGGCCTGCAACGCTCGGCGCGTGCGGCCCTTGCACATGGCGTAGAGCACGTCGACCGAGACGAGCGCCCCTTTGCGCATCGCCGCGCACAGCCCGAGATACGACATCCAGATCAGCGTGACGCGCACGAAGGTTTCCGACCACGTGACCGGTTCGGCCAGCAGGAAACGCGCGAGCACCTGGTAGAACCCCACGCACGCGGCGGCGGCCAGAAAGCCGCACGCCGCGAACACGGAGACCCGCGTGACCGCCCGCTCCGTGATCAGGAGCAGGCGGATCGCGACGTTGGGTTGGTTCACTTGAAGTCCTTGATGCGGTTGATCGTCGATTCGCCGAAACGCTTGGCGAGATCGGCGAAGGTCGGCTTCAACGCTTCTTGGAACTTGGCCGTGTCGACCTTTTCGACGACTTGGAGACCCATGCCGCGCAGCTGATCGACGCCGGTCTTTTCGATCTTCGCGACTTCGGCTTTGGTCACGGCCATCGCGGCGGTCGCTTCTTCCTGCAACACTTGACGATCGGCCGGCGACAGCGCGTTGAACGCGGCGGGCGAGATCACCAGCGCCACCGGCGTGAAGGCGTGGTTGGTGATCGTCAGATACTTCTGCACTTGGCCGAAGCGGTTGTTGATGATCGCGCCGATCGGGTTTTCCTGGCCGTCCATCACGCCTTGCTGAAGGGCCGTGAAGACTTCGGGGATCGCCATCGGCGTGGGCTGGGCGCCGAGCGCACGCCAGACCTGGATATGGATCGGATTTTCCTGGGTGCGGATTTTGAGGCCCTTCACGTCGTCGAGGCCGGCCACCGGGCGGCGGCTATTGGTCAATTGCCGGAAACCGATGCCGCCCAGCGCCAGGCCTTTGAAGCCGCGCGCGTCGAACTTGGCGAGCAGTTCCTTGCCGACCGCGCCGTCGAGCACGCCTTGCGCATGATCGAAGTCGCGGAACAGGAACGGAATGTCGAGCACCTGCACGTCGGGCACGAAGTTCGCGAAGATCGAGGTCGACGACACGGTCATGTCGACCGTGCCGATCTGCACGCCTTCGATCACTTCGCGGTCGCCGCCCAAGGCGCCGCCCGGATGCAGCTTGATGTCGACGCGGCCGTTGGTGCGCGCCTTCACCTTCTCCGCCATCGTGGTGACGCCCACACCTTCGGGGGCGGTCTGGCGGCCGACGAAGCCGAGATTGAGCACCTTGGTCTGCGCTGCGGCGTCGTGCGCGAACATCGCGCCGGCGGCGAGCATCAAAGCGGCGAGCGTGTTTAACTTGGTCATGAGGTTCCTCCGGTTTATTGGTTTTCGGTCGTCATTGCACGGTCCAGTGCCGGACCAGAAGCGTGTCGAACTTCGCCGGGTCGATATCGACGCCGATCCCCGGCGCGTCCGACACGGCGACGGTGCCGTTCGCATCGACCGGGTTGGCGCTGAATTTCGTGCGCAGCGGATTGTAGGAATAGTCGTATTCGAACATCGGGCAGGGCATCGCGTGGCCGCCGCGCGCGGGCAACGTCGAAGCGAATTGGAGCGTGGCGTTGAAATTCACCGCCGTGCCCCAAACATGCGGGACGAGCGCCAGGCCGAAGGCTTCGGCGAGGCCAGCGATCTTGATCATCTCGGTCACGCCACCGCACAACGCCATGTCGGGCTGCAAATAGGTGAGCGCGCCCGACGCGACCGTGTCGCGGAAGGCTTCGACGCCGAACAGCGATTCGCCCGCCGCGAGCGGGATCGTGCCGCCATCGGCGAGGCGCTTGTAGCCCGCGAGATTGTCGTGGGCGATCGGCTCCTCCAACCAGCGCACGTCATGTTCGGCCAAGCGCTTCGCGAGATCGCTCGCGGGTCCGATCGTGAAACCTTGGTTGAGATCGACCATCAGCGGCATATCGGCGCCGATGCGCTGGCGCACCTGGCGCGCGATCTCGGCATCGCGCTTGGGCATCGTGCCCAAGCGCAGCTTCACCGCGCGGAACCCGGCCTCGAGATAGGTGTCGAGATCGGCCATATAGGTATGGAACGGATCGGCGCCCGGCTTCAAAAACGGCCCGCTGACATAGGCGGCCATGCGCTCGCGCATCGCGCCGCCCAGCATCGCCGAAAGCGGCTTGTTCGCAATGCGCGCGGCGGCATCCCACACGCCGATATCGAGCGCGCTGACCGCCATCAACGGCACGCCATGCCGCTCCGGCAAGGCGCGCAGCATCACATCGTGGAGGCGGCGCGGGGCGGAAGCGTCTTGGCCGATCAGTTTGGGGGCGAGATCGCGGCGCACGATCGCGGCAGCGGCCCCCGGATAGGCCCAGGTCTCGCCCCAGCCGGTCACGCCCGCATCCGTCGTAATCGACACAAGCAGCGCAGCACGGCTTTCGAAAAAGCCGCGCGAATTCCCGATTCGCTCGGGCAAAGGGCAGGACAGTTCGTAACCATCGATACGGACGATTTTCGCGGTCGGCGTGATTTTCATTCTTCGGCGCTGTTCGGGTGTTTCTCCGCCGCGAGTGGTAACGCCGTGCAGGCATACAAATCCAATTGGATTATCTGAGCCTGTCATATTAGAAATTCCTATGCGTTTGACCCTCGCGCAGCTGGAAGCCTTCCTTTGGGCGGTGGATCTGGGCTCGGTCCAGGCCGCAGCACGTCAATTGAACCTGGCCCAGCCGACGGTTTCGCTGCGCCTGCGCGATCTGGAAGCCGCCTTGGGCGTGGAATTGTTCGAACGCGCCGGGCGCGGCATTCGCCCGACCCCTGCCGGCCTTAGCTTGCTCGCCCGCGCGCGCACGGTGCGGCGCGAGATCGACCGCATCCGCGAAACGCCCGACCCGTCGCCCGTGTCGGGTGCCGCGCGCGTGGGGATCGCGGAAGGTGTGGCGATGGTGTGTTTGGCGCCGCTGGTCGATTCGCTGCGCCACGACTATCCGCAGCTGCGCCCCGAATTCACCGTCGCGACCACGTCGACGCTGGAACCCGAACTCGCGCGCCACAATCTCGATCTCGCCATTCTGGTCAATCCGGTCGGGCATCCGGGCGTGCGGCTGATCCCGCTCGGCTTGCAGCCGAACTCGTTCATGGCGGCCCCGTCCTGGGGCTTACCGGCGAAAGTGCGCCCGGCCGATCTGCGCGACGTGCCGATCGTATCGAACCCACCGCCTTCGGCGATGTTCCGCCAGACCCAGGATTGGTTCGCCGCCGCCGGGATCGAGCCTGCGCGCATCGACATGTGCAGCAGCGTCACCGTCTCCGCGCACTTGATCGCGGCGGGTGTCGCGGTCGGCGTGTTGCCGCACAAGATGGTCGAGAAAGAAATATCCGACGGCACGCTGGTCGTGCTGACGACCGATCCGCCGGTCGGCGACGGGCGCGTCTATGCCGCCTATCGCGACGGCAGCGAGAACCGCGCGATCGACGCGATCCTGCACAATCTGCGCGGCGTGCTGTCGGCGATGGATTACTTGGTCGTGGCGTGAAGACGCTGCGCGGGAATTACCCGCGCAGATCGTCCCACAGCTCCTTCACTTTCGCGAAAAAGCCGGCCGATTCGGGCGAGTGCGATTTGTCGGCGCCGCCCGTGCCTTCGAATTCCTTCAGCAGATCCTGCTGACGCTTCGTCAGGTTCACCGGCGTTTCGACCACCGCCTCGATGAACATGTCGCCGCGCGCGGTGGAGCGCAGCACCGACATGCCCTTGCCCTTCAGGCGGAATTGCTGGCCGGTTTGGGCGCCCGCCGGAATCGTGACCTTGGCGCGGCCGCCATCGACCGTCGGCACTTCGACCGAACCGCCCAGTGCGGCCGTCGTCATCGCGATCGGCACGCGGCAATAGATGTCCGCGTTTTCGCGATGGAACAGCTTGTGCGGCTTGATCTGCAAGAACAGATACAGGTCGCCTTGCGGGGCGCCGCGCATGCCCGCTTCGCCTTCGCCGGCCAAGCGGATACGCGTGCCGTCCTCGACACCCGCCGGGATGTTGACGTTGAGCGTGCGTTCCTTGCGCACGCGACCCTGACCCTGGCAGGTCTTGCACGGCTTCTCGATGATCTGGCCGCCGCCGCCGCATTGCGGGCAGGTGCGTTCGATCGTGAAGAAGCCTTGCTGGGCGCGCACCTTGCCGTGACCGCGACAGGTCGGGCAGGTGACGGGCTTCGAGCCCGCTTCGGCACCGGTTCCTTTGCAGGTCTCGCAGGAATGCAGCGACGCGACTTTGACGGTCGCTTGCTTGCCGTGGAACGCGTCTTCCAGGCTGATTTCGAGATTATAGCGAAGGTCCGACCCGCGCTGAGGGCCCCCACCGCGCCGGCCGCCGCCCATGAATTCGCCGAACATCTCGTCGAAGATGTCCGCGAATCCGGCATTGCCGCCGCCGAAATCGAAACCGCCGGCGCGATTGCCCGCACCGCCGCCGCCTTGCTCGAAAGCGGCATGGCCGAAGCGATCATAGGCCGCGCGCTTCTGCTCGTCCTTCAGGACGTCGTAGGCCTCGTTGATCTGCTTGAACTTGGCTTCGGCTTTCTTGTCGCCCGGATTCTTGTCCGGGTGATACTGCATGGCGAGCTTGCGATAGGCCTTCTTGAGTTCGTCTTGCGACGCCCCCTTGGCCACGCCCAGCAGCTCGTAAAAATCTTCCTTCGCCACGGCCGACTCCGTCGAGCGTCAGGCGGGCGCGGTCAAGCGCCCGCCTTCCAAGCTCAGTTCTTCTTGTTCTTGTCGGACACGTCTTCGAACGTCGCGTCGACGACCTTCTCGTCCTTCGGCGCGTCGCCCTTGGGCGCTTCGGCCGACGGACCGGCATCGGCGCCGCCTGCGGCGGCTTCGGCCTGCGACGCCTTGTACATGGCTTCGCCCAGCTTCATCGACGCTTGGGTCAGCGCTTCGGTCTTGGCCTTGATCGCCTCGACGTCGTCGCCATCCTTGACGCCCTTCAGGTCGGCGATGGCTTGCTCGATCACGGCCTTATCGGCCCCGATCTTGTCGCCATGCTCCTTCAGGTTCTTTTCGACGTCGTGGATCATGCCTTCGGCGCGGTTCTTCGCCTCGACCAGATCGCGGCGCTTCTTGTCCTCGGCGGCGTTCGCCTCGGCGTCCTTCACCATCTTCTGGATTTCGGAATCGGACAGGCCGCCCGAGGCTTGGATGCGGATCTGCTGCTCCTTGCCCGTGCCCTTATCCTTCGCCGAAACCTGAACGATGCCGTTGGCGTCGATGTCGAACGTCACTTCGATCTGCGGCACGCCGCGCGGGGCGGGCGGCAGACCGACGAGGTCGAACTGGCCGAGCATCTTGTTGTCGGCCGCCATTTCGCGCTCGCCCTGGAAGACGCGGATCGTCACGGCCGATTGCGAATCCTCGGCCGTCGAGAAGACCTGCGACTTGCGCGTCGGGATCGTGGTGTTGCGGTCGATCAGGCGCGTGAACACGCCGCCGAGCGTTTCGATGCCCAGCGACAGCGGCGTCACGTCGAGCAGCAGCACGTCCTTGACGTCGCCCTTCAGCACGCCCGCCTGAATGGCCGCACCGATCGCGACCACTTCGTCGGGGTTGACGCCGCGATGCGGCTCGCGCCCGAAGAACTGCTTCACGGTCTCGATGACCTTGGGCATACGCGTCATGCCGCCGACCAGCACGACCTCGTCGATTTCGCTGGCCTTGAGGCCGGCGTCCTTGAGGGCCGCACGGCACGGCTCGATCGTGCGCTGGATCAGCGCATCGACTAGGCTTTCGAGCTTGGCGCGCGTCAGCTTGATGTTGAGATGCTTCGGGCCCGACGCGTCCGCCGTGATGAAGGGCAGGTTCACTTCGGTCTGCACCGCCGACGACAGCTCGATCTTCGCCTTCTCGGCGGCTTCCTTCAGGCGCTGCAAGGCGAGCTTGTCGGCGCGCAGGTCGATGCCCTGCTCCTTTTTGAACTCAGCCGCCAGATAGGTGATGATCTCGTTGTCGAAATCTTCGCCGCCCAGGAACGTATCGCCGTTCGTGGACTTCACTTCGAACACGCCGTCGCCGATTTCCAGCACCGACACGTCGAACGTGCCGCCGCCCAAATCGTAGACCGCGATCGTACCGGCCTTCTTCTTCTCCAAGCCATAGGCCAACGCGGCCGCCGTCGGCTCGTTGATGATGCGCAGGACTTCGAGACCCGCGATCTTGCCGGCGTCCTTCGTGGCTTGGCGCTGGGAGTCGTTGAAATAGGCGGGAACGGTGATCACCGCTTGCGTGACCGTCTCGCCCAGATACGCCTCGGCCGTCTCCTTCATCTTCATCAGCGTGAAGGCGGAGATCTGCGAGGGCGAATATTTCTTGCCCTTCGAGTCGACCCACGCGTCGCCGTTGTCGGCCTTGACGATCTTGTAGGGCACGAGGCCCACATCCTTCGAGACCATCGGGTCTTCGAAGCGGCGGCCGATCAGGCGCTTGATCGCGTAGAACGTGTCCGAGGGATTGGTGACCGCCTGGCGCTTGGCGGGCTGGCCGACCAGACGCTCGCCGGAATCGGCGAAGGCGACGATCGACGGCGTGGTGTTGGCCCCTTCGGCGTTGGGGATGACCTTCGGCGTGCTGCCTTCCATCACGGCGACGCAGGAATTGGTCGTGCCGAGGTCGATGCCGATAACTTTGCTCATGTCCGTCCTCATATGCGGCGGTCCGGGTCGCCGGCCCTCTTGCGCGAGGCACCGGCAGGTCGGACCCCATTGGGGTAACTCGATGCGTCTTCCGGGGTGAAATCCAAGGGATTCGGGCCCTCCCACCCCCGGCGCGCATCGCCACTTCCGGGAAGACCCTATCGTTGCCAGCGATATAGGCGGATCGCGCGTTTCCCGCAACCGGCCGCGGCGTTTTGCGCAGTTTTTGTGGCACGGGCCCGGTACGACCGGAAATCATGCCGTGGAATTGACTCCAAACGCCGTTCGTATTATATAAGCCGTGAGGAAGATCTCGTCTTCGTGATTCACGTCCCTTTCGCCAGAACGGCGGGGAGCGATGGCGGGACCCTCGGAACTTCGAGAAGCGAGGTTCGTGTCATGAGCAGCGTTCTGAACAGTATCCAGAGTATCGCCAGCACCGCCCCGATTGCCGCTTTCGCGGAATCCCGTGTCGCCCAAGCCGCGCCGGCCCAAAGCCAAGCGCCGGCGCCGACCCGTGCGGAAACGCAAGCGCGCTCGACGGTTGCCGATCAGGTCGAAATCAAAGCGCTGGAAGCGCGCGACGCCGCGCGGACCCGCGCCCAGGAAACCAAGGCCGCGGCCGAACAGCCGGCGAAATACGCCAGCAAGGTCGGCTTGGTCGACGGTACACTCGACGCCTTCGTCGACATCGTGGACGCCCGGTTCCAGCGCAAAATCGCGCGGATTTTCGGGCCGTCGGACGCCCCGGCGCAATCCGCCGAGTTGCCGCCCGCCGCGGTCAGCAAGGCCTATGAGCATGCCGCCGAAGCGGCCGCCGGCAATCTGCGCCAAAGCGCCTAAATCACTCCGCGTCGACCAAAAGATCGGCGAGACGTTCGAAGCTTTCGACCCAGCCTTGGCGGGCCATGTCGCGCTCGGCCAGCAAATTGGGATGCTTGGCGGCCAGCGTCGGGCGCACGGCTTGGTGCAGCGTCAGCTTGGCGCGATGGCCGACATCCTCGAACGCGACGGTCGTCAGGAACGTCGCGTCGAGCGGCCAATCCTCGTACATCGGATGCGCGGCCGGGGCGCCTTTTTCGTCGGTGAACCACAGCGCGAAAACCAGACGGTCGGGCTCCTGCACCTCGCGGAACCGGCCTTTCAGCCAAATCTCGCGGCCGTCGTCGTAGCGCATGCACAGCCGCAGCAACCCGCCGGGGCGCGGCTCCAAATCGCAGACCGGCATGTCGGTGCGCGCGGGGCCGAACCAGCGGATGAAGTGCCGCGGCTCGGTCCACCAGCGGAAAAGCCGGTGCGGCGGCGCGTCGAATTCGCGCGTCACCGATATCGCGGCTGCGTTGGCGTCCCGTTTGGACATCGAGTCCCCTTGGATTCCGCAAATTTGCGGCCCCAAAGGGAATGCGTCAACTGATAGCGGTTAGGCCTGCGTATCGACCGTCGCACCGGGGGCGGCGGGTGCGCCCTTGGCGACCGTGACCATCGCTTCGCGCAGCAGGCGGCCGTTGAGCGTGTAACCGGCCTGGAAGACCTGCGCGACCGTGCCGGGGGCCGCCGTCGGGTGATCGACCTGGGCGACCACCTGGTGAAAATTCGGATCGGCCGGCTTGCCGACGGGGTCGAGCTTCACCACGCCGAATTTCTCGAACGCGCTCAGCAATTCGCGCTCGGTCAGCTCCACGCCCTCGACCAGCTTGCCAAGGACGGGATCGGCGGCTTTCGCGTCGGCCGATACGGCATCGAGCGCGCGGCGCAGATTATCCGCGACCGCCAGCAGCGATTTGGCGAAACCCGAGACCGCGTATTTCTCGCGCTCGACGATTTCGCGCTCGGCGCGCTTCTTGACGTTCTCGGCATCCGCCATCGCGCGCAACGCGCCGTCCTTGACGCGCGCAAGCTCCGCCTCGGCCGCTTCGGCGCGCGCCAGCGCTTCCGCCAACGGATCGGCGGCTTCCGGAGTTTCAGCGGCTTGCGGCGGGATTTCTTCGGGCGTGGGCTGTTGCGGATCGGTCATGGCGCTGCTTCGGTGAACGATAGGACCGGGGGGATTTGGGGGAAAAATCCGCCCGGCGCAAGTGTGAATTCAGCCGACGAGGCGCCCGACGATCTTGGCCGTGTAATCGACCGTGGGGATGATGCGCGCGTAATTGAGGCGCGTAGGGCCGATCACGCCGATCGCACCCACGATGCGCGCGCGCGAATCCGTATAGGGCGCGATGACCGTCGAGCAGCCCGACAAGCCGAACAATTCGTTCTGTGCGCCGATGAAGATCTGCACGCCCTGCGCTTGCTGCGCTTGATCGAGGATCTTCGCCAGCGATTCGTGCTGTTCGAGCGCTTCGAACAAGCGGCGGATACGCTCCAAATCCTCCATCGCGTGCACATCGGCCAGCAGCTTCGACTGACCGCGCACGATCAAATACGCGTCTTGCGCGGGCTTGCCGTCGTCCGACGACCAGACCGCGAGACCTTCCGCCGCGACCTTGCGCGACAGCTCGTCCAGCGCCGCGCGCTCGGCCTCGAGCTGCTCGACGATCTCGGCGCGCGCTTCGGCGAGCGTGCGGCCGACGATGCGCGCGTTGAGGAAATTCCCCGCTTGCGTCAACTGCGCGGGCGTCAAACCGATCGGCGTTTCGATGATGCGGTTTTCGACCAGGCCCGAGCCTTGGACGAGCACGACCAGCGTGCGCCCCGGTGCGAGCGACACGAATTCGATATGCTTGAGCGGCGATTCCGCCTTGGGCGCGATCACGAGCCCCGCGCCCTGCCCCAGGCCCGCCAGCATTTGCGAGGCTTGTTCGAGTACTTGCGCGGGCGCACGGCCGGTGGCGGCGCATTGCACTTCGATATTGTCGCGCTCCTCGCTCGACAGTCGGCCGACTTCCAGCAAACCGTCGACGAACCAGCGCAAGCCCACATCGGTCGGCAAGCGCCCGGCCGAGGTATGCGGCGAATAGAGCAGGCCCAGATCCTGAAGATCGGCCATCACGTTGCGGATCGTCGCGGGCGACAGACGCTCGGACAATTGGCGCGACAGGGTGCGCGAGCCGACCGGCTCGCCCGTCTCGACATAGGCTTCGACGACGCGGCGGAACACGTCACGCGAGCGTTCGTCCAACGCCCGAATGGCGGAATCGGCGACTTTCGACGACAGCACGGCGGGACCGGCCGTTTCGGCGGCCGTCGTCGGCGTCTTACGCTCGAAAGGAACGACGGGGGTGCTGCGCATACCGAAAACGTTAGGCGTCGCATACGGGGGCGTCAAGGTGCGGGATTGGCCTCAGCCAGCCATTGCGACCCAGTTCCGAAGCGCGCAGCGCGGCGATGGCGGCCAAGTCATCGGGGATGTTTGTTCGTAAATCACTCTGAAATTATTGCCCCGCTGAACGAAGCCGACAAAAGTTTCATAGTCATTTCCGATATAGGCGCCACGCCAGAAAATCCGAAGCTGCGCGCTTTGCGTGGCATTCCACATGATGCCCTGTTGCCAAGGATACTGGACGATATCGACGGCAACGAACGTGGCACTGGGGTGGTAGCACTTGATGATGAGCTCAGCTGATTCGGCGATGCTCTGGGGTGGAACGATGATCGGCGTCGCTTGACCAGCCTGGGGGCGGCCCCGTGATGGCGCCGTCAAGCCGCGTGCGAGATCGGCAAAGCACATCAAGTTCGCCGGGCTGAGTTGACCCGAAACAAGAGCGGTCACGGCGCATACTACCGTTTGCGCATCTGGGCCTCGACGATCCTGAGCGTTTACGGACTCAACGAATCCGATGATCAAAGCGAGACTAGCTAACAAAAACCACATACGAAGGTTATATTTGAAACTCGGAATTCCGCCAAGATCGACGAGAGAAATTCGATGGATGACGCCCCTATGGGTCCCGACAAAAAACGTCTGCGCTTGATCGAAGAAGTTCGACGAGGGATCGACGCCATCAAACGTGGCGATTACGACGCCATAGAAGCCAAGGATATTAGCGCCTATATCGCGAAGCTCGCCCCCAAAAGCCGCAAAGCGGAATAGGTTTCGGCGGGCGCATGCCCGCCCTGGACCGGCCGGGCGCTCTCCCCTATGGTCGCGGCCGCAATTCCATCCGTCGAAAGAGTAGGCCCATGCGCCCCTCCGGCCGCAAGAACGATCAGCTTCGCGACGTCAGCCTCGAGCCCGGCTTCACCAAACATGCCGAGGGCTCGTGCCTGATCCGCTTCGGCGACACGCATGTGCTGTGCACCGCGTCGGTCGACGAAAAGGTCCCGCCCTTCCTGCGCAATTCGGGGTCGGGCTGGGTGACGGCCGAATACGGCATGCTGCCGCGCTCCACCCACACCCGCACCGACCGCGAAGCCGCCAAGGGCAAGCAATCGGGCCGCACGCAGGAAATCCAGCGCTTGATCGGCCGCTCGCTGCGCTCGGTTCTCGACGCGAAGGCGCTGGGCGAACGCCAGATCAAGATCGATTGCGACGTGCTGCAGGCCGACGGCGGGACGCGCACCGCGTCGATCACCGGTGCCTGGGTCGCGTTGCACCAGGCGCTGACCAAACTGGTCGTCGCCAAGACGATTCCGGCCGTGCCGCTGCGCGATCATGTGGCCGCGATTTCCTGCGGTATTTCCAACGGCACGGCCGTGCTCGATCTCGATTACGTCGAAGATTCGGCCTGCGAGGTCGACGCGAATTTCGTGCTGACCGGTTCGCAAGCCATCGTCGAAGTCCAGGGCACGGCGGAGCGCGATCCCTTCGCCAAGGATCAATTGCTGGCCATGCTGGGCCTCGCCGAAAAGGGCATTGGCGAACTCGTCGCGTTGCAAAAGAAGGCGATCGCCGCATGGGCCATCGCCAACTAACCGAGCCCACACTCGTCATCGCGACCCACAACAAGGGCAAGCTGGTCGAGATCGCCGACCTGATGCGGCCCTTCGGCGTGGCCTGCGTATCGGCGGGCGACAAGGGCGTGCCGGAACCCGAGGAAACGGGCACGACGTTCGAAGCGAACGCGGAGCTGAAAGCGCTGCATTCGGCGCGCGCCACCGGCTTGCCCGCCCTCGCCGACGATTCCGGCCTTTGCGTCGCCGCGCTGAACGGCGATCCGGGGCTTTATTCGGCGCGCTGGGCGGGGCCGAGTAAGGATTTCGGCTTCGCGATGCGCAAAGTCGAAGACGCGCTGGCCGCGAAGAACGCGAAGGACCGGAGCGCCTTCTTCGTCGCATGCCTCACGCTCGCCTGGCCGGACGGGCATTGCGAGACGTTTCGCGGCGAGGTGCATGGCCATGTCGTTTGGCCGCCGCGCGGGGACAACGGCTTCGGCTACGACCCGATGTTCGTGGCGGAGAATGAGACGATCACCTTCGGCGAGATGGATCCCGCGCGCAAACATGGGATGAGCCATCGCGCGCGCGCCTTCGCCGAACTGGTGGCGGGCTGCTTCGCCGGACGGCGCGGATGAACGAGATCGGCCCGCCCGCCGAGTTCGCCGTTTACGTCCACTGGCCCTTCTGCAAATCGAAGTGCCCGTATTGCGATTTCAATTCGCATGTCCGCGAGACGATCGACGAGGCGGCGTGGGAACAAGCGCTGCTGGCCGAGCTCGACTACTACGCCGCCCTCACGCCCAACCGCACGATCACGTCGATCTTTTTCGGCGGCGGCACGCCGTCCTTGATGGCGCCGCGCACGGCCGCCGCCGTGCTCGACCGCATCGCGACGCGCTGGCGCATTGCCGACGAGCCGGAAATCACGCTCGAAGCCAATCCCAATTCGGCCGAGGCCGAACGCTTCGCCGGGTTTAAAGCGGCGGGTGTGGAGCGTTTGTCGATCGGCGTGCAGGCGCTGGACGACAAGGCGCTGAAGTTTTTGGGGCGCGGCCACGACGTGCGCGAAGCGCGTCACGCGATCGATCGCGCGGCGGCGTTGTTCGATCGCTTCTCCTTCGATCTGATCTATGCGCGGCCCGATCAGAACGAAAACGATTGGCGCCAGGAATTGAAATCGGCCCTCGCCTTGGGCCCGTCACATCTGTCGGTCTATCAGCTCACGCTGGAAGCGGGCACGCGCTTCCAGCAAATGGCCGCGCGCGGCGAGTTGGCGCTGCCGTCGGAAGATCGCCAGGAAGCGTTGTTCGACGCCACGCAAGCCGTGCTGAACGACGCGGGCTTGCCGGCCTATGAAGTGTCGAACCACGCCAAGTCGGGGCATGAGTCGCGGCACAACCGCGTCTATTGGCGCTACGACGATTATGTCGGCGTGGGCCCGGGTGCGCATGGCCGCATCACGGTCGAGGGCGTCAAACGCGCGACGCGCCAGGAAAAAGCGCCAGAGACGTGGCTGAAACAAGTCGCCGAGCGCGGCCACGGCACGGCGGAAGACACAGCGCTCGAACATGCCGATCAAGCCGACGAAGCGTTGATGATGGGCTTGCGGCTGGTCGAAGGGATCGATTCGCGGCGTTTCGAACGCGTGACGGGCACGAAGCTGGAGGGCGATGGCGGCATGCTCGACACCGCGCGGATCGATCGCCTGGTGCGCGACGGGTTCCTGGCGCGCACGCAATTCGGCTTTCGCCCGACGCCACAAGGGCTGAAGCTGGTCAACGCGCTGCTCTCGGCGTTGATGGGTTAATTGACGGGCGCTTCGAAGCTGTCGCGCGCGGGCGAGATCGCGAACGGGCCTTCGCGGCGCACTTCGATGACCGCTAGGCCGCGATCGACCAGACCCGACGGCAGGAAGCGGAAAATCCCTTCGATGCCCGCGAAGCCCGTGGGCACGGTCAGCACTGGCAGCGAGTAATCCGCCCCATCCGCCCCTTTGTCGCGCGCCAGCACGGCGGCCAACGCGACGGCATCGTAGGCGAGCGTGGCGACGCGCGGCGGAGCGCGGCCGAACACCTCGCGATAATGGCGTTCGAAATTCTGCCGCGCTTCGGGCGGGGGCCCCGCGAACCAGCCGCCGAGCAGCGAAGGCTCGCGCAACGAACGCGGATCGTCCCATTGCGGAATGCCGAGGAAGCGAATGCGCGCGGGATCGATCTCGTGCAGATGCAGCTGACTTGCGACCTGCGCCAAGCGGTCGCCGAAATCGGGCAGCAGGATCGCTTCGAAATCGAGTTCCGGCGGCTCGCGCGCCGCTTCGCCGCGTTGAGCCCGCGGCGGCGGCGGACCGACATTGCCCGCCCGGCGCACCCAGGGTGTCACGTCAAGCGTGCCGGGATCGTAGCGTTCGACGCGCACCAGCGTGCCTTGCGTGGCGATCAGCGCGTCGCGAAACGCCGCTTCCGACGCCAAGCCGATCGCGTTGTTGGGCACCAGCGCCACGAATTTTTCGAGGCCGCGCGAGCGCGCGAAATCGACCGTGCGGCGGATCGAGGCTTGCGGGGCGAGGCCCAGCACGAACACGTTGGAACTGGCGGCGGCGACGTCGTTGGAAAACGCCAGTGCCGCGATGCCCGCTTCGCGCGCGCGCGAGGCGATCGCCTGCGCTTCGGCCGACAACAGCGGGCCCACGATCAAGCGCGCCCCCTGCTCCACCGCCCAATCGAACGCGGCGACAGCACCTTCCGGCGTGCCGCCGGTATCGCGCGGCAACAGCACGAAATCGTCGTCGGCGACGTCGTAAAGCGCCAACGTGGCGGCATCGAGCAACGCGCGGCCAACGGCGGCGTTGGGGCCGCTCAATGGAACCAGAAACGCCACGCGCGGCGCGCCCTTCGGGCCCGGCGGAATCGCGGGCGACGCTTCTTGCTGGACCGGGGCGGCGGGAACGGGTTCCTGCACCACGGGGGCGGCCGGTGCGGGCATAATCGGCGGCGGGGGCGTGACCGCCGGTGCGGGTGCCGGGGCTTGCGTCGTCGGCTGGCTTCGGCCGAAAACGCCCGCTACCCTCGGGTCGTCGCAGGCCGCGAGCAGCGGGGCGACGACGAGCATGGCGAACAAGGCGATCAGGCGGGAGCGCAAAGTTTTATGTCCTCAGACGACGAGCCGCCGGAGACTACCGACACCGCGCCCGCGAATCCAGGCGCGATAAAGCCCGGGCTTTATCTGGTCGCCACACCTTTGGGCAATTTGGGCGACATCTCCGCCCGCCAAAAAACGGTGCTGGCGGCGGCGCACACGATCGCGGCGGAAGATACGCGCGTTGCGCGGCGGCTGCTGTCGGCGATGGGCTTGATCGCCCCGCGCCTGATCCGCTGCGACGAACGCGAGAGCGAAACGGTCGCCGAAAAATTAATCGCGCGCGTGCGCGAGGGCGAGATCGTCGCTTTCGTCGCCGACGCCGGCATGCCCGGTATCGCCGATCCGGGGGCGGCGTTGGTACGCGCCGCGCGCGCGGCCGGAATTCCGTTCACGGTGATCCCAGGCCCGTCGGCCTTGACCGCGGCGCTGGCGTTGTCGGGTTTGCCCGCCGAGCCCGCGTTGTTCCTGGGCTTTCTGCCGCCCAAGCAGGGCCCGCGCGCGCGGCGTTTGCGCGAATTCAAAGACCTACCCGCAACGCTCGTCGCGTTCGAAGCGCCGCATCGCTTGGTCGAGACGTTGCACGCGATGGCCGAAGTGCTGGGCCCGCGCGACGCTTGCGTCGCGCGCGAGCTAACCAAACGGCACGAGGAGGCGCGCGCCGGCACGCTGCCCGAGCTTGCGGCACATTACGAAGCCGCCGGCGTGCTGGGCGAATGCGTGATCGTCGTCGCCCCGGCGAGGGAAGCATCCGTCCCCGAAACGGACGCCGAAACGCTCGATGCCAAGCTGCGCGTGGCGCTGGAGACCTTGGGCGTGCGCGACGCGGCCGATCGTGTGGCGGCGGAAACCGGCCTCAAACGGCGCGAAGTCTATTCGCGCGCCTTGGAACTGGGCGGCAAGAAGCGGTGAAGTCGGCGCGCCATCTCCGCCATCAAAAGCGCGGATCCTGGGCCGAGACTTTGGCGGCGTGGCGTTTGCGGCTGGCGGGCTGGCGCATCGTCGGCCGCGATTTGCGGCTGGGTGCGGCACAGGTCGATATCGTCGCCGCGCGCGGGCGCGTTCTCGCCTTCGTCGAAGTAAAACTGCGCGCCGATCTCGACGCGGCGGCCGAAGCGCTGCACCCCGCGCAGCGTCAACGCATTGTTCGCGCGGCGGAAATTTTCCTCGCCAAACGTCCCGAATTCGCCGCATTCGAGACACGATTCGACGCCATTCTGGTGACGCCCGGACGCTGGCCCAAGCATCTGCAAGACGCTTGGCGCGACTCGAATTCAAGCCTTACATAGATCGTTTCCGGGGAACGAAGGGATCGCACGACATGCGGAGTTTCCTGTCCAAAGCGAAAATCGCCGTAGCGCTAACGGGTTTGGTGCTGCTGCCGGGTTGCGTGGGCGTCGTCGCCGGTGCGGCCGCCACCGGCGGTGTGGCCGCCGTGCAGGAGCGCGGCTTCGTCGGCACCGCGAACGACAACGGCATCGCGCTGGAGATCAACCATTATTGGTTCCAGAAATCGACCAAGATGTTCTCGGCGTTGTCGACGCAGATCTACGAAGGCCGGGTATTGATCACCGGCGCCGTCACCGATCCCGACATGCGCGCCGAGGCCGTGCAGCTCGCCTGGAAGGCCAAGGGCGTGCGCGAAATCCTGAACGAAATCGAAGTGACCGACGAAGGCGGGCTCAAAGCCTACGCCAAGGACACGTGGGCCGCGAACGAGCTGCGCTCGCGCCTGTTGTTCGCGCGCGGCGTGAACTCGATCAATTTCTCGGTCGAGGTCGTCAACGGCACGGTCTATCTGCTGGGCGTGTCGAACGATCAGGCCGAGCAGGATCGCGTGCTGGCGATCGCGCGCAACCTCGCCAATATCCGCCGCGTCGTCAGCCACATCATCAACAAGGACGATCCGCGCCGCTTCCGCCCGCCGCCGGGCGAAGAAGGGGCCAAGAGCGCGAGCGCTTCTTGATCCCCGCCTACCCGCCCGCCGGCCGAGCACCGGAGGCCGAGCGCAAATTGCGCGAAGCCGCGCAAGCGGGCGACGCCGATTTCGCGATCGGCGAAACCGCACTCGCCTTGTCGCTGGCGGCGCGCCCGGCGCTGGACCTTTCGCCCTATCGAGCACACTTGTCGGAAATCGCGACGAGCGTGGCGGCCGAAGCGCAAGGCAAGCCGGACACGATCGCCACGCGCGTGATGGCGTTGCACAACGCGCTGGTCGAACGTTTGGGTTATCGCGGCGATAGGGATACGTACGACGATCTTCGTAACGCAGATCTCGCGCACGTGATCGACCGGCGGCGCGGCTTGCCCGTGTCGCTCGCCGTGCTGTGGATCGACGCGGCGCGCGCCCAAGGCTGGGCCGCGTGGGGCTTGTCCTTCCCCAGCCATTTCCTGGTGCGCATCGACGGGCCCGACGGGCGCGCGATCGTCGATCCGTTCAATTTCGGCCAGGCGCTGGATACGAAGGCGCTGCGTTCGCTGTTGAAGCGCCTGCAAGGGCCCGACGCCGAGCTGCAAGCCTATCACTACGCGACCGTGCCCGACCGCACGGTGCTGCTGCGCTTGCAGAACAACATCAAGCTGCGGCTGATGAAGGGCGAAGATTTCCGCGGCGCGCTGGCGGTGCTGGAACGCATGTTGATGCTCTCGCCCGGCGACCCCGCCTTGTGGCACGAAACCGGGCTCGTTCACGGGGGGCTCGACAATCTGCGGGCCGCCGTGATGTGTTTGGAACAAGCGGCGACGCTGATCGAGGCCCCGCAGGCCCGCTCGCGCATCGCCATGGAAATACAGGCGCTCAAAAGCCGCCTGAATTAGGAGTACCGGTACATGGCGGGTTTGGTCGTGGCGGTCCAGATGGACCCCATCGAAAACATCAATATCGACGGCGATTCGACTTTCGCGATGATGCTGGAAGCGCAGAAGCGCGGCCACACGCTGTACCACTACCTCACGCAGCATCTGTCGATGCGCGGCAAGGACCGTATCACCGCCAAGGCGCATCCCGTGCGCGTGCGCGCCGAAAAGGGCAACCACTTCGAATTCGGCGCGCTGGAGACGATCGACCTCGCCAAGACCGACGTCGTTTTGATGCGCCAGGATCCGCCTTTCGATATGGCGTACATCACCGCGACGCATATCTTGGAGCATATCCACCCCAAGACGCTGGTCGTGAACGACCCGGCGGAAGTGCGCAACGCGCCCGAAAAACTATTCGTCACGCATTTCCCGGGTTTGATGCCGCCCACGCTGATCACGACCGATCGCGCGGAAATCGACGCGTTCCGGGACGAGTTCAAGGACATCATCATCAAGCCGCTTTACGGCAATGGCGGTGCGGGCGTGTTCCGCATCAAGCCCGACGACGAGAATCTCGGCTCGCTCTACGAGATGTTCACCCAGCGCAGCCGCGAGCCGATGATCGTGCAGCGTTACGAGCCCGCCGTGCGCGCGGGCGACAAGCGCATCATTCTAGTCGACGGCAAACCCGCCGGCGCCATTCTGCGTGTGCCCGCGCAAGGCGAGTCGCGCGCCAACATGCATGTCGGCGGCAAGGCGATCAAAACCGCGCTGACCAAGCGCGAGATCGAGATCTGCGAAACGATCGGGCCGGAACTCGCCAAACGCGGCCAGATTTTCGTCGGCATCGACGTGATCGGCGATTGGCTGACCGAGATCAACGTGACCTCGCCCACCGGCATCCACGAAGTGCGCCGCTTCGACGGCACCGACATCGCCGTTCTGATCTGGGACGCGATCGAGAAGCGGCGCGGCTGACGCTCCGCCATCGTCATCCCGGGCAAGCCGGCGCGAAAGCGGCGGCGCGACCCGGGATCCGCCAAGATCCCGGCTCTCGCAATCGCTCGGCCGGGATGACGGAGGCGTCTAAGCGTCGCAGCGGCTGACTAGCGCTTTTCCTTACCGTGGAAGACCCGAAGGATGTGCAGGGTCTTCGCTTCGGCGAGGCGATAGATCAGAACATAGTCTCCAGCGACGAATTCGCGTGTGTGTTCGACCGGGCCCGGACGCCCCCGCCCGGGAAATACACGCAAGCCGTCGCCCGCGAGGATCAAGGCGGCCCGCATCCGCGTTGCCGCATGGGGCGATTTGGGATTCAGAAAAGCGTGAAGTCGTTCGAGGTCACCGATCGCATCGTCCATCCAGACGATGTTCATGCGCGGCGGCGCGCCTTCGGCCGAGGCATTGGCTTCGCCGTATCGAGCGAGGCCAGCCAAGCCATCACATCTTCATGCGGCACGCCACCGGTGCCCGATTTCGACTGAACCAAAGCGCTTTCCACCAAACGGCGGCGTTCTTCCCCCGTCAGCTGCGGCAATCGCGCCAAGAGGGAGGCGTCGCTCGGTACGGCAGCGCGCCGAGAAACAACCGGCAGCTTTTTGGGCTTTGCGGGCATATCGAAAGATTAGCCCAATCGCGGGCGACGGTCACGCGTCGCAGCGCGCCCAGCGGCCGATATCGAGATGGAAATGGTCTTGGTGCGCGGCGTCCGTCTTGGGCGTCAGCACCAGATTGAAATGGGTGCACGCGCCCTGCGCCACCTCGCGCAAGAACGCGCCGCGCGGGCCCCGTTCGCGCCAATGGTCTTTGACCGAGATGCGGATATTCCCGGCGAGTTCGAACCCGCCGATATCGAAGGCGCGGCCCATGCCGTGTTCGGAGAGGCGGCTGGCCCGGCCGGTTTGCGGACGGCAGACATAGGCGCCGTAATGGATAATCTGCGCCACCGGCCGGTTGAAATGGCGCTGGGCGGCGGGCTGGACCACGTCGCGCTCGAACGCCGCCAAAGCCTGGGCCAGCGGGCAGGTCATCAGCGCGGGACGGTTCAGCGGGATCGTCGCCTGTTCGAGCATCACCGGCTCGTCGATGAAACAGCCTTGGGCGTTGCGCGGCATGTTCTGGCGCGCTTCGAACTTGGCGCCAAGCTGGGTCAGCGCGTCGTAGCAATTCTGCGGGGCGGCGACCGGCGGCGGCTGGACTTGGACGGGCGGCGGTGCGACCACATTGGGCGCGCACGCCACCGACAGGGCGCCGAGGCCCAGCACGAACAGAAGCCGGAGAATGGAACGCATACCGATTCGATTCCGCGAATCGACCCGCGCGGTGCGCGCGTACTATACGCGGGTGCCGCCGCTTCGTGAATCGCGCGCGATAGCCTGCGCGAGCAGCCGGAACTCACTCGCCCGCGCCGTGCCTTTGCGCCAGACGAGGCCCAATTCGCGCGACGGATCGCCATCGACGGGGACGGCAACGAGATCGGTGCCGCGCAAGATGCCCGCATCCAATGCCAGATCGGGCAGCAGCGTCACGCCCAATCCATTCGCGACCATCTGCACCAGCGTGAACAGCGACGTCGCGGCGAAAGCATCGCGCGGGCGCGCGGACTTGATACCGCACGCCGACAGCGCATGGTCGGTCAGGCAATGCCCGTCTTCGAGCAGCAGCAGCGGCTCGCCGCGCACCATCGCGGGCGAAACGCGCTTGGCCTTGGCCAGCGGATGCGCCTTGGGCACGACCAAGCGAAACACATCCGCCCCGATCGAGGCGCTATCGACCGGCCCCGTGTCGTAAGGCAATGCCAGCAAGGCGCAGTCGATGGCCCCTTCGCGCAAACGATCGATCAAGCGTTCGGTCTGATCTTCGACCAGGAACAGCTTCAGCTTGGGATAGGCTTTACGTAAGCGCGGCAGAACGCGCGGCAACAGGAAAGGCGACACGGTCGGAATCACGCCCAAGCGCAACTCGCCGGTCAACGGCTCGCGCGCGGCACTCGCCTCGCGCGCCAATTCCTCGGCGTCGGCCAGCAGCGATTTGGCGCGTTCCAGCACGCGCTCGCCCAGGGGCGTGAACACCACGCCGCGCTTGCCGCGATCCACCAGCGGCGCGCCCAAGATCGCTTCCAATTCCTGGATCGACGCCGACAGCGTCGATTGCGTGACGCCGGCCGTTTCCGCCGCGCGGCCGAAATTCCCCTTCTCGGCCAAGGCGGCGTAATGGCGCAGCTGTTTGAGCGTGGGCAAATGGATCATCGGTTTCCTCGATGGATATCAACGAAAATACTCGTTGGATCGATTGGTTGCAATGCGGCATTTTCCGCGCGGCTCGTTTGCTACCCCAACCTTCGAGGACAAACACAAATGCTGACCATTGGCGACAAGTTCCCCGCGTTCGACCTTCAGGCCGTCGTTTCGATCGATATGGCGAAGGCGTTCACGCGCATCAACAACGACTCCGACAAGGGCAAGTGGAAGGTCGTGTTCTTCTGGCCGAAGGATTTCACCTTCGTCTGCCCGACGGAAATCGCGGCGTTCGGCAAGCTCGCCGGCGATTTCAAGGACCGCGACGCGGTCGTCTATGGTGCATCGACGGACAGCGAGTTCGTCCACCTCGCCTGGCGCCAGAACCACGCCGATCTGAAGGCGCTGCCGATCCCGATGCTCGCCGACATCAAGCGCGAGCTGTCGACGGCGCTGGGCATTCTCGACAAGAACGAGGGCGTGGCTCTGCGCGCGACCTTCATCGTCGATCCGGAAGGCGTCATCCGCTTCGTGTCGGTCAACGACCTGAGCGTGGGCCGCAACCCGGCCGAAGTGCTGCGCGTGCTCGACGCGCTGCAGACGGACGAGCTGTGCCCCTGCAACTGGAAGAAGGGCGACGAAGTTCTGAAGGTCGCCTAACCCTTCACCGGAGGACAAAACGATGTCGCTCGAAAGCCTCAAGAACGCGTTGCCCGACTACGCGCGCGATCTAAAGCTGAACCTCTCGTCGCTCGCGACCGATACCGGTCTCGACGACAAGACCCGCGCGCTCGTGTTCGTCGCCTCGGCCCTGGCTTCGCGCCAGGGCCAAGTGCGCGACGCGGTGCTGGGCGAGTTCGCCAGCGTGCTCACGGCCGAGGAGTTGCAGGCCGCCAAGATCGCCAACGCGATCATGGGCATGAACAACATCTACTACCGCTTCACCCATCTCGTTTCGGCGCAGGATTACGGCACGCTGCCGGCCAAGCTGCGCATGAACGCGATGGCGAAGCCGGGCGTGGACAAGGTGCCGTTCGAGCTGATGTCGATCGCCGTGTCGGCGATCAACGGCTGCGGCATGTGCATGGACAGCCACGAGAAGATTCTGCGCCAGCACGGCGTGGAAGCGGTGGCGATCCAGACGGCGGTGCGTATCGCCGCGACGCTGCATGCGGTGGCCGCCACGCTCGATGCGGAAACCGCCGGCGACCAGGCGCAAGCCGTCGCCGCCTGATTCCGCACCCCCCGGTCGGAATCGGCACAAAGGGCTCCGCCGCAAGGCGGGGCCCTTTTTCATGGCCGGTTGAACAACCAGGAATACGGCCGTATTAATGGGACCTGCTTCGTGAGGTTCCGTTGGTCGCACGCATTTCCACCGTCGCGTTTCAAGGCATCGAGACAGTGCCGGTGGACGTGCAAGTGCAGATCGCGGGCGGGGCACCCGCCTTCGCCGTGGTCGGTCTGCCCGACAATGCGATCAAGGAAAGCAAGGAACGCGTGCGCGCGGCCTTGTCGGCCATCGGCCTCGCATTGCCGGGCAAGCGCATCACCGTCAATCTCGCTCCCGCCGATCTCGCCAAGGAAGGGGCGCATTTCGATCTGCCGATCGCGCTTGGCTTGCTCGGCGCGATGGGAGTGTTGCCGCCGGAATCGGTTGAGCGCTTCGTGGCGCTGGGTGAATTGACGCTCGACGCGCGCATTCTGCCCGTACCCGGCGTGTTGCTCGCCGCGATTTCGGCCAATGGCGCGGGCAAGAGTCTGATCTGTCCCGAGGCGGCGGGCGGCGAAGCGGCCTGGGCGGGCGACGAGCGGCGCTTCGAGATCGTCGCAGCACCCACGCTGATGTCACTGGTCAATCATCTGCTCGGGCGGCAAATGCTGGCCCAGCCGCGCCAGAAAAGCATTCAATCCGCCACGCCCGGCCCCGACCTCAAAGACGTGAAAGGCCAGGAGACGGCCAAGCGCGCGTTGGAGATCGCGGCGGCGGGCGGCCATAACCTGCTGATGATCGGACCGCCGGGGGCGGGCAAATCGCTGCTGGCGAAATGCCTGCCGGGTTTGTTGCCGCCGTTGACGCCCGAAGAAGCGCTCGAGACCAGCATGATCCAGTCGGTCGCCGGATTGCTGGCCGAAGGCCGGATCGAGCGAAGCCGCCCGTTCCGCGACCCTCACCACACCGCTACGCAGGCCGCGTTGATCGGCGGCGGTACACGCGCCAAGCCGGGTGAGGTCAGCCTCGCGCATCTCGGCGTTTTATTTTTAGACGAACTACCGGAGTTCCAACGCCCCGCGTTGGAAGCCTTGCGTCAGCCGTTGGAATCGGGCCGCGCGGTCGTGGCGCGGGCCAACGCGCATGTCGCGTATCCCGCGCGCATCCAATTGATCGCGGCGATGAACCCGTGCCGCTGCGGTTATCTTGATGATCCGGGCCAGGCTTGCGGCCGCGCGCCCAAATGCGCGATCGACTACCAAGCCAAGATCTCCGGCCCGTTGTTCGACCGCATCGATTTGCATGTCGATGTGCCCGCCGTGCGGCCCGGCGATTTGTCGCTGCCGCCCGCCGCCGAAGGCAGCCGCGCGGTGGCCGCGCGCGTGGCCGCGGCGCGCGAAACGCAACGAATCCGCTTCGCCGAATTGCCGGAAGACGCGCGCCCGCGCACCAATGCCGAATTGGACGGCCGGGCGCTGGAAGACCTCGCAGCACCCGAACCGGCCGGGCGCAAACTGCTCGACGACGCGGCCACAAGGCTCAGCCTTTCCGCGCGCGGCTATCACCGCGTGATGCGCGTGGCGCGCACCATCGCCGATCTGGCGGGCGCCGCCACGCCCGCGCGCGCCCATATCGCCGAGGCGCTCGCCTATCGCCGTTTGAGTCTGGCGCGCTAGAAAGCCAATCGGTGTGAAAATAGTTTGACGAAGGGCCACTCTCTAATGTCATGAAGGAATTCACATTAAAATGTGTGAGTCTTTTCATCGCGTTGCGCCAAGCTGTTGAAAAACACCCATTGTCCGCTTATATTTAGCTGTGGCGGTCATGCGCCGGATTTACCCAGAGCAGTCGCAAGATTGCAGGCGAGTAATCGCAATCATGGGCCGGGGGACCGCCACATCTTTTTTATTCAAATAGCTTGATGAAACGAGTCTGATCGTCTGTCAGCTCGAACTCCGTGTGGCGCGGAACAATTTTCACTCCATAGCTAAAGTAATTATTATTCCGATTATATATTTTTGGTTTTAGTATTTCGACATATCGAGATTCGCTGTTCCCATATTGGTTTGGTTCGACAGCTGAAGCAAATGCGGACGTAACCTGATCGGCCAGTTGCAGGGCGGCGCTTGACGAATGATCTTTCGCGCTAATCCCATCGATATCTATGACTGGCCAGTGCACCTTGACGTCTGTATCCCCCTTCAAGCGTTCTAAATATGCCTTAAAATCCGGATATGACATTCCACCTCGTCGAGAGAACGTCAATTTTATACGGCCGTCTCCTTCCGGCACTTGTGGTCTCAAATCGCGGCATAGCCACGATATACGCTCAACCAAATAACGGGTCAGATAGAAATACAGCTGATTCTTGTTTCGATAAACCCCGTCAGCAATAGTGGTTTTATTGGAAAGTACTGCGGCCACTCTAATTGGCCGAGTCGCGATGTTTGTGATACTGGCGATGCGCTGACTGTGATTCATATGCGCAAAATGAAGATCGCGACGCTTTTTCTCTAACATCAACGCGCTGATCTCGTTACGCCAGCGCACGGCTTCAAGGTCGTTTGTGGTACGAAACACTAGCGCAGCAATAATGAGCCAGCGACTCTGGCCGCCCTGAGCGCCGGGTGCGCGAAAGTTGCCTATACCGTCATCTCCTGATTCGTCGATATATCCGACAAAGCTATGCGCCATGTTCCCTCCTGACTTGAAGGTTACGCGCTAAATTCAGTAATTTCGAGTCTATGTGTGATTGCCGTCAATTATTGAATTAACTCAGCGTCTCGGCACGCGGCTATCACCGTGTGATGCGCGTGGCGCACACCATCGCCGATTTGGCGGGGACCGAAGCGCTCGCCTATCGCCGTTTGAGTCTGGCGCGCTAAGGGCTAACATCTGTTTCCGATCTCACGAGAGGGAACCGATTTTGAGCAACGCCCGGACACGCGGCGAAGAATTGCGCGGCCAATTGGCGGACGAAATCGTCCAGGGCCGCCTGGCGCCGGGCACGCCGCTGGAGGAAATGGAGATCGCGCGGCGCTTCAACGTGTCGCGCACGCCGGTGCGCGAAGCGTTGCGCGAACTCGCCGCGTCGGGCCTGATCGAATTGCGCGCGCATCAAAGCGCGCTGGTCGCCTTGCCGTCGGTCGAGCGCTTGCGCGGCATGTTCGACGTGCTGGCGGAGCTGGAGGCGCTGTGCGCCGGCCTGTCGGCCGTGCATATGACGCCCCGCGAGCGCGCGGCACTCGAAACCATCCATCGCGATCTGGGCGAGGCGGTGCGCGGCGGCGACCCGAAGCGCTATCACCACCTGAACGAAGAATTCCACGCGGCGATCTACGCCGGCAGCCACAACGAATATCTGGTCGAGATCACGCTGGCGACGCGCACACGGATTTCGCCGTTCAGCCGCGCGCAATTCGGCTCGCTGGGCCGCATGGCGCGCTCGCATGACGAGCACGACCGCGTGGTGAAGGCGATTTTGCGCGGCGATCAGCCCAATGCCGCCGCCGAAATGCGCGGCCATATCCTAACGGTCGAAACCGCCGCCAAGCGCTTCGCCGGACATACCTGAACGCGTGGCTGGTCCGGGGCTTGCTAAGCACTGGATCATGCGGATCGCGATCATCGGCAGCGGCATTGCGGGCTCTTTACTCGCCAAGAATCTCGACGGCGCGCCCGGCGTCACGGTCGATCTCTACGAGCGCGCCGCGCCCGGCGAGCATGACGGCGCGGGGACGGGCCTGAATCTGGGCCCCAACGGGTTCAAGGCGCTGCGCCTGCACGATCCCGAAACCCATGCCCGCTTGCGCGCGGCGTCGTGGGAATGGCGCACATGGGTCGTCGAACTGGTCGACGGCACCAAACTGCTCGATCTGGACCTCCTCGACCTTGCCGACGAGCCGGGGGCGCGGCTGCGCTGGTCCGAGCTTTACGCGCTGATGCGCGAACCCGTGTTGGCGCGCACGCGCTATGGCCATGAGTTCATCGCGTTGGAGGAAGACTCGGCCAAGCGCCTGGTGCCGGTTTTCAAAACGCCATCGGGCGCGACGATCCGCAACGGCGGTTACGATCTTCTGGTCGCGGGCGACGGAAGATTTAGCAAACTCCGCGAACTCACTTGCGGGCCGATCCAGTCGCAGCAGATGGGTATTGGCATTTGGCGCTTGCTGACCAGCGACGCCGGCAGCCCGTTCGACGATTACCGGCAATGGTTCTGCGGCAATAACCGCCTGCTCGCCTATCGCGTGCCCGGCGGCCATGTCTATGCCTGCGGCGTGTTCGCGCTGGGCGGCGAGACGATCGAGGCGCATCACAAGACCGAAGAATTCCGGCGCGCGTGCTTCCTGCCGACGAACAAGCCGCCCTGTGCGTCGGTCGCGTGGATCTTGGAGCGTGCGGCGGCCCAGGAAAGCGAACTTCATTGGGCGCGGCTGCAAGTCTCGCCCTTGCTGCGCGGCGATTCCTCGGGCCGCGTGTTGCTCTTGGGCGACGCGGCGCAAGCGATGGTGCCGACCTTGGGCCAAGGGGCCACACAAGCGATCGAAGACGGCGCCATCGCCGCATCGATCATCCGCAACGGCGGCGGTGTGGCGGAGATCGCGGCCGCGCGCGATGCGCGCGTGGAATTCGTGCGCGATTTCTCGCTGGAGGCGACGGATACGATGCTGGGCACCGATCCGGTTGCGGGCACGAAGGCGAAGTCGGGCCCGGATTTCTTGGCAAAGCTAAAGAAGCTTTATCGCGACGTGCCGGGGCCTTAATCGGCGCGCGGCAACATCCGGCCGAGCTTGCGCCCGCCGACGACGTGGAAATGCAGATGCGGCACTTCCTGATTGCCGTCGGCACCCGCGTTGCTGATAACGCGATAACCCGAATCCGACACGCCCATCTGGCGCGCGACATCGCCGATCGCCTTCATCAGCGCGGCCTGTTCGGCGACGGAGGCGTTGGCGGTGAAATCCGCCATCGACACGTAAGCGCCCTTTGGGATCACCAGCACATGGACGGGTGCCCCCGGATTGATGTCGTGGAAGGCGAGAACATGGTCGTTCTCCATCACCTTCTTGCACGGGATTTCGCCGCGCAGGATCCGCGCGAAAATGTTGTTGGGATCGTAGGTCATTTGTCCTCGTCGTCGAAGCCGCGCGCGGCTTTCTCGGCGATGCCCGACACGCCTTCGCGGCGGCACAGCTCGTCCCACACTTCCTTGGGATCGATCCGCGCATCCGCCCACAGTACCAGCAGGTGGTACATGAGGTCGGCACTTTCGTCGATCAAGCGCTCGCGCTTGTTGCGGATCGCTTCGATGACGACTTCCACCGCTTCCTCGCCGACCTTCTGGGCGATTTTCTTCGTGCCCTTCTGGAACAGCTTGGCGGTGTGCGACGTCTCGGGATTGGCGCCGCGCCGGGACTCGATGGTCCGGAACAAGCGGTCCAAGATGATATCGGCGGAGGGTTGCGGGGCCGTTTCGGTCATTATCGGAAGAATTTGAGCCCAATCGCCCCAGCGATCAAGTGCGAACCGGCAACCCGGCCTTGGCCAGATGTTGCTTGACCTCGCCCACGGTGAATTTGCCGAAATGGAAGACCGACGCGGCAAGCAACGCCGCCGCATGGCCTTCGCGCACGCCGGCGACGAAATGATCGAGCGTGCCGACCCCGCCGGACGCGATCACCGGCACGGTCACGGCATCGGCAATCGCGCGCGTCAGGGGCAGGTCGTAACCGACTTTCGTGCCGTCGCGATCCATCGAGGTCAGCAGAATTTCGCCCGCCCCGTATTCGGCCATGCGCTTGGCCCACTCGACCGCGTCGAGGCCCGTGGCGGTGCGCCCGCCATGGGTGAAGACTTCGAACTTGCCGGGCGAAACCTGCTTAGCGTCGATCGCCACGGTCACGCATTGGCTGCCGAATTTCTCGGCCGCTTCGCGCACGAATTCCGGCCGCGTCACCGCCGCCGTGTTGATCGACGCCTTATCGGCGCCCGCGAGCAGCAGCTTGCGGATGTCGTCGACGCTGCGCACGCCACCGCCGACGGTCAGCGGCATGAAGCAGCGCGCGGCGGTGCGCCCCACGACGTCGTAGATCGTTTCGCGGTTTTCGTGGCTGGCGGTGATATCGAGGAAGCACAGCTCGTCGGTCCCCGCGGCGTCATAGGCGGCGGCGGCTTCGACGGGATCGCCCGCGTCGATCAGATCGACGAAATTGACGCCCTTGACCACGCGGCCGGCTTTGACGTCGAGGCAGGGGATGATGCGGATTTTCAGCATCAGGCGGCTTCCAGCAAGTCGATCGCGGCGCTCAGATCGATTCGCCCGTCATAGAGCGCACGGCCGGAGATCACGCCCGCGATGCCGTCTTTGGCGTGGCGCTTCAGCATGGCGAGATCGTCGAGCGACGACACGCCGCCAGACGCGATCACCGGGATCGACACGGCTTTGGCCATCGCCACGGTCGCGTCCACGTTCGGGCCCTGCAACGCGCCGTCGCGATCGATATCGGTGTAGACGATCGCGGCAACGCCGGAATCTTCGAATTTGCGCGCGAGATCGACGGCGAGCATGTCCGAGGTTTCGGCCCAGCCTTGCACGGCGACATGGCCGCCGCGCGCGTCGATGCCGACGACGATCTTGCCGGGGAATGTCTTGCAGGCCCGCTTAACGAAATCCGGGTCCTTCAACGCGATGGTGCCGAGGATCACGCGCGTGACACCGGCGTCGAGCCAGGCCGCGATCGCATCGTCGTCGCGAATGCCGCCGCCGAGTTGCACGGGCACGTTCGCGTTTTTGAGGATCGCGCGCACGGCCTCGGCATTCACGGATTTACCCGCGAAGGCGCCGTCGAGATCGACGACATGGATCCAGCGCGCGCCCGCCTTGACAAATTGCGCGGCCTGATCGCCCGGGCTGTCGTTGAACACGGTCGCCTGCGCCATGTCGCCCTTATAGAGGCGCACGCATTTGCCGCCCTTCAAATCGATCGCGGGGAACAGAATCACGGGCGCCACTCGAGGAAATTGGAAACAAGCGCCAAGCCGATCGCCTGGCTTTTTTCGGGATGGAATTGCGTGCCGGCGATGTTGCCCTTCGCCACGGCCGCGACGATGGGCCCGCCGTAATCCGCCGTCGCGATCACGCTGCCCTTATCGGCGGGCGTGAAGTGATAGGAGTTGGCGAAATAGACATGGCAGCCTTTCGGCCAGCCCTTCAGCAACGGATGATCGGCGAAGTCGAGCGCGTTCCAGCCGAGCTGCGGTAGTTTGAGCGTGGGGTCTTTGGGTTCCATGCGGCGGACTTCGCCGCCCAGCCAGCCGAGACCTTCATGCACGCCGTGTTCGTAGCCGGTCGCGGCGAGCAATTGCATGCCCACGCAAATGCCAAGGAACGGGGCACCACGTTTGACGACCGCGTCGTTCAGCGCTTCGACCATGCCGGGGACGGCACGCAAACCCGCCGCGCAATCGCCGAAGGCACCTTGGCCCGGCAACACGATGCGATCGGCCTTGCGCACCACATCGGCGTCGGAGGTGACGACGATTTCGGCGCGGCCCTTCGCCTCATGCTCGAACGCTTTGGCGGCCGAGCGCAAATTGCCCGACCCGTAATCGACGACGGCGATTTTCATAGCGCGGCCGGATGGCGGCGGAACCAATCGAGTTCCGCTTCGTCCAAATCGCGGCCCGAGGCGAGGCCGCGTTCGACCCAGCCACGGCGATAGAGATCGTCGCGCCGCCAATCGTTCGCTTCGAAGCCGATAATCAGCGCGATGCCGATCCCGATCAGCGCATCGACGAACGGATCGAGATGCAGCACATCGACGGCCAAGGCGAGACCCGCATAGGCGACGATGATGCTGAACGCGGCCCACCACAGGCGATGATACAGCGCCCAGAACGGCAGAAACGCGAAGGCGGCCCAGGAGAAGCCGTCCTTCACGAACACCGCGCCGCGATCGACGTCGCGCGCGAAAGGCTGCAGATGCGCCGTATAGCGCTTCGCCCGGCGCATCACACGTTCTGGCCGTCGGCCGAGCCGCCGCCGAGCACGCCCTTGGTCGACGGAATCGCGTCGGCCTTGCGCGGATCGATGGCGATCGACGCGCGCAAGCTGCGCGCCAGCGCCTTGAAGCTGCTCTCGACGATATGGTGGTTGTTCTCGCCGTAGAGATTTTCGACATGAAGCGTCAGCCCCGCGTTTTGCGCGAAGGCCTGGAACCATTCCTTGAACAGTTCGGTGTCCATGTCGCCCAGCTTCGGGCGGGTGAAGTTCACCTTCCAGATCAGATAGGGGCGGTTCGACGCGTCGAGCGCCACGCGCGTCAACGTCTCGTCCATCGGGATCGTCGCTTCGCCGTAGCGCACGATGCCCTTGCGGTCGCCCAGCGCCTTCGACACGGCTTCGCCCAGCGCGATGCCGACATCTTCGGTCGTGTGATGGAAATCGATATGCAGATCGCCCTTGGCGCGCAGATGGATGTCGATCAGCGAATGCCGCGACAACTGCTCCATCATGTGATCGAGGAAACCGATCCCGGTGTGGACGTCGTAGACGCCCGTGCCATCCAGGTTGACGGTCGCTTCGATCTGCGTCTCCTTGGTCGCGCGCTTGACCGTGGCGCGGCGCGCGACGGGCAGAACGACAACGGCGGATTTGGCTTCGGCCATGGCTCTCTCTTAAGTGCCGGAAAACGCCCGAGTTATACGGGATATGAAGGGGATTGGGCCACACATAAGCGCGTGTACGGGCTATCGTCTTGAAGCGCGTTAACCTTTTGCCTAGATGAGTCGCCATGGACAATCCGAAAAACGAGCTTTGGCACGGCACGACGATTTTGTGCGTCCGCCGCGCAGGGTCCGTCGTCGTCGCCGGCGACGGCCAGGTGAGCCTTGGGCCCACGGTCATCAAATCCAACGCGCGCAAGGTGCGCCGCATCGGGCCGGACGGTTCGGTGATCGGCGGCTTCGCCGGCGCCACCGCCGACGCTTTCACATTGTTCGAGCGGCTTGAGGCCAAGCTCGAAAAACATCCGGGCCAGCTCGTGCGCGCTTGCGTCGAGCTCGCCAAGGATTGGCGCACCGACCGGTATTTGCGCCGCCTGGAAGCGATGATGGCGGTCGCCGACAAATCGACCGCGCTGGTGCTGACCGGGACCGGCGACGTGCTGGAGCCCGAAGACGGGCTGATCGGTATTGGCTCAGGCGGCAATTACGCGCTGTCGGCCGCGCGAGCGCTTGCCGCCGCCACCGATCTTTCCGCACGCGAAATCGCCGAGCGTTCGATGAAAGTCGCCGCCGATATCTGCGTCTACACCAACACCAATTTGACCATCGAAGAGATTAAATGAGCGCCCCTGCATTCACCCCCCGCGAGATCGTTTCCGAACTCGACCGCTTCATCGTCGGCCAGCATGCGGCCAAGCGCGCCGTTGCCGTCGCTTTGCGCAATCGCTGGCGCCGCTTGCAGTTGCCCGAGGAATTGCGCGAGGAAGTTCTGCCCAAGAACATCCTGATGATCGGGCCGACCGGCTGCGGCAAAACCGAAATCGCGCGCCGCTTGGCGAAGCTGGCCCAAGCGCCGTTCATCAAGGTCGAAGCGACGAAATTCACCGAGGTCGGCTATGTCGGCCGCGACGTCGAGCAGATCGTGCGCGATTTGCTGGAAACCGCGATCCAGATGACGCGCGACCGGTTGCGCAAGGAAGTCGAAGCCAAGGCCGAACTCGCCGCCGAAGAACGCGTGTTGGAAGCCTTGGTCGGCGCCAACGCCTCGGCCGACACCAAGCAGAAATTCCGCAAAATGCTGCGCGAAGGCCAGTTGTCGGACAAAGAGATCGAGCTGCAAGTCGCCGACAACGCGGCCTTCCAAATGCCGATGATGGAAATCCCCGGCGCGCCGCCCGGCAGCCAGATGGGCATCGGCAGTCTGCAGGAAATGCTCGGCAAGGCGTTCGGCCAGCGCACCAAGCCGCGCCGGATGAAGGTTTCCGAATCCTACGGCGTGCTGCTGCAGGAAGAAGCCGACAAGCTGCTGGATCAAGAGCGCGTGGTGAAGGAAGCCAAGCTCGCGGTCGAGCAGAACGGCATCGCCTTCATCGACGAGATCGACAAGATTGCGGGCCGCGACGGCGTGCGCGGGGCCGACGTGTCGCGCGAAGGCGTGCAGCGCGATCTGCTGCCGCTGATCGAGGGCACGACCGTCAACACGAAGCATGGGCCGGTGAAGACCGACCACATTCTGTTCGTGGCGTCGGGCGCGTTCCACGTGTCGAAGCCGTCGGACCTGCTGCCCGAATTGCAAGGCCGCTTGCCGATCCGCGTCGAATTGAAGGGCTTGGAGAAAGACGATTTCGTCCAGATCCTGAAGGAGCCGGAGAACTCGCTGATCAAGCAATACGTGGCGCTGCTCGGCACCGAGAAGGTGACGTTGCGCTTCGAGGATTCGGCGATCGATGCGATCGCGGATCTGGCGGCGGAAGTGAATCGCGGCGTGGAGAATATCGGCGCGCGACGTCTTCACACGATCCTCGAACGCCTGCTCGAGGAAATCTCGTTCACCGCCACCGACAAAGGCGGCGAGACGATCGCGATCGACGAAGCTTATGTCCGCGACAAGGTCGCGGGCCTCGCGAAGAACGCCGATCTGTCGAAGTTCATTTTGTAAGAATAAGGCACCGTCCCGGGCCGGCCGCGCGCAGGCAGGCTCGATCCCGGGACGGTGCGGGGCGCTCTTCCTGTTCCCGAGCGCCCCATGCGTTAAGCGTTATTTCGCGGGCTTCTTGCCGTCGCCCTCGATCGCGTCATAGGCAAGGCCGCCGGCGGTACCGACGATGCCGCCGATGACGGCACCGGCCCCCATATCGAGGCCGCCGGACATGGCGCCGATCACGGTACCGACACCGGCACCGATCGCCGCACCGGTGACGGCGCGTTCCTCGGTCTTGTTCATCTGGCAGGCGGAGAGCAGTAGCGCGCCTGCGAGCGCGAAAGCGAGCGTGCCCGATCGTTTGAGGGTTAGAGCGGTCATGATCGTCTCCTTTCGCTTACTTCTTTTTCGCCTGGTCGTAGAGCCAGCCGCCGGCGGCACCCACGCCCGCACCGACCAGCGTATTGGTCAGCAGGCCGCCGCCGCCGATGATGCTCGCCGCCGCACCGACACCCGTACCGATCGCGGCACCGGTGGCGACGCGATTCTCGGTCTGCGTCATCTGGCAGGCGGAGGTGAAAAGTGCCGCGGCGAGGACCAACGCAACCGCAGCCGAGCGCTTCAGCGAGGGACGCTTCAGGGACGAAACTTGGGGGGACATCGGGATTCTCCGTTCTTGTCGTTCCACGCGAACGAGTAGACCGGAGAAATCGGGCCGAAATAAGGAATTTATAAGCTAAAACAAAGGGTTATGCGCGGGATGTTCGCGGCCTTTTCGCCACAGGCTGCGCGTTTTTTAGGCGTTCGAGAAGGTTTGCGGCGTCGAGATCCGACAAACCGTCGATTTTGTCGGCCAGGAGGTTCGCGAGCTCCGTCCGCACGGGGTCGAGGCCGCGCGTATCGACCACGACGCGCGGATGGGAGAGGCGCGCGAGGCGGTGCATCTCCTCGTAGTCGTCCCAGATCAGATGGAAATATTCGCAGATCTGGACGAGCAACGCCGGGCTCGGCCTTCCGCGATGGCCGTGTTCGAGCGCCGACAAAAACGCCTGGCTGATATCGAGGTCGCCGGCCATGCGCTTCATCGTGATGCCGCGTTCGCGGCGCAACGCGCGGACCTTGGCGCCGAAGGGCGTCATCGCTTGCGCCGCAGCAGCACATAGAAGGCGCCGCCGCCGCCATGGCCGCGCGCGGCGGTGACGATGCGCAAGATGCGCGACGCATAGGGCCCCGCCATCAGCCATTCGGGCATTTGGCGTTTGAGCACGCCGTCCCCGCCTTTGCCCTTGCCGGTGACGACCAGCAACACGCGCGAGGCTTGGTTCACATGGCGGCCGACGAAGCGATCGAGTGTGGAATGCGCTTGCGCTTGCGTCATGCCGTGCAGATCGATCGAGGCGTCGATCTCCAACAAGCCGCGCGTGAGCTTGCGTTCCGTCGAACCGTCGAGCCCCGGCGCTTGCGGCTTGGGCGCAGCGGCGGGCTTGGGCGACGGCGGCAACCCGCGCGGCGATTTCGCCGTGTAGAGGATCGGCTTTTCGACGATGGGCGCAAGTGCGGGTTCGGGCTTCGACACGGCCCGCGCGCGACGCTTAACCTTCAAGGGCTTCACGTCGCGCATGCTGGCTTCGAACAGATGCGCGTCGGGGACGATCGCCTTGCGCATCTGCTCGACGCCTAATGCCGCAGGCCGAGTTCGCGCTGCGCGTCCTTGCGCACGATCAAATCGTTCCGATCCAGCGTGCGCACATCGGTCTTGCCGCAGAACGCCATGGTGATGTCGAGTTCCTTGCGGATGATCTCGAGCGCCTTGGTGACACCCGCCTCGCCCATCGCGCCCAGGCCGTAAAGGAACGCGCGGCCGATATACGTACCCTTGGCGCCGATGGCGATCGCCTTCAGCACATCCTGGCCCGTGCGGATACCGCCATCCATATGGACTTCGATCTTGTCGCCGACCGCATCGACGATCGGGGCGAGTGCTGCGATCGAGGAAATCGCGCCGTCGAGCTGACGGCCGCCATGGTTCGACACGATCAACGCGTCGGCGCCGGACGCGGCGGCGAGCTTCGCGTCTTCGATATCCTGAATGCCCTTCAAGATCAGCTTGCCGCCCCAGCGTTCCTTGACCCAAGCGACGTCGGCCCAGCTCAAGGTGGGATCGAATTGCTGCGCGGTCCAGGACGACAGCGACGACACGTCGTCCACGCCGGTCACATGGCCGACGATATTGCCGAAGAAGCGGCGCTTGGTGCCGAGCATGCCCAGGCACCAGCGCGGCTTGAAGGCGAGGTTGATCATGTTGGCGAGCGTGGGCTTGGGCGGCGCCGACAAGCCGTTCTTCAAATCCTTGTGGCGCTGCCCGAGGATTTGCAGATCGAGCGTGAGCACCAGCGCCGAGCAATTCGCCGCCTTGGCGCGGTCGATCAAACGCTCCATGAATTTGCGGTCGCGCAGCATGTAAAGCTGGAACCAGAACGGACGATCCGTGTTCTGCGCGATGTCTTCGATCGAGCAGATGCTCATCGTCGACAGCGTGAACGGCACGCCGAATTTCGCCGCGGCGCGTGCCGCCAGGATTTCGCCGTCGGCATGCTGCATGCCGGTCAGGCCCGTGGGCGCGATCGCCACCGGCATCGACACGTCCTGACCGATCATCCGCGTCTTCAAGCTGCGGCCGTCCATGTTGACGGCGACGCGCTGGCGCAGACGGATCTTGGCGAAATCGGAGGAATTCTCCCGATAGGTCTGCTCGGTCCAGGAGCCGGAATCCGCATAGTCGTAGAACATGCGCGGGACGCGACGTTCGGCAAGGCGCCGCAGATCTTCGATCGTGGTGATAACGGGCATTTCGGGTTTCCTCTTTTCCGGGCGGAGAATGCCCAGCGCGCTACGCCGTTGCAACCCAATCGGCGAAGGCGGCGATCCGCGCATCCTTGGATGCCGCCTTGGGATGGACGATCCAATAGGCGAAGCCCGAGGGCAGCTCCAAATCGAACAGCTTCACGATCCGCCCCAAGGCGAGATCGTCGGCCAGCGGCACCGACCGGCCGATCCCCACGCCGTGGCCCAAGCGCACGGCCTGAAAGATCGCGCTGCTGTCCATGAAACCGGGCCCGCGCTGGGCCAGGGCACGCGGCAGGCCCAGCAGATCGAGCCACGGTTCCCAGGCGAGACGCGGTTCGCTGCGCCCGGCACTCGTGTCGTGAATCAGCGTGGCGCGCGCCAAATCGGCCGGGCGGCGCAGACCGGGTTTGCCCGCGACGAGCGACGGGGCGGCGGCCAAGAACAACGTCTCACGCGACAACAGCCGCGCCACGAAGCCCGGCGGCGCCGTCTTGGCGTAGCGGATGGCGAGGTCCACGCCGTCGCGCGCAAAATCGACGAAGGCGATTTCCGAGCGCACATTCACGTCGATCTCGGGGTAAAGCCGGCGGAACGAAGGCAGGCGCGGGACCAGCCAATTGGTCGCGAAATTCGGCAGCACCGATACGACGATGCGGCCCGCGCGCGGCCGTGCCCCCAGCCCGCGCGTCGCTTCGGCCAGGCGATCGAACCCGTCGCGCAACCCTGGCAGATAGGCGCTGCCCGCATCGGTCAACGCCACACCGCGCGCATGGCGGCGGAACAACGCCACACCCAGCCCGGCTTCGAGCTGCGCCACTTGCTGGCTGATTGCGGCGGGTGTCACCGCCAATTCGCGCGCGGCCGCCTTGAACCCGCCCAGACGCGCGGCGGCTTCGAAGGCGCGCAACGCGCCCAAAGGCGGCAATCGGCGAGACATAGCAGAGCTTAGCCTTGGCTTCGAATTACCCGGTTGCGGGCGGCGCTGGTCCGTCTATACCGGAGGCTATGATTACGCTCTACGACAATCTTTCCTCGGGCAACGCCTATAAGGCGCGTTTGATCCTGCACAAGCGGGACTTGCCCTACCGCCGCATCGAAATGGACACCGATTCCGGCGCCACGCGCACGCCCGAGTTCCTGAAGCTCAATCCCGACGGTCGAATTCCGCTGCTGGTGCTCGACGACGGCACCAAGCTGCCGGAATCCAACGCGATCCTCGCTTATCTCGCCAAGGGCACGGATATGCTGCCCGAGAACGCCGCCGATTTCGCGCAGGTACTGCGTTGGCTTTTCTGGGAGCAGTACAGCCACGAGCCGAATATCGCGACCGTGCGCTATTGGATCACGCACAAGGTCGAGATGACGCAATATCGCAAATTGGCGATGGCGGATAAACGCGCGCGGGGCGTGGCGGCGCTGAGCGTGATGGAATCGCATCTGGCGGCGAACGACTTCTTCGCCGCCGGGCGTTTCACGATCGCGGATATCGCGCTTTACGCCTATACGCATGTCGCGGAAGAAGGCGGCGGGTTCGACCTTCTGCCTTACAAGGCGATCCGCGCGTGGCTGGCGCGCGTCGCCGCACAGCCGCGCCATATTCCGATCACGGCTTAAAGGTTTTCCGTCATCCCGGGCAAGCCGGCGCGGCAGCGCCGGTGCAACCCGGGATCCCGGCTCTCGCTCACGCTCGGCCGGGATGACGAAATGTCAGGAACCGCGAAGTTTAAGAACTGCGTTGGCGCCGTTCGGCGATCGCTTGCGGCAGCAACAGCCAATAGCGGCCGTTTGAGCGCATTTTGCCGGCCCGCTCGGCGGCGTCCGCCCCCGCCCCCCAGAACACGTCGCCGCGCACGGCGCCGCGGATCGCACCGCCGGTATCCTGCGCCATCATCATCCGGCGAATGCGCGTGTTGGGTGCGAGCGGGTCTTCCGCGTCGAGCCAGAGCGGCATGCCCATCGCGATCAGCGAACGATCGACGGCCAGCGAACGGCCGGGCGTCAGCGCCACACCTTCCGCGCCCAGCGGCCCGTCACCATCGAGCACGCGGAAGAACACATAAGACGGGTTCGTTTCCATCACCGCGCGCGCCTCGGCCGGGTTGGCGCTAAGCCACGCGCGGATCGACTGCATCGAGACGGTTTCGCGCGTCAGCGCGCCGCGTTCGATCAGCGTGCGGCCGATCGCGACATAAGGCTGGCCGTTTTGCGCAGCATAGCCCAAGCGCAATACGCGGCCATCCGGCAGCACGACGCGGCCGGAGCCTTGGATTTCGAGGAAGAACGCATCGACCGGATCGTCGACCCAGACGAGCACCTCGGCGCGGTTGTCGATGGCACCCTGATTGATGCCCGCGCGTGCGGGGTATGGCCGTAGATTGCCGTTCACCACGTTCCCGGCGATGCGCTGGCCGCGCAATTCGGGGCGGAACTCGCCCAGATCGACCATCACCAGATCGGCGGGGCGCGCGCGCAGCGGAATCGTGTAGGCGCCGCCGCGTGTCAGCGAGCCGCGCAACTCGGGTTCGTAATAGCCGGTGAACAGACCGTCCGGCCCGGCGGCTTCATCCGACGCCAGGAACGGCCGGAACGCGGTTTCGAGGAAATGCTTGGCCGCCGCATTGTCGCCAACCGGAATGGCGGCGGCTTGCGCGCAAGGTGCGCGCCAATCGGCGGCACGCCCGCCCAGACCCGTTTCGCGATCGTCGGGCAAGCGCGCGAGCCGCGCACAGCTGCGCGCGAAGGCGGGCAGGAATTCGGCATGGCGATCATCCGCCCAGCCCGGCAGATCGGCGAACGATGCCGATGCCAGCGCCAATTTCGGCAAAGGCGGTGCCGGCGGCGGCGGGACCTCGCGCGGCGCGCAAGCGGCCAAAGCCGCCAATGCGAGCGCCGCGACGAAACGCTTCAAGATCAGGCCGGCTCTTCGGTCCGGACCAGGATCCAGTTCGGATCGCGGTTGCCGGTATCGCGCTGGAATGTCCATTGATCGGTGAGACGCAACACCTTCGCCGCTTCGCCATCGACCACGTTGCCGTCGGCGTCGCGCGTCACGTTGACCTGTTCGGAGATGAACCGCACGGTCACGAGCGCGTTGCGGCCTTCCATCGTGGCGCCGACGATTTCGGCCGAGCGGATGCCAACCAGCGTGGTTTCCAACGTGTGCTTGGCGGCGAGGCGATCCTTGATCGCGGTCTCGAAGCCCTTGAACACGTCGGCGGCGAGCAGCGGCTTCAGCGTCGCCGTGTCGCCTTGCGCGAAAGCGAGCACGATCATCTCGAACGCCGCCTTGGCGCCGCCCACGAACCCGGCCGCATCGAAATCGCGATCGGCGCGGCGGATATCGTCGATGCCCTTGCGCAACGCCGGATCGCCGGTCGTGTCCACGCCGGCGGTTTCGTTCGTCGTATCGGCGGTCGGCTCGGCCGGTTTCGGCGTGCCGGGGAATTGGGTCACGTTGTCGGGCACCTGTTCGGCGCGCTCCATCGTGCGCTCGGGCGGGCGGGCGCGCCAACGCTCGGCATCCTCCGCCCCGTTGCGACGGCCCAGCACCGAACGCAGACGCAAGATCAGAAACCCGGCGACGGCGGCGAACAGCACGATATCCAGAAAAGCCATGTCGCCCATCGGCGAAACCGTTCCTCTTTGGGGGGAGTGAAGCTCCCGCTATAAATAGGGCCCTTGGAAGCCCGCGACAAGCGGCGATCCCCATATTCGGCCCTTTGGGAGAGACCCCCCTTTCGTTCCCATGCTGTTGATTCGTCACGGACAATCGGAATTCAACGCGGTCTACGCGAAAACCCGTATCGATCCCGGAATCCCCGACCCGCGCTTGACCGAGGAAGGCAAGCGCCAGGCGCGCGAGGCGGCCGCCGTTCTGGCCGCGCATGGCGTGGAGCGCTTGCTGGCGAGCCCCTATCGCCGGGCGCTGGAAACCGCGTCGATCATCGCGCGCGAATTGCGCATCCCCATCGCGGTCGAGCCGCTGGTGCGCGAGCGCGCGGCGTTCCATTGCGATATCGGCACGCCCACGCCCGAACTCGTCAAACGCTTTCCCGAGCTCGATTTCGCGCATCTCGACGAAACCTGGTGGCATGACCACGTGACGCTCGGTGTGGAGGAAAGCGAAGCCCAGATCATCGAGCGCGGGCGGCGCTTTCGCGAAGCCGCGCGGGGCTTCGCCGGGCGCGACAGGATCGCCGTCGTCTCGCATTGGGGCTTTATCCGCGCATTGACCGGGATCGAGCCCAAGAACGGCGAGATCGTGCGCCTCGAATTCGCCGATTGAGGCCTTAACCGTTCCCGTGCTACGCCGACCCGGCTTTTATTCGATAAGGAGATGTCCATGACCGACGCGGCTCAAGGCCAGCAAGGCCCGGTGTTCGGCGTTGTCGCCCAGTACCTGAAGGATTTGTCGTTCGAATCGCCGCGCGCACCCGACATCTTCCTGAGCCAGGACAAGAACCCGCAGGTTTCGGCCGACGTGAAGACCGAAGCGCGCCCGCTGGCCGATGGCGTGTTCGAGGTCGAGCTGCTGATCGCCGCCAAGGCGATGGCCGGCGACGACGTCGTGTTCCAGATCGAATGCCTGTACGCGGGCGTGTTCCAGGTGCAAGGCGTGCCCGAGCAGCATATGGGCCCGTTCCTGCTGATCGAATGCCCGCGCATGCTGTTCCCGTTCGCGCGCAACGTCGTGGCCGACGCGACGCGCGAAGGCGGCTTCCCGCCGCTGATGCTGCAGCCCGTCGATTTCGTCGAGATCTATCGCCGCCGCGCCGAAGCGCAAGCCGCGTCCGGCAACCCGCCGGCCCCGTCGGCGCAAGGCCCGACGTCGAAGATCATCCTGCCGAACTGACGTTCGAAGAACGTCACCCCGGACAAGCCGATGCGCCGTCGCGCATCGGCGCGATCCGGGGTCCGGCAGATCCCGGGTCTCGCAAAGCTCGCCCGGGATGACGGCTGCGCCGTCAATTCATCCAGACCGGCGCTTTGAGCTTGGCGAGGGCCGCCGCATGCGCGGCCAATTCCGCCTCGCTCGGCGCGTGCGGGCGCGGCGGGCGCGCCACGCGCTTGACCGCGACGGCGGCTTCGACGGCGGCCTTTTGGCCGCCGAATTCCATGCCCGATTGCCGGCCGCCGATCAGCTCGAGATAGACCTTCGCCAGCAGATCGGCGTCGAGCAGCGCGCCGTGCAGCGTGCGATGCGTGTTGTCGATTTCGAAGCGTTTGCACAGCGCGTCGAGCGAGGCGGGCGAGCCCGGAAATTTCTGGCGCGCCATGCGCACCGTATCGATCGCGCGCGACATCGGCATTTTCTCGAACCCCAAACGCGCGAATTCGGCGTTGAGGAAGCCCATGTCGAATTCGGCGTTGTGGATCACGAATTTCGCGTCGCCGGCGAATTCGATGAACTCGGCCGCGATCTCGGCGAAGACCGGTTCCTTGGCCACGCGCTCGTTCGTTATGCCGTGCACGTTGGTCGCCTCGGCCGGGATATCCATTTCCGGATTTATGTATTTGTGGAAATGGCGGCCGGTCGGCACGTGGTTCATCAATTCGATCGCGCCGATTTCGACGATGCGGTTTTTCGACGGATCGAGGCCGGTGGTTTCGGTATCGAGAACGATTTCGCGCATTTGGTTCAGCCTGTCGCTCGGATCGCGCGTTTGAGCGCGCGCAAGGTGGGAAGATAGCCCAACGCCGTGATCGCGACGATATCCGCGCGGCGGCGTTTTTCGGAATCCGGCATCTGGCGGGCGAGGATGCCCGCAAGTTTTTCGTCCGTCATGCCCGGCCGCGATAGCGCGCGCATGCGCTGGATCGCCGGCGACGCGCTGACGACGACGACAAGGTCGCAAATCGCGTCGATTCCGGTTTCGTACAGCAACGGCACATCGAGCACGACGCGCTTGGTGCGCTGGCGGCGATGCCGGTCGAGAAACGCCTTCATGTCCTGGCGCGCCAGCGGATGCAGGATCGCTTCGAGATGCGCGAGTGCTGCCGGATCGGCGAAAACCTTGGCGCCGAGTTTGCGTCGATCGACGGCCCCGTCGACGATCGCGTCGGGAAACAATTTCGCGACCGGCGCCACACCCGCCCCGCCCTTCGCCAACAGGCGGTGGATTGTCGCGTCGGAATCGCGCACGGGCAGGCCCAAGCGCCGGAACATCTTCGCGGCCACCGACTTGCCCATCGCGATGGAGCCCGTCAGGCCGATGATTTTCATTTGAGGCCTTCGCCCACGAACGCGCGCAGTTCGGGCGTCACGTCGGGCATCGTGCCGAACCACGCGGCGAAACCCGGGCGGCCCTGGTGCAGCAACATGCCAAGTCCGTCCACGGTTTTGAGGCCACGCTTACGCGCTTGGGCCAGCAGCGGCGTTTCGAGCGGGACGTAAACGAGATCGTCCACCACCGCATCGGCCGGTAAGCCGGCGAGATCGATTTCGAGGGCGGGCTGACCGTCCATGCCTTGCGTCGTCGTGTTGACCAGAAGCCCCGCATTGTCGAGCGCCGTTTCGCGCGCGGCCCAATCGACGACGCGGATCTTCGCGCCGAATTCCTTGGCGAGATTGTCGGCGCGCGCACGCGTACGATTGGCGAGGCGGATTTCCGGCACGCCGGCATCGAGCAGACCGACGAGGATCGCGCGCGCGGCCCCGCCCGCCCCCAGCACGACCGCCGGGCGATCCTTGCGCCAAGCGGGTGCGGATTGCGTCAGATGCGCGCCAAAACCGAACGCGTCGGTGTTGCGCGCTTCGATTTTGCCGTCTTCGTGGAAAATCAGCGTATTCGCCGCCCCGATGCGCTTGGCGCTGGGATCGACGATATCGGCGAGTTTCAACGCCGCTTCCTTATGCGGCACGGTGACATTGGCACCGGCAAAGCCGAGCTTGGGCAAGGCCCGCACGGCCGCGTCGAAATCCTCGGGCTTCACGGCGAGCGGCACATACGCCGCATCGATGCCGTAATGCTTGGCCCAGAAGCCGTGCAGACGCGGCGAGCGCGAATGCTTGACCGGCCAGCCGATCACGCCCGCGAGCTTGGTGCTGCCCTTGATCATGGGACGAGCGCGCCATTCGCGCGCAAGAAGCCCAGCAACGGCAACAACGGCATGCCCAGCACGGTGAAGTAATCGCCATCGACGCGCGTGAACAACTGCGCGCCCAAACCTTCCAGCTGATAGGCGCCCACGCTGCCCAGCGCCGCATCGCCGACCGCGTCGAGATAGGTTTCGATGGATTCGTCCGTCAAGATACGGACCGTCAGTTTGGCGCTGTCCACATGATGCCAAACGCGCACCATGTTGCGATAGGCGACGGCGGCACTGACCAAGCGATGCGTCTTGCCGGAAAACGCGCGCAGATGCGCGGCTGCGTGCGCGCGATCGACCGGCTTGTCGAACCACACGCCGTTGCAATCCAGCATCTGGTCGCAGCCGATGACGATGGCGCCGGGGAATTTATCGGCGATGCGCCGCGCTTTGGCTTCGGCGAGTTTGACGGCCGCGTCCTCGACCGAGGCGCCCTCGGCGCGCAAAGCAAGTTTGATCTCGTCCTCGTCGACGCGGGCCGGGTAGGTTTCGACATGCACGCCCGCGTCTTCGAGCATTTTGCGCCGCGCGGCACTTTGCGAGGCGAGCACGATCGGCGGGCCGTTTTCGAGTTGCAGCTTCGTCATTTCGGGGCGGCTTTCTCGCGCCGTTCTTGAACCATGGTCATGATCTGCGCGGCCGTTTCCTCGATCGAGCGGCGGGCGACGTCGATCACCGGCCAGCCTTGCGAACCGAAGAAGCGCCGCGCCTCGGCGACTTCGCTTTTGACTTTATCGAGGTCGGTATAATCGGTTTCGCGGTTCTCGTTGAGGATATTGAGCCGGTTGCGCCGCAGCTGCACCAAAATACTGGGATCGTTGGTGAGGCCGACGAAGATCGGCGGCTCGGTGCTGTCGATCAATTCGTCGATTTCCGACGGCAAGCGCACCCCGGGCACGTAAGGCACGTTCGCCGCCTTCACGCCGCGATTGGCGAGATAGATGCAAGTCGGCGTTTTCGACGTGCGGCTCACGCCGATCAGGATGACTTCGGCCTCGCTCAACCCATGCGTCGACATGCCGTCGTCATGCGCCATCACCCAATTGATCGCGTCGATGCGGCGGAAATATTCGGCGTCGAGCGCGTGTTGGCGGCCGGGCAAATTGCGCGTTTTGAGACCGAGATAATTGGAGAGCGCACCCATCGTGGGGTCGAGCACGGGGATATAGGGCACGCCAAGCGCGCGGCAGCCTTCTTCCAGCGCCGCACGCGCGTGCTGTTCGATCAGCGTATAGAGCACGACGCCCTTGTTCGCCGCGATGCCGGCGAGCACGCGTTCGATTTGCCGGTCGGAGCGCACCATCGACCACATATGCTCGACGGGCTCGACTTCCTCGAACTGCACAAGACAGGCGCGCGCGATGCCGATCAGGGTTTCGCCGGTCGCGTCGGAGACGAGATGCAGATGGAATCGTTTGACGTCGTCGGACATTCGGGACCGGGGATTATGGGGACCGCGGGGATAAACAGGGGTGTCATCCACAGGGGTCGAAAATCGGTCCCGAGACCCGTACACGTCAAGCCCGGCTTGACCCCATGGGGACGGTCACGATCGACATTCCGGGGATAACTGGGAAAACGCGGCGACGGCGGATTTATCCCCGATTCCCCCGTCGCCGGGACTCACAGGGTCGCGGCGGCGGAAACGTCGCGGTGGACGATGTTTTCCGCCGGTTGACCTTGCGGTGATCCACATACGCCGGGACCGCGTCGCCGTCACCGGACAAGCCCGCGTATATCTACGCGTCCCCGGTATCCACAGGGACCCATCCACTACCTCATCCTTTTAAGAATCTTATCTTTATGTTGGTTCCTTCGGAGCCGCGTGGCTACACTCCGCCCGTTCTTGTGAGAAGGCCATGTTGACCCAACCAAAATCCTTCGTACGGGCGATCCGAGGCGAAATCCAAGCGCGGCCGTGTTTCTGGCTGATGCGCCAAGCCGGGCGCTATTTGCCCGAGTATCGCGCGACGCGCGCCCAAGCGAAGGGGTTCGTCGATCTGTGCTTGCGCCCGGATTTGGCGACCGAGATCACGTTGCAGCCGATCCGGCGCTACGGCATGGACGCGGCGATTTTATTTTCGGATATTCTGATGATCCCGCATGGGCTGGGTCAGAAGCTCGAATTCAAGGAAGGCGAAGGCCCGGTGCTGGAACAGGTGACCGATGCCGCCGGGATCGCGGCGCTGGAAAAGGGCCTCGACGCCAGCCTTGAAAAGCTCGGGCCGATTTTCGAGACCGTGTCGCGCGTCAAAGCGGCCTTGCCGTTGGATACGGCGCTGATCGGCTTTGCCGGCGCCCCTTGGACCGTCGCGACCTACATGGTCGAGGGCGGCGGGTCGAAGGATTTCGCCAAGGTTCGGTTGCTTGCCGCGCGCGATCCCGCGTTGTTCCAAAAGCTGATCGATTTGCTGGTCGAAGCGACGACGCGCTATTTGTCGCGTCAGGTCGAAGCGGGTGCCGAAGTCCTGCAGCTGTTCGATACCTGGGCCGGCGTGCTGCCCGAGGACGAGTATCAACGCTGGGCGATCGAGCCGGTGAAAGAGATCATCGCCCGGATCCGCGAGCGGCATCCGTCGATCCCGATCATCTATTTCCCGAAAGGCTCGGGAATGCTGTACACGCACGCGGCCGCCGAAACGGGCGCCGACGCGCTGGGCATCGATACCGCCGTGCCGATGGAATTCGCCAAGCTGTTGCAGCACCAGGTGACGGTGCAGGGCAATCTCGATCCCATCAAACTCGCCGCCGGCGGGAAGGCGATGGAAGAGTCGATCAATCGAATCCTGTCGGCGTTGGCGGGCGGGCGCTTCGTGTTCAATCTGGGCCATGGCGTCATTCCGCAAACGCCGCCCGAGCATGTCGCGCGCTTGGCGGAAATCATTCGCGGCTGGCGCCACCGGGCGAATTGATGGCCAAGATCGCCGTCGTCCTGTTCAACCTCGGCGGTCCGGACTCACCCGATGCGGTGAAGCCGTTTCTGTTCAACCTGTTCAACGATCCGGCGATCATCAGCGTGCCGAATCCGTTTCGCTGGCTGCTGGCGAAATTGATCTCCGGCCGGCGCGCCGCCAAAGCGCGCGGCATCTACGATCTGATCGGCGGATCGTCGCCGTTGCTGGCGAATACCCAGGCCCAAGCGCGCGCGCTGGAAACGTCGCTTGCCGATCTTGGCGCCGTCAAATGCTTCGCGGCGATGCGCTACTGGCATCCGTTGACCGAAGGGGCGGCGCTGGCCGTGCGCGAATTCGGGCCCGAGCGCGTCGTGTTGCTGCCGCTCTATCCGCAATATTCGACGACGACGACCGCAAGCTCGAAGAAGGCTTGGGATCGCGCGGCGAAGCGTTTGGGGTTGAAGACCCAGACCGCGTCGGTATGCTGCTATCCGACCGAGCCGGGCTTCGTGAAAGCGGTCGCCGAATTGATCCGGCCACACTACGAAGCGGCGAAGGCGCATGGCAAACCGCGCGTCCTGTTTTCGGCCCATGGCTTGCCGAAAAAAGTGATCGACGCGGGCGACCCGTACAAAATCCAAGTCGAGCGCACCGCCGCGGCGATCGTCGACGCACTGGCCATTCCCGATCTCGATTCCGTCGTCTGCTATCAAAGCCGCGTCGGCCCGCTCGAATGGATCAAGCCCTATACGGAAGCCGAGATCGAGCGCGCGGGCCAAGACAAGGTGCCGCTCGTCGTCGTGCCCGTCGCGTTCGTGTCGGAGCATTCGGAAACGCTGGTCGAGCTCGATATCGAGTACCGCGAAAAAGCGCATGAAGACGGCGTGCCGCATTACGAGCGTGTCCCCACGGTCGGCACGCATCCGGCGTTCATCGCCGGGCTCGCGAAGATCGTGCGTGCGGCGGTCAGCGGCCCGGCCCGCGAATGCGCTGAAGACGGGCAAGGCCGCCTGTGCCCCGGCGAATGCGGGAAGTGCCCGCTTAAGGCTTCGTCATCGTCTGGCTAAGCCGACGCAAGGCAGGGTGAAGTTCCCCCGGCCCGAGTGCGCGCATCCAATCGTCCCAATTGCCCGCCGCTTCGACCAGCGCATCGCTGACGGGGTTCACCGGCAACGTTTCGGTCCACGCCGCCAGCGGGCCGGAGCCGAAGACGAGCATCGTCGCCGTCGCGGCGACGATCGCGATCGAGACGTCGCGCAAGCCCCGCGTGGTCGCATCGGCGACGGGTTCGATCGGCGGGCGATATCGAATGATGCGCTTCATGTCAGAACTGGAAATAGATGAAGGGCGCGACACCCGCCGGGCCGATCGCGTCGATGGCGACGATCGCGGCCCCCAGCGCAAAGCCTTGCGCCCAGGCGGGCCAGCCCAGCACGCGTGTTTCGGCGCGTACGAGGCGGTCTTTGGGCAGAAACTGGCTGGCGATGCCGAGTGCCACCAGGATCATCACGAAGCCGCTGGCGTGAACCGGCAAGGCAAGATTTTGCAGCCCGGCGAGATAGTCGATCGCTTTGCCCGCATCGCCCGCGCGGAAGAAGACCCAGGTGACGCAGACGAAATGGAAGGTCAGCGCGGTCGCCAGCGCGCGCGGCAAGGCGATGGGCCAGGCCCGCGCGACGATCAACGCCGCACCGTGCAGAGCGCCCCAGATCACGAAATGCCACGCGGCCCCGTGCCACAGCCCGCCCAGCAGCATCACAAGCGCGAGGTTCACGTAAGTCCGCGCCCCGCCCGCGTCGCCGCCCAGCGGGATGTAAAGATAGTCGCGCAGCCAGCTCGACAGCGAGATATGCCAGCGCTTCCAGAATTCCGACGGCGACGCCGCGCGATAAGGCTGGTCGAAATTGATCGGGAAGCGATAGCCGAGCAACGCGGCCACGCCGATCGCGATATCGGTATAGGCCGAGAAATCGCAATAGATTTGCAGCGCGTAGGCATACATGCCCAGCAACAGATCGCCCGCTTTGTAGAGCGAGGGATCGCGGAACATCTCGTCCGCTTGAAGGCTCGCGAGCCACGTCGCGACGAAGATTTTTTTGAACAGGCCGACCGCGATCAGCAGGAAGGCGCGCGTCATCGCGATTCTGTCCGGATCGCCCGGGGCGGCGATCTGCGGCAGGAAATGCGCCGCGCGCACGATCGGCCCCGCGACGAGTTGCGGGAAGAACGACAGATACAGCGCCATATCGAGCAAGCCGGCGGCCTGGCGCATATGGCCGCGATGGATGTCGACGAGATAGGAGATCGCGTGGAAGGTGAAGAACGAGATCGCGACGGGCACCACCAGCGACAGCAGCGGCAGATCGCGCGCGATCCCGGCGGCGTTCAACAGGCCTTCGAGCGAGAGCAGGAAGAAATCGGCGTATTTGAAAAAGCCGAGAACGGCGAGATTGAGCGCGACGGCGCCGAGCAGGATGGGTTTGCGGGCGCCCTCGTCTTGCGTGTCGGCAAGAGCGCGGCCGACGGCCCAATTGCCGACGCTCGACAGCGCCAGCAACACGCAAAACCGCCAATCCCACATCGCATAGAAGCCATAGCTGGCGGCGACCAGCAGCAGCTTGCGGCTATCGGTTCGTTTGGCGAGGGCCCAGCTGGCGAAGAACACGGCCAGGAAGAACAGGCCGAAATTCAGCGTCGGGAACAGCATTCTAGCGGGCCCGATTCCACGCGTCGTAATTCGCCATCAGATCTTCGAAAAGCCGTTCGGCGACGGCCGAGTAGCCGAGCGTGGTGAAATGCACGTGGTCGGCGCGCGCCAGCGGCGGATTGGCGCGCACCCAGCGGCGCATGGAATCCGCCCCGCCCATCGAACCCCACCAATCCCAAAACTCGTAACCGAGCTTTGGCGCGTTGGCGATTTGGATGTCGCGCACCACGCCGATATTGGCGGGTGTGGCCCAGTTGCAGGCTAAGCCCTGGCAGCGCGGATCGGATTTACGCGCCGCATCGGGCGGACCGACGACCAGCAGCGACGCGTTGGGCACGGCGGCGTGCACCGCGCGCACGCGCTGGGCCAAGGCTTCGGTGTAGCTGGCCGCGTCCAGATCGTTGCGGAAGCCTTCGTTCGTGCCGAAGACGAGGATGACGAGCGACGGGTCGCGCGATGCGAGTTCGCGCGCCGCGGCGGCTTCGTCCCAGCGCAAGGTGGTGAGATAGCTTGCCCCCACGACGCCGAGCGAATCGTGGACCACACCCCGTATCGCGCGTTCGGTGCCCCAGCCCAGCAGCGTGACCGGCTTGCGGTCGAGCGTGGTGACGCGCAACGACCGCGAACCCGAGGGCACGTCGCGGCGGAAAATCTCGACGGGGCCGCGCGCATGGGCGGTGTCGATCGTCGCAAGGTCGCGCCCGTCGACCGAAATTCGCACGCGCCCGCCATTGGCCTGGGGCCGTATTGCGACGAAGATCTCGTCGAAGCCGCGCTCGTCCGTCGCATCGAGCGCGAGCGAAGCACCGGCCGCCCCGGTCTTGGCGGCGATGCCGGCGAGCGAGAACGGACCCGTGGAACGCTGGTTCAGCGAGAATTCGTACGCCCAGCGCCCGGTTTCCTGGATGGTGAGGCCCGCATGACGCACGGTGGGATAAGGCTTGCCCGGCGGCATCCAGCCCCGCCCGGCCGAGCCGAAACGCTGTTGAAGGAGCTCGCGCAGGCGTGCGCTCATCACGTCGCCCGCCGTATGGCTGTCGCCGATCTGGACGATATTGACCCGCCGGCGCACGCCGGTTTCGAGCGACGCCAAATCGGCGAAGAACGGATCGAGCCGGCTGGTGTTGCGCGGGATGACGCGCGGGCGTGCGGCCCCCGGCACCATCGCGGCCATCAGATCGGTCGCCAGCGGCGCAAAGCTTTCGTCGGCCGGCGGCAGCGGAACCGTGATCGCGGGCGCGGCCGACGACGAAGGCGGGGCGGCCGGTTGCGGCGCCGCGCAGCTTGCCAGCAACAGGAATGCGAGGCACGCGGGCCCCAAACGACCGCGCGCGAAGATCATGTCAGCGCGGCGGCGCGGTGTCGGGCAAGCGTGCCGAGGCTTCTGCCTGGCCCGCTTCGAAACGCCGGATCGCGGCCATCGCCTTGTTGGCGATGATGTCGTAGCCCGTGCCGATGAAATGCAGACCGTCGTCGCCGCGCACTTGCAGGCGACGGCCGTCGGCGCTGGCCAGATGCGTCGTGAACGCGCCCTCCGGCCCCAGGAAATCGTCGTAGATCGGCACGAAGGCGATGCGCGCGCGCGCGGCCGCCTCGGCATAGAGCGAGGTCAGATGCTTGGCGCCGTCGTTTTGTTCGGGTTTGCGGAACACCGGCAAGCCGATCCACACGACGTCGTCGGCCTTGGCGCGCAAGCGCGCGATCAATTGATCGATGCGCTTGGCGTAGGCCGCGTTCCAAGCGTCGGTGCCGTAGACGCGCCCGCGCCGGTCGTCGCGGAAATCGCGCAGATCGTTAAGGCCGAACATGACCACGACATGACGCGCGGGGTTGGCGTCGAAATCGGCGTCGATCTGGTCGAGCCAGGCCGAAAAGTCGGAGCGCGTGAGACCCGTGCCGATCGACGATCGGCGCGTGGCGGTCCAGCCGCCGGGCTCGCGCTTCAAAGTACGGGTGAACGCGTCCCACACGCCATCGGCGAGGGAGTCGCCGTAAACGGCGATATTGCGCGCGGGGCTTTGCGCGCCGGCGGGGGAAACCGCGGCGAAAGCAAGCGTCAGCAGGGTCAGAGCACCCGCCCAGCGGGCGAAAAATCCGGAATTGCGCCGCATCTTGATCTCACGAAGGGCGTCCTTCGGCACCCGTCCTAATGCCCCTGATCCCGTCGCATGACGGATCGGCATTGCGTCGTTGGATATTGCGCGGCTCGGTGCGCGGATATAGTGAAACACGCGAATGCGGCGGACAAGTGGCATTCCGTGCGCCGCGCGCGAATTTTTCGAAAGGGCCGGTCGTGCTCGAGACCATCCAGGAAATCGTCTACGTCGCTTACGACTGGATCAAGTGGCTGCACGTCGTCTCGGTGATCGCATGGATGGCGGGGCTGCTCTATCTGCCGCGCCTGTTCGTCTATCACTGCGCGGCGCCGGCGGGCACGCACACCTCCGAGACGTTCAAGGTCATGGAGCGCCGCTTGCTGCGCGCGATCATGGGCCCGGCGATGATCGCGACTTGGGTGTTCGGCCTGTTGTTGGCCAGCGTCCAGGATTGGACGTCCGGCTGGCTGATCTCGAAATTCGCGCTGGTTCTGATCTTGAGCTGGCACCACCACGCCCAGGCGCGCTGGCGCAAGGATTTCGAGGCCGATCGCAATACGCGGCCCGCGCGTTTCTACCGGATCCAGAACGAGATTCCGACCGTTCTGATGATCCTGATCGTGTTGTTCGTGATCGTAAAACCGTTTTGAACGAAGGGGTTGCGACCCCACGCCCCCGGCTGGGGGATTGACAGGGTCGGGGAAATCGCTAGATTGGATGGCGGATGGGGGTCGCCCCTGTCTTCGAGGCCGCGTTCTGCGGCCGATTTTCCCGCCGATATCTTCGATTATTCGAGCGAGCCTCCACGGCACCGCTCGGTCCTTCCAAACAGGACGAATTCAAATCGGATACGGCGGGGGCGCGGGCCCTCGAATCCTCCTCCTCGGCCGACATCTCCCCTCGCGGAACACCAAGACGATGAATCTCCAAGAACTGAAACGCAAAACGCCGGCGGAGTTGCTGGCTTTCGCGGAAGAGCTGCAAATCGAGGGCGCCTCGGCCCTTCGCAAGCAGGACATGATGTTCGCCATCCTGAAGCGGATGGCCGACAACGACGTCGCGATCTACGGCGACGGCGTGATGGAAATCCTGTCCGACGGGTTCGGCTTCCTGCGCAGCCCCGAATCGAATTACCTGCCCGGCCCCGACGACATCTACGTCACGCCGCAATTGATCCGCCGCCACGGTCTGCGCACCGGCGACACGGTCGACGGCCAGATCAAGGCGCCCAAGGACGGCGAGCGTTATTTCGCGCTGACCAGCGTGCGCGCGATCAATTTCGACGAGCCCGACGTCGCGCGCCATCGCATCAATTTCGATAACCTCACGCCGTTCTATCCGACCTCGCGCTTGCAGCTCGAGGTGACGGACGACAGCCCGGAAGCGGCCCCGCCGCCGATCCCGAAAAAGGCGTCGCGCCGCCCGCAGGGCGACGAGGAAGCCGTCGCCCTCAAAGGCACGCTGTCGGCCCGCCGGACGGAGAAGAAGGAAAACGCGCCTTCCGGCCCGCGCCGCGACATCACAGGCCGGATCGTCGATCTGGTCTCGCCGCTGGGCAAAGGCCAGCGCGCGCTGATCATCGCCCCGCCGCGCGTCGGCAAGACCGTGATGTTGCAGAACATCGCGCATTCGATCGCGACGAACCACCCCGAGGTCTATCTGATCGTGCTGCTCATCGACGAGCGGCCGGAAGAAGTGACCGACATGATCCGCTCGGTGAAGGGCGAGGTCGTGTCCTCGACCTTCGACGAACCGGCGCAACGCCATGTGCAGGTCGCGGAAATGGTGATCGAAAAGGCCAAGCGCCTGGTCGAGCACAAGCGCGACGTCGTGATCCTGCTGGACTCGATCACGCGCTTGGCACGCGCCTACAACACGGTCGTCCCCTCGTCCGGCAAGGTGCTGACCGGCGGCGTGGACGCCAACGCGTTGCAGCGCCCGAAGCGCTTCTTCGGCGCGGCGCGCAATATCGAAGAAGGCGGGTCGCTGACCATCATCGCGACGGGCCTAATCGATACCGGCAGCCGCATGGACGAAGTGATCTTCGAAGAGTTCAAGGGGACCGGTAACTCCGAAATCATCCTGGACCGCAAGCTCGCCGACAAGCGCACCTTCCCGGCGATCGACATCACCAAGTCGGGCACGCGCAAGGAAGAGCTGCTGGTCGACAAGGCCGTGCTGTCGAAGATGTGGGTCCTGCGCCGCATCCTGATGCCGATGGGCACGACGGACGCGATGGAGTTCCTGATCGACAAGCTGAAGCATTCGAAGACCAACAAGGATTTCTTCGAAGCGATGAATACTTAGTGCCACGAAACCCCCGCCCCGAAAGGCGGGGGTTTTCGTTTGGGGGAACGCGATGCTGATCATGGTTGCGGGGCCGTTTTCGGCCCCCGATGCGGCCGGGCGGACCGCCAATCTCGCTCGCATGAACGCCGCCGCCGTCGAAGTCGCCAAGGCGGGGCATATTCCGGTGATCGGCGTGAACGCGGCCTTGCCCGTGCTGGAAGCGGCCGGCCTGCCGCCCAACCACCCCTGGATGATGGAGATTTCGCTGGCCCTGGCCGCGCGCTGCGACGGCTGCTTGCTGATCGCATCCTCCCCCGGCGCCGATCGCGAAGCGGCGGTCTTGGCGGGTTTGGGCCGCCCGGTTTGGCGGCGGATCGAAGACCTGCCGCCCGCCTGATCCCGGCGCTATAGTCGCGCAAGGGGGGCACCCGAAAACGATGACGGTTGCCGACGAACGCGACGAACTAGACCTATCGCCGAACGCCGCCGATCTGGCGCGGATGGCGGTCATGGAGACGGATTCGCACGGCAAAATCCGGCGCGCCAACGCGCATGCCGCGCGGATGTTCGGTTACGAAAGCCCGGCGGCGATGATCGCGGGCGTGGCGCATACCCGCGATTTGTTCGCGCGCGAAGCCGATCGCGCGGCCTTGCGCGCGCGCTTGGCGCGCGGCGAGAGCGTCGACAACGTCGTCGTCGAAATGCGCCGTCGCGACGGCAGCGCCTTCTGGGCGGTCCACGGCGTGACGGCGAAATCGGGACCGGACGGGCCGCTCGACCGGACGGTCGGCTGGATCGTCGAGACGGGCAACGTCGTGGATCGAAAATCGGCCGTCGAACCGATCGATCGGCATTTCGCGGAATCGGAATTCCTGGCCCAGCTTTTCGGCGCGACCGATATCGGCATTTACGAAGCCGACGATCGGTGCCGCATCCTGCGCGCCAACGAAGCCTTCGCGCGGATGTTCGGCTACGCCTCGGCCGACGAAATGCGCCGCGCGTTGCCGGACGGCAGCGACGCGATCTATGCGGACGCGGACGACCATACGCGGTTGGTGGACCGGCTGATCAGCGAAGGGACCATCCGCGAGGCTTTGTGGCAGGCCCGCCGGCGCGACGGCACGCCCTTCTGGGTGCGTCAATCGGCGATCCGCGTCGATGGTCCGCCGATGCGGATGATCGGCACCGTCGCTGACGTGACGCAGCTCGTCGAAGCCTGGGCCGAGGTCCAGCGCGCGGAAGCCAATTACCGCTCGATGTTCGAGAACGCGAGCCACGGCATCTTCCGCTCCTCGCGCGAGGGGCGGCAATTGCGCGCCAATCCGGCGCTGGTCGCCCTCAACGGCTACGACACGGAAGAACAGCTGCTCGCCGCCGTCAACGACATCGGCCAGGAATGGTATGTCGAGCCCGGGCGGCGCGACGAATTCATCCGCTTGGTGGAGCGCGACGGGCGCGTGCTGGATTTCGAATCGGAAGTCTATCGCCACAAGACGCGCGAACGCATTTGGGTGTCGGAAAGCGCTTGGGTCGTGCGCGGCCAAGACGGGCGCGTGCTCTATTACGAAGGCATGATCGAGGACATCACCGCGCGCAAGCGGGTGGAACTGGCCCTCGCCGCCGCGAAGGCGGAGGTCGAAACCGCGGCGGCCGATCTGCGTTCGATCTACGACAACGCCAATGTCGGCATTTTCCGCACGATCCCCGGCGGCGCGCAGACGCGCTCCAATCTCGCGCTCGCCCGGTTGAACGGCTTCGACACGGTCGAAGAACAGATCGAAGCGGTGCGCGCGTCGCTGGTCGACGGCAAGACGACCGGCTGGTACGTCGACCCGGCGCGCCGCGACGAGTATCGCCGCCAGATGCGCGAGAACGGGCGCCTCGACAATTTCATCTCCGAGGTGCGCCGCCGCAAGACGGGCGAGCGCATCTGGATCAGCGAAACCGCCTGGGTCGTGCGCGACGCGGGCGGGACCATCATCGCCTATGAAGGCACGGTCATCGACGTGACCGAGCGTATCCTAGCCGAACGCGCGCTGGCCGAAGCCAAAGCCGAAGCCGAGCGTTTGGCCGAGGATTATCGCTCGATCTTCGAGAACGCGAATTTCGGCATCTATCGGACGGATGCGGATTGGCATCAACTCGCGGTCAATCCGGCCTTGCTGCGCATCAACGGATTCGAGCGGCCCGAACAGCAGATCGCCGCGAACCCGGCGGCGGGCGAGAAGCGGGAAAGCTGGTATGTGGAGCCCGGGCGCCGGGAATTGTTCCGCGGCATCATGGCGCGCGAAGGCCGCATCGCGGCTTTCGAATCGGAAGTCGTGCGGCGCACGACGGGCGAACGCATTTGGGTGAGCGAGAACGCGTGGGCGGTGCGCGACCGCGAGGGCAAGACCGTCGCCTACGAAGGCACGGTCGAGGACGTGACCGCGCGCAAACACGTGGAAGCGGCGCTGCGCGAAGCGAAGGCCGAGGCCGAAGCGGCGTCCGCCGCCAAGAGCGCGTTTCTCGCGGTCATGAGTCACGAGCTGCGCACGCCGCTGAACGCCATCATCGGTTTCGCCGAGGTGGTGGCCGGAAGGCTGTTCGGGCCCAACGACACGCGCTATTTCGAGTATGCGGAATATATCCGCCAATCCGGCACGCATCTTCTGAACCTGATCAACGACATTCTGGATCTGTCGAAGATCGGGGCGGGCCAGTTCGATTTGCAGGAAACGGAATTCGAGCTCGACCGTCTTGCCGAGGATGTCGTGCGCCTGTTCGCCGCGAACGCGGGCAAGGGCGGTGTGGCCTTGGTGCTGGGCGCGGATTTTCCGCAAGTTTGCGTTCGCGGCGACGCGCTGCGCCTGAAACAGGTGCTGATGAATTTGGTGTCGAACGCGATCAAGTTCACGCCGCAAGGCGGTTCGGTCACGCTGTCCGCGCGGCTGACCGACGCGGCGCTTTGCGTTTGCGTGACCGATACCGGCATCGGCATGACGCCGGCCGAGGCCAAGCGCGCGATGGAGCCTTTCGTGCAGATCGACGACGGGCTGGCGCGCAAGCATGGCGGCACCGGCTTGGGCCTGCCGATCAGCAACCAGCTGGTCATGTTGCATGGCGGCAAGCTGGTCGTCGACAGCGACAAGGGCAAAGGCACCAAGGTGACGGTCGAGCTGCCGCGCGATCGTGTCGTCGCGCCATTCTGACGATGGCCGCGGGGAAGAATCCCGGACCACCGTGGCGGCATGAAGCGGCGCAGGATTACGCCATTATCCGCGATGCGGCGGATTTGGCCGACGCGGATGGGATGATACGCGCCATGTGGGCCTATACGCGGACGTGCTTGGGGCCGGACGGATTGCCGACGCGGACCAAATTCGACCCGGTTGCGATTCCCGGCTTGCTCGCCAATATCTGGATCCTGGATCGCGAGGGCCCGGCGGGCGCGCTGCGCTATCGTTTGGTGGGCACGAAAATCGTCGAAGCGATCGGCCAGGACCCCACCGGAAGGGGTTTGCGCGAATCCGTCGGCGCGCGCGCCGAGAGCGATCCCGCGTTGTTCGCGCGCTACGATTTCATGCTCGCGACGGGCTTGGCCACGTGGCGCCAGGGGCCCGCGCATCATTACGCGCGGCTCGATTATCGCGCGGTCGAGAATCTTTGCGTGCCCTTCGCGCGTGCCGACGGATCGATCGAACAGATCGTGGCGCTATCCGTCTATCATCGCGGTTAGCCGATCGCGGTTCCGTCTTTCCGCCGATAAGTCCACGCGGCGGCGGAACTGGCCTGAAGATCGTCGTCGGGATAGACGACGCTGTCGCCCGGCGTGCGGTCGCCGACTTCCAGATAGATCACGTCCTGGTCGGTTTCGTTGACCAGGCAATGGGCGTTCGCCTCGCCCGCCGGAAAGCCCGCGCACATGCCCGGCCGCAAGACGCGGCGCTCGTTATCCGTCACCAGCGTGGGTGTGCCCGAAACGATGTAGACGAATTCGTCCTGGCGCGCGTGATAATGGCGCAAGGCGCTGGCCGATTTCGGCGGGATGGTCGTGAGATTGACGCCGAAGTTCTTCAAGCCGAGCAAGTCGCCGAGCGCGCGCTTGGCGCGCCCGGCGATCTTGACCTGCAGATCCGGCGGATAACCCGTCGCGACGCGCGGCGGCACATCGGCCGGATCGATCACCTTCGCCATTACGGCACCAGAATGACCGAGCCGGTCGTCTTGCGGCCTTCGAGATCGGTGTGGCAGCGCACCGCATCCTTCAGCGCGTACTCGGCAGAGGTCTCGATCTTCACGATGCCCTTCGCCACAACGTCGAACAATTCGTTCGCGGTGGCGACGAGGTCTTCCTTCTTGGCGATGTACGTGAACAGCGTCGGGCGCGTGAGGAACAGCGACCCCTTGGCCGCCAGCAAGCCGGTATTGAGCGGCTCGACGGCACCCGAGGACTGGCCGAACGACGCGAGCAGGCCCAAGGGCCGCAAGCAATCGAGCGACTTCAAGAACGTATCCTTGCCGACGGAATCGTACACGACCGGCACGCCTTCGGGGATGATCGCCTTGGTCGCGGCGACGAAATCCGTGTCGCGATAAAGGATCGTGTGGGCGTAGCCGTTGGCTTGCGCGAGCTTCGCCTTTTCGGGCGAGCCTACGGTGCCGATGACGGTGGCGCCCAGATGCTTGGCCCATTGGCCTGCGATCAAACCCACGCCGCCGGCGGCCGCGTGGAACAGGATCGTGTCGCCCTTCTGGACCTTATAGGTGCGGCGCAGAAGATATTGCGCGGTCATGCCCTTCAGCATCATCGACGCGGCCTGCTTGTCGGTGATGCCGTCGGGCAGCTTGACCACACGATCGGCGGGCGCGTTGCGCGCTTCGCTATAGGCGCCGCCGCCCGGGATCACATAGGTGACGCGATCGCCGATTTTGAAATCCGTCACGCCCGCCCCGATCGCGGCGATCGTGCCGGCGGCCTCGTTGCCGGGTGCAAAGGGCGTGGGCGTGGGGTAAAGCCCCGAGCGCATATAGGTGTCGATGAAATTGACGCCGATCGCCGTGTGCTTGATCTGCACTTGGCCGGGGCCCGGCGGGGCGAGGTCGATATCCTCGTAGACCATCACCTCGGGACCGCCGGATTTTTGCGCGCGAACCGCTTTGACCATGAAACGAAGACTCCTTAGGCGAGATTGGTTTTGAAGAAGTCGGCCGTGCGCGCATTGGCGAGCTTGGCCGCGTCCGCGTTCCAATGCTTGCCGCCTTCGCGCGCGAAGGCGTGATCCTGTCCGGGATAGACATGGATCGTCACGCTGGAATTGCCAGCAAGCCCGGCCTTGATCTTGGCTTGCGCGTCGGGCGGCACGAAGCCGTCCTTCTCGGCGATATGCATCAGCAACGGCTTCTTGATCCCGCCGGCGATGTCGAGCAAGCCGTCGAGCCCCACGCCGTAATACGAGACGGCCGCATCGGCCGAGGTGCGCGCCGCCATCTGATAGGCGAGATTGCCGCCCAGGCAGTAACCGACCGCGCCGACCTTGCCCGTAACGGCGGGGTGCTTGCGCAACGCGTCGAGCGTGGCGCCGAGATCTTCGATACCCAGCGCGAAATCGAAGCCCTTGAACAGCTCGAACGCGCGCGCCCATTCGGCATCGGTCTTGTCGGTGATCTGGATGCCCGGTTGCTGGCGCCAGAAAATATCGGGGCAGGCGACGACATAGCCTTGGCGCGCGTAGCCGTCGGCCAGATCGCGCATCACCTGATTGACCCCGAAAATTTCCTGGATCAGCACCAGGCCCGGGCCCTTCCCGCCCGGTGGCAGCGCCAGATAGGCGGTGAATTCCTTGCCGAATTGGGGGCACGCGGTTTTGGCCGCGATCGTGAGCTCGCTCATGGGGGCACTCCCGGGAAAATCTGCGGGGCGGAGCGTGCCAGACACGGCGGGTGAATCGCAAGCCGGGGTTAATCCTTACGAAAGGATCGGTGCGGGAAGATCGCCCTTAAGATGAATACCCGCGCCCGAAAACCGAAGATCGATACGCCCGAGACGTTCGAAGCGCGCGGCGTGTGCGTGCCTTTCGCGCATCGCCAATTGCGCCATATCCGCGCGCGTGCGGAACCCGGCAAACCGCCCAAGGAATGGGAAGCGTTGTTCGCCGATCCGTCGGGCGAGTCCGGCCGGCGCATGATCATGCCGTGGACGCAATTGCCCGGCTGGATGCAGTTTCCGCCGCGCGATATGGGGTTGTATTTCGCGTTGTCGGCGCAGGCCGAGCACGGGCTGGACCCGCTGACCGTGAAGCGCCTGTCGGCCGAGGCCGATCGCGACCAGGGCGCCGACGATATCGCCAAGGCGCGCTATATCGTCGTCGAGCAGGAAGAGAAGCTGGAGCGCTTCAAGGCCTATATCGCGCTGCTGGTCGCGGCGTCGCGCGAAGCGGGCGAGGCGTTGGACGACGCGACGCTCAAAGCCGCCGACAAAGCCAAGATCATGGCCGAGATTCAGGGCGACAAAGCCGCGGCCAAAGCGACGTCGGTCGTGTTCGGCTATTTCGCCAAGCTGGCCGGCTGTAAGGAAAACGAGATCGCGCAGCGTTTGGAGAAATTCGCCGAATTGATCGGGCCGCTGGGCGTGCCGGGCGACGATCCGGCGAAATTCCCGTCGGAGGGTGCTTTGGGCCGCGCGGCGGCGCGCCTCGACGAATTCCGCGATCAGGTGCGCGCCCATGAACGCCGTGTGCGCGATCAGGCCGCGCAGAACGCGTTGCTCGTCGCCTTCGCCGCGACGCAGTTCCGCGATTTGCTGCGCAACGAGTATGCGAAGCTCGCCGCGGTAACCAAGGATCTGACGCGGGCTTTGGCGAAGCCCGATGCGGCGGTGGAAACGCTCGCCCTTGTCCGCCGGCGCGCGTCCTTCGCGCTCGATGGCTGGGAAGATTGCATGAATGTGTGGGAAGAAAGCATTCGACTGCGCGACGACGGCAAATCGGGCACGGCGCCGCTCGACGCGATCGAGTATATCGTCAAGATCATGCCGACCTTGCCGCGCGACGAGGCCGAAGGCGTGGAAGAGGCGACGTGCTGGAACGGCATCGATCTCGCAAGATCGAAGATGGTCCGTAATCTGGTGAACTGGATCGACGGCAAGGAAGACGGCGAGATGAAACAGCGGATCGAAGGAAAGCGCCCATGACCGAGCAGCGCCGCGCCGAGCGCGTTTCCGCCGAGGGCGCGTTCCTGTCCGCCAAGGGCACGAAGCTGGCGCTGGCCGATCTGTCGACCATGGGTGCCCGCACGGCGGCACCCTTGCCGGGTTACGGGGAGGGGGATTCGCTGATCGTCACCCTCATCGTTCCGGGCCGCACGGCGAAGGCCAAACCCGCCGAATTCGTCGTGCCGGCGATGGTCGTGGCGAATGGCGAACGCGGATTGATCGTGCGTTACTCGACGCTCGACCCCAAGGCGGCTTCGGCGATCGAGAAGTTCCTCGCCCGGGGCGCTTAGAAGCGGGTAATCTGACGGTTCCGCGCGAAGGAGCCGCCATCCGCATGAAGATCAAGATCGATATCGATTGCACGCCCGAGGAGGCCCGCGTTTTCATGGGCCTGCCCGATTTGAAGCCCATGCAGGACGCGCTGATGGCCCAGATGCAAGGCCGCATGGAACAGGCGATGAAGGCGATGGACCCCGAAACGCTGTTCCGCCAGTGGTTCACCGGCGCCGGCATCAGCGAGATGCAGAAATTCTGGACCAATCTCGCGAGCACGAGCGGCGACAAGAAATGACCACGCGCAATCTGCCGGGCGATCCGCCGCAATTCTACGAAGCGCATATTTTCGTCTGCACCAACGAACGGCCGGAAGGCCATCCGCGCGGGTCGTGCAAGCCCAAGGGCTCCGAACGCCTGCGCGACTATATGAAGGCGCGCGCCAAGGAACTGGGCATCAAGAACGTCCGGGTCAATTCGGCCGGTTGCCTTGATCGCTGCGAGATCGGTCCGTCGCTGGTGATCTATCCCGAGGGCGTCTGGTATCAGCCGCAGACGACCGAAGACATCGACGCGATCCTGCAAACGCACATGATCGAGGGCAAGCGCGTCCTTCACCTGTTACGCCAACCCGAAGACGGTCCCAAGCCCAAGAAATGAAAAGCCCGCGTCGTATCCGCTTCATCCGCCACGGCCAGTCCGAGTTCAACGCCGCCTTCGAATTGATCCGCCCGAAAGATCCGATGATCTTCGACGCGCGCCTGACCGAGAAAGGGCGCGGCCAAGCGCATGCGTTGTCGGGCCAAGGGCTGTGGCACGACGTGCAGCTCGTCGTTACCTCGCCGTTGACGCGCGCGATCGAAACCACGTTGCTGGCTTTCGCCGGCGTGAACGTGCCGATCCGCGTGGAGGCGTTGCATCGCGAACGCGTCGAACATTCGGGCGATTTGGGCCGACCGCGCGCCGCGTTGGCGGGCGAGTTCGGGCATCTGGAATTCGGCGCGTTTCCCGAATTCTGGTGGCATCACGAAGAAGGCCGCCCGCACGAGATCGCGATCGAAAGCGAGGAAACCTTGGGCGCGCGCGTGGCCGATTTTCGGGCATGGCTTGCGGGCCGGCCGGAGCGCAACATCGCCGTGGTCGGCCATGGCACGTTCCTCAACCGCTTGACCGGCCACAGCTTCGCCAATTGCGAAGTGCTGGAGCGCGACGACTTCTAGAGCCAGGGCACAGCGATTGCACATCCCGCCTTCGAAGAACAACCGAAGGAGGCGGAGATGGCGAAGCAACTGGCGCGGCGCGGGTTCTTAGGCTTGGCGGGGGCTGCGATCGCGGCGCCTTACGTGTGGGCGCAAAGCGGCGGTGTGCCGATCAAGTTTTCGCTGAACCTGCCGCGCAACGGCACGAACTCGCCGTTCATCCACGCGCTGGACAAAGGCTATTTCGCCGCCGAGGGCATTCGCATCACGGCGATGGACCCGGCCTCCGGGGCCGACGCGATGCAGCGCGTGGCGACCGAGACCTACGATATCGGTTTCGCCGATTTGCCGGGCATGTCGGAATTCTATCTGAAGAACCCGGATTCCACGCCGCTGGGTATCTTCAACGTCTATCGCACCACGCCGGCGGCGATCGTGTCGTGGTCGAATGCCGGCATCAAGAAGCCCGCCGATCTGGTGGGCAAAACCGTGGGCGGCCCGTTGACCGACAACGCGTTCCGGCTGTTCCCGGTGTTCTTCCGCGCGAACAATCTCGACCCCGCGACGGTCAAGTTCAACAACATGGATTTGCGCCTGCGCGAGGCCGTGTTCATGCGCCGCGAGGTCGACGCGATCACCGGTTTCGATTCGACCGTGTGGCTGAACCTGAAGGGCCTGGGTGTGAAGTTCGAGGATATCTCGATCATGCCTTACGCCGATCACGGGCTCGACATGTACTCGAATTCGTTGCTCGCCAGCCGCAAGGCGCTGCGCGACAACGAAGCGATCCTGCCGGGCTTGCTGCGCGCGTGCTTGCGCGGCTGGCGCGACGCGATCGCCGATGCCAAGCCCGTGACGGATTCGCTGCTGAAGGCCGACGGTCTCATCAATCACCAATTGGAGCTCGAGCGCCTGCAATGGGTCATCAAGCACCAGGTGATGACCGAGGAAACCAAGCGCACCGGCCTTGGCGATATCGACAAGACGCGCCTGCAAAAATCGATCGAGCTGCTGGCGATGGGCATGGGACTGCCCAGCGTCGTGCCGGTCGACAAGATTTGGACCGACAAATACCTGCCCGACGCCGCGACGCGCCGGGTGACCTGATCCTGAATCTATCGCTGGGATTCGGTTACGGGCCGCGCGATAGTGGGGGTCTTCGGACCCCCTTTTCGCCGGTGCGCCCATGTCCCTCGGTCTCCCTGAAATCGCAATTCTGGCGGTGATCGCGCTGCTGCTGTTCGGCGCCGGGCGTATCCCGAAAGCGATGGGCGACCTCGCCGGCGGGATCAAGGCGTTCAAGCGCGGCATGAACGATCAGATGGCCGAGACCAAAGCCGACACGGCCAAGCCGGATTCGGCACCCAAGGCGTAATTGCCCGGCAGCGTTTCCAAGGACACGATCTACGCGCCCGCGACCGCCACCGGCATCGCCGGGGTCGCGGTCGTGCGTGTTTCCGGGCCGCAAGCCGGGGCGGCCTTAACGGCGTTGGGCGGCAAGCGGCCCCTGCCTCGCATGGCGACGCGCGCGCGGTTAATCGATCCGGACGATCGCGCACCACTCGACGACGCGCTGGTGCTGTGGTTTCCCGGTCCGGCGAGTTTCACCGGCGAGGATGTCGCCGAGCTCCATCTTCACGGCAGCCGGGCGGTGATGACCGGCGTGCTGGCGGCTTTGTCCCGCCTGCCCGGTTTGCGGATGGCGCGGCCGGGCGAATTCGCGCGTCGTGCTTACGATGCCGGGAAGCTGGACCTCCCCGAGGTCGAGGCGCTCGCCGATCTGATCGCCGCCGAAACCCGCGAACAGGCCCGCCAAGCCTTGGCGCAGTTGGGCGGGGCGTTGGGCGCGCAGGTAGAGGCCTTGCGCGAGACGGCGATCAAGCTGCTGGCCCAGGCCGAGGCCGAGATCGATTTCCCGGACGAAGGCGACGTGCCCGGCGGGGCCATCGCCGCGATGAAAGCGCCCATCGAGAGACTGGCCGCGCGCATCGCGTCGATCCTCGATGACGGGCATCGCGGCGAGATTTTGCGCGACGGGTTTTCGGTCGCGATCCTGGGTCCGCCGAATGCCGGCAAATCCTCGCTGCTCAATCGCCTCGCCAAGCGCGAGGCGGCGATCGTGTCGGAAATCGCGGGCACGACGCGCGACACGATCGAAGTGCGGCTCGATTTGAAGGGCCTCCCCGTCGTGCTGTGGGATACGGCGGGGTTGCGCGGAATCGACGAAGCCGATCCGCATCACGCGATCGAGCGCGAGGGCATGCGCCGCGCGCGCGAACGCGCCGATCAAGCCGATTTGAAACTGCTCGTGCTCGACGCGCGCGATCCCGCCCCTACCGTCGAACTCGCCGATCTCGCGCGCGATGCTTTGGTCGTGCTGAACAAAGCCGATCTGGCGCCCGGTGCGAAAGGTCTCGCGGTCAGTGCATTGACCGGTGCGGGCATCGAAGCGTTGGAGAATAAGCTCGCGATGATCGTCGGCGATCGTCTGGGATCACGCGATGGTTCCGCCCCGCTTGTCACCCGTGCGCGTCACCGCGAGGCGTTGGAGGATGCGCAAGCCGCGTTGTTGCGCGCGCGCGATCTCGACGTGGCGGAATTGATCGGCGAAGAATTGCGCGCCTGCCTTGCGGCACTCGGGCGCATCGTCGGGCGTACGGGCGTCGAAGATGTTCTCGACGTCCTGTTCGGCGAGTTCTGTATCGGAAAGTGATTAGCGGCTGAGGGCCGGCGAGCGCGTGACCGTGCCGAACGGCTTGATCGGTTCGGGCGCGCGCAGCAATTGCTTTTGCTGCAGCTTCAAGCGCGAGCGCTGATTCCACAGTACCAGCCAGCCGGGCCCGTGTTCGCTCGCGGCCTTGTCGTAGGCGGCGGCGGCGGCGGCGAAATCATTGCTCGCGTAAACCGGCTTGCCCGGCGCGTTGGGCCCGCCATTGGGCGGGTAGAACTGCACGAGATAGGTTTCGTTTGCCATCTTGGGCCTCACGCAATCAACGACCGGGGCGTGGGGGTTATGCCCTGCGGTGTGGATAAGTTACGGCGGTGTGAAAAATTTGTCTTGAGATAACGGGTTGAAACCAGACGATAATTCCGAAATTCGCAAAATGCGAATTTTGCACCCGCGTAAACCCATTGATATAAAACAATAATTTTCACTGTTTCTCGAGAAACAGATTCCTGGATTTGACGGCGCGGCCCTAAATCCGTAGGTTCCCGGCCCGTGAGCAATCCTTCCCCCTTTCCCGCCGCACGTTACGACGTTGTGGTCATCGGTGGCGGCCATGCCGGCTGCGAGGCCGCGGCCGCGGCCGCGCGCGCCGGGGCCAAGACGCTGCTGCTGACGCTCGACACGGCCAAGATCGGCGAGATGAGCTGCAACCCGGCGATCGGCGGCTTGGGCAAGGGGCATCTGGTTCGCGAGATCGATGCGCTGGACGGCGTGATGGCCCGCGCGATCGATCGCGCCGGGATCCAATTCCGGATGCTCAACAAATCGAAGGGCCCCGCCGTGCGCGGCCCCCGCTCCCAGGCTGATCGCAAGCTCTATCGCCAGGCGATGCAGGCGATCCTGGCGGATCAAGCGAATCTCGATATCGCCGGTGGCGAAGCCGCCGATCTGGAATTGGATGCCGAGGGCCGCGCCGCCGCCGTGCTGACCGAAGCGGGCCAGCGCATCCCCTGCGGCGCCGTGGTGCTCACGACCGGCACGTTTCTCAACGGCCTGATCCATATCGGCCTCGAAAAGACCCCGGCCGGCCGGGTCGGCGAACAGCCGAGCCTAGGCCTGTCCAAGACGCTCGCCCGGGCGGGTTTCGCGCTGGGCCGCTTGAAGACAGGCACGCCGCCGCGCCTGGATGGTCGCACGATCGATTGGTCGGGTCTGGAAATGCAGCCGGCCGACGATCCGCCGGTGCCGTTTTCGACCCTGACGGCCAAGATCGAGGTCCCGCAGATCGAATGCGGCGTGACCTATACGTCCGAAGCGACGCATACGCTGATCCGCGCCAATCTCCACCAAGCACCGATGTATTCGGGCCAGATCGAATCGACCGGGCCGCGCTATTGCCCGTCGATCGAGGACAAGGTGGTGAAATTCGCCGGCCGGGAACGCCACCAGATCTTCCTGGAGCCCGAGGGCCTGGACGATCCGACGGTCTACCCGAACGGCATTTCCACGTCCCTGCCGCGCGACATTCAGCTCGGCATTCTCAAGACGATCCAGGGACTTGAGAATTGTGTGATGATCCGCCCCGGCTACGCGATCGAGTATGATTTCGTCGATCCGCGCGAGCTTTACCCCAGCCTGGAGACCAAGCGCGTGCCGGGCCTGTATCTGGCGGGCCAGGTCAACGGCACGACCGGCTACGAAGAAGCGGCCGCGCAAGGGATCATGGCCGGCTGGAACGCCGCGCGCCGCGCGGGCGGCCAGGAACCGATCCTTTTGGACCGTGCCGAGGCCTATATCGGCGTGATGATCGACGATCTGGTCACCCACGGCACGCGCGAGCCCTATCGGATGTTCACCAGCCGGGCCGAATATCGCCTCTCCTTGCGCGCCGACAATGCCGATCAGCGCCTGACCGACAAGGGAATCGCCGCCGGCATCGTGGGATCGGCCCGTCAAACCGCTTGGGCGGATAAGAAATCCCGCCTCGCCGCCGCGCGGGCGCGCGTCGCGGAACTCGCAGAAAGCCCGCCGAAATTGGCCAAGCGCGGTTTCGCGGTCAATCAGGACGGTGTGATCCGCGGGATCACCGATTTGCTGCGCCTGCCGGGTGTCACCTGGGATCGCGTCGCCGCCGAATGGCCGGAACTGCGGACCTGGGCGCCGGATGTGGTCGAGCAGATCGAGGTCGACGCGCTCTACCAGGGCTATCTCAGCCGCCAGGAAGCCGAGATCCGCGCCTTCCGCCGCGACGAGGAATTGGCCCTGTCGCCGGACCTCGATTACTCGGCCATCGCTGCCTTGTCGAACGAACTCCGCTCCAAACTCGCCGCCGTGCGCCCGGCCACGTTGGGCCAGGCCGCGCGTATCCAAGGCATGACCCCGGCGGCATTGACCGCCTTGCTCCGCTACGTCAGAAAAGCCGCGTGACCCCGGACGATTTCGCCTCGAAGACTGGTGTTTCTCGAGAAACTGTCGAGAAACTTAAGCGATATCAATCGCTTCTTGAAAAATGGCAGGCGAAGATCAATCTCGTCTCGGCCACGACGTTGCCGGAGATCTGGGAGCGCCATTTCTACGATTCCTGGCAGATCGTCCCGCATCTGGGTGACGCACGGGTGCTGGCCGATATCGGCAGCGGCGCCGGCTTCCCGGGTCTGGTGATCGCGGCCTGCCGCCCCGACCTCGAAATTCATTCGGTCGATTCCGACAGCCGCAAGATCGCCTTCCAGATCGACGTCGCGCGCGAGCTTGGCCTCAAGATCAAATTCCATGCGGCGCGCAACGAAGCCTTGGAAGGCAAGATCATGGCGGACGTGATCGCGGCCCGCGCCCTCGCCCCGCTGCCGCAATTGCTGAATTGGGCCACGCCGCTGCTCGTCCCCGGCGGGTTATGCACGTTTCTCAAGGGCGCGACATACGCGGACGAATTGACCGCGGCGGAAAGCGCGTGGCACATGGATGTGCAGGTCGTTCCCTCGCGCAGCGAGTCCGGCGCCGCCCTGCTCCTGATCCGCGATCCGAAACCGAAATGACCGATCCCGTGAGCAAAGCACCGCGCATCCTGGCGATCGCCAACCAGAAAGGCGGCGTGGGCAAAACCACGACCGCCATCAATCTCGCCACGGCTTTGGCCGCCGTCGGCAAGAAGGTGCTGGTCGTCGATCTCGATCCGCAGGGCAATGCGTCGACCGGTTTCGGCATTCCGTCGAGCGAACGCCATGTCGGCACCTATGACGTGCTGATCGGCGACACGGCACCCATCGAAGCGATTATGCCTACGCTCGTGCCGGGCCTGTCCGTGATGCCGGCGACGACCGATCTCGCGGGTGCCGAACTCGAACTCGTCGATCTCGAGCGCCGCGAATATCGCCTCGCCGAAGCGCTGCGCGATTCGTTGTCGGGCCTCGGGCTCGACTACGTGATGATCGACGCGCCCCCGTCGCTGGGCCTGCTGACCCTCAACGCGCTGGTCGCGGCCGATGCGGTGATCGTGCCGCTGCAATGCGAGTTCTTCGCTTTGGAAGGCTTGGCGCAGCTGATGCGCACGATCGATCTGGTGCGCGGCCGATTCAACCCGGGGTTGAGTTTGCAGGGCGTCGTGCTGACGATGTTCGACAAGCGCAACAACCTGTCCGAATCCGTCGCGGCCGATGTGCGCCAGCATCTGGGCAACGTCGTCTACGAAACCGCCATCCCGCGCAATGTGCGCATTTCCGAAGCGCCCTCGCACGGCAAGCCGGTCCTGCTTTACGACCTGCGCTGCCCCGGCAGTCAGGCTTATGTGATGCTCGCCTCCGAACTCATCCGCCGCGAATCGGCCCTCGCGGAGGCCGCATGAGCCCCGCCGACGCCAAGAAGGGTTTGGGTCGCGGCCTGTCGGCATTGCTGGGCGACGCCGCGTCGCAAGGCAACGCGCCGGCCGAAGGCCCGCGCGCCGCGCGGCTTATTCCCGTCGGCAAAATCCATCCGGGCAAATTCCAGCCGCGCCGGCATTTCGCACCCGACGCGATGGCCGAGCTTGTCGCCTCGATCAAAACCCAAGGCGTGCTCCAGCCCATTCTGGTCCGCCGCGATGCCAAGCATCCCGGCGATTACGAGCTGATCGCGGGCGAACGCCGCTGGCGCGCCGCGCAAGAAGCGTCGCTCCACGAAATCCCGGCGGTGGTGAAGGACCTGTCCGACCGCGAGGCGCTGGAAGCGGCCCTGGTCGAGAATCTTCAGCGCGCCGATCTCAACGCGATCGAAGAAGCGCTCGGCTACAAGCGCCTGCAAGACGAGATGGGTTTCAGTCCCGAACGCGTGGGCGCGGCCGTCGGCAAGAACCGCACGACGGTCATCAATTCGCTGCGGCTTTTATCGCTGCCGGAGCCGGCGCGCAAACTGATCGAGACCGGCGTGCTGACCGGCGCGCATGGCCGCGTCGCCCTTTCCGCGCCCGATCCCGGCGCCTTCGCCGAGATCATGGCGCTGGAAGGCTTGACCGTGCGCCAGGCCGAAGCACGGCTCAAAGCCGGGGCCGATCCCGCGACGGGCAAAACGAAACTCAAACGCCCGGCCAAGGGCGTGGTGCGCGATGCCGATACGCGCGCGATCGAAAAGCGCTTGGTCGAAGCGCTCGGCATGAATGTCGAGCTCAAGCCGCGCAAGAACGGCGCGGGCGAACTCGTGCTCCACTATTCCAATCTCGATCAGTTCGACGATCTGTTGTCGCGGCTCGAGCGCGACCCGGGCTAACGCCTAAGCCGTTTTCGCCGACCCGTCCAAACGTTCCAGCGTCAGGCGCAGGATCGCGGCCTCGCCGTTGATCGCGCGACTCCACACCCAGCCCGCGATCCCCAGATGGTCGTCGAGCTGGGCGTAGATCTCGAAGCTCGGGCTGTCTTCGGCGAAAGGCGGCTCGTCCACCACGACCAGAAACAGCGCGATCGCCGCGGCGGGCAACGCCGCGAAGGCGCGCCGCGCAGGCCGATAGCGGATCGCGACGGCGAGCAGCAGACTCGCCAGCGACGCCGCGTTGGCGATGATCGCGAGCAGCGACACGGTCATCGACATCGGCGGCAGGAACAGCGCCGATACCGCGTCGCGCAATTGTTCGGGCGACGCGGCGTCGGCCGCGAGCAAGGCATGCGCGGCGGCTTGGGGCATCGGCAAACCCATCGCGCGTGCGGTTTGCGCTTCGGCGATCTTGGCGCGGATCTGCGCGATTTCCTTTTTGTCGCCGGTTAGCCGCGCGGCGAGATTGACCAGCGCCAAGCGGTTGACGTCGTCGAGACTGCCGTCGCGACCTTTCAGTTCGGGATTGTCGATGGCGCCGGCGAACACCGCTTGGCGATAGAGGCCGAGCAGCAACGCTTCGCGCTGCACGGCTTCGGGAATCGCGTCGAGCACGTGGTTGTAGAGCGTCGACAAACCGCCGAAGCCCAGCGCCCAGAGCAGGATGAACAACACGGCCAAGCCCCAGCGCACGCGCCGCCAGATCGCCGCGAAAAACGGGCGCAAGACGAACAACGCCAGGCCGAACGCGCCCAGCGCCTTGCCGTAGAGAACGAGATCATCGATTCGCGCGCGATCGGGTTCGGCGGCCGAGGCGGCATCGACCAAATTCAAATTGAACGCGACTTCGAAGCCGACATAGAGCGCCAGCGCGATCGCCATCGTCGGCCACGCGAAGGGCCGCGCCAAGCCATGGCTCCGGCTGCGCGTGCGCATCTGCGTCAGGCTTTGGACAATGGGCACAAGCCGCTCCGGGATCGTTCTTCCGGTTACGACCAGAGCATGGTGCGCTGCGAAACGCTGTGACAGGCATCACGGGTAACACCAGATCGGGTTCGTGTAACACCGCGCTACCGGCAAATTTCGCCCGGCGGCGGCAGGAAATGCCGCTTTGGCTAATACGCGACGCCAGTAACTCATTGATTTGACGAGGCTAAGATTTGGCCCGGCGGCTGCAATTAACCGTGCCGAGGTTTGTTTCTTCCCTGTTCGAGGTACCGACGATGGCTCAATCCGCGACCGCCGATCTGCCCCCGCATCAAGGTCTGTTTAATCTGGGCACCGGCCCCAGCGCCCCCGCGTCGAACACGGCCCCGGCCGCCCGCTTTCCCGGTGCGGCCGCGATGGGCCAGCGGATCGAGCCGCGCTTGGTCGCGACAAATCCCGCCCCGGCCCCGGTCGCCAAACCGACGACCGCCAATCAGCCGCCGTTGAAGCCGGCCTTGTCGCTCGCCCCCTCCGCCGCCCCCGCCGCGAAGACGATCGCGTTGCCCGGCGGCAATGCGCAGGTCCAGCCCAAGCCCGAAGCCGCGCCCAAGCGCGTCCAGACGGATGGCGAGCCGATGAGCCGCGGCCGCTTCCTCAAAACCATCGAGCATCTCGCCAAGACGGAAGAGGCGAAGGCGATCCATTCGGCCGTCGCGCGCGTGAAAGTGCGCGAAGTCGAACTCGCCGTGCAGCACGCCGCCAAAGCGCGTGCGCGTTACCTCGCCAGCGTCGTCGACCTCGGCGCCAACCGCACGCCGCTGACGCGCGCCAACGTCGCCGAACTCGCCGAGCTGCGCAAAGCGCACGAAGAACTCGAACAGGGTATCGAAGCGCTGGCCAACGCGATCCGCGAAGGCCTGGTCGAAATCAACGGCGTGGGGGAATAAAGCGGCACGACTCCCGCTCGACTCGTCGGGCTTCAAACTCTACCTTCGAGGGAACGTTGTAGGAGTCGTTCCCCTTTGGATGAAGTGGCACTCGCCAATTACTTCGCGGGCCATGGCGTGGAGCCGGACCCGATCGAAGCATGGCGCGTGGACCGCGCCGCAGCGCGCGCTTTGTGCGTCGCATTGCGTACGCCGGTGCGCTTCTCTTACGCGAATTTCTGCAAGATCACGCTCAAACATCGTGACGTCACGTTCGACGATTTGAAGCGATTCGCGAACCTGGCCGAGGCGGACGAAACCTTCATCGCGCGCGATCGGCGCCGGTCGGCGCAGCTCGTTCATGTCGATGCGGCGCGCCCCTTCAAGATGGTTCTTCGCGCGACGCGCAAGGACGAAGTTAATCTCGTCACATTCCATCGCATCAGAACGTCGGAAGCGCGGCGCCTCCACAAACGTGCGCGCCGCGAAGGACGAATCATTCGGGATCTTAAAACGAAACCGGCGCGGTTCTGAAACCGCGCCGGTCGTTGCTTGAGGGGGATGCTCCCAATCTTCCCCATGGCGCACCCGCCTTGCGGCGGGGCTACGGCCGGGAGGCTCACCGTGTCGCTCAAGTAGAATACTTATACCGAATTTTCGTGATTCGATGGATTCAAACTCGGGCCGAAATTTGAAACTTTCTTACTGATCGTCCGACCAGAAGCCGAACAAGCCGGGGCCTTGGCGCGTCGGGCCGCCCGACACGACATTGGTCGGGTTGTTCGTCGTCGTCATGGCGAGCGCCATCGGGTTGCGCGTGGCGCTCGCGCCGAAATTCAAGCCGCCGCCCAGGCCGCCGCGCAAATTGCCGAGCAGCGGTTCGGCGAGGAGTGCGAACGCCATCACCGTTTCGGCGCGCAAATGCGTGCCTTTCAATCCGAATTGCGCGGCGAGCGCTTGCAATTGCGGCGGCCAATCGGCCGAGGATGGGCGGCGCGGCGCGAGGCCCGGCGGGGCGGGCGCCGCTTCGCGATCTTGCGTATCGACCGTCGCGATTTCCTCGCCCATTTTCTTGGCGAAGAAATCATAGATCTGGCCGAGCGTGCGCGCCCGACCGCTCGACGGATCGTAGAACACGCCGCGATTGGCGTTGGCCGCTTCCGGGAACAGCGAGGCGCCGACCTTCTGCGGATCGGCGCGATAATTCTGCAGGAAGCGCGAGGCACCATTGGCGCCCAGGAAATGCGCCAGATAAAGATCGGTCGAGTTGATGCCCGATCCCAGCGCGCCTTCGAGCTGCGCGTGGTTCGACTTGGTGAACTCGGCCGCCATGGCGCTGGCGATTTTGGGATCGAAGCGCAGATCGAGGATCTGGCGGCGCGTCATCGGATCGCGCACGCGCGCGGCCCCGCCGAAATCGTCCTCGATCGAATTGGCGAGGTCGCCGATGCCGTATTTGGCGCCGTGTTGGCGCACGGTGCTGAGCCAGGTGCTTTCGATGAATTGGTACAGGCCCGAGGCCGACGAGGTGCGCGCGCGGATACTCGGATCGAGGCTCGATTCCGTCTGCGCCTTGGCCAGCATGAATTTGAAATCGACGCCGGCGCGTTCGCTCGCTTGGCGAATCGCGTCCACGACTTCTGTGCGGCCGGGGGCGGTTTGCCCCACGCCGCGGAAGGGCCCGATCGTCGACATGGGCGGCGATCCTAGCCGAAATCCGTTAATTTTTCGACAAATCCGGCCGAAATTCCTGTCGGATCAGCGCCTTGACGCTTGCGCCGCCATCTGGGCCAGCGCCAGCAGGCAACGCTGGGCAACGAGCTCGGCCGGAATGGCGCCCGAAGACTTGCATTGAATCTCGGCTTCCAGCAACCGGTCCAATGCGATCTGGATGCGCGGCAAGGGCCAGCGATTGAGCTGGCTCTTGAACGGCTCCTTCTCTTTCCAGAACACCGGCGGGAACAGCTTGCCCATCGCGGCTTCGCTGTCGAGCCCGTGGCTCATATGCCCGGCGGCGAGCTGCAAGCGCAGGAAATGCCGGCCCAGCGCGCGCAAAATCATGATCGGGCTGCCGCCCTCGCCTTCCAGCTTGGCGAAGGCGCGATCGAGCGACGCCATATCGCCGAGCGCGGTGGCGCGCGAAAGATCGTCGAGATCGATATCGGCCGAATCGCCGATCAATGCGCGCGCATCGTCGAGCGTGATCGTGCCGCCTTTCCCTGCGTACAGCGCCAGCTTGCCGATCTCCGAGCGCGTGATCGCGCGATCCGTACCCAGGCGCCCCGCCAGCCATTCGACCGCGTCGGACGAGGCTTTCACGCCCTCCGCCGCCAGCGATTCCGCGATGGTCTTGCCAAGCGACGCGCCCTCGTCGCGATAACAAGCGATGGCAGCACCGTTCTTCACGGCCGCCGATTCGAACAGCTTGCGCAGTGCCGATTTGGAATCGAGATCGCCCGCCTCGATGATCACGAGGCCATCGCCTTTGGCGTCGTCGAGGAAATTCTTCGCGGCGGCGACGGTCTCGGCGCCAGCGCCGCGCACGCGCACCAAGCGCCGCCCGCCCATCATCGAGATCGACGCGGCTTCGTCGGCGAGGCGCGCGGGATCGTCCTTGAACGCTTCGGGCCCCAGATCGGCGACGCGGAACGGGTCGGAAAGGTCCGGCACGACCGTCTTGCCGATGATTTCGGCGCGTTCGCGCACCAAACCCGCATCCGGCCCGAACAGCAGGATCGCACGGATCCCCGGATCAGGTTTTTTGACGAAGGCCGGAATGGCGCGCGTATCGATTTTCATAGTGCCGGGAAGATAGCAGTTTGCTACTCCCGCTCCATGGAAAAGCCGACAGCCGCCCAGGCCTACGACCACGCGCGCGCCGCCCATGCGCGCGGCGACTTCGACATCGCCCTCGGGGCCTATAATTACGTGCTCGCCGCCGAGCCCGCCCATATGGGTGCACTCGACGGCATGGTCGCGATCCTGGAAATGGCGCGCACGCCCGGCTTCAACCCCACGCTGGCGGCGTTGCTCGAAAAGGCGCTCGCCGCCGAGGGTGCCGAAACCGAAGCCCTGTCGCTGTCGGCCGCACATCAGCTGATCGTCAAATACCGGATGACCGATCCGGGCCAGTCGCCCAGCCGCGATCTGCTGGCGGCGATGGCCAAGGACAAGCTGCTGCTGCTGGCCTTGTCGCGCACGATCTGCCGCGATCCGCGTTTCGAAGCCTTCATGATCCGCGTGCGCGACGCGTTATGCGCCGCCGACACGCCCGCCACGTTGCTGCCGCTCGCGATCGCCTTGGCGCATCAGGCCTACAACAACGAATATGTCTGGGCGCAGGATGCGAACGTCGCGGCCAACTTGCCGCTCGACACATTCGGCCAAGCGCGCCGTGCGATGTTTGCACCCTTGGCCGACGAAACCGCGCGCGACCCGGCCCTCGCCGAACTCGCGCAAGCGACGATCCTGTCGCAAGCGGCCGATCGCGCGGCCGCCGCACGCATTCCCGAATGGACGTCCATTGGCGACGCGACCAGCCAGGCCGTGCGCGCGATGTACGAAACCAATCCCTATCCGCGCTGGCTGCGCCTGCGCCGGACCGAGAAGGTCGATATCCGCAAGGCGATCGCCGAACGCTATCTGCCCGGCGAGACCTTGCCCGCCTTCACGACACCCTTGCGCGTGTTGATGCCGGGGGCGGGGACCGGCCAGCATCCGTTGTCGGTCGCGACGAATTACATCGATGTCGGCGTGGACGCGGTCGATCTGTCGAAAGCCTCGCTCGGCTATGGCTTGCGCCAGGCCGAAGCGCATGGCGTGACGAACATCAATTTCGTCCAGGCCGATATTCTCGCCTTGCCGAGCCTCGGCTCGACCTGGGGCCATATCGAATCGGTCGGCGTGCTGCACCACATGGCAAATCCGCGCGCGGGTTTGGAAGCGCTGACGCAAGTGCTCGTCCCCGGCGGATTGATGCGCTTGGCGCTCTACGGCGAACACGGGCGGCGCATCGTGGTCGAAGCGCGCGACGCGATCGCCAAGCAGGGCTATGCCGACGACGCGGCGGGCTTGCGTCGCTTCCGCAGCGACGTGCTGACCGGCAAGCTTGGGCCGAGTTTGCAAAAGGAATTGCCGCATTGGCCGGACTTCCATTCGGCGTCGCTGCTGCGCGATCTTTGTTTCCACGTGCAGGAAACGCGCTACGACATCCCGAAGCTAAAAGCACTGCTGGCCGGTTTGCCGCTGCGCTTCCTCGGCTTCGAATTCGTGCGCGGTCGCGTGCAGCAACAAGACGCCGAGGCGCCCGCCTTCCGCGCTTACGCGAAGAAATTCCCGAAGGACAAGGCGATGGCCGATCTCGATCGCTGGGAAGCGCTCGAGAAAGCCGATCCGTCCTTGTTCCCCGGCTACGCGTTCTGGCTGCTGCGCCTTTAAGCGAAGCGCACCTCATGGTTCGACAGGCTCACCATGAGGTTTGCGCCAAAGCCTCATCCTGAGCTTGTCGAAGGATGAGTCCGCTTCGGATCGTCAGACGACGATATTGACGATCTTGTTCTTGACCACGATCAGCTTGCGAACGGGCTTGCCCGCCATCGCGGCCTGAACGGTCGCGATCGCCAACGCGGCTTCGCGCACGTCGTCTTCGCCCGCGTCGCGCTTGGCGTCGATCGTGCCGCGCAGCTTGCCGTTGACCTGCACCGCCAGCGTGATCGTGTCGTCGATCAGCAACGCCGGATCGGCTTTCGGCCACGGCTCCAGCGTCAGCAGCGTGTCGTGGCCCAACGCGGCCCACAATTCCTCGCCCAGATGCGGAATCATCGGGCCGACCAGCTTCACCAAAGCTTCGAAGCCGTTGCGGCGAACCCAATCCGCACCCTCGGCCTTCGGGTCGAGCTCGGCCAGCACGTTGGTCAGCGTGCGCACTTGCGCGACAGCCACGTTGAAGCGGAAGCCTTCCAGGTTTTCCGACACGGCGGCGATGGTCTTATGGACTTGGCGCCATGCCGCATCGACCGCGGGCGCGAAGGCGTTGGGCTTCGCGGCACCCTTCGGCGCGAAGGGCGTTTCGGGCTCGACGATCTCGCGCCACAAACGCTGGATGAAGCGGAAGGCACCGTCCACGCCCGCTTCGCTCCATTCCAGATCGCGCTCGGGCGGCGAATCCGACAGCATGAACAGTCGCGCTGTGTCCGCGCCGTATTCGCCGATGATGCGAACCGGGGCCACGACGTTCTTCTTCGACTTGCTCATCACCTCGCGCCGGCCGACCGTGACCGGCTTGCCGGTGGCGATCTCGATCACGAGGTCGTCGGATTTGCGCTCGATCTCTTCGGGGTAGAGCCACTTGCCGTCCGCACTCTTGTAGCTCTCGTGGCAAACCATGCCTTGGGTGAACAAGCCGGCGAAGGGCTCGCTCAATTTCACATGGCCGGTCTGTTTCATCGCGCGGGTGAAGAAGCGCGAATAGAGCAAATGCAAAATCGCGTGCTCGACGCCGCCGACATATTGGTCGACGCCCATCCAGTAATCGACCGCGTCGTGATCGACGGGTTGATCGCTGCGCGGCGAGCAGAAGCGCGCGAAGTACCAAGAGGAATCGACGAACGTGTCGAACGTGTCGGTCTCGCGGCGCGCGGGCTTGCCGCATTTCGGGCAGCCGACATGTTTCCAGGTCGGATGATGATCCAAAGGATTGCCGGGTTTGTCGAAGCTGACATCGTCGGGCAGCTTGACCGGCAATTGATCCTTCGGCACCGGCACGACGCCGCAGGATTCGCAATGCACGACCGGGATCGGGCAGCCCCAGTAACGCTGGCGGCTGACCAGCCAATCGCGCAGACGCCACACGGTGGTGGGCTCGCCCGCCCCCAGCGCCTTCAAGCGTTCGCCGACTTTGACCTTGGCGGTTTCGACGTCCAAGCCATCGAGGAAATCCGAATTGAAGATCGTGCCGGGGCCGACATAGGGCTCTTTCGATACGTCGGCCGCACCGTCGGGCGCCTTGACGACTGCGACGATCGGCAGACCGTATTTCGACGCGAAATCATGGTCGCGCTGATCGTGGCCGGGGCAGCCGAAGATCGCCCCCGTGCCGTAATCCATCAGCACGAAATTCGCGACCCACACCGGCACTTGTTTGCCGGGCACCAGCGGATGCTGGACCTTGAGGCCGGTGTCGAAGCCGAGCTTCTCCTGCTGCTCGATCGCGACGGCCGACGTGCCCATGCTCTGGCACTTGGCGACGAAGGCGGCGAGTTCAGGGTTCTTCGCGGCCAGTTCCGTCGTCAACGGATGGTCGGGCGACAGCGCGACGAAGGACGCGCCGAACAGCGTGTCGGGGCGCGTGGTGAAGACTTGGATCTTGTCGCTGCGGCCGACGACCGGCCAATGGACGTAAGCGCCCGACGATTTGCCGATCCAATTGTCCTGCATCAGCCGGACCTTTTCGGGCCAGCGATCGAGCGTGGACAACGCGTCGAGCAATTCGTCGGCGTAGTCGGTGATCTTGAAGAACCACTGCGACAGTTTCTTCTTCTCGACGGGGGCGCCGGAGCGCCAGCCCTTGCCGTCGATCACCTGTTCGTTGGCCAGCACGGTGTGGTCCACCGGGTCCCAGTTCACGAACGCCTCTTTGCGATGGACGAGACCGGCCGCGAAGAAATCCAGGAACAATGACTGTTGTTGCGCGTAATAGCCGGGATGGCAGGTCGCGATCTCGCGTGACCAATCCAGCGACAGGCCCATGCGCTTCAGTTCGCCGCGCATATTGGCAATGTTGTCGTAGGTCCATTTCGCGGGATGGATCTTCTGGTCGCGCGCGGCGTTTTCCGCCGGCAGGCCGAACGCGTCCCAGCCCATCGGGTGCAGCACGTTGTAGCCCAGGGCCCGGCGATGGCGCGCGACGACGTCGCCCAGCGTGTAGTTGCGCACATGGCCCATATGGATGCGCCCCGACGGATAGGGAAACATCTCGAGCACGTAGTATTTCGGGCGCGATTTATCGACGGCCGCGCGGAAAACGCCGTCGTCCTCCCAGCGCTTCTGCCACTTGGCTTCGGATTCGGTGAAATTGTAGCGGCCGGCCATCGTTCGTCGCATCCCTATGAAATGGGGGCCGAACGATTAACCCTTCAAGCTTGCGCTGTGAAGAGTCTTAAGCTCAGCGCGCGCCGGCGGATTGGCGGATCTGGCGCGCGCGGTTGAGGATCGCGTTCTCGACTTGCGTCGCCGTCGCGGTTTCGGTCGATGCGTCGACCCAGTTGCCCGTGCCATCGCGGCGCTGGCGGAACACCGTCGCCTTAACGCCGTCGGCGCGCAATTGCCGGCCGAGAATATAGAGATTGAGCTTGAAGCGCTCTTCGGGCGTTTCGGCCGGCGTGTACCAATCGGTGATGATGACGCCGCCGAACGGATCGGCGGACACGATCGGCATGAACGAGATCGTTTCGAGCGACGCGCGCCACAACAAAGCGTTGACGCCGATCCCGCCGCCTTCATCGCCTCGCTTGCTGCTGCCGCCGAACAAACCGTCTTCGCCGAACAGGCCGCCTTTGGCGATCTGATCGGACGGCGCATAGCGCCCGTCGGAGCCGGGGACTTCGACCGGATAATTGTATTCGACCTTGCGGCCGCTGCACGCCGCGACGGCCAGAATGGCCGCGAAAGCGACGCCCAAGCGCAGGGTGGAACGAAGCGAAACGGCTCGAAGCATGGCAAATCCTCAAATCCGGCCGCGAACAGGGTGGCCAGCGAAGCGGTCCGTCATTATACCGCCCTTTCCCCCTTGTAAACCATTCAAAGGGCGCGGTGTTCGGGGCCTTGATGGGGGCAAAGCACCGGCGTGGCGCAAGCCCTCGAACGTCGCCCGATCGCCCCCCGATCCGGGTATTATTTTATTGATATTATGAGATAAAATGCTGATTCTTGGGCGAACGGTGAAATGAAAGATTGTGGCGATCTTGCCACAGTCGCGCCCGTTAATCGCCCAGAGGGGGTGACTCCAGTTGACCCCTTACGCGCCGGTTTGGCACAAACACGGTGCCATAGCGGGCGCAGTACGGCCGCTAGGCCGTACACATGTCCGAACAAGGAGAGGACCTTATGAAGAAGACGCTTTACGGGACCACGGCGATCGTCGCCCTGGGCCTCGCGATCGTCGCAGCGGCTCCGGCCAGCGCCCAGGCGCCGGCGCAGGGCTTCAGCTCGACGAACTTCCAGTTCACCGTTGGCGGTCTCGCCCGCGGCTACGTCGGCGGCACCAGCCAGCACGACAACGTCGCGAACTGGACCTCCAACGGCGCCGCGGCGCCGACGGCCGGCCAGCAGGGCGCGACGCAGCGCTTCGACGTTCAGCGCGACTGGCGCTTGGATCTGACCGCCGCCGCGAACCTGCCGAACGGCATGCGCGCGACGACCGTCGTCCAGCTGCAGAACCTGTCGGTTGCTCAGGGTTCGACCTTCACGGAATCGTACATCCGTCGTAACTGGGTTGCCCTGTCGGGCGGCTTCGGCGACGTGCGTATCGGCTCGATCGACCCGGTGACCATGCAGATGGCGCAGGGTGCGATGGACGCCTTCACGGCGGGTTCGGCCAAGACCGGCAAGATCTACGACTACATGCAGACGGCCAACGTCTTCGGTCGTGACGATACGGCCCTGGGCGCGACGAACAACATCCGTCTGTTCGATCGTTCCTCGGAAAAGATCGCGTACTTCACCCCGCGTATCGAAGGCTTCCAGCTCGGCGTGAACTACACGCCGGAAGCTTCGAAGGACAAGAACTCGGCCCTCGCGACGTCGGCCGGTGGCGTGTACAACCGTGGCTATGCCGCCGCGGTGAACTACGTCAACACGTTCTCGGGCGTCGGCGTCCGCGGTTCGGCCTCGTACATCAAGTGGAACGCGCCGATCAACGCGGCCAACGGCGGCGTGGATCCGTCGGATGCCTCGGCTTGGGGTCTCGGCGCTGGCTTCACGTACATGGGCTTCGACCTCGGCGGTTCGTACGGCAACTACAGCAACGTGATGTCGGCTGGCCGTATCGACGGCGGCACGGCGATCGCCGGGCTGACCAACCGCTTCATCGGCGACGGTTCGTCGTATGAAATCGGTCTCGGCTACTCGACCGGTCCGGTCAAGGTGTCGTTGAACTGGTTCGCCGGCGAAATGAAGTCGATCAAGAGCGTTGCGGCTTCCGGCGTTGTGACGTCGCTCGCCAACACGGGCAACGACAAGCTGCAGACGATCGCTCTGAACGGCGCCTACATCCTCGGGCCGGGCGTGAACCTCGAAGCGTCGCTGTTCAACAGCCGCTCGACGGCTCCGTTCACCTCCGCGGTTGCCAACGTCCGCAACAAGCAGGACGCGACGGGCATCGTGACGGGTATCATCCTGTCGTTCTAATCCCCTCGGGGATTGGTTCGGGAAAGGGGCGGCTTCGGCCGCCCCTTTTTCTTTGCGCAGTACCTGAAAAAAGCGGCACGCGCCGCCGTCTAAAGACCGATCCGCGCGGGATTATCCCCGCGCCAGCATTTGCGTAAACGCCTCGGTCATCTCGTGCGCCAGACTCGATCCATCGGTCAACGCGCTTGCCCGCATCCGCGCGGCCAAGCCGTCCGCCAACGCGGCCAGCGTTTCGGGCTTTCGGGCGAAGCCGATCGCCGCATCGCGATACGCGTCCCAGTTTTGCGCGACGAACCCGGCATTCGGCATACGCGACAATAGCGATGCGCCCACGCGGCCCGCATGGCGCGCTCCCGCCAATGTCAGTAGCGGCACGCCCATCCACAACGCCTCGCAGCTCGTCGTCGTGCCCGCATAGGGGCCGGTGTCGAGCGCCAGATCGATTTCCTCGTAAAGCGCCAAATGCGCCGCCTCGTCGTCGACGAAGGGCAACAGCCGCACGCGCCCGTCGAGCCCCGCCGCGGCCACGCGCGCGCGCCATGCGGCCATCGTCGCCGGGTCCTTCAGCGCGAAGGCCTTCAGCAGCAACGTCGCGTCCGGCACCGCGCGCATGATCTCGACCCATGCACGCCAGCACGGCTCGGAGATCTTCTCGAGCATGTTGAACGACCCCAGCCGCAAGCCGCCGCCGGACTTCCTGCGCGCCGGGACCGGGACATCACCGAGGGCGGCGAAACGTAGGAATCCGCCCTCGAGGCGCCAAAGCTTCTCGGTGTAGTACTGGTCCTGCCCTTCGGGATCGGCGATCGCATCGGTGAAACGCCAATCGACGCGCGACAAGCCGGTCGTGTTGGCGTAACCAAGCCACGAGACCTGAACCGCGCAAGGCTTGCGCGCGAAAACGCCCAAACGATTATCCGCCGTGTGGCCGCTTAGATCGACCAGCACGTCGATACGATCGCCCGCGATCTTGCGCGCCAGCGCGCCGTCATCCAGGCCGCGCGTCTCGTGCCATTCGGCCGCCAGGCCGCGCAGACGCGCCGTGATTTCGTCGGGTTTCTCGACGTCGGAATAGCAGACCACCGCGACGCGCGCGGGATCGAAGGCGGCGAAAAGCGGCAGCAGAAAATGCGCGCAAGAATGACGCTTGAAATCGGCCGATACGAAGCCGACGCGCATCGCCCCGCCGTCGCGCGCGCGCGAAGGCGCGTTCATCGGAATCAGCGCGCCCTCGAAGAATCCGCCCCACAGGCGGTGCAGCCCCGCCAAACCTTCGGGCGCGTCGAGATCGTAATTCGCGCCGAACAACGTCGCCGAATTCGCTTTCGCCGACGGCACGGCCTCGCCGTCCGTCAGCATCTCCCGATACGCGGCCAATGCGTCGCCGGAATGTCCCAGCCGGGCGAGCACCCGGGGAAACGCTTCGATCTGGGCGCGCCGCTTGGCCGGCACGGCCGCAAGGATCGCAGCCCCCCGCGCCGCGTCGCCGTATTTCGCTTCAAGCGAACCAAGATTGATCTGACATTCGAGGAAATCGGGCTTCAAGCGCAAGGCCAGCTCGAACGCCGCACGCGCCCCGGCGATGTCACCTTGCGCTAGCAACGCATTGCCCAGCGCCTGATACGCCGCGACAAGCCCCGGTTCCAACGCGATCGCTTTGCGTGCCGCGTCGATCGCACCGGCTTCGTCCTTCACCGCCAATCGCGCGTGGCTGAGATTGGCGAGGTAAGCGGGATGATCGGGCTTCAGCGCCAACGCTTTTTCCAGCGCCACGACTGCTTCGGCGGCACGCTTGGCGCCGCGGAACGCCTCGCCCAGATTGTTGAACGCATCGGCGAAATCGGGGCGTTGCTCGCAAGCGCGGGTCAAATACTCGACCGCCTGGTCGTGACGCGTCGCCTGATGCAGCGCCACGCCCAGCAGATAGGTCGCGTTGGGCTCGTCCGGCATCCGCGCCAGAACGGCACGGTAGCGCGTCATCGCCTCGTCGAATCGCCCGCCTTGGTGCAGCGCCAAAGCGTCGCGCAAAACTTGCTTGTAATCGTCCATCGCGGATGTGGTAAGGCGAAGCGGGAGGCCCGTCCAGTATGATCTCCGCGCAACTCGATGAAATCCGGTCCCGCATGCGCGCCGCCCTCGAGCGCGCCGCCCGTGCGCCCGACGCCGCGACGCTGATCGCCGTCGCCAAGACGCATCCCGCCGACGCCGTCGTCGAAGCTTTGGCCGCGGGCCAGCGCGTGTTCGGCGAAAACCGCGTGCAGGAAGCGATGGCGAAATATCCCGCCTTACGCGCGACACACCCCGATCTGGATCTGCATCTGATCGGCCCGTTGCAGACCAACAAGGTCAAGGAAGCGGTCGCGACCTTCGACGCGATCCACACCGTCGACCGGCCGAAGCTCGCGGCCGCGTTGGCGGCGGAGATCGCGCGCAGCGGCAAGCGACCGCGTCTATTCGTGCAGGTCAATACCGGCGCCGAGCCGCAAAAGGCCGGCGTTTTGCCCGATCAGGCCGACGCGTTCATCGACGAATGCCGGAGCGTGCATAAGCTCGCCATCGACGGGTTGATGTGCATTCCGCCGGTCGCGGATGTGCCCGCCCCGCATTTCGCGTTGTTGGGCCAAATCGCCAAGCGCAACGGCATCGCAATGTTGTCGATGGGGATGAGCGAGGATTTCGAAACCGCGTTGGCGCTGGGCGCAACGCATATACGCGTCGGCAGCGCCATTTTCGGCGCGCGGCCGCCGATCGTCTGACGCTTACGAGCCCAGATCCTTCTGGCGCTGCATCTCGCGATAACGATCGAGACCAGCACCCATCATCATCGCGACCCAACCTTGTTCGCCGCCGGCGGTGTTGCCGCCGCTATTGGCGCCGAGCTGCGCTTCGAGGGCGGCGGGCAGGCCGGTCGGCTGCACATTCGCCTGCGCCAAGGCTTGGCTGACCGGCGGCTTGTATGCATTCGCTTCGCGATAACTCGCCAGCGTACGACGCGCATTCTGACCGGCCATCGGATCGCTCGCCACCGGCATGCGCACCATCGGCACGTCGGCCGATTGGGCGTTGGCGCGATAATCGGCAAGCGTACGAACGCCGCGGCCGGCCGGTACGCCGCCGCCGGTATCGGGCGCCATCGCGACGATGTTTTGCGGATTGCGGGGCTCGGGTTCGGCGGGCGACGCGCCCTGTGCGGTTTGGATGGGCGCCGCAGCCGGGACGGCTTGCGCGGTTTGAACGGGTGCCGCTTCCGGCTTCGCGACCGGGCCGGTGAACAGCGAGGCGAGCGCCATCTTGCCGTCGTTCGGCACGAGTGACGGGTTCTGGCGCAGATTGGCTTCGAAAGTTTCGGGCGCTTGCGGGGTCGCCGAACCGCCGGCGATCCAGGTCGCGAGCAGATCGTTCGACTCGAACGCGCCGTCCTGGCGCAACGCCGCCATGTGCACGCCCGGTTGCGGCGCGTCGCCGCTGGGCGGCGGCGCGATGTTGCCCTTCTCGGGGCCCGAGACCATCGCGAGCATATGGCCGCCGATGTCCTTGCCGCTGTCGCCTTCGACGATCGCATTCACGAGGGCGCTCGCGATGCCGATCGGGCCGCCATAGATCAAGCCGCCGACCACACGCGCCGACGGTTCGATCGCTTCGCCGGTCAGTTCGCGATAGATCGTACCGACGATCGGCAGATTTTGAAGCGGGTTCAGCGCCTGCAACAAATCGCCGAAGCCGCGCGATTTGCCGTCGGTCAGGACGACTTCGTCGGGCGCATCCGGATTCCACGCCTTGGCGGCGCTAGGACGGACCTCGAACTTCGAAGATTGGATGGCGGTGTCGGACATCTTGCGACGAAACGTTGCAAGCCCCGAACCAGGGATCACCCTATGAATTTCAAAGGGTTACAAGATGTTTGCGGCGCGGCCCCCGGCAAAAATTGCCGGACCTAGCGTTCTCTGCCGGGCTCCATCAGGCGCTGCTGGTTCGGATCGACGATCGTGAACCGGTCGGGCGGAATGGTCACGCCGTCGCGCGGGTCCAGCAAGGTGATGCGCGTCGTCAAGCCTTGGCCATCGATCACCCGCCAGCTCGACAGCTGGAAGGGCCGCTCGGCGAACTCCAGGATCAGCCGCCCGGCGCGCGGGTCGCTGGTTTGGACGATGCCCACGCGCAGCACGCCGGGCCCGCGCTCGATCCCGGTCACGGTCACGTCGCCGGCGAGTTTCACGTCGGCGCGCACCAACACGCCCGCCGGCGTGGAATCGAGCGGCAAATACGAAATCGTTTTCAGCGATCGGTCGATATGCGCAAGCGCGCGCCCATCGGCGATCAGCAGATTGGGGTTGGGCGCGTCGTAATCGAGCCGCAGCTTGCCCGGCCGCGACAGATAGAATTTGCCTTCGGCGGTTGATCCGTCGGGGCCGATTTGCAGGAAGCGCGCTTCCAGCGTTTTGATGCCGGCGAGATAGGTTTCGACGCGCGCGATATCGGCGCGATCGGCGTCGTTCAACCGGGGGCTTTGCGCGGCAGCCGGGGCTGTTGCTACAACGGCAAGCACGGCACCGGCGAGGAAGAAGCGGCGGGAAAATCCGTCCATGACCGGTTCTTTGCCAGCGCTTTGTGGCCCGAGCAAGGCGAAATAGAGGAGGAAATCGACGTGTCGATCTACCGCAATCTCGGCCGTTCGGGCCTGAAAGTCTCGCCTTTATGCTTGGGCACGATGATGTTCGGCGACCGGACGGACGAAGCGGAGGCCGCGCGCATCGTCGCGTCGGCGCGCGAAACGGGCGTCAATTTCATCGATACGGCGGACGGCTATGCCGGCGGCGAGTCCGAACGCATCGTCGGCCGCTTGATCGCCAAGGAACGCAGCCGCTGGGTGTTGGCGACCAAGATCGCCAATCCCGCCCCCGGCGACGACCCCAACGCGCGGGGCGCTTCGCGGCGTTGGTTGATCGCGGGGCTCGAGGCGAGCCTTAAACGGCTCGGTACCGATCATATCGATCTCTACTACCTCCATCGCGACGACATGACGACGCCGATGGAAGAAACGATCGATGCGTTGGGCGGGCTGATCCGCGCGGGCAAGATCCGCTATATCGGCCTGTCGAATTTTCGCGGCTGGCGCATGGCGAGCTTCGTCGCCCTGTGCAAAGCGATGGGCGTGCCGCAACCGATCGCGAGCCAGCCTTGGTACAATTTGTTCGATCGCCAGGCGGAGACCGAGATTCTGCCCGGCGCGGCCGAACTCGGCCTTGGCAACGTGCCCTATAGTCCGTTGGCGCGCGGCGTCCTGACCGCGAAATACGATTCGGTCGACAAACCCGATCCCGCCTCGCGCGCCGGGCGCGGCGACAAGCGGCTGCATCAAACATCGTTCAAGCCCGAAGCGATCGCGTTGGCGCGCAACCTTGCCGAACTCGCCCAAGCGCGCGGAACCGATGCTGCGACGCTGGCTCTGGGCTGGGTGATGGCGAATCCGCTGGTCACCTCGGTTTTGGCGGGGCCGCGCACCCTGGCGCAGTGGCAAGCCTATGTCGCGGGCAGCCAAAGGCCTTGGAACGCGGCCGACGAATCGGCGCTAAGCGCCTTGGTTGCGCCCGGCCATCCCGCAACCCCGGGTTTCAGCGACCCGCAATACCCGATTCTCGGCCGTCCGGCCTGAATCCTTCCTGTCGCGCGCTCAAAACTGTAACCCCTGTGCCACAGTCGGCATTGAAACCCATGGCTGTGCCCTGAGTAAGGGCCTCAGTTGCAGAATTCATGTTGCGGTAAGTCCGAGCCTTGCAATAGAACCTCCAAGACAGGCTTGAGGAGCAAAAACATGAATATTTGCAAAGGCTTACTGACCATTTTTGGTGCAACTGCACTGATTTTGGGCGCTAATGTGACGCCGGTTTCGGCACAGATCGAAACCTCGGTCGGCACCTTCTCGCCGACGATCAACTTCACGACCAACTATCTCTTCCGCGGCATCTCGCAGACCGAGCGGAATCCCGCCGCGCAGGCCGGTCTGGAATACGGCTACACGGTCGGCATGTTCACGCCGTACCTGGGCACCTTCATTTCGAACGTCCAGTTCCCGAATGGCAGCTTCGGTTCGTTGCGCCAGCGCGTCGAACTCGACCTGTACGGCGGTGTGCGCGTCACGCCGATCGACAAGCTGACCCTCGACGTGGGCGCGATCAACTACATGTATCCGCGCAACACGGTCGACTCGGAACCCGGTCCGCAGGGCGTCGGCAACCCGCAATGGACGGAAGTCTACGGCAAGGTCGCCTATGATTTCGGCTTCGCCAAGGCCGTCGGCAGCGTCTACTACACCAGCGCCTTCTCGGCCGCGTCGGGTACCGGCTGGTACTACGAAGCCGGCGCCGACGTGCCGCTGCCCTTCTTCGAGCTGACCGCGATCGGCCGCGTCGGCCGCCAGACGATCGAGCGCAACGCCAATTTCGGCTTCCCGGACTACACGACCTGGAATCTGGGCCTGTCGCGCGATGTGCTGGGCTTCCTCGTGACCGGCACCTACTCGGACACGAACATCAAGAAGGGCGTTTCGCTGGGCAGCGACATCACCGGCGCCGCGTCGACCTTCTCGAACGAGAACCACAAGCTGACCAAGGGCACGTTCGTCCTGTCGGTGATGAAGGCCTTCTAAGCCTTATTTCGCAAGGCTTTGCGATCAAGACCGCCGGTGGCAACGCCGGCGGTCTTTTTCTTTGCGTACCGGGTTTTTGGGTTAGGCTTGGCCCATGACCGCCGCAAGGCTGCTTTTGCTCGCCCCAGAGCTTTCGTCGCGCGTCCTTGGCGAAGGTTTGCGCGCGCACGGATTCCGCGTCGAGACGACGCAGGAAGCCGATGCCGCCTTGGCGCTGGCCGAAGGGGTGGGCTTCGACGCGGCGATCCTCGATCGCGCGATCGCGTCGGGCCGGGCGCTGGGCGCGCTGGTCAAGCGCCTTGCCGTGCCGGTTTGTCTGCTGGGTCTCGACGCGCGCGGCCGCGCGCCCCATGGCGTGGCGGCCGCCCTGGCCAAGCCCGTGCGGCTCGACGATCTCGCCGGGTTGATGCACGGTCTGGTTCGCCCCGCCGCCGCGCCCGAAAAGCTCGGGCCCTACGCGTTCGACGCGATCTTGCGCCGCTTGGTCGAACGCAAAACCGCGCGCGAGATAAGGCTCACCGAACTCGAAACCGCGTTGCTCGATATGTTGTTGAAAGCCGGGGGCGATCCGGTTCCGCGCGCGGATTTGCTTCGCGCCGTTTGGGGGTATAAACCGGGACTGACCACGCGCACGCTGGAGACGCATGTCTACAGGTTGCGCCGCAAGATCGAGCGCGACCCGGCGCGCGCCCGGTTGTTGTTGACGACGCCGGGCGGTTATCTTGTGCCGGCGACACGTAAGGGAGCACGCGCGAAGTGACGACCGACCGACTCTCCGTAACGTTTTGGGGCGTGCGTGGCTCGATCGCGTGTCCGGGCCCGGCGACCGCCGGCTATGGCGGCAATACCGCGTGTTTGGAAATCCGTGCGGGCAACAAGCTGCTGATTTTCGATGCCGGCACGGGCTTGAAGCCGTTCGGCGGGGCGCTGGCCAAACAAGGCGGCGCGCTCGACGTCGACTGGTTCTTCACCCACACCCATTTCGACCATATCCAGGGCATTCCGTTCTTCTCGCCGCTCTACGACCGGCGCAACCGCTTCCGCCTGCGCGCCGGGCACTTGATGCCGGAGATGAACCTCAAACAGGTTCTGTCGGAAATGATGTCGGCGCCCTTGTTCCCGATTCCGATCGGCATCTTCGCGGCGCAGATCGAGTTCGCCGATTTCCGCGCGGGCGAAACCCATGATCTGGGCGGCGGCGTGGTGGTGAAAACCGCCCCGCTCAACCATCCCAATCGCGCCACCGGCTATCGCGTCGAAGTCGGCAAAAAGGCGATCTGCTACGTGACAGATACCGAACACGTGCCCGGCCGGCTCGATACCAATGTGCTGAAGCTGATCGAGGGTGCGGATATCGTCGTCTACGACTCCACGTACACCGACGAGGAATATCCAGCCCATGTCGGCTGGGGTCATTCGACCTGGCAGGAAGGCGTGCGTTTGGTCGAAAAAGCCGGCGCCAAACGCTTGGCGATCTACCATCACGATCCCGACCATGACGATGCGTTCATGGACAAGGTCGCCGCCGAGGCCGAGAAGATGCGCCCCGGCACGTTCGTCGCGCGCGAAGGCACGACGATCGAAGTCTGATGGGTGCTGGCCGCGGCCATTGGTTTCAGCTGCTGACCGCGCTGGGGTTGAAGCGCGGCTTCTTCTTGCCCTATCGCCATGCTGCGGAAGTCGCGCCGCCGCAAGCCTATAAGGGCCTCGAGAAAATCTTCGCCGATGCGCTGCCGCAATTCGCGGCGTGGGGTGCGCGTATCGACGCCTATCGTGTACAGCTTCAAGGCTTCGGCGCCGAACCGCCGCCGGCCCCGCGCTGGAATCAGGATTGGTTCACCGGCCACGACGCCGCCTTCGCCTATACCTTCCTGCGCGAAACCGCGCCTGCGCGCATCGTCGAAATCGGTTCCGGTCATTCGACGCGTTTCATGGCGCGCGCGATCCAGGACGGCGGCCTGTCGACGAAGCTCGACTGCATCGACCCGGCCCCGCGCGCGACGCTGACGGGCCTGCGCGTCGATTGGACGAAAGCACGGCTGGAGACGACCGACTATCCGTTCGCCGAATTGGGCGAGGGCGATGTCGTGTTCGTCGATTCGTCCCACATCCTGATGCCGGGCACGGATCTCGACATTCTATTCGCCAATGTGCTGCCCGCGCTGCAGCGCGGCGTCGTGCTGCATTTCCACGACATCTTCCTGCCCTGGGCCTATCCGGAATCCTGGGCGTGGCGCGGCTATAACGAGCAGAACGCCGTCGCCGGCATATTGGCGAGCGGGGCCTTCGATCTGCTGTGGTCGTCCGCCTATGCCGCGCGCAATTTGCGCGTGACGGCGCTGGACGGTTTACCGATCCCCGACACGGCGTTCGTGTCGAGCCTGTGGCTGCGGAAACGCTATTTGTAAGGGTCGGCCGCGTCGCGCAAGCCGTCGCCCAGGAAGTTGAACGCCAGCACGGTGACGATCACCGGCACGACCGGCAGCAACAACCACGGGTAAAGCGCCACAACGTTGATGTTCTGCGCCTCGGTCAGCAGCACGCCCCACGACGTGATCGGCGGGCGCAGGCCCAGCCCCAGGAACGACAATGCCGTCTCGCCCAGGATCATCGTCGGGATCGCCAGCGTCGCCGACGCGATCAGATGGCTCATGAAGCTGGGCACCAAGTGCCGGAAGATCACGCGTTTGGGGCTCGCCCCCATCAGCGTCGCGGCCGTGCAGAAATCCTCCTCGCGCAAGGCCAGCAGCTTCGATCGTACCGCCCGGCCCAACCCCGTCCAGCCGATCAGGCCCAGGATCAGCGTGATGCCGAAATAGATGTAGATCGGGCTCCACGACACGGGCAGGGCGGCCGACAGCGCCATCCAAAGCGGCAATTCCGGGAAGGACCGGATGATCTCGATCATGCGCTGGATGATCATATCGACCCAGCCGCCGTAATAACCGGCAAGCCCGCCCAGCACGATACCGAGCACGAATTTCACCATCACGCCGATCAGGCCGATGGTCAGCGAAATCCGCGTGCCATAGGCAAGGCGGCTGAACATATCGCGCCCCAGCCGATCGGTGCCGAGCAGGAAGAACGTGCCGCCTTCGGCCGGGCAGACGAAATGCCAGGAGCCGGGGACCAGCCCCATCCATTCCCAGGAATCGCCTTTGCAGAAAAACCGCAGCGGCTGAACCTTCGCGGGATCGGGCGTGTATTCGCGCTTCAGCGTGTCGAGGTCGAGCTTGTAGTCGAAGCCATAAACGAAGGGCCCGACGAAGCGCCCCTCGTGGAACAGATGCACCGCCTGCGGCGGCGCGTAGATATGGTCGATATTGCGCGTGCCCACGCCGTAAGGCGCAATCATCTCGCTGAACAGGATCGACACGTACAAGAATACGAGCAGCACGCCCGACCATAGCGCCAGCTTGTGGCGCTTCAGCTTCCACCACATCAGCCGCCATTGCGTGGCCATGTAGTAGCGCTCGAGCTTCGGATCGAGCTTCTCGCCGTCATACGGATCGAATGTCTCGCGCCGCACATAGTGCGGCAAGCGGTCGGTCTCGTTCGCGCGCGTATCGGTCATTTGCCGGCCCCGCCATGCAGACGGATGCGCGGGTCGAGGGCGGCGAGCGCCACGTCCGACAGGAACACGCCCAGCACGATCAGCACCGCTTCGATCATCAGGAACGATCCGGCCAGGAACATGTCCTGGCTGCGCAACGCGGCCAGCAGCATCGGCCCGTTGGTCGGCAGGCTCATCACGACCGAGACGATCGCCGCACCCGAAATAAGCTGCGGCAGCAAATCGCCGATATCCGCGATGAACGGGTTCAGCGCCATGCGCAGCGGATATTTGAACAGCGCGCGGCCCGGCGGCAGGCCCTTGGCACGCGCGGTGACGACGTATTGTTTTTGGAGTTCATCAAGAAGGTTCGCGCGCAAACGCCGGATCATCGCGGCCGTGCCCGAGGTGCCGATGACGACGACGGGAATCCAAAGATGTTCCAGCACCGACAGGAACTTCGCCCAGCTCATCGGCTTGTCGACGAATTCGGGGTCCATCAACCCGCCGATCGCCGTGCCGAACCAGATATTGGCGAGATAGAGCATCACCAGTGCGAGCAGGAACGACGGCGTGGCAAGGCCCAGGAAGCCGAGGAAGGTGAGGCCGTAATCGCCCCAGGAATACTGGCGCGTCGCCGAATAGATGCCGATGGGGAAGGCGACGGCATAGGTGAAGATCACGGTGGCGAAGCCGACGACGAAACTCAAGATCAGCCGGTCGCCGATCACCACATTGACCGGCAGATCGTATTCGAACGACCAGCCCAGATCGCCGCGCAGCAGGCCGAACAGCCAGATGAAGTAGCGTTCGACGGGCGTTTTATCGAGGTGGTATTGCGCGCGCAGATGTTCGATCTGCGCCATGCTCGCGGCTTCGCCTTGCGCACGCAATTCGGCGATCTGGTTCGACAGGTAATCGCCCGGCGGCAATTGGATGATGAAAAACACGATGGCGCTGATCGCCAGCAGCGTCGGTATCATCACGAACAAGCGGCGGACGAAATACGCGAGCATACCGATTCCTTAGAGCGTGCCGCGTGTCGGCGGAATCATTGTGCCGACCTCATGGTTCGACAGGCTCACCATGAGGTTTAAGAAGTAGGCCTCACCCTGAGCTTGTCGAAGGGCGAGGCCGGTCCAAGGTTCCAGGTGGAGGCGCATCGTCGCTCCTACTTGCCGGCCGGAACCGCGGCGGTGCTGCGCGCAGCACCGCGCTCGCCGTCGAACCAGAACGCGTCCATGCGGTGCACGCCGAAAAAGGCGCCCGGATCCCAATTCCATACGCCGTCGCGCGGCACGTTGCGCAATCGGTTCGACACGACGACCGGCTGGCGCACATTGGCGACCAGGCCGATGGTCCAGACATTGTCGGCGTGATTTTGCAGCATGCGCCGCCAAGCGTCTTCGCGCGCGGCGCGGGTGGGCGCGTTGCGCCACGTCTCGGCTTGGCGCACCAGATCGATCGCTTCGGACATGTCGACCGGCTCGCCCGATGCGCCGCCGGTTTCGCGATACTGGCCCCATTTGGGCCATTGCAGCCGGTCCTGCATCGTCGGCGCCAACTCGTCGGGCGGCGAGTCCGGATTGGCGAGCGCGTTCTCGATGCCGAACCATAGCGACACGCGCGTTTCGCCGGAGAACACGCGATTGCGCAGAATGTCGCGCTGCTGGGGCCGCGAATAAAGCTTGATGCCCGCCTTCATCCAGGAATCGTGGATCAGCTCGAGCACGTCGGTTTGCTCGATGTCCTCGCCGGCGGTTTCGACCACGATTTCCATCGGCCGACCGTCGGGCAGCAGGCGCACGCCGCGCTCGTCGCGTTTGGTGAGGCCGATTTGATCGAGCAACGCGTTCGCCGCCTTCAGATCGAATTGGTGCCACGCGCTGCGATACTCGGGCCGATACAGCGGGCTCGCGGGCAGCAGCGTATTCGCCCCTTCGACCGCGAGACCGAAATAGACGACCTGGTTGATCTCGCGCCGGTCGATCGCCATCGACAATGCGCGCCGGAAACGCACGTCGCGGAACAGCGCGCGCCAGCCCAGATCGTTGGTGTTGAGATTGGGATGGATCGCGATCTGCGACCCGCGCGCGGTCGACCACAGCCGCGTGTCGAAATCGTTCCGCTTCCCGGCTTGGCGAAGGAAGGTGTAATTCGCGAAATTCAGGCCGCGCGCTTGGAGATCAACCTCGCCCGCGCCGGCTTTGGCGGCCAGGATCTTGCCGTCGGCGACGTTCATGATCAGCCGATCGATATAGGGTAGCTGGCGCCCGTTCGCGTCGATGCGGTGGTAATAGGGATTGCGGTCGAACACGAAACGCTCGGCCGGCGCCTTGGTGCGCACGACCCACGGATCGAGCACGGGCAGATCCGGATTGTCGTTGCGGTCGAGCTTGTCGAGCCGGTTATGCAATTGCGACCAATTGCGCAGATTGGCGCGCTGCACGGCCTCGTGCAGCGCCTTGCGGTCGGCGTAGCGATGGTGGAACTGGCGCAGATAATGCGCCGGCCGATAGATGAAGACCGGGGCGGGGCCCGCAAGGGCGGGCAGAAACGCGGCGTTGGGCGACGACCATTCGTAAACGATGGTGCGCGCATCCGGGAACGTGACGACCGGCTTTTCGTTATCGACCAGCAGCGCCTTGGGCGGGCCCGCGGGCGTCAGCGATTTCTCGTTCGCGACGTCTTCCCACCAATAGCGGAAATCCTCCGACGTGAAGGGCGCGCCGTCGGACCAGCGATGGTTCTCGCGCAGCTTCAGCGTGAAGCGACGTCCGCCGTCGACATCCACACTTTCCAGAATATCGGGCGTGAGCTCGAGATTCTTGTCGAGCCCGACTAGCCGCGAATAGCCGTAGACGGAGACGAGGCGCACATCCTGCGTGCGGCCGATCAGCATGCGCATCTCGCCGCCATGCTTGCCCGGCTGCCATTCGGGATCGTCGATCGCCGTCACCAGCGGATTCGCCGGCAGGCGATCATGGATCGTCGGCAGCTTGCTCGCGACCACGTCCAGCGACAGGTTCGGCGTTTCGATCAACTCGATGGCGTTCGCCGGCGGCGCCAGCAGAAACGCGGCCAGCAAGGCGGCACTCAGCTTTTTGAACTTCATGCGACGACCTCCCGCGGGCGGGCGAGGGCGCGCAAGCTCTCGGGCGTTGCCGACAGGCTGGCGCGCACGTAATGGCCATGGCCCAAATCGATCAGCCCGACCGGCGTTTGGCCGTCGACCGTGAACGGGGCGGGCCACAAACGCGGGCTCGACGCACGGCCCTCCATCAACGCGGCGAGATCGAGCGGCCGGTCGATATCCGGCTCTGGCACCGCGGTCAGCAACGCTTGCGTATAAGGATGGATCGGTTCGCGGAACAGCCGCTCGCGCGGTGCGACTTCGACCAAGCGCCCGGCGCACATCACGGCGATGCGGTCGGCCATATAGTCGACGACCGCCAAATTGTGGCTGACGAAAATGTAGGTGAGGCCGAGCGCCTTCTTCAGATCCTGCAGCAGGTTCAAGACCTGCGCTTGGATCGACACGTCGAGCGCCGAGACGGGCTCGTCCAGCAGCATCAATTCCGGGCCCAAGGCCAAGGCGCGCGCGATCCCGATGCGCTGGCGTTGCCCGCCGGAGAAGGAATGCGGATAGCGGTTGAGGGCGCGGTCGTCGAGCCCGACCACGCGCATCAACTCGCGCACGGTGGAGCGGCGCGAACGTTCGTCGCCGATCCCGTGGATTAGCAACGGCTCCGACACGATGTCGCTGACCGTCATGCGCGGATTGAGCGAGCCGAACGGGTCCTGGAACACGAACTGGACCTTGCGGCGATAATCGAACAGGTCGGCGCCGTCGAACTTACGCGCGTCGCGGCCTTCGAACAGGATATCGCCCGAATCCGGCGTCAGCGCGCGCATGATCATTTTCGACACGGTCGTCTTGCCGCAGCCGGATTCGCCGACCAGGCCCAAGCACTCGCCGCGGAACACGTCGAAGCTGACATCGTCGACCGCCAGCACGCTTTGCGCTTGGCCGCCGCCGAACATCCCCGATTTGCGGATCGCGTAGCTTTTGCGCAAATGGCGCACCGACAGAACCGGCGTGGCGCGATCGGCGGCGTCGAGCGGCGGCTTGGGCGCGCCGGTCTTGTCCTTGCGGCGGACCATATCGCCAAGATCGGATTTGATCTCGCGCAGCGGGATCAGCTTCTCGCCCGGCTTCATGTCGAAGCGCGGCACCGCCGCCAGCAGTGCCTTCAAATACGGATGCTCGGGCTTGCGGAAAATATCCTCGCGCATGCCCGCTTCCATCACCCGGCCGCGATACATCACGACCACTTCGTCGGCCATGTTCGCGACCACGCCCAGATCGTGGGTGATCAGCAGGATCGCCATGCCGAGATCGGCTTGCAGATCCTTCAGCAGCTTCAGTATCTGCGCTTGGATCGTCACGTCGAGTGCTGTGGTCGGCTCGTCCGCGATCAGAAGGGCCGGGCGGCAGACCAGCGCCATCGCGATCATCGCGCGCTGGCGCAAGCCGCCGGACAATTCGAACGGATAGGTGCGCAGCGCCTTGACCGGATCGGGGAAGCCGACCCGGCGGAGCATGTCTTCGGCAAGGTCGAGCGCTTCTTGGCGGTCGCGCGTGCGATGCAGACGCACGGCTTCGGAAATCTGATCGCCGACCGTGTGCAACGGCGACAGCGACGTCATCGGTTCCTGGAACACGATGGAGATGCGCCCGCCGCGGATCGCGCGGAACTTGGCGCCGTCGGGATCGAGCTTGGCGAGATCGGTGGTCGTATCGCCGTCGCGGAACAGCATCTGCCCGCGCGCGATGCCGCCGGCCTTGGGCAGAATGCCCATCAGCGCCTGGCTGATGACGGTTTTGCCGGAGCCCGATTCGCCCACGACCGCGACGGTGCTGCCCGGGCGCACGCGGAAATCCACGCCGTCGACCGCCTTCACGCGCGTATCGTGCACGCGGAAGTCGATCGCCAGATCGCGGACTTCCAGCAGATTCACCGCGCGATCCCCGTTGCGTTGATGCCGAGGGCTTTGAGGTTCTCGCGGCTGGCGGCATCGACGGAAACGCTACGGCGCTCGGCTTCGGCGAACGCCGCCGTCACCAAATCGGCGAAGCCCTCGCCCGAGGAATCCGCGTCGATCCGCGCCCCATCGCTGGACAGCTTGAGCTGCATCCAACCCCCCGTGCGGTCCCGCGTCGTCGAGAAAAAAGCGAGCTTGAAGGACCGCAAATCGTTCCAGTCGAGCCTAGCCGCTCCCGGTCCCGAAAGCGATACACCGATTGCGTCCCAGGTTACGGATTGGCGACCGCGCCGCCAGGTCTTGTAACCGAATCCGGCGAATAGAACGGCGAGCGGCAGCAGGAACCCATGCGCCACCGACCATTCGCCAAGGCCGATGGACGGCGTCAGCGTCAACGCGACACCGATACCCGCGCGTGCGTAGTCGCCGGCCAGCGCTTTGGCGGGGTAGCGCAGCGTGTTCACGAAAAAATCTCGGCGGGGTGGCGCCAATTCACCGCCGGATGGGCGGCGATCCGGCGCAACGCGGCGTCGGTGAAGTCCCACGCCGCCTCGTCATGCGCCAGATGATGGGTGAGAAACCCGGTCGGCTCGTCGGGATCGGCTTTGCCGTCCAGCTTGGCGGTCAGATGCGCGACCAGCGCGCCCAAGGCCAAGCCTTCGCCGCCGAAACCGCGCGTATGCCAATCCATGATGTCGCAATGGGTGTTGATCTGCGTAAGGCCCGGCCGCGCCTTCTTGCGCGCGTTGAAGGTCGACAAGCCGCGATAGCCCGCTTGCGCCAGCAAATCGGCGGCCTCCTTCGAGATGCGGTTATGCGGCGGCACCAGAATGGGCAGCGGGGCGGCGAACAGCGATTTGATTTTCAGCCAACCGCGCGCGAGTTCGCCCATCACCACCGGCAACGGGCGATGCGCGCCCAACTCGGCCTTCGATTGGCCCAAGGGGGCATGATTGTCGTGGTTCCAACCGTGCTGACAGACGACCAGATCGGTCAGCGTGGCGAGTTCGGGTGTGGCGCGCGCGGGGATGACCGCGATCAGCGGCACGATGCCGGTCGCGGCGGAAATCGCGCGCAAGCGATCGAGCGCGGGTGTGGGGCGCGTGGCGTCGTCGTCGCGCCACCACAACTCGGCCATGCGGCCGGCGGTGCCGTAGGAATCGAGCACGCGGAACAGCGTGACCCAATCGGAAGGGGGCGGTGTCATAGCCATCGTGAAACGATACTGACCGTGGCGGCGACCCCTTCGCAAGAGATCGCGTGCGGTTGGGGCGATTTCGCGGTGGCGATCGCGGTATCGAGCGACTCCGGCGTCAAACCGGCCTCGTCGGCGATCGTCGCCAGCCCGGCGGCGGCAAACGCCTCGGCGCGGATCGTCTGTTCGCGTTCGTTGCCCTCCGCGAAGGGCACGAGGATCGCCGGCACGCGCGCGCGCAGAATATCGATGGCGGTGTTGTAGCCCGCTTGGCTGATCGACAAGCGGCTGCCCTTCAATAGACCCGGAAAATCCGGCCGGTTGCGCTCCACCGCGACGAAATCGTTGGGGGCGGCGATCGTTGCCGGTTGTTCGCCGGTCAAAATGCGCCAACGTTCGCCCGCATGGGCGCGCCGCGCCGCGAGTTTCAGACTCGCGTCGAGCAGCTTCGCCCCGGCGGCCCCGCCGCCGACCGAGACGACGATCTCGTCTTGGCCCGAAGCGGTTTGATCGTCGCCGGCGACATAGCCCGTGTGGATCAGCTTGGCGCCAATGCGCGCCAATTCGGGAAAGCTTTGCGTCGCGGGCAAGAAGCTTTCGTCGCCATGCGCCAATACGGCGGTGAAATCGCCCAACGCCGCCAAACGCGACCCGATTTTGGCGTCGGACGGGCGTTGCGGCACGTCGCGGATCGACACGAGCTTCGGAATGCGGCCCGCGCGCGCGATCAGCGGTTCCATTTCGAAGCGCAGCAATGCGCGGCCCAGCGGATAGAGCTCGACGATCAACAGATCGGGTTTGAACGCGGCGCAAAGATCGAGCGTGGCTTGCGCGCGCGCTTCACGCCACGCTTCGTCGACCGCCCTGCCGTTCGCATCGATCAAAACCTTGAATGTCGCGTCTTGCGCGCGACAAGCCGGAAGCTGGATCAGCTTCGCGCCGCCGATATCGAGGCGCAAAGGCATGCCGCCGCTCGCCAGGATCGTGTCGTGGCCCGCTTGCGCCAAACCTTTCGCGATCGCCGCCATGCGCCGCGCATGGCCCGTGCCCAGCAGATGCTGGACATGGATCAGGATTTTCGCCATCGCCGCTTCAGCGCGAGATTGAGATCGACGATGCGCGGATGGCCGTCCTCGGCGAGTTCGAGGACATGCATCGAATAAAGATCGAGCTTGTCCGGCGGATCGCCCTTCATGTCCCAGCCGCGCGCCAGCGCATAGACCGCGCGGAACACGCCGCGATGCGTGACGCATAGCGTGTTGCGCCCGTCGGCCGCGAGTTCGGCCAGCAGTGGGCGCACGCGTTCCTGCACCATGCGCGGCGATTCGCCGTCGGGCGGCGTGAAGTCGAGCCCGCGTTGCTCGTTCTCGACGAACGCGTCGCCCATTTCGTTGCGGATATCGTCGATCGTGCGGCCTTCGAATTTCCCCCAATGCATCTCGACCAAGCGCGGCTCGAGATCGAATTTGAGGCGCAGCAACTCGGCCGTTTCGCGGCAGCGGCGCAACGGCGAACACAATACGCGCCAATTGTCGAATTCGTGCGGGATGCGCCGCGCTTGCAGGAAAGCGCGGGTGCGCTCGGTCAATTCGATATCCGCGCGGCCTTGCAGGCGCTTCGCCCCGTTCCACGCCGTGGGCCCGTGCCGCATGAACGCGACGAAAGTCATGCCGCCAACCCCCGCACCAATTCGTCGAGCGTGGCGGATGCGCCGTCGAGCCCGTGTTCGCACCGCACTTTCGTTTGCGCCGCGTCGCCCATCGTCTTTCGCAGTTGTTTGTCGTCCAACAAAATAGCGAGCTTCGCCGCGAAATCACCTGCATCGCATTGAGCGGTCAGGAAACCGGTCTTGCCGTCGGCCAAGATCGAACCCACGCCGCCGAAATTGCCCGCGACGGCGGGCAGGCCCGACGCCTGCGCTTCCAGCAGCGCCATGCAGAAGGCTTCGTTGACCGCGGGCCAAACGAAGATATCGGCGTTCGCGTAATCCTGTGCCAGTGCCGCTTCGTCGCGCATCCCCAGGAACATCACGCGATCGCCGAAGGGCGCGAACAGCTTTTCGATATTGCCGCGCGCTTCGCCGTCGCCCGCAATCGCCAAACGCCAATCGCGCGCGCCAAGTTTCGTCAAAGCCGCCGCGAGGATTTCGTAGGAGCGTTGCTTGTCGCCATGCCGCAACATGCCGACGGCCAACAAGCGCGGGGTCGATGCCGCGACGCGCGGCAATTTATAAACGCGCGGATCGAGGAACGGCGCCAAAGCGACGCGCCGGCAATCGTCGCGCAGATATTGATAGAGCGCCGCATCGTCGCGCTTGTTCAACGTGACGATCGCCTCGGCCTGACGCAACGCCTCGACGCAGGCGCGATGGCCGATATCCCAGGGTCCGTTCGCGCGCTTGTTCGCGATCGACGCTTCGACGGCGATATAGGGAATCGACAACGCGCGCGCGACGCGCGGCCCCAGATGATCGGGCGCCTTATAGTAAAGATGATACGTGAGCCACAGCGCGGGCGCCGTGCCTTGCGCGCGATAGCGGCGCAGCAAACGGTCGGCCATCGTCGCGCCGATCCGCGCGATCCGCGCTTGGCGCGCCGTGTCGCCGGTACGGTCGAAACTGCGCAAACGCGATGCGATCTCCACCTCGTGACCCGATAGCCGGAGCGCATCGATCAGCAAACGCGCCACGCGCCGATCACCCGACGGGGTCGGGTGATCGGGGTATTTCAGGGGCGCGTAGACGGCGATCCGCATTGGCACAACAGATCATGCAGTTTGTCGCGGTTCGCCGCGAAGGGAAAATCGCGCCGCACTTTCAGCCCGGCCGCTTCGCCCAGCCGGGCGCGCAAGGCCGGATCGGCGATCAACCGCGCCAACGCTGCGGCCAACGCCGCACGATCGCCCGGTGCGACTAGAATGCCGGTCTCGGCATCGACGAAATCGGCGATCGACCCGGCCTCGGTGGCGACAAGGGCGAGATTCTGGCTCGCCGCTTCCATAAGCACATTGGGCAAGCCGTCGCGGTCGCCATCGGACGTGACCTTGCTGGCGAGCGCGAAGATGTCGCCTTCGCGCAACGCGGCGAGCACGGAATCCTGATCGCCCGCACCCCGGAACTCGACGCGCGCGCCCAACGGAGCGGCTTGCGCCAGCATCGCGTCTTTCAACGGTCCGCCGCCGACATGAACGAAGCGCCAGTCGAGATCGCGGGGCAGCATCGTCAACGCCGCGATCAGATCGTCATAGCCCTTCTTGGGCACCATCCGCCCGACCGAAACGATCGTCACAGTCTTGCGACCGTCGCGCGATGGCGGCTCGGGCCAACGTGTGGCGTCCAGCCCGTGCGGCACATAGCGCGTTTTGCCGGGTGCGAGCGCGTCGAGATGTTCGGCCCCCGCCTTGGTACAGGTCGCGCACCAGCGCATGGAGGCGAGCTTCTCGCGCTTCTCCCAGTCGGGCGTGGTCCAAATATCCTTGGCGTGCGCGAAGGCCGACCAGGATGCGCCCCTTATCATCGCGGCATAGCGCGCGACCGAGCCGGGTGTGTGGATGAAATGCGCATAGAAATGCGCGATGGCCGGATCGGCCTCGGCCGCCAGCACGCAAGCCTGGAAGAAGCGCCGGCCCCGATTGGGCGTGGGATCGCGCCGCCAATCGCGGATGAATTGCGCGAAAGCGGCGCGATAGCCGGGCAGGGCTCGGGCTTTCCACCAGCCGCGCAGCACGCGGCCCGGCTCGCACCACAGATACTCGGGCAGATAGCGCACTTGCGCCGTCAGGCGTTTGGCCAGCGCATGAATCTTCTTGTCGGTCGGGTGGCGCAACGACCAAAGGTCGAGTTCCAGACCCTTTTCCTCAAGCCCGACCAGTTCCTGCGCCACGAAGGTTTCGGAAAGTCGCGGCCATCCTTTGACGATTACGCCGATGCGGGACAAAGTGGCGCCATCATTCCTGGGCCATCAGGCCCTGCCGCAGCACGCTGTCGGACAGGACCGGATAGCGCCGTGCGTCGAAGAGCTGATAGTGCCACCACTCGCGCGAGTAGAAATCCCATCCCGCCGCCGACATCAGGCCGAGCAACAGGAAACGGTTGCGCTGCGCCGTTTCGGAAACCTCGGTGTCGCCGTGATAGGACAGCGTCGTGAAGGCATCGAAATCGGTGCCCATGTCGAGCGCTTCGCCGCTTTTGGCGTCGATCAGCGTGAGATCGACGGCCACGCCGCGCGAATGGGGCGAGCCGCGCCGTGGATCGGCGAGGAAATCGGGATCGGGGCGGAAATTCCACAGCTTCCACTGCGCTTCGGACGGGCGGAACGCGTCGAACAGCCGGAAACGCAGGCCCAACGCCGCGGCGAGGTCGATCGCGCGCTTCAAATGCTTGGCCGCGTCGGGGTGCAGAAACGCCGCCGCGCGGCCATAGACCGGCTTGCCGGTGAAGTTGCGCGGCGTGGCGTAGGCCAAGTCGAATTCGACGTCGAAATCCGGCGGCGTGATGGCGACCAAAGTCATGCGCCGTTTCTAGCACCGGCGGGGCGGGCATGAAACTCCTCGCCCTCGATTCGGCGTTTGCCGCCGTCTCCGCCGCCGTATGGATCGACGGGCGGATCGTCGCGGCGAATCACCAGCCGCTAACGACCGGCCATGCCGAGGCGTTGCTGCCGCTGATCGCCAAGACATTGGGCGAGGCGGGGATCAAAGCGCTGGATCTGACCCGCATCGGCGTGACGGTCGGGCCGGGGCATTTCACCGGTTTGCGCGCCGGGCTCGCCGCCGCCCAAGGCCTCGCGACCGCCTGCGGGGCCGAATATGCGGGCATCGATTGCTTCACGGTCGTCGCGTCGGCGCTGCCCAAACCTACGCCCGGCGAGCGTTTGCTGATCGCGTTCGATTCGAAGCGCGACGAAGCCTTCGTGCGCGTCGACACCGAAACACCTTATGCCGCGACGCCCTCGGGCTTCGATGCGCCGGGCGATTCGTTCCTGGTCGGCGGCGATCGCGCGTTGGAATTCGTTGCGGCATTGACCGCCGCGGGCAGGCGCGCGCGCGTGGCCGAAGGCCCCGCCTTGCCGCGCGCCGATTTGCTGGCACCGCTGGCGGCGCAGGCCGCCCCGGTCGCGAAGCTCGTGCCGCTTTACATTCATCCGCCGGCGATCACCCAGGCCAAACCGCGATGATCGAACTGCGCGTCGTCGATCGGACATACGGCGAAGTGCTGTCGGCGCTGCATTGCGCGTGTTTCGACGATGGCTGGGGCCCGAACTCGATGGACGAGGTGCTGCGCTCGCCCGGCGTCTACGCGATCCTCGCGGCCGATGGCGACATGCCCGCCGGCATGGCGCTGGGGCGGCTCGCGGCCGACGAGGCCGAGTTGCTGACGATTTGCGTGGCCGAGGAATTTCGCCGCCAAGGCGTGGGCGAGGCGCTGGTGCGCGCGGTCGCGTCGGTCGTGCCGCGCGCGCGGGCACTCCATTTGGAAGTCGCGGCCGATAATCGCGGGGCGATGACGCTTTATCGGATGCTCGGCTTTCGCGAGATCGGGCGGCGCAAGGATTACTATCGCCGGGCGGGGAATTCGCTGGTCGATGCCCTGACCATGATGATCGAACCCAAGAAAATCGCGCCGCCAATTCCATAATTTATTTGGGTTGTTCGGTAACGGGTCAGCGCCTATATCGCCGGGATGACCGAATCGAAACCCGCCGATCTGCTGGCGCTGACGGCGAATATCGTCGCGGCGCATGTGTCCAAAACCGCCGTTTCGGTGGACGATTTGCCGGCCTTGATCCGCCAGGTCCATCGCACGCTCGCCGAAATCGGCCAGGGGGCGGCGCCGGCGGCCGAGCGCCCGTCGCCCGCCGTGCCGATCAAAAAATCCGTGACCAGCGACTATATCGTCTGCCTGGAAGACGGAAAAAAGCTCAAGATGTTGAAAAGGCACCTAAAAACGGCCTACAACATGACGCCCGAGCAATATCGCGAAAGATGGGGGTTGCCGTCGGACTATCCGATGGTCGCCCCCAATTATGCTAAGAAACGCAGTCAGTTAGCCCGCGATTTGGGACTTGGCACCAAGTCCAAGCGCAAGCGCGGCGCGGACTGATTTACCCCGGATACGTCGACGGCCGTCATCACCCCGCCATATAATGACGGTACATCCCTCGCGAACTTCTCCAGGCCCCCGATTCGCTTCCGGAGGACGACGCATGGATGGCATGGCGTATCCGCCCAACGACATCGGAGAACCCCGACGCATGCCGCGCCGCCTGGAAGCCCTCTGCATTGAAAAAGGCCTGAAGATGACCGGCCAGCGCCGGGTCATCGCCAAGGTCCTGTCCGACGCCGACGATCATCCGGATGTGGAACAGGTCTATCGCCGCGCTGCGGCGATCGATCCGCGCATCTCGATCGCCACCGTGTACCGCACGGTGAAGCTGTTCGAGGAAGCGAACATTCTGACCAAGCTCGATTTCGGCGACGGCCGCGCGCGCTACGAAGAAGCGCCCGAGGAACATCACGACCACCTGATCGACGTGAAGAGCGGCCGGGTGATCGAGTTCCACAACGAAGAGATCGAGCAGTTGCAGGCCGAGATCGCCCGCAAGCTCGGCTACAAGTTGATCGGGCATCGTCTGGAGCTTTACGGCGTGCCGATCGACACGCCCGAACCGGAGAAACCCAAGCAATGAGCGCATTGCCCAAAAACGACGGTCTTATCGACGCCGATTTCGCGCCGATCGTTTCGGGCGATCTTGAAGTGCGCCTCGCGCGCGACCTGGCCGAAATCGAAGCGGCCCAGCGTTTGCGCTATCGGGTTTTCGTGGACGAGCTCGGCGCCAAGCCCGATGCGGCCGCCTTGGCCACGGGCCGCGACGCCGACAAATACGACGAATATTGCGACCATCTTTTGGTGCTCGACCGTTTGAAGGGCGAAGGGGCGGCGGCGATCGTCGGCACCTATCGCTTGCTGCGCCGGTCCGTCGCCCGCGCGCATGACGGTTTCTACACCGCGACCGAGTTCAATATTTCGCGCCTGGAATCGGTCGAGGGCGAAATCCTGGAACTGGGCCGTTCCTGCGTCGATGCCGAACACCGCACCCGCGCGGTGATGCAGCTGTTGTGGAAGGGCATCGCCCATTACGCCTTCCGCCACGGCATCAAGGTGATGTTCGGCTGCGCCTCGCTGCCGGGTACGGATCCGCAAACCCACGCGGCGGCGCTGTCCTATCTGCATCACAATCATCTCGCACCCGAAGCGATCCGCACGCGCGCCTTGCCCGAACGCTATGTCGATATGAATCTGCTGCCGGCGGGCGAGGCCAAGCACGAAGCCGCCGCCGCCGCGTTCGACGCGCGCGCGGTGATCGCGGCCTTGCCGCCGCTGATCAAAGGCTATCTGCGCCTGGGCGGGTTCGTCGGCGACGGTGCGGTCATCGATCGCGAGTTCAACACGATCGACGTTTGCATTCTGGTCGTGACCGACGACGTCACCGCGAAATATCTGAAGCACTACAGCCGCCCGACCGGCGACGCGGGCTAATCCGTTGAACCAAGCCGGCTCGCGCGCTTTGGCCGTCGCCCGCTTGACGGTCTATCTCGTCTTCACGCTGGCGCTGATGCCGGTGCAGGCGGTGTTCGTCGCGTTGGGTTCGCGCGGTGCCGCGACGCTGCCGATTTTCTATCACCGCAATTGCGCGCGCATTCTGGGCTTCGACATCAAGGTGACCGGCACGCCGTCGCAAGCGCGGCCCACCTTGTTCGTGTCCAACCATATCTCCTATCTCGACATCACGATCCTGGGCGCGCTGACCGAACTCAGCTTCATCGCCAAATCGGAAGTCGCCGGCTGGCCGCTGTTCGGCTGGCTCGCCAAGCTGCAGCGCACGGTGTTCGTCGCGCGCCGATCGACCAGCGTGGGCAAGGAGCGCGACGCGATCGCGGCACGCCTCGACGCGGGTGGCGCATTGGTCCTGTTCCCCGAAGGCACGACCGGCGACGGCAATCGCATCTGCCGGTTCAAAAGCGCCTTGTTCGCGGTGGCCGAGCGGCCGGAAGGGGCGACGCCCGTGATCGTCCAGCCCGTGACCATCGCCTGGACCCGACTCGACTCCATGCCGATGGGCCGCTATTTCCGCCCGGCGGTAGCTTGGTACGGCGACATGGATCTAGGCCCTCACCTGCTGCATGTCGCGGGGCTGGGCCGGATCGAGGTCGAGGTGATCTTCCACGAACCGACGACACTGGCCCAGGCCGGATCACGTAAGGCTTTGGCGCATCACTGCGAATCGCTGATCGGGCGCACCCTGACCGCGACCCTGGCCGGGCGCGGGGCCGGGCCCTTGCCGGTCCCGTCGCCGCATGCGACACACCCCACCCCCGCAACCGCCTAGGGGCTTTCCCCGGGGGGAGGCGGCGAGTACCATTTGCCCTTGGATTCCCGGCCTTACGTGAAAAAGCTCCATATCAAGACCTATGGCTGCCAGATGAACGTCTACGACTCCGCGAAGATGGCGGATGTCCTGGCGCCGCTGGGCTACAGCCAAGTCGAGACGCCCGACGGCGCCGATCTGGTCATCCTCAACACCTGCCATATTCGCGAGAAGGCGGCCGAGAAAGTGTTCTCGGAGCTTGGACGCCTGAAGCCGTTGAAGGACGCGAACGGCACGCTGCTCGCGGTCGCCGGCTGCGTGGCGCAGGCCGAAGGCGAAGCGATCCTGGCGCGCGCCCCCTATGTCGACGTGGTGCTGGGCCCGCAGGCCTATCACCGCCTGCCGGAGCTCGTCGCGCGCGCCACGCGCGGGGCGGGTGCCGCACTCGACACCGACTTCCCGGTCGAATCGAAATTCGACCATTTGCCCGCCCCCGGCGCCAATCAAGGTGTGGCCGCGTTCCTGACCGTGCAGGAAGGCTGCGACAAATTCTGCACTTTCTGCGTCGTGCCCTATACGCGCGGCGCGGAATTCTCGCGCGACGTGGCCGCGATCGAACGCGAAGCGCGCGCCCTCGTCGCCAACGGTGTGGGCGAGATCACGCTGCTCGGCCAGAACGTCAACGCCTTCCACGGTGTGGACGAAGCGGGTAACGAGCTTGGCCTTGGCGCGCTCGCGCGGCGCTTGGCGCGGATCGACGGCCTGCATCGCATCCGCTACACCACGTCCCATCCGCGCGACATGGACGACGATCTGATCGCCGCCCATGCCGATACGCCCGCGTTGATGCCGTTCCTGCATCTGCCCGTACAATCGGGTGCCGATCGCTTGCTCGAAGCGATGAATCGCGGCCACACGGCGCAGGCCTATCTCGATCTGATCGCCAAGCTGCGCGCCGCACGTCCCGACATCGCGCTGTCGAGCGACTTCATCGTCGGCTTCCCCGGCGAGACCGAGGCCGAATTCGAGGCGACGCTCGACCTGATCCGCGAAGTCAAATTCGCGCAAGCCTTCTCGTTCAAGTACAGCCCGCGCCCCGGCACGCCCGCCGCGTTGCTCGATAAGCAGATTCCCGAAGCGGTGCAGGACGAACGGCTCTACAAGCTGCAAGCGTTGCTGCGCGAACAGCAGGATGCGTTCAACGCCGCGACCGTCGGCACGGTGGTACCCGTGCTTTACGAACGCCCCGGGCGCAACGCCGGCCAGCTGATCGGCAAAACGCCGTGGCTGCAAGCGGTGCACGCGCAATTGCCGGACGACGCGGCCGGCAAGGTTCTTCCCACGCGAATTCTCGCCAGCGGTTCCAATTCGCTGTCGGGGGTCGTCCACGATCAAACCCAGGAAAGGTTGTCGGCTTGAGCGGACCCATTCATCTGGCTTTCGACGACAACCGACTTCTCTCCTCGCTCTACGGCGAGCATGACCGGCACCTCGCCCGGATCGAGCAATTGCTCGGCGTGGACATCGCCTCGCGCGGAAACGAGGTGCGGATCCAAGGGCCGCATTCGGCCGCCGAAGCCGCGCGCGACGCGCTGAACGCGCTCTACGCCAAACTCGCGAAGGGTTTGCCGATCGACCTTGGCGAAGTCGAAGCGGCGGTGCGCTTCACGGCACCCAGCAACGGCGGTACGGGCGAGCGCGAATTGTTCGACGCCGACGCGCTGGCGATCGCCACGCGCAAGCGGCGCGTCGCCCCGCGCACCGCGACGCAAGGCGCCTATCTGAAGGCGCTCAAACACAACGAACTCGTTTTCGGCATCGGCCCGGCGGGAACGGGCAAAACTTATCTCGCCGTCGCGATGGCCGTGGATCACCTGATCACCGGCAAGGTCGATCGCATCATCCTGTCGCGCCCGGCGGTGGAAGCGGGCGAGCGGCTCGGCTTCTTGCCCGGCGACCTCAAAGAAAAAGTCGATCCCTATCTGCGCCCGCTTTACGACGCGCTGCACGACATGCTGCCGCCCGATCTGGTGGCCAAGCGTTTGACATCGGGCGAGATCGAAGTGGCCCCGCTCGCCTTCATGCGCGGCCGAACGCTCGCCAACGCTTTCGCGATTCTCGACGAAGCGCAGAACACCACGCCCATGCAGATGAAGATGTTCCTGACCCGCTTGGGCGAGGGCAGCCGCATGGTCGTGACCGGCGATTTGACGCAGATCGATTTGCCGCCGGGCCAGAAATCGGGCCTCGCCGAAGCGCTCGACACGCTGACCGGCGTGCCCGGCATCGGCATCACGCATTTCACGGGTGCGGATGTCGTGCGCCATCCGCTGGTCGGGCGCATCGTCGAAGCCTATCGCCGGCGCGAAGAGCAGAACCGATGAACGCGCTGCTGTCCGTTTCCGTCGACGACCCGCGATGGCGACGCGCCCTGCGCGGACCGGAATCGGTCGTGCGCAGGGCGGCGAACGCGGCGCTGGACGGTGCCGCTTCGCGCGGCGAGATCCGCTACGTGCTGGCGGGCGACACGCTGCTGCGTTCGCTCAATCACGATTTCAGGGGCAAGGACAAGCCGACCAACGTGCTGTCCTTTCCCGACGAAACGCCCGGCACGCTGGGCGATGTCGCGTTGGCTTACGAGACTTGCGCCGCCGAAGCACGCGCGCAAGGCAAGACGCTGGGGGCGCATCTCGCCCATCTCGTCGTTCACGGCACGCTGCATTTGCTCGGGTGGGACCACGAGACAGTGCCCGAAGCGCTGGCGATGGAGGCGCGCGAACGCCGCGTGCTTCGCCGTTTGCGCATCGCCGATCCCTATCGCGTCCATCAGGTGAGAGAATGAGCGAGTCGCAAACAAGTTTCGCGGATCGATTGCGCGGGCGGCTGCGCGATCTGCTGCGCCCGAAAGGCGACGCGGCGGAAGAGCAGCTGCGCGACACGATCGAGGAAATCATCGAGGAAAGCGAAACGCCGGCCGAACCGATGGGGGCGGCGGAGCGCGCGATCCTGTCCAACGTGCTGCGCTTGCGCGAAGTCACGGCCGAAGACGTCATGGTGCCGCGCGCGGATATCGTGGCGATCGAGCTGGACGTCGATCTCGACAAGTTGGCGGCGTTCCTGGCGCGCGAAGCGCATAGCCGCGTGCCGGTCTATCGCGGCACGCTCGACGACGTCGTCGGTTTCGTCCATCTGAAGGACGTGCTGCGCGCGCGCGAAACCAAATCGGGCGCCAAGCTCGCCGACGTGATGCGCAAGGTGATCTTCGTCGCCCCGTCGATGCGCGTACTCGATTTGCTGCTGGAAATGCGCAAGACCCGCACGCATCTCGCCCTCGTCGTCGACGAATTCGGCGGCGTCGACGGGCTCGTCACCATCGAAGACGTGGTCGAAGCGATCGTCGGCGACATCGAAGACGAGCACGACGTCGATGAACGCCCGCGCCTGCAAAAGGTCGCCGACGGATGGCTGGTCGATTCGCGCGTCTCGATCGAGGAATTCCAGAACCAGACGGGCCTGACGCTGGACGACGAAACCCGCGAAGCCGATATCGACACGGTGGGCGGCGCGGTCGCCGCGATGGCGGGGCGTGTGCCGGGGCGCGGCGAAGTGATCCGTCATGCCGGCGGCTGCGAGTTCGAGATCATCGACGCCGATCCGCGCCGCATCAAACGCTTGAAGGCGCGCGCCGCCCAAGCGGCACCCAGCCAAGAAAGCGCCGCCGAATAGCGTGAAATTCATCGCCGACATCGCACGGCGCCTGCAAGAAGCGGCCGGCTGGCGGCGGTGCTTCTATGCCGCGGGGCTGGGCATCTGCGCGGCGCTGGCGCTGCCGCCCTTGGGCCTGGTGCCGCTCGCCTTCGTGGCGTTCGCGGGCTTGCTGCTGCTGTTGCAAAGCGACGATCCCGCCAAACGCATCGCGGGCTTCGCCACCGGCTGGTGGTTCGGCTTCGGCTTGCACGTCGCCGGGCTCTATTGGATCGCCAACGCGCTGTTGATCGAATGGGAACGCGTGGGCTGGATGATCCCGTTCGCCGTGTTCGGCCTGTCGGGATTCTTGGCCGCGTTCATCGGAATCGCGACTTTCGCCGTGGTGCGCGCCGGCGCCAAAGGTACGGCGGGCGCTCTCGCCCTTGCCATCGCCTGGACGATCGCCGAATACGCGCGCGGCCATGTGCTGACCGGCTTTCCATGGAATCTGATCGGCTCGATCTGGGTCGTCGCCGATGCGCCGATTCAATTCGCGGCGTTGACCGGCGCCTATGGCTTGTCGGCGATCACGGTGTTGATCTGCGCGCTGCCCGCGACCCTTAAACTTCGTTCGACGTTGGCCGCGATCGGGCTGCTCGCCGCACTTTGGCTCGGCGGGCTTTGGCATCTTTCGACCGGCCCATCGGACAATGTACCGGGCGTGGCCTTGCGCCTGGTTCAGCCGGTCGTGCCGCAGGAATTGAAATGGGATGCGTTCGCGCGCGAAGGCAATCTCGCGCGTACGATCGCACTTTCCAAAGTGCCGGGCTGGGAAACGCGCACCCATGTGATCTGGGCCGAAACGGCGACGGCGTTTCCGATCTGGGGCACCAATCCGCGCATCGCCGAACGCCGCCGCCAAGTCGCCGACGCCGCCCCGCCCGGCGGCGTGTTGATCACCGGTGCGGTGCGCCTCGAACTCGACGGGCAGAACGTCGCCGCCGCTTACAATTCGCTACAAGCGATCGACGGGGCGGCGAATATGCTCGCCAATTACGACAAGGCGCATCTGGTGCCGTTCGGCGAATACGTGCCCTTACGCGGCATTCTGCCGATCGAGCGTGTCGTGCCGGGCAGCGGCGATTTCGCGCGCGGTCCCGGGCCCGAAACCATCGCGATCCCCGGCTTGCCGCCGGCGGGCGGTTCGATCTGCTACGAGATCATTTTCCCCGGCAAGACGGTGGATGAAGCCGCGCGGCCGGGATTCGTCCTCAACGTCACCAACGATTCCTGGTTCGGCTACTCCGCAGGACCGTTCCAGCATTTCGCCGCCGCGCGGTTGCGCGCGGTCGAGGAAGGCCTGCCGGTCGTGCGTGCCGCCGGGGGTGGTATTTCAGGTATCATCGATGCGCGCGGCCGCGTGCGCGCTTTTCTCGGTCTTGAAATCGTCGGCGTGCTCGATGCCGATTTGCCGCAAGCGGCGGCGCCAACACCCTATGCGCGATGGGGCGATCTTATGCTCGCGGCGCTATTGGCGATTTTCGTCGCGATTTGGCTTCGCCTGCGAAAAAACGGGATCGCCTGACGGTCGTTTCCGAATTGAACCTCTTCCCTTCTAAGGTACTTTCTTCCTACAAATGTACCCGGAACGGCGCGCAACGTAGTCGTGCGCTCGTCCGCAGCGAGGATTCGAATATGGCAGCGAAATCGAAGAAGCGGCGCGGCAATCCCCTCGGCCGGCGCGGTCGCGCGTCGCCGGGGCCGAATCCGATCGACATCCATGTCGGCAAGCGCTTCCGCGAACGCCGCACCGTGCTGGGCCTGTCGCAGCACGACGTGGGCAAGATGCTGGGCGTCACCTTCCAGCAGGTGCAGAAGAACGAGCGCGGCACCAATCGATTTTCGGCTTCGCGCCTTTACGAAGCCGCGCGCGTGCTGGATGTGCCGGTCGGCTATTTCTACGAGGATATGCCGGGCGAGGTCGCCTCGCATGGCCGCAAGCATATGCAGGGTGTGGCCGAAGGCCCGACCCCGGCTTTCGACTTGGACCCGATGGCCAAGCGCGAGACGCTGGAGCTGGTGCGCGCCTATTACGACCTGACCGACCGCCAGGTCCGCATGAACATGGTCACTATGATGCGCACTTTGGCCAAAAACGACCCCGATTCGCGGGTCCATGACCGTCCGCGCCGCGGCCGCCCGCCCAAGAAAAGCTAAAGTCCGGCCCCCTCAACCGTGTGGTTGACGGGGGGCCCGAACCTTGCCACAAACCCCCGCGCGTAAGGGGCCCCGGGCGGGAATGCCGGGGGCTTCGTGCGCGTTCATGATTCCGGGCGGAAAATCCGCCCGGCGGCCGGGCGGAAGATGCGCCGGCCGTTCAACGTTCCCGGTTTTGGAGGCCGGCCCATGCGCAAGGGCGAGTTCGTTTTCACCAGCGAGTCCGTGTCCGAAGGCCACCCCGATAAGGTGTGCGACCGTATTTCCGACGCGATCGTCGACGCGTTTCTTTCGGTCGATCCTTATGCGCGCCTGGGCTGCGAAACCCTGGCCACGACCAACCGGATCGTGATCGCCGGCGAAGTCCGCCTCGACGCCAAGAAGTGCGGCCCCAAATCGCCGATGCTCAAGGGCGGCAAGATCAACGCGCCGCTGATCGAAAAGATCGCGCGCGAAGTGGTCAAGGAAATCGGCTACGAGCAAGACGGCTTCCACTGGAAGAAGAACAAGGTCGAAGTCCTGCTGCACGGCCAATCGGCGGATATCGCCATGGGCGTGGACGCCGCCGGCAACAAGGACGAGGGTGCGGGCGACCAGGGCATCATGTTCGGTTACGCGACGAACGAAACCGAAGAATTGATGCCGGCCCCGCTGCAGTACTCGCACAATATCCTGCGCCTGATGGCCGAAGCGCGCCACTCGGGTAAGGAAAAATATCTCGAGCCCGACGCGAAGAGCCAGGTCACCCTGCGCTACGTGAACGGCAAGCCGGTGGGCGTATCGGCGATCGTCGTGTCGACGCAGCATTCGGCCAAGGTCGATCAGGACGACGTGCGCGAGATCGTCCGCCCCTATGTGCAGAAGGTTCTGCCCAAGGGCTGGAAGATCCCAGAAGCCGAGTTCTATGTGAACCCGACCGGCCAGTTCATCATCGGCGGTCCGGACGGCGACGCCGGCCTCACCGGCCGCAAGATCATCGTCGACACCTACGGCGGTGCCGCCCCGCATGGCGGCGGCGCGTTCTCCGGCAAGGACCCGACGAAGGTCGACCGTTCGGCCGCTTACGTCGCGCGCTATCTTGCCAAGAACGTCGTCGCGTCGGGCCTCGCCGAACGCTGCACGATCCAGCTCGCCTACGCGATCGGCGTCGCCAAGCCCCTGTCGGTCTATGTCGACACGCATGGCACGGGCAAGGTCGACGAAGGCAAGCTGTCGAAGGTGCTTCAGGACCTCGTGGACCTCAGCCCGCGCGGTATTCGCACCCACCTGCAGCTCAACCGCCCGATCTATCGCCGCACCTCGTCTTACGGTCATTTCGGCCGCAAGCCGGAGAAGGACGGCGGCTTCTCGTGGGAGAAGACGGATCTGGTGCGCGATCTGAAGTCGGAATTCGGCGTGCGTTGATCGCCCCCGACGACGATAACGATACGAAGGACGAGGCGCCGGGGTCCCCCCGGCGCCTTGTTCATTCGGATTGGCTCCATTCCTACGGCCGGCGACGCGGCCGGCGGTTGAAGCCGAACCAGACGGCGCTGATCGAGAAGCATCTCGACGCGCTGTCGGTCACGACCCCGCTCGACCTCGCCGCTACGTTCGGCCGCGTCCCCGAACGTTTGCGGTTGGAGATCGGTTTCGGCGGCGGCGAACATCTCGCCCATCAAGCCGCGAACAACCCCGACGTCTCGTTCCTGGGCGCCGAGCCGTTCATGAACGGCGTGGCCACGATGCTGCGCCATTTCGAACAGAAGGGCCTGCGTAATGTGCGGCTCTATCGCGGCGATGCGCGCGAGCTGTTTTCGGGCATTCCCCACGGCGCACTCGAAGCGATCTATGTGCTGCATCCGGACCCTTGGCCCAAGGCGCGCCATAACAAGCGCCGCTTGATCCAGAAGCCGTTTCTCGACCAAGCGTGGCGCATGTTGAAACCGGGCGGTGAGTTGCGCTTGGCGACCGACGATCCCGACTACTTGATCTGGATGTTGCAGCGCGTGCTGATCCATCCCGGTTTCGAATGGACGGCGCGGACCGCCGACGATTGGCGCTTGATCCCCGCCGACGCGATCGAAACGCGTTACGGAATTAAGTCGCGCCTGGAAGGCCGCCCGGCGACTTTCCTCAAACTTCGCCGACGCGAAACCGCCGCTTGACCCGGCCGCAAGCTCGGCCAATCTTTCGGATTACGATGGACGAGCGCGGCTACCTTCCCAATGTCTTGATGGCGACGACGGCGCTGACCGCGCCGTCGGCGGCGGCGTTCGGATTCTTCGCTGCCACGCGCCATTTCCATTGGGGCTGGGCGGTGTTGGCGACGCTCGCCGTCGGCCTCGTCGTCGGCTGGCTGGTGCGCCGGCATATCGCGCGGATCGAACGTCACGCGCGCCGCTTGCGCGAACTCGCCAAAGGCGAACCGCCGAATCCCGTGCCCGCGGCGGCCGAGACCGAGGAAGGCCCGACCCAGCCGCTGGCCGAAGCGATGGATTCGCTCGAACGCGCCTTGCCCGATCGCGTCCCGCCCGCGGCGCACGAAGCGGCCCTCGAATCGATCGTCGACGCGCTGCCTTACGCGATTTTGCAGGTCGGCGAGGACGAGCGGATCGCGCGCGCCAACGCGACCGCGCGTGCCGTGTTCGGCGACAATCTCGAAAACATGCCGCTGGTCGCCCATCTGCGCGATCCCGACGCGCTCGACGCGGTGGCCGAGGCGCTCGCCGGCAATTATCCCGACGCCATCGACGTTGTGCTCGCCGGATCGGTCGAACGCGCCTTGCGCGTGCGCGCGGTGCCGTTGCGCGACGGCATGGGGGCGCCCGCCGCATTGCTCGCCGTCATCGACATCACCGCCGTGCGCCGCGCCGATCGCATGCGCCGCGATTTCGTCGCCAATGTCAGCCACGAATTGCGCACGCCCTTGGCGACATTGGCGGGTTTCATCGAAACGCTGCAAGGCCCCGCGAAGGACGACGCGCCCGCGCGCGATCGCTTCCTCGCCATCATGGCCCAGCAAGCGGCCCGCATGACCAGGATCGTGACGGACCTCCTGTCATTGTCGAAGATCGAGGAATCGGAACTCACGCCGCCCTCGGGCCGGGTCGATGTCGCGCGCATCGTGCAATCGACGATCGACGCGCTCGCCCCCCAAGCCAAGGCGAAGCAAGCCGCGATCGAAGCCGATCTCGCGGCTGATCTGCCGCACGCCATCGGCGATTCCGATCAGCTCGCCCAGGTGTTCCAGAACCTGATCGACAACGCGATCAAATATGGCCGCGTGGGCGGGCGCGTGCGCGTTTCGGTCGCGCGTGCCGAATCGCTGCCCGCCGGATTCGCGGCGCGCCATAGCGCCTATCTCGTGTTCAAGGTGCGCGACGACGGCGAAGGAATCGCGCGCGAACATCTGCCGCGCCTGACGGAGCGTTTCTATCGCGTCGATGCGGGACGTTCGCGCGACATGGGCGGCACCGGTTTGGGCCTTGCCATCGTGAAGCACATCGTCAATCGGCATCGCGGCACGCTGGATATCGACAGCGAACAGGGCAAGGGCTCCGAATTCGCCGTCTATCTGCCGGTCGCCGAAACCCCGGCGAAAGTCGCATGACCGATCTCGTGATCGCCAAGGAACCGGCGGACTCGGCCGTCGCCATCGCTTGCGTCACGGCCTATTTCGCCGAGTTGGCCGCGCGCTTCGAGGGCGGGTTCGACCCGGGCCAGCCCGGCTACGCCAATCCGAAAGACGCCGGCGATTTCTTCGTCGCCCGCCGGGGCGATTCGGTCGTCGCTTGCGGCGCCGTCAAGAAACACGGCACCGGCATCGCCGAGATCAAACGCATGTGGGTCGCACCCAATGCGCGCGGCCAAGGCATCGCAAGCGCGTTATTGAAGGCGCTGGAAGACGAAGCGCGTCGCCAGGGCTACGCCCAAGTCGTGCTCGACACGAACAAGGCGCTGACCGAAGCGCACGCGCTGTATCGCAAAGCGGGCTATCGCGAAACCGAACGGTTCAACGATAACCCCTATGCGCATCTCTGGTTCGTGAAGGACCTTACTTAACCGCCGCGCCGATCGCGCCGGGCGCATCGGTAATCAGTGCGTCCACGCCCCAGCTCAGCAACTCCTTGGCCTTGGGCGCTTCGTTGACCGTCCAGACCAGCACCGGATAGCCCGTGTCCTTCGCCGCGCGAACTTGCGCTTGGGTCAGCTTGCGGAAGCCGGGATGGATCGTCGCGCAGTCGAGCGCCTTGACGGCCTCCAGCCAATCGCCGGCCAATTCTTCGGCAAGGTAGCCGCGCGGCAGATGCGCCGACTGCGCCTTGGCGGCGGCCAGCGACAAGGGCTTGAAGCTCGACACGATGGGCGTGGGCGCCGATTTCGGCCACAGTCTGTCGACCAGCGCGCAGGAAATGCGCGCGGTTTCGGCTTCGCGGGTCGGGCAGGGCTTGATCTCGATATTGAAGCCCATGCCGAGCTTCGCCATCAGCGCCATCGCTTCTTCCAGCGTGGGCACTTTCGTGCCTTTGAATTGCGATCCGAACCACGCGCCGGCGTCGAGCTCGCGGATTTGCGCGAGCGTATGGTCGGCGACGTTGCCCTTGCCGTTGGTGCAGCGGTCGAGCGTTTCGTCGTGCATCAGGATCGGCACGCCGTCCTTGGTGAGCTTCGCGTCGAACTCGATCCAAGTCGCACCCTGGCGGTGCGCTTCTTCGATGGCGGGCAGCGTATTCTCCGGCGACGACGCCTTGGCGCCGCGATGGCCGACGATCAGCGGAATATCGAGCTTCATGGGGTTCCTCCAAAAGAAAAGGCCCCCGCGCGGTTTCCCGTGCGAGGGCCCGATCCAATCGCGCGTTGGCGTTACTCCGCCGACGGCGCGTCCTTCTTCTTCTCGAACTGGTCGGAGATGTCCGCACCGGTCGCCTGATCGACGCGGCGCATCGACAGCTTGACCTTGCCGCGATCGTCGAAGCCGATCAGCTTCACCTTCACGGTGTCGCCCATCTTCACGACGTCGCCCGTCTTCTCGACGCGGCGCGGCGCGAGTTCCGAGATGTGGACGAGGCCGTCCTTCGAACCCATGAAGTTCACGAAGGCGCCGAAATCCATCACCTTCACGACCTTGCCGGTGTAGATGGCGTTGAGTTCCGGCTCGGCGACGATGCCCTTGATCCAGTCGATCGCTTGCTTCGCCTTCTCCTCGCTCGTCGAGGCGACCTTGATCGTGCCGTCGTCCTCGATGTCGATCTTGCAGCCCGTGACTTCGACGATCTCGCGGATCACCTTGCCGCCGGTGCCGATCACTTCGCGGATCTTTTCCTTCGGAACCGAGAAGGTCGTGATGCGCGGCGCGTTGTTCGACACGCTCTCGCGCGCCCCGGTCAGGCCCTTGGCCATTTCGCCCAGGATGTGCAGGCGGCCGTCCTTGGCCTGGCCCAGCGCGATCTTCATGATGTTCTCGTCGATCGAGGTGATCTTGAGATCCATCTGAAGCGCCGTGACGCCCTTCTCCGTGCCCGCGACCTTGAAGTCCATGTCGCCGAGGTGATCCTCGTCGCCCAGGATGTCGGTCAGCACGGCGAAGGCGCGATCTTCCTTGATTAGGCCCATCGCGATGCCGGCCACCGGGCGCGGCAGCGGCACGCCCGCGTCCATCAGCGACAGCGACGAACCGCAGACCGTCGCCATCGACGACGAACCGTTCGACTCGGTCACTTCCGACACGACGCGGATCGTGTAGGGGAACTTGTCCTTGGCGGGCAGCAACGGACGGATCGCGCGCCAGGCGAGCTTGCCGTGGCCGATTTCGCGACGGCCGGGCGAGCCCATGCGCTTGGCTTCGCCGACCGAGTAGGGCGGGAAGTTGTAGTGCAGCATGAAGTGCTCGCGGTATTCGCCTTCGAGCGCGTCGATGATCTGTTCGTCATCGCCCGTACCCAGCGTCGCGACGCACAGCGCCTGGGTTTCGCCGCGGGTGAACAGCGCTGAACCGTGGGTGCGCGGCAGAAGGCCAACTTCCGTCACGATGGGACGAACGGTCTTCGTGTCGCGGCCGTCGATGCGCTTGCCGGTGTCCAGAATCGTGTCGCGCACGACCTTGGCTTCCAGATCGCCGAACAGCGCGCCGGCAACGGCGGCTTCTTCCGGCACGGCCTTGACCGCTTCCATCGCCTTCGCCTTGATCGCCGCGACCTTGTCGCGACGGGCGAACTTGACGGGTTCCTTATAGGCTTCGGTCAGCTCGGCCGCGAACGCGTCGAGCTTCGCCTTGGCCGACGCGGCGGCGGGCGGCGCTTCGGGGATCGCCCAGGGTTCCTTGGCGGCGGCTTCGGCCAGCGAAATGATCATGTCGATCACCGGCTGGAAGGCGCGATGGCCGAACATGACGGCGCCGAGCATCTGCTCTTCCGTCAGCTCCTTGGCTTCCGATTCGACCATCAGCACGCCGTCCTTGGTGCCGGCGACGACGAGGTCGAGATCCGACGCGGTCATCTCCTCCTGCAGCGGGTTCAGCTTGAACTCGCCGCCGAACACGCCCACGCGCGCCGCACCGATCGGGCCCATGAACGGGATGCCCGACAGCGTCAGCGCGGCCGAGCAGCCGATCATCGCGACGATGTCGGGATCGTTCTGCAGGTCATGCGACAGCACGGTCGCGATGACTTGCACTTCGTTGCGGAAATTCTCCGGGAACAGCGGACGCACTGGCCGGTCGATCAGACGCGAGACCAGCGTTTCCTTTTCCGTCGGGCGGCCTTCGCGCTTGAAGAAGCCGCCGGGGATCTTGCCGGCCGCGAAGGTCTTTTCCTGGTAGTGGACGGTCAGGGGGAAGAAATCCTGGCCGGGCTTGGCCGACTTGGCGCCGACGGCCGTGCACAGCACAACCGTGTCGCCCAGGCGCGCGATGACCGCGCCGTCGGCTTGGCGGGCGATCTTGCCCGTTTCGAGGGAGAGCGTACGCCCGCCCCACTGCATCTCGCGTTTCACGACTTCAAACATTCGATCTTTACCTTCCTTGCCACGTTCGGACCCGCACGATTCGCCCCTATGGCGAAACGCGCGTGGTTCCGGCCGCTATCGCCCCCATGGCGACAGCGCGAACCGGAACCGCCCATGGACTTCTGGACGTCGGATAGAAAAAACGCGACGACGCGCCCGCGGCCGGAACAGATCCGGCGTCGCGGGCGGCATCGTCGCGCATGGATTTCAAACGGTTCGCTTTAGCGACGCAGTTCGAGACGCTCGAGCAGCGTCGAGTAGCGCTTGGTGTCGGTCTTCTTGAGATAGTCGAGAAGACGACGGCGCTGGCCGACCATCATCAGCAGGCCGCGGCGCGAGTGGAAGTCCTTCTTGTGCGTGCCCAAGTGCTCGGTGAGCTCCTTGATACGCTCGGTCAGCAGCGCGACTTGGACTTCCGGGGATCCGGTGTCGCCCTTCTTGATGGCGAACTTGGCGACAATTTCACTCTTGTGAGCGGGTTCGAGCGACATCGGTCATTCCTTTCGACCCTAGAGGTTGAACACGCGCACCGGACGGAGGATTTCTCCGTCGCTCGCGACCAGCGCCACCAGCCGCCCTTCTTGGAAGGCGGCAATCGGTTCGGCGGGAACACGATCAGTGCGGGGGTCTCGCAAAGCCCGGCCCTGTTTAAGGGCCGAAGCCTCTTCCACGGTCACGGCCAGCACCGGGATGTCGTCCAGTGCGGTCTCGACCGGGGCGAGGGCCCCAAAGCGGGCCGGACTATGCCCAAACCCCTCCAGTCTTGCCAGTGAAATTGCCGATTCCAGCGTGAATTTGCCGACTCGGGTCCGGCGAAGTTCCGTCACATGGCCGACCGTTCCCAACGCCTTGGCGAGATCCCGGGCGAGGCTGCGGACATAGGTCCCCTTGCCGCAGGTAACCCGGAACCGCGCCGTGTCGGCATCGGGCGATTCCAGATATTCGAGCTTATGGATCAATACTTTACGCGGTTCGAGGACGACTTCCTCCCCCGCGCGGGCCAGTTCATAGGCGCGCTTGCCATCGATTTTGATGGCGGAGAAGGCGGGGGGAAGCTGCTCGATCTCGCCCTCGAATGCGGGCAAGGCGGCCCGGATCGCGGATTCGGCCGGGCGGTTTGGGCTGGTCGCGACGACCGATCCTTCCAGATCGTCGGTCGCGGTGGCGGCACCCCAGCGCACGGCGAACTCGTATTGCTTGGTGCCGTCCATGGCGAAGGGGATCAGCTTGGTCGCTTCGCCCAGGGCGATGGGCAGCACGCCCGACGCCAGCGGGTCCAGCGTGCCGCCATGTCCGCCTTTGGCGGCCTCGAAAATCCAGCGCACTTTGCCGAGCGCTTGCGTCGAGCTTGGGCCGATCGGCTTATCCAGCACGACCCAGCCATCGACCTTGTTCTTCTGGCGCTTCACTTCTTCTTGCGCGCGCGGGGCTTGGGCTTGTCAGCTTGCGGCGGGGCGATATCGGCCAGCACCTTCGGGTCGCGGAAGGCCGCATCCATGCGGGCCGCGTAATCGAAGCCGGTGTCGCGCTTGAAATGGATGTCGACCGCTTGGCGCAAATCGATACGCCGCTGCACTTCGCCCCGGATATAGGCGCGCGCCCGGCCCAGGGCCGCGATCGTCTTGTCGGCATCGATGCCGCCCAGCGTCGTCACGAACGCGGTCGCGTGTTTCAGGTCCGGTGTCGCGCGCACCTCCGACACGGTGATCGACGCACCCTGCAAATCGGGGTCGCGGAAATGCGCTTCCTGCAACACCTCGACCAGCGCGCGACGCACCGCTTCGCCCACGCGCAATTGGCGCTGGCTGGGGCCGGCCGGACCTTCGTTATTTCTGTCGAACTTGCCGCTCATGGCCGGGGTTTTACGCCGTTTTCGGCGTTCTTGCCAATCGCTTGCCTTTGCCCGACCCGGATTCGTTGTTATGCTCCCCTTGGTTGATCGCCTTAAACGAGGATCACGCACGATGTTCCGCTATCTTGCATATGTATTCACCGCCGTTTTTCTGGCGATCGGAACCGCCCACGCGCAATCGATCCATAAGATGCCGATAGGGACGGAGGTCGAGGGCGCTGCCGCGCTCGGCCGGGTGCAAATCCCCTTGCCGCCGGGCAAATGGACGCTGATCGGCGCTACCGAAACCTGGTCCAATCCACTCTCTGGCAGTCAACCCCGGCCCTTCGGTCATGCCTACTTGGCGCTGATCGAAAAAGACCGGCTCGTTGGGTTCATCGCTGCGATGGCGCCAGGTCAAACGAGCACGAATGTCCGCACCTGGGACAAACAATGCGAGCGGACCGATACATACTTCCTCGACGCCACCCCCAGATACGACATGCGCGAGCAAAGCTGCTTCTTTGTCGTTCATGCGGCCCGAACCTGGACGGCGTGGGCGAATATGGGGGCGGGGCTCGAAGCCGCTTATACGTGGCTTGCCGAACACCCGAAGGTCGTGAAGCCGTCGACGATGCTGCTCGTCCGTCATTCGAACGTCCGCGCGAACGACTTCGTCGAGGTCGAATACAACTTCTCGCCGGAAGCCTATGGCTTCGGCCCGCCGCGCGATCGAAGTGCCGCCGGCAACGACTGGCATCGCGACAAGCTGAAGAACGATCCCGCGCGCGACGCCTTCGCGCAAGCCGTGGTCGCTTGGGCCAAGGACAATCAAAAGCGCGTTCTCGACGGGGTGATCTATCGAAAGGCGGAGACGGGCGCCAAACTGGAATTCGCCGCCGTCCGGCGCCCGCAACAAGCGGCGTTGCCGTCGAGCGCGTCGCCCTCAGGTCAGGTGAGCCCCGCCATCGGCACGCGCTTCGTCGTTAGCTCCGGTCGCTTCGATATCGTCAAAGTCGATCGAATGAACGTAATGACGGCCAACTCCGCGAATGCGGGCGCGACATGGATCGCTGGATTGTTGCCGCTCGATCCCGCATCCAAATTCGACCGAAGCGCTCTCGAATCGCTGTTTCCGCTGGCCGTCGGCAAGAAAACGAAATTCCTGCAAGAGGCCGCATCCGGCTCAAATGCTTGGGATCAAGTTCTGGAGGTCGTGCGCACGGAAACCGTGCAGATCGAAGGCAAGTCGTACGCGACCTTCGTGATCGAGAACCGCACGGAGGCCGTGGGACCGGGGATGAACGAATTCGTGCGCAAACGCACGCTCCATTACGCACCCGAGATCGGGTGGCTTCTCAAAATGCACGAAGAGCAACTCGCCGGACCGCCGCAGCGCATGAACAGCTGGGAAGTGGTGCGCATCGTCCCGCCGGGCGGGTGAATTGCATTAGAGGGGGTTCCGCCGAATGCTCCGCTTTGCTTCATGCCTGTTTGCCTTTTGGGTCCTCACGATCGGAACGGCCCAAGCGCAGTCGATCCATACGATGCCGATCGGCACCGAAGTGGAAACCAAAGTCCGCTTCGCGCGCTCCGAAGTGCCGCTGCCGCCAGGCAAATGGGTCTTGGTCAGCAGAGGCGAAGAAAAGAGCATCGGGCTCGACGGCAGCATGGGCGCTCGTTTGCCCTACGCCACATTGGCGCGGATCGAGCGCAACGCTCTCGCCGGAATCGTCAATCTGACGGGCACGGTTCAGTACGAGAATTTGCAATGGATCAGAGACAAACAATGCGATCGGACCGATTTCTATTTCCTCGACGCGGACCGCAATTTCAACAATGCGGATCAGCGCTGCCAGTACGCGACGCATTTCGTGCGGACATGGACGGCGTCGGACAATCAACCCGAACAAACGCGCGCGATGATCCAAGGGCTGCGCGCCAAGTCCATCGCCTTGCCCCCGACAATGATCGTCAGCGTGCATCGCCGTGTCGTCGGCGGCGAGTATCTGACCGTGACCTATGAGATTTCGCCGGCATCAATCGGCGGCCCCGTCGCGCGGGTCAATGCCTGGAGCACCAGCGAATGGCACAAGGACAAGATCGCCGACAATCCCGAACACAAGCGATTCCTCGACGCGTGGGTGGAATGGTCCAAGCAGATGGCGCCCAAGGTCAGCGGCGGGTTCGGGCGTTCGCTGTCCGATTACGCGCCGATCACGATCGTTTTCGAGCCCCCGGTGGCGAAGGCCGCCGTGCCGGTCGCCACGGGCCCAGCCGTCCCGGCCGGATTTGCGGGCCCGGTCGTCGGCACGCGGTTTCAGCTCGCGGACGGCGAAATTCGGATCATGCGCGCCGACGGCGCGAATATCGTGACGGCGGATGAAAAGAATCAGATCGTCGTTTGGCGCGCCGGCATGATCGCGTGGGATCGCGGGGCCGGTTACCCGCGGGCGACGATCGAGAGTATTTTCCCGCTCTCGGTCGGAAAGAAGGTGTCCTTCGTCGACACGGTGCCGGGGCGCCAGCCGACTCGTCAGTCTCTTGACGTCGTTCGCCAAGAACAGATCCAGGTCGCGGGGCGGTCGCTCTCAACCTTCGTGGTCGAGCAGATCACGGACTATAACGATCCGGCCGATGCCGGCCTGCGGCGCAAACGCACGCTGTGGTACGCGCCGGAGGTGGGGTGGCTTCTCAAAATGCGGGAAGAACAACTCGCCGGACCACCGCAGCGGATGAACAGCTGGGAAGTCGTGCGCATCGTCCCGCCGGGCGGGTGACGCGCTTTAGGCTTGGCTGACGTCGATGACGATGCGGCCTTGGATCTGACCAGCGACGATTTGCTCGGCCAAGGCCGGCACATCGCTAAGGCCGACGATCTTCGTGCCGCCGACGGGCAAGCCGTCGGGCAGCAACGCGGCGAGCTTGCGCCACGCGGCGTCGCGCTCGGGGATCGGGCAGCGCACCGAATCGATGCCGATCAATTTCACGCCGCGCAGAATGAACGGCATCACCGTCGTCGGCAGATCGTGGCTGCCCGCAAGTCCGCACGCCGCGACGGGGGCGCGATACGCCATCGCCGCCAGCGCGCTCGCCAACGCGGGCCCGCCGACCGGATCGATCACGCCCGCCCAACGCTCGGTCTCCAGCGGCTTCGACGGTTTGGCGAGTTCGGCGCGATCCATCACGCTCGAAGCACCCAACGCCTTCAAATAGGATTCGAGTTCCAAGCGCCCGGTCGCCGCGACGACCTTGTGGCCGAGCTTGGCAAGGAGTGCCACCGCGACCGAGCCGACACCGCCAGCCGCGCCGGTGACCAGAACCTCGCGGTCCTTCTTCAAGCCGTTGGCTTCCAGCGCGTGCACGGCGAGCATCGCGGTCAAACCGGCCGTGCCCATCGACATGGCCCATTTCTTATCCATGCCCGGCGGCATCTTGATCAGCCACTCGGCCTTGGCGCGCGCGCGCTCGGCCATGCCGCCGTGGAACTGCTCGCCCACGCCCCAGCCGGTCAGGATCACGCGGTCTCCCGCCTTGAAGCGATCGTCGTCGGACGTCTCGACCGTGCCCGCCCAATCGATGCCGGGGACCAGCGGAAACGCGCGCACGATCTTGCCCTTGTCGGCGATCGCGAGCCCGTCTTTGTAGTTCAGCGTCGAATAGCTGACCTTGGCGGTCACCGGGAAATCGGGCAGCGCCGAATCGTCGAGCTGACGGAGATTGGCCGTGACTTTGCCGTCGGTCTTCTCGAGAAGCAGCGCTCGAAACATGCCGGTTCGCCTTTCGCCGGGGTCGTCCCGGGGCGACTACTCGCAGGGCCGGGCGCTTGCGTCAAGCGATCCGGCGGCGCATCGTCCGGCGATGAACGCGCGAATCCGGGATTTCGTCGATTGGGTCTTGGGCCCGGCCAAAGCCCTCGATCTCGCTGATTTCATGGGCGGTGTGGCCGAGCGGCTGGTCGAAATGGGCCTGCCGATCGACCGCGCGGGGGCGCTCCTCGATACGCTGCATCCCAGCTATGTCGGAATCCAACGCATCTGGGAACGCGGCGGCGGCACGCGCGAGGGCCGGGCGCGTTTCGACAACCCGGATATCTTCTCCGGCAAAATCAAATATACGATCGATAGCGTGCAGGAGACCGGCGCGTGGTTCGACATGCGCTTGGACGATCCCCGCGTCGACGAATACGACCTGCTGCCCGATCTGCGCGCGCGGGGCTACATCCATTACGTCATCGCGCCGCTCGCCTTCGTCGAAGGGCCGGTGCAGGGCTTGTCCTTCGCGACAAAGCGGCCGGGCGGGTTCTCGGCAGAGGATATCGCGTTGATCGACGCCGCACGCCCGGCCATCGCGGCGGTGATGGAATTGAAAATCCGCACCCGCGTTTCGCGCGAAGTGCTGCAAACCTATGTCGGTCGCGCGCCGGGCGATCTGATCCTCGCGGGTCAAATAAGGCGCGGCGAGGTGCGGAACTTGCGCGCCGCGCTGGCGATGAGCGATCTGCGCGGCTTCACGGCGATGAGCGACGCGCTCACACCCGAACAGACCGTGGCGCAAATCAACGCCTATCTCGATTGCCTCGTCCCTGAGATCCTGCGGCGCGGCGGCGAGGTCCTCAAATTCATCGGCGACGGCGTGCTGGCGATGGCCGATGCGAACACGCTGGGCGATGGCGATGCGTGCGCACGCATGCTCGACGCGGCCCTCGCCGCCCAAGAAGCGCTCGCCAAGGCGGGGTTTCGGGCGGGCATCGCGCTGCATCTGGGCGAGGCCGCGTTCGGCAATATCGGGGCGGGCGACCGCCAGGATTTCACCGTCATCGGCCGCGACGTGAATATGGTCGCGCGCCTGGAGAAGATGTGCGGCACGCTGGGCGAGAATATCGTCGTCTCGGCCGCGTTCGCCGCGGCGATCGATCGCCCGTGGCGGCGCTTGGGCGAATTCGCGTTCAAGGGCTTCGAGGGTGCGCGGCCCGTTTACGCGCCGGGTTAAGGCGGCTCGGCCTCGTTGTTCGACACGGATGTGATTACACATCCGCACCATGAGGCCTCATCCTGAGCCTGTCGAAGGATGTGGCCGACTAGGCCACCACCAATGTCGACGGCTTGCCGTCGCCGCCCGGTTCGACGCGCCAGAACTTGTTGTGGAATTGGCGCAAGGCCGGCCGGTGGCCGATCGACACGATACCCGTGTCCTTCAAGCGTTCGCCGATCAGCGCATAGAGATGCGCTTCCGTCGCCTCGTCCAGCGCCGCCGTGGCTTCGTCGAGGAACAGGAATTTGGGCTTGGCCAACAGCGCCCGCGCGACCGCCAAGCGCTGCTGCTCGCCCGGCGACAAGGCCTGACCCCAATGCGCGACCTCGTCCAAGCGGCCCGCGAGATGCGCAAGCTTCACGTCGGCGAGTGTCGCTTTCAGCGTCGCATCGTCGACGCCGTCGACATTGGGATAGAGCAACGCTTCGCGCAAACTCGCGATGGGCATATAGGGCTTCTGCGGCAGAAACAGCGCCGCCCCCGGTGGCGGCGTTTCGACCACGCCACGCCCGAAGGGCCACAGCCCGGCGAGGGCGCGGAACAGCGTGCTCTTGCCCGAACCCGACGGGCCGGTCAGCAGCACGCGATTTCCCGGTTCGACGCGCGCGGCGGCGTTGGCGATCAGCGTCGCACCGTTCGGCAAGGCGACATGGACTTGGGCGAGGGCGGGGGCCGCACCTTCGCGCGTTTGCAGCGGATTGGCCTTCGCTTCGATCTCGGCTTTGGCGATCGCCGCTTCGAAATCGAGCAGACGATCGACGACCGATTTCCAATCGGCGAGCTGGGCATAGGCCGAGACGAAGAACGACAGCGCGCGCTGCACTTGGCCGAAGGCCGAGGCGATCTGCATCAAGCCGCCCAGCTGGATCGAATTGTTGAAATAGCGCGGGGCCGCGACGACGAAGGGGAAAATGATCGCGGCCTGCGAATAGAAGCTGGTGAAGGTGTTGAGCTTCAGCGTCGCCCACATCAGCCCGTACCAATTGGCGGCGATGCCCGCGAAGCGGCGCGCGAAATTCTCGCTTTCGCGTTTCTCGCCGCCATAAAGGGCGACCTGTTCCGAATTTTCGCGCAAGCGCACCAGGTCGTAGCGGAAATCCGCTTCGTAGCGCTGCTGGGCGTAGTTTAGCGGAACAAGCGGCTTGCCCACCAAATGCGTCAACCACGTGCCGATCACGGCATAGAACAGCGCCGCCCACACCATGTAGCCGGGAATGTCGATCGTGTGGCCGAACAGCGTGATCGAGAACGCGCCCGACAGCGTCCACAGGATGGTCAAGAACGCGCCCAGCGTGAGCACCGCGTCGAGCAGCTGGGTGATCAGCGACAAGGTCGTGGTCACGAACAGCTTCACGTCTTCGGCGATGCGCTGGTCGGGGTTGTCGGTTTCCGCCCCCGTCAGCTGGAAGCGGTAATAGATCCGGTTGTCGAGCCACGCGGCGACGTAGCGCCGCGTCAGCCATTTGCGCCAGCGGATCGTCAGCCATTGCATGGCGTAGCGCGAGACGATGAAATTGACGATGAACAGGAAGGCGAGGCCGATGAAGACCAGCATCTGCTTTTCGAACACCGGCCGGTCGCGTTCCTGCAGGGCGGTGTAGAAGACGTTGTTCCATTCGTTGAACAACACTTCGAGATAGACGCCGAAGATCGTCAATCCGATGACGATGGCGAACAGCGCCCAGGCGGCGAATCTATCGTCCGAGGTCCAATAGGGCTTGGTCAGGCGCCACAGACTGGCGGCGAAGCTGAGCAGATCGACACGGCGGCGGGGCGTGGAAATCGTGGCGCTGGCGGCGGGCGGCATGTCGGGGACTCTCCGGATGATCCGGGGAATCTAGGGCGAACGCGTGTCGTAAAAAAGGCCGCCGCGTTTCCGTCCGTAACCGGCTTAGCGGGCCAAAGCGCGGATCGCGGCTTCGTCCTGGGTCAGCGGCAGCCAGCGCCGGACCAAGCGTTCGACGTTTTCCAGCCCGTCCAGCAGGCCGGGTACGACCGCCGCCGACGGCGGTTTCTGGCGGGCGAGCTGTTTCAAGGCGCGGACCATATCCTCGGTCCGGCGCACGCCGTCGTCGGGCAGCATGCGCACCAAGCCTTGGGCCTGGGCGCGTTCGGCGCGGATCGTCTGCTCCAAACGCGGCGCGGTGCGCGGCACGATCAAACCCGGCCGGTCGAAGGACAGGATTTCGCAGAAGGTGTTGTAGCCGCCCATCGCGACGACGCCGGCGGCGCGCGCGATCAGCGCCTCCATATGCGCGTCGAAGGTGATCGCTTCGACGTCGGGCAGCGCCTGGGCGCGGTTCAGGAATTCGGCTTGGCGTTCGGACTGCATGAACGGCCCGAGCACCAGCAGCGCGCGATGGGGCAATTGCGCGCCCGCCTCGTAGGCGCGCAAGACCCAGTCGATCAGCGCGTCGCCGTCGCCGCCGCCGCCGGTGGTCACCAGCACGTAAGGCTGCTCGCGATCGCGCGCGGCATCCATCGACGCGCGCGGCCCGTTCAACGGCAGCGTGCGGCGCAGATAGCCGGTGTAGCTCATCTTCCGGCGCACCGATTGCGGGATAGCCAAGCCTTCCAGCGGATCGCAGATCTGCGGCAGGCCGTAGACCCAGATATCGTCGTAAAGCTCGCGCAAGGCTGGCAGAGCGTTCTTGCGCTTCCATTCCGGCTCCAGCAACGCAGGGTCGTCCATCACGTCGCGCAAGCCCAGCACCAGCGGCACGTTGCGGCGCTTCAGGAACTCCAGCGTTTCGCTCACCTCGCCGCGCAAGCCCAGCGGTTCCTTGTCGACCAGGAACAGATCGGGCTGGAACGCCTCGGCCGTGTGGCGGATGATCGACGCGCGGATCGCCAAAGTCTGCGCGATGTCGATATGCAGGTTCAGCGACGTGTAATCGCCGTCGCGCAATTTGATGACGCCGGGAATGCGCACGAAATCGACGCGCGCCTTGAAATCGAACGAGCCGATGATCGGCGAGCCCGACAGGATCAGCACCGACAGATCCTTGTCGGCCTCCACCAGCGCGTGCGCGATCGTGCGGCAGCGGCGCAAATGGCCGAGCCCCATCGTGTCGTGGCTGTAGATCAGCACGCGACGGTCGGACCGCGCGCGACGTTTCGGAGCCTTGGCCAATCGTCCCCCCGGACGGGATCTCGATCGGCCCGAGACTACGGGGAGTCCCGTGACGATTCCAAGCGATCAACGCTTGGAAATTTTTATTTCGGGGGCTGTTGCCGGATTACGATACCAGCCCTGGATCCGGTAAGGCGATGCCCATGCCGCAGGGCGGCCCGGTTGCGCCACCCCGGTCCCGGCCGCTAAACTCCTGAAAGGGATAGGGGACTTCGCGCGTGGGCGGCTCAGGCGACATCGACCGGAACATCTTCCGCTTCGTCATCCGGTTCTCGGTCAAGGAAACGGCGCTGGTCTGCCTGCTCGTCGCGTCGGCGCAGGCGTTCTATTACGTCACGCTGGACCTGCCCAAGAACATCATGAACCAGGGCATCCAGGGCCAGGGGATCAAATTCCCGAAGGAGATCCTGGGCTGGTTCAGCGTCGATCAGATCGGCTATCTGCTCTGGCTGTGCTTGCTGTTCTTCCTCGCCGTTCTCGTCAACGGCGCGGTCAAGCAATACATCAACTCGCTGAAAGGCAAACTCGGCGAACGTTTGCTGCGCCGGCTGCGCTATTCGCTGGTCGAACGCATTCTGCGTTTCCCGATCCCGCATTTCCGCAAAGTCTCGTCGGGCGAATTGATCCCGATGGTGACGTCGGAGGTCGAGCAGATCGGCGGCTTCATGGGCGACGCCTTCGTCCAGCCGCTGATGCAGGCGGGCATGCTGCTGACCATCGCGCTGTTCTTGTTCATGCAGAACCCCGTGATGGGTTTCGCCGCGATTTCGCTGTTCCCGTTCCAAGCCTATATCGTGCCGATGCTGCAAAAGCGCGTGAAGGCGCTGGGCAAGGAACGCGTGCGCGCGGTGCGCAAAGTGTCCGAACGTATCGGCGAAACCGTCGGCGGCATCCACGAAGTGCGCGCCAACGGCACGGCGTCGTGGGAACGCGCGGATTATGCCGAACGCTTCGGCACGATCTTCCGCATCCGCTTCGACATCTATCAGCGCAAATCGCTGGTGAAGTTCATCAACAATTTCCTGAGCCAGTGCGCGCCGCTGCTGTTCTACTCGATCGGCGGCTATCTGGTGATCCAGGGCCAATTGTCGTTGGGCGCCCTCGTCGCTGCCTTGTCCGCGCATAAGGACATGACGGCGCCGTGGAAGGAATTGCTCGACTACTACCAGCAGGCCCAGGACGCGCAGCAGAAATACGAGCAGGTCGTCGAGCAGTTCCGGCCCGAACAGATGTTGCCCGAAGGCCTGCACGAATTGCCCGCCGATCCGGCCCCCGGTCTGGGCGGCGATATCGCGCTGGCCGGGCTGTCGGTCGCGGAGGACGCGCAGACCAAGCTGCTCGAATCCGTATCGCTCACGATTCCCCACGGCGCCAAAGTGGCGCTGGTGGGTGCCGCCGGCGGCGGGCGCGAAGCTTTGGCGATGACGCTCGCCCGGCTTTATCTGCCGTCGTCGGGCACGTTGCGCGTGGGCGAGCGCGATTTGACGCGCCTGCCCGATGCGCATCTGGGCGCTTCGATGGGCTATGTGGGCCCCGGCGCGTATCATTTCTCGACCTCGGTGCGCGAAAACCTCGCCTATGGCTTGCGCCAGCGCCCGATCGGCGCGCCCGAAAAGCGCAATGCCGCGCGCACGCGCTGGCTCGCCGAAGCCGCGCGCGCGGGCAATCTGCCGCTCGACGTCGAAGACAACTGGATCGACTATTCGCGCGCCGGTGTCGCGAATGCCGAGCAATTCGACGGCATCGCCGCGCGCGTGCTCGAACGCGTCGATCTGGCCGAAGACGTGTTCCTGTTCGGCCTGCGCGGCCGCGTCGATCCGCGCGCCAAGCCGGCGGTAGCCGAAGCGATCCTCGCCGCGCGCGCGGCGTTCCGCGAGCGGCTCTCCGGCCCGCAAGCCGATCCCGCGTTGAAGGGCCTGATCGAATCCTTCGACCCCACGCGCTACAACGACAACGCGACGCTCGCCGAGAATCTGCTGTTCGGCACGCCGATCGATCCGGCCTTCGAAGTCGACGTGCTCGCCGAACAACGCGATTTCCTGGCCGTGCTGCAAAAGCAGGGCATGGCGGACGAGCTGATCGCGATGGGCCGTCAGGTCGCCGAAACGATGGTCGAATTGTTCGCCGGCTTGCCGGCGGGCCACGAATTCTTCGACCGTTTCAGCTTCATCGCCGCCGACGATCTGCCGACCTTCCAGGCGGTCGTCGCACGTACCGCGCCCGGCGAATCGGGCAAGCCACCCGCGATCTCCGACGAGGATCGCGCGCGTTTGATCGGTTTGCCGTTGAAGCTGGTCAACGCGCGTCATCGCTTGGGTTTGATCACGCCCGATTTCAAAGGCCGCGTTCTGGAAACGCGCGCGGCGATCCACGACGCGTTCGGCAAGGGCTCGGCCGCGGGCAAGATCGCGTTCTTCGATCCCGAATCCTACAATGCCGCCGCGGCCATTCAGGACAACATCCTGTTCGGACGCGTCGCTTACGGCCAAGCCAAAGCCCAAGCGATTGTTGGCAAGGCGATGCGCGAAGTGCTCGATACGCTTGGTTTGCGCGAACGCGTGTTCGAAGTGGGTTTGGATTTCCAGGTCGGCGTCGGGGGTTCGCGTTTGACCCCGGCCCAGCGCCAAAAATTGGCGCTCGCGCGCGCGCTGGTGAAGCGGCCGGAGATTTTGGTTCTCAACGACGCCCTTGCCGTGCTCGACTCGAGCACCCAAGTCAAAACCTTGGACGGCGCGCTTTCCGCCGCCGGGTCGGCGACGGTGGTGGCCGCGTTGGCCGATGCGGCGCTGGCCGCGAAATTCGATCGCGTCGTCGTCCTCGCGGACGGGCGCGTGGCGCAGGACGGCCGATACGACGAGCTGATCGAGCAGGACGGTCCGCTCAAAGAATTGCTGGCGCTTTAAGGAAGGGGGTTGCGATGTCGATCAAGGAAGAAACCGACGCCCTCAAGCGCATTCCGCTGTTCTCGAAGCTCGACCCCGCGAAGCTGAAACTGCTCGCGTTCATGAGCCAGCGTCTGACCTACGAACCCGGCCAAGCGATTTTCGCGCAAGGCGATGCGGGCGACGCCGCCTATATCGTGCTGGACGGCGAAGCCGCGGTGCTGATCGACACCAATGCGGGCCCGACCGAAATCGCGCGCACCGGCAAGCACGAGATCGTCGGCGAAATCGCCATCCTGTGCGAGGTGCCGCGCACCGCCACGGTGCGCGCGGCGGGCGACAATCCGCTCGTCTGCCTCAAGATCGAGAAGGACGATTTCATGGCGCTGGTGAACGAGTTTCCGTCGATGGGGCTCGAGATCATGCGCGAACTCGCGCGCCGGATCGTCAAGACCAACGCGCAATTGCGCAACGCGATGGCCGCGCGCGCCTGATCAGGCAGCGCGTTTCAGGTTCTGCGCGGCCAACGCCGCGATCCCGGCCGCAAGGCCCCAGAACGCCGATCCGATCCCGAACAGCGACACGCCCGACGCGGTGACGGCGAGCGTCAGCACGGCGGGGAAACGCTCGGCCTCGTCTTTGAGGGCACCGGTCAACGCCCCCTGCAAGGCGCCGACGAGACCAAGTCCCGCGAAGGTTGCGATCAAGGCCTTGGGCAGTGCCGCGAGGATCGCGACACAAGCCCCGGCGAACGCCGCCAAGATCAAATAATACCCGGCATACCAAAGGCCGGAGATCCACCGCTTGTCCTTGTCGGGATGCGCTTCGGGGCCGGCGCAGATCGATGCGGTGATCGCGGCGAGGCCCAGCGGAATGGCGCCCGCGAAGGCGCCGACGAACGATGCGATGCCGGTTGCCGCGAGCGAATCGCGCGTCGGCGTGGGATAGCCCGCCGCTTTGAGCACCGCGAAGCCCGCGAGATTCTGCGAGGCCATCGTCACGAGATAAAGCGGCAAGCCCAAGCCGATGATGGCGCCCATCTCGAAGCGCGGCGTCACGAATTCGAAATGCGTCAGCCCCAATTCGCCGGAAACCGGTGCGGCAAGGCCCAACGCATAGGCGATCGCCGTGCCCGCCGCCAAAACGGCGACGACCGCCATATGCGGATTGAACAAGCGCACGACCAGGAACATCACCACTAGCGGCAGCACCAGCGCCGGGGCGCCGCCCGCTTGCACGAAGACCTGCGCGACGAAGGGCAGCACGACACCCGCCAACATCGCGGCGGCGATCGAGGTCGGGATGCGCGCGACCAGATCGCCCAGCGGCTTCACGAACGCCGTCGCGACGATCGCGGCGGAGGCGACGAGATACGCGCCGACGGCGACGTCGAAGCTCAAGCCCGTCGTGCTGGCGATCAATGCCGCCCCGGCGGTCGCCCAAGCGGTGATCAACGGAATGCGATGGCGCCAGGATAGCCACGCCGCCGCGATCGCTTTGACGAAGCAAACGGCGGCGATCGACGAGGCGACCTGGCTCTGCGTCGCTCCCACCGCCGTGGCCGCCGCGACCACCAGCGCCACCGTGCCGCCGAAGCCGACGATGGTGGCGATGAAGGCGGCGGAAGCGGGTGCGGTGCGGCTCAAAGTGCCAGATCCGCGATCACGGGCACGTGATCGGAAGGCTGAGGCCAGTCGCGCGCCTCGCGCAGAATATGGAAGCCCTTCAGCTTGGGCGCCACATCCGGCGTCGTCCAGATATGGTCGAGGCGCCGCCCGCGATCCGATTTGCGCCAATCGGAATTGCGATAGCTCCACCACGTATAAAGCCGCTGCGGCTCGGGGAAGGCTTGGCGCGACAGATCGACCCAAGCGTGATTGGCCCGCATCGCGGTCAATGCTTCCACTTCGACCGGCGTGTGGCTCACGACGTCGAGCAACTGCTTGTGGCTCCACACATCGGTTTCGAAGGGCGCGATGTTCAAATCGCCGACCAGCACGCGCGGCCGGTCGCGCTTGGTCTTCTTCCAATGCGCGGCTTGGGCGCGCACGAAGTCGAGCTTGTGCTTGAACTTCGTATTGGCTTCCGGATCGGGAACATCGCCGCCCGCGGGAATATAGATGTCATGGATCTCGGTGCCGTTGGCGAGCGAGGCTTGCACATGGCGGCAATCCTCCAGCCCGCACCAATGGCGCGGCCCCGTTTCGTGAAGGGGAACGCGCGACAGGATCGCGACGCCGTTATAGCCCTTCATGCCGTGGAAGATCTGGTGCTGGAAGCCCAGCGCCTTCAACGCCTCGGCGGGGAAATGCTCGTCCGGGCATTTCGTTTCCTGCAGGCAGAGAATATCGGGCCGGGCGGCGGCGACGAGCTTCTCGACCAGCGGCAACCGCAGCCGGACGGAGTTGATGTTCCAGGTGGCGAGGCGCAAAGCGCCGCGCGGGGCTTTGGGCGGGCCTTCGACAGGGGCGTAGGGAACAGCGGTCATGATCCGCTGTTGTTAGCGAAGTTTTGCAGCAACGCCAAGCATCGGGCGCGATCCTCGAAAATCATCATATGGCTGCGGCCGGGCAGCACCGTCAGTGCCGATCCCGAAACTGTCGCGTGGGCATATTCCATCATGCCGGTGACCCAATCGCCTTTGGCTTTGGCCGCGTCGATATCGCCGGCGACGAAATGAATCTTGGGCCCGCGATAGCCGGGCAAAGCCGGGGACAGCAGCGGGCGGCCCAAGCTCAAGAAATACCCGGCCTCGATCTGCGGCGCGCAGGCCAGGCGCCACGTGTCGCCGTCGGGGCGCAATGTCGCGCGCGCATGTTCGGCGATCGCGTCGCGCGGGAAATCGGCGAACATCTCGCGTGCGCCGAGATACTCGGTGAGTGCGTCCGGCCCGCCTATGAACTCGCTGCGCCGGGCGAGCGTGCGCGCCACGCGGCGTTTCTGGTGCTCGTCGGCATGCGGGCGCAAGGGATGGCCGTCCAACGGATAGAGCGGCGGCTCGAACAGCATCAACCCGGCAAGGTCGAGGCTCGCGAAACGTTCGGGGCGGAACAGCGCCAAGGCGATCATCGCCGCCCCGCACAGCGAATGCGCGGCGTAATGCAGATGCCGCGCGCCGGACAATTCTTGCGCCGCGCGCGCGATGGCCTCGACATCGTCCATGATCGCATCGACCGCGCAGAACGCTTCGATATTCTCGATCGCGCGATCCGATCCGCCATGCCCGGCGGCGTCGAAGGCGAACACGTCGCAGCTTTGCGCCAAGCCCTTCAAGATCGTCGCGTAGCTTCCGGCCGCGAAACCATTCGCATGGCCGAACAACAACGCCGGACCCTTGCGGGGTCCGTATAGGCGATAGAGCGCGAGCTTGCGTTCCGCCGGCGTCGCGATGCGCCGGCATTCGGCGATATCCGCCGGCAACGACACGAACGCTTTCACGCCGTGCGCCGCCGCCGGTATTCGTCCACGACGTTCGCGAAATGGCGGAAGATCGCGGCGGCGAATTTATCGGTCTTGATGTGCCATTCGGGGTGCCATTGCACGCCGAAGGCGAAGCCGGGGCCCTTGGTCCAGCGCACGGCTTCGATCGTGCCGTCCGCATGCGTCGCTTCGACCGTCAAGCCGTCGCCCAAGCGGTCGATGCCTTGGCCGTGCAGCGAGTTGACGAACAGGCGCGACGTCGAATCCGCGATTCGCGCCAGCAGCGATCCGGGCACGACCTCCACCCAATGGCGGTTGGCGTAGCGCACATTCGGGTCGTCATGCTCGGGGGCGCGATGGTCGATATGGTCGGGCAGGCGCTCGACATATTGGTGCAGCGTGCCGCCGGCCGCGACGTTCAATTCCTGATGGCCCCGGCAGATCGCGAGGATCGGCACGCCCTTGGCGAGGGCCGCGCGCAGCAGCGGCAACGTCGTCGCGTCGCGATCCGGATCGGCGGGGGCGCGGCCTTCGCCGCCCACGCCATAGGCCGACGGGTCGACATTCGACGGGCTGCCGGTGAACAGCAACCCGTCCAGCCGGTCGAGCAACACGTCGATATTCTGGCGTCCGGCGATGGCGGGGATTACGACCGGCATGCCGCCGATCCCGTCGAGCACGGCATTCACGTATTGGATGCGCGCGATGTGCTGGCGATGGACGGGACCCTGCTGCAGGTCCGCCGTCACGCCGATCAAAGGGGGATTTCGCATGGGCCAAACCGGTACCATGCGTATGGGCGGTTGATCCATATCATTGGCGGCATGGCGGGCTTGCGGTCCAATGCCGGTATCCGAAGAGGAGATGCCGAATGAATCGCTTCCACGCCGTCTGCTGGATCGACCACCACGAAGCCCGCGTGTTCCATTTCGACGCCCATGATTTCGAGCGCGCGACGATCCGCACCGACAAACCCAACGGCCATATCCACAACAAGCGCGCGGCCGAGGCGTCGCACACCGACAAGCATTTCCACGAAGGTATCGCCGCCGCCTTGGCCGATGCGCAGGAGATTCTGCTGCTCGGCCCCGGTCAGGCGAAAACGGAGTTCGGCGCCTTTTTGAAGGCGCAGAACCCCGCTTTGGCCAAGCGCGTCGTCGCGACCGAAAGCGCCGATCACCCGACCGACGGGGAAATCGTCGGCCGGGCGCGGCGGCACTTCAAGGCGATCGACCGGATGACGCCCCAGCGGGGCTGAGGCGCCGCCGGTCAGGCCTTCGCTTCGGCGTCGTTGCGCGTCTTCCACAGCGAGAAGAGCACGCCGCCCGTAATCAGCGACACGGTGACGCCCAGCGAGAACCAGGCCGGCATCTTGCCGATCACGCCGACCAGGAAGATCTTCGTGCCGACGAACACGAGCACGAGGGCGAGCGCGTATTTCAGGTACTTGAAGCGATGGATCATCGCGGCAAGCGCGAAATACAGCGAGCGCAGGCCCAGGATCGCGAAGATGTTCGACGTGTAGACGATGAACGGATCCTGCGTGATCGCGAAGATCGCGGGCACGGAGTCGACCGCGAAGATCAGATCGACCGTTTCGACCAGCACGAGGCACAGGAACAAGGGCGTCGCCCAGCGCACCAGCTTGCCGGTCTTCGGGTCGGGGCGCGTCACGAAGAACTTCTGGCCTTCCAGATCGGCCGTCACGCGCATGCGCTTCTTCAGGAAGTTCAGCACCGGGTTTTCGCCGAAATTCTCCTCCTTATCGGCCATCCACAGCATCTTGATGCCGGTGAAGACCAGGAACGCGCCGAAGACGTAAAGGATCCACTGGAACTCGGCGACCAACGCCGCTCCCAGCCCGATCATGATGCCGCGCATCACGATCACGCCCAAAATGCCCCAGAACAGCACGCGGTGCTGATATTTCCGGGGTACTGCGAAATACGTGAAGATCATCGAAATGGCGAACACGTTGTCGAGCGACAACGACCATTCGACGAAGAAGCCGGTGTAGTACTCAAGCCCGCTGGTCGGGCCCATCTGCCACGTCACCCAGCCGCCGAACAACATGGCGAGGGTGAAGTAGAAGCCGGAGAGTTTGAGACTCTCGGCGACGCCGATTTCGGTGTTCTTCTTGTGCAGCACGCCCAGATCGAGAATCAGCAGCGTGGCGACGAGTGTCAGGAACGCCGCCCACATCCAAATGGGCGTTCCGAGAAACTGACCGATCGTTATGAAATCCATGGACCCTCTCCGGCTTCGGAAACCCGAACGCCGAAGATCCTTCGTGGGACCGCCGTACGCCCGGGCCATACAACGGCCCGAACGCCAAAGATCCTTGTGGATCGGAAGCGGGTCGGGCCAGCGATATCCCCGTTAAGTCCGACATCGCGGCGCCAAGTTTGGATCGCCCCCTCCAACGGGGTGGGGAGCGATCCGGGAAGGCGCGCCGCCAGAGGGGCCCGGACCCGAAACCTGGACATGGGTGCGTAACTTCGCCCCGACAAGGGGGAAGATCATATTTTTCAGCTATTTACATACTTTCGCGGGAAATTAGCCGTTCAGGAACGGGCGCGCCTGGCTATAAGCCTCGGCGCAACCGGGATCGAGATCGGCCAGGACGGCCTCGATTCGCGTGGTTCCCATCCAGATCCGGGCGATGGTGGTCACGGCCCAGCCAGGCTCGGCCAAGGCGCGTTCGGCCAGGATGGGCCCGCCGCGCCGCGCGCAATCGCCGACCAGGCGGATCGTTTCCTGCGGGGCGCGCAGCGCCGCCAGCTTGTCGCCGGCCGATGCCATCGCCGGTTCGACGACGAACACGGCGAAGGCCCACGCGATCAGATCGCCGATCATCGCGCACCGCCTTTCGCGGGCGACTCGCGCGTCTTCCACAGCGAGTAGGCGATGCCTGCGGCCAAGATGGCGAAGGTGATGCCCAGCGACCAGACCGGCGGGAACTTGCCCAAGCCCGTCAGGTCGGCGACGAAGATCTTCGATCCGATGAACACCAGCAGCACCGCCAGCGCGTATTTGAGATAGGCGAAGCGATGCACCATCGCCGCCAGCGCGAAATACAGCGCCCGCAGCCCCAGAATGGCGAAGATGTTCGAGGTGTAGACGATGAACGGATCGGTGGTGATCGCGAAGATCGCCGGCACCGAATCGACCGCGAACACGACGTCGGCGATCTCAATCAACACCAGCGCCAGGAACAGCGGTGTCGCCCACACGACCGTCTTGCCGGTCTTCGGGTCGGGCTTGGAGACGAAGAACTTCTCGCCCTCGATCGTTTCGGTCACGCGCAAGCGGCGCTTGAGCAAGCCGATCAGCGGATTGGCGCCGACGTCGTATTCCTTGTCGGCCATCAGCCACATCTTCACGCCGGTGAAGATCAGGAACACGGCGAAGATGTAAAGCACCCAGGCGAATTCCGACACCAGCGCGGCGCCCAGCCCGATCATGATCGCGCGCAGCACGATCACGCCCAGAATGCCCCAGAACAGCACGCGATGCTGATAGATCCGGGGCACGGCGAAATAGCCGAAGATCATGGCGATGACGAACACGTTGTCCATCGCCAGCGTCTTTTCGACGACGAAGCCGGTCACGTATTCCACGCCCGCTTGACGGCCCAATTGCCACCACACCCAGGCGCCGAACGCCAAGCCCATGCCGATATAGCCCGCCGACAGCAGCAGGCTTTCGCGGACTTCGATTTCGCGGTTGCCGCGATGGAGCACGCCCAGATCCAGCGCCAAAAGCGCGATCACGACGCCGATGAAGCCCCACCACATCCAGGCGGGCGTGCCCAGAAATTCCGACAAAAACAGCGTTTCGAACATCGCGCTTGGCCCCTCCTGAGGACGCGAAAACCATCATGATGGCCGGACCGACATCGCGCGCCGCGAAAGCGCGCCAGAGGGGCCCGGATTCCGGCCGTGGCGCGAGGGAATTGGGAAACCCGCGAACCCGATGCAAGGGGCCGCGCGAAAAAATCGGCGGGAACGTCAGAACATCGTCGTCACGACCTTGTTCGGCGGCGTATGGCCGTCGACGAAGGTCTTGATGTTGACGATCACGCGCTCGCCCATCGCGAAGCGCCCGTCATGCGTGGCCGAGCCGATATGCGGCAGCAGCACGACGTTGTCGAGTTCCAGCAGGCGCGGATGGATTTCGGGCTCGCGCTCGTAGACGTCGAGCCCCGCACCCGCGATCTCGCGCGCATAAAGCGCGCGGGCGAGCGCTTCCTCCTCGATCACTTGGCCGCGGCTGGTGTTGATCAAAATCGCGTGCGGCTTCATCAAGCGCAAACGCCGCCCGGAGATCAGATGATAGGTCGCGGGCGTGTGCGGGCAGTTGAGCGACACCACGTCCATATGCCCCAGCATCTGGTCGAGGCTTTCCCAATAGGTCGCCTCGACGTCCGCTTCCAGGGCGGGGTCGAGCCGGCGGCGATTGTGATAATGGATCGACAGGCCGAAGGCGCGGGCGCGAATCGCGACCGCCGTCCCGATGCGCCCCATGCCGACGATGCCCAGGCGCTTGCCGCTCAACCGCATGCCCAGCATCGCGGTCGGCGCCCAGCCTTGCCACTGCCCGGCGCGCAGCAAACGTTCGCCTTCGCCCAAACGCCGCGCGACCGCCAGGATCAGCGCCATCGTCATATCGGCGGTGTCTTCGGTCAGCACGCCGGGCGTGTTGGTGACCGTGATGCCTTTTTCCTTGGCGGCGTCCAAGGCGATATGATTGACGCCCGTGCCGAAGGACGCGATCAGCTTCAATCGCGGCCCGGCCTCGCGCAGCAGATCGGCGGTGATTTCGTCGGTGACGGTGGGCACGAGCACTTCGGCCTCGGCCATCGCGGCGGCAAGCTCGGCCCGCGAAAACGGCCGGTCGTCGAGATTGAGCTTGCAGTCGAACAGCTCCATCATCCGCGTCTCGATCAGATCGGGCAGTTTGCGTGTCACGATCACGCGCGGGCGGCGATGGGGCATGGCAAGTCCTCGGGCTGCCGTAATGCTTTCCCGCGTAGCAGGGCGGGGCATGGGTTGTCTATAATGGGGGCATCATGATTCGCGCCCTGATGATCGCCGCCGCCGTCGCGGCGTCCGCGCCGGCTTTCGCGCAAAGCCCGCGCGACAATCTGCCCGTCCCGCGCTTCGTTTCGCTGCGCTCGGAGGAAGTCAATCTGCGCACCGGCCCCGGCGTGCGCTACCCGGTCGAATGGGTGTTCGTGCGCCGCCAGATGCCGGTCGAAATCACCCAGGAATTCGAGAATTGGCGCCGCGTGCGCGACCGCGAGGGCACGGAAGGCTGGGTCCACCAATCGATGCTGACCGGACGACGCACCGCCGTCGTTCTGGGCGATGCGGGAACGACGGTCGAACTCAAGCGCCGGGCGGAAACCGCCGCGCCGGGCTTGGCCCGGGTCGAGGCGGGCGTGATCGCCAATCTGATCGAATGTCAGGGCGATTGGTGCCGGGTCGAGGCCGGGGGGTTTCGCGGCTGGCTCGAACGTACCCATATCTGGGGGGTCTACGCACAGGAGACTCTTAAGTGACGGGAACCATCGGACCGGGCGAGATCCTTGCCGTGCGCCAAGGCTTGTATTGGCATGTCGGCATCCACGAAGGGGCGGGCACGGTCGTGTCGCGCCGGCCCGTCAAGGGCGTGGTGCGCGAAACGTTGCGCGAGTTCGCGGGCGAGGCGGAACTCCATATCGTGCCGATCGACCGGCCCAGCTTCCCGCCGGCGGAGATCGTCGCGCGCGCCGTGTCGCGGCTTAACGAGTCCGGTTACGACTGGCTCGAACGCAATTGCGAGCATTTCGTCGGCGAATGCGTCTACGGCAAGGCGTCGTCGCGCCAGCTTTGGGTCGCGGGCGCCTTGGCGGGCGTGCTGGCGCTGGGCGGCAAATACGCGGCCGCGACGAATTTCGTCGCCGTGCTGGGTTTGGGGATCGCGGGCGTGGCGGCCTTCGCATTTCTGTCGAAACCGCCGACGGCGATCCCGTTCGTCGAAGCGGACGACGTCACCGACATCGTCGTCCGGACGTGATCGCGCGCCGTTTCCTGCTGATCGGCGGGACGGCGGCATCGCTCGCCGCGTGCGCCAATCTGCGCTTGGACCCGCTCGATGTGCGGCTCGTCGATCTCGCCCCGATGGAGGGCGGCGGGTTGTTCGAACAGCGTTTGGCGCTCACGCTGGCTTTGTCGAACCCCAATCCCAGCGACGTGTCGCTGACGGGCTTGCGCGTCGTGCTCGACGTCAACGGCGAAACCCTGGCGCGCGGCCAGACCGGCGACGGCGTGGTCGTGCCGCGTTTGGGCGAGGCGCGCATCGTCGTGCCGGCCAGCGTGTCGATGCTCGATTTGCTGCCCGGCTTCATCGCGATGACGCGCCGCGACGGACTCGATTATCGCCTGTCGGGCACGGCTTTCGTCGCCGGCCTTGGCGGCGGCGCGCTGCCCTTCGCGCGCGAAGGCAAGCTCGTTTCCGGAAATTAACCCGCGCTGGCGGTTTCGGCGCGCGCGGTGTCGAGCTTGGCGCGATCCAGCGCCCGCAGGCCGTTGACGCGCATCAGCGAACGCACCTCGCGCACGTAATCCATCCCGCGTTCCGAATAACGGCGCAGATGCTGCGCGAGCGTGTAGCCGTCGGGCGCGGTCAAATCGGCGTTGGGATTGTCGCGGCGGGCTTGTTCGCGCGCGCGCCGGAACTCGGCATAGGCGCGATGGGTGTTGAGATTCTCGGCATAGGCCTGCACGGCGTGTTCGAGCTGTTCGAACTTGCGCACCTTGCCGTCGTCGTCGGGCGTGCGGAATACCATTTGGCCGAACAGCGCCTGGCCCGCTTGGGCCACGCGGCTGGTTCCCCAGCCGGTTTCGATCGCGGCTTGGGCGATGGCGAGCGACACCGGGATCGCATCGACGCGGCGCAGCAGCTCGCGCGTTTGCGCGGGCTCGACGCCGAACCGCTCGGCGAGCTCGGCGACCCACGCATGATCGGCCGGATCGGCGGCGGGGCCGACGGCAAGGATTTCCTGAAGCCGCGCGCGATCGGCCAGGATGCGTTCGTTCTCCATCAGCAGCAGCGGCAGCAGCGTTTTGATGAAGACCGCTTTGCGGAACTCGCTGGAATCGAGCGCACCCATGTCGCGCGGCAAACGCTCGACGATCAGGCGCGGCACGATTTCCGCCCCTTCGCGCGCCGCCTGCAGGACGAAGCCGCGCTCGACATAAAGGTGGTAGAGCTCGGCCGCCGCTTTGCCCGCGATGCGCGTCACGTTCTCGGTTTCGGATTCGGGCGCGGCGTCGCCGTCCGCGAGCGGGGGCAAGGGCAAGCGCAATGCTTCGCGCCAGGGCGCGCCGCCCTTGGCGCTCATCGCCAATGCGGCCAAACCGGCGGCGACGAAGGCGACGATGACAAGAATGCGAATCGGGCGCGCAAGGGGCGCCGGGGATTCAAGCGACGCGAAGTCGCGCGAATCCGCCGCGTCGGCGGTGCGTTCCATATTCAATTCCTCGGAAACGGGATGTCGAGTTCGCGGAGCCCGAAATCAGGCCGCGCGAACCTCGACGATCTCCGGAATATAGTGGCGCAGCATGTTCTCGATGCCCATCTTCAGCGTGGCCGTCGACGACGGGCAACCCGAGCAAGAACCCTGCATATGCAGATAGACGATGCCGTCCTCGAAGCGATCGAACACGATGTCGCCGCCGTCTTGCGCCACGGCCGGGCGCACGCGGGTGTCGAGCAATTCGACGATCTGGGCGACGATTTCGACGTTCTCGCCGTCGCCCGTGCCGTGCGCCGCACCCGCATCGGCCGACAATGCGGCCGCTCCGGAGGTGAAATGCTCCATGATGGCACCCAGCAGCGACGGCTTCAGCAGATGCCAGTCCTTGTCATCCGCCTTCGTGACCGTTACGAAGTCGCCGCCCAGGAACACGCCCGTCACGCCTTCGACGCCGAAAAGTTTGCTGGCCAGCGGCGAGCGCTGGGCCGCATCGTCGGCGGATTTGAAATCGGCGGCCCCTTGGCCGAGCACGTCCCTGCCGGGGAGGAATTTCAGGGTTGCCGGATTCGGCGTCGTTTCGGTCTGGATGAACATGACGGACACTCCCAAATAAGGCGGGTCTAAATACGCGAACGGGCGTGGTTCAGGCCCTGGCCGACCGGGGTGGGTCGAGTGGCGTGTACATGGCGACGAATATCCGAGTGGTCAACCCCGAAAAGGCAACGTACTGTAAAGTATTGAAATAAAAACATGAATTCTCTTTTGCAGTTGCGAAATGCGCCGGCGGGGGTGCTCCAGCGCCGCCGTTTCACCCGTCCGGCAGCCAAACGGCCCAAGGTCAAGGACCTCGCCGGATTGCTCGATTGGACCCATGGCAAGGCCTATGCGGTGGGCTCGCCGATCAAGCTGATCGACGGATTCGCTTGGCGAATGGTCGCCGCCGGGCTGCCCATCGACCGCATGGCGCTGTCGGTCGCGCTGCTGCATCCGCAATTCGGCGGTTACGGCATTCGCTGGTGGCAGGAAACCGGCGTGGCCGAGGAAGTGCTGATCGAGCACGACGTCACCAAAAGCGACGTCTATCGCAGCAGCCCCTTTCCGGCGATCGTGGAACGCGGCGAAACCATCCGGGTGAAGATCGAAGGCTCGAACGAAACGCCGTTCCCGATCATCGAAGACCTGCGCGCGCAGGGTTACACGGATTATTTCGCCCTGCCGATCGCACTGGGCGGCATTTTGGGCGCCAATATCGAACGCCGTTTCCAGGTCGGCAACGTGGCGACAAAGCGCAAAGGCGGTTTCACCGCCAGCGACATCGCGGCGATCCGCGCGGCGTTCACCTCGCTGGAAGGCCCGCTGGCGCTCGTCACCGAACGGCGTATCGCGCAAGACCTTCTTTCGATCTATCTCGGCCGCAACACCGGCACGAAGGTGCTGAAGGGCGAGGTCGCGCGCGGGACGGGCGAATCGATCCACGCCGCCATTCTGGCGACCGATATGCGCGGGTTCACCACGCTGGCCGATTCGTTGCCCGAAACGCGCACCATCGAAATCCTGAACGCGTGGTTCGAGGTGCAGGTGGGGGCCGTTCACGCCCATCGCGGCGAAGTGCTGAAATTCGTCGGCGACGGCATGCTGGCGATCTTCCCGATCGCGGATGTCGAGCTTGCCCGCCAAGCCGCGCGCGACGCGATGGCGGCGGCGCGCGATGCGCTCGCCTGCGTGAACCGGCTGGATTTTCCCGACGCCGGCAAACTGCGCGCGGTCGCCGCGTTGCATGTCGGCGAAATCTATTACGGCAATATCGGCGCGCATGACCGGCTGGATTTCACCGCCATCGGCCCGGCGGTCAATCTCGCCTCGCGTTTGGAAGGTGTCGCCAAGAAGGTCGATCTGCCGCTGGTCGTGTCGGAGGAATTCGCGGCGCTGGGCACCGAGAAGCTCGTCTCGATCGGCCGCTTCCCGATGAAGGGTCTATCGGGGACGCGCGAAGTCTTCGCGCCCGAATCCCCCTAGGAGATCGCGTCGATATCGTCGTCGGTCAGGCTGCCGGGGACGATCGTCAGCGGTACGCGCAACTGGCCCGCGTATTTGCCCGCAAGTTCGGTGACCAGCGGGCCGGGCCCGCCGCGCCCCGTACCCGCCCCCAGCACCAGAATCGAGATCGCGGGCTCTTCGTCGAGCAAGGCGAGCAAGGCTTCGCGCGCGTCGCCTTCGCGCACATAGAGCATCGGCGTCTCGCCCGACATTTCGTGCACGACGCTCGACAGCTCGGCGAGCTTTGTTTCGGCGGCTTGGCGGCGCTCCTCGCGCATCAATTCGCCCACGCCCATCCACTCGCCGCCTTCGGCCGGTTCGGTCACGTACAGCATCGCCACGCGTCCGCCGACATGGCGCGCGCGATTGCAGGCGAAGCGCAACGCGATTTTCAGCTCCGGGCTTTCGTCGACCACGACCAGAAAGACGCGCTGCGCTTGCGGCGTGCGATTTGGCATCGGGAAGTCTCCTGGCGTGAACTCACGACTTGCGGAAGATAAGGCCGGCGGACCAGCCGGCGAAGACCGCGATCAGGATCGCGATCAAACCATACCACGCCGCGTGGACATGGGCGAAATCGTAGATTTCGGCGCCCACGCCGATCTTGCTGACGAACATCGGCGTCGATTGCGCGGCGATCACCTGACCGTTCTGCACCAGCAGCACCTCGACCGAATAGGCGCCGGTGGGCACGTTGGCGGGAAACACGATGCGCGTGCGGAACAGCCGGGGCCCGAGAAACGTCACGCGGCCGGGCTCGGGATCGTAAAGCTCCAACCGTTCCTTGTTGCGCAACAATCCGGCGCGGAACGCGGCCAGCGCGATCGCATCCGTCTCGCGCGACGGCGCCAAGCGCAAAAAGTCGCTGCCGATTTGATGGCGCTGGCGCAAGGCGGGCGTGACGATCTCGTCCAAGGGTTTGGACGACGCCACGCGGTAATAGCTCGGCACGCCCGCGAAACTCAGCGTTTCGGTGTTGAGCCAGATACCGGCGACGCGCGCTTTGCGGCGCACGGCGACGTCGCTGTCGGGCCCGCGTATCAGCACCACCACGTCGCCTTCGCCTTCGGTGGCGCCGAACAGCAACAACTCGGTGCCCGCGAAACCCGCCGTGATCGCGATCAGATGGCTCGACAAATCCGCGACCAGCGCTTGCGCGCGCGCTTGTTGGGGCGCGAACGCCGCGTACAGCAATCCGAGAAGGAGAAGGAAGCGCTTCATGGTTCCGGCGTCTCCGCCGTGCGCACGACGATCGAATAGATATCCTCGGGCGGGATCACCAGATCGACGAACAGCTTGATCGCGACCGCCAGCACGATCAGCGCCAGCAATCCGCGCAGCGATTCGCCGCGCAGCTTGGCGCCGAAGCGCGCGCCGAATTGCGCGCCGGTCACGCCGCCGATCAGCAGCAGCACGGCCAGCGCGATATCGACCGTCTGCACCTGCCAGGCCTGCAGATAGGTGACGTTGGCCGAGACGAAGATGATCTGGAACAGCGAGGTGCCGATGACCACGACCGTCGGCATGCCCAGCAGATAGATCATCGCCGGGACCATGATGAAGCCGCCGCCCACGCCCAGCAGCGCCGACAATACGCCGACGATGGCGCCGATGCCGAACGGCGCCAGCGCGCTGATATAGAGCTTCGAATGCGGGAAGCGCATTTTCAGCGGCAGGCCGTGCAGCCAAATATGTTCGTGCAGCTTGCGGCGCACGGGTGCGGCCCCGCTGCGCTTGTTCTGCCAGCGTTTGCGCAGCGTGTTGATCGTTTCGGTCAGCATCAAACCGCCGACCGTGCCGAGCACCACGACATAGGCGATCGAGATGAAGAACTCGACCTGGCCCGAACTGCGCAGCAGCGCGAAGATCTGCACGCCCAGCGTCGAGCCGACGATACCGCCGCCGAGCAACACGCCGCCCATGCGGAAATCGACGTTGCCCTTGCGCATATGCGCGATGACGCCGGAAACCGACGAGGCGATGTTTTGCGCGGCACCCGAGCCGACGGCGACGGCGGGCGGTATGCCGATGAAGATCAGCAGCGGCGTCATCAGGAAGCCGCCGCCCACGCCGAACAGACCCGACAAGAATCCCACGCCGCCGCCCAGCAGCAGCAGCAGGAAGATGTCGATCGACGCTTCGGCGATAGGTAGATAAATCTGCAACGCGCAACGAACCCCGTCCCGATATTGGGCCAGGGACGTTCACGGGGCAAGTGACGCGCCGGTTATATCCCGCTTCCTTGCGGGAATGGCGTGCTTCGTTGTTCCCGTCACCCCGGGCAAGCGCAGCGCGACCCGGGGTCTCGCGGAGACAATGGATCCCGGCTCTCGCGAAGGCTCGGCCGGGATGACGCCGAACGGAATTACGGCCGCAAGAAGCCGACGATGTCGTAGACCTGCCGCAGATGCGTGGCGGCCATGTCGCCCGCGCGCTCCGCACCCCGGCGCAGCACCGCGTCGATGCTGGCGGGATCGGCCATCATGCGGTTCATCTCCGCCGTGATCGGCGACAGCACCGCGACCGCCACGTCCGACAAGGCGCCCTTGAAGGTGGAGAATTGCGCGCCGGCGAATTCCTGCACGACCGCTTCCAGCGATTTGTCGGTCAGGGCCGCGTAGATCCCCAGAAGATTGTCGGCTTCGGGGCGCGTCGCCAATTCCTCGACCGAGGCCGGCAGCGGCAGCGGATCGGTCTTGGCGCGCTTGATCTTCTGCGCGATCAGGTCGGGCGTGTCGGTCAGGTTGATGCGGCTCTGGTCGGATTCCTCCGACTTGCTCATCTTCTTGGTGCCGTCGCGCAGCGACATGACGCGCGTCGCGGCGCCGAAAATCTGCGGCTCGGGCTGCGGGAAGAAGTCGACGCCGTAGCGCGCGTTGAAGGCCCCCGCGATGTCGCGCGCCAGTTCCAAATGCTGCTTCTGGTCCTCGCCCACGGGCACATGCGTCGCCTTATAGGCCAGGATGTCGGCGGCCATCAGCACGGGATAGGCGTAGAGGCCCAGCCCCGCGTTTTCGCGATTCTTGCCCGCCTTGTCCTTGAACTGGGTCATGCGGTTCAGCCAGCCCAGCGGCGTCATGCAGCCCAGCACCCAGGAAAGCTCGGCATGCGCCGACACGGTCGACTGGTTGAAGATCGTGCACGCTTCGGGGTCGATGCCGCAGGCGATATAGGCCGCGGTCACTTCGCGCGTCGCCTTGCGCAATTCGACCGGGTCCTGCGGCAGCGTGATCGCGTGCAGGTCGACGATGCAGAAGATGCACTCGTAATCCTTCTGCAGCTTCACCCAATTGCGGATGGCGCCGAGATAATTGCCGAGATGCAGGTTGCCGGTGGGCTGAATGCCGGAGAAGATGCGGTTCATGACGCGGGGTTTATCGCGTCCCCGCCGCGTCCGGTCAACCGCGCGCGAAGGATTTAAGGTCGGCGGGGCGCGCGGCGCCCAAAATCAGCGCGGCGGCGCCATAGGCGGCCAGGCCCAGCGCGATCAGGGCGGCCAGGGCGAAATAGCGCACGCCATGCACCGCCAGGAAGGGCTCGGCGAAGCGCAAACCCGCCGACAGGATCAGCGCCATCATTGCCGTGGCCGCCAATTGGCGCGGCAGGCGGGATTTAAGCCGCGCATCGGGGGCGAAATGCCCCGCCCGCCACAGCATCCAGGCCAACGCGCCGGAATTGAGGATCGCGGCCAGGGCGGTGGCCAGCGCTAGGCCGACATGGCCGACGATCTGCATCAGCGTGACACCGCAGATGGTGTTGAAGATCACGCAGGCGACCGCGATTTTGACCGGCGATTTGGTGTCGTGCCGGGCATAGAAATTGGGGGTCAGCACCTTGACCGCGACATAGGCCGGCAGCCCGGCCGTATAGGCGACCAGGGCACTGGCCGTTCCCGCCACGTCGGCGGCGGCGAAGGCGCCGCGCAGGAACAGGACCGACACGATCGGCTCGGCCAGCACGATCAACGCGGCGGTGGCGGGTAGGGTGAGAAGGCTTGCCGCCTCGATCGCACGGTTGAGGGTCGTGCGCGCGCCTTCTTCGTCGCCCAGGCGCACTTGGCGCGATTGCAGCGGCAGCAAGGCCGTGCCGATGGCGATACCGATCACCGCCAGCGGAAGTTCATAAACACGATCCGCATAATAGAGCCACGAGATCGAGCCCGCCGTCAGCAGCGAGGCGAGCATCACGTCGATCACCAGATTGATCTGCGCGGCCCCCGATCCCAGTGCGACCGGCGCCATGCGCGTCATCAAGGCGCGCGTGTCGGGCGAAAGTTTGGGCATGCGCAAGCGCAAGCCCATGCCTTCGCGCCCGCAGGCCCAGGCGAGGAATAGGAACTGCGCGAGGCCGGCGAGCGCCACGCCCCACGACAACGCATGCCCCGCCGACGGCATGAAGGGCGTCAGCCCGAAAATCGCGCCGATCAGGCAAAGGTTCAGAAGGATCGGCGTCGCCGCGACGGCGGCGAAACGGTCGAGCGAGTTCAGCACGCCGCCTTGAAGGGCCACCAAGGAAATGAACAGCAGATAGGGAAAGGTGATCCGCGTGAAATCGACGGCCAGCGCGTAACGCTGCGGCTCGTCAGCGAAGCCGGGGGCGATGACCGCGACGACCCAAGGCATCGCGAATTCCGCCGCGACGACCAGCGCGAACAACACGGCGAGCAGCACGGCCATCGCGCTTTCGGCGAATTCCTTCGCCGCCGCTTTGCCGTGCTGGGCGACGGTTCCGGCGAACATCGGCACGAAGGCGGCGGCGAAGGCGCCCTCGGCGAACAGGCGGCGGAAGAAATTCGGGAACTTGAACGCGACGAAGAAAGCGTCGGCGATCGGCCCTGCGCCGAGGAACGCGGCGGTCGCCATATCGCGCACGAAGCCGAGCACGCGGCTCGCCATCGTGTAGGAACCGACCGTCGCGGTCGCGCGCAGCAACGCCATTCTATTCGGCCGCTTCGGCGCGTTTGTTGCGCGGCTTGGGCGTTTCCTCGCCGTTGGCCGACAGTACGTCGATCAACGCCTTGCGGATGCGCTCGAGCTTCGTTTCGTCCTCGATCTTATGGCCGAACACGTCCTTGACGTAGAAGACGTCCACCGCGCGCTCGCCATAGGTCATGATCTTGGCGGTCGCGGTCGACAAGCCCAGCGTCGTCAGCGTCGACGCGATGTCGTAGAGGAACCCGATCCGGTCGCGCCCGTTCACCTCGATCAGCGTGTGATGTTTGGACGCCTGGTTATCGACGATGACGCGCGGCGGCACGGTGAACACGCGCGTGCGGCTGGGAATCGCCGGGCGCTTGGCCAGCATTTCCTTCACGCGCAAACGCCCGCCCAATGCATGCTCGATTTGCGTCGCCAGCCTTGCGAGCTTCTCTGGCCGATCGAAGGCGGCGGGGGCGCCGTCGGGATCGTTGGCCGATTCCTGGATCGAGAAGGAATCGAGCGCCATGCCGTTCGACAGCGTGAAGATCTGCGCGCCGACGATATTCGCCCCCGACAGCGCCATGGCGCCCGCGATGCGCGCGAACAGGCCGGGATGGTCGAGCGTATAGATGGTGATCTCGGTCACCGTGCGCTTGCGGTCGATGCGCGTATCGATGGCGAGCGGCAGCGAGGCGCGCTCCGCCTCGCGCACGAAACGAGCATGGCGGGCCTGGGTCGTGGGATCGAGCGACAGCCAATAGGCGGGATAGCCAAGCCCCGCGAACCAAGCCATATCGGCTTCGTTCCAATCGACGAGCTCGTCTTTGAGGCGCGCTTGCGCGATCGCGACGCGCTTCATCGTGCCTTCTTCTGAATAGGCGCCGGCCAAGGCTTCGACCGTGCGATCGTAAAGATCGCGCAGAAGTGTGGCCTTCCACGTATTCCACACGCCGGGGCCGACCGCGCGGATATCCGCGACCGTCAGGCATAGCAGCAGGCGCAAACGCTCGGGGCTTTGCACCAGTTCCGCGAAGGCGCGGATCGTTTGCGGATCCTGGATATCGCGCTTGAACGCCGTCGCCGACATGGCGAGGTGATAGCGCACCAGCCACGCGACGGTTTCGGTTTCCTCCGGCGTCAGGCCGACACGCGGCCCCAGCTTCAGCGCGATCGCCGCACCCAGTTCCGAATGGTCGCCGCCGCGCCCCTTGGCGATGTCGTGCAGCAGCAACGCGAAATACAACGCGCGGCGCGATTGCACTTGGCGGATCACTTCGCTGGCGCGCGGATGGTCGGCGTTCAGCTCGCCTTTTTCGATGCGATGCAGAATGCCGATGGCGAAGATCGTGTGCTCGTCGACCGTGTACACATGGTACATGTCGTGCTGCATCTGCGCGACGACGCGGCCGAAATCGGGAATGAAACGCCCGAACACGCCCGCTTCGTTCATCCGGCGCAGCGCCGTTTCCGCGTTCGGATCGGTCAGGATTTCCAGGAACAGCGCATTGGCTTCCGTGTCGTGACGCAATTTCGCGTCGACGCCGCGCAAGCCCTGGCGCATCTGACGCAGCGCGTAGGGATGGATGTCCAACTCGTTGAGTTGTGCCACCCGGAAGATGCGGATGAAATTGACCGGGTCCTTGGCGAAGGCGTCGGGCTTGGCCAGCGTCAAACGCCCGCTCTCGATGGCGAAGCGCCCGTCGCCGATCTGCTTGGGCTTGGGCGTGCGGGCGAACAGCTTGCCGACGTCGAACTTGGTCTTCTTGCCCTCTTCGATTTCCAGTGCCGAACAGAAGATGCGCGTGAGGTCGCCCACTTCCTTCGCGATCAGGAAGTAATGCTTCATGAAGCGTTCGACGCCGCGCGTCCCGGGCCGGTCGGTATAGCCCATGCGCTCGCCGATCTCGGTCTGCACGTCGAAGGTCAGCCGGTCCTCCGGCCGTCCCGCGAGATAATGCAGATGGCAGCGCACGCTCCACAGGAATTCCTGGCACTTGGCGAAGCGCGCGGCTTCCTCGGCGGTGAACACGCCTTTCAGCACAAGGTCGGCGACCGTTTCGACGCGGTGCAGATATTTGCCGATCCAGAACAGCGTGTGCAGATCGCGTAAGCCGCCTTTGCCGTCCTTGACGTTGGGCTCCAGCACGTAGCGCGAATCGCCCATGCGTTGGTGGCGCTTGTTGCGCTCGGCAAGTTTGGCTTCGACGAACTCGGCGCCCGTGCCCTTCGCGACTTCGGCGTAGAAGCGCTTCTTCACGTCGAGGAACGGCTTGTCGTCGCCCCACAAATACCGGCTTTCCAGCATCGTGGTGCGGATGGTCATATCCTCGCGCGCCAGGCGGATGCATTCCTCGACCGAGCGCGTCGCGTGGCCGACTTTGAGGCCGAGATCCCACAGCGCGTAGAGCGTCCACTCCACCATCTGCTCGGTGCGCGGGCTCGATTTGTAGGGGCGCACGAACAGCAGATCGATATCCGATTGCGGCGCCATCTCCGCGCGGCCATAGCCGCCGACGGCGGCGATCGACAGGCGCTCGGCCGAAGTCGGGTTCGACGCCGGATAGATATGGCGATCGGCGAAATCGTAGACGAGGCGCACGATCTGATCGATCAGGAAGGCGCCCGCGCGCACGGTTTGCGCGCCATTGGCGCTGTCGGCGGCCCCGGGCTTCAATTCGAAGCGCCGGCGGATTTCCGTGCGCCCGGCGGCGAGAACCGCCTTCAACTTTTCGATGGCGACGGGACGCAATTTCTCCGCCGGGCCCTTATGCGCTTCGGCAAGGGTCCGCAATTCGCCGTCGATGGCGCGGCGGTCGATGATCGCGCGCTGATTGGCGACGTCGTCACGGGGCGAAGATTCGTCCATGAACTCAGTATAATGATCGGGTCGAACGGAATGGAGACCAAATTGCGGCACGGATGGGCGGTATTCCTGGCAAGCGTGGTTCTGTTTTCCTGTCACCCGGCGCCGCCCCGCGAACCCGCGTTGCGGGCGGGGCTCTCGCCGGACGGGCGAACGCTGGAACTCCAGGCCGACGACGCATCGCCCATCGTCGCGGCGGAATTGCGGCCGGCGGATGTGGAACCGATTCCGGCCCGCAAGATCGACGTCATCCGTCCGCTGCCCTTGCGCGAGGAACGCCCCGGTGTGGGCGTGGGGGCGTCGGGCGGTTCGTCGTCGGGCGTGGATTTCGGGATGAGCTTTCGCGTGCCGTTGGGCCAGGATCGCCGGCCGCGTTTGATCCGCTCGACCGCGATCATCGATCTGCCGGAAAATTACCGGCGCGGCGGCGGGATCGTGCGGATCACATTCGTGGACGACAACGGCGATCGGCGCGTTGTCGATTTACCCGCCCCCTGATAGAAGCCTGCCCATGACCCATCTTCTCCCCCGCCGTGCGGCACTCGCACTCGGCCTTGCTCTGGTGATCCCGATGTCCGACGAAGCCGACGCGCAAACCTCCGATCTTTCGACCGCCAAGCGCACGCGCTCGGGTCTGGGCATCGTCGACGTGAAGGAAGGTGCTGGCGATTCGCCGACCTCCGGCCAAACCGTGCGCGTGCACTACACCGGCTGGCTGCTGGAAGACGGCAAGCGCGGCCGCAAGTTCGATTCCTCGCGCGATCGCGGCCAGCCCTTCGAATTCCCGCTCGGCATGGGCCGCGTCATTCGCGGCTGGGACGAAGGGGTCGCGTCGATGAAGCCGGGCGGGCAGCGCACGCTGATCATCCCGGCCGATCTGGGCTATGGCGCGCGCGGGGCGGGCAACGTGATTCCGCCCAACGCCGTGCTGGTGTTCGACGTCGAATTGCTCGGCGTTCGCTAAAACCGCCCGCCCGCGACGAAGCGCAGAATTCCGGCGGCCATTTCGGGTTCCTGATCGAGGAAGCCGTGCGGCTGGCGGCCTTCGCACGCCGCCAGATCGCCGGGCTTCGCGCTCGATCCCGGCCCACCGTCCATGATCGCGGCTTGGCGGCGCGGCGACGCGGTCGCTTTGTCCGCGATGCGCGGCACATTGGCGGGCGGCGAGCGCAAACACGCATCCTTCGCGTGGCCGAGGACGAGCAGCGGCACGGAAATCCGCTCCAGCGGGAACATGAACACGTCGTGCAGCACCCAAGGGATGTTGCCCTTGGCGCCGGCACTTACCGGCGAGGTCAACACCATGCCGTCGGGTTTGGCGTCGCCGTCCAACCGGCTCGCGGCATTGGCGGCCGAAATCGCGCCACGACTTGTACCCACCAGCCACACGGGCACGCCGAAGCGCTTGCGAAGCTCGATAATAGCTACGCCCAATGCCTGCGCATGCGCCGCTTCGACGCGGAACCCCGCCAGCCCATCGCGCCCGCGCCATTCGGTGGGCGCATCGGCCAGCGCCGTCGCCACGCCGCCTTTGTTGAATTCGGGGATCGATCGAATCAGCGAATTCCCGCGCAGCTCCTTGGCGCAGCCATTCGCATCGAGTTCCGGCATGCCGTTGCCGCCGGGCAGCAGGATCAGCACAGCACTCGGCTTCGATTCGGGCACCCCGATCGACAATGCGAATTTGCCGCCGGTGGGCGGGTCGATGGTCACGATCTCGCCGCAGCGCGTTTGCGCCGCCAGCGGCGCCGCGAACAGCATTAGGGCGAGAACGAGGGCGCGCATCTAGACGGATCGCGTGATGCCGCCGTCGACGCGCAGATTCTGCCCGGTGATGTACCCGGCATCGTCGGACAGCAGGAACGCCGCCGTCTTCGCGATTTCCGCCGTGCTGCCGTAGCGGCCCATCGGGATTCTCGGCAGCAGCGCCTCCTTCACGGGCAGCGAGTCGATGAAGCCGGGCAGAAGATTATTCATCCGGATGCCAGCTTTCGCATAACGGTCCGCGTAGAGCTTGGCGAAGGCGCCCAGCCCTGCGCGCAGCGTGCAGGAAATCGGGAAGATCAAATCGGGCTCGAACGCCGCGAAGGTCGAGATATTGACCCACGCCCCCTTGCCTTGCTTCTCCATGATCGGCGTCACGATGCGCGCGAGACGCACGACGTCGAGAATGACGAGGTCGAGGCCCTTCTTCCACGCGTCGTCGTCGAGCGACAGAAGATCGCCTTTGGGCGGATGGCCGGTCGACGTGACCACGCCATCGATGCGGCCCCATTTGTTCATCGCCGCGTCGGTCAGGCGTTGCAAATCCGCCGTCTCGACGACCGAGCCGGTGATGCCGATTCCGCCGAGTTCAGGCCCGAGCTTCTCCGCGTTACCGGAGGGCGAGAGCAGGGCGACTTTCCAGCCGCGCGCGGCGAGTTCGCGCGCGCACGCCCCGCCCATGCCTTTGCCCGCACCGGTGAGAAGAGCGACTTTGTCGGTCATGGCGATTCCTTTGCGCGGAGTTTTTTGATTTCGTAAAGCGCTTCGAGCGCTTGCTTGGGCGTGAGTTCGTCGGGCAGCAACGCGTCGATCGCGGCTTCCAGTTCCGGATTGCCCGCGTGTTTGGGCAAGCCGCCTTTGGGCGACGGCGCGGCGAACAGCGGCAGATCATCGGCGAGCTTGGCGAGATTCTGTGCTTCCGCACCGCCCTCCAGCGCCTTCAACACTTCTTCGGCGCGCGTCACGGCGGCTTGCGGCAAGCCCGCCAGCTTCGCGACGTGAATGCCGTAGGAGCGATCGGCCGTGCCCGCACCGACTTCGTGCAGGAACACCACGTCGCCCTTCCATTCCTTGACGCGCATCGTGCGGCAGGAAAGGCCGGGGAGTTTCGCGGCGAGCGCGGTCAATTCGTGATAATGCGTGGCGAACAGCGCGCGGCATTTATTGGCGGCGTGAAGATGTTCGACACACGCCCAGGCAATCGACAGACCGTCCCAGGTGGCGGTGCCGCGCCCGATCTCGTCGAGGATGACCAGCGCCCGCGGTCCCGCGAGATTGAGGATCGCGGCCGTCTCCACCATTTCGACCATGAAGGTTGAACGCCCGCGCGCCAAATCGTCGGCGGCACCCACACGGCTGAACAAGCGATCGACCGCACCGATGCGCGCGCGCTTGGCGGGCACGTAGAGCCCGGCTTGGGCGAGCACCGCGATCAACGCGTTCTGGCGCAGGAAGGTCGATTTACCGGCCATGTTCGGACCGGTAACCAACCAAACAAATTGGCCGCCTTCGGCATCGAGCGTGCAGTCGTTGGCGACGAAGCCCGCATCGCCGCGCGCCTTCAACGCCGCTTCGACGACCGGATGGCGCCCGCTTTCGATCTCGAAAACGCGCGAGGCATCGACAACGGGCCGCGACCAATCGCCATCGACGGCCAGATCGGCACTCGCGGCGGCGACATCGAGTGCGGCGAGCGCTTGCGCCGCGCGCGCGATTTCCACCGCCTTGGCCACAACATCGCGCACCAGCGTGGCGAAGAGTTCGAGTTCGACGGCCAAGGCTTTGTCGCGCGCCCCGGAGATGCGCGATTCGAGCTCCGACAATTCGACGGTGGTGAAGCGCACCGCACCCGCCATCGTCTGGCGATGGATGAAGTCGCCGCCCGGCTTCAAAAGCTTTTCGCCGTGCTGGGCGTTCACTTCGACGTAATAGCCGATGACGTTGTTGTGCTTGATCTTCAACGCCGCGATCTTCGTTTCGTCGGCGTATTTCTGCTGCAACCCCGCGATCAGGCGGCGGCCTTCGTCACGTGCTTCGATCAGCGTGTCGAGTTCGGGCGCATAGCCCTTGGCGATGAACCCGCCGTCGCGCGCATCGAGCGGCAGATCGGCGGCCAGCGCGCGTGTGAGCGTATCGGCGAGTTCGCCATGCTCGCCCAGATCGTCCAGCGCTTGAACGATGCCGGCGGGCAGCGTCACGTCGCCCGCATGGCCGCGCAGTTCCGCGCGCACTTGCGGCAGCTTGCGCAAGCCCAGGCCGATACCGGCCAGATCGCGCGGACCGCCGCGCCCCAGCGCCAAACGCTGCAACGCGCGTTCGAGATCGGGGAAACCGCCCAGCGTGTCGCGCAACGCATCGCGCGCGCGCGATGCGGCGACGAAGAACCCGACCATATCGAGCCGCGCGGCGATCGCGGCCGCGTCGGTCAAGGGTGCGCCTAAACGCTGGGCGAGCAAGCGCGCCCCCGCGGGCGTTTTGGTGCGGTCGATGGTCGCGAGCAGCGAGCCGCGCTTTTCGCCGCTTTGGGTTTCGGTCAATTCCAGCGAGCGCCGCGTCGCGGGATCGATCTCCATCGTGCCGCTTTCCGCGCTGCGTGCGGGCGGCGTCAAACGCGGCAAGCGGCCCTTCTGCGTCAGCTCGACATAGTCGACCAGCGATCCGGCGGCGGCGATTTCCGCGCGGGTGAAATTGCCGAACCCGTCGAGCGACTTCACGCCGTAAAGCGTTTCAAGGCGCCGGCGCCCGTTTTCGGAATCGAAGCGCGCCGATGGCAGCGGTGTCAGCAGCGCCTTGAACGGTTCAATCGCCCCTGCGAGATCGGCGGCGCCCGCCAAGCGTTCGGACAGCAGCAATTCGCCGGGTGCGACGCGCGCCAACGCGGCCCCCAAGCCGGCGGCGGAAACGCTCTGCACGCGGAAATCGCCGGTCGACATATCGAGCCAGGCGAGGCCCATCGCACCGGCGGCTTCGGCGAGGCAGGCGAGATAATTGTTGGATCGCGCGTCGAGCAGCGTGTCCTCGACCAGCGTGCCGGGGGTGACGAGGCGCACCACGTCGCGCTTCACCACGCTTTTGGCGCCGCGCTTCTTGGCTTCCTCGGGCGCTTCCATCTGCTCGCAGATCGCCACGCGGAAGCCTTGGCGGATCAGCCGGGCCAAATACGCCTCGTGCGCATGCCAGGGCACGCCGCACATCGGGATCTCCTGTCCCAGATGCAGGCCGCGCTTGGTCAATGTCAGGTCGAGCGCCTTCGCAGCTGCAACAGCGTCGTCGAAGAACATCTCGTAGAAATCGCCCATCCGATAGAACAGCAGCGCGTTCGGATATTGGCGTTTCAATTCCAGGTACTGCGCCATCATCGGGGTGACGGCGGTGTCCGTTTCGCGGGGCGGTGCGGCGGTGATATCGGTCATGTCGGAAATGAGAATAATTTAGGCAGCGCCGCGTGCAATGCAGCATTTGAATCTTGCGCCGAGTTTTTGACGGCGCGGGCTCGATACACGTACCATAGCGCTTATAACGAGGTCGCGCATCTTGCGACGGCCCGGTCTGGAAACGTTATTCAGCATAAAGGCGAAGCCGAACATGACCTCCCATTCCGCGCCCGTCACCGAACAGGACGCGCTGCTCTTCCATCAGCAAGGCGGCAAGGCCGGCAAGATCGAAGTCGTCGCGACGAAGCCGCTGACGACCGCGCGCGATCTGTCGCTCGCCTATTCGCCCGGCGTCGCCTGGCCATGCCTGCATATCGCGAAGAACCCGGATGCGGCTTACGACTACACGTCGAAGGGCAATCTCGTCGCCGTGATCTCCAACGGCACGGCAGTGCTGGGGCTCGGCGATCTGGGTGCTTTGGGCGGCAAGCCGGTGATGGAAGGCAAGGCCGTTCTGTTCAAACGCTTCGCCGACGTCGACTCGATCGACCTGGAAGTCGATACGAAGGACGTCGATCAATTCGTCAATTGCGTGCGCTACCTCGGCGTGACGTTCGGCGGCATCAATCTCGAAGACATCAAAGCGCCCGAATGCTTCGTCATCGAGCAGCGCCTGCGCGAGCTTCTCGACATTCCGGTGTTCCACGACGATCAGCACGGCACCGCGATCGTCGCGGCCGCCGGTCTCATCAACGCGATCGAACTCACGGGCCGCGACATCAAGACGACCAAGATGGTCATCAACGGTGCGGGCTCGGCCGGTATCGCCTGCGCCGAACTCGTCAAGGCGATGGGCATGAAGCACGAGAACGTGATCTTGTGCGACACCAAGGGCGTCATCTACCAAGGCCGCACCGAATCCATGAACCAATGGAAATCGGCGCATGCGGCACCCACGAAGGCGCGCACGCTGAAGGAAGCGATGGAAGGGGCCGACGTATTCTTCGGCCTGTCGGCCAAGGGTGCCGTCGACAAGGCGATGGTCCGTTCGATGGCGGCCCAGCCGATCATCTTCGCGATGGCGAACCCGGATCCCGAAATCACGCCGGAGGAGGCGAAGGAAGCGCGCGCCGACGTGATCATCGCGACCGGCCGTTCGGACTATCCGAACCAGGTCAACAACGTGCTCGGCTTCCCGTTCATCTTCCGTGGCGCTTTGGACGTGCGCGCGCGCACGATCAACGAAGAAATGAAGATCGCCGCCGCGCACGCGATCGCCGCCTTGGCGCGCGAAGAAGTGCCCGACGGGCTCGACGCCGCTTATGCCGGCCGCAAGCTGCAATACGGCCCCGAATACATCATCCCCGTGCCGTTCGATCCGCGTTTGATTTCGGTGGTGCCCGCCGCCGTCGCCAAGGCGGCGATGGATTCGGGTGTGGCGCGCAAGCCCATCGCGGATATGGACGCCTATCGCCATGCGTTGCAGCTGCGCCGCGATCCGGCGGGCGCGATGCTCGACCGTATCTTCGAAACGGTGAAGGCGAATCCGAAGCGCGTCGTCTTCGCCGAGGGCGAGGAGGAAAAGACGATCCGCGCCGCGATCGCCTTCCGCAATTCGGGCTACGGCACGCCGGTGCTGATCGGCCGCGAGGACCGCATCGCCGAAACGATGCGCAACGCGCGCATCACCCAAACGGCGTCGCAGCTCGGTCTCGAAGTGCATAACGCGCGCCTGTCGAAGGACAACAAGCGCTACGCCGATTATCTCTACACGCGTTTGCGCCGCCACGGTTCGCTGCATCGCGATTGCCAGCGCCTGGTCAATCAGGACCGCAACGTGTTCGCGGCGTTGATGGTCGCGACCGGCGACGCCGACGCGATGGTGACGGGCACGACGCGCTCCTACTACCAAGCGCTGGAGGACATCACCCGCGTGATCGACGCCGAGAAGGGCAAGCGCTTCATCGGCCTGACGGTCATGATGACCAAGGAACGCACCGTCTTCGTCGCCGATACGACGGTGACGGAATTGCCCAACGCGCGCGACATGGCCGAAATCGCCATCGCGGCGGCGGCGGCGGCGCGCAAACTCGGACATGAACCTCGCGTGGCGCTCACCTCCTTCTCGAATTTCGGCAATCCGGTGCGCGAGAAGGCGTCCCAGGTGCGCGAAGCGGTGCAGGAATTGGAGCGCATGCACGACGGCGGGCGCGAGATCGATTTCGAATTCGACGGCGATATGAGCCCCGAAGTGGCCCTCGACTACGACCTGATGAAAAACCTCTATCCCTTCGCGCGCCTGACCGGCCCCGCCAACGTGCTGGTCATGCCGGGCCTCCATTCGGCGAATATCTCGTCGAAGCTCGTACAGATGCTGGCGGGCGGCACGGTGGTCGGCCCGATCCTGGTCGGCCTGTCGTCGCCCGCCCAGATCGCGCAGGTGGGTGCCTCGGTCGGCGATATCGTCAACATGGCCGCGTTGGGCGCCTTCCAGGCGATCGCCAAGCAGGGGTGAGCCGCGCCGTCATCCCGGCCGAGCGCAAGCGAGAGCCGGGATCTGTTTGGGAGTCTAGACCCCGGATCGGCGCCGGCGCGAATGCGCCGGCTGGTCCGGGGTGACGGAGAAATAAGATGGATCTCGCGGCCTTCCGCGCATCGTTGAAAGGCGACAAGCCGCCGCCGGGCCTCACCCGCCCGGTCGAGGCCTTGTGGCACGCCGGGCGCGGCGATTGGGATGCGGCGCATAAGCTCGTCCAGCAGGACGAAGGCGAGCCCCAACACGATTGGGTGCATGCCCATCTGCATCGCGTCGAAGGCGATTTGTCGAACGCGGGCTATTGGTATCGCCGCGCCAAACAGCCGGTCGAAACTGGCCCGCTCGACGCCGAATGGGCGAAGATCGTCGCGGCGATGCTTTAAGCCTGCTTGGCCTGGACGATCGAGCGGCGGATTTTGCGCGCTTTCGAGAACAGACGCTCGAGCGTCGCGCCCTCGTCGTGGCGGATCGCCTTCTGCATCGTCGCGATATCCTCGTAGAGCCGGCCCATCATTTCGAGCACGGCGTCCTTGTTGGCGAGGAACACGTCGCGCCACATCACCGGATGCGACGCGGCGACGCGCGTGAAATCGCGGAAACCGCTGGCGCTGTATTTGATCACTTCGGCGCGCAACGTGCTTTCGAGGTCGCTCGCCGTATTCACGATCGTGTAGGCGATCAGATGCGGCACATGGCTGGTGATCGCCAGCACGCGGTCATGATGGGCGGGCGTCATGCGCGCGGTCTTCGACCCGATGCGCTTCCAGAACGCTTCGACCTTCTGCGCCGCGTCCTTCGGCGTGCCGCGCACCGGTGTGACGATGCACCAGCGATCTTTGAACAGCTCGGCGAAGCCGGATTCCGGCCCTGAGTTTTCCGTGCCCGCGATCGGGTGGGCGGGCACAAGATGCACGCCGTCGCGCAAGCTTGCGCCCAGCCCGTCCAGCGCCGGGCGCTTGACCGAGCCGACATCCGAAAGAATCGCGCCCTTCTTCATCGCTTTGCCGAGCGCCTTGCCGAGTTTGGGATAGGCCGAGAGCGGTGTGGCGACGATGACGAGATCGGCCTTCGCCGCCGCCTTCGCGGGATCGGCGACGATCTCGTCGGCGAGTTTCAGCTTGGCGATGGTGCGGCGGGCGGGTGCCGACGCGTCGCACGCGACGATGCGCTTCACCGCACCCGATTTGCGCGCCGCGCGCGCGATGGACGAGCCGATCAGCCCGAAGCCGATAATCGCCAGCGTATCGAGGATCGGTTTGGCCATCGTCAGGCTTTCATGAAATCGGCGAGGGCGGCGAGGACCTTGCGCATTTCGTCCTCGGTGCCCAGCGTGATGCGCAGGAAATCCGGCAGGCCGTAATTCGCCACCATGCGCGGAATGATCGCGCGCGACATCAGGAAGTCGTTGGCGGCGGCCGCCGTCTTGCCGGTTTTCGGGAATTCGACCATGACGAAATTGCCGACCGAGGGCAGCGTCGTCAGGCCGAGCTTCGCGACTTCCGCCGGGAACCAGGCGAGCATCTTGTCGTTATGCGCACGGCTCGCGTCCTGATGCGCCATGTCTTCCAGCGCCGCCACGCCCGCGGCTTGCGCGATCGCGGACACGTTGAAGGGCCCGCGCACGCGGTTCAGCACGTCGATCACGTTGGCGGGCGCGTAGGCCCAGCCCAGACGCATGCCGCCCATCGCGAAAATTTTTGAGAAGGTGCGCAGCATCACCGTGTTTTCGCCCGCATCGACTAATTCGGCGCCGGCCGTGTAGTCGTTGCGCGCGACGAACTCGGCATAGGCCGCGTCGACGATCAGCAACGTGTGCGGCGGCAGGCCGTCGCGCAGGCGCTTCATCTCGGCCGCCGAGATATAGGAGCCGGTCGGGTTGTTCGGGTTGGCGACGAAGCAGATCTTCGTCTTCGGGCCCGCCTTGGCGATCAGCGCGTCCACGTCGGTGCGATAACCCTTCTCGTCCGCCGTCACCGGGGTCGCGCCGGCGGCATGGGTCGAGATCGGGTACATGACGAAGCCATACTGGCTGTAGAGCACTTCGTCGCCGGGGCCGGCATAGGCCTTCACCAGCAGCGCGATGAGTTCATCGGAACCCGCGCCCACGACGATGCGCTCGGGATCTAGGCCGAAGCGCTTGCCGATCGCCGCGCGAATGGCCGAAGCGCCGCCATCGGGATAGCGGTGCATTTCGGCGGCGGCTTTCGCGGCGGCTTCCATCGCCTTGGGCGACGGGCCCAGCGCGCCTTCGTTGGACGACAGCTTGATCGGCTTGGCGCCGCCGGGCACGGACGACTTGCCGCCGACATAGGGCGAAATCTGCATCACGCCGGGTTTGGCTTCGGGACGGCTCATCGACGAATTCCTTTGTTGCGCGCGCGCGGCGTATTACCAGCCGCCGGGGCCAGCGCCAAGGGCAGCGCGTAGCCGCCGGCCAAGCGCACGCGCGCATCCTTGCCCGCCAGCGTCGCCAAGCGCGGATCGTTCGCGGCGATCGGCGTGGCGCAAACGGCCAAAATGCTCTGCCCCGTTTTGTCGGATGTCTCGGCCAGAATGCGTTCCAGCGCGATCCCGGCATCGGCGAAACGCTTGGCGATTTTGGGCCGCGACAAGGCTTCGTCGAATTCGACGATCAGCAAATGCCGGTCGTCGCCCGACGGATCGAACGCCTGCTTGCCGACGACCAAGCCGCCGGGCTGGGTTTCGGTGCCGTCGACCGGGATGCGCGCGATCACTTGCGTGCCGTCGCGGCCGATGCGCGTCCACCACGGCGTGTCGGAATCCTCGGGCGACGGGAACACGGCGATGCGTACGGCGCCGTCGGCGAGCATCGAGAACAGCCGCGACGCGCCATCGACGCGGCGCACCGAATCGCCCAGGCCGAAATGGCGTTGGGCGAGGTCCGCGAGCCAGTCCGGCGCGTCCAACGCGCCGATCGCGAACGGGCCTTGCAGGCGGGTGAAGCTCGTCACCACGTCGCGCCAGATGCGCACGACCAGATCGGCGGGCAACGGGCCGTCGATGCGCTTGGTCAAACGCCGCAGGATCTGCATCTCGCGCCCGGGCCGGCACAACACGCCGCCCGATCCGCCCTTCGCGGCCTGCACTTCGGCCATCTTGCGCGCGCGCTCGGCCAGCAGGTCGAGCAGCTTGTCGTCGATCGCGTCGAGCTGGCGGCGGATCGCGGTGAGTTTGTCTTCGCTTCCTTCCATGACGCGGGGAAAATGCCATAACCCGCGCGCGGGGGCGATGCTTGAATCCGGCGGCGCGCCGGGCCATGTTCTGCGTCAACTCACGGGAACCGAAACCTTGTCCGCGACGCCACGTATCGCCGCCGTCGATATGACGGCCCCGGATTCACCGGGCCAACGCTTCGAGATTCCGGCCGATCGGCCGTTGAAGCTCGATTCGGGCGTCGAATTCGGCCCGGTGACCGTCGCGTACCGCACTTACGGCGCGCCCAATGCCGACAAATCGAACGCGATCCTGGTCTGCCATGCGCTGACCGGGGATCAATTCGTCGCCGATACGCATCCCGTGACCGGCAAGCCCGGCTGGTGGGAAGCGATCGTCGGCCCCGGCAAAATCCTCGATACCGATCGTTACTGGATCATCTGCGCCAATGTGCTGGGCGGCTGCATGGGCTCGTCGGGGCCCAAATCGATCGATCCCGCGACCGGCAAGCCCTATGGCCTGACCTTCCCGGTCATCACGATCGGCGACATGGTGCAGGCCCAAGCACGGCTTCTGGACCATCTCGGCATCGGGCAGCTTTTCTGCGTCATCGGCGGATCGATGGGCGGGATGCAGGTGCTCGATTGGGTCTCGACCTATCCCGACCGTGTTTTCGCCGCGATTCCCATCGCCACGTCCTATCGGCATTCGGCGCAGAACATCGCGTTCCACGAAGTCGGGCGCCAGGCGATCATGGCCGATCCCGATTGGCGCGGCGGCGATTATTTGAGTGCGGGCACGTTGCCGCATCGCGGGCTGGCGGTCGCGCGCATGGCCGCACACGTGACGTATCTATCGGAACAAGCGCTGCATCGGAAATTCGGCCGGCGCTTGCAGAACCGTGCGGCGTTGTCCTACGGCTTCGACGCCGATTTCCAGGTCGAATCCTATCTGCGCCATCAGGGATCGACCTTCGTCGATCGCTTCGACGCGAATTCCTATCTCTACATCACCCGTGCCATGGATTATTTCGACCTTCAGGCCGAGCATGGCGGTTCGCTGCCCGCCGCCTTCGAAGGCACGAAGACGCGCTTCTGCGTCGTGAGCTTCACCTCGGATTGGCTGTTCCCGACCTCGGAAAGCCGCACGCTCGTCCATGCGTTGAACGCCGTCGCGGCGAACGTGTCGTTCGTCGAGATCGTGTCCGACAAGGGCCATGACGCGTTCCTGCTGGACGAGCCGGATCTCCACAACACGCTGCAAGGCTTCCTCAACGGCTGCGCGGAGCGGCGGGGCTTGCGCGGCAAATGAACGATTCGCCGATCCTGCCGGCGGCCGCACAAGCCCGCCCGCGCGCCTCGATCCGCGTCGATCTCAAAACCATCGGCGAGATGATCGAGCCGGGCAGCCGCGTGCTCGATATCGGCTGCGGCGACGGCGCGTTGCTGGATTGGCTTAGCCACGAAAAGAACGTCGACGGGCGCGGCATCGAACTCAGCCAAGCGGGCGTGAACGCGTGCGTGGCGCAAGGCCTGTCGGTCATCCAGGGCGATGCGGATACGGACCTTAAAGACTATCCGACCGGCGCCTTCGACTACGCGATCCTGTCGCAGACGCTGCAAGCGACCTGGGACCCGAAAACCGTGCTCGGGCACCTCGTGCGGATCGGCAAGCGCGCGGTGGTGTCGTTTCCGAATTTCGGCGTGTGGCATGTGCGCTTGAAATTGCTGGTCGGCGGCAAGATGCCGGTGACCGATGCGCTCGATCAATCCTGGTACGAAACGCCGAACGTGCATCTGTGCACGATCGACGATTTCGTCGATCTGTGCCGCGTTCTGAACATCGACATCGAATACGCCCAAGTGCTCGACGCGGCCGGGCGTCCCAAATCCCTGCGCGCGCCCGGGTTTTTCGCCAATCTGCTCGGCGAGCAAGGCTTGTTCGTGTTGAAGCGCGCGCGGTGAAATTCTAAAGTCGCGGTCCACCAAAACGCCGGGCTTTCAACCCCGGCTTTCCGGGAGATCGACGCCGATGAATTATCGCCTTCTTGCCGCCGGCTTCCTCGCCGCCGGCCTGTTCGCCGTTCCCGCCGCGCAAGCCCAGCAGCGCGTGACGCTCAAATCCGCGTCGTCGGGCTCGTCCTATTACGTGATGACCGTCCAGCTTTCCGAAGTCCTGCGCACCGCCACGAACGGGCGCATCGCCGCGACGGTCGAGGAAAGCCAAGGCTCGGTCCAGAACGTGCGCGAAGCGCCGCGCCGCCCGGCCGGGTTCATCTACACCGCCCCGCCCTCAATGGTGCGCGACGCGCAAGCCGCCAAAGCGCCGTTCACCGACGGTGCGGACTACGCCACGATCCGCACGCTGTTTGTCATGCCGCCGGTGACGATGCATTGGATCGTGCGCGCCGACGCGGGCGTCAACGACCTCAAGGACCTCGCCGGCAAGCGCTTCATCGCGGGCGGGCGCGGCACGTTCACCGAGCGTCAGGCTTCGGCCGTCTTCCGCCAGCTCGGCATCGCCGACCAGGTGCGCTTCTCGGAAGTCGAGCTCAACGCCGCGTCCAACGCGATGCGCAACCGTCAGGTCGACGGCTTCGCCTCGGGCTCGTCGCATCCCACGTCGAACGTGCAGGAACTCGCCGCGACGATGCCGATCAAGCTGCTGTCGATGACGCCCGAGCAAGTGAACATGGTGACCGTGCAGGACCCGAGTGCGGGCCCCGTGACGATCGCCGCCGGCACCTATGCCGGCCAGACGCAGCCCGTACACACGGTCGGCATTCCGGTCGGCGCCTACACCACCGCCGCGACGTCGGACGATGTGGCCTACGAGATCACCAAGATCTTCTGGGAGCGCCGCGCCGATATGGGCAAGGTGAATCCGTGGTGGAACGCCGTCGCGCGCGATCAGATCGCGGGCATCGGCGTGAAGTTGCATCCGGGTGCGCTTAAGTACTACACGGAAGCCGGTGTGAACATTCCGGCGGGTATGCGTTGAGTCTATTCGAACAAGCGGCCGAGACGGGCAAGCGCGCGGGTCCTTTCGTTCTGGCCTTCGCCGCCGTCTCGGTCGCCTATCATCTCTATCTGATCTTTTCGGGTCTCGTGCCGGCGCTCGTCGCGCGGCCGATGCACTTCGCGCTCGCGATCCCGTTCGTGTTCCTGATCGGGGTCAAGGGCCCGGCCTGGTATCGGATGTGGAGTGCCGCGATCGGCCTGTTCGGCATCGCTTCATGCCTCTATATCGCGATCAATTGGCGCGATTTGGTCGATCAATACGGGCGCCTCGAATCGACGCTGCAATACGCGGTGTCGATTTTTCTGATCCTGCTGACGTTGGAAATGGCGCGCCGCGCGGTCAAATGGATCATGCCGACCGTCGCGCTGATCGTGATTCTCTACGGCATGTTCGGCCAGCATATCCCCGGCGATTGGGGCCATGCGGGCCTGCCGCCGGATTTCTTCTTCGGCACGCTGCTGCTGACCGAAGGGGGCTTGTGGAGCTCGCTGACCGCCACGTCGGTCGAACTGGTCGCCCCGTTCCTGATCCTCGGCTCCTTCGTCGCGGCGGGGCAGGCGGGCACGGGCTTCATGGCGCTCGCCACGCAAATCGCCGGGCGCTATCGCGCGGGCACGGCGAAGGTCGAAGTCGTGGCGTCCGCACTTTACGGCACGATCTCGGGCTCGGCGTCGGCGAACGTCGTCTCGACCGGCACGTTCACCATCCCGGCGATGATCCGCAACGGCTATCCGCCCAGCCTTGCGGCGGCGGTCGAAGCCGTCGCCTCGACCGGCGGGCAGATCATGCCGCCGGTGATGGGGGCGGGCGTGTTCCTGATGGCCGCCCTGATTCAAATTCCCTACAACGAATTGATGATGATCGCGACGCTGCCCGCGTTGCTGTTCTTCATCGCGTGCTGGATCGGCGTCGATCTCTACGCCGTGCGACACGGCCTGACCGGCTTGCCCGCGTCGGAAATGCCCGGCTGGGCCCATGTCGCGCGCAACATCCCGTTCTTCCTCGGGCCGCTCGGCATTTTGATCGCGGTGCTCGGCTTCACCGAATTCACGCCCCAGATGGCGGCCTTCGTCGCGGTCATCGTGGCGTTCGGCCTGCTGCTGTTCGAAGACGGCTATCGCGTATCGATTCTCGGCTTCCTGCGCCGCGCGGCCGATGGCTGCGTCAACGCGGCCGAGCAGATCGCGATGATCGCCGCCGTCATTCTGTGCGCGAGCCTGATCACCGGCGTGTTCCACATGACCGGCGTGGGCGTGAAGATCACGTCGCTGATCGTCGGCGTCGCGGGCGACAATTTGTGGATCGCGCTGTTATTGACGGCGCTCGCCTGCATCGCGCTGGGCATGGAATTGCCGACGACGGCGGCTTACGTGATCTGCATCGCGGTGGCGGGCCCGGCCTTGATCAAGATGGGCTTGGCGCCGTTGCAGGCGCATATGTTCGTGTTCTGGTACGCGCTGCTGTGCACGATCACGCCGCCGGTTTGCGGCAATGTGTTCATCGCGTCGACCATCGCGAAAACGCCGTGGTTCCCGGTGTCGCTGCGCGCGATGCGCATCGGCCTGGGGCTGTTCATGGTGCCGCTCGCTTTCGTGGCCAACCCGTCGCTGCTGGCCGTGCTGACCGATCCGGTCTTCGCCGTCGCCGCGACCGTGAAAATCGGCGTGGGGCTGTGGTTCTTGTCCTTCGCGGTGATCGCGGACACGCCGTTGTTGAAACGCTTGGGCGCGTTCATCGTCGGCGGCGCGATCGTCTTCGCGTTTGGGTTTTAAGCCGGGCGGATTTTAGGCCGACAGCCCCTCGGGATCGTCGCGATAGCGGCGCACCATTTCTTCGACCGTTTCGTCGGGATCGAGACCCAGCGCGCTGCCTTTGGCCGACAGCACTTGGCGCGGCCAGCGCGCGGCGATCGCCGCAATGGCGGGATTGTGCGCGACCGCGATCTTGCCCGGCCTTGGGCCGAACACGCGTTCCACCGCCGCGATGGCGTCGCTTGGGCTGATCCGCAATGTGGGAAGCCCGGCGACCCGTTCGGGTCCGAACGCCTCGGCCGGCGCATCGGCGGCGACGCGCAGGGCACGCAACGACCGCGATAGGGCCGCCACCGCGAACGGCGTATCGGGATCGACCGGAATGGTGAAATCGCGCCCGTTGGCGTAAGCGACGATCAGATCGGACATGAAGCCCGCCGTCGTCGGACCTTTGCGCGAGGGGCGCACCAGCGTGGTCGGCAAGCGAATGCTGCGCGCATCGATGCGGCCCGCGCGCGCCGCGTCGGCCAGCAAGATCTCGATCGCGCGTTTGGCGCTGGCATAGGCGCCCGTGCCCGTCGCGGGTGTCGAATCGTCCACGATGCCGTCGGTGGCGGGCCCATAAACCGCGATGGCCGACGCGAACACGAAGACCGGCGGCTTGGGCAAGCGTGCGGCTTGGGAAATCAGATTGACCGTGCCGATCATGTTGGCGTCGAGGGCGGCGGGCCAATCCGCCTCGGCCTCCGCGCCCGCGACCACCGCCGTATGGAAGATGCGGTCGATGCCCGAAAGCGCTGACGCGACCTGCGCGCGGTCGCAAAGATCCTGGCCGTGTTCGCGGTCGAAGCCGCGGATTTCGGTGGTGCGGGGATCGCTGCGCAAATGGCGGATCAGCCTTGCGCCCAGATAGCCTTCGGAGCCGGTGACGAGAATACGCATCGCGTGCGACAGTGCCGGAACTCCCCCGTTTATCGCAAGCCCACCTCTCGCAATCATCGTACGATGGCCGATCCGGTTTCGCTGCTGTGGATTCCCGCGACGTTGTTCGCCTCGGCGGGGCAAACCGCGCGCAATGTGATGCAACGCCATCTGACGGAAGCGTTGGGCACGCTCGGCGCCACGTCGGTGCGCTTCATCTACGGTTTCCCGTTCGGTCTGTTGATGCTGGGCATCGCGTGTTTGCTGGCGGGCAAAGCGCCGCCGGTACCCGACGCGACGGCGCTGGCGTGGATCGCGACGGGGGCGGTGATGCAGATCGCGGCGACCGCGTTCACCCTCGCCGCGATGCGCATGAAGGCTTTCGCGCTCGCCATCGCCTACACGAAATTCGAGCCCGTCGAAGTGGCGATCTTCGCCTATTTCGTGCTCGGCGAAACGCTGTCGCCGATCGGCTTCGGCGCCATCGTCGTGGCGACGATTGGCGTGCTCGCGATGTCGGGCAATCCGTGGCGCAACGGCGTGGATCTGGGCGCCACGACCTATGGCCTGCTCGCAGGCGCGGGCTACGGCATGTCGGCGGTTTGCTATCGCGCGGGTATTCTCGAATTGAACGAGCCCGTCTTCTATCTCGCCGCGACCACGTCGCTCGCCTGCGCGCTCGGCTTCCAGGCGACGCTCCTTTGCATCTGGTTCGCGTGGCGCGATCCGGAGGTTCTCAAGAACGTTTTCGCCGCGTGGCGCAAATCGATGTTCGCGGGTGCCATGGGCTCCTTCGCGTCGGGCGGCTGGTTCGTCGGGTTCTCGCTCGCCCCCGCCGCGCTCGTGCGCACGCTGGGTTTGGCGGAGGTGCTGTTCTCGCTGATCGTCGGGCGCAACATGCTGCGCCAAAGCCTGGCGCCGCGCGAAATGGCGGGCGTGGCGTTGATCGTCGCGGGCGTGGGCGCGCTGCTGCTGTTCGGGTGAGTTAGCGCCGCGCTTGCGCGGCCGGCAAACCGTCGCGCAGCTTCTTCTCGATCTCGACCTTCAGCTCCGGCTCCGGCTTGCTGCGCAAGGCGCGTTCCCATTGGAACGCCGCTTCGCGCCGGCGGCCGACGCGCCAATACCCGTCGCCCAGATGGTCGAGCAGCACGGGATCCTCGGGCAGCAATTCGGCGGCGCGCTCCAGCAGGGGTACCGCTTCCTCGTAACGGCCCAGGCGATAGAACGCCCAGCCGAGCGAGTCCACGATATGCCCTGAATTCGGGCGTTGCTCGACCGCGCGGCGCAGCATGCGTTCGGCCTCGACCAAGTTCTCGCCGCGATCGACCCAGGTATAGGCGAGATAGTTCATCACGTCGGGCTGTTCGGGAAACAATTCCAGCGCGCGTTTGAAATGACGCTCGGCCTCGGGCCAATTCTTCGCGCGTTCGAAGGCGATGCCGCGCACGTAGAAGATCGACCAGTGGCGGCGTTCCGGATTGGCGCCGATGCGCTCCAGCGCGCGGCCGTAAGCCCCCGCCGCTTCCGTGAAACGTTCGGCGTTGCGCAGGAAATTGCCCATCGTCGTCAGCGCGTCGAAGCGGTCGGGATTCTCGCGCGCGAGTTTCTCCAGTGCCGCCAAAGCACCGTTTAAATCGCCGCGTTCCTGCCGATTTTCGGCAAGGCGCATCTGCGCGACGTAAGAATAGGGCGAATCCGCGGGCACGCGCGCGAACAGCTTGTCGGCTTCGTCGCGCTGGCCCATGCCGTCGAGGATCTCGGCGACCGTCATCAGGCCCAAGGCGGCGTCGGGGTCGAGATGCAGGCCCAGCCGCCCGAAGGACAGCGCCGTCGCCATCGTCGCGTCCTGGCGGAACAAGGCGGCGAGGTTGAACAACGCGTCGGCCGCCCCTTTGCGCGCATCGCGCAGCGGAAATTCGGGCGGCGGCACCGGCGGGGCGCCGACACGCGTGCGCGAAAGTCCCGCGAGCACGACAGGCGAATCGGGCGCTACTTGGCGATAGCGCAAATAAAGCTGGCGCGCTTCGGCCGTGCGGCCGCGCCGCTCCAGGAAGCCGCCGGCGATTTCGATCAGGCGCGGCGGGGCGCCATCCTCGCCTTCCAACGCCGCGCGATAGAAGCCTTCCGCCTCGGCGAAACGCCCCGCCCGCTCGGCGATCAGGCCGGCATAGTAATCGTGCATTTGCTTGAAGCCCTGCACGTCCAGCAGCGAACGCAGAATGTCGAACGCGGCGGGATTGCGCTCGAGCCCGACATTGATCCACGCGATCAGCAGCGGGTTGACGACGCGCGAATAGCCTTGCAGCGGCAGCCCCGCCATGCGCCGCTCGGCGGCGGCGAATTGGCCGCGCGCGATCTCGTCGGCGACCAGCGTCATCTGCGCCGCGACCTGGCCCGGCGACATCGCGACCAAGCGCGCGGCCAAGGGCAAGGCCTCGTCGATGCGGCCCGCTTCGACCAAGGCGGCATGGGTGCGGACCAGCAATTCCGCGTTCATCGGATTGGCGTCGAGCACGCGCGCGGAGAATTCCGCCGCCGCGTTCGCGTCGCGAATGCGCTGGGCGTGCAAGGCGGCCAGATAATTGCCGGAAACCGTCGCCGGGCCGGGGTCGATCGGGGCGTCGGGCTCGGCCGCGCGTTGTTCGGGCGGGGTCGCGCAAGCGCCGAGCAGGCCGAGGGCGAAAACCGTGGAAAGAAGGCGAATCCGCTTCATCCTGTGGACGTTAGCGCAAGCCCGGCCCGCTTGACAGGACAAAGGCCGCCCGAACCGGGGGCTAGTGCGCTTATATCATTGGTGGAATCCGCCACTTGATTCGGGCGCGGAAATCCGTATATTCCGCCGCGACATAACGTCCGAGGTTAGCCTCGGGCGACAATAACAAGTGGGCCCAACGGCCCACTTTTTTATTGCCGGCCCGGGCGGACACGGGCGTTCCGAAACTCGAACCCAGGAAGCCGGTCGCCCACGCATGGACCGTGACAACGCGCTCGCCGACTTGATCGAACCCACCGTCGATGCGATGGGCTACGAACTCGTGCGCGTGATCGTCGCGGGCCGCGACCGGCCGACGCTTCAAATCATGGCCGAGCGCAAGGATCGCAAGGCGATGACCCTGGGCGATTGCGAGAGTCTTTCCCGCGCCGTTTCCGCGAAGCTCGACGTCGAGGATCCGATCAAGGCGCAATACGTGCTGGAAGTCAGCTCCCCCGGCATCGATCGCCCGCTGACGCGCGGCGCCGATTTCGACCGCTTCAAGGGCCACGAAGCGCGCATCGAGACCAAATTCCCCGTCGAGGGGCGCAAGCGTTTCTCCGGCCGCCTCGGCGGCCGCGAGGGCGACGCCGTGCGCATCGAAACGCAGGAAGGGCCCGCAACTTTGCCGCTCGCCGAAATCGCGCGCGCCAAGCTGCTGCTTACCGACGAACTCATCGCCGCGACGCGCGCCGAAGAAGCCGCCGCCGCTGCTTCCGCCGTCTAACCTTCGAAGAGACGAATGATGGAACGTACGACCGCCTATAACCGCATCGAAATGCTCCAGGTCGCCGACACGGTGGCCCGCGAGAAGGGCATCGACCGCGAGCAGGTTCTCGAGGCGATGGAGCAGGCCATCCAAAAGGCCGGCCGCGCCAAATACGGCATCGAGCACGATATCCGCGCGCATATCGACCGCGACAACGGCGAAATGCAGCTGCTGCGCTATCGCCTCGTCGCCGATCCGGTGACCAACGACGCGACCGAAATCGCGCTCGAAGTCGCCCAGCGCAAGAACCCGGACGCGAAGGTCGGCGACTATCTGACCGATCCGCTGCCGCCGATCGATTTCGGCCGTATCGCAGCACAGACCGCCAAGCAGGTGATCGTCCAGCGCGTGCGCGAGGCCGAGCGTCTGCGCCAGTTCGACGAGTACAAGGACCGCATTGGCGAGATCGTCAACGGCCTGGTCAAGCGCGTCGAATTCGGAAACGTCACGGTCGATCTGGGCCGCGCGGAAGCCATTCTGCGCCGCGACGAAACGATCCCGCGCGAAGTGTTCAAGCCGCAGGAACGCGTGCGCGCCTATATCTACGACGTGCGCCAGGAACCGCGCGGGCCCCAGATCTTCCTGTCGCGTACGCATCCGCAATTCACGGCCAAGCTGTTCTCGCAGGAAGTGCCGGAAATCTACGACGGCATCATCGAAATCAAGGCGGTCGCGCGCGACCCCGGCAGCCGCGGCAAGATCGCCGTCGTCAGCCACGATTCCTCGATCGATCCGGTCGGCGCTTGCGTCGGTATGCGCGGCAGCCGCGTGCAGGCCGTCGTCGCCGAACAGCAGGGCGAAAAGATCGACATCATTCCCTGGTCGAACGATCCGGCGACCTTCGTGGTCAACGCGCTCGCCCCGGCGGAAGTCACCAAAGTCGTGCTCGACGAAGAAGCGCGCCGCATCGAAGTCGTGGTGCCGGACGAGCAGCTCTCGCTCGCCATCGGCCGTCGCGGTCAGAACGTGCGTCTCGCCTCGATGCTGACCGGCTGGGCGATCGACATTCTGACCGAGGCCGAGGAATCGGAACGCCGTCAGGCCGAGTTCAAGGAGCGTTCGCAGCTCTTCGTCGACGCGCTCGACGTCGACGACGTGATCGCGGGCTTGCTGGTCACCGAAGGCTTCACGAAGGTCGAGGAAGTGGCCGCCGTGGACGTCGACGAACTGGCGAACATCGAAGGCTTCGACGAAGGCGTGGCGGGCGAATTGAAGAGCCGCGCGGAAGCTTTCGTCGAGAAGGAAAACACCCGTCTGGAAGGCGAGCGCAAGACGCTCGGCGTCACGGACGAAGTCGCGGAGTTCACGGGCTTCGGCCCGGCCGCGCTGGTCAAGCTCGGCGAAAAGGGCGTCAAGACGCTCGACGATTTCGCCGATCTGGCGGGCGACGAGTTGATCGAGATCCTCGGCAAGGACGAGCTCGACGAGGAAACCGCGAACGCGTTGATCATGAAGGCGCGCGAACATTGGTTCGCCGACGAGGAGAAGAAGTAAGCGGCGATGCTGAGCACCACCGACATCGTGCATGTGGAAGCCTCGGAAGCCGTCGATACGGCTTCCGACGGTCCCGTGCGCCGTTGCGTCGTCACGGGCAAGACGGGACCCAGGGAATCGTTCCTGCGTTTCGTCGAAGCGCCGGACGGCACGGTGGTGCCCGATATCGAAGGCAAGCTGCCGGGCAGGGGCTTGTGGCTGACGGTGTCGCGCGATGCGGTCGAACAGGCGGTGGCGCGCAACGCCTTCGCCAAGGCCGCGAAGAAGAACGTGAAGGCCGCCGCCGAACTGCCGGCGATGGTCGAAAAGCTGCTGCTGCGCCGCGCGATCGAAAGCCTGTCGCTGGCCAAGCGTGCCGGCGCGATCGTCGCGGGCTTCACCAAGGCCAAAACCGCGATCGAACGCGGCGGCATCGGCTTGGTGGTCGAAGCCTTGGACGCCAGCCGCGCGGAACGCGCGCGTTTGGGCGGGCGCGATATCCCGACGGTCTCGGCGCTGTCGGCGGAAGAAATGGGTGCCGCCCTGGGCCGCGAAAACGCGGTCCATGTGGCGGTGCGCGACGGTGCGATGGCGCAGCGTCTGCGCAACGATTTGATGCGCCTTGCGGCTTTCCGCACGGCGTCTGAAGACAAGGGCGAGTGATGACGGATACGAACGAACAGGACGGCAAGAAGAAGCTGGGTCTCGCGAGCAAGTCCGGGGGTCGCCTGGAATTGCGCGCGCCCGCTGCCGCCGGGGCCGACGGCCAAGTCCGGCAAAGCTTCTCGCATGGCCGCACCAAGACCGTGCAGGTCGAAGTGCGCAAGACCCGTTTGCCCGGCCGCCCCGGTGCCGCCCCCGTCGCCGGTCCCGCCGCGAGCGCGCCCGTCGCCGCGAAGCCGGCCGCCGCCGCGTCGCCCGCCGCCGCACCGGCAGCACCCGCCAAGCCCGGCAAGCCGCAGGTTCTGCGCGAGCTGACGGAAGAGGAAAAGAGCGCCCGCCAGCGCGCGATCCAAACCGCGATCCGCGCCGACGTGGAAGCCAAGCGCCGCGACGAAGCCGAAGCCAAGCGCCTCGAAGAAGAGATGGCGCGCAAGGCCGAGGAAGACGCCAAGCGCAAGGCCGAGGAAGAGGCGCAGCGCAAGGTCGACGCCGAAGCCGCGAAGAAGACCGACGCCGAGCAGAAGAAGAAGGCCGAGGACGAAACGCGCCGCCTGAACGAGGAAGAAGGCCGCCGCCGCGAAGCCGCGTCGACCGCCGCACGCCCCGTTGCCGCCGCACCGTCGGCCCCGGCGCCCGCGCCGGCGCCGACGGGCCCCGTGCTCGTCCCCGGCACCGTCATGATGGCGCCGCGCGCCGCCGCACCGGGTGCGGCCGCCACGGCGGAAGACGACGATCGTCCGCGCCGCCCCGGCGGCATGCCCGGCCGTCCGATGCCCGGCCGTGGCGCCGTGCCCGGCCGTCCGGCCCCGCGCGCCCCCGAAGGCCGCGAGGACAAGAACCGCCGCCAGCAAGGCAAGATGTCGGTTCACCAGGCGCTCGATTCGGAAGAAACGATCCGCGTGCGCTCGCTCGCCGCGATGAAGCGCGCGCGCGAAAAGGAAAAGGCGCGCCTGGCCGCGCAAGGTCCGCAAGCCAAGCAGGTCCGCGAAGTCGTCGTGCCCGAAGCGATCACGGTGCAGGAACTCGCCAACCGCATGGCCGAGCGTTCGGTCGACGTCATCAAGTCGCTGATGAAGATGGGCGTGATGGCGACGATCAACCATCCGCTCGACGCCGACACGGCCGAGCTGATCGTCGGCGAATTCGGCCACAAGGTGAAGCGCGTCTCGGAAGCCGACGTCGAAATCGGCCTGACCGGCGACACGGACACGGACGAGCAGCTCCAGCCGCGCGCGCCCGTCGTCACGATCATGGGCCATGTCGACCACGGCAAGACGTCGCTGCTCGACGCGCTGCGCGCGACCGACGTCGCCAAGCACGAAGCGGGCGGCATCACGCAGCATATCGGCGCCTATAAGGTCACGCTGAAATCGGGTGCGGCGATCACGTTCCTCGACACGCCCGGCCACGAAGCGTTCACCGCGATGCGCGCGCGCGGCGCCAAGGTCACCGACATCGTCGTGCTGGTCGTGGCCGCCGACGACGGCATCCAGCCGCAGACGGTCGAAGCCATCGCCCACGCCAAGGCGGCGCAGGTGCCGATCATCGTGGCGATCAACAAGATCGACAAAACCGGCGTCGATCCCGACCGCGTGCGCAGCGAACTGCTCCAGCACGAAGTCGCGCTGGAAGGCTACGGCGGCGACGTGCTCGGCGTGGAAGTCTCGGCCAAGACCGGCAAGGGCCTCGACAAGCTCGAGGAAGCGATCCTGTTGCAGACCGAACTTCTCGATCTGCGCGCCAACCCCGATCGCGCCGCGCAAGGTGCCATCGTCGAAGCCAAGCTCGAACGCGGCCGCGGCTCGGTCGCGACCGTGCTGGTGCAGAAGGGCACGATCAAGGTCGGCGATATTTTCGTGGCCGGCGAGGAATGGGGCCGCGTGCGCGCGCTCATCGACGATCACGGCCGCCAAGTCGTCAGTGCGGGTCCCTCGACGCCCGTCGAGGTGCTGGGCCTGACCGGCACGCCGCAAGCGGGCGACGACTTCCAAGTCGTCGAGAACGAAAACCGCGCGCGCGAAGTCACCGAGTTCCGCCAGCGCCGCACGCGCGAGCAGACGGCGACCGCGCGCGCGCGCGGCACGCTGGAGCAGATGTTCACCAAGATCAAGGAAGGCGAAGCCAAGGAACTCGCCGTCGTGGTTAAGACGGACGTCCAAGGCTCGCTCGAAGCGATCGCGGGCTCCCTCGCCAAGCTGCGCACCGACGAAGTCGCGGTGCGCTTGCTGCACGGCGCGGTGGGCGGCATCACCGAAGGCGACATCGCGCTGGCGAAGGCCAGTTCGGGCGTGATCGTCGGTTTCAACGTCCGCGCCAATCCGCAGGCCCGCGAAATGGCCAAGCGCGACGGGATCGAGATCCGCTACTACTCGATCATCTACAACGTGATCGACGACATCAAAGCCGCGCTGTCGGGCCTGCTGCCGCCCAGCCTGCACGAGAAGTTCCTCGGCAACGCGGAAATCCGTCAGGTGTTCAACATCACCAAGGTCGGCAAGGTCGCGGGCTGCCGCGTCGTGGAAGGCATGGTCAAGCGCGGCGCCAAGGTTCGCCTGCTGCGCGACCAGACGGTCATCCACGAAGGCACACTCAAGACCCTGCGCCGCTTCAAGGACGAAGTCCGCGAAGTGCAGGAAGGTTACGAGTGCGGCATGGCCTTCGAGAACTACGACGACATCCGCGAAGGCGACGTCATCGAGTGCTTCGAGGTCGAGGAAGTCGCGCGCACGATCTAACGCGCGGTTTTTCGAAAACGATGGGGCGTGCGGCGAAATCCGCGCGCCCCTTTCGTTTTATGCGCCCGAAAAAAGCCATATCCGCGGGTAGGATCGGGGTCGATCCGATCCCCCGCCGGAAAGTTTTTCGATGCGTAAATTCGTTTTGCCGATTCTATTGCTGGCGTCGCTCGCCGCGTGTTCGGGCGCGCGCCAATCGCAGCCCGCGCGCACCGCGACCGAGCAATTGCTGATCGCCAACGCCGCCGACAAGGCCGCCGAACGGCTCGTGTTGGAATTCCAGCCGGGCGCGAAAGTCTTCGTCGACGCGGCGAATTTCGACGGCGTGGACGCCAAATACGCGATCGCCGCGATCCGCGAGCGGATGCTGAAGCTCGGCGCCAATCTCGTCGCCGATCGTGCCGAGGCCGACACGGTGGTCGAGATTCGCGCGGGCGCCTTGTCGATGGACGACGGCCATACGCTGGTCGGCATCCCCGCCTTCGACATTCCAATTCCGCTGGCCGGCAGTTCGGTCAAATTCCCGGAAATCGCGTTGTTCAAACGCGCGCGCCGCCAGGGTGTCGCGCAATTCGCCGCGACCGGTTACGACGCGAAGACCGGCGCTTATCGCGGCAGCACGGGCCCGCAATCGGGCGTGTCGAACGAATTGGAATGGACGCTGATGCTGTTCGTCACCTGGAGCCGCAGCGACGTCGAGGTGAAGGACGACAGCGCGCTGATCGAGCGGCCGGAAATTTCCGTCCGCTGACTCAGCGCGCCTTCGCGTACCAGCGCAGGAACGGGTTGAGCAGCCGGCCGGTCATGCCGGGCAGGCGCGCGGCCCCGTCGTCCACCGCCAAGCACAGGCAGTTCTGGCCGCGATCGACGGTGGGGCTGTGCATCACGTCGCCGTCGCCGATCGACACGTCGCCGCGCGCGTAGATCGCGCGCTCGTCGTGGAAGCTGCCGTCGAGCACCAGCAGCAATTCCGTGCCGGTGTGCGAATGCGTGGGCACGCGCCCGCCATTGGTCGAGCGCAGCAAGCTCATCGCGTGGTGCCCTTGGCGCGTCAGCATCGCTTCTTCGAAGCCGCGGCTCGCCTTGCGCCATTGCAGATTTTCGATCCCGCCTTCGGGGATATAGGGGACGAGCGCCTTGGGCAGGCCGGACGCGGCGTCCATCGGCGGCAATTCGGCGCGGATATCCTGCGGCGTGGAATCGAGCTTGGCGAACACCGCTTCGATCGTCGCGGGCGACAGACCGGCCGGGGGAAGCTGTTCGAGCAGCGCGCCGCCGACGGCTTCGAGCCGGGCGAGTGTGGCGCGTGCCGCGGGGCACAGCTCGAGATGCGAAGCGACCAGCACCGACACGGCTTCGGGGGCCGAGCCGGCGGCGTAGTCGAGCAGATATTCGTCGTGGATGGGGCGGGGCATCATTTCTCGTCACCGAACATGGTGCGCAAACGGCCGATGGCAAGCCGGAGGCGCGATTTGACCGTTCCCAGCGGCAGGCGCAGCGATTGCGCGATGTCGCCGTGGGACCGGTCCTCGTAATAGGCGAGCTTCAGCATCTGCGCCTGTTCTTGCGGCAATTCGCGCAAGGCTTGCGACAGGCGCGCTTCCCAGCGCCCGGCGTCCAGCGTGCGGTCGGGCAGGGCGTCCGCTTCGGGCTGCAAGGCGGGATCGTCGGAATCGAGTTGGGCGCGCTTTTCCCGGCGCAGCGAATCGATGCGCCGGTTGCGCGCGATGGCGAAGATCCAGGTCGACGGGCCGGCGAGCTTGGGGTCGTAGGACGGCGCTTTGCGCCACACCGTCAGCATCACTTCCTGGGTCAAATCCTCGGCCTGCGCTTGGTCGGCGCCCAAGCGCAGCAAATAGGATTTCACGCGCGGACCGAAATGCCCGAACAACCGTGCGAACGCCGCGCGATCCTGATTGCGGGCGATCGCCAGCAAATCGCGCACGTAGATATCGAGCGCTTCTTCCTGCCCGTCCATGCGGCCTTGTAACGATGCCCCGCCCTCAACCGCAAGCATGGCCGATGCGGCCATATCGTCGCGGAAGCGGGGGGCAGGGCGGTTGACGTGAAGCATCGTGAATGCGATACGGCGCCGTCATGACTTCGGATCATCGATTCGCGATTCGGCTGGGATTTCTGGCCGCAGTTTGCGCTTTGTTCGCGCCGGGCCTTGCGCACGCCCAACAGGCACCCAAGCAGCTTGGCAAGTTCGACACGTGGTTCGCCTACGAGGCGGGCCCGAATAACGCCAAGATTTGCTACGCCATTGTACGGCCGTCGAAATCCGACAGCCGCCCGGCGGGCGCCAATCGCGGCGATATCGTGCTGATGATCGCGCATCACCAAAATCCGCGTCGCAACGACGAATTCACCTGGACGGCCGGCTATTCCCCACGCGATGGCGGGGAAATCGAGATCGGCCGCGCCAAAATCGCACTCTCCACGTTGGGCCAGCAGAACGCTGCCGGCGCCTGGGCCAAGGAAGCCGACGGCGACCGCCAAATCGTGGCGGCGTTGCGTTCGGCGCCGGCGACCGGCAATGCGGTCGTCAAGGCGACGTCCTCGCGCGGCACCGAAACGGTCGACACGTTCCCGCTGGCCGGGTTCCAGAAGGCCCTGGCCGAGATCGATAAGGCCTGCGGCGTCCGCCGGTAAATTAGCGCGCGGCGTCCGCCGGTAGACTCGCGCGGGCTCTGCGCCTATTAAGGCGCCATGCTCGAAGCCCAAGTTCAGCCGCCTTCCCTCGCCCCGTTCAAGGAGGCGCTGCCCGCCCCGTCGCACGAAGACGGGCGCACGAATCTCGTCGGCCTGTCGCGCGAGGAATTGGGCGATCTGTTCAAGTCGATGGGCGAGCCCGTCTTCCGCGCCAAGCAGCTTTGGGGCTGGATCTACGGCAAGGGGGCCCGCGATTTCGCCGACATGACCGACATGTCGAAGAAGCTGCGCGCCAAGCTCGAAGAAGGCTATGCCGTGCGCCGGCCGCATGTGTCGCGTTTGCAGGATTCGATCGACGGCACCAAGAAATGGCTGCTGCGCATGCCCGACGGGCAGGAGATCGAAACCGTCCATATCCCCGAGGATGATCGCGGCGCCCTGTGCGTGTCGAGCCAGGTCGGCTGCACGCTGACCTGCAAATTCTGCCACACCGGTACGCAGCGTTTGGTGCGCAACCTGACGCCCGAGGAAATCGTCGGGCAGGTCATGTTGTGCAAAGACGCGTTCGACGAATGGCCGGGGCCGGAAACGAACCGTAAGCTCACCAACATCGTGATGATGGGTATGGGCGAGCCGCTGTTCAATTACGAGAACGTGGCGAAGGCCTTGCGCATCATCATGGATGCGGAAGGGATCGCGATTTCCAAGCGCCGCATCACGCTGTCGACGTCGGGTGTGGCGCCGTTGATCCCGCGCGCGGGCGAGGAATTGGGCGTGATGCTCGCGATATCGCTGCACGCGGTGCGCGACGATCTGCGCGACGTGCTCGTCCCGCTCAACAAGAAATATCCGATCGCCGAATTGCTCGCGGCGTGCCGCCAATACCCGACACTGTCGAACGCGCGGCGCATCACTTTCGAATACGTGATGCTGAAGGGCGTGAACGACAGCCAGGCCGACGCGCGCGAACTCGTGCGCCTGATCGCGGGCATTCCGGCCAAGATCAATCTGATCCCGTTCAACCCGTGGCCCGGCGCCCCGTTCGAACGCTCGACGCCCGAAGCGATCTGGGAATTCGCCGATATCGTCAGCCGTGCGGGGTATTCGGCGCCGATCCGCACGCCGCGCGGCGAGGATATTTTCGCCGCCTGCGGCCAGCTCAAAAGCGCCTCCGAGAAGCTCAAACGCTCGGAGCGCGACGCGCTGGGCGCTTGAGCGAAATCGAGACCTATCGATAGCGGTCGACTTGTTCGGCGCCACGTCAAAAAATTAGGGGTCGCGAACGCCGTTCGCGACCCCGCCGATTTAGCCTATCGAAAATCGCTCACGCGTACTGGATGAGCTGCCAATCGACCGCCTTGCCGTTATGCGGGGGCATCGTATTGCCCTTCGCGAGCGGCGCGGTGGTCGACGGATAGTCGAGCGATTTCCAAACGCCGCTCTCCGGGCAGTTTTGACCGGTGCGCGCGATGGTGCCGATAGGTGCTTTGGTCTTCAGAATCGTCATCGGATTCGTTCCTTTTCAACAGCGTTGAATTCACGAATCCGCAGGGATAAGGTCCTGGCGTCGGGGCTAGGGCATCACCCCTGCGGTCCAACCGGATCATTGACGGTATGCCAACTTGCCGACTGGGGAGCGAGGCGTTGCAGCGCCTCGCTCTCTTCGCTTGTGGCCGAATCTACGGGTTGTAGGCCATGAGTCAACAGGCCTGATTTTAAAAGGTTTATCCCCATTATCCACAGCCCCATGTGTCGGGTACTGGATTTGGTGTGCACCCAGATTTAAATCACAATCAATTGAATGTATTGGACTGAAGTGGGTGATTCCGTCCCCAAGTAATTGGTAGCTTGGTGTCGTCTACATCTTGTGGATAAGTTTTTCGGCGCCGTAAGCTTGCGACGCGACTCGGTATTCAATACGTTCCAAAAATCATTCGTAAGCAGCCCGTCGGCTGTCGATTCGCGTCTCACAAGGCTCAACACATGGAAAAGCCGGTCAAGAAAGTGGTGCTCGCCTATTCGGGCGGCCTCGACACCTCGATCATCCTGAAATGGCTTCAGGACACGTATCGCTGCGAGGTGGTGACGTTCACGGCCGATCTGGGCCAGGGCGAGGAGTTGGAGCCCGCGCGCAAGAAGGCCCAGATGATGGGCATCAAGGAAATCTTCATCGACGATCTGCGCGAGGAATTCGTGCGCGATTTCGTCATGCCGATGTTCCGCGCCAACGCGCTTTACGAAGGCCAGTATCTGCTCGGCACGTCGATCGCGCGCCCGCTGATCGCCAAGCGCCAGATCGAGATCGCGCGCCAAGTCGGGGCCGACGCCGTGTGCCACGGTGCCACCGGCAAGGGCAACGATCAGGTGCGCTTCGAGCTTGGCTATTACGCGCTCGAGCCCAATATCCGCGTGATCGCGCCCTGGCGCGAATGGAAGCTCGATAGCCGCACCAAGCTGCTCGAATACGCCGAGCAGCATCAGATCCCCATCGCCAAGGACAAGCGCGGCGAGGCACCCTTCTCGGTCGACGCCAATCTTCTGCACATCTCCGCCGAAGGCAAAGTGCTGGAAGATCCCTGGCAGGAGCCGGAGGAATTCGTCTATTCGCGTACGGTCGCGCCCGAGAAGGCGCCCGACAAACCCGAATATGTCGAGATCGAATTCGAGAAGGGCGACCCCGTCGCCGTCAACGGCAAGAAGCTGTCGCCGGCGGCGTTGCTGACCGAACTCAATGTCATCGGCGGGCGCAACGGCATCGGCCGTCTCGATCTGGTCGAAAACCGCTTCGTCGGCATGAAAAGCCGCGGCGTCTACGAAACGCCCGGCGGCACGATCTGGCAGGCGGCGCATCGCGGCATCGAATCGATCACGCTCGATCGCGGCGCCATGCATTTGAAGGACGAGCTGATGCCGCGCTACGCGGAACTCGTCTATTACGGCTTCTGGTTCGCGCCCGAGCGCGAAATGCTCCAGGCCGCGATCGACAAGAGCCAGGCCAACGTGTCGGGCACCGTGCGGGTCAAGTGCTACAAGGGCAGCGTCAGCGTCGTCGGCCGCAAGAGCCCGAACAGCTTGTACTCGCTCAAGCACGTAACCTTCGAAGAAGACGCCGGCGCCTATAACCAGCGCGACGCCGAAGGCTTCATCAAGCTGAACGCGCTGCGCTTGCGTCTGGCCGCGTCCAAGCGCAAGTGACCGGCGACGGCGAGACCGACGCAATCGAATCCGCGATCTTGCGGTTGACGCAGGAGGCGGGTGTGGGCAAGTCGATCTCGCCCTCCGACGTCGCGATGGCGTTGGAACCGCAAGACGGCGAATGGCAAAAGCTGCTGCCGCGCATTCGCGCGCGGGCGGTGGAACTCGTTCACGCCGGCAAGATCGAAATCCTGCGCAAGGGCAAGCCGGTGCCCAATCCCGAAGGGGCGAAAGGCGTGATCCGCCTTCGCGCGAAGCTCGACGCTTAAAGCTTAATCCCGCGGCGCAGCTTGGCCGCGCGCAGCGTGTTTTCCAGCAAACACGCGATCGTCATCGGCCCCACGCCGCCGGGCACGGGCGTGATCGCGCCGGCCTTTTCGGCGGCCGAAGCGTAATGCACGTCGCCGACGAGCTTGGTTTTGCCTTCCGCCGCCGGCACGCGATTGATGCCGACATCGATCACGATGGCGCCCGGCTTCACCCAATCGCCGGTCACCATCTCCGGCCGCCCGACGGCGGCGATCAGAATATCGGCCTGACGCGAAATCGCGGGCAAATCGGCGGTCTTCGAATGCGCGATCGTCACCGTGCAATCGGCGGCGAGCAGCAATTGGGCCATGGGTTTCCCCACGATGTTCGACCGGCCGATCACGACGGCGTGCTTGCCCGAAAGCTTCGGCTCGACCGAACGGATCAGCCGCATCGAGCCCGACGGCGTGCAGGGCACGAGGCCCGGCCGGCCGATGGCGAGGCGTCCCGCATTGATCGGGTGGAACCCGTCGACATCCTTGTCGGGATGGATCGCGTCGAGCACCGCATTGGCGTCGATATGCTTGGGCAGCGGCAACTGCACCAGAATGCCGTCGATCGAATCGTCGGCGTTCATGCGCTGGACGATCTCCAGCAATTCGGCCTGGGTCGTCGTCGCGGGCAATTTGTGCTCGAAGCTTTTCATGCCCGCTTCGAGCGTCGCCTTGCCCTTGTTGCGGACATAGACCTGGCTTGCGGGATCTTCGCCCACCAGCACGACCGCCAGACCCGGCGTCACGCGGTGCGCTTCCTCCAGCTCGTCCACACCCAGGGCGATGGCCGCCCGCAGATCGGCGGCGATTTGCTTGCCGTCGATCGCCTTGGCCGTCACAGCCAGTACTCGTAGACCAGATTGCGCGCGAAGATCAGCAGCAGGATCAATACGACGGGCGAGATATCGATCCCGCCGATGAACGGCACGAAGCGGCGGATCGGCCGCAAGGCGGGTTCCGTGATCCGGTAAAGGAAATCGCCGATCGTGTAGACGATCTGGTTGCGCGGGTTCAGCACGTTGAACGCCAGCAGCCACGACAGGATCGCCGAGGCGATCAGAATCCAGATGTAGATGGAGATCGCGGTGGCGATCAGGATACCCAGGGACTGCATCGTTTCCCCTCAACGGCGAAATCGGAGTCGCAACCTATCGGACCGGCCAAGTCCATGCAAGGCCACGATAATCCGTCGCTTGACTTACGCTTGCCCCCCCGACATTATCCCGCGCCATTCATTCGGGCGGCCGGGGCCGTAGCTCAGCTGGGAGAGCGCCTCGTTCGCAATGAGGAGGTCGTCGGTTCGATCCCGATCGGCTCCACCAACCCGCCCCCGAATGAATGTTCCAAGCAGGGGCGGCGGCCCCCGCGCAAATCTCCGAATCGCCGTATAATTTGCGCTCCATGAGCGCCGAACTCCTCGCTTCCATCGAACATGTGGGCCTGCGCGGCCTGTTCCGTTACTGGCTGCGCCATTGCCCGGCCAGCGGCGGCATTCCGCGCGCCAAGACCTTCGGCGTCGAAGGCCTGTCCGATTGGGCGCGCAATCTGATCGTCATCGAAGTGCGTGCCGCGCAGAATTTCCGCTACGGTTTCTACGGCACGTCGTTCCGCAAGGCGTTCGGCATCGACATGACGGGCGCCAATGTCGATGATCTGCCGACCGAGCAGGCGAGCTTGCTGCGCGCCGAATATCGCCTCGTGCGCCGTACGCAGCGTCCGTATTGGCGCGTCTATGCCGCATGGTTCGGCAAGAACGATGAGCCGCAAACCTGGGAGCGACTTTCGTTGCCGCTGACCAACGACAAGGGCGACGTGAAATTCATCCTCGCCGCCGCCTATCGCGTCGACCGCAGCGGCAAAGCATGAGCAACCGCGCGCGAATGCTGACGACGCTGATCGTCTTGGCCACGGCGATCAGCGCCGTCTACGGCGCCTTCGCCGGCGGCGACTTCGACCCGGCCGGCGGCGCGTTGCGCGGCGCGGTCGCCGGGTTTCCGATCAGTCTCGCGATCGGCCTGTTCGAGGCGTTCATCGTCGACCGGCCCGCCGGACGGCGTTTGCGCGCGGCACCCTTCGCGCTGTCGCTTCTCGTGCGCTTCGTCGTTTGGACGGGTTCGATTTTCGGCGGCTTGCTGTTCATGCGCTGGCTGTTGCCGTTCCCCGAATCGCGCGAGGCGCTCGGCTTCCTCGCCGATTCCTTGTTCGGTTTCGCGCTGATCGCGGTGGCGTTGTCCTTTCTGTCGATCGATCGGTTGCTCGGCAAAGGCAATCTGTGGCGCTTGATGATCGGCCGCTATCATCGCCCGCGCGAGGAAGCGCGGCTCTTCCTCTTCCTCGATATGGAAGGTTCGACCGCGGCGGCGGAGAAACTCGGGGCACCCCGTTTCCTCGAACTCTTAGGCGGCGCCATTCTCGACGCGACACCGCCGATCTTGGAATCGCGCGGCGAGATCCATCGCTATATCGGCGACGAGATCGTCGTGACTTGGCCCATCGCGCGCGCCGACGAGGCGGTGAAGGGCGCCATCGCGACGATCGCGGCGCTGGATGCGCTCGCGCCCGATTACGCCGCGCGTTTCGGTGTGGCGCCGCGCTTTCGCGGCGGCCTGCATGGCGGCACGGTGGCGGTGGGCGAAATCGGCGACGTGCGGCGCGAGATCGTCTATTTGGGCGATGCGGTCAACGTCGCCAAGCGGTTGGAAACGGAAGCGGGCGCAAGGCGCGCGCGCTTGCTGGTCTCGGGCGATGTGGTCGCCGGTTTGCGCGATGCCGGTTTGCGCGCGCGGCTTGCCGATCTGGGCGAGATTCCGATCGCCGGGCGCGCGGCACCGTTGCGGACCTACGTCGCCGAAATCTGATCACTCGGTGCGTTTGAGCTTTTCGATGCGCGCGGTCAGATCGGCGCGCGCGGGCGAATCCGCCGGGATCGCGTCGAGCAGCCGCTGCCACAACGCCGTCGCCGCCAATTTGTTGCCCGCGTTCGCGGCGTCGAGGCCGTTGAGCCACAACGCCGCCGGGTTGGCGGGCTCAAGCTCCAGCAAACGCGCCATCGCGACGCGCCCCGGCTCGGGCAAGCGTTCGGTCTCGGGCACGAGATCGAGCAGCGCGTCGGCGTAATCCTGCAGCACGCCGGTATTGTTGGGCACGATCGCGGCGGTGCGGGCATAGGCGGAAAGCGCCTTGTCCTTCTCGCCCAGCACGCGCCAGCTGCGCGCCAAACGCCGCCAGCCGTCCAGATCGTCGGGCTGCGCTTCCAGGCGTGTGGCCAGCGATTCGACCATTGTGCGGATGGCGGCGAGGCGATCGGCGTCCGGCAACGCGGCGATGCCCGCCCCGCCGGGCGGGACGATCGCAGGCGGGCCCAGCGTGATTTGGGCGGGCGGATTGTTGGCGGACGCGCGCAGCGAGCGCAGATTGATGCGCGATTCCTTGGCCGCCTCTTCCATCCGTGCGCGCACGGTTTCGACCCAGGGCGCATCCTTGGGCGAGGCGGCGAGTAGATCGAACCAAATCCGCACGGCGTCGCGCGCTTGGCCCGCTTGCAAGCGCGCAAGCCCGGTGAAGAAGCGCGCGCGCGGATCGCCGGGGGCGGCTTCCAGCACGCGCGCGAAGGCGGCTTCCGCTTCCGGCGTCACGTTGCCGTCATTGGCGGCGACCGCGGCTTCGCCCAGCAGGCCTGCGATCTCGGGCGGTTTGCCGGCGATCTCGTCGGCCTTGCGCCACGCGGTCAAGGCCTCGGCCGTTTGGCCGATGGCGCTGGTCGCTTGCGCCAAGCGGATCCAGGCCTCCAGATCGTTGGGGTCCTTCGCCGTGCGCTCGCGCATCGTTTGCGCGAAACGCACGATCTGCTGGCGATCGCCCTCGCCTTCGTCGGGGCCTTGCATCCGCCGCTCGGCCAAAGGCTGGCCGGGCAGATCGGGCGCGCCGCGATCGGCATAGAGCGCGACACCCGCAACCGGAAGCGCCAGCACCAGCACCACGGCGAATTTGCGCAACGCGGGCCGCGCCACGTTCGCTTCGGCCGTCTCGTTCGCGACCGCCAGCAAGCGCCTTCCGATTTCCGCGCGCGCGGCCTTGGCTTCCGTTTCGCCGATGGCGCCACGGGCCATGTCGCGATCGATCTCCGCCAATTGATCGCGGTAGATTTCCTTGTCGAACTCGGCGCGCGATTGCGCGTTCGCCTTGGGCCGCAGCAGCGGCCACAACACGGCGCCGATACTTAAGGCCGCGAGAAGGATCGCCAGCGCCCAGATCATTCGCGCCGCTCCACGATCGCCTTCAACCGCGCTTCTTCCTCGGCCGTCAGGGCCGCTTCGGCGGCGGGTTTGCGCCGGCGCAGATAGACGAACGCGCCCGCGGCCCCCAGCAACAGAATCGCGAGCGGCCCGAACCACAGCAAGGCCGTGTCCTCGCGCATCGGCGGCCGCAGCAGCACGTAATCGCCGTAGCGGCGCACGACATAGTCGAGCACGCCCGCGTCGCTGTCGCCCGCGACCAGGCGCTCGCGCACCAAACGGCGCAGATCGGCGGCCAAGGGCGCGTTGGAATCGTCGATCGACTGGTTTTGGCAAACCTGGCAGCGCAGTTCCAAGCTCAACGCGCGCGCGCGCGCTTCGAGTGCCGGGTCCGCAAGCCGCTCGCTGGGCAGCACGGCGAAGGCCGGCCCCGCCAGCAGCATCAATAGAAAAACGAGCCGCTTCATGATTTGCGCTTCAATTCTTCGATCAGCGGCAGGATGTTGTTGTTCAGCACGTCGGGCGTGATCGGGCCGACATGTTTGAAGCGGATCGTGCCGGTCTTGTCGATGACGAACGTCTCCGGCACGCCATACACGCCCCAATCGATGGCGACGCGGCCGTCGAAATCCCAGCCGATCGCCTTGTAGGGGTTGCCGAGTTCGCGCAGCCATTTGGCCGAATCCTCGGCCTTGTCCTTGTAGGAAATGCCGTAGATCGGCACGGCGTTGTCGCGCGCGAGACGCATAAAGATCGGATGCTCGATCCGGCACGGCGCGCACCACGACGCGAACACGTTGACCAGCGCCACTTCGCCTTTCAGCGTGGTGCTGGCCAAGGCGGGTTTGCCCGTACCCGCGATTTCCGGCAGCGCGAATTCGGGGATCGGCTTGTCGATCAGCGCGGACGGGATCTTGCTGGGATCGCGCGTCAGGCCGAAACCGAAATAGACCGCCACGCCCGCGAAGACGAGCAGCGGTAGAATGAACAGGAGACGCTTCATTCGGCCGCCGTCGGCTGTGCCGCGTGCGGCAGACGCTGCGGGGCGCCCACGCGATGGCGCCGGTCGGTGAGGGATACGCCCGCGCCGATCATCATCACCAGCGCGCCCAGCCAAACCCAGGGGACCAGCGGGTTATGATAGATGCGCGCGGTCCAGGCGACGTCCTGGCCCGCCTGGGCGAGGAAGGCGGGCGGACCCGCCGCACCGGGCTGGCCAGCACCCTCGGGATCGCCGATCGTGGCGTAAAGATCGGCCAGCAGATTCGTGCGGATCGAGGCTTCGGTCGTCGTCGAGCCCGCCGCCGGGAACAAGCGCTTTTCCGGCGTCATCACGGCGTAAAGGCGTTCGTTCTTATAGACCTCGAACACCGCGCGCGTGGCGATGAAGTTCGGCCCTTCCTGGCGCTGCGTGCCTTTGAACACGAAGCTATAGCCCGCGACGTCGAACGCGTCGCCCGCGCGAACCAATCGGATCACTTCGGTCTGCCACGCGGTCGAGCCGGTGATGCCCAGCACCATCAGGCCCAAACCCGCATGCGCGATGGTCATGCCCCAGGCGGCGCGCGGCAGATTGACTGCGCGCGACCACACGGTGGCGAGCGGCGCGCGGAACAGCTTCACGCGTTCCGCCCATTCGACCAACGCGCCGAAGATCAGCCACGCGGCAAGGCCCATCGCCAACGCGGCCAGGACATGGCGGGTTTTGTCGACGGCGAGGGTCAGCAGGATCACGCCGAGGCTGAGTGCGAGTGCGACCCACAGGCGCTGGAACACGGCCCCCAGCTCGGCGCGTTTCCAGCCCATCATCGGGCCGAAAGATACGGCGATCAGCAGCGGGATCATCAGCGGCACGAAGGTCGCGTTGAAGAAGGGCGGGCCGACCGAGACTTTGGCGCCGCCGATCGCTTCCAAGAACAAGGGATACAGCGTGCCGATGAACACGGTCGCGGTCGCCGTGCCCAGCAGCAGATTGTTCAGCACCAGACCGCCTTCGCGGCTGATCGGCTGGAACAAGCCGCCGCCCTTCAGCATCGGGGCGCGCCACGCATAGAGCGCCAGCGAGCCGCCGACGGCGATCACCAGAATCGCCAGGATGAACACGCCGCGCTTGGGATCGACCGCGAAAGCGTGGACCGAAGTGAGGATGCCCGAGCGCACTAGGAACGTGCCGACCAGCGACAGCGCGAAGGCGAGAATGGCGAGCAGGATCGTCCAGGTCTTCAGCGCGTCGCGCTTTTCCGCGACGATCGCCGAATGCAGCAGCGCGGCACCGACCAGCCAGGGCATGAAGCTGGCGTTCTCGACCGGGTCCCAGAACCACCAGCCGCCCCAGCCCAATTCGTAATAGGCCCACCAGGAGCCGAGCGCGATGCCGCCGGTCAGCGCCGACCACGCGGCCAGCGTCCAGGGCCGCACCCAGCGCGCCCAGGCGGCGTCCACGCGGCCTTCGATTAACGCCGCCATCGCGAAGGCGAACACGATCGAGAAGCCGACATAGCCGAGATAAAGCAGCGGCGGATGGAAGGCGAGACCGGGATCCTGCAGCAGCGGATTGAGGTCCTGCCCGTCCGGCGGCGGCGGGAAGACGCGATTGAACGGGTTCGACGTGAACACGATGAAGGCGAGGAACGCGACACCGATCATCGCTTGGATCGACAAGGTGCGCGCCTTCAAACCCGGCGGCAGATTGCGCCCGAACGCGGCGACGGCCGCCCCGAACAGCGCCAGGATGAAGGCCCACAGCACCATCGAGCCTTCGTGGTTCCCCCACGAACCGCTGACCTTGTAGAGCATCGGCTTCGCCGAGTGCGAGTTGCGCACCACGTTCTCGACCGTGAAGTCGGAGACGACGAAGGAATAGATCAGGCAGCCGAAAGCCAGCGCCACCAGGAAGAACTGCGCATAGGCCGCGGGCTTGGCCGTCGCCATCAAGGCGGGGTCGCGCATTTGCGCGCCCGCCAGCGGCAGCACGGATTGCAGCAGCGCCACGCACAGCGCCAGGATCAATGCGATATGGCCAAGCTCGGGCGCCATGTCAGTTCTTCGCCCCCGGCGGTTCGGTATGCTGCCAGCGCCCCGACCGCTTCAGCGCTTCGGCGACTTCGGGCGGCATGTAGTTTTCGTCGTGGCGCGCCAGTACTTCGCTGGCGGTGAACACGCCGTCGGACGCGAGCTTGCCGTTGGCGACCACGCCTTGGCCTTCGCGGAACAGATCGGGCAACACGCCGCGATAGACGACCGGCACGGCGTGTTCGAGGTCGGTCACGCGGAAGCGCACTTCGGTGCTGCCGCTCACGCGTTCCAGCGAGCCTTCTTCGACCAAGCCGCCGATACGCATCTGGCGGTCGACCGGCGCTTGGTGCGTCGCCACGTCGGTCGGCGTGCGGAAGAACACGAGATGATCGTCGAACGCCGTCAGCGTCAGCGCGGCGGCCGTACCCAGGCCGATCATCGCCAGTAGCAGCACGGCCATGCGGCGGCGTTTGGCGGCGCGGGCTTTGGGAAGTTTCATGGCGTATCCTCGCGCTCGAACGCGGCGAGATCGGCTTCCAGCCCGCGCAAACGCTTCCAGCTGGAAACGCCCAGGCCGATCAGAACCACGGCCGTCAGCGCGTAGCTCGTCCACACGTAAACGGCATAGCCGCCCATGGCGAAATATTCGCTCATTGCGCGGGGCTCCCCGACAAACGCGCCTGGACGAGCGCGCCCAAGCGCCGCTCGATCAATTCGGCCTGGATGCGGACCAGCGCGAACACGACGAACAACAACGTGTAACCCACACCCATCGCCAGCAGCGGCCAAAGCATCGACGGGTGGATCGCCGGCCCGTCGAGCCGCATGACCGAGGCGGGCTGATGCAGCGTGTTCCACCAATCGACCGAGAATTTGATGATCGGCAGATTGACCGCACCGACGAGGGCGAGCACGGCCGAAGCGCGCGCACCCCTTGTGGCGTCGTCGAACGCGTTGTTCAGCGCCATATAGGCGAGATAGACGAAGAACAGGATCAGCACCGAGGTGAGGCGCGCATCCCATTCCCACCAAGTACCCCACATCGGCTTGCCCCACAGCGAGCCGGTGACCAGGCATAGGAACGTGAACGCCGCCCCGACGGGGGCGATCGCGCGGCCGGCGACTTCCGCCAAAGGATGGCGCCACACGAGCGTTGCCGCACCCGCCAAAGCGAGATTCGCGTAGACGAACATCGCCATCCAGGCGGCGGGCACGTGGATATACATGATCCGCACGCTCTGCCCTTGCTGGTAGTCGGGCGGCGAAACGAACAGCGCTTGATAAAGCCCATACCCCAAGCACAGGGCCGCGCCGCCGGCCGCCCAGGGGAAGATCCGGGCGGAGAGCCGCTTGAAATTGGAAGGGCTGGCGAAACGATGCCAATTCACGGGCGGACCTACGATTTTTCCTTTGCCGTCGCGTCAGGACTATGGCGCGCGGACGTGTGAAAATCCAACCCAATGAAGGCGACAAGATGGCGCGGTGTCCGGGGAATTGAACACCGCATCGCGGGGGTTATTCCGCCGCTTGGCGCAACGATGCCGCCATGGCGAAGGGGGCGATGGTCAGGGCGAAGACCGACAAACCCGCCAGCAGGAAAAGATGGGGGCGCGGGCTGAGGCCGGCGATCGCCGCATCGACCGCCGCGACCGCGAAAATCAGGATCGGCACGGTCAGCGGCAATACGATCAGCGCGAGCAGCGCCCCGCCGCGCCGCGCATTGACCGACAAGGCGGCGCCGATCCCGCCGAACAGCGACAGGCCGGGCGTGCCCAGCACCAAGGTGAGCAACAGGGTCGCGTAACCCTCGGCGGGCAAATGCAGCATCGTCGCGACGATCGGCGAAATCACGATCAACGGCAGCGCCGTGGTGATCCATTGGGCGACGACTTTCGCCAAGGCGAGAAGCTCGAGCGCGGCGGGGGCGCCGACCAGAAGATCGAGCGAGCCGTCCTCCGCCTCCGCCTGGAACAGGCGGTCGAGCGACATCAGGCAGGCGAGCAAGGCGGTCACCCACACGATGCCGATGGCCACACGCGCCAGGATCTGCGGCTCCGGCCCGATTCCGAACGGGAACAGCGACGCGGCGATGACGAAGAAGGCGAGGATCGTCGCGATCTCGTTCGGGTGGCGCCAGGCCAAGCGCACATCGCGCGCGATCAGGGCGAGAGCGGCGTTCATGCGGGCTTTCTTTCGCCCAGCGTCAGCGTCGTGGCACCCGCACCGGCGAAATCCAAATGCGTCGCGGCCACGGCGATTCCGCCGGTTTCGCGATGCGCGGCGATGGCGTCTTCCAACCGTGCCGTCGAATCCGCGTCCAAACCGTTCGTCGGCTCGTCCAGCAGCCACAAAAGGGCGGGGGCCGCGATCAAACGCGCCAGCGCCACGCGCTTGCGCTGGCCTTGGCTCAATAGCCTTGCGGGCAGATCGGCCAGTTTGGTCAATGCGAACGCGTCGAGTGCGGCCGCGATTCTATCGGCCGCTTGCCCGCGCAGTTTCGCGTGAAAGGTAAGATGCTCGGCGACGGTGAGGGCGGGTTTCAACGCGTCGCTATGCCCGGCATAGGAAACGCGCGCGCGGTGCGCGTCGGGATCGTCGGCGATATCGTCGCCGTTCCACGACAGCGCGCCGTGTGCTGGGCCAATCAAGCCCGCCATCATCCGCAGCAAGCTGGACTTGCCTGTACCATTGGCGCCGCGCAGCACCAGCAAACCGCCGGCCTCGACGCGAAACGCCAAACGCGCGAACACGATCCGCCCGCCGCGCAGGCAGGCAAGGTCATGGGCTTCGAACGACGCGCGACCGATCATGGGGGCGCAATCTATCGAAGAAGCGGGGAGAAGGAAAAAGCAGGGGAAAAAAATCGGCGGGCGGAGCGATACATCCACGCTCCAACCCGCCTTCGCGCAAGTTCCCGAGGGGACTGGAGTCCGGGGAGTCCGTCTCGGGCGAGAGGTCGGCGGAACCTTTGTGTGCGCGATCACCATCGTTCCGTCGATGTGCATATAACGGGCTGGATCGGGCGCTATTCGGGCGCGTTTATGGCCAAATCGTGGTTTTTGCCAAGTCTCTGTAACGGCTTGTAAATTCGTGACTGAAACGGATCAGTTACGCGTTGTGTGCATTCAATTCGTCTCGATACATGCGCAAAGCGCATGCCTTGCCTCGCGGCTTATCGCAAGTCATTCGCCAAAAGGTGGCGCATCTTCCCCTGCGTTCGCGCCGGGACATGACCCGGCCGTCATGGAGAGAAAAATGTTGGCGTTCGTGTCGATGGTTTCGATGGTGGCAGCTTTGGGTGCGCTGGCTTGGGCGCTCGGCCGCTCGTCGGAGTCGCTGATCGCGACCCACCCGGCCGTCATGGCCGCCGCGGCGCACCGCTAAAACGGCGCCGCGCGGGTTCTCTCCCGCGTCTCAATCGTATTTCCGCAGATCCTCGATCACCTTGCCGTCATTCGGCAGGGTGCCCGGGTTCGCGAACTCGATCGCCCCTTTGAGCTTGGTGAGCGCCGTTAGGTCGCTCGCCAGCTTGGCGGCGAGCGAATCGCTTGGCGGCGCTTCGACGCGCAGGGTCATCAAATCGTTGTCGCCGTCGCGCGTCACGACCAGGCGGAATTTCGCGAGGCCGGATCGTTTCGCCGCCTCGGCCACTTGGCCGGGATGGACGAACATCCCCTTCACCTTGGTCGTCTGATCGGCGCGGCCCATCCAGCCGCGCAAGCGCGCATTCGTGCGCCCGCAAGGTGACGCGCCGGGTACGAACATCGATAGATCGCCGGTCGCGAAGCGGATCAGCGGATACTCGGGCGTGAGCGTCGTGACGACGACTTCGCCGACCTCGCCTTGCGCCAAGGGCTCGCCGGTTCCCGGCCGGACGATTTCGACCAGAATCGATTCGTCGAGGATCAATCCTTCGTCGGCCGCACTCTCGTAGCCGATCAAACCCAGATCGGCGGTCGCGTAGCATTGCAGCACATCGATGCCATGTACTTTGAACTCGGCGCGCAAGGCCTTGGGCAAGGCCTCGCCCGACACGACCGCGCGCTTGATCGACGACATATCGCTGCCGATTTCCGCCGCCTTCTCCAGCAGGATTTTCAGGAACGACGGCGTGCCGACATAGGCGTCTGGCTTTACGTCCGCGATGGCGCGCAGCTGAAGTTCCGTATTCCCCACGCCCGCCGGCACGACCGCGCAGCCGATCGCTTGCGCCGCCATTTCCAGCATCGAGCCGGCCGGGGTCAAATGATAGCTGAACGCGTTGTGGACGATCATGCCGCGCCGGAATCCGGCCGCCCACAAGGCGCGCGCCATGCGCCAGTAATCGCCGCGCTTGCCTTCGGGATCGTAGATCGGGCCCGGCGACATGAAGATGCGGCCCAGCGTGCCGTTCGCCACGGCGGTCAACCCGCCGAAGGGTGCTGCGCCTTTTTGCAACTCGATCAGATCGGATTTGCGCAACACCGGCAACGCGGCCAGCGCCGCGCGATCGACGATCGACCCGGGATCGACGCCGCCCAGCGTGCGTGCGAAATAAGGCGCGTTCGCCTTGGCATGCGCGATCTGTTGGCGCAGATCGGCGAACAGGGCCGCTTCGCGCGTCGCCGCATCGCGGGTTTCGAGCGCGTCGTAGAATTTGCTCACGCCAGCCACCGTTTGCGGCGCTTGTAGTGTTTGACGTCGCGGAAGGATTTGCGCCCCGCCCCCGAAACGCCGAGATAAAATTCTTTGACGTCGGCGTTGCCGCGCAAGGCGTCGGCCGTGCCGTCGAGCACGACGCGCCCGTTTTCCAGGATGTAGCCGTAATGCGCGTGGCGCAGCGCAATCGACGTGTTCTGCTCGGCCAGCAGAAACGACACGCCCTGTTCGCGGTTGAGCCGCGCGACGATTTCGAAAATCTCCTCGACCAGCAGCGGGGCCAAGCCCATCGACGGCTCGTCGAGCAGGATCGTTTCGGGGGCCGCCATCAAGGCGCGGCCGATCGCCGTCATTTGCTGCTCGCCGCCGGAGGTATAACCCGCTTGCGATTTGCGCCGCTCCTTCAAACGCGGGAAATAGGCGTAGACCTTTTCAAGGTCGCGCGCGATCGCCGCGCGCCCGTCGCCACGGGTATAGGCGCCGGTCAGCAGATTCTCCTCGACCGTCAGATGGCCGAAGCAATGGCGGCCTTCCATTACTTGGATCACGCCGCGCTTGACCAGATCGTTGGGTGTGAGCCCGTCGATGCGCTGACCCTTGTATTCGATCGTGCCTTTGGTCACGTCGCCGCGCTCGGCGCGCAGCAGATTGGAAATCGATTTGAGCGTCGTCGACTTGCCCGCGCCGTTGGCGCCCAGCAGCGCGACGATGCCGCCCTTGGGCACGTCCAGGCTCACGCCCTTCAGCACCAGGATTACGTGATCGTAAATGACTTCGATATTGCGGACGGAAAGCACGCGAGACCCGGAAGAAAAGAAAGGGGCGGATCGTCGCCGATCCGCCCCCGGTTCGTCAGCTCTGGTTGGCGCAGTTGCGCAGGGTGATGTTCTTCTCGCGCGCGTATTGGCCGGAGCTCGCCTCGTACATCTCGCGGATCATCTTGCGGTTGGGTTCGATCCAGTCGGACGCCCAATTCCACTTCTTGCCGTCCCATTGCTGGATACGGACGATGCCGCCGCCTTCGTGATCGCCGCAGGAGAGTTTCAACGGCGGCATGAAGCCTTCGAAACCCATCGCCGCGAGGCGCGTGGTGTCGAGGTTCAGCGCCTCGAACCCGTCGCGCACTTGGGCGCCGGTCATCGGCTTGCCCTTGCCGTGTTTTTCCTGCGCCGTGCGCACGGCCTCGACGATCATCGCCGCGTTCACGGCGCCGCGATTATAGAGAACCGTGCCGATATGCTTGCCGTCGCCGGTGGCTTGGCCCGGCTTGTGGATCAGGTTCTCGATGTCGCGGATGACTTTGTAGTCCTTGCCCGAGCCGTGATAATTCGCCGAGAGATAGCCCTTGGCGAGATCGCCGGGCGGGGTCACGTCTTGCTCCGAACCCGCCCACCACACGCCGATGAACTTGTCGCGCGGGAAGCCGACGGCGGCGGCTTCCTGAATGGCGGTCGGGTTCATGATGCCCCAGCCCCACATGATCACGTAGTTGGGGCGGATCTGCCGGCCGACGCGCAGCCAGATCGCTTTCTGCTCGACGCCGGGATTGGGCACGGGGAATTCGGAAAGCTCGAACCCGTTCTCCTTCGCCAGGCGCTGGATCACCGGCAGCGGTTCCTTGCCGAAGGCGCTGTCGTGATAGATGTAGCTGATCTTCTTGCCGCGCAGATTGCCGCCTTCCTTGCTTTTGATGAACGACACGATGGCGTCCATCTGCGAGAAGTAAGTGGCGGGCGGCGTAAAGGTCCACGGGAAGACGCGCCCGTCCGACGCGTCCGACCGGCCATAGCCGGACGTCAGCAGCGGAATCTTATCCGCCGCCGTGCGCTCGATCAGCGCGTAAGTGATGCCCGTCGACAGCGGCACGATCGCCGTGGCGCCGGTGGGTCCGCGCCCCTTCAGGCGCTCGTAGCATTCCACGCCGCGATCGGTGTTGTAGGCGGTCTCGCATTCCTCCCAGGTCAGCTTCACGCCGTTCACGCCGCCGTCGCGCGCGTTGATCATCTTCAGATAATCGACGAAGCCGTCGGCGAAGGGCGTGCCGTTCGGGCCGAAAGGTCCGGTGCGGTAGACGAGGGCGGGAATGAATTGTTCCTGGGCTTGGGCCAGGACCGGTGTCGGGGCCGACAACGCACCGGCGGCGACAGCCGCGGCGGCGAAGACGAGCCCGAGTTTCGCGAATCTCATGGGCGTTCTCCCTGTATCCGTATCGATGACGCGGCGTGTTTTTTATGCCGTCGTGATCGAACGATAGCCCGAATTTCCCGGGCCGATAAGGGTGTTTATCGGGCCCGCCGCAGCGCGAAATACGCAATGCCCAGTCCGATCAATTGCGCGGCGACGAAGGCGGGAACATCCGCCGGGCGGATACCGGCGAAACTATCGGTCAGTGCACGGGCCAGCGTGACGGCCGGATTGGCGAAGCTGGTCGACGCCGTGAACCAATAGGCGCCGGCGATGTAGCAGGCGACCGCCGCCGGCGCTTGCGCCGCCGACACGCGCAGCACGATCATCAGCAAGCCGCAGCTCGCCACGATTTCCGCCAGGAACTGGCTCGCTCCGCTGCGGATTTTTACGCCTTCCATCAGCGGCGGCAGGCCGAACATCAAATGCGCGATCACGACGCCCAGCACCGCGCCCGCGATCTGCGCGGCGATGTAAGGGGCGAGATCGGCTTTGGGCAGATCGCCGCGCCAGACCATCGCCAACGACACCAGTGGATTGAAGTGGGCGCCCGAGACGGGGCCGAACGTGGCGATCAGCGCATAGAGCACGCCCGCCGTGGCGAACGCGTTGGCGAGCAGCGCCAGCGCCACGCTTCCGTCAGAGAGACGTTCGGCCATGATGCCCGAACCGACGACCGCCGCGAGCAGAAACGCCGTGCCCGCGAACTCGGCGAATAGCCTTTCGCCGCGCGTCACGCCGGTTCCTTGTTCTTGCCCATTTCGTCGATCTTGCGCTGGATCTCCAGCTTCGACAGCGTCGCCAGCGGCAGATTGGCGAAAATTTGAATGCGCCGCTCGATCATGCGGAACACATCGGCGGTGAAGGCCGCTTTCTCCGCGTCGCTGCCCTGGACACCCGACGGATCGGGGAAGCCCCAATGCGCGGTCATCGGCTGGCCCGGCCAAATCGGGCAAGCTTCGCCCGCCGCTTGATCGCAGACGGTGAACACGAAATGCATGACCGGCGCGCCGGGTTTGGCGAATTCGTCCCAGCTTTTCGACCGGAAGCCGGATGTGTCGAAGCCCATGCGTTGCAGCAGCGCGTCGACGAACGGATTGATCCGGCCCGACGGGAAGGATCCCGCGCTATAGGCCTTGAAGCGGCCTTTGCCGTGCTTGTTGAGCAGCGCTTCGGCCATGACCGACCGCGCGGAATTATGGGTGCACAGGAACAGCACGTTCTTGATGTCGTCGGTCATCGCACGGCGCTCTTGGTTCGAGGGGTAGAGGATTTGACGGGCGGGCAGGCTTTCGCCGGCGTGCAAAGCTCGGGCTTTCCGCCGCAGCAATTGTCGGTCAGGAAGCCGACCAAAGCGGTCATCGCTTCGAAATCCGCCATGTAGCGGATCGAGCGGCCCTCGCGCGCCGACGCGATCAGGCCCGCGTTTTCCAGATCGCGCAGATGGAAGGACAAAGTGGGCGGCGGCACGTCCAGCGCGCGGGCGAGGTCGCCGGCCGCCATGCCGTCCGGCCCGGCGGCGACGAGCGCGCGGAAGGCCCCCAGCCTTGTCGCTTGCGCCAAGGCGCCGAGCGCGTCGATGACATGTATCTCTTTCATATTTTTAAAAATATCAAAATGAATTCTCCGCCGCAAGCTCGAAAATATATTTCGATAATTCTAGAAATACGGTTGACTCGATGACGGCGCGATGACATCTTCGCGTCATGAAGACCGAAACCGCCGCCGCACATCTCGAAGCTTTGGGCAATCCCACGCGCCTGGCGATTTTCCGTCTGCTCGTGCGCGCGGGCGAGGAAGGCTTGCCCGTGGGCCGCATTCAGCAGCGTTTGGATCTGCCCAGTTCCACGCTGTCGCATCATCTGAAGGCGCTGTGCGCGGCCGGGCTCGTCCGGCAAACGCGCGAGCGTACGACGCTGATCTGCACCGCCGACTTCAAGCTGATGCGCGGGCTGGTCGATTTCCTCGTGGCCGAATGCTGCGTCGAATCGAGCTGCGCCGCGCGCGAGGGAAAGGCCGCGTAATTTTGGCCGATATTTCCAACATTCCAGAAATACGGAGATTTAAATGAACCCCGTGAAGCGTATCGCCATCGTCGGTGCCGGGCCCGTCGGCCTCGCGGCCGCCGCCCATGCGTTGGAATACGGAATCGAACCGATCCTGTTCGAGCGCGGGCCCGAAGCGGGCCACGCCATCGCGCATTGGGCGCATGTGCCGATGTTCTCGACCTGGTCGTTGAACATCGATGCGGCGGGTGCGCGCCTGCTGGCGAAGACCGGCTGGACGCGGCCCGACGATAACGCCCACCCGACCGGCGGCGCGTTGCTCGCGCATTATGTGGCGCCGCTCGCCGCGACCGACGCGATGCGCAAGGCCGTGCGCTATCGCCACACGGTTCGTTCGATCGGGCGTGCGGGCATCGACAAGGTCAAGAATGCGGGCCGCGCGCAAGCGCCCTACGAGCTGATCGTCGATACGCCCGACGGTCCTTCGCGGTTCCGCGCCGATGCGGTGATCGACGCCTCGGGCACCTGGTTCGCGCCCAACCCGGCGGGCGCCGATGGCCGGGCCGCACCGGGCGAAGCGGCGAACGCGGCACATATCTCCTATGGCATGCCCGATATCGCGGGGTCGGCCCGCGCGCGCTATGCGGGCAAGCGCATCGCCGTGCTGGGCGGCGGGCATTCGGCGATCGGTACGCTGATCGAGCTTGCGACGCTGGCGGAGAATGTGCCGGGTACCCGGATCGTCTGGCTCTATCGCGGCATGCGGCTGGAACGCGCGTTCGGCGGCGGATCGGCCGATGCGCTGGCCGCGCGCGGGGCGCTTGGCAGCGAAATCGCGAAACTCGTCGCCTTGGGTCGAATCGACGTCGAGAAGGGCTTCCATCTCGACGCGATCGAACCCGGATTGGTCTTGTGCTCGGGCGAACGCCGCGTGACGGCGGACGAACTGATCGTCGCGACGGGCTTCCGGCCCGATCTCGATATGCTGCGCGAGGTGCGGCTATCGCTCGATCCCGCCCTCGAATGCCCGGCGGCGCTGGGGCCGCTGATCGATCCCAATCTGCATTCCTGCGGCACGGTGCGCCCGCATGGCGCGGCCGAGTTGGCGCATCCCGATCCGGGCTTCTATCTCGCCGGCATGAAGGCCTATGGCCGCGCGCCGACCTTCCTGCTCGCCACCGGCTACGAACAGGTGCGCTCGATCGTGGCGGAATTGGCGGGCGACGTGGTCGCCGCGCGGCGCGTGGAATTGGTGCTGCCCGAAACGGGCGTCTGCGCGGGGCCGGTCAAAACGACCGTGCGCGTCAAGGCCGCGAGCGTGCCGGCGGCGGCAGCGGGATGTTGCGGGGGGCCCGCGACGGTCGCCGACGCGTGCTGCGTCGACGACCAGGAAGCGAAAGCGGCGGGCGAAGCGGGATGCGGCTGCGCCGCACCGGCGCTTATTTCAGCGTCGCAAGATACGCGATGACGTTGGCGCGCTCGGTGTCGTTGCGGATACCCGCGAAGGCCATCGTCGTGCCGGGCACGACTTCGCGCGGGTTGGTCAGATACTTGTCGAGCACTTCGGGCGTCCAGACGAGATCGGCCTTCTGATTGGCGGCCGAGTAGCGGAAGCCTTCGACCTTGCCCGAGTGGCGGCCGACGACGCCGAACAGCGTCGGGCCCACGCCACGGCGGCCTTCGGCCGTCGCGATATGGCAGGCGGAGCACAGGCGCTTGAACGACGCTTCGCCCGCGGCCGCGTCGGCGGCTTGGGCGGGGGCGGCGTAGGCGGCGAAAGCGAGAAACGCGGCGGCGAGGGGGAGCTTCATCGGTCGAGCCTCGATGCTGTGGATGTGGGCAAAGAGTTATGCCAGACCCCATCGGATTTCAACATCGGGCGCGCCGTTTTGTCGCGGGGGGCGCGCCGTTCAATGCGGGAACGGCCACAAACGCAGTTTTTCCTTGGCCAATTGCCAAAGGCGCGCGAGGCCGTGCGGTTCGACGATCAGGAAAAACACGATCAGCGCGCCGAAAATCATGTACTCGAAATGCGCGATCGTCGCGGTGGAGAGCGGCACGCCCAAAGCCGTCGGCACGACGTTCAGGAAGATCGGCAGCAGCACGATGAACGCGGCGCCGAGGAATGAGCCGAGGATCGAGCCCAAGCCGCCGATGATGATCATGAACAGGATTTGGAAGGACCGGTTGATGTCGAAGGCGAGCGCTTCGACCGAGCTCGTGTAGATGAACGCCCACAACGCGCCCGCCACACCGCAATAGAAGGACGACACCGCGAAGGCGAGCAGCTTGGTGCGCAAGGGCCGGATGCCGATGATCTCCGCCGCGATATCCATGTCGCGGATCGCCATCCAGGCGCGGCCCACGCGCCCGCGCACGAGGTTTTTCGCGACCAGCGCCAGAACGGCGACGAGCGTCAGGCAGAAAAGGTATTTCGCCTCCGCCGTCGCTTCGATGCCCGTGACGTAAAAGCCGAACACCGATCGCGGCGGGGCGGAGATGACGCCAGAGCTCGAGTAATTCGTGAACCAGGGCAGCTTTGTGAACAGCCAGATCAAAAAGAACTGCGCGGCCAGCGTCGCGACCGCCAGATAGAAGCCTTTGATGCGCAGGCTCGGCACGCCGAACACGACGCCCACGGCGGCGGCGACCCCGCCCGACAGCAGGAAGACGAGCACGATGTTGAGCTCGGGAAAGGCGGTCGCGAGCTTGTAGGCGGCGAAGGCGCCGCAGGCCATGAAGCCGCCCGTGCCGAGCGACAACTGCCCGCAATAGCCCGTCAGGATATTCAAGCCGATCGCGGCCAGCGCGAAGATCAGGAACGGGATCAGGATCGTCGACAGGAAATAATGATCGGCGGCCAAGGGCACGATCACGAAGGCCGCGAACAGGATCACGGCCATGCCGATGCGGTCCTGCCGAATCGGGAAGATCGCCTGATCGGCGGCGTAGTCGGATTTGAATTGGCCAGATTCGCGATACAGCATCACACGCGCTCGATGATCTTTTCGCCGAACAGGCCTTGCGGCCGGAACATCAGGAAGACGAGGGCGAGGATATAGGCGAACCAATCCTCGATCCCGCCGCCGATGCCCGGCGCCCAATAAACCTCCGCCACTTTCTCGCCCATGCCGATGATGAGGCCGCCGACGATGGCGCCGGGGATCGACGTGAAGCCGCCCAGGATCAGCACCGGCAGCGCTTTCAGCGCGATCAAGGCGAGCGAGAATTGCACGCCGAGTTTCGAGCCCCACATGATCCCCGCGACGAGCGCCACAAGGCCCGCGACCGCCCAGACGATCACCCAGATCGTTTGCAGCGGAATGCCGACCGACTGTGCCGCTTGATGATCGTCGGCGACGGCGCGCAGCGCCCGGCCGATGCGCGTCGATTGGAAGAAGAAGGCGAGCCCGCCGACCAGCGCCCCCGCGATCAGCGCCGCGACGATGTCGAAGCTGTTGACCTGCACGCCGGCGAATTCGATCGGGTCCTTGGGAATGCCGACATCCAGACGCTTCACGTCCGATCCCCAGATCGTCTGGAACAGCCCGTCGATGAAAAAGGTCACGCCGATCGTCGCCATGAACAGGATGATCGGCGCTTGATTGACCAGCGGGCGCAGCACGAGGCGCTCGATCGCCAGCGCCATCAGCAACATCACGCAAAGCGTCAAGATCAGCGCGAGCCAGAACGGCGCGCCGAGTTCCTCGAAGCCGACGAAGGTCAGCGCCGCGCACAAAACCATGGCCCCTTGCGCGAAGTTGAACACGCCCGACGCCTTGAAGATCAGCACGAAGCCCAAAGCGACCAAGCTGTACATCACGCCCGACAGCAAGCCGCCGATCACGACTTCGGCGAAGAACGCCGGAAATTCCCAGATTTCCTTCAGCGGGCCGAACAGGATGTCGATCATCGGCCCCTCATTCGTGCGCGACGCCCAGATAGGCGTCGATCACGCGTTTGTCGGTTTTGACCGCGTCGGGCGTGCCGTCGGCGATCTTGCGGCCGTATTCCAGCACGACCACGCGGTCGGAAATATCCATGACCACGCCCATATCGTGCTCGATCAGCGCGATCGTCGTGCCGAATTCCTCGTTCACGTCGAGGATGAAGCGGCACATGTCTTCTTTCTCCTCGAGATTCATGCCCGCCATCGGCTCGTCGAGCAGCAGCAATTCGGGCTCGGCGGCGAGTGCACGGCCCAGCTCCACGCGCTTCTGCAAACCGTAGGGCAAACGCCCGACCGGCGTTTTGCGGATCGCTTGGATCTCCAGGAAATCGATGATGCGTTCGACGAATTCGCGATGCGCGATTTCCTCCGCGCGCGCCGGGCCCCAATGCAGACATTGCCAGAAGAAGCCGCGCTTCATCTTCAAAAGGCGCCCGGTCATGATGTTGTCGAGCGTCGACATGCCCTTGAACAGCGCGATGTTCTGGAAGGTGCGCGCGATCCCGCCCGCGGCGGCCGCATGGGGGCGCATCGCGCTGCGCTCCACGCCCTTGTAGACGATGCGCCCGGCGCTGGGCTGATAGAACCCGTTGATGCAGTTCAGCATCGACGATTTGCCCGCCCCGTTGGGCCCGATGATCGCGCGGATCTCGCCCTTCACGATGTCGAACGACACTTCGCTCAACGCCTTCACGCCGCCGAAACCCAGCGACACGTTGTCGACCTTGAGCAGGATCTCGCTCATGCCGCCGCCTTCACGTCGCGGATCATCAAATCGGCGTCGAGGCGGCCTTTGCGCCCATCCTCGTACGTGATCGCGGTCGAGATATGCGCGCGGTCGGCGCTCGAATAGAGTGCTTCGACCAGCGGCGCATATCGCTCGGCGATGAAGCCGCGCCGCACTTTGCGCGTGCGGGTCAACTCGCCGTCGTCGGCGTCGAGCTCCTTATGCAGCACCAGGAAGCGCCGTATCTGCGAGCCCGCGAGCTGCGGATCGGCCGCGAGATCGCGGTTCACCTGTTCGACGCAAGCGCCGATCAGATCGTAAACTTCCGGCTTGGCGGCGAGTTCCTGATAGCTCGCATAGGCGATGCCGTTGCGTTCGGCCCAATTGCCGACGGCTTCCAGATCGATATTCACGAACACGGCGACGCGTTCGCGCCCGTCGCCGAAGGCGACGGCTTCCTTCACGTAGCTGAAGAATTTCAGCTTGTTCTCGACGTATTTCGGCGCGAACAACGTGCCGTTGGTCAGGCGGCCCACGTCCTTCGCGCGGTCGATGATCTTCAAATGTCCGTCGCGGTCGAAGAAGCCGGCGTCGCCGGTGCGATAGTAACCGTCCGGCGTTTTGGCGCCGCCGGTCGCGTCCGGATTTTTGTAATAGGCGGCGAACACGCCGGGCGACTTCACCAGCACTTCGCCGTTCTCGGCGATCTTGATCTCGACTTCGGGGGCGGCGACGCCGACCGTGTCGGATTTGATCTGCCCGTCGGGCTGCATGCAGATGAAGACCGAGGTTTCGGTGGCGCCGTAAAGCTGTTTGAGGTTGAGGCCGAGCGACCGGTAGAAATCGAAAATGTCGGGCCCGATCGCTTCGCCGGCCGTGTAGCCCAGGCGCATGCGCGACAGCCCGAGCACGTTTTTGATCGGGCCGTAGACCAAGAATTCGCCCAGCGCGTAATGCAGCCGATCGAAAGCGGAAACCGGCCTGCCGTCCATCAGCGCGATGCCGGTGCGCTTGGCGACATCCATGAAATGCCGATAGAGCCAGCGCTTGATGGCACCCGCGTCTTCGATGCGGATCGACACCTGCGTCAGGATGTTTTCGAAAATGCGCGGCGGGGCGAAGAAGAAGCTTGGTCCGATCTCCCGCAGATCGGTCATGACCGTGGCGCCGGATTCCGGGCAGTTGACGCAGAACCCGGCCACGTAAGCTTCGGCATACGAGAAGATGTGATCGCCGACCCAGGCCATCGGCAGATAGGCGAGAATCTCGTCGGCTTCGCCAAGTTTGTCGAACGCGATCGCGTTCTCGGCCGTGCGGATCACGTTGTCGAAGCTCAGCAGCACGCCTTTGGGCTGGCCGGTGGTGCCGGACGTATAGAGCATCACCGAAGCGTCGCTGCCCTTGCCTTTGGCGATTTCGGCGTCGAGCCAAGCGTCTTCGATCGCGGCGCCCGCTTCGATCAACGCGTCGTAGCCCATCAAGGCGGGATCGGCGTAGTTGCGCATGCCGCGCGCGTCGGTGAAGACGATGCGGGTCAGCGCCGGCGTCTTCGCGGCGATGGCCAGCAGCTTGTCGACCTGTTCTTGATCTTCGGCGATGGCGATATGCGTTTCGGCATGGCCGATCACGAACGCCATCTCGTCGGCGACCGCGTCCTGATAGACGGGGACCGGAATGGCGCCCAAGCATTGCGCGGCGCAGATCGCCCAATAGAGTTTGGGCCGGTTGTCGCCGACCAGTGCTAACGTCTGGCCGCGTTTCAGGCCGATGGCGGCCAGGCCCTTCGCCAGATTCCGGATCTCGGCTTCCATCGCCGCCCAGGTCCAGCTTTGCCAGATGCCGAATTCCTTTTCGCGCATGGCCACGCGCACCGCGCGCAATTGCGCGTTGCGCCGAAGCAGCTTGGGAAACGTATCCTGCGCGCGACCGGCCGGAATCGGCATCGTATCGACGTCCCGTTCATCCCTGTTCCGTCGGAACACTATCCGCCGCGTCCGGCTAGGTTATAGTTCGCCGTTCGACGCCGGTCCCGTTCGGCGATACATCAAGTTAAGCCTGGAAGTTTCCGGCAGGTCAAGAAAGCGCCGCGATGGACGACCGCCTAGCGTTGACGCAAGGAAGCGTCGCCTTCCGCCGTATTTGGCCCGAAGAGGCGGCCGGTACGCCGATCGTCTTCCTGCATGAAGGTCTGGGCTCGATCGCGCAATGGCGCGATTTTCCCGAAGCGCTCTGCGCCGCGACCAAGCGGCCGGGCTTCGTCTACGAACGCTTCGGCCATGGCGCGTCCGATCCGATCCGCGAAAAGCGCCGCAGCGATTATCTGCATCGCGAAGCGCGGCTTCTGGGCGAAGTGCTGGACGCCGCCGGGATCGCGTCGGCCGATCTGCTGGGCCATTCCGACGGCGGCTCGATCGCGCTGCTGGCGGGTGCCTTCGATCCCACGCGCTACCGGCGTATCGCCACGATGGCGGCGCATGTCTTCGTTGAACCGGTAACGCGCGCAGGAATCGCGAAGGCTGTCGAAGCCTGGCGTACGACCGATTTGAAGCAACGTTTGGCGCGCTATCATGGGGCGGGGACCGAGGCGCTGTTTTTCGCCTGGGCGGATATCTGGCTATCGGCGCCTTTCGCGTTCTGGAATATCGAAGCCGATATTCGACCGGTCGGGGCCCGTGTTTTGGCGTTGCAGGGTGCGGATGACGAATACGGCTCCCCCGACCAATTGGCGCGGATCGCGCGCGCGGTGACGGGCCCGTGCGAAACGCGGCTGATCCCCGATTGCGCGCATCAGCCGCAATTCCAGGCGCGCGACGCGGTACTGGGGTTGCTGGCGCGGTTTTTCGCGTCGGGTCCGATCGAAGGGATTCGATAAAATTTTCGCGTCCTGGCGGCCGTGCCGATCTGCTATTGATCGGCGGGTTCGGGGAGCCATATTCGCGTCATGACCCAAACGCCACCCGCCGGCGAGACCGGCAAGCCGACCGCCTCGGAAGCGCTGAACGAGATGCTGCGCCTTTACGCGCTGCGCGATTGCGGCTTGCTGGACACGCCCGACGATCCCGCCCTCGATCGGTTGACCGCGTGGGCGAAAACCTATTTCGACGTGCCGGCGGCCGCCGTGTCGCTGATCAGCGCCGATAAACAATTCTTGAAATCGGTCGCGGGGCCCGCGAAGCGCGAAACCACGCGCGACGAATCCTTCTGCCAATATGTCGTGCGCGACCGCAAAGCCCTGACGATCGAAAACGCCAGCACCGATCCTTTGGTGCGGAATCATCCCGCCGTGTTGGGCGAGCCGTATGTGCGCGCCTATGCCGGCGCGCCGTTGCGCACCGCCGATGGTTTCGTGCTTGGCTCGTTTTGCGTGTTCGACGTGAAGCCGCGGGTTTTCGCGCCCAAGCAGCTCGCGGTGCTCGCCGCCTTGGCACGCGTCGCGTCGGGCTATGTCGATCTGCAGGAAGCGACCGGCAAGGCCGGCTGGTCCGGCGCTTTGCCGTAATCGGCGCCGTTAAGCCGCGTCGCGCAGCACGCGATCGGCGGGCAGCACGAAGCGCACGCGCGTGCCCTTTCCGACCTGACTTTCGAGCTCCAACCGTCCGCCATGCAGTTCGACCAGACGCTTGGTGATGGCCAGGCCCAACCCCGTGCCGCCGAAATTCCGGCCCACGCCGTGGGCCTGGCGGAACGGCTCGATCACATGCGGCAACTCGTCTTGCGCGATGCCGATACCGGTATCGACGACGTCGATCTCCACGCCGGAATCGGCCGCGCGCCAGGCGACGTCGACGCGCCCGCCTTTGGGCGTGAACTTGATCGCGTTGGACAGAAGGTTGAGTAGCACTTGGCGCAACGCGCGTCCGTCGGCGCGCAAGCGCAGCTTTTCGCCCGCGGCGTTCAAGCGCACGCCCGCGTGATGCGCCTGGCCGCGCGCGATGGCGACCGCCGCGTCGATCGTCGGACCCAGTTCGATCGGCTCCTCCTCCAGCGCGTAGCGTCCGGCCTCGATCTTCGACATGTCGAGCACGTCGCCGATCAGATCGACAAGGTGCCGTCCCGACGCCGCGATATCGTTGGCGTATTCGATGTAGCGCCGGCTGCCGACCTTGCCGAAAATCTCCTTCTCGATCATTTCGGCGAAGCCGATGATGGCGTTGAGCGGCGTGCGCAATTCGTGGCTCATATTGGCGAGGAATTGCGATTTGGCGCGATTGGCCGCCTCGGCCGCGTCGCGCGCGTTGCGCAAGGCCGCTTCGGTCTCCACCAATCGCGAGACGTCCGTGCGTATGCCGACGATGCCCACGCCCGGCACGTGGCGTTCGGCGACGGAAATCGTGCGCCCGTCGGCGATGCGCAGCAATCGCGTGCCCGTGCCGCCGTCGCGGTGGCGGCGCACGCGTTCGGCGACCCACGCCTCGGACGTGAAGCCGGGTTCGGGCGGTTCGCCGCGCGCCAGCGACATGCGCACGATTTCCTCGAAGGTCCGGCCCTGGATGCGCGCCGGATCGGTCTCGCCCGCGAACATCTCGACATATGGCCGGTTGGCGACGATCAGCCGGTCGTTTTCGTCGTAGATCGCGAAACCTTCGGGAATCGATTCGATCGCCGCGCGCGTGCGCGCCTCCGCGGCGCGGGTCGCCGCTTCCATTTCGCGGATCGCGGTCACGTCGGTCGCGACCGATACGAATTGCGTGACCTTGCCGTCGCCGCCGAAGATCGGGATCTTGTTGGTCAGGAAGTGCCGCAGCCGCCCCGACGCATCGGGGAAATTCTCGGCATGATCGCGGATCGCGCGGCCGGTTTCGACCAATTCGCGCTCCAGCGTTTCGACTTCCTCCGCCAAACCCGGCGCGACGAAATCGGATAGGCGCTTGCCGATCGCGTCGCGCGGATGCACGCCGAACACCGCCGCCTGATAGGCGTTCATCAGCGTGTAGCGGCCGTCGCGATCCTTGGCGTTGATGATCGCGGGCACGGTATCGACGACCGTGCGCAATTGGCGGCGCGATTGCGCCAGCCGTTCGATGCCCGCACGCCGTTCGGCGTCGAGCCGCGCGTGGCGGCCCAGCTGGAACCAGACAAGGAAGGCCAGCGCCAGCGTGATCGCCGCACCGGCGGCGACCGCGATCAGCTGCGTGCGCAACGCGGCGCGCATCGGCGCCATATAATATTCCTCGGCGTAGGCCACCGACACGACGAACGGCAGATCCGCGACGCGGCGCCAGGATTGCAGCCGGGCGACGCCGTCCAGCGGCGACACCACGCGATGCGTTTGCTCGCGCAAACCCGTCATCAAACCGCGATGCAAAGGCTGACCGGCGAAAACGCGGCCGATCATCGCGGGGTTATGCGGTTCGCGGATCAGCAGCATGCCTTCGCCGCTCCACAGCGCGATGGCGCCGCCGATGCCGACATCCAGCGTCGCGTAGTAGGCGCGGAAATATTCGGCGTCGAGGGCCGCCGCGATCACGCCGGCGAAATTGCCTTGCGCATCCTCCAGCCGGCGCGACATCACCAGCACCGGCGCGCCGGTGTCGGGATCGGCCAGCGGCGGCGAAAGATAAAGTCCCAAGCCCGAGCGCTCGCGATGGGCCAAGAAATAGGCCGCGTCGGATGCATCGCGCGGCGCCACGTCGACGGTGGTGGAATCGAGCCGCACCACGCCGTCGGCGTCGATCCAGAAGATCGAATGGATGCCGGGCACGAAATTGTGGCGGTCGACGATCATGGCTTGGAGATCGACCCCGGCGAAGGCGCCGCGGCCTTCCAACGCCTCGATCATCGCGGACAGCGCCGTGTCGGCGGCCCCGAAGCTGCGCGCGGCATGGGCTTCCAGCGTGCGGGCCAAAGCCGTCGCCTGACGGGCGGTGGTTTCGACCGTGCGCTCGTTGGCCGATTGCGCCGCCGTCACATAGACGAAGCCGATCGCCACGCCCAGCAGAAGCACCAAGCCCAACAGGACCCAACGCAGCCGTGCGACATCGAGCGCGCGTGCCGGCGCACGCGTTTCAGTCCTGATATCGGTCTTTGCGGCCATTTCCGCCACGTGAACGATCCCCGAGGACCGGGCCCGGAACGGGACGGCCAGCCCCGACCTTGCCCCGGCGAGGGTTAACAGGCTGTTGACGGGCCCCGCCAAACCCCCGCGCTCGGCATGGGTTTCGACTTATTAAAGGTTTCGTGCTACTTGAGCGCCGTCCCGGGAGGGCCGCAACGGCCGCCCAATACCGAGGAGTAAGGCTCGATGTCCGCATTCGGCACCGACACGCTCAAAACCCGCCGCACGCTTTCGGTCGATGGCAAGACCTACACTTACTACAGCCTTGAAGCGGCCGCGGCCGCGGGGATCACCGGCACCGAGCGCTTGCCGAACTCGCTGAAGGTTCTGCTCGAGAACCTGTTGCGTTGGGAAGACGGCCGCACCGTCTCCGTCGACGACATCAAAGCGATGTCCGCCTGGGCGAAGGATAAGAAGTCGACGCGCGAAATCGCCTATCGCCCCGCGCGCGTGCTGATGCAGGACTTCACCGGCGTTCCCGCCGTCGTCGATCTCGCCGCCATGCGCGACGCGATGGTCTCGATGGGCGGCGACGCGCGCAAGATCAACCCGCTGTCGCCGGTGGATCTGGTCATCGACCACTCGGTGATGATCGACCATTTCGGCGGTCCAGACGCGTTCAAGAAGAACGTGGACATCGAGTACGAGCGCAACGGCGAGCGTTACGCCTTCCTGCGCTGGGGCCAGTCGGCCTTCTCGAATTTCCGCGTCGTCCCGCCCGGCACGGGCATCTGCCACCAGGTCAACCTCGAATACCTGGCGCAGACCGTGTGGACGCAGGATGGCGACGGCACGACCTACGCCTATCCCGACACGCTGGTCGGCACCGACAGCCACACCACGATGGTGAACGGCATGGCGGTGCTGGGCTGGGGCGTGGGCGGCATCGAGGCGGAAGCCGCGATGCTGGGCCAGCCCGTGTCGATGCTGATCCCCGAAGTGATCGGGTTCAAGCTGACCGGCAAGCTGAAGGAAGGCATGACGGCGACCGACCTCGTGCTGACCGTCACGCAGATGCTGCGCAAGAAGGGCGTGGTCAACAAGTTCGTCGAATTCTACGGCCCCGGCCTCGACGCGCTGTCGCTCGCCGACCGCGCGACGATCGCCAACATGGCGCCCGAATACGGCGCCACTTGCGGCTTCTTCCCGATCGATGCGGAAACGATCTCGTTCCTCAACTTCACGGGCCGCGATCCCTCGCGCGTGAAGCTGGTCGAAGCCTACGCCAAGGCGCAAGGCATGTGGCGCGACGCCAATTCGCCCGACCCCGTGTTCACCGACACGCTGGAACTCGATATGGGCACGGTCGAACCGTCGCTCGCGGGTCCGAAGCGTCCGCAGGACAAGGTGGCGCTGTCCGCCGCCAAGCAGGGCTTCGAAAAGGTCCTGCCCGAATTGCTCGGCCCCAAGAACGCCAAGGATGGCGTTCCGGTCGCGGCGTCGGGCGGCTACACGCTGAAGAACGGCGACGTCGTCATCGCGGCGATCACCTCGTGCACGAACACGTCGAACCCGGCGGTGCTGATCGCCGCGGGCCTCGTGGCGCGCAACGCGGTGGCCAAGGGCCTGAAAGCCAAGCCCTGGGTGAAGACGTCGTTCGCGCCGGGCTCGCAGGTCGTGACCGACTACATGGTCGCCGCCGGCTTGATGCAGCATCTCGACGCGCTGGGCTTCAACCTGACCGGCTATGGCTGCACGACCTGCATCGGCAATTCGGGTCCGCTGCCGGACCCGGTCGCCGAAGCGATCGACAAGGGCGACCTCACGGTCACCTCGGTGCTGTCGGGCAACCGCAACTTCGAAGGCCGCGTCCATCCGCAGGTGAAGGCGAACTATCTCGCCTCGCCGCCGCTGGTCGTCGCTTATGCCCTGGCCGGTTCGATGTTAAAGGACATCACGACCGAGCCGCTGGGCATGGGCAAGGACGGCCCGGTCTATCTCAAGGACATCTGGCCGTCGAACCAGGAAATCACGGACACGATCCGCAAGAACCTGACGGCCGAGATGTTCCGCACGCGCTACGCCAACGTCTTCAAGGGCGATGCGATGTGGCAGAAGATGGGCGGCGGCACGGGCATGACCTACAAGTGGGACGAAGGTTCCACCTATGTGAAGCTCGCGCCGTATTTCGAAAACCTGCCGCGCGAAGCGGGCGGTTTCTCGAACATCGTGGGCGCGCGTCCGCTGGCGCTGCTGGGCGATTCGATCACGACCGATCACATCAGCCCGGCCGGCAACATCAAGAAGGACGGCCCGGCGGGCGAATACCTGACCGAGCGTCAGGTGCGCCCCGTCGACTTCAACTCCTTCGGCGCGCGCCGCGGCAATCATGAAATCATGATGCGCGGCACCTTCGCGAATATCCGTCTGAAGAACGAGGCGGCCCCCGGCACGACCGGCGGCATGGCCAAGCTTCAGCCGGAAGGCGAAGTCATGTCGATCTACGACGCGGCGATGAAGTACAAGGCGCGCAACACGCCGTTGTGCATCTTCGCCGGCAAGGAATACGGCACCGGCTCGTCGCGCGACTGGGCGGCGAAGGGCACGATCCTGCTGGGCGTGAAGGCGGTCGTCGCCGAAAGCTTCGAGCGTATCCACCGCTCGAACCTCGTCGGCATGGGTGTGCTGCCGTTGCAGTTCCCCGACGGCGTCACGCGCCAGACGTTGAAGCTCGACGGCACGGAAGTGTGCGACTTCACCGGCATCGGCGACGGCATCAAGCCGCGCCAGACGGTGAAGCTGACCATCAAGCGCGCCTCGGGTGCGGTCGATACGGTGGATCTGCTCTGCCGCATCGATACGCTCGACGAGGTCGAGTACTACCGTCACGGCGGCATTCTGCCCTACGTGCTGCGCGGCCTGCTCAAGAGCGCGTAAGCACGACGGTCACGACGCGACGAACGAAACCCCGGGACGCGAGTCCCGGGGTTTTTCGTTCTAGGCGGCTTCGATATCCGTCGCGGCGAAATCGCGGCCGACATACAGCAAGCGCAAGCCGTGGCGTTTGGCGGTCGCGTAACTTAGGCAATCGCCGAAATTGAGTTTCGCTTTGTGCCGGCCTTTGCCGAAGCGCTCGAACGCATCGAGCGCCAATCGGCCGATCTCCGCATCGATCGGCAATTCGATCATGCCGATCGAATCGAAGAGATCGTCAAATCGCTGACGTGGCCAGCCGCGTCCGCCGATCAAAACGAGCCCGCTCTCGACGCGAACCGACGGCGATGTGAAGGCGATCGACGCGGAGCGAGCGCGTTGCCATAGCGCCAAACCCGGCGGACTCAAGAGCATCATCTCGACCGCGGCGGACGAGTCGATGAAAATAGGACTCACTTTGGCAAGCCGTGCTTGTCGTAAAGAAATTGATGTTGAACGAGCCGTGCGTGCGCTTTGGGGTCTTTCGGCGGCGGATATTTCTTGGCCATCGCCTTGGCGAGACGCATGAAATTCCGCCGTTTCTTGCGCGCGGCTTCGTGCAACGCCGGGTCCCAATATTTGGCGTATTCCGGATCGACGCCCGGCGGCACCGGATAATCCGGCGTCGCGGCCGGTTCGGGCGCGCTGCGCTTCGGGCGGGGATCGTCGATCGGCATGGCGGATACTCTACGCCAATCCGCGCCGCCCCTCAAATCACAGCGGCAGCGAATCGTCGTCGCGCGGCGGGGCTGTGTCGCGCCGCGCGGTTGGCGGGTTCAGGCGCCGGATCACGATATTGCCCTGCGCGTCGATTTCCGGTGCCGCGTATTGCGGCAGGTTATCGACGAACAATTTCAGCGCTTGCAGCAGCTTGGCGATGCCGTCGCGGGCGATCGCCTCGGGGCTATCGGCTTGCGGCGGGATGGGGGCGGGCGCTTGCGCGAAGGATGGGGCGGCGCAAAGCACGCCCATCGCCAGCGCCAAGGGGATGGTTTGGGCTTTCATGTCCCGAGAACGCGGCAGGCGGGCGATTAATCCCGGCCGTCACGTAACCGCTTGGCGGCGATGGAATCTTTCGTCCTCGAAAGCGCGGCTTTCGATCGCGTCGACCAAATACGCCGCCGCATCCCACGTATCGACGTAACGCACGTAAAGCGGCGCGAAGCCGAAGCGCAGAATGTCGGGCGCGCGGAAATCGCCGGTCACGCCTTGCGCGATCAAGGCCTGCACGATCGCGTAGGCGTGCGCGTGGCGGAACGAAATCTGGCTGCCGCGCGAATCGGGATCGGCGGGCGAAACGCCTTCGAGACCGAGCTCGGCCGCGCGCGATTGCACCAGGGTGCGGAAAATCTCGGTCAGCGCTTGCGACTTCGCGCGCAGTTCCGTCATCGAAACGCTCAGCACCGTATCGACGCCCACTTCCAATGCGGCCAGCGACAGGATCGGCGGCGATTCGGTGTCGAGTGCGGGATGGCCCTGGGCGCTATAGAAAAACGAAGGCGCGCCGGGCCCGCCATTCAAGAATCCGCAACCATCGCCGATCGCGTAGACGATACCCGTCGCCGCCAAATCGAGCGGCACGGCGCCGGCCGATCCCGACACATCCCACAGGATCGGCGCACCGGTTTCGTCCGTAACCGCCAAGGCGCGCAACGCGCCGGTGTCGGGATCGATATGATCGCGCAACCCGGTTTGCGGCGGCAGTTGCGCGACGAGCGCCGCGCGCGACCCGATGCGCACCGTGCCGGGGGCGGCGCCGATCAGCGCGGCGATCTTGTCGGCCACGCGCCGCGCCAGATCGCGCCAGCCGTGTTTGTTCCACGCCGCGATCAGATCGCCGCCCCATTCGTCGCGCACGACGTCTTGCAATCGCGCGGGCGTGGCGCGCGGCAACGCGCCCAGCGAATTGCCGTCGAGATAAATCGCCCCCGGCGGCAGGCTGAACAGATGGCGCGCGGCTGCGAGCGGATCGGCGGCATCCATCGCCTTGGCGTCGGCGCGGGTGGGCAGCGACGCGGCGAAAGGCGAAGGCCGCGCGCGCGCCGCCATCAGATGAAGCCGTCGGCCAAAGCTTGCGACAGGCGCTTGGCGAAAGCGGCGGGGTCCTCCAACTTGTCGCCCTCGACGATCCGTGCTTGGTCGTAAAGCAGCTTCGCCGCCTCGCCCAAACGCGCTTGCGTCGCCGTATCGCCTTCGGCCTTGGTTAAGGCCGCGATCAGCGATTTGATCGTCGGATGCGTCGGGTTGATCTCCAGGATGCGCTTGGCGGAGAAGCCGAGTTGCTTATGCTGGCGCAGCATCCGTTCCAGATGGATGTCGATATCGCTGTCGTCGGCGACGAGGCAGACGGCGCTTTCGGCCAAACGTTGCGACGCGCGCACGTCCTTGACCTGCTCGCCCAGCGCCAGACGGAACAGCGCGATCAACGCGGCCGCATCGCTCGGCGCTTCTTCCGCCTTGGCCTCGTCCTTCTTGTCGGCTTCGGGCGCGATCTTGTCGAGATCGGCGCCGCCGCGCGTGACGGATTTGAACTTCTTGCCCTCGAATTCGTCTGTCTGCGCGATCCAGAACTCGTCGACGGGGTCGGACAGCAGCAGCACTTCCACGCCGCGCTTCACGAAGCCTTCCAGATGCGGCGATTTCGCGACCAGCTTGGGGTCGTCGCCGGCGATGTAGTGGATCGCCTCCTGGCCCGGCTTCATGCGCGCGACGTAATCGGCCAGCGACACCCAGCCGTCTTGGTGCAGGGTGGAGCGGAAACGCGCCAGGCCCAGCACGCGTGTACCATTGTCCTTGTCTTCGAAAATGCCTTCCTTCAACGCTTCGCCGAAGCTCTCCCAGAACTTGGCGTAATCGGCCGCGTCCTTGGCTTTCTTTTCAAGCTCGGACAGCACGCGCGTCGTCACACCCTGGCGGATCAAGGTCAGCACCGGATTGTTCTGCAGCATCTCGCGCGACACGTTCAGCGGCAGATCTTCCGAATCCACCACGCCGCGCAGGAAGCGCAGATAGCGCGGCAGCAGCCCTTCCGGCGCTTCGTTGACGAATACGCGGCGCACATAGAGCTTCACGCCGTGCTTACGGTCCGGGTGGAACAGATCGGACGTGCGCGTCTCGGGCACGTAGAGCAGGGCCGAATACTCGATCTTGCCTTCGGCACGCCAATGCATCGTCACCCAGGGTTCGTCGAAGGCATGCGCGATATGGCGATAGAATTCCTTGTGCTGCTCCGCCGTCACGTCGGATTTCGAGCGCGTCCACGGCGCGGAGGCGCGGTTGAGCGTGCGCTCGCCCAGCTTGATCGGGACGGCGATATGGTCGGAGTAGCGCTTGACGATATCCTCGAGCGTATCGGCGTCGAGGAACTCCTTCGCGTCGTCTTTGAGATGCAGCACGATTTCCGTGCCGCGCGTATCGCGGGCGGCGGGGACGACCGTATAGCCGCTCTTGCCGTCGGATTCCCAATGCCAGGCTTCGGCGGCCCCCGCCTTGCGGGTGGTGACGCCGACCTTGTCGGCGACCATGAAGGCCGAATAGAAGCCGACGCCGAACTGGCCGATCGCGCCGACGTCTTTACGCTTGGATTCGTCCAGCGCCTTCATGAAGGCGGCCGTGCCCGAACGCGCGATCGTGCCCAGATGCGAAATTAGATCGTCGCGATCCATGCCGATGCCGTTATCGGCGATGGTCAGCGTGCCGGCATCCTTGTCGGCTTTCAGCTCGATGGCGAAATCGGTGCCGCCCTCGGCGAGCTTCTCGTCTTGCGTGGCAAGAAAACGCAGCTTGTCGCAGGCGTCGGAGGCGTTGGAAATCAGCTCGCGCAGGAAAACCTTGCGCTCGGAGTAGAGCGAGTGCGCGACGATCTCCAGCAGGCGGCTGACTTCGGCTTGGAATTCGTGGGTTTCGGCGGTCTGGCTCATGATTCGTCCCCGGATTTGCGGCCGTATATAGGGGGCATTTCGGGCCCTCTCAAGACCGCTTGAACCCGAGGGGCCAGCCGCCCAAACTCACCCTATGGCGAGTCCCAAGATCACCGCGGTTCTCGGGCCCACCAATACCGGCAAGACGCATCTCGCCGTGACGCGGATGCTCGGCCATTCGTCGGGCATGATCGGCTTTCCGCTGCGTCTGCTGGCGCGCGAGAATTACGAACGCATCGTCGCCGCCAAGGGCAAGAACGCGGTGGCGCTCGTCACGGGCGAGGAGCGGATCGTTCCGCCATATGCGCGTTGGTTCGTCTGCACCGTGGAAGCGATGCCAATGGACCGCGACGTGTCGTTCCTGGCGGTCGACGAAATCCAGATGATGGCCGACCGCGAGCGCGGCCATGTGTTCACCGACCGGCTTCTGCATGCGCGTGGGCGCGACGAAACCATGTTCATGGGGGCGTCCTCCGCCAAGCGCCTGATCCGGTCGCTGGTGCCGGAGGCCGAATTCATCGAACGGCCGCGTTTTTCGACATTGACCTATACCGGCCCGCGCAAAATCACGCGCCTGCCGCGCCGCTCTGCCGTGGTCGCGTTCTCGGCGGCTGAAGTCTATTCGATCGCCGAACTTGTGCGTCGCCAGCGCGGCGGCTGCGCGCTGGTCTTCGGCGGCTTGAGCCCGCGCACGCGCAATGCGCAGGTGGCGCTCTATCAATCGGGCGACGTCGATTATCTGGTCGCGACCGACGCGATCGGTATGGGCCTCAACATGGATATCGACCATGTGGCCTTCGCGCAGCTCGCCAAATTCGACGGGCGGCATATGCGCCGTTTGACGGACCCGGAGCTCGGCCAGATCGCGGGCCGCGCCGGGCGGCATATGAACGACGGCACGTTCGGCACGACGGCCGATATGGGGGCGCTCGATCCCGACACGATCCGCGCGATCGAGGACCACGCCTATCCGCGCTTGGAACATGCCTATTGGCGCAATGCCAATCTCGATTTCCGCAGCCTCGACGGCTTGCTCGCGACACTCGACGCGCGCAGCCCGCGCGCCGATCTGATCCGCGTGCGCGAGCCCGACGATTACAAGGCGCTGCAAGCCTTGGCGCGCGATCCGGAAATCGCCAAGAAGGCGCAAGGCCGCGTGGCGCTGCTGTGGGACGTCGCGCGCATTCCCGATTTCCGCAAGGCGATATCGGATGCGCATACGCGCCTGCAAGCGCGCATCTTCGGACATCTGGCGGAAAAGCCGGGCCGTTTGCCGCCCGATTGGGTCGCCAAGCGCATCGCCGATCTCGACGATGCTCAAGGCGATATCGAGAAATTGCTGGAACGCATCGCGGGCATTCGCATTTGGACCTATGTGTCGCATCGCGAAGATTGGCTCGCCGACGCCGCGACGTTCCAGGATCGCGCGCGCGAGGTCGAAGATCGATTGTCGGACGCGCTGCACGAGCGTTTGACGCAGCGCTTCGTCGACCGGCGCAACGCGGTGCTGGTGCGCAAGCTGGAAGACGGCGACGAACTGCTCGCCAGCGTGTCGGCGGCGGGCGAGGTCGCGGTCGAAGGCGTGCATGCCGGCCAATTGCGCGGCTTCGAGTTCATCCCCGATCCCAGCCTTGCGGGCGGGGCGGAGAAAGTGCGCGCCGCCGCCAATCGCGCTTTGCGCCGCGACGCGGCCGCGCGCGTGGCGATGTTCGCCGACGACGCCGATGCGCAATTCGCGCTCGATCAACAGGCGCGTCTGCTCTGGCGCGGTCAACTGGTCGCGCGCCTTGGCCCCGGCCCGTCGGCGCTGGAGCCGGAGATCGTGTTGGCGCGCGCCGATTTGTTGGAGCCGCCGCAACGCCAGCTCGTGCAAAAGCGTCTGGCGAAGTTTCTCGGCGATCATTTGCGGAGCCATGCCGCACCCTTGTTCCGCTTGCGCGATGCGGCGTTGACCGGGGCGGCACGCGGGCTCGCGTTCCAATTGGTCGCGGCCTTGGGCGCGGTCGCGGGCGAATTCGCCTTGGAAGGGCCGGTGCGCGGGAGCTTGACGCGCGAAGGCGTGAAATTCGCCAGCTTCGGCGCTTACGTGCCCGCGTTGAAGGATCAGGCGGGGACGAAGCTTCGCGCCTTGCTGTGGTCGGTGTGGCGCGGGCAGCCCATACCCCTGACGCAAGGCGGGCGGGCGAGCCTGCCGCGTGCGGCGGGCTCGGACGAGGCGATGGCCGCGTGCCTGTATTTCCCCGCCGGGCCGCTTTACGTGCGCGCCGACCGCTTGGACAAATTGTCGCAAGCGCTGGCCGCCCTTTCCAAGCGCGGGGCCTTCGCGCTCGATCCCGCCTTGGCCAAGCTTGTCGACTGCGATGCCGCCGGCTTTCCGGCGGTGGTCGCCGCGTTGGGCTATCGCGCGGTGCGCGAAGGCGACGCGGTCAAATTCGTTGCCAAACGTCCGCGCAAGGTGAAGCCCGAAAAAGCGATCGATACGGATTCGCCCTTTGCCGCCCTCGGGAAACTCGTCGACCCGTGACCGAGCAGACGCCCCGGATTCGCCTGGATATTTGGCTTTGGCATGCGCGTTTCTTCCGCACGCGCGGTCTGGCGCAGGAAGCTTGCGAGAAGGGCCGCGTGCGCGGCCATGGCCATCGCCTCGACAAGGGTCACCCGCTGAAGGTGGGCGACGTGCTGACCTTTCCGCAGGGTTCGAAGCTGCGCACCGTGCGGGTCGAGGCGTTGGGCGAGCGGCGCGGCGGGGCGGAAGAGGCGGCGCTGCTCTACACCGATCTGTTTCCTTCAAATTGACCCGAATTCGAGTGGGGTTGCCCGCCGCAAAGGTGCATGCTAACCCGACGCCCTGTCCGGTTCGAAGAGAGCGTTTGCGATGACCTATGTCGTCACCGATACCTGCATCAAGTGCAAGTACACCGACTGCGTCGAAGTGTGCCCCGTCGATTGCTTCTATGAAGGCGAGAACATGCTCGTCATCAAGCCCGACGAGTGCATCGATTGCGGCGTCTGCGAGCCGGAATGCCCGCCCGAAGCGATCGTGCCGGATACCGATCCGCGCGCGTCCAAATGGCTGGCGCTGAACACCGAATACGCCGAGAAATGGCCGAACATCACCCGCAAGAAGGATGCGTTGCCGGGGGCCGACGATGTTCGATCCGAAGAAGGTAAATTCGAAAAGTATTTTAGCGAAAAGCCCGGCAACTAAACGGTAAAAATTTACCACACACGCCAAGAGTCAAGCGAAGAATCCGCCTTCGCATAGCCGTCCCTTGCGAAAAACGCGGGTGTCGGGCGTGATTTTTCACCATTTTTGTGATAGCTTCTTTCCCATCGGGCTGCGGCATTTTTGCAGCACCCCTGGCCCCGGAAGGGGCGTTTCGGGCTTTAAGCCCGTCACATATCGCGGCGTCGCCTGAATTTCAGGCGACAGAGCCTCAACAGCTTGGAATGCCTTGGAAATAGGCAATCCCGGGTGTCGGGTTTTCTGTCCCCAGCTATCCCGGGGGCAGCGCGTCGGGGGGTTATGAATGGGTGCTTGGAAGGAGTTTCGGCTCACATGACGGTTGCGAAAAAAGTGGTACGCGAGACGGACGATCTGGGCTTCGCGGTTGGCGATCACGTGGTCTACCCGACGCATGGCGTGGGCAAGATCACCGGCCTGGAAACGCAGGAAATCGCGGGCCACAAGCTGCGCCTGTTCGTCATCCAGTTCGATAAGGACCGCATGACGCTGCGCGTGCCGACGATGAAGGCCAAGACGTCGGGCCTGCGCCGCCTGTGCACCAAGAAGGAAATGACCAACGCGCTCGCCACGTTGAAGGCGCGTGCGCGCGTGCGCCGCACGATGTGGAGCCGCCGCGCCCAGGAATACGAAGCCAAGATCAACTCGGGCGATCCCAAGGCTATCGCGGAGGTCGTGCGCGACCTGTTCCGCAACGCCGGCCAGCCCGACCAGTCGTTCTCGGAACGCCAAATGTATCAGGCGGCCCTCGATCGTCTGGTGCGCGAATTCGCCGCCGTCGAGAAGATCTCGGAAGAGACGGCCGTGCAGCGCCTGGAAGCGATGCTCAAAGCCGCTTAAGGCTTAAGCCGCGCGTCGAATACGAAACCCCGCCGGGCGACCGGCGGGGTTTCTTTATGCCGATTGACTCTCTTATTGCGTGTGTTATTCGTAATTAAATACCGAAAAGCATATTTGCGAGGGGGCGGGCATGGGCGTTTGGCGTTCGATGTCGAAATTCGCGGCGTTATGCGCCGTCCTCGCGGCGCTCGCCGCCTGCACGCAAGTCGACAAAGCGGCCGCGATCAAACTCGCCGATGCGGGTAAAGTGGCCGCGACGAACGGCGCCGCCGAAGCCGCCGCCGCGCGCGCGGACTTCGTCGCCGATGGCGAGCGTAACGTCGCCTCCGACCTGCTCGATCAAGCGGATGTCCTTACGGAGGCAACCCAAAAAACCTTCGAAACGTTCGACCTGACGGCCTACAAAAAGAGATTGGAAATCGCCGCGATCATGCGGCTCCGAGAAGAGGCATTGACCTCGCTCGCGGCGACTTATGCAGAAATGTCCGCGCTGGCCTCAGGCGATCCGGGGGCGAATGTGCGAAGGGCGTCAGCCGACTTGATCGGCAAGACGAACGGCCTTGCGGCGGCTTTGAACGCCGCCGCACCATGGCTTCCGATCATACCGGTTATAACGAAGACCGTCGGCGCGGTCTTTGGCGAAGCGGCGGCCCTCTATGCGGAAGAGCGCCAACGTCGGGAAATATTGGCGACAAGCGAAATCATTCGCGCCGCCGTCGGCGTACTGCAAAAAGCCATCGAGAACGAACGTCGATACTCGGATTCAATTCGACAAGAGAACGCGCGCGCGCGCGCGACGTTGGCGGATTCCGCACTCAATTTCGGCATGATCGATCAGAGTGCCGCGATTCTACGGATCGCCGAGCTCGCCGAATTCACCGCAATCAAAGACCCAAACACTATCGTCGCCGGCGCGTCGTCCGTCGGAACCGCGACCGAGGATCAGAAGCGTCGTCAGCGTCTTGTCTGGGCGCTGTGGGGATTCGAGAAATTTCGAGCCTCATTGAAAGCCGCCGCGATCAAAGATGCCAGCGACACACTCGAAAGCGCCCTCGCAAAACTCGTTGCCGGGCATGCCAAGCTGGATGAGCGAAAACCCTTCGATGTCGACGACGCGCTCGCAATGGCGTTGAAAGTCAAAGAAGCGGTCGAGCGAATCCGAGCCGCTGAAGCGACCAAGTGAACTGGGGGAGAATGTAAATGCCGCCCGCAAACAACCCGACATTCGATGCGATCGAAGAAACTTGGTTCACCGCACGCGACAATTATAGGGCCGACCTGAAGGCTGCCAATCCCGACCCCGCCCGAATCGCCGCCGTTAAAGAAAACAAGAAGGCGGCCGAATTGGCATATCTTGAAGCCGTGAGATTAGGGCTTGCTGGGGCCGGTATGGCCGATGCCCTCGCCGCGCTGAAAGCCGCCAACGCCGCCGTCAAAGACTCGCGCGAGAATGGCGAGTCGATCGGCAGACTGCTCGTCAAAGCCAAGGATGCGACCGAGAAGGCGACCAAGCTCGTCGCCAAGGCCGGCGGCGGGTAAGCGATCCGCCCGATTCGCCGACGCCCGAATTGCGCTATGTTCGGGCGATGGCGACTCGAGGGACCTCCTCACCGGCCACACCGGCCAAAAGCGAACGCTTCGCGACGTTGAAGCGCGTGGGCCGTGTCTGGGCGATCGGCGCGGTGCGCGGGAACGCGCAGGCGCTGGCCGAGCTTTACGACGAGATCGCGCAGCGCATCGAGCCCGGCGACCGGCTCGTCCATCTCGGCAATCTATTGGGGCCCGGCCCCGACGCCGCCGGCGTGCTCGACGCGCTGGTCGAGTTCCGCCGCGACTTCATCGCCATGCCTGGTTTCTTCGCCGCCGATTTCGTCATGCTGCGCGGCGCCCAGGAAGAGATGTGGCAGAAGACGCTGCAACTCCACTTCGCCGTCAACCCGCGCGATATCCTGACCTGGATGCTGGCGCGCGGGCTGGAAGCCACCCTCACGTCCTACGGCATCGATCCGCGCGAAGGCTTGCAAGCCTGCGGGGCGGGGGCGACGTCGATCGCGCGCTGGACCGCCAAGCTGCGCGCGGCGATGGAAGCGCGCGGCGGCCATCGCGACGTGATGCTGGCCCTGCGCCGGGCCGCCCATGACGATCTGGGCCGTTTGCTGTTCGTGTCGGCGGGGTTGGATCTGGGCCGGCCGCTGGCCGCCCAGGGCGACGCGTTGTGGTGGGGCAGCGGCGATTTCGCCAAAATCGACGCGCCGTTCGAGGGGTTCCAGCGCATCGTGCGCGGCCACGCCCCGGAAAAGACCCGGACCCCGGACGGCCCCTATACGCTAACCCTTTGCGGGGAAACGCCGGATGCCATCGTCGCGGCCTGCGTTACAAATCGGGGCGAAATCGTCGAGATGCTGCAAACCGGGCAGTGATCCGTCCGGGGGGCGCTTGCGTATTTCTTCACGGAGATACGCATCATGGCCCGTTTGGACGACACCGCAACGCAAGCCGCGAATATCCGCTTCATCCGCAAGGCGATGAAGACCAAATTGCTCGCGCGCGAACACGAGCTCGATCTCGCCAAACGTTGGCGTGAATCGGGCGATCAAGTCGCCCTCGACGAATTGATCGGCGCCTATAGCCGCATGGTCGTGTCGGCGGCGCTCAAATTCCGCCATTACGGCTTGCCGGTCGGCGATCTGATCCAGGAAGGCCATATCGGCCTGATGCAGGCGGCCGCACGGTTCGAACCGTCGCGCGACGTGCGCTTCGCGACCTACGCGCAATGGTGGATCCGCGCCGCGATCCAGGATTTCGTGTTGCGTAACTGGTCGATCGTGCGCACCGGCACGACGGCCGCGCATAAATCGCTGTTCTTCAATCTGCGCCGCGTGCGCGCGCGCTTGGGCGATCGCAACGGCGAGGCGATGACCGACGCGACGCGCGCCAAGGTCGCCCAGGAACTGGGTGTCACCATCGGCGACGTGATCGAAATGGAGGGCCGTATGTCGGGCGGCGACCGCTCGCTTGACGCACCCGTCGCGGGCGACGAGGGGTCGACGCGCAGCTGGGGCGAATCGCTCGCCGATGAACGCGCCGACCCCGAAGCCGACGCGATGTCGTGGCACGACCGCGACGCGCGCGTGCGCTTGCTGCACGAGGCGATGGGCGATCTGTCCCCGCGCGAACGCGCGGTGATCGCCGCGCGCCGCTTGGCCGAAGACGACGAAAGCGTGACGCTCGAAACGCTGGGCACGCGCCTGGGCGTGTCGAAGGAACGCGTGCGTCAGATCGAAGCGCGCGCCTTGGGCAAGCTCAAAGCCGCCCTTGAAAAGCGCGTCGCCAACCCGGCCGATCTTTACGCCGCGTAATCGCCCTTCGGGGCCAGCACTTCGCGCTTGCCCACGTGGTTGGCCGAGCTGACCACGCCTTCCGATTCCATCTTCTCGACGATGCGCGCCGCGCGGTTGTAGCCGATCTGCAGATGGCGCTGGATGAAGCTGGTCGAGCATTTGCGCTCGCGCGCGACCAGCGCCACGGCTTGATCGTAAAGATCGTCGCCCGAACCGCCGCCGCCACCGCCGCCCATCGCGTCGCCGCCGCCATCGAGAGCCGCGAGCGCTTCCTCGTCCTCGGTGACTTCGTCGACGTAAGCCGGGGCGCCCTGCGCCTTCAAATGCTGGACAACATGCTCGACCTCGCGGTCGGACACGAACGGCCCGTGGACGCGGGTGATGCGCCCGCCGCCGGCCATGTACAGCATGTCGCCTTGGCCGAGCAGCTGTTCGGCGCCTTGTTCGCCAAGGATCGTGCGGCTGTCGATCTTGCTGGTGACCTGGAACGAGATACGCGTCGGGAAGTTCGCCTTGATCGTGCCGGTGATGACGTCGACCGACGGGCGTTGCGTCGCCATCAACAGATGGATGCCGGCGGCACGCGCCATCTGCGCCAAGCGCTGCACGGCCCATTCGACGTCCTTGCCCGCGACCAGCATCAGGTCGGCCATTTCGTCGACCACGACGACGATGAAGGGCAAAGGCGTCATGTCGAGCGGCTGATCCTCGAACACGGGCTTGCCCGCCTCGTCGAAGCCGGTCTGCACCTTGCGCGTCAACGCTTCGCCGTTTTTGCGCGCGTCGGCCAGGCGCTGGTTGTAGCCCGCGATATTGCGCACGCCGAGCTTCGACATCGCGCGATAGCGGCTTTCCATTTCCTTGACCGCCCATTTCAGCGCCACGACGGCCTTCTTGGGGTCGGTGACCACGGGCGACAGAAGATGGGGAATGCCGTCATAGACGGACAATTCGATCATCTTCGGATCGACCATGATGAAACGGCATTCGCCCGGCGTCAGCTTGTAGAGCAGCGACAGGATCATCGTGTTGATCGCGACCGACTTGCCCGAACCGGTCGTACCGGCGATCAGCAGGTGGGGCATGCGCGCGAGATCGACGATGATCGGCTGGCCGCCGATATCGCGGCCGAGCACGAGATTGAGAATGCCGTTCTGCTTGTCCTCCAACGTTTGTTCGAGGAGATCGCGCAGATAGACGGTCTCGCGTTCGGCGTTGGGCAGTTCGATGCCGATGACGTTGCGCCCCGGCACGACCGCGACGCGCACGGCGAGCGCGGACATCGAGCGCGCGATATCGTCGGACAAGCCGACCACGCGCGCGGCCTTGGTGCCGGGGGCGGGTTCGAGTTCGTAGAGCGTGACCACGGGGCCGGGGCGGACCTTCACGATCTGGCCCTTCACGCCGTAATCGTCGAGCACGCTTTCCAGCAAGCGCGCGTTCTGGGCCAAAGCCCCTTCGTCCACACTGGCGATTTTCGCGACCTTGGGCTTGGCGAGCAGATCGATCGAGGGCGGCAGATATTCGCCCTGCACGGCCAGATCGAGGGCCGCTTGCTTGGGCTTCTTCTTGGGCTCGGCCTTCGGCTTTTCGACCGGCGCGCTGCGCTCGACCAATTGGGCCGGCGTGGGGCGCGGCTTCTCGATCTCGGGTTCTTCCTCGATCTCCGGTTCGGGATCGGCCGAGCCGTCGAAGGACGGTTCGGCGCGGCTGCGCTTCATCTCGCGCTTTTCGCGCGCGCGCGCCTTGGCGGGATCGCCCAGGCGGATCTTGGCGACCAATGCCGAGCAGAACGCGACGACCGTCGCAGTACCTTGCGCGATGGCGCGGGCGGCGACGCCGCTCGCCCACGCCGCCGTGCGATATTCGCCCCAGGTGATGGCAAGGCCGAAGACGAAGCCGACGGTCGCAAGCAACGCGGCCCCCCAAGCAAGAACGTCGGCGCCGTGGCCGAGATCGGCGCCCAGCGCCAAGAACTGCGCCAGGAACAAGCGGCCCACGACGCCGCCCAAACCGCCGTCGAGTGGGCGCGGCCAGCCGGCGGGTGCGGCCCAGGTCGACAGCGCCATCGCCGCGAGCAGCACGGTCACGGGCAGCAACGTCACGCGCAAGCCCCACAAGGGCAAGCTGCGCGAACGGATCAAGCGCCAGCCCCAGCCGAGCAACGCGAGCGGAATCAGCGCGGCGGCAAGGCCCAGCGTCTGGAACAGAATGTCGGCGATCGAGGCACCCGCATGGCCCAGAATGTTCGACGGCGCCGTATCGGTCGCGTGGCTGAAGCTCGGGTCTTCGGGCGAATAGGTGACGAGCGAAGCGACGATCAGCATTGCGATCACGATCGCGGCCGTGCCCGCGATCTCCGCGATGCGCCGGCGCAGGAAAGCGCCCGCCCCTTCGGGAAGAAGTCCGCCGGAAATGCGCGTTGCGATGGCCATCTACCGCTCCAATGTCATCCAAGAACCTGCGCCATACGGAAGAGTGCCGCATCGCAGGTTTCGTAATCGTGAACGAGGGCGACGCGGATATAGGCGCGCCCCGTATTCGTGCCGTCTTTTTCCGGCTTGGTCAGGTATTCGCCGGGCAAAACCTTGATCGCGGCGTCGCGCCACAGCTTGCGCGCGGCTTCTTCGCCGTTGCCGACCTCGATCCACAAGAACATGCCGCCTTTGGGCGCGTAGAAGCCCGGCAGCTTGCCCAAATGGCGCTGCGCCGATTCCATGCGCTTGGCATAGGCTTCGCGCGTCGCGACGGCATGGCCTTCTTCGGCCCATAGCGCCGCCGACGCGGCTTGAATCGGGAAGGGCTGGCCGGCGCAGGAGAAGCTGCGCAGACGATTGAGCAGCTTGATCGTCGTGGGCGAACCCACACCGAAACCCGACCGCATGCCGGCGGCGGAGCTGCGCTTGGACAGCGTGTGGAAACACACGAGATTGTCGAGCGGATGGCCGTCCTTGCCCGGCCCCAGCGCCAACGCCGCCTGAAGCCCGCCTTGGGGTGCTGCCGGCGTGTAGTAGAGCTCGGCGTAGCACTCGTCCATCACGAGCAGGAAGTCGTATTTGCGCGCGAGGCCCAGCGCCTTCTTGATGTAGTCGATCGACGCGATGGCGCCCTGCGGATTGCCGGGGCTGCACAGATAGAACAGCGCCGTGCGCTGCAGCGTTTCTTCGGGAATCGCGTCGAGATCGGGCAGGAAGCCGGTCGCCTCGGTGGTGGTGAGGTAGACGGGCTCGGCCCCCGCCATCACCGCCGCGGCGTTATAGACTTGGTAGAACGGGTTCGGCATCAGCGCGACCGGCTTCTGGCCGTTCTTGGCGCCGTTCACGGCAAGCTGCGCGACGATGAACAGACCTTCGCGCGTACCCGCCACGGGCGCGATCTGCGTTTCGATGTCGATCAGGTCGCGCGGCAAAGCGTAGCGCCGGTCGAGCCAGGTTTTGATCGCCGTGCGCAATTCGAACGTGCCGATCACCGGCGGGTAGCCGTTCCACTTGTCGGCATGGTCGGCGATGATCTTGATCGCGAATTCGGGCGGCTGACCTTGCGGGTCGCCGATCGACATGGCGACGGGCGCGATATTGGCCTTGGGCGTGATGTCGGCGATCAGCGCGTTGAGCCGCGCGAAAGGGTAGTCCTGCAACTGGTCGAGACGTTGATTGAGCATTGCCGTTTTTATCCACAGGCCCCAGATTTAGCGCGCCGGACCCCGCCCGGATCGGCGCCGCCGATCAGGTACAAAGGTGAAACAAGCATAACAAGGCGACTCTTAAAGTACAAGTTTAAGAGCCCGCCCTATACCGAGTCTTGGGGTCGGCCCCGGGTTCGAAATCTAAATACCCGATTCGCCCCGAGTCGTTCGCATTGCCCCGAACCGGACGCGAACAAAACGGGAGAATAGCCTTTTATTCCTATGCGTTAAGTGCCGTTAACCATATTTCGCCCCAGCACAATATACGGCCCAAGAGCAGGGCGCTGTTTATCGGTGGGATTTCGCCGCAATTCCGTGGGATAAGCCCGATCCCGTGAGTATCCCGATCCTTGCCGACCAGAGCACGCGCGGTCTTTTGACCCGCCTTGTCGCCAACCATGTGCGCCCGCATTGGGGCCGGGTGGCGCTGTCGATCCTGTGCATGGCTTTGGCCGCCGCCGCGACCGCCGCGAATGCGTGGCTGATGGAGCCCGTGCTCGACAAGGTGTTCGTCGCCCGCGATACGAACATGCTCTACCTCATCCCGCTCGCGGTGATCGCGGCCGCGTTCGTCAAGGGTGTGGCGACCTATTTCCAGGGCGTGCTGCTCAACTATGTCGGGCAGCGCATCATCTCCGACCTGCAGATCAAATTGTTCGAGCAGTCGGTGCGCGCCGATCTCGCCTTCTTCAACGACAATCCCGCCGCGCGACTGGGCATCCGCCTGACGCATGACGTGGCGCTGATGCGCGCGGCGATCACCCAATCGCTGGTCGGGCTGTCGAAGGATTCGCTGACCGTCGTGTTCCTGGTCGCGTTGATGTTTTGGCAGGATTGGCGCATGGCGCTGATCGCCTTCGTGGTGTTCCCGATGGCGTTCCTGCCCGTGCGACGCATGGGCAAGCGCATGCGCAAAATCTCCAACAACACGCAGGTCGAAGTCGGCGCGCTGATGACGACGATCGACGAGGCGTTCCAAGGGATCCGCCATGTGAAGGCGTATCTGATGGAGCACCAGGAGACGGCGAAGCTGCGCACGATCGTCGAGCGCATCTTCGATCTTCTGCACAAGAACGCCCGCACGCGCTCCGCCGCCAATCCGATCATCGAAACGCTGGGCTCGGTCGCCGTCGCCGCCGTGATTTTCTATGGCGGCTGGCAGGTGATCGCGGGCGAGACGACGCCGGGCACGTTCTTCTCGTTCATCACGGCATTGTTGATGGCCTATCAGCCGATCAAGAGTGTCGCGAACCTCAACAACACGCTGCAGGAAGGCCTCGCCGCCGCCGCGCGCGTCTTTGCACTCGAGGATATGTCGCCCAAGATCGTCGACCGCAAAGGGGCCGCCACGCTCGGCAAGGTCGCGGGCGAAATCCGCTTCGAAGGCGTCACCTTTTCCTATCGCGAGGATCGCAAGGCGCTCGATGGCCTGACCTTGCGCATTCCGGCGGGCAAGACGGTGGCGCTGGTCGGCCCGTCGGGCGGGGGCAAGACGACGATCCTCAATCTTCTGCCGCGCTTCTACGACGTCGATCAAGGCCGCGTGACACTCGACGGTTACGATATACGCGACCTGACGCTGGATTCGTTGCGCGCGAATATGGCGCTGGTGACGCAGGAAACGAGCCTGTTCCACGACACGATCCGCGCCAATATCGGCTACGGCAAGCCGGGCGCCACCGATGCGGAAATCCGCGAAGCTGCGCGCATCGCCGGCGCGCTCGATTTTGTCGAAGCCTTGCCCGACGGTTTCATGACCGTGGTGGGCGAGCGCGGTTCGAAACTTTCCGGCGGCCAGCGCCAGCGCGTGGCGATCGCGCGTGCGTTCCTCAAAAACGCGCCGATCCTATTGCTGGACGAAGCGACGTCGGCGCTCGACAACGAATCGGAACGCTTGATCCAGCAATCGCTCGCCACGCTGATGAAGGGCCGCACGACGATCGTCGTCGCGCACCGCCTGTCGACCATCGTCGACGCCGACATCATCTGCGCGATCGAAGACGGCCGTCTGATCGAATTCGGCAGCCATGCCGAATTGCTGAAGCAAGGCGGGCTCTACGCCAAGCTCCACGCGCTGCAAAGCTCGGCGAAAGACAAGGACGCTAGCGCCGCGCCGGCGTAACCGGTTCGTAGACGCGCAATACCGTGCGGAAAAGATCCGGCCCGCCGAATTTGCGCGATAAATAACGCAGCAACGGGGCGGCTTCGTAGAGTGTGGCTTGCGTGCGGCCGAGCTTGCCGGTCTTCGCGAAATTCTGGCGTCGTGCACCGTCGAAGCCTTCGTCGTAGCGATGCTCGTCCTTGTCGTCGAGCAAGCGCACGCTGCGCACGAAGCTCTTGCCGTTCTCGCGCGTCCGGTAATGGCGCAGGATCATCGCGCGGCTGCGGGGCACGGCGTAGTAATCGGCGAGCGATCCGATCGTCAGCGTCGCGGTATCGACGCCGAAATCCAGAATTTTGCCTTGTAGCGCGCAAAGCCGGTCGAGCGGCGAGTCCGGCCCTAGCGGATCGTCCCACGGCATCGGCTCCAGCAGCTTCGCGGCTTGTTTGCCGGTGGCGGCGAAACGCGCGGCCGGGTGCGCCGCGATTTTCATGTCCGCATCGGCGATCACCGCGCGCGCGAACTCGCCCAAGCGGCCGCGTGGCGGGCCCTTCAATGGATCGAAGCCCTCGCCGCCCGCCATCTGGCGGCCAACGGCGATGCGCTGATCGGCTTCGGCGACATTGCCCGATGTTTCGCACGGCACATGGAATAGCAGCGTGCCGTTGGCGCCGACGGCGCGGCGCAGCGCGGCGAGCACGCCTTTGGGACCGTTCTCGACCGGGACCAGATCGCGCATCGCGACATGAGGAATAAGCACATCGCCCGGCCGCACGCCCAAAGCGCGCAGCTGTTCGGCGAGGGTCTCGATCCTCAGCGTGGGTTCTGCGCCCATCGCGCCAGCTTCTTGAGGAACGCCTCGCACTGGGCGAGCTGGTCGCGCGTCGTGTATTCGTCGGTCTTGTGCGCGACGGCGATATCGCCGGGCCCGCAAATGACGGTGGAAATACCCGCTTCTTGGAACTGCCCCGCCTCGGTGCCGAAAGCGACGGCGGAAACGGTATTCGCGCGGGTCATCTCGCAGGCGAGTTTCTGGGCCAGGCCGTCATGCTCGGGCTTGCAGGCGGGGATCCACGCGTATTTGGAAACGTCGAAGCCGGCTTCGCGCGATTCCTTCTTCATCGCCGCATCGATCTCGGCGGCTTTGGCAAGGGCGCGCGCATAGATCGCTTCGGCGTCCACACCCGGCAGCGGGCGCAATTCCCACGCCAGGCGACAATCGCGCGGCACGATATTGACGGCCGTACCGCCCTGGATATGGCCGATGCCGACGGTGGTGTAGGGCGGATCGAATTCGATGCCGGGGATCGCGTGTTTCTGGCCGTCTTCGATCAATTCGCGTTGAAGTTCGTCCAAGAAGGATAGGAAGCGCCCCATATGGACGATCGCGTTGCTGCCCAGTTGCGGCGCGCTCGAATGCGCTTCCAGCCCGCGCGCCTGGGCAATGTTGGAGCAAATGCCCTTATGCGCGACGATTACGCGCATCATCGTGGGCTCGCCCACGAAGCAGACCGACGCGCGCGGCAATTCGCGGCCGAACAGCGCGATCGCGTGGGGGGCGCCGAAGCAGCCGACTTCTTCGTCGTAGGAAAAGCAAAAGTGAATGGGTCGCTCGAGCTTCAGCTTGGCGAATTCCGGGGCGAGGCCCAACGCCACGGCGATGAAGCCCTTCATATCCGACGAGCCGCGGCCGTAGAGCTTGCCGTCTTTCTCGGTCAGCTTGAAGGGATCGGTCGACCACGGCTGGCCGTCCACGGGCACGACGTCTGTATGGCCCGACAGGATCAAGCCGCCCTCGACCATCGGGCCGATCGTCGCGACCAGATTGGCCTTGGTGCCGTCTTCGTTGGGCACGATGCGCGCGGGGATGCCCAGGCCCGTAAGATAGCCGCGTACATCTTCGATCAGCCCGAGATTCGAATCCCGGCTGACCGTACGATGCGCGACAAGACGCTCGAGGAACGCGACCGAATTTTGCGCGATGCTCATTCCGCGATCAGCCGTGCGAGCCGCTGTCGCGCGGCGCCCCGACGATCGCCAGGAATTCGCGGCGCGTGGCTTCGTTGTCGCGGAAGGCGCCGAGCATGCGGCTCGTCACCATCGACACGCCGGTCTTGTGCACGCCGCGCGTGCTCATGCATTGGTGCTGCGCCTGGACGACGACGGCGACACCTTTGGGCTGGAGCACTTCTTCGATCGTATTGGCGATCTGCGCGGTCATCTTCTCCTGGATCTGCATGCGCTTGGCGTAGACGTCGATGACGCGCGCAAGCTTGGAGATGCCGACCACGCGCTTCGCAGGCAGATAGGCGACATGCACCGTGCCCAGGATCGGGGCGATATGATGTTCGCACACGCTTTCGAAGCGCACGTCGCGCAGCACGACCATCTCGTCGTAGCCTTCGGTCTCCTCGAAAGTGCGCTTCAGCAATTCGACCGGATCTTCGTTGTAGCCGGCGAACCATTCCTCATAGGCGCGCACGACGCGCTCGGGCGTACCCAGCAAGCCTTCGCGCATCGGATCGTCGCCCGCCCATTCGATCAAGGTGCGGACGGCCGCTTGCGCGGCTTCGCGCGTCGGGCGCGGACGCTTGGTGACGACGGATTTAAGGGCGGATTTCAAGGGCGGGGGTCCCTTCAGTTCAGTTTCGCGGTGAAATGGGGCGAGTCGAGCGAGAAGGCCGGCACCTCGATGTCGAAGCGATCGCCGTCCGGCGTTTCCATCAGATAGGTCCCGGCCATGATGCCCGACGGCGTGCCGAGCGGCGTGCCCGACGTGTATTCGAAGCTTTGGCCCGGCTGCAAAATCGGCTGCTCGCCGACCACGCCCGCCCCCTTCACTTCCTGCAAACGGCCCAGCGCATCGGTGATCTTCCAATGGCGCGCGCGCAATTGCACGGTCGTGGCCCCGAGATTCTCGATGCGGACGTGATAGGCCCAGACGTAATGGTTTTCGGACGGCGAGGATTGGTCGTCCAGAAACACCGGCTTGACGGTGACTTTGATGTCGCGGGTCGTGGCGCTGTACATGACCGGCGCACTATAGGCCGCGAAGGGGGGCCGGTGCCAGCCCCCCTCAAGCCTTGTGTTACCGCGCCTTACGGGCCGCGGCCAAAGCGCGTTCGATGTCTTCCAGCAAATCCGCTGGGTCCTCGATCCCCACAGACAGGCGCAGGCTGCCGGGGCCGATGCCCAGGCGCGCCTTCTCCTCCGCCGGCAGGCGCTGGTGGGTCGTCGTCGCGGGGTGGGAGATCAGGCTTTTGACGTCGCCCAGATTGTTGGAGATGTCGATCGTCTGCAGCGCGTCCTGGAAAGCAAAGGCCGCTTTCTTGCCGCCCTTCACGTCGAACGCGACCAGCGTCGAACCCGATTTCATCTGCTTGCGCGCCAGCGCGTATTGCGGATGCGATTTGAGGCCGGGGTAGTAGACGCGCTCGATCTCGCGCGCCTTCTCCAGCCGCTTGGCGACGATCAACGCGTTGCGCGTTTGCGCTTCCACGCGCAAGGGCAGAGTCTCGATGCCCTTCAGCAGCACCCAGGCGTTGAAGGCCGACAGCGTCGGCCCGGTATGGCGCAGGAACGGCACCAGCGTTTCGTCGATCCATTTCTGGCGGCCGAGAACCGCCCCGCCCAGCACGCGGCCCTGGCCGTCGATATGCTTGGTGGCGGAATAGATCACCACGTCCGCGCCCAATGCGATCGGCTTTTGGTACATCGGCGTGGCGAACACGTTGTCGACGACGACGCACGCACCGGCCTTGTGTGCAAGCTTCGACACCGCCTTGATATCGACCAGATCGAGCATCGGGTTCGACGGCGTTTCCAGGAACACAGCCTTCGTGGGCTTGGCTAGTGCCGTTTTCCATTGGTCGAGATCGGCGCCGTCGACCAGCACCGATTCGATGCCCCAGCGCGGCAGCAGCTCGGTCACGATGTAGTGGCAGGACCCGAACAACGCGCGCGCCGAAACGATGCGATCGCCCGCCTTCAATTGGCAGGCCAGCGCCGCGAACACTGCCGCCATTCCCGATGCCGTGACCTTGCAGGCTTCGGCCCCTTCCAAAGCGGCCAGGCGCTTTTCCAGCATCTGGTTGGTCGGGTTGCCGAAGCGCGAATAGACGAAGCGCTGGTCCTTGGCCGGCGCCTTCGACGAGAAGGCGGCTTCGGCGTCGAACGCGCTGTCGTAGACGAAGCCCGAATTGAGATAGAGCGCTTCGCTCGTCTCGAACCATTCGGAACGGTGCGTGCCTTCGCGCACCACGCGCGTCGCGGCGCGCCAGGATTTGCGGATCGTATCGGACTTGTTGGCCGGCATCGGAAGAACCCCCAAAACGACAAAACCCCGACCGTGGGATCGGGGCTTTCGGGCGGAACCGCGAGGGGTTCCGGGACTTCCGGCACCGACCTTTTAGCGGGAGGATTAACGTGACCCCGCAAGCCGGCCGGCCCAAATCGTCACGTGGCGGCGAAACTATGCCCGCGCCCGATTTCTGTCAAGCCGGTCCGGCTTGCGAAAAACCCGAGCGCCGCCTATCTTTCCGGACGGTTCGCGGGTGTAGCTCAATGGTAGAGCAGAAGCTTCCCAAGCTTACGACGAGGGTTCGATTCCCTTCACCCGCTCCAACCCCTTTTTAACGGGTCCAAACTTCCCGCCACGCCGCAAATTCCGACGGCGTGATCCGATAGCGCGCGAAGTTCCCTTCATGCAGGCCCGTTAACTCGCCTTCGGCGATTTCGCGGAAGCGCTCGCGATCCTTTCGATCGAGATGCGTCTTCACCCACGCGCCGAGATGCGCGACGGCTTGCTTCTTTCCCATGCCTTTACGGACGATCGCGCCGACGATTTCGCGCAATGCGGCACGGTGCTTCAATCGAAACGGATCGGGTTCGCCCATGGATTGCCGCACGGCCGTGTAGCGCGCCGCCGAACGCTCGTAAGCCCAGACGAAAACGTCGCGCAGCAATTCGACGCGATTCAATTCGTATACGCCGAGTATCGCGTCGGTATAGGTGTCTCGCGGCACGCCGTCGAACGACAGCGGCGACAGATTGGCTTTGATCAAGGGGGCGTTCGCGGCGAGGCGTGATACCCGCTTGTTGACGTCGTCGAAGGGCTGCAAATAGGGAAGTTGAACCATCGCGAAGAAGGCCTGCTCGAACGGATCCTTGATCGCCGCCGCCGTCGCGAGAAACTGATCGAAGCATTCTTCGACGATCTGCGGGACTTCCAGCGGATGAAACACCGAACGGTCGATTCCGACGGCGATGTGCCGCAGACGACCCGCGGCGCCGGGATCCTCCAGCAGGTTGTTGGCGAGCAGCGCATGCAGGTTCAGCAGCGTATAGCGGTTGAAGCCGATCTCCGCCGCCGTATCGACGAGAAACTCGATCGCGTCCTTGTGGTTCAAAATCATCTGGGCTTCGAGACGCTTCTTCCCCTCGGCCGCCTCGCCCAAATCGATCAGGCGCTTGGTATCGAGCAACGAATAGGTATTGCCTTCCAGACGGCTCGAATTCCACGAGAGATCGATCAGAAGTCGGTCCAGAATCCGCTTGGCATAGGTGCCGGCGGGTTGCTCGGCGATTTTCGGCGTCCCGATCAAACTTAAATGCGCGCGGGTCGCGGACGGGAGATAGAAGCTCTCGTTGGGCCGGTAGCGATCGAGGAAGGCGCGGTCGTAGCCGACCGGTCTGCGCCGGCCAAGCGGCCGGCGAACGTCGTCTCGAACCTCGATCGCCGATGCGGAAAGCGACAATCGGACTTCGCCGTCATCATTCGTGCGCGCGATGGCTTCGCCGCCGGCCGGACGATAGCGTGCCCATCGACCTTCGCCGTCCATGATTAGCCGGCCGCCATCGACGAGCGATCTCAGTCGATATTGCAACGTCCGGCGCGCTACCGGCATTTTCAGCGCATCGGAAATTTGTTGCGCGGTCATGCCTTTCGGCTTCTTGCGCAGCGCATTCTCGATCGCTTGCAGATCGGTCTCGGGGATGCGTCTGGCCACTAGCTTGCCTATATTGCGCGTAAATATATGCGCAATTTATACGCTTTACGCGCAATATACAAGTCTATGCGCAGAAATCCGCGCTTCACGCTTCAATACGCAACAATCAGTGCGCCACTTTCCCCGTAAAAGCCGCCGCCAGCAGCCGTCGCGTGTAATCCGCTTGCGGGTTGGCCAGCAGCGCTTCCGTCTCACCTGCCTCGACGATTTTGCCGTCCTTCATCACGGCGATGCGATCGGCCATGGCGCGCACGGTGGCAAGGTCGTGGCTGACGAACAGATAAGCGAGGCCATGCCGCGCCTGTAGGTCGCGCAGCAACTCGACGATCGCCTTCTGGATCGTGCGGTCCAACGCCGAGGTCGGCTCGTCGAGGATCACGAGCTTGGGGCGCAGCACGATGGCGCGCGCGATGGCGATACGCTGGCGCTGGCCGCCGGAAAATTCATGCGGAAAGCGGCGGCGCATTTCCGGGTCGAGGCGCACTTCTTCCAGGGCCGAAGCCGCCCGCGCGTCGCGTTGCGACGCCGTCAGGCCGGGCTCGTGAACGCGCAAGCCTTCGCTCACGATCTCGCCCACGCTCATGCGTGGCGACAGCGAGCCGTAAGGGTCTTGGAAGACCATCTGCAGGGCTTTGCGGATCGGGCGCATCTCGGGCTTGGACAGCGGCAACAAGGCGCGATCCTCGAACCGCACCAAACCGGACGCGGGGGCGAGGCGCACGATGCTGCGCGCCAAGGTCGATTTGCCCGAGCCGGATTCGCCGACCAGACCCAGCGTCTCGCCGGCGCGCAAGGCGATCGATACGCCATCGACGGCTTGGACCGTAAGCTTCTTGCGGCCGAACATGCCGCGCAGGATTTCGTATTCGACGCGGATGTCATTGGCGGTCAGCACAATCGGAGCTTCGAATGCGACGGGTGCTTTCCGGCCCGCGGGTTCGGCGTCGAGCAATGCCTTCGTATAATCGTGCTTGGGCATCGCGAAGATATCGGCGACGGCGCCGTGCTCGACGATCTCGCCGCCGCGCATGACGATCACGCGCTTGGCGAAACGGCGCACGAGACCCAGATCGTGGGTGATGAACGCGATCGCCATGCCGAGCTCGCGCTGCAACGCGCCGAGCAGTTCCAGAATTTCGGCTTGGATCGTCACGTCCAGCGCCGTGGTCGGCTCGTCGGCGACGAGCAGATCGGGCCCGTGCGCCAGCGCCATCGCGATCATCACGCGCTGGCGCTGCCCGCCTGACATTTCGTGCGGATAGGAATCGAGCCTTGCGGCCGCATCGGGAATGCGCACGCGGTCGAGCATCGCGGCCGCTTCTTCGCGCGCCGCGACGCGGCTGATCGGTTTATGGCGGCGCAGCACTTTCACGAGTTGCGCGCCGATCGTGTAGAGCGGATCGAGCGAGGTCATCGGCTCCTGGAAGATCATCGCGACCTTGCGTCCGCGAAGCTCGTCCAACGCGCGCTGCGTGGCACCGATCAGTTCGATTCCGTTCAGCTTCGCCGAGCCCGTCACATTGCCATTGGCGGCGAGCAAGCCCAACGCCGCCAGCATCGTCTGGCTTTTGCCCGAGCCGGACTCGCCGACGATGGCCACCGTCTCGCCTTTCTCGATCGCGAAAGAAACGCGCTTGACCGCGTGCAACTCGCCCACCCCCGTGCGGAAGCGGATATCGAGATCGCGAATGGCAAGAACCGGCGCCATGTCAGCGATCGCGCGGGTCGAGCGCGTCGCGCAGCCCGTCGCCCAGGAAGTTGAGGCAGAACAGCGTCGTCGTCAGGAAGATCGCGGGGAACACGAGCAGATGCGTGTTGCCCTGGATGTTGCGCGCCCCATCGGCGATCAACACGCCCCAGCTCGTCATCGGCTCCTGCACGCCCAGGCCCAGGAACGACAGGAAGCTTTCCAGCAGAATGACCTTCGGCACCAGCAAGGTCGTGTAGACGACGACGGGCCCGAGCGTGTTGGGAACGATGTGCCGCGTGAGGATGCCCGTGGCGCTCACGCCGAGCGTTTCGGCGGCGGCGACGAATTCGCGGCGCTTCAAGCTCAGCGTCTGGCCGCGCACGATGCGCGCCATGTCGAGCCATTCGACCGCGCCGACCGCAATGAACATCAGCACGAAATTGCGGCCGAAAAACACGACCAGCATGATGACGAAGAAGATGAAGGGCAGGGAATAGAGCACGTCGACCGCGCGCATCATCAGCGCGTCGACGCGCCCGCCCGCGAAACCGGCGACGGCGCCGTAGACGACGCCGATGGAAATGGCGACGAAGGTCGCGAGCAAGCCGATGGCGAGGCTGACGCGCCCGGCGATCAGCGTGCGCGCCAGCAAATCGCGGCCGTTGCCGTCGGTGCCGAAGAAGAAATAATTCCGCTCCAGCGGAACTTCGACGATCAAACGCTTGCCGCCGTCTTCGCGCGAAACGACACGCGCGGCTTCGAACAAATCGGAGCGCTCGAAAAACGCGAGCGAACGTTCGTCGATGGCACGCGGCGCTTCCAACGTGATCTTCAGGATATCGCCGTCGCGCGCGATATCCGTGGCGCGCGCGCGCAAGCGCGACGCGATGCGTTCGACCGCAGGGGCGATCAGATCGGCCGTCGGCTGGGCTTGCAGCGACGGCGGCACGCGCACGTAATCGGGATAAACGCGGTCATAGGCGTTGCCGACCAGCATCGGGCCGAAGACGCAGGCGAGCGCCAGCAGAATCAGCATGGCAAGGCTCGCCGCCGCCGCCCGGTTGCGCCGCAGACGCCGCGCCGCATCGGCCCACAGCGAATTTCCGGCCGTACTCATTCGTAGCGCACGCGCGGATCGAGCAGCGCGTAAAGGATATCGACGATCAAATTGAAGACCAGCACGAACACCGCGACGACGACGACCGTGCCCATCACCAGCGTGTAGTCGCGATTGAGCGCACCTTCGACGAAATAGCGCCCGATGCCGGGCAGGCCGAAAATGGTTTCGACCACGACCGAGCCGGTCAGCAGCGCCGCCGCCGTGGGGCCGAGATAGGAGACGACCGGCAGCAAGGCCGCGCGCAACCCGTGCTCGGCAACGTGACGGCCCCCCAGCCCCAACGAGCGCAGCGTGCGGATATGGTCGGCGCGCAAGGTTTCGATCATCGCGGCGCGGGTCATGCGCGCGACCACGGCGATCTGCGGCAGGGCCAGCACGATCACCGGCAGGATCACATTGCGCAGCGCCCCGTTGTTCCAACCGCCGACAGGCAGCCAGGCGAGGCTCAGGCCGAATAAGATTTGCAGCACGGGGGCGACGACGAAATTGGGGATCGTCACGCCGGCGGTCGCGAAACCGACGACCGCGTGATCGGCACCGGTGTTCTGGCGCATCGCGGCGAAGGCGCCAAGGCCGGCCCCAAGGACCAGCGCCAACAGGATGGCGCCGCCGCCCAGCGCCATCGAGACGGGCAGCCCTTGCATCAAAATCTGCGCGACCGAGAAGTCGCGCATGAAGAAGGACGGGCCCAGATCGCCGCGCAGCAGATTGCCGAGATAGCGCAGATACTGCTCGTGCAGCGGCAGATCGAGACCGTAGGCGCGCTGCAAATTCTCCATGATCTTCGCCTCCAGCGGCCGTTCCAGATCGAACGGGCCGCCGGGGGCGAGGCGCATCAGGAAGAACGAGAACGTGATCACGACGAACAGAGTCGGGATCGCGCTCAAGAAGCGTCGAAGAACGAAGCCGAGCATGCGGTCGTGTCCGGCCGCGCCGCCGGAATCAGTTCTTGATCGACACGAAGCGCGACGGATTGGCGCCGCGCAAGTTCGGGATATAGCCCTCGACTTTGTTCGAGATCAGATTGCGGTTCGAATAGAACAGCAGCCCGACATAAGGATGATCGCGCGCGACGATGGCCTCGGCGCGGGCCAGAATTTGCGCGCGCTTGCCGAGGTCGATTTCCTCGCCCGCCTGCTTCATCAGCGCGTCGAATTCGGCGTTCGACCAGCGCGCGTAATTGAAGCCCTTGTTGTCGCTTTGCAGCAGGAACAGGAAGTTCTGCGGGTCGGAGTAGTCGCCGATCCAGCCCGCGCGGGCGACGTCGAAATCGCCGCCGTCGCGCAAATGCGCGAAATGGGTGCGCGTATCGGTGTTGATCGTGGTCGTTTCGACGCCGATCTGCTTCCACATATCGGCGATCGCGACGGCCGAAGCGCGGTTGTTGTCGGTCGTGTTGTAACGGATCTGCACGCTCAGTTTCTTGCCGCCGGGCCCGAAACCCGCCGCGGCGAGCAGTTTCTTGGCCTCGTCCTCGCGGTCGATCGGCGACATCGCCTTGTAGTCGACCTCGACCGGATTGGGCACGTAATTGCCGATGCCGGGCGGAATCCAGCCGAAAGCCGGCACCATTGTTTCCTGCCAAACCTGTTCGGCCAGGAACTCGCGATCGATCACCATCGACAGCGCGCGGCGCACGCGCACGTCGTCGAACGGCGCCTTCGCGGTGTTGAAGGCGAAATACCATGTGCCGAGATAGGGCGTGATCTTGACCTGATCGCCCAGACGCTGGCGCAGGAACTTGATCTGGTCGGCGGGAATGTCGGTCGTGACGTGCAACTCGCCCGCCAGGAAGCGGCGCGCGCCCGCCGCCAGATCGGGATGCGGGATGAAGTTGACGATATCGACCTTCACCGCGCCCGCGTCATGGAAGGTCGGGTTCTTGGCGAGGCGGATATGCGAATTGGGCACGTTCTCGACCAGACGGAACGCGCCGTTGGATACGAGATTGCCGGGCTTCACGAAATCGGCACCAAAACGCTCGACGGTCGGGCGATGCACCGGGGCGCCGGTCTGGTGCGTCAGCAATTCCAGGAAATACGGCGTGGGCCGTTCCAGGTCGATGCGCAGCGTGCGCGTATCGACCGCCTTCACGCCCATATCGTCGGCGGTTTTGCCCTGGCCCTTGTTGAACGCCTCGGCGTTCAGGATGGGGTAAAGGATGTTCGCGTATTTGGCGCCGGTCGCGGGGGTCATGATCCGCTTCAGCGAATATTCGAAATCGCCCGCGACGACCGGATCGCCGTTCGACCAGCGCGCATTGGCGCGCAAGGCGAAGGTGTAGCTTTTGCCGTCGGGCGAGACCGTCCAGCTTTCGGCGACACCCGGCGCCACGCGGCCGCGCGCATCGTGGACGACCAGATTTTCGAACAGGTCGCGGATCAGATGGGCTTCGGCGACCGTGGAGGTCTTGTGCGGATCGAGGGTTTCGGGATCGGCGTCGTAACCGCGATTGAAGGTCACCTGCGCGGACGCGGCGGAAGCCGCGAAGATCAGCGCAAAACCGCATGCGCGCAACGCCGTTCGAATGCCCATGGATCGCCCCTGTCCGTTAATTATGACGGACAGTTTGCCATTTCCCGGCGTTACGGAAAAGCGTCAGCGGATGCCGGCGCGCATGAAACTCTGGATGAACTGCCGCTGGAACAGCAGGAAGGCGATCAGCAGGGGCCCGCAGCTCATCAGCGTCGCGGCCGTGATCACCGACCAGTCGACACCCTGTTCGATCGCCGTGAACACCCGCAAACCCACGGTCAGCGGCCGGGTTTCGACCGAGTTGGTGACGATCAGCGGCCACAGGAAATTATTCCAGTGATAGCTGACCGAGACGAGGCCGAACGCGATATAGGTCGGCCGCGCCAGCGGAACGTAGACGCGCCACAGCGTGACCAGCACGCCGGCCCCTTCCACGCGTGCCGCGTCGTCCAATTCCTTGGGCAGGCTTTTGAAGGTCTGGCGCAGCAGGAAAATCCCGAAGGCGGAGGCGAAATAGGGCAGGCCGATGCCCAAAATCGTATCGACGAGGCCGAGCTCGGCCATGATCAGGTAGTTCTCGACCAGCAGCACGTCGGGCATGATCATCAGCTGGACGAGGACGAGCGCGAAGGCGATGTCGCGCCCGATGAACTCGAACCGCGCGAAAGCATAGGCGGCGAGGGTGACGAGCACGAGCTGCCCCGCCAGCACCATCGTGACCAGCGCGAAGGTGTTGAGGAAGTAGCGCGCGAACGGAGCCGCGTTCCACGCCTTGACGAAATTCTCGACAGACAGCGGCGCCCACAACACGAATTTGGTCGCGTATTCGGGCGGGTGGAACGCGGTCCACACGCAATAGAGCAGCGGGGCGATCCAGAAAATCGCCAGCGCCCAGGCGCCGAAAGTTTCGAGCGCGCGGCCGAGCCCGCGCGGGGCGAGGGCTTCGCTCATAGGCGGGGGCTCATCGGTAATGGATTCGCTTTTCGAGCACGACGAACTGGATCAGCGCGACGGTGCCGAGGATCGCGAGCAGCACGACCGTCAATGTCGCGGCATAGGCGACGTCCCAATAGCGGAAGGCGACGTCGTAGATCATCACCAGCAGCAGCATGCTCGCGTTGTTGGGGCCGCCGGCGGTCAAGGCCACGACGTGGTCGACCATGCGGAACGCGCCGATGATGGCGTTGATCAGCACGAACAACGTGGTCGGCATCAGCAGCGGGAAGGTCACGCGGCGGAAAAACGTCCAGCGCCCGCAGCCTTCGATCGCCGCCGCCTCGGCAAGATTCGGCGGCATCGATTGCAAGGCCGCCAGATAGAAGATCATGAAGAACCCGGCTTCCTTCCAGATCGTCATCACGATCAGGCAGCCGAGCACGGTGCCGGGTTCGCCCAGCCAATTCGTCGCGCGCAGGCCGAAAACCCCTCGGATCTGATCGAACAGCCCGTAATCGGGCGTGTAGAAGAACAGCCAGATATTCGCGACCGCGATCATCGGCAGCACGGTCGGCGTGAAATAGGCGAGGCGCAGCCAGGTGCGCCCGGCGAGCTTCTCGTTGACCCATAGCGCCATCAGCATGGCCAGCGCGACGGAAACGGGAATCGTGCCGACCGCGTACCAGAAATTATTGATCAACGCCTGCCAGAAGACCGGGTCGTCGATCATGCCCTGGTAATTGTCGACGCCGACATAGACCGACGGGCGGTTGCGCCGCGCGGTCGAATGGAACGAGTGATAAAGCGTGGCGATCGCCGGCCAATGCGTGAACGCGGCCAGCAGCACGAAAGCGGGACCCAGAAGCAGCCAGCCGTAGATCGTCGCTCTTGCTTTGCTCATGCGCGGGAAAATCGGGGCGGCGGCATCGATCCGCCGCCCCGTCGCTCCTTATCGCTGGAAGGGGCGCAGCAAACGCTGGGCTTCGCGTTGCGCCTCGGCCATCGCGACTTGGGCGGGCTTGGCGCCCGTCAGGCCGGCTTGCAGGCCGTCGTTCAGCGCCTTGGTGACGCGCTGGTTGTCGTGCGTCGACAATTCCGCCCAGGCGAGCGGCAATTGATCGCGCGCGACCGCCGCCGCCGGGAAGCCGGCGACATAGTCCTTCATGCGCTGGGTTTCGAACGCCGCCGGCGTGACAGCCACATAGCCCGTGTCCATGCCCCATTGCGCGGCGCGTTCGGGCTGCGTGGCGAATTTCGCGAAGGCGGTGGCCGCCGCGCGTTCGGCCGCGTTCGCTTTCTTGAAGACGTAGAAATTGCCGCCGCCGGTGGGCGAGCCGCCGCGCCGCCCGGCGGGCATCATGCCCACGCCGAAATCGAACTTCGCGTTCGCCTTCACGTTGGTCAGGTTGCCGGTCGTCGTCCACATGATCGCGACCTTCCGCTCGAAGAAGTCGCGCGGCGTGGTGCCCCATTCGACGATGCCGGTCGGGTGGACCTTGTGCTTCATCGACAGGTCCATCCAATACTGCAGCGCCTCGACGACCTTGGGATCGTCGAAGAAGGTGCGGTTGCCGTCCGCGTTCATCAGGCGCACGTCGTTTTGCGTGGTCAGCGCCTGGAACAGCCAATAGGGGAAGCCGGAGCTCGGGATCTGGATGCCCCATTGCGACGTGTTGCCCGACGCATCGCGCTTGGTCAGCTTCGTCGCGATCTCGATCTGGTCGGCCCAGGTCTTCGGCGGCGTGTTGGGATCGAGGCCCGCTTCCTTGAACAATTCCTTGTTCCAGTACTGCACGATGGTGGAGCGCTGGAAGGGAATGCCCCAGGTCTTGCCTTCGGCCTGGCTGTTCTCCATGAACGCGGGATAGAAGCTTTTGATCCACGCCTGATCCGAATCGTCGAACGGCACGATCACGTCTTCGTCGATAAGCGTGAACATGTCGGTCGACAGCAGGATCGCGAAATGCGGGAAGTCGTTCGACTTCAGCGCCGTCAGCGTCTTGGCGATCGTGTCTTGATACGAGCCGGTATAGATCGGCTGCACCTTGATCGACGGGTTCTCGCGCTCGAAATCGGCGCACAGCGTGTCGATCAGCTTGGCGATCGGGCCGCCGACGGCGACGGGATAGAAGAAGTTGAGGCGCGTCTGGCCTTGCGCCAGCGCCGGGGCGGCCAGCTTGGTCGCACCCGCCAATGCCAAGCCGCCGGCGACGAAGCCGCGACGGCCGAATTTCGAAACGGTCATTTGACTCTCCCTTGTTTATGCCGGCGGATCGGCGACCCGCCGCCCCGTCCGATTATCGAAGATATGTTGCGCTTCTTGTGTCCAGGCGAGGCCGATGGCCGCACCCGCTTCGATTTTGGCTTTGCCGGGAACGCGCGCGACCAAGCGGCCCGCCCCCTTGCGCGCCGCGACCAGCGTATCGGCGCCCAGATATTCGATCGATTCGACTTGCGCTTCGATGGCGCCCGGCGTTTGCGCCGGCACGACGACGATATCCTCGGGCCGCACGCCCAAAGCACCCGCCCCGCCGGCGGCGTCGGCGATATGGCCGTCGTCGTCGAGATCGACGACGTTCATCGGCGGCGTGCCGATGAAGCGCGCGGCGAAGATCGTCGCGGGGTTCGCGTAGAGTTCGTCGGGGGCCGCGTCTTGTTCGATTTTGCCGTCGCGCAACAGCACGACCTGATCGGCCATGGTCATCGCTTCGACCTGATCATGGGTGACGTAGATCATCGTCATCGACAGGCGGCGTTGAAGTTCGCGGATTTCGAGCCGCATTTCATGGCGCAATTGCGCGTCGAGATTCGATAGCGGCTCGTCCATCAAACACACCGGCGCTTGCGCCACGATCGCGCGGCCCAGCGCCACGCGCTGCTGCTGGCCGCCGGAAAGCTGGCTGGGCTTGCGGTCGAGAAGCTTGGCAAGGCCCAGCAATTCGGCCGCGCGTTCCAGCCGGCGCTTGCGCTCGGCCGCGTCCACATGGCGCACTTCAAGGCCGAAGCAGATGTTCTGCGCGACGCTCAGATGCGGGAACAACGCGTAGCTTTGGAAGACCATCGCGATGCCGCGCTTGGCGGGCGGCAAACCGGTCACATCCTTGCCGGCGATGCGGATGCTGCCGCCGGTCGGCGTCTCCAGCCCCGCGATCAAGCGCAGCAACGTCGACTTACCGCAGCCCGATGGGCCCAGCAGAACCGCGAAACTGCCCGCTTCGACCTTGAACGACACGCCGTCCAGGGCTTTGGTTGGTCCCCAGTGACGCGCGAGATTCTCGACGACGACGTCCGACATGAACTCTCCCCGCGTCGGAACCTAGCGAACCGCGATTGCGGTTTGGAGTCATATTTGTGACAGCCGTCGTCCGGCGGCGCGCAAAAACGAAACGGGCCGGTCTTGCGACCGGCCCGTTCGTAACCTCCGTCCCTTGCGGGAAGGGCGTTACTGCACGCTTTCGCCGTGCAGCGACAGGTCGAGACCGTCGCGCTCGGCTTCTTCCGAGACGCGCAGGCCGACGATCGCGTCGACGATCTTGAGCAGGATCAGCGAGGCCACAGCCGAGTAGATCATCGTGGCGGCGGTCGCGTAGACCTGGATCATCAGCTGGCCGGGGTTGCCTTCCAGCAGGCCGGTCAGGCCTTCCGGCAGGGCTTCCGTCGCCGACAAGGCACCAGCGGCCAGCACGCCCGTCAGCAGCGCGCCGACGATGCCGCCCACGCCGTGCACGCCGAACACGTCCAGCGAGTCGTCGTAGCCCAGCGCCTTCTTGAGCGAGGTGGAGGCCCAGAAGCAGATCACGCCCGCGACCACGCCGATGACCAGCGAACCGCCGGGCGTCACGAAGCCCGCGGCCGGGGTGATCGCGACGAGGCCGGCGACCGCACCCGAGATCACGCCCAGGACCGACGGCTTACCGCGCGTCGCCCATTCGGCGAACATCCACGCCAAAGCGGCGGCACCCGTGGCGACTTGCGTGGCCAGCATGGCCATGCCCGCACGCCCACCGGCGGCGGCGGCGGAACCGGCGTTGAAGCCGAACCAGCCCACCCACAGCAGCGACGCGCCGATGACGGCCAGCACCAGGTTGAACGGCGAGAAGTTCTCCGTGCCGTAGCCCTTGCGCTTGCCGATGACGATCGCGGCGACCAGGCCCGCGATGCCGGCGTTGATGTGCACGACCGTGCCGCCCGCGAAGTCGAGCGCGCCCAGGCCGAACAGCCAGCCGTTCGGATGCCAAACCCAATGCGCGACCGGCGCGTAGACCAGGATCGACCACAGGCCGATGAACCACAGCAACGCCGAGAACTTGAAGCGGTCGGCGAAGGCGCCGCAGATCAGGGCGGGCGTGATGATCGCGAAGGTCATCTGGAACATGACGAAGACGACTTCGGGAATCGTGAAGGCGACCGCACCGTCGCCCGAACCCAGCGTGAAGGGCTTATCCCAGGTCATGCCCGACAGGAAGACGCGCGAGAAATCGCCGATGAAGGCGCCGCCTTCGCCGAAGGCGAGCGAGTAGCCGACGACCATCCACAACACCGAAATCAGCGCCGTGATCGCGAAAGACTGCATCAGCGTGGCGAGCACGTTCTTCTTGCGCACCATGCCGGCGTAGAACAGCGCGACGCCGGGAATGGTCATCATCAGAACGATGGCGGTGGAGGTGAGCATCCACGCCGTGTCGCCCGTATCGATCTTCGCGTCGTCCGCGAAGGCCGGTCCGGCGAAGCCCATGAACGCCGCCGCCGCAAGGGCGCCGAGCGTCGCAAGGCGGTTGGTGTTGGTCATTGTCGTCTCCTGGCTTGCCCGGACTCGACCGGGACGTTTGAAGCTTTCTTGCGGCACCCGTTTCGCCGGGCGGCGGCTTATAGAGTCAAGAATCGTGCCAGGGAGAATGCGGCCTTGTGCGACGCACAAATCTCGAATTTTCCTGTCGATTCAAAGGGCTGAGTCGGTGCCGTGAAAATAGGCCGGACTCGATCGCAAATCCCCAAAATGACGACGGCCCGCGATGCGGGCCGTCGAAATGCCTATTTTTTAGACGAAGTGCGGAAGATTAGAGCGCTTCGGCGTTCGTCTCGCCGGTGCGGATACGCACGGCGTGGCTGACATCGAGCACGAAAATCTTGCCGTCGCCGATCTTGCCGGTGTTGGCCGATTTCTGGATCGATTCGACGACGCGCTCGACCAGCGAATCCGTCACGGCGATCTCGACCTTCACTTTCGGCAGGAAGCTGACCGAATACTCGGCGCCGCGATAAATTTCGGTTTGGCCCTTTTGGCGGCCGAAACCTTTGACCTCGGTGACCGTCAGGCCTTGCACGCCCAGCGCGGTCAACGCCTCGCGCACTTCGTCCAGCTTGAACGGCTTGATGATCGCGACGACCATTTTCATCGGAGTATCCCTTTCCCTCGGTGCTTGCCCCGGATTTGCTGATCCGGGGGCATTGCTTTCCCCGGCTTGCTGGGCGGAATGGTTCAAAAATCATGCCGTATTGCGAATTGCCGTTGCAAATGAAATCGCCCCGCGACCGAACGACGCGCGCGAAATTGCGGACATGCCGTTCCGCCCGCGCCACCGCCGGGCCCGAATCGGGACATGCATGCTGGCGTCTATCGGTCGCGCGCGCGCTGCCACTGGCGCACGGCATCGGCGTTCGCCGCACCAGCATGACGCCCGCGTTGCAAGCGGCGCTCAACGAGAACTTGAAGTCGCGCGATGCAAAAGGAAAGAAGCCAGTAGATGCCCGCCGCGATGACGAACATCTCGAGATAGCGGAAGCTGGACGAGCCGACTTTTTCCGCAACACGCGTCAGCTCGACGACCGTGACGACCGACGCGAGAGACGTCTCCTTCATGACGCCGATAAACCGAGTTCCGAGCGTTGGAACGGCGGCGCGCAGCGCTTGGGGCAGGATGATCAGCAGAAGCACCGCCGAGGTCTTCGCGCCGAGCGCGGCGCCGGCATCCCATTGGCCATTGTCGACGCTGCCGATCGCGCCGCGCAGATCCTCTCCGATAAACGCGCCCGAATGCAGCGCGAAGGCGGCGATGACGGTGGGGATCGGCGGCAAAACGATCCCGATCTGCGGAAGGCCGTAATAAAGAAGGAGAACTTGAACGAGCAGGGGCGTGCCGCACATGAACGACACGAAGACGCGCGATACGATGCGAAACGGCGCCGCGCCATAGAGCCGCGAGAGCGCGACGACGAGTGCGACCGGCAGCGCAAGCGCGAAGGACACCAACCCGAGGCCGATAGTCGCTGCCGTCCCGGCGACGAGAAGGGGCCACGCCCGAACGAAAAGGTCGATCACCGCACCGCGGGCCTTCGGCTTACCGGCCCGCCTTTTTAAGTTCGGCCGCCATATCGACGGTGCCGAGCCACTTCGCGGACAAGGCGCTATAGGTCCCGTCGTCGCGAATGGAAGCGTATGCCGCGTTCAACGCCTTCTCGAACGCCGCCTGATCTTTTTTGAAGACCATCGCGTTGATCTCTTTATTGACCTGAACCGCGCGACGGACCGGCAAGTTCCGGATCTTGGCGATATAGGCGCCGGCATCGTCCGAATAGATCACCGCGTCCACGCGCCGGACGGCGAGATCGGTGAGTGCGAGCGTCGCGTTCTCATAGGCGCGAATATCCAGTTTTTTGTCAGCGTGCTTTTCCGTCAGATATTTTTCGGTCGTCGATCCGGCCAATGTGCCGATCGACTTACCGTTGATATCGTCGAGCGTTTTGATTCGTTCGTCGCCGTCCCGGACGAAAATGCTTGTCCCGATCGCCATATACGGCTCGGAGAAGCTGACGATCTTCGCGCGTTCCTCAGTGATGCTGTGCCCGGCGATAACCAAGTCGAATCGGCCGGCCTGCACGCCGGGAATCAAATCGGGGAACCGGGCGGGAATGAACTCGACTTTCGGGATGCCCATTCGCTTGGCGATCTCGCGCCCAAGATCGATGCCCAAGCCGACGAGTTGATTGTTCGCGTCAAGGAAGTCCCAAGGCGCATGCCCTTGCGTGTTGGCGATACGAATCGTGCCTGCGGCCTTGATGCGGGATAGCACGTCTTCTTGGGACAACGCTTGGCCGGGGAGTATGGCGGCCATCGCCATCAGCGCAAAAGCCAAGAAAATCCGCATTTCTTTTCCTCCGAAAATCGCCCCGACGACTCTAATATGAAATGGTATAACGTTTCATTTGGAGGCGGCAATGACTTGAATCGGGAAGCGCGCAACCGCGCCGCACGCAAGTTGGATCGTTCTTCGCGGCACAGACCGGAGTTGGTCCCCGCGACGCGGCGCCGCGCCCGGAATCGCTGATACGGGCCCGCAGGTTCTGCTAGAAAACACGCATGTCGAATGTGATCGAAACCGATGTCGCGATCGTCGGCGGGGGCTTGGTCGGCCTCACGCTGGCTTTGGCTTTGGCGCGCGGCGGTATCGCCAGCGTCGTCGTCGATCCCGAAGCGCCGGCGATGCGCGCCGCCGATGCGTTCGATGGCCGCGCCTCGGCGATCGCGCTTGGTTCGGTGCGCGTGCTGCAAGGCATCGGCTTGTGGACGGCGATCGCGCAAGACGCGTCGCCGATCCGCGACATTCGCGTGTCCGACGGCGATTCCTCCCTGTTTCTGCATTACGACCATCGCGAGATCAGCGACGAGCCCTTCGGCTATATCGTCGAAAACCGGTTCACGCGCCGCGCCCTTTACGCCGCGCTGGCGATGGAACCGCGCGTCAAGCTGATGGCGCCGGAAAAGGCGCTCGACGTCGTTTCGCACGCCACGCATGCGGATGTCGCACTCGCCTCGGGACAAAATTTGCGCGCGCGCCTGGTCGTCGCCTGCGACGGGCGCCCGTCGCCGTTGCGCAAGGCCGCCGGTATCGGCGCTGTGCGTTGGGATTACGAGCAATCGGGCATCGTCTGCTCGATCCGCCACGAGAAACCGCATGACGGCATCGCGCATGAGCGTTTTCTGCCGGCGGGGCCTTTCGCGGTGCTGCCGCTCAACGACGCGGCCGACGGCACGCATCGTTCGTCGATCGTGTGGACAGAAAAATCCGAGCTCGCCAAGCTTTTCGCCGCTTTGCCCGAAGACGAATTCTGCGACGAGATCCACGAACGTTTCGGCTGGGGCCTCGGCAAGATCGAACTCGCGGGCCCGCGCTGGGTCTATCCGCTGGTCTTCGTGCAGGCGAAGAAATTCTTCGAAGGCCGCGTGGCGCTGGCGGGCGACGCCGCGCACGGCATCCACCCGATCGCGGGCCAGGGCTTCAATCTGGGCCTGCGCGATGTGGCGGCCTTGGCCGAAGTGCTGGTCGAAGGCCGGCGCCTGGGGCTCGATCCCGGCTCGGCCGAACGCTTGGAGGCTTATGCGCGCTGGCGCGGGCTCGACACGGTCAGCATGTCCGCCGTCACCGACGGTTTGCTGCGCCTGTTCTCCAACGATATCGCGCCGATCAAACTCGCGCGCGATCTGGGCCTTGCCGCCGTCCAAGCCGTGCCGCCGTTGAAGCGGCTGTTCATGCGCCATGCGATGGGCACGGTCGGCAGCCTGCCCCGCCTGATGCGCGGCGAAGCCCTTTAGTCAGCGCGGCGGCAATCTTTTCTGATCGGGGTCGATGTCGGGCGCGTCGTTTTTGGGCGGCGTAACGTCTTTCATCTCGCGCGGACCCCACTCGCCGCGCTCCCCGAATTGGACCGTTTGCACGCGGATCGTCGTGGCGTTGCGCGCCGCCTGACGCAGCATGAAACCGGCGAACACGATCAGCGCCGCACCCGCGAACCACACCCACGCCAAAAGAAACGTGCCGAACGCTTCCAGAAAGCCGAGCACGGATCGGGCGATATCGTCACCGCCCAAAATAGCGGCGAACCAGCGCAGCAAATCGCCGCCCAGCGAGATAACTCCCCAGAATCCAAGGCAAAGCAGGGTCCACAGCGCGAAGGCCGTGACGGCGAAGCTGGAAACGAAACGCGTCAGCATGCCCGCAATATAGGTGTGTGGACGGCGCCATGAAAGCGGGCGCGTTAGCGTCCCCTTAACCCGGCCGATGGAATCCTGCGCCCAACAACTTCAGGAGTCTTCGTCCATGTCGATCGTAGAGAAACTCGGATCGCTCGCCGCGCGGCTGATCTTGGCGTTCGTCGCCATCGCGCTGCTGTCGTCCGCCACGCTGTTCGCGATCTCGTTCTACGAGCGCAAGCAAGCCGACGATATGGCCGAACTGCGCGCCATCGATCAGGCGCAGATCGACGTGATGGAGGAGCTTGAGGCGCAAGTCGCCGTCGTGCGCGGCGTCGTTTCGACGCTCGCCGCCAACCCGATCTTCCGCGACGCGCTGTTGCGCAAGGATCGCGAAGCGGTGGCGGCGCTGGCGGGCGAAGCGTTCGCGTTGACGCGCGAAGGTGCGGGAATTTCCACCATCACGCTGATGACGGCCCCGGGTATCGCCTTCTATCGCGCGCACGCCCCCCAGAATTTCGGCGACGACGTGACCAGCCGGCGCCGCACGGTCAACGAAGCCGTCCGCGACGGGCGGTTGTCGTCCGGTCTGGAAGCCGGCCGCGACAATATGAGCGTCTTCGCCACGGCACCCGTCAAGGACGGCGACAAGACGATGGCGGTCATCGATGCGGGCATTTCGCTGGCCCAGCCCTTCGCCGAGCGGATCAAGCGCAAGCTCGGCGTCGACGTCGCCTTCCATATCGCCGAAGGCGAGAAATTCACGCCGTTGGCGGCGACGCGCGCGAGCGGTTCGGTCCTGACGGCCGAGGAGTTGAAGCGTGCGATCGGCGGGCAGAACGTCCTGCGCGAAATCAACGCGGACGGCCGCACGCTGTTGGTCCGCGCGGAAAAGCTGGTCAACAAGGCGGGCACGAATTTCGGCGTGACCGAAATCGTCAGCGACATCACGGATCGGCGCGCCGCCGCCGCGGCCGCGCGCTTGCAGCAGATTCTGGGGGCGCTGGCGGTCATGGCCGTCGCGATCGTGCTGGGCGTGTTCATCGCGCGGCGCATCTCCAAGCCCATCCTGTCGCTGACCTTGGCGCTCGACGCGATCAAGGACGGCAAGACCGATCTCGACGTGCCGGGCACTTCGCGCGGCGATGAAATCGGCCGCATGGCCAAATCGGTCGACGTGCTGCGCCAGGCGCTGGTCGAGGTCGAGCGTTTGCGCGCCGAAGCCGAAGCGCATGAACGCCAAGCCGAACGCAAGCGCCGCGAAGAAGCGTTGGCGCTGGCCGACTCCTTCGAACGCTCTGTCGGCGGCGTGGTCAGCGCCTTGTCGCAAGCCGCGACGGTGCTGGACGACTCGTCGAAGGGTATGAGCGATACCGCCGCCGCCACGGCGCGCGAGGCCGAACAGCTCAATACGTCGACCGAACAAGCGGCGACCGGCGTGCAAACCGTCGCGGCGTCGGCGGAGGAGCTCTCCGCGTCGGTGCGCGAAATCGCGGGCCGCGCTTCGAACTCGGCCGCGAAAAGCGGCGAAGCGGTCGAACAGGCGCGCACCGCGACCAAGACGGTCGAAAGTCTGGTCGAAGTCGCCGCGCGCATCGGCGACGTGACCAAGCTCATCAACGACATCGCCTCGCAGACCAATTTGCTCGCCCTCAACGCCACGATCGAAGCGGCGCGCGCGGGCGAAGCGGGCAAGGGCTTCGCGGTCGTCGCGTCGGAGGTCAAAAACCTCGCGGGCCAAACGGCCAAGGCGACCGAAGAAATCGCGCGCCAGATCGCCGAGATCCAGGGCGCGTCGGACGGCGCCGTCGTCGCGATCCGTGGTATCGCGGGCACGATCGACGAAATCTCGTCCATCGCGGCGGCGATCGCCGCGGCGGTGGAGGAACAAGGGGCCGCGACCGGCGAAATCGCGCAGACCGTGCAGCGCGTGGCGAGCGACACGGCCGAAGTATCGCGCGGCGTGTCGGGCTTCAGCCAGTCGGCGGCGCATACCGGCGAAGTCGCGTCGGGCGTGCGTAAAAGTGCGGGCGATGTCGCCGCGCAAACCGAACGCTTGCGCGAGGACGTGAAGCGCTTCCTCGACGGCGTGCGCGCCGCCTGAGCAAGTTCGGCCTCGTGGTTCGACACGGGCGTCAACTGACGGCCGCACCATGAGGCCTCACCCTGAGCCTGTCGAAGGGCGAGGCCGACACACCGCATAACGAAAAACCCCGCCGGTTGGCCGGCGGGGTTTCTTGTCTCAGACGGATGAACCGGCTTCTTACGCCTTGTTCATCCGGTTGTTCACCAGATCGTCGACCACGGTCGGATCGGCGAGCGTGGACGTATCGCCCAACGCCGAATGCTCGTTCGCGGCGATCTTGCGCAGAATGCGGCGCATGATCTTGCCCGAACGCGTCTTCGGCAGGCCGGGCGCCCATTGGATCAGATCGGGCGAGGCGATCGGGCCGATCTGCTTGCGCACCCACGCGACCAGTTCCTTGCGCAATTCCTCGGTCGGGTGTTCGCCGGCCTTGAGCGTGACATAGGCGTAGATGCCCTGGCCCTTGATGTCGTGCGGATAGCCGACCACGGCGGACTCGGCGACCTTCGGATGGGCGACCAGCGCGGACTCGACTTCCGCCGTGCCCATGCGATGGCCCGAAACGTTGATCACGTCGTCGACGCGGCCGGTGATCCAGTAATAACCGTCGGCGTCGCGCCGGCAGCCGTCGCCGGTGAAGTAGTAGCCCTTGAAGGTCGAGAAATAGGTTTCGACGAAGCGCTTGTGGTCGCCGAACACGGTGCGCATCTGGCCGGGCCACGAATCGGCGATGCACAGATTGCCGTCGGTCGCCCCTTCCAGCAGCTTGCCGTCGTTGTCGACCAGGATCGGCTTCACGCCGAAGAATGGCTTGGTCGCCGAACCGGGCTTGGTCGCGATGGCGCCGGGCAGCGGCGTGATCAGAATGCCGCCCGTCTCGGTCTGCCACCATGTATCGACGATGGGGCAACGCGAATCGCCGACGACGCGGTGATACCAAAGCCAGGCTTCGGGATTGATCGGCTCGCCGACCGAGCCGAGCAAACGCAGGCTCGCGCGGCTCGTCTTCTTCACCATCGCTTCGCCTTCGCGCATCAGCGCGCGGATCGCGGTGGGGGCGGTGTAGAAGATATTGACCTTGTGCTTGTCGACGACCTGCCAGAAGCGCGAGGCGTCCGGGTAGTTCGGCACGCCTTCGAACATCAGCGTCGTGGCGCCGTTGGCGAGCGGCCCGTAGACGATATAGCTGTGGCCCGTGACCCAGCCCACATCGGCCGTGCACCAGTAGATATCGCCGTCGTGATAGTCGAAGACGTATTGATGCGTCATCGACGCGAAGACGAGATAGCCGCCCGACGTGTGCAGCACGCCCTTCGGCTTGCCGGTCGAGCCCGAGGTGTAGAGGATGAACAGCGGATCCTCGGCCGACATTTCGGCGGCCGGGCAATCGGCGGAAACGCTCGCGGCTTCGTCGTGCCACCAGATGTCGCGGCCCGCGTCCCAGGCGACGTTGCCGCCGGTGCGCTTCACGACCAGCATCTTCTTGACCGACGGGCAGGATTTCAGCGCCGCGTCCGCGTTGGCCTTCAGCGGCACTTTGCGCCCGCCGCGCAAACCTTCGTCGGCGGTGATGACGAAATTCGAATCGCAATCCTGAATGCGGCCGACCAGCGAGTCGGGCGAGAAGCCGCCGAACACGATCGAATGCACCGCGCCGATGCGGGCACAGGCCAGCATCGCGTAGGCGGCCTCGGGGATCATCGGCAGATAGATCGTGACGCGATCGCCCTTCTTCACGCCGTGCTTCTTCAGCACGTTCGCCATGCGCGACGATTGCTCGTGCAATTCCTTATAGGTGATGTGCTTCGACTCGCCCGGGTCGTCGCCTTCCCAGATGATCGCGGTCTGGTTCGCGCGCTTGGCGAGGTGCCGGTCGGTGCAGTTCGCCGCGACGTTCAGCGTGCCGTCGTGGAACCACTTGATATGGACGTCGCCTGTGTAGGAAACGTCCTTCACTTGGCTATAGGGCTTAATCCAGTCGACGCGCTTGCCGTGCTCGCCCCAGAAGCCGACGGGATCGGCGATCGACTTGTCGTACATCGCCTGATACTTGGCGGCATCGACCCACGCCTTTTTGGCGAAATCGGCGGAAACGGGGAACAATTCGTCGGACATCGGCGGCTCTCCCTGGGCGCGAATTCTCGGCGGGACCGGTTTTGCGCGGTCCCTTCGGTTGAGTTTTATCCGGTCATGGCGGGGTTCGACAAGCCGAACCGGTTGCGCTTTACCGCGTTCCGCGGCGTGACAAGGGGACGCAGCCTTATTCTTCCCCGTCGTTCCAGACGATCGCCGGGCATTCCAGCTCGCTGGTCACGACCCGGATATCGAGTTTCGTGAGCGACCGGCCCCGGCACGGGCCAGCGACGCAAGCGCCGTTCTCGATGGCGAACAGCGCGCCGTGCAGCCCGCACTGGATATAGTCGCCCGACGGCGCCAGGAAATTATTGGCCCCGCCCGCCAGCGCCACGCCCGCATGCGGGCAAATATTCACATAGCCGTAGACTTGGCCGTTCTTGCGCACGACGAAAATTTCACGCGGGTCTTTGCCGTCCTGCTCGATCAGGAACCCCGCACTTCCGGGGTCCGAAATCTCGTCGAGGCGGCAAAGAACGGTCACGCTTTGACGCCCAGCCGCTTGACGATCAATTTCCATTCGGCCGGCGTCACCGGCTGAACCGACAGGCGCGAATATTTCAGCAGCGCCATCTCGGCGAGTTCGGGCGTGGCTTTGATATCGGCCAGGGTCAGCGGCGTCTTGGCCGCCTCCACGGGTTTCACCGTGACCTGCACCCACGGGCCTTCTTCGGCGGTCGGATCGGGATGCGCCGTTTTCGTGACTTCCATCACGCCGACGATCTCCTTGCCGATATTCGAATGATAGAAAAAGGCGCGGTCGCCGACCTGCATCGCCATCAGATTGAGCTTGGCGGTGTGGTTGCGTACGCCGTCCCAATTGCCCGTGCCGTCCTTGACCAGCTTGGACCAGGGATAGACGTCGGGCTCCGATTTCATCAGCCAGTATTTCATGCGCGCTCTTCCTTCAGGGGGCGGGCCAGCAGGCTTCGCATCGCCGCGTCGGGGTCCGCCCCGCGATGCACGATATCGTAAACGGCGGCGCAGATCGGCATCTCGACATTGCGCAGCTTGGCGAGTTCGTTGACTGAAATGGCACCGTCGATCCCTTCGACGGCGGCATGCGCCAGGCCAAGCTTCGGATCGGCCAAGGCTTGGTCTTTCGTCAGTCCGCGTCCCAGCGCGATGCCGAAGCGCATGTTGCGCGATTGATCGTTGTTGCAGGTCAGCGAAAGATCGCCGAGGCCGGAAAGCCCCATCAGCGTTTCCGGTTGGCCGCCGATGGCGACACCCAGGCGCACCATTTCCGCCAAGCCGCGCGTCATCAACGCAGCGCGCGCATTGTCGCCAAGGTCCTTGCCCGCGACGATGCCGCACGCGACGGCCAGCACGTTCTTGACCGCCCCGCCCACTTGCGTGCCCGGCACGTCGGTCGAGGAATAGACACGGAAAGCCGGCGTGGCGCAGGCGGCGGCGAGCTTCGCGGCAAGAGCCGCGTCCGCCGCCGCAAGCGTCACGGCCGTCGGTTTGCCGAGCGCCACTTCGCGCGCGAAGCTGGGGCCCGACAACACGGCGATGGCGCGGTCCGGCGCCAATTCGGCGGCGATATCGCTCATCAACTTGCCGGTGCCGGTTTCGACCCCCTTGGTCGCGAGGATCAAGGGTGCCGACGCCGGCAAATGCGGCGCGGCTTTCGTCAGGGTCGCGCGCAGATGCTGGGCAGGCGTGACCCAGACCAGCAGATCGGCGCTTTTCACCGCATCGGAAAGGTCGCTTGTCGCGCGGATGTTTTTTGCGAGCGCGACGCCCTTCAGGAAAACCGGGTTCTCCTGCGTCGTATTGATCGCATCGACCGTCGCGGCTTCATGCGCCCACAGCGCGATGTCGAGGCCCGCGCGCGCTAGCGTTTGCGCGATCGCCGTGCCCCAGGCGCCGGCGCCGATGATGGCCGCGCGCTTCATGCCGCCCTCGGGTCCAACGGCCAGCGCGGCCGGCACGGAAAATCAAGCGGATCGTTGGCGCCGAGTACAAAACGCTCCAGCCCCGCCCAGGCGATCATCGCCGCATTGTCGGTGCACAGCGACACGGGCGGCGCCACGAGGTCGAGCCCGGCCTTGTTCGCCACACGCGCAAGACGTTCCTTCAGCGCGTTGTTGGCGGCCACACCGCCCGCGACGACAAGATGCTTGCCGTCCGGGTGCTTGTTCAAGAACGCGTCGATCGCATTCGCCGTGCGATCGGCCAACGTATCCGCGACCGCCATCTGGAACGCGGCGGCGAGATCGGCCGTATTCGCGTCCGGCGTTTTGTCGAGCACGTTGCGCACGGCGGTCTTCAAACCGGCGAAGGAAAAGTCGCAACCTTTGCGGCCCTTCAACGGGCGCGGCAGGTCGAACGCTTTGGCGTCGCCCTCGCGCGCCAGTTTCTCGATCGCCGGGCCGCCGGGATAGGGCAAGCCCAGCAGCTTCGCGACCTTGTCGAAGGCCTCGCCCACGGCGTCGTCCAGCGTCGTGCCCAGGCGCGTGTATTGGCCCACACCTTCGACGATCAGCAACTGGCAATGCCCGCCGGAAACGAGCAGCAGCAAATAAGGGAAGGGCACGTCGGCGATCAAACGCGGCGACAGCGCATGGCCTTCCAGATGATTGACCGCGACGAAGGGCAAGCCCCGCGCCATCGCGGCGGCTTTGGCGAAAGTGGCGCCGACGATCACGCCGCCGATCAGGCCGGGGCCGGTGGTCGCGGCGATGGCGTCGATATCGGTCCATTCGGCCTTCGCCTCGGCCAATGCGTCGCGCACCAAATCTTCCAGAACGGCCAAATGCGCGCGCGCGGCCACTTCGGGCACGATCCCGCCATAGGGCGCGTGGGCGCGGATCTGGCTCGCCAATTTCTGCGCGCGCAGCCGCTTCGACGAATCGACCAGGGCGGCGGCCGTTTCGTCGCAACTTGTCTCGATACCCAGGACCAAAGTCATGGCGCTTGTGTAGCCGACCGGTCCCTTGCGATAAAGAATGAAAGCAAGGCTGGGGACGCATGACGGAAACTTTGCGAATCGGTACGCGCGGCTCGCCGCTGGCCCTGTGGCAAGCGCATGAGACCAAGCGCCTTTTGACGGAAGCGTTCCCGGCGATCGCCGTCGAGATCCGCATCTACAAAACGACCGGCGACCGTATTCAGGACCGCAATCTTTCGGAAGCGGGCGGCAAGGGCCTGTTCACGAAGGAGATCGAGGAAGCGCTGCTGGCGCGCGAGGTCGATCTGGCCGTCCATTCGATGAAGGACGTGCCGACCTATCTGCCCGAAGGGCTCGGCATCGTCGCGATCCTGCAACGCGAAGATCCGCGCGACGCGCTGATCGCGCGCGATGTCGCCAAAACCTTGGCGACCCTGCCGCAAGGCTGCGTCGTCGGCACGTCGTCGTTGCGCCGGGCGGCGCAGCTGCGGGCGAAGCGCCCGGATATCCGCATCGTCGAGTTCCGGGGCAATGTCGACACACGGCTCGAGAAGCTGAAGAACGGCGTCGCCGACGCCACGTTCTTGGCGCTGGCGGGCTTGAAGCGTTTGGGCAAGGCCAGCGTCGTTTCGGCGATTCTGGAGCCCGCGGAAATGCTGCCCGCCGTCGCGCAAGGGGCGGTCGGCATCGAATGCCGCCTGGACGATACGCGCACACGCGAATGCCTTGCCGCGATCGATCACGCCGACACGCATATCGCCGTGCGCGCGGAGCGCGGATTGCTGGAACGCTTGGACGGGTCTTGCCGCACGCCGATCGGCGCGCTGGCGATTCTCGACGGCAAGGGCGGCTTGCGTTTGGACGGCCTGGTCGTGCGCCCCGACGGCACGGGTTTGCTGACGACGTTCCGCGAAGGCCGAATTGCCGATGCCGAAAAGATGGGCCAGGACGCGGGCGAAGAATTGAAGCGCCGGGCCGGGCCGGGATACTTCGCCGCATGACCGAAAAGCGCCGCCTCAACATTCTGGTCACGCGGCCGCGCAGCGAAAGCGAAGTCTTCGCACTGACGCTCGCCATGCGCGGCCATGATGCGATTCAAGCGCCGCTGCTCGATATCGTGCCGGACGAAACCGCCAGCGTCGATCTCGACGGCGTGCAGGCGCTGTTGTTCACGTCGATCAACGGCGTGCGCAGCTTCGCGCGCGTCTCCACCGCGCGCAACGTACCCGCCTATTGCGTGGGCGATGCGACCGCGCAGGCCGCGCGCGATATGGGTTTCCGCGACGTGCACTCGGCGGGCGGCGATGTGATCGCACTCGCCAATCTCGTGCGCATGGATCTGGCCCCCAGCGAGGGCGCGTTGCTGCATGTCAGCGGCTTGGCCGTCGCGGGCGATCTTGCCGGCGATTTGGGCGGCGATCGCTACGACGTGCGGCGCGTGCAGCTCTATCGCCAGGACACCGCGCGCGATTTGCCCGACACGGCGGCCGAGGCGCTGAAAGCCGGCACGCTCGACGCCATCACGTTTTTCAGTCCGCGCACCGCCGCGACCTTCGTGCAGCTCGTCCGCAAAGCCGATTTGCTGGATGCGTTGAAGACCGTCTCGGCATTGGGGTTGTCGCAAGCCGCCCTCGACGCCGCCCGGGTCGAAGGGGCACACTGGAAATCCGAACGCGCGGCTTCCCAGCCGACGGAGGCGGCGCTGCTGGACGTCATCGACGCGCTGGCGGCCGAAATGCCGAAGCCGCAAGAAGCACCCAAGCCCGAAGCTTTCAAGATCGAGACGCCAATGCCCGAGACCAAGCCCGCAACCAAACGTCCCGCCATCGGCGCCATCGCCGTGGCGCTGGTCGTGGGCGTGGCCGGCGCGTTCGCCTTCACGTATTGGCAGACGCATATGATGCCGTCGGAATCCGCGACGGCATTGCGCGCGATCGATCTGCGCTTGGCGGCGATCGACCGGCGTTTGACGGCCCTCGAAAACAAACCTGTTCTCGAACCGGTCGTCACACCGGCACCCGCCGCCGCACCGGTCGATCTTTCGCCGCTGGAACAACGCCTCGCGTCGCTCGAACAGCGCCCCGCCGCCGATCCCGCTTTGGCGGAAACCATCGCGCGATTGACGCAGGAAAATCGCGAGCTCGCGCAAACGCTGGCGTCGATCCGCGCGGAAGCGCAGACGATCCGCGAAGGCGGCGAACGCGATCGCGCCGATGTGAAGCGCGCGGAGTTCCTGCTCGCGGTCGGGCAGTTGCGCGACGCCGCCCTCGCCGGGCGCGGCTTCGCGTCGGAACTGACCGTGGTGCGCGGGCTGGCGCCCGAAAGCGCGGCGCCCTTGCTGCAGCAATTGGATGCGCGCAGCGGCGGCGTGGAAACGCGCGCCGCCTTGGCCCGCCGCTTCCCCGCGATCGCCAATGCGGTGGTCGCCGCCGCGCGCGTCGAAGCCGCGTCGGATACGCCGGTTCTGGCCGAAGCGCTGGAACGCGTGCAGAAATTCCTGTCCATTCGCCGCGTGGGCGAGGTCGACGGCGACAGTGCGACAGCGCGCGTGGCGCGCGCCGAAGCGCGTCTGGCTGTCGAAGATTTGCCGGGCGCGCTGGCCGCCCTCGATCCCGCCGGCCCGGCCTGGCTTGCCCCCGCCGCCGGATGGATGGAAGCCGCGCGCGCGCGCCTTGCGGTCGAGGCCGCGTTGCAACGCCTCGCGTCGGGCGGGTAACGGGCGCATGCGCCGCGTTCTCGTCATTCTGGTTCTCGCTCTCGGCGCCATGCTCGCCGCCGTTTGGCTCGGCGGCACGCCGGGCAGCGCCACGCTGGAATTCGCGGGCTGGCGCTTCGACTCCTCGTTCGGCGCGCTCGCCATTCTCGCGGCCATCGCGGGATTCGCGTTGATCGTCGTCGATCGCCTCTGGCGCTGGATCGCGGGCACGCCGACCCGCATCAAATTGTGGCGCCAAGCTCGTCGTGAGCGTCATGGCTACGCGGCGTTGACGCGCGGGCTGGTCGCGGTCGCGGCGGGCGATCCGCGTTCGGCCTTGCGCGAAGCGGCTTTGGCCGATCGTCTGTTGGGCGCACCGCCCGCATCGCTATTGCTGTCCGCGCAAGCGGCGCAATTGGCGGGCGACGAAACGGCCGCGCGCAAACATCTGGAAGCGATGCGCGCCGCACCCGAAACCGAATTCGCGGCGTTGCGCGGTCTCGTCGCCATTGCGATGCGCGAAGGGCGCGACGACGAAGCCTTGGGCTTGGCGCGCCGGGCGCGCGAATTGCGCCCCGATGCGACCTGGGTTTCGGGTGCGCTGATCGACCTCGAAACCAAAGCCGCGCGCTGGGACGATGCGGCATTGACCATCGATGCCGCGCGCCGCCAGCAAATGCTGCCCGCACCCGATGCGGACGGGAAGCGCGCCGCCGCCTTGCACGAAGCCGCGCGCGGGCACGAAGCCAAGGGTGATCGCCGCGAAGCGATCCGTGCCGCCGAACGCGCGTTCAAGCTCGCCCCCGACCGGCCGGAAATCGCCGCGACGCTGGCGATCCTCTACGCCAAGGATGCGCGCGCCCGCGCCGCCGCATCGCTGGTCGAAAAGGAATGGGTTCGGGCCCCGCATCCAGAATTGCTCGACGCCTATCGCAAGGCGCGGCCTGCCTCCGACGCGTTGCAATGGATCAAGCAGGTGGAGCGTCTGGCGAAGCTCAACCCCGCGCACGCCTATTCGCACGCGGCGTTGGCCGAAGCGTCGCTCGCCGCCGAATTGTGGGGCGAGGCCAAGCGCCACGCCCAAGCCGCGATCGACGCCGAGGGCGGCGAGCCCCGCGCCAGCCTGTGCCGCTTGATGGCGCGCATCGAGGAAGAATCGGGCGGCGTCGCGTCCGTGGCGAAATCCTGGCTCGCGCGCGCGGCCGATGCGCCCGGCGATCCGGCCTGGACCTGCGATTCCTGCGGCCACCCGCATGCCGAGTGGCACGCGATCTGCCGGCGCTGCGGCGCCTTCGACAAGCTGGCCTGGACGGCGCCCGCGCGCTTGGCACCCGCTTTCGTCGCGATCGATACGACGAAAGATCAACAATAAAAGCGACTTGCGCCCGTATTGCGGTGCGGTCGTGCTCCGTTGACCCCCGCGCCTCGGGGGTCTAGTGTCGCGCACCCTCTCGCAAAATCCGGGGAAGTTGCTGGAATGAAAGTGCTGGTCGCGGTCAAGCGGGTCGTCGATTACAACGTCAAGATCCGTGTGAAGGCCGACAAGACGGGCGTCGAGCTCGCGAACGTCAAAATGTCGATGAACCCGTTCGACGAGATCGGGGTCGAAGAAGCGGTCCGCCTGAAGGAAAAAGGCGTGGCGACGGAAATCGTCGCCGTGTCGATGGGCCCGACGCAAGCCCAGGAAACGCTGCGCACCGCGCTGGCGATGGGGGCCGATCGCGGCGTGCTGGTGCAGTCGGACGCGGAATTGCAGCCGCTGGCGGTCGCCAAGCTGATGAAGGCCGTGGTCGACAAGGAACAGCCCAAGCTCGTCATCCTCGGCAAGCAGGCGATCGACGACGACAGCAACCAGACGGGCCAGATGCTGGCCGCGTTGCTGGGCTGGCCGCAGGCGACCTTCGCGTCGAAGCTGACGATCGAGGGCGACGACATGACCGTGACGCGCGAAGTGGATGGCGGTCTCGAGACCATTGCCGTCAAGCTGCCCGCGATCGTTACGACCGATCTGCGCTTGAACGAGCCGCGCTACGCTTCGCTGCCGAACATCATGAAGGCGAAGAAGAAGCCGATCGATACGCTCACGCCCGATGCGCTGGGCGTGGATGTGGCGCCGCGCCTCGAAACGCTGTCGGTCGAAGAACCGCCGAAGCGTTCGGCCGGCATCAAGGTGCCGGATGTCGCAACGTTGGTCGCGAAGCTGCAGTCGGAAGCGAAGGTGATCTGATATGTCGATTCTCGTTCTCGCCGATCACGACGCGTCGGGCCTGAAGCCGGCCACGCTGCATGCCGTCTCGGCCGCCGCCAAGCTGGGCGGTCCGGTCGATATCCTCGTCGCTGGTGCGGGCACGGCGGCCGTCGCCGCCGCCGCCGCGAAGATCGCCGGTGTCGCCAAGGTGCTGCACGCCGACGATGCGTCGCTCGCCAATTTCCTCGCCGAAAACCTCGCCCCGCTGATCGTCAAGCTCGCCGCCGGCCGCACGCATGTGGTCTCGGCCGCGACCGCGCAGGGCAAGAACACGCTGCCGCGCGTCGCCGCGTTGCTGGACGTGGCGCAGATCTCCGACATCGTGGGCGTGGTCGATGCGAACACCTTCGTGCGCCCGATCTATGCGGGCAACGCGCTCGCCACCGTGCGTTCGAAGGACGCGGTGAAGGTCATCACCGTGCGCACCACGGCGTTCCCGCCCGCCGCCGCCGAAGGCGGTTCGGCCGCGATCGAAGCCGTGTCGGGTGCGGGCGATTCGGGCTTGTCGAAATTCGTCGGCCAGGAGCTGACGAAATCCGAACGCCCGGAACTCACCGCCGCGCGCATCGTCGTGTCGGGCGGGCGGGGCCTCGCCTCGGGCGAGAACTTCAAAACCTATATCGAGCCCTTGGCCGACAAGCTGGGTGCGGCCGTCGGCGCCAGCCGCGCCGCGGTCGATGCGGGCTACGCGCCCAACGATTACCAGGTCGGCCAGACCGGTAAGGTGGTGGCGCCGGATCTTTACGTCGCCGTCGGCATCTCGGGCGCCATCCAGCATCTGGCCGGCATGTCCGCGTCCAAGACGATCGTCGCGATCAACAAGGACGAGGAAGCGCCGATCTTCCAGGTCGCCGATTACGGCCTGGTCGGCGATCTGTTCAAGCTCGCCCCCGAACTCACCGCCGCTTTGCCGGCGAAGAAGTAACCCCAGGAAGGATCGATCATGGGCATCCAGATCATCGGCGTCGTCGGTGCGGGCCAGATGGGCAACGGTATCGCGCATGTCGCCGCGCAAGCCGGTTTCGACATCCGCCTGCTCGACGCCAACCCGGATTCGCTGGGCAAGGCGATCGCCACGATCACGGCCAATATGGACCGGCAGATCAAGAAGGGCGCTTTGAGCGAGGAAGCCAAGGCGAAGGCGCTGGGCAAGATCAAGACCGGCACGGACTACGCCCTGTTCGGCGACGCCGATCTCGTCATCGAAGCCGCGACCGAGAACGAGGCGATCAAGCGCGAGATCTTCAAGAAGCTCTGCCCCGCGCTGAAAAAGGAGGCGCTGGTCGCGTCGAACACCTCGTCGATTTCGATCACGCGTTTGGGCGCATCGACCGACCGGCCCGAAAAATTCATCGGGATGCATTTCATGAACCCGGTGCCGGTGATGCAGCTGGTGGAGATCATCCGCGGCATCGCCACGTCGAACGACACCTACGAAGCGATCCGCGACCTCACCGCCAAGCTCGGCAAGACGTCGGCGACGGCCGAGGATTTCCCGGCCTTCATCGTCAACCGCATTCTGCTGCCGATGATCAACGAAGCCGTCTATACGCTGTACGAAGGCGTGGGCTCCGTCGAATCGATCGACACGGCGATGAAGCTGGGCACCAACCATCCGATGGGCCCGCTCGAACTGGCGGATTTCATCGGTCTCGATACCTGCCTTGCCGTCATGCACGTGCTCTACGACGGCTTGTCGGATTCGAAATACCGCCCGTGCCCGCTGCTGGTGAAATACGTCGAAGCCGGCTGGCTCGGCCGCAAGACCAAGCGCGGCTTCTACGATTACGCGGGCCCCAAGCCGGTCCCGACGCGCTGACATTCGGCGCACGGCGAAACGACGAAACCCGGACCTTCGCGTCCGGGTTTTTCGTTTGAGGGGCGGTCAATGAAGCGTCATATTGCGCCCATCATGATCGATCCCGCCGATATCGAATTCGCCCAGCGTCTGGCCGAAATGGCCGCGAAGGTTTCGCTCTCATATTTCCGGACCGCCGTTCAGGTGGACGACAAGGACGACGCGTCGCCCGTCACCATCGCCGATCGCACGGCCGAGAAGGTGATGCGCGAATTGATCGCCAAGGAACGCCCAAACGACGGCATTCTGGGCGAGGAATTCGGGCGCGAACGGACGGACGCCAAGCGCGTCTGGGTGCTCGACCCCATCGACGGCACCAAGGCCTTCATCAGCGGCAATCCGTTGTTCGGCACGCTGATCGGCCTCGCCATCGAAGGCAAGCCCGCGATGGGCGTGATCGACTGCCCGGCTTTGGGCGAACGCTGGATCGGCGCCAAAGGCCAAGCGACGCGCTTTACCGACGCCAAGGGGACGCGCGAGGTCAAAACGCGCGCCTGTCCGGACCTGGGCCTCGCCTCGCTTTATTCGGCCGTGCCGGTGTCGAGCAACGCGGATTTTCCGGCCTTCGATCGTTTGCGCCAACGCGTCAAGCGGCCGCTGCCGGTCTGCGATTGCTATGCCTATGGCTTGCTCGCACGCGGCGGCGTGGACCTTGTCGTCGAAGCGGGGCTCGGCATCTACGACTTCACCGCCCTTGTGCCGGTGGTCGAAGGGGCGGGCGGCACGATCCACGATTGGCAGGGCAAGCCTTTGACGACCGATTCGCCCGGCTATGTGATCGCGGCGGGCGATGCACGCATGGCGGCGGCGGCGGTCGCGGCGTTGCGCTGACCTAAGCTTCCGCCCCCGGGCCGGGTTCCGCCCCCGGCGGGCATTTACCCAGAATGATCATGCCCAGGACGTCGTCCTTGGTGACGTCGCCGACGCGCGCCGTGCCGACCAGCTTGCCGTTTTTCATGACGGCGACGCGATCGGCGAGGTCGAACACGTCGTGGATATCGTGGCTGATCAGGAAAATGCCGATCCCCTGGCGCTTCAACTCGCCGACCAATTCGCCAACTTGGCGCGTTTCGGCGGGCCCCAAGGCCGCCGTTGGCTCGTCCATGATCAGCACGCGCGCATCGAAATAGATCGCGCGCGCGATCGCGACCGATTGGCGCTGGCCGCCCGACAACGCGCGCACCGGTTCGGTGAAACGGCGGAAATGCGGATTGAGCCGCGCCATCACCTTGCGCGTTTCGGCTTCCATCGTCGCGTCGTCCAGCGTGCCCCAGCGCGTGGTGCGTTCGCGCCCCAGGAACACGTTCGCCGCCGCATCCACGTTGTCGGCGAGCGCCAGCGTTTGATAGATCGTCTCGATCCCGTGGCGCTTCGCGTCGCGGGGGCTCGCGATATCGACCGTTTCGCCGCGCACCCGGATCTCGCCCGAATCCGCGCGATAGGCGCCCGACAGAATTTTGATCAGCGTCGACTTGCCCGCCCCGTTATGGCCGAGCAACGCGACGACTTCGCCTTCGTCGAGATCGACCGACACGCGATCGACCGCCTTGATGCCGCCGAACGCGATCGACACGTCGCGCATTTCAACGAGCTTGGGCTTCATTTGATCCCCCGCCGGAACACGACGTCGACCCAGACGGCCAGCACCAGCACGCCGCCGACCACGACGTTCTGCAACGGCGCATCCACGCCCAGCAAGATCATGCCTGATTGCAGCGATTGCATGACCAAGGCGCCCAACATCGCGCCCGCGATCGTGCCGATGCCGCCCGCCAGCGACGTGCCGCCGATGACCGCCGCGGCGATCACGTACAGCTCGTCGAGCGTGCCGGCGGCGTTGGTCGCGGCGTTGAGGCGCGCGGCCGACACGCACGCCGCGATGCCGCACAAGGCGCCCATCGCGCCGAACACCAGCATCAGCGTGCGCTTGGTGTCCACACCCGCCAATTCGGCCGCTTCCGTATTGCCGCCGATGGCGAAGACATAGCGCCCGAAACGCGTGCGCGTGGCGAGCCATGTCGTCGCCAAGCCCGCCGCGACGGCGATCAACACGGGAATGGCGAAGCCGTGCGCGATGAACACGCCGCCGGCGGGCCATGTACCCCCCGCCTCTTCGACCATGCGGCGCGCGATCCCCGCAGGTACTGCATAGGCGTTGGCGATCCAGGCGGCGCCGACCACGGCGGCGCAAGCGGCGAGCATGACGGCGACATGCGCCCAAGCGGGGCGCACGGGAAATCCGAAGCTGCGGCGGCGATTGCGCGCGTAATGCATCGCCGCCGCGATGGCGGCGCACGCGACGACGGCGATCGTCCAAGTCGCGGTTTCGCCGACGGCACCCGACGCGCCGCCGCCGATGCGCAAGAACCGCCCGTCGAGCGGCGCCACGGTCTGGCCTTGCGTCACCCACCATGCGGCCCCGCGCCAGATCAGCAGGCCGCCCAGCGTTACGATGAAGGATGGGATGCCGAGATAGGCGATCAAGGCGCCCTGGAACAGGCCGATCGCCGCCCCCACGCCGATCGCCACGATCACGGCGATCATCCAGGTCGCCGGATGTTCGAGACCGATCAAGTCGGGCAGCAGGCGCGCTTGCAGCACGCCGATGATCATGCCCACGAAGCCCAGCATCGCGCCGACCGACAGGTCGATATTGCGGGTGACGATCACCAGCACCATGCCGCAGGCCATGATGGCGATCGACGCGGTCTGGACGGACAGATTCCACAAATTGCGCGGCGTCAGGAACGCGCCGCCGGACAGGAAATCGAAGCCGATCCAGATCGCGGCCAGGGCGCCCAACATGCCCGCAAGCCGCGGATCGAATTCGAGCTGACGCAGTTTGTCGTTCATAAGCCGCGAAGAAAAAAGCGGACGGGCGCGCGAGCACCCGTCCGCGTTACGTGGGACTAGTTGCAGGCCGGAACGCGGCCCGCCGCGACACCTTGGCAGACGGCCGATTTCGGCGCCCAGCCCGCGTCGATCACGACGTTGAGATTGTCGCGCGTGACCGGCACGGGTTTCAGGAAGATCGCGTTCATCGGCACCTTCGACGGGCCTTCGGCCCATTTCATGGCGCCGGGGATCTTGTCGACTGCCGTGCCGCCCGCGAGCTGAAGGGCGATTTCGGCCGCCGTGCGGCCCAATTCGCGCGCATCCTTCCAGATCGTCACGGTTTGGGTGCCCAGCGCCACGCGGTTCAGCGCCGCGCGATCGGCGTCTTGGCCCGAAACCGGGACCGACCCGGCCAAGCCTTGCGCGGCCAACGCGGCGACAGCGCCGCCGCCCGTGCCGTCATTCGCCGCCACGACCGCGTCGACCTTGTTCTGGTTGCGCGTCAGGAACTGCTCCATGTTGCGCTGGGCGTTGGCCGGCAGCCAGCCGTCGGTGAAGGCTTCGCCGACATTCTTGATCTTGCCGGCATCGATCGACGGTTTCAGAATTTCCATCGAGCCTTGGAACAGGAAATTCGCGTTCGGGTCGGAGCTCGAGCCCTTGATGAACACGTAATTGCCTTCCGGCTTCGCCTTCAAAATCTCGCGCGCCATCATGCGGCCGACTTCGACGTTGTCGAAGGTCAGATAGAAGGCGCGTGGATTTTCGATCAAGCGGTCGTAACCGACGACGGGAATGCCCTCGTTCAGTGCACGCTCCACCGCCGGGCGCACGGCTTGCGCGTCCTGCGCCAGCACGATCAGCGCCTTGGCGCCGCGCGCGATCAGGCTTTCGATATCGGTCAGCTGTTTGCCCGGCGAAGACTGCGCATCCGCGGAAATATACGTGCCGCCGACCTTCTCGATCGCGGCGCGGATCGCGGCTTCGTCGGTCTTCCAGCGTTCCTCCTGGAAGTTGGACCAGCTGACCCCGATCGTGGGGCCGCGCGTTTGCGCGGGTGCGGGCCCCGCGACGGCCATTGCCGCGACCACGGCGCCGGCGAACAAGAATTCACGACGGATCATTGTAGCGTCCTCCCCTTGGGTTCGTTCGGCCGCCGCCAATGCGGGTTGTCCGTCTTCCGGCGCGGCCTTTCCGATATCGATATAACCGCCGATCAAGTCAAGCCAATTACGGTAGAAGAAATATTTCTGGCGGTTTCCAGCCGGAAACCATCGACCGCCGCCGAGGCCGCGGCCCGGCTGAAAAATCCGCGCCGGATCAGTGATTAAGCCACACCGTTCCTATTCCAGCCGCCGCGCGCCATGATAGAAAGGAACCAGTCGTCCATCAGGAGTACGCCCCTTGTACGCCCCCCTTGGATTCGCCGCTGCAATTCTGACGACGGCGCTTTGCTATGCCCCGCTCGCCGCCCAGGAATTGAACCCGGGCACGGGCCCGCGCCACGCGATCGCCATGCATGGCGACATCAAATACCCGGCCGATTTCCGGAATTTTCAGCATGTGAATCCCGACGCCCCCAAGGGCGGCGAGGTGAAGTTCCACACGTTGGGCACGTTCGACAGCTTCAATCCCTGGATCATTCGGGGCACGGCGACCGGCCTCGTCGCGTTGACGGTCGAAACGCTGATGGTCGCGTCGGACGACGAGCCTTTCACCGAGTATTGCCTGGTCTGCCGCACGGTCGAAACGCCCGCGGACCGGTCTTGGGTCGAGTTCGAACTGCGCGCGGAAGCGAAATTCCACGACGGTTCGCCGATCGAGCCCGAAGACGTGATCTGGTCGTTCCAGACCTTGCGCGACAAGGGCCGTCCGTTCTTTCGCGCTTATTACGGCGACGTGGCGAAGGTCGAGAAAACCGGCCCGCGCAAAGTGCGCTTCGTGTTCCGCAACGCGCAGAACCGGGAATTGGCGCTGATCGTCGGGCAGATCCCGGTGCTGTCGCGCAAATGGTGGGAAGGCCGTGAGTTCGATCGGCCGCTGACCGAAGCGCCGCTAGGCTCGGGCCCTTATCGCATCGACAATTTCGAGATGGGGCGCCAGGTGACCCTGCGCCGGGTCGAAAGTCATTGGGCGCGCGATCTGCCGGTCAATCGCGGCCGCTACAATTTCGGCACGATCCGCTACGATTGGTATCGCGACGCGCAAGTGGCGCTCGAAGCGTTTCTGGCCGGCGGCTACGATCTTCGCCAGGAAAACACCGCGCGCTTCTGGGCCCAGGCCTACGAGACCGACGCGCTGCGCAATGGCCTGTTCCGCAAGCACGAGATCGCCGAAACGCGCGTGTCGGGCATGCAAGGCTTCGCGTTCAACACGCGCCGTGCGCCCTTCAACGACCGGCGCGTGCGCCAAGCGCTCGCCCACGCGTTCGATTTCGAATGGTCGAACAAGAACCTGTTCTTCGACGCCTATACGCGCACGCGTTCCTATTTCGACAATTCGGAACTCGCCGCGAAGGGCCTGCCGCAAGGCGAGGAACTCGCGATCCTGACGCGCTTCAAGGACAAGCTGCCGCCGGAAGTGTTCACGACCGAGTACAACCCGCCCAAATCCGACGGCACGCCGGAAAACCGCGGCGGACTTCGCGAAGCCGCGCGCATTTTGCGCGAAGCGGGCTGGCGCGTGCAGGGCGGCAAGCTCGTCAACGCCCAAGGCCAAGCGATGAGTTTCGAATTCCTGCTGCCGCAAGGCCAAGCGGCGTTCGAACGCATCATCGCGCCTTTCATCCAGAATCTGGAGAAGCTCGGCATTTCCGCGCGCATCCGCCCGGTCGATGTCGCGCAGTATCAAAACCGCGTCGACGATTTCGATTTCGACATGATGCTGTCGACCTTCGGCCAATCGGAATCGCCGGGCAACGAGCAGCGCGATTACTGGAACTCGGCCAAGGCCGACGAAAAAGCGTCGCGCAACATCATCGGCATCAAGGATCCGGTGATCGACGAATTGGTCGAATTGGTGATCTCCGCCCCCGATCGCGATTCGCTGGTCCAGCGCGTGCGCGCGCTCGATCGCGTATTGCAATGGGGCTATTGGATGGTGCCCAACTGGTACTCGAACGTCGATCGCGTCGCCGCGTGGGACAAATTTGGCTGGCCCGCGACGACCGCGCGCGCCGGGTTCGACTGGACCAGCTGGTGGGTCGATCCGCAGCGCGAAGCCGCGTTGCGCGCCAAGCGCGGGCGATAAACCCACGACATGGCCGCGTATCTGATCCGCCGGTTGCTGCTGATCGTGCCCACTTTGCTGGGCATCATGATCGTCAATTTCGCGATCATTCAGGCGGCCCCCGGCGGACCGATCGACGTGATCATCGCGGAAATGCGCGGTCTATCGACCGACGCCACGCAACGCATTTCCGGCACGGGCGGCACGGAAGCCCAGCGCCAAACGCGTTCGAGCGGCTCGACGAACCAGTATCGCGGCGCCCAAGGTATCGATCCCGCCTTGATCGCCGAACTCGAGCGCGAATTCGGTTTCGACAAACCGCCGCTGGAGCGTTTCGTCACGATGATGACGAAATTCCTGACCTTCGATTTCGGCCGGTCCTTCTTCAAGGACAGACCGGTCGTCGATCTGGTCTTGGAGAAAATGCCGGTCTCGATCTCGCTGGGCCTGTGGACCACGCTGATCGTCTATCTCGTGTCGATTCCGCTGGGGATACGCAAAGCCGTGAAAGACGGCTCGCGCTTCGACATCTGGACGTCGGGCATCGTCATCGTCGGCTATGCGATCCCCAGCTTCCTGTTCGCGGTGCTGCTGATCGTGCTGTTCTCCGGCGGGCGCTTCTTCGATTGGTTTCCGCTGCGCGGCATCCTGTCGGATAATTGGCGCACGCTGTCTTGGCCCGCCCTTGCGCTCGATTACATCTGGCACATGACGCTGCCGGTGCTCGCCATGGTGATCGGCGGCTTTGCGGGCCTCACCATGCTCACCAAGAATTCGTTCCTCGACGAAATCGGCAAGCAATATGTCGTGACCGCGCGCGCCAAGGGCTTGACCGAGCATCGCGTGCTTTACGGCCATGTGTTCCGCAACGCGATGCTGATCGTGATCGCGGGTTTTCCCGGCGCGTTCGTCTCGATCTTCTTCACGGGCTCCCTGCTGATCGAGATCATCTTCAGCCTCGACGGTTTGGGCTTGCTCGGCTTCGAAGCGGCGGTCAATCGCGACTATCCGCTGATGTTCGCGACCCTCTATTTCTTCACGCTGCTCGGATTGCTGATGAAGATCGTGTCGGATATCGCCTACACGCTCGTCGATCCGCGTATCGATTTCGACCGGCGCGGCTGATGGCTTTCCAGGATCGCCTGTCGCCGCTCAATCGCCGTCGCTTCGCCAATTTCAAGGCGAACCGGCGGGGCTGGTGGTCGTTCTGGATTTTCGCGGCGTTGTTCGTCGTGACGCTGTTCGCCGAGGTGATCGCGAACGAAAAACCGATCTTTGTGATGTATGACGGCAAGCCGCATATGCCGATTTTCGTCGCCTATCCCGAAACCGAATTCGGCGGCGATTTCGAAACCGAAGCCGATTATCGCGATCCGGAAGTCGTGCGCCTGATCGCGGAGAAGGGCGGCTTCATGATTTGGCCGCCGGTGCGGTTTTCGTATCAGACGATCAACCGCAATCTGCCGGTCCCGGCACCCGCACCGCCTTCGGCGGAGAACTGGCTGGGAACCGACGATCAAGGCCGCGACGTGGTGGCGCGGCTGATTTACGGCTTCCGCATTTCGGTGCTGTTCGGTTTGACGCTGACGATCCTGTCGTCGATCGTCGGCGTCGCGGCGGGCGCCGTGCAAGGCTATTACGGCGGCTGGGTCGATCTGCTGTTCCAGCGCTTCATCGAAATCTGGGATGGGCTGCCGCAGCTTTATATGCTGATCATCCTGGCCGCCTTCGTGGAGCCGAATTTCTGGTGGCTGCTCGGCCTGCTGCTGCTGTTCCAATGGATGGGCCTGGTCGGCGTGGTGCGCGCCGAATTCCTGCGCGCGCGGAATTTCGATTACGTCCGCGCGGCCAAGGCGCTGGGTGCTTCGGACGCGAGCGTCATGTTCCGCCACGTTCTGCCCAACGCGATGGTGGCCACGCTGACCTTCATGCCCTTCATCCTGTCGGGCTCGGTCGTGGCGCTGACCTCGCTCGATTTCCTCGGCTTCGGCCTGCCGCCGGGCTCGCCGTCGCTGGGCGAATTGCTGGCCCAGGGCAAAGCCAATCTCAACGCGCCCTGGCTCGGCCTCACCGCGTTCTTTACACTGGGCATCATGCTGTCGCTGCTGATCTTCATCGGCGAAGCGGTGCGCGATGCCTTCGATCCGCGAAAGACGTTCAAATGAGCCCAAGCCAAACGATCGGCGGCGAAACCCTGCTGCGCGTCAGCGATTTGTCGGTCCAGTTCGAGATGGGCCGCGCGGGTAAATTCACCGCCGTCGATCGCGTGTCGTTCGATCTGCATCGCGGCGAAACCCTGGCGCTTGTGGGCGAATCCGGTTCGGGCAAATCGGTCACCGCCTTGTCGGTGCTGCAATTGCTGCCTTATCCGCTCGCCTCGCATCCGTCGGGTAAGATCGAATATCGCGGCGAGGAATTGTTGGGGGCGGGCGAAGGGCGCTTGCGCGAAGTGCGCGGCAATCGCATCGCCATGATCTTCCAGGAGCCGATGACCTCGCTCAATCCGCTCCATACGATCGAAAAGCAGATCGGCGAAGCGCTGACGATCCATAAGGGTTTGAGCCGCGAGGCGGCGCGCGCGCGCATCGTCGAATTGCTCCAGCTTGTGGGCTTGGGCGCCCAAGCCAAGCAGCGTTTGGACGCCTATCCGCATCAGCTTTCGGGCGGGCAGCGCCAGCGCGTGATGATCGCGATGGCGCTCGCCAACGAGCCCGACATTCTGATCGCGGACGAGCCGACCACGGCCGTGGACGTGACGATCCAGGCGCAACTGCTGAAACTCCTCAAGGAGCTTCAGGAAAAACTCGGCATGGCGATTCTGTTCATCACCCATGATCTGGGCGTGGTGCGTCGTTTGGCGCATCGCGTCGCGGTGATGAACAAGGGCCGCATCGTCGAAGCGGGGCCGGTGGCCGAGGTGTTCGGGCATCCGCAACACGACTATACGCGCCATCTTTTGGCGGCGGAGCCCAAGGGCAAGGCGGGCCCGCGCGATGCGGCCGCGCGTACGGTCCTGCGCGGCGGCGATATCCGCGTGTGGTTCCCGATCAAGGCGGGCGTGTTCCGCCGCACGATCGGCCATGTGAAGGCGGTCGACGGGATCGACGTGAATTTGAAGGCCGGGCACACGCTGGGCGTGGTCGGCGAATCCGGCTCGGGCAAAACGACGTTGGGCTTGGCGCTGCTGCGCTTGGAACGCGCCGAGGGCGCCATCGAGTTCGACGGGCGCGATATCGCGACGCTGCGCGGGGGCGATCTGCGCCCCTTGCGCAAGGAAATGCAGATCGTGTTTCAGGATCCTTACGGCTCGCTATCCCCGCGCATGTCGGTGGCGGAAATCGTCGCCGAAGGCTTGGCGATCCACGAGCCGGACTTGAGCGAAGCCGAACGCGACGCGCGCGTCGTCGCGGCGTTGAACGAAGTCCGCCTCGATCCCGCGACGCGCCATCGCTATCCGCATGAATTCTCCGGCGGGCAGCGCCAGCGCATCGCGATCGCGCGCGCCCTCGTGCTGAAACCCAAGCTCGTCGTTCTCGACGAGCCGACCTCGGCGCTGGATATGTCGGTGCAGGCGCAGATCGTGGATTTGCTGCGCGAACTCCAAGCCAAGCACGGTCTCGCTTACGTGTTCATCAGCCACGATTTGAAGGTCGTGCGCGCCTTGGCGGACGACGTGCTGGTGATGAAGGACGGCAAGGCGGTGGAACACGGGCCCGCCGCGCAGATTTTCGAGGCGCCGCGAGCGCCCTATACCAAGGCGCTGATGGCGGCCGCCTTCGAACACAAAGTCGTCGAGGGCGCGGGGATACGCACGTGAAGCTACTGTTCTTGTCCGAATCCGACCGCGCGGAAATCTGGCGGCCGGTGCTAAAGCGTTTGGCGCCCGAACTCGAATTCGTGCAATGGCCCGACGTGCCTGATCCCGAAGCGATCGAGTTCGCCGCCGTGTGGAAATATCCGCCGGGCGAGTTGAAGCGCTATCCGAATTTGAAGCTCGTCGCGTCGCTGGGGGCCGGCATCGACCATCTGGTCGGCGATCCGGAATTCCCGGCGCATATTCCGTTCGTGCGCTTGACCGACCCCACCTTGACCGCGGGCATGATCGAATACGCGCTCTATGGCGTGCTGCGTCATCACCGCCAGATGCGTGGCTATGCCGCACTTCAGCGCGAAGGGCGGTGGAAGCCGCTGCCGGCACCTGTCACGTCGGCCTGCCGCGTGGGCGTGGCGGGAACGGGCGAGATCGGCGGCGCTGTCGCGCAGGCGGTCAAGGGTCTGGGCTTCGACGTTGCCGGCTGGTCGCGCACCGGCCGCGGGCCCGAAGGTTTACGGATGTATGCCGGCGAATCGGACTGGATAACGTTTTTGGCGCGCTGTGATGTTCTGATTTGCGTTTTGCCGCTGACGGCGGCGACGCGCGGATTGCTGAATGCGAAGGCATTCGCGGCGATGCCTAAAGGAAGTGCGGTCATCAATATCGCGCGCGGCGGCCATGTCGTGGACGCGGATTTGCTCGCCGCACTCGATTCCGGGCATCTCGAATATGCCTTGCTCGATGTGACAAGCCCCGAGCCGTTGCCACCGGGTCATGCGTTTTGGGCGCATGACAAGGTCGAATTGACGCCCCATATCGCCAGTCTGACCAACGCCGAAACGGCCGCCCCGCAGATCGTGGATAATATCCGTTCTTATTTGGCGGGTAAGCCGCTCCGGAACCTGGTCGATCGAACCCAGGGCTATTGACTACCCGGTAGAGTCCTGCGAGTTAACCCCATCGGCCCGAACCCCCCGTTCCGGCCCGGGTAACCTGATTCGCAATCGCGACGGCAAGCCATTCGAAACGATGTCCGAGGCCGCCACCAAGAACGAACCGCCTGCCGAACTTCCGCCACCGAAAAAAGCGGATAAGAGCAAGCAATTCTCATTCGATCACGCCGTCTTCCAGGTGAAGGGGGCGTATTTCGGATTCGGCAAGGACGGCGACACGGTGTGCCTGCATGTGCCGTTGGGCGACATCATGGCCGCGTTGCCGCTCGATGCGGTGCTGATCCAATTCAAGATCGACAAGGACAGCGAGGACGCCAAGCTCCTCGAGGTCGTCCAGAAATCGATGAAATACGTGCGCCGGATCGAACCGGGCGATTCGATCCCCGCCGAAATCCTCGACGGCACGGCGTCGTGGCGCGTGGAGCCGCATCACGTGGCGCGCGCCAATGCGCGCATCTCGGTGTCGATCCTGTCTTGGATCAACGGCAAGCCGGTCGAATTCGGCGACGCGCACCAGCTCGAATCCATCGCGAACAATCCCGAGACCAAGAAGAAGGTCCAGGAAGCGTTCGAGGTGCTGGCCGAGAAATTGGGCTTGGGCCGCGCCAACAAAAATCAGGTCGTCGACAAGATCGAACAGCTCGCCAAGGAAAGCGCCTATATCGAAGCGCTGCGCGAGCGTTTCACCGATATTCAAAAGGTCTATACGGGCTTCAACATCCTGCACAACATCTACAAGCGCGAGCGCGGCGTGCAGGAGGAAATCGGCCGGATCCGGATTCTGATGAAGAAGCCGGTCGACGACATCTCCGGCATTCTGCTGCAGGTCGACGCGAACACGGGCGAGGTCTTCAACGTGCTGAAGCGCCTGCCCGAAGTGATCAGCTATATCCGCGAAAAGCGCGACGAGCTGCATCAGCGTTTCATGCTGTGGGACGATATTTTGCCGGCGTGGAAAAGCATGCCGATGGAACGCGACGGGCGCATCGACAAGCTGGTCCGCACGACCTATCGTTTCGTCGCGCGCCATTTCCCGCAGGATTCCGAGTGGAGCCTGATGCGCTGAGTTTGGGCGCGCAGAGGATTCGATGACCGACCCCGAATTGATCGTCGATCGCCGGCGCTTGCGCCGCTCGCGTTCGTTGTGGCGTGCGGCCGCCATCGTGTTCGGCCTTGGCGTCGTGGGCGTCGCGGTCGGGCGCAGCGATCTGGTGCGCGAGTTCAGCCCCTATGTCGCCGAGTTGCGCGTCGCGGGCATGATCGTGCAGGACCAGGATCTGATCGACGCGGTCGAAGACGTGATGGCGCGCGATCAGGCCAAGGCGCTGGTGTTGCGCATCGACAGCCCCGGCGGCACGGTCGTGGGCGGCGAAAGCCTCTATCACGCGATCCGCAAGGTCGCGGCCGACAAGCCGGTCGTCGCCGTGATGGGCGAAATGGCGGCCTCGGGCGGCTATATGGTCGCGATCGCCGCCGACCGGATTTACGCGCGCGAGGGCACGATCACCGGCTCGATCGGCGTGATTTTGCAGACGACCGACGTGACGGGCCTGCTCGACAAACTCGGCGTATCGGCCGAGGCGATCAAATCGGCGCCGCTAAAGGCCGTGCCGTCGCCCTTCGAGAAATTGACCGACGAGGGCCGCCGCGCCACGCAAGGTCTGGTCGACGATATGTACGCGATGTTCGTCGGCATGGTCGCCGAAAGGCGGGGTTTCGACGCCGAAAAAGCCAAGGAATTGGCCGATGGGCGGGTTTTCACCGGCCGGCAGGCCGCCGCCAACGGGTTGATCGACGGGATCGGGGGCCTGGCCGAAGCCCGCGCCTGGCTCGACGAAAAGGGCGTTTCAGCCGATCTGCCATCCCGCGAAATCCGGGTTTGGCGCGAAGACGAATGGCTTGGCGGGGCCGCCAAGGGGGCGATTCGGGCCATTTTCGGAAAAACCTATCTTCCCGAACGGCTTACGCTTGACGGGCTGGTGGCGGTCTGGCACCCTGAATTACGTATTCGTTAGCGATTTCAACAGGGTGTTGGGGCGATGACCAAATCCGAGCTGATTTTGCGCCTGGCCGAGCTCAACCCGCACCTTTATCAGCGCGATGTCGAGCGTATCGTCTCGACCGTGTTCGATGAAGTCGCCGCCGCTTTGGCCCGCGGCCATCGCGTGGAACTGCGCGGTTTCGGCGCGTTCTCGGTCAAGCGTCGCGGCTCGCGCACCGGCCGCAATCCGCGCACCGGCACCTCGGTCGAGGTCTCGGAAAAGCATATCCCGTTCTTCAAGACGGGTAAGGAACTGCGCGAAAAGCTGAACGAACAGCCCAAGCCGGCCGCCTGATCGGGCGGGGCGGCACCCCTTGCGCACGCTCTATTGGATTTTGGCGGGAACGCTCGCGGCCCTCGCGGGGTTGTTCGCGCTCAATAATCGCGGCGAGTTGACCGTCGATCTGTGGCCGCTCGGGCCGCAGACGCAGATGCCCGTCTTCGTGGCGCTGGTCGGCGCCCTCTATATCGGTTTCCTGTTCGGCGCGGTTGTCGCGTGGCTCGCGGGCGGGGCGTCGCGCAAACGCGCGCGCGAATTGGCGCGCAAAGCCGCCACGCTCGATGTCGAGCTTCAGGAATTGAAGGCACGGCAAGCGGGCGCGCCCGAAAAATCCGCGCCGCCGATTCCCCTGCCGCCCGGCTCGCCCTTCTAAACGATCGTTCCGTCCGGCAGCGACAGCGCGTGGCGCGCGATCTCGCCGGTACGCGCCAGCCAAATCGCGTCGCGATGCTGGGCGATATGCGCCAGCACGCGGCGCAAATGCAGCAAGCGAAACGGCACGCCCACCAGATAAGGGTGGAGCGACAGGTTGAACACCAGCGGACGCTTGGCCGACAAACGCCGCATCTCGTCGAACATATCGATCACCGCGTCGGCCCAAACCGATGGCGGCCATTTGGCGCCCATCATGCAGGGCAAATCGTTGGTGTGGCGCGCATAGGGGATCGACAGCAGTTTCTGGCGCCCGCGCGTCGCCAGGAAATGCGGTTGATCGTCGGCGGGCCAATCCATCGTGTAGCGATAGCCCGCTTCGGCCAGCAGATCCGGCGTGACGCGCGTTTCGGAAACCCACGGCCCCATCCAGCCTTGCGGCGGTGCCCCTTCCTCGGCGGCGATGCGGTCGCGGCATGTGGCGAGCAACGCGGCTTCGGCTTTTTCGTCCATGTTGGATTGGCGCTCGGCATTCGTGCGGCCATGGCCGACGATCTCCGCCTTGCACGCGCGCAAGGCTTTCGGAATTTCGGGCGCTTCGTCGTACGTCGCCGTGTTCATCAACGCGCTGATCGGAAATCCGTCGAGCGCGTCGAGCACATTCCAGATGCCGACGCGATTGCCGTAATCGCGCCAGGCGAAGTTCTGCACATCGGGCTCGGGCTGTCTGGGGGCGATCTCCGGCCCCATGCCTTCGCCGAACGGAAAGACTTCGACGTTGAGTGCCACATATACCGCCAAGCGCTTGCCGCCCGGCCACGACCAATCGGGCCGATCGGGCAAAGCGGAATAGGGATAGCGGCCGTGGCTCGTCAGTTTTTCAAACGCCATTCGGAATCTCGTCGTGATCGCCGTTCAAGAACTGACGATACGCCGCGTCGGCTTGGTCGAGGAACAAGGTTCGCGTCACGCCCGCGACGATGCGGGGTGCGATGTACTTCATCCCGCTATTGGACGCGGAGACGGGGCCGAGGCTCATCACCGACGCGCGGGTGATGTTGAACACGCGCTTGAGATAAGGAGCTGCACCCGGAATCTTTTCCAGCATCTCGCCATTGGGGCCGAGATAAAGGAAATTCCCAAGCCGCGCATCCGCCATATCCGGCGGCGGGGCGTAGCGATCCTTCCACAACGCGGCGTGTTCGCGCAGGGCGGCGTATTCCGGCCGCTTGGCGATATCGACGAAAAGCCCGGTCGCGACGATGGCGAAATCGTATTCGAGTTTGCGCGTCCCGCTCGTCACCACGATCGTCTTGCCGTCGGGACATTCGACCTTGTCCCACGGCGTGGACGGGCACAGCTTGAACCCCGGCTGCGCCATCGCGCGGTCGTAAGTCGGCTTGGGCGGCGGCTGGCCGATCGCGTAGAGCCGGCGCATATAGGCCCAACGTTGCGCGTCGGGCAGCGACGCGAAATGGGACAGGAAACCCGGATACTCCATCCAGCGGCGCGGGTTCTGCCGCGGCAATTGCGCGCGCCGGAAACACAGATCGGCGCTCGCCGCACCGGCTTCCAACGCGGCGGTGGCGTTATCGAATGCCGAAGCGCCAGCACCCAGAATGCCGATGCGCTTGCCCTTCAGCTTCGCGAAGTCGATCGCATCGTTGGTGTGGGCGTAGAGCGCGGCGGGCAAGGCACTGCGGATGAAATCGGGGATCGTGCGCCCGCCCGAACCTTCGGCCCCCATCGCCATCACGACGGTGGACGCATAGAACACCTTGTCGCCGTCCGGTGTGTCGAAAGTCAGCTTGAACAGCGTGTCGCCCAACGGTTCGATGCGCGTGCAGTCGTGGCGATTGTGCACGACCGCACCGGTCACCTGGCGATACCAACGCAGATATTCCATCCAGGTCGGGCGCGGGATGCGGAATATCTCCGCCCATGCTTTGGCGCCGTATTTCGCTTCGTACCAGGACCGCACGCCCAGCGACGGAATGCCGAATTCGGGCCCGGTCAAATCCTTGGGCGTGCGCAGAATCGACATGCGCGCGAAGCTCATCCACGGTCCTTCGAAGCCTTCCTCGGCGCGATCGAAACACGCGATGCGCGCGACCCCTTCGCGCTTCAATCCGAAGGCAAGGGCGAGCCCGTATTGCCCGGCACCGACGATCGCGCAATCGAGCGCGACCTTGCCGTCGGGGGCGAGCACGGGGGCGACCCAATCGCGTTTGGGATAGGCGACGATGTCGAGATCGCGCGCGATCCGCGCTTCGAGGGCGGGAAGTCCTTCAACATCGGTCTGGATCGTCATCGTCTCACTCCAATACGGGCCGCTCTCGTCAGCGAAGTCGTCAGCAATCGACATGCCATTCGCGGCGCGGAGATTGCTATATTCTTGTTCGGACAGATCCAATCGCGACGGAGCAATCGGATGCGGGACGGGACGGGCGGTCCCTTGATCGTCGGGGCAAGCCAGGTCGAGAATATCCTGGAAGTCGGACCGCTGGTCGAAGCGTTACGCAACGCGTTCCGGCGCGGCGCGGTGGTGCCCGTGCGCCATCACCATGCGATGGAAGTTCCCAACGCTGCCGATGCGACGCTGCTGCTGATGCCCGCGTGGCAGCCGGGCCGCTATGCCGGCATCAAGATCGTCACCGTCTTTCCGTCGAACGGCGAACGCGGCTTGCCCTCGGTCATGGGCAGCTACGTGTTGATTTCCGCGCGCGACGGGCGGCCGTTGGCCGTCATCGACGGTTCGATGCTGACGTTGAAGCGCACCGCCGCGGCGTCGGCGCTCGCGGCCAAATATCTTTCGCGCCCCGACGCGTCGAAATTGGTGATGGTCGGCACAGGCGCGCTCGCGCCGCATTTGATCCTCGCCCATGCCAGCGTGCGCCCGATAACCGAGCTTGTCGTTTGGGGGCGCGACTTCGCCAAGGCCGAACGACTCGCCAAGAATTTCGACGGCCGCCGGTTGAAAGCGCGCGCGGTGCGCTCGCTCGAAGAAGGTGTGGCTTGGGCCGATACGATCTCCTGCGCCACGCTGGCGAAGGAACCGCTGGTGCGCGGCGAATGGCTGCGGCAAGGCCAGCATCTCGATCTCGTCGGCGGCTTCACGCCGCAAATGCGCGAAGCCGACGACGAAGCGGTGACGCGCGCGCGCGTCTATGTCGACACCTATGCCGGGGCGAAAAAGGAAGCGGGCGATATCGTCCAGCCTTTGGCGAACGGCACGCTCGACGAAAAACAGATCGCCGGCGAATTGGCCGAACTGGCGCAAGGCCGTGCGGCGGGCCGGTCCTTCCATAACCAGATCACGCTGTTCAAATCGGTCGGCACGGCGCTCGAAGATCTCGCCGCGGCCGAGCTCGTCTACGAAACGATGCGCAAATAAATCGGCCGCCCGGCGGCCGATCGAGGGGCGCCGCCGCCGGTGCCGGCTGCTCAATCGTGCGGCACGCCCGTTTCCGCCACGGTCCGGCGCCCCGTGCCGACACATTCCCTGGTGTTGGTCCGGCCCGGCGACACCGCGATCTATGTTATCCCGTATCACCTCGTAAATCCCGGCGCGGCAGGACGTATTCCCATTGGGTACAAGCCAAGGCGGTTTTTCCCCCCTTTGCGGTTTTCCCGGGCGCTGCTAAATTCAACGATGGCGGAACAGGATCGTCTTCGAAAAGAAAGACACTGATACGTCGCAAACGCGCACGTGATCGCGAAGGGCGCACGGGAACAGCGATCGCAGCGCGCGGACAGGGAAACGAAGACGTCGTGCCGGTCAACGCCCGACGACGCAACACTGAGGACGATGGATATGCCTTCGGGTGACGGGACGATGCGGGCCACGGTGAAGTGGTTCAACACCGCCAAGGGTTTCGGGTTCGTGACGCCCGGCGACGGTTCGCCGGAAGCCTTCCTCCATCTTTCCGCATTGAAGCAGGCCGGTTACGAATCGGTCGGCGAAGGCGCGGCGGTGACGGTGGAAATCGGTCAGAGCCCCAAGGGCCGTCAGGTCCTTCGCGTATTGGAAGTCGACAATTCGACGTCGCGGGCGCCAGCACCCCGCCCGCGTCAAGGCGGCTTCGGCGATCGTGGTGATCGTGGTGGCTATGGCGGCGGCGGTTACGGCGGGGATCGCGGTGATCGTGGCGGCTACGGTGGCGGCGGCGGTTATGGCGGCGATCGTGGTGATCGCGGTGGCTATGGCGGCGGTGGCGGCGGCTACGGCGGCGCGCCCGCTTATCAGCCGCCCGTGAATCTCGAAAACGCCGAGGACATGGACGGCGTGGTGAAGTGGTTCTCCGGCCTCAAGGGCTATGGCTTCGTCCAGCCCAATGGCGGCGGCAAGGACGTGTTCGTCCACATCACCGTGCTGCGCAACGCTGGTCTTCAGAACTTGGCGCCCGGTCAGCCGGTGCGCATGAAGGTCGTGACCGCGCGCAAGGGCCCCGAAGCCGTGACGGTGGAACTCACCGGCCCGGTCGGCCCCGCGCCGGGCGAATAAGTTCCGCACCCGCGGAGAAAGAAGGGGCGCGATGGCGAAGGCCGTCGCGCCCTTTTCGTTTTAGAGGGCCACGGCTTCGAATGGCCCGACGGCACGGGTCGAGGTGATGAGCTTCGCGCCGTCCCAAAGATGCAGCTGGAAGCCGGGCGCTTCGTCGGTCCACATCGCGGGCGCTTTCTTGCGCCAATCCAGCGCGAATTGATGCGCGGTCGACGGGCACACGCTGGCGATCGTGCCGCCGAACGGCGCGATCATCTGGCGATGCAGATGGCCCGACACGATGCGCACGATCTGTTTGTTCTTCGCGACGATCTTCTCGAACGCCGCCGCGCCCGCGAAGGGCCACGCTTCGACGTGATCGATCGCCGTCGTGAAAGGCGGGTGATGCGTGGCGATCAATGTGGGCCGGTCGGGTGCGGCCGCCAGCGTGGCTTCCAGCCACGCCAAACGCTTATCGCAAAGTTCGCCGTTCACCTTGCCGGGCACATGCGTGTCCAGGCCGATGATCCGCAAGGGCCCAAGATCGTCGCGCACCCAATGCAGGAATTCGCCTTCGCCCATGATCGCGGTCTTGCCGAAGGCGGCGTGCAGCGTGTCGCGCGCATCGTGATTGCCGGGGATGATCGCCAGCGGCATATCGAGCCGGTCGAGCAGCGGTTTGAGGCGCGCATATTCTTCGGCCGAACCGCGATCGACCATATCGCCGGTCAGCAAAGCGAGATCGGGTTTGGGTGTCAGCGCCAGGATCGCGTCGATCGCGCGCGCCAGCATCGCGTGGCTGTCGAAGCGGCCATAGACGCGCTTGCCGTCCTCCAGCACATGGGTGTCGGTGAATTGAACGATCAGCATCTCATTCCCCCGCCAATACGCGGATATCGATTTTGGCGCCCGGCTTGAAGCGCGCGGCGCACCATTCCCAAGCCTCGCGCATCGCTTCTTCGTAGCGCCACGGCGCGTTGATCGCCAGGATTCCGCAGCCGCGCAAGCCCTTCGCGTCGGGCGTCGCGGGCCACTCGATTTCGGCGAGCGTCACGCGGCGGACCGCGCCCGTCGCATGGGCCGCGATCAGCGCGTCGGGCCCCTCGCGATCCTTGATCGGATACCAGGCGAGAAACACGCCGGTCGCGAAGCGCTTCAAGCCATGGCGCAGGGCGCGCGCGAGTTTGTCGAACTCGTCGGTCGATTCGAAAGGCGGGTCGATCAGCACCACGCCGCGCCGTTCGCGCGGCGGCAATTTGGATTTGACGGCGGCGTAGCCATCGTCGGCGACGATCTCAATTCCGCTTTCGCCCGCGAAAGTTCGCTGCAACGTCGCGGCATCGACTTGGTGCAGCTCGCACAGCATCGCGCGGTCGCCGTCGCGCAGGAAATGGCGCGCGATGCGCGGGCTGCCCGGATACCAGCGCGCCGGCAAATCGGCGAGGGCGGCGGCGTAGGGCTGTAGCGATTCCGGCGCTTCGGGAAGATCGTCCCGCAGCTTCGCAATACCCTCGCGCCATTCGCCCGTGCGCGTGGCCTGATCGGCTTCCAGATCGTATTCGCCCAGCCCCGCATGGGTGTCGAGCACGGCGAAGGGTTTGGGCTTTTCGGCCAGGCGTGCGAGCACCCAGGCATAGGTCGCGTGCTTGACGACATCGGCGAAATTGCCGGCGTGAAAGGCGTGGCGGTAGTTCATGGCGCGCGCAATCTAGCGCGCGATCGGGACTTATGCCCCAAAAAGTAATCGGGCCGCCGTCCATTCCCGGGAGCGGGGGGAGGACGGCGGCCCGACGCCGCGAGCGGGAAGTAAGGGGCTCGAAACCTTACTTCCAGCCGGCGCGGTCCGTCAGCCGCAGGGCGGCTTCGTTGTTGCGGCCGAACGTGGCCGCGGAAAGCGTATCCTCGCGGAACTCGCCGAATTGCTGCAGGGCGTTCACCAGCTTCGTGCCGCGCACGACCGGGTATTCGCTGTTGCCTTCGGCGAAGATCGTCTGCGCGTCGGGCGAGGCGAGATATTCGAGGAAGCGGATCGCGTTCGCCTTGTTCGGCGCGGTTTTGACCACACCCGCACCCGAGATGTTGACGTGCGTGCCGCGATCGCGCTGGTTCGGGAAGATGATGCCGGTCTTGGCCAGCACATCCTTGTCCTTCGCTTCGTTCGAGCGGAACAGATTGGCGTAGTAGTAGGTGTTGACCACCGCGATTTCGCCTTCGCCGGCCGCGACCGCGTAGAACTGGTCGCGATCGCCGCCGCGCGGCGGACGGGCCAGGTTCGCGGCCAAACCGCGCGCCCATTCCTCGGTCTTCGCTTCGCCGTGGACGGCGATCATGGCGCCGGTCAGCGACTGGTTATAGACATTGGTCGACGAGCGGATGACGACCTTGCCCTTGAGCTTGGGGTCGGCGAGCGACTCGTAGGTCGGGGCGTCGGCCGGGTTGAACTTCGCCTTGTCGTAGATGAACACGCGCGCGCGTTTCGACAGGCCGAACCAATGGCCTTCCGGCTCGCGGAAATGGGCGGGGATCGCGGCTTCCAGGGCGGCCGACTTCACCGGCTGCAACACGCCGGCCGCGTGGGCGCGCCACAGGCGGCCCGCATCGACCGTGACGAACACGTCGGCCGGGGAGTTGGCGCCTTCGGTGCGGATGCGCTGAAGCAGCGCGTCGGCCTCGCCCTCGATCCGGTTGACCTTGATGCCCGTCGCCTTGGTGAAATTCGTGTAGATCGCCTCGTCGGTGTCGTAGTGACGGCCGGTGTAGAGATTGACCACGCCGCCCGCGGCACCTTGCGCCCAGGCCGGCACCGAAGCGGTGGCGGCGAGGCCGGCGGCGGTACCGAGCAGGGCGCGGCGCGAAATCTGGGGGGTCATCAGGGTCATTTCCTTCGAGCCTCGTCTATTGCGAATGATTTGCAATTGCGAGGGCAACATACAATCACCGATTCGGAACTGCAAGTGCAAATTACTCGCATGCTCCGAATTCGCGAACCACCCCTTCGCACAGGAGATTCGTTTTATCTGACAATGTCTTGCGGCTGTTCTCTATCCCTTGCCCTCGACTCGCGGTTGGGCGTAGGGTTCGCAAATCGGCATGGACGACCTGATTCAAAGCAAGATCCACGATCTGCTGCGCGTGGCCCAAACGGGCCAGCGGGCGGCGCGTGCGACCGTGGGCAATGAGCTCGGCGAAATTCTCGCCGACGTGCCGATGGCGCTCGACCGCACGGAATATGAAATCGCCGCCGACATCGTGCGCCGTCTGGTGCGCGACATTGAAACCGATATCAAGCTGCGCTTGGCCGAACGCCTCGCCGAAACGCCGGACGCGCCCAAGGAATTGGTCGTCGCGTTGGCGAACGACGAGATCACCGTCGCCAAGCCGCTGCTGACGATGAGTGCGGCCCTCGCCGACGAAGATCTGATCGAGATCGTGCGCCAGCGCGGTGCGGCCCATCGCTTGGCGATCGCCAGCCGCGACGGCGTGTCGGAAGCGGTCGCGGCCGCCTTGGTCGAAAGCGGCGATAGCGACGTGATGAAGGAGCTGCTTGAAAACCGCTCCTCGCGCATCGCCGAAGCGACCTACGCCTATCTCGCCGAATTCGCGCGCGAGCGCGACGGTCTGCAAAAGCCGCTCGTCTCGCGCGAAGATCTGCCGGGCGATGTCGCGGCACGCCTCTATGGCTGGGTCGCCGCCGATTTGAAGCGCCAGATCCGCGAACGCCATCCTTTCGACGCTTGGGCCGTGGAATGGGCCGGCGAAATGGAATGGGCGATCGAAGAAGCGAGCGTGCAAGCCGCGTCCGATCACGCCCAATCCTACGATTGGGGCACGGCGACCGACCATTTGGCCGACGCCATCCAAAGCGAACGCCTCAACGATCCCGCGATCCTGGTCAAGACGCTGCGCCAAGGCCATGTGTCGCTGTTCGAAGCGATCTTCGCGCGCTTCGCCGAATTGCCGATCAAGATCGCGCGCCGCTCGCTCTACCAGCCCGATGGCCGCGCCCTTGCCGTCGCGTGCCGCGCGCTGGGTATGGAGCGCGCGCATTTCCTGGCGCTGGCGCAGCTCGTGCGCCGCACGTCGTCCAGCGAAGGCCGCTTGCTGCCCGAAGGCGACAACCCGCAAGGCGCTTCCGATGGCGCGATCGCGTTGTTCGATCGCATGGGCACGCCCGAAGCGATCGGCATTTTGAAGAAGTGGCGCGAGCAGCCGTCGGCGCCGTCCGGCGTGCGCGGCTTGCCGTGGGCGCGGCGCATCGATCCCGCCGCGATGCCCGGGGCGGGGGTCTGACGCCATGATGGACCCCAAAGGCGAACAGACCGACGAGGAAACCCTCCTCACCGAAATGGAGCGCATCAAGCGCTCCGACGATATCCAGTATCGCTACGGCGCGATCATCGCGATGAACTCGCCCGCGTGGTTCAGCCGCCGGCGCGAGAATTTCCAGCAGATCATCAAGGCGCTGCAGCAGCTCGTCGCGGGCTCGGATGCGGGCGTCTACGCGATGCACAACTACAACATCGTGCTGCTGTTCCGCCGCGACCATCGCTATCACCTCGATTCGATCGAAGATGATCTCAAAGGCATTCTGCGCACCCACGCCTCGGCCGCGGGCCTCGAGGAAGGGCAAGCCGCGCAAGCCTACGAGCTGTTCGCCTTCAAGGACACGTTCGCCGATTTCGAGGCGATCGTCGGCAAGATCTACGAGGATTACAAAGCGTTCCAGGAACGCCGTCAGCGCCTGCTGCAAAAGGCGGGCACGGCGATCGGCTCGTCGCAAGGCCAGCCGCTGACCACGTCGTCGCTGTCGAAGCTCGAGGATCTGCTGCGCAAGGCCGATATCACCGGATTCCTCAAAAGCCAGATCGCCTGCGCGATCGCGCCCGGCGAGCCGATCCGCCCCTTCTTCCGCGAAGTCTTCGTCGGCGTGAACGATCTGCGTCAGCTTGTGGCGCCCAAGAACGATCTGCGCGCGGTCAAACCGCTGTTCCAGCAATTGACCCGCACGATGGACCAGCGCGTGCTGCGCGCGATGTTCGACGGCTTCGTCACGCGCCAATCGGGCAACGTGTCGCTGAATTTGAACGTCCAGACGATCATGTCGGCGACGTTCCGCGAATTCGACACGCGCATCGCGAATTTCATTCCGAAAAGCCAGCTGATCATCGAAATCCCGCGCTTGGACGTGTTCTGGGATTTCGCCGAATACCTGACCGCATGCGAATTCCTGCGCAACGCCGGGTATCGCGTGCTGCTCGACGGCGTCACGCTCGACACGCTGCCGATGTTCGCGCGCCCCGAAATGGGCGCGGACTTCATCAAGATCTTCTATCGCACCGAACGCCCGGCCGAATGGCGCGAGGCGGGCGTGGCCGAAAAGATCGCGCAGGCCGAACCCGGCCGCTTGATCATGGCGCGCTGCGAGAACGCCGAGGCGCTGGAATTGGGCCAAGCCTCGGGCATTCGCATCTTCCAGGGCTTCCATATCGACGCGCTGATGCGCGATCCCAATCGCCGCATCGCGTAAGCCCGCGTGAAGCGGGTCGCAAAACGTAACGCGACTTCCCTGAAATCACCGATCCGTCGCCAGGATTTCGCCACGATCCGCAGCGATACCCATTGCAGCCGATTTGGGAGGCTGTGAGATGTGGGACCTTCGCTACGACGAGCCGCGTTTGGACGAGATGCTGCGCGATCCGGTCATGCTGGCCGTGATGGATCGCGACCGCGTGACGCGCGAGGATTTGCTGGTCTGCGTCGAACACGCCCGCCGGCGTCTGGTCGCCCAGCGTCAAGCCGCGCGGTGCCGCGAGCGCGCCCGTCTGCGGGCGGTCGACTAAGCCGATTCCAGTTCCGAATCCCAGTAGAGGAAGTCGCGCCAGCTTTCGTGCAGGAAATTGGGCGGGAAAGCGCGCCCGTTTTCCTGCAATTGCTGGGAGGTCGGCGCCTCGGCCGCGTGACGCGGGAACATGCCCACCTCGTGCGGCAAATGGCTGCCTTTGGCGAGATTGCAGCTGGAGCACGCGGTTACGACATTGGCCCAGGTCGTGCGCCCGCCGCGCGAGCGCGGGATCACGTGATCGAAGGTCAATTCGTGCGCCGGGAAACCGTCGCCGCAATATTGGCAAATGAAGCGGTCGCGCAGGAACACGTTGAACCGCGTGAACGCGGGGCGGCGCGCCGCCGGCACGTATTCCTTCAGCGAGATGACCGAGGGCAGGCGCATCGCATGGGTGGGCGAGCGCACGACCCGGTCGTATTCGTGGACGACATTGACGCGGTCCTGAAACACGGCCTTCACCGCGTCCTGCCAGGACCACACCGACAACGGATAATAGGACAGCGGCCGGAAATCGGCGTTCAAGACCAGCGCTGGACAGGCATCGGCCGAAACGTACACGACAAGATCACTCCCTCGAGGATGGTCGAAGGCCGCCTTGTCGATTCGCCGATGATCGGACCCGGCGGAACTGCCAAGGCGGAAACAACGTCGTAGAACGTACTAATTGTTAGGCGAATCGCGGTCCGAACACAATATGTCGGATGCGCCCCAATATTGCGGCCGTATGAATTCAGCCGCCGAGCGCCTTCACGGCGGCGATCGCCGCCTGGGTCAAAGGCTGCGGCAACGCGTCGCGCGCGAACCAGCCCAGATCGGCGAGTTTTTCGGGCTCGCGGATTTCCGGCGTGCCCGACGCGATCCGCGCGCGCTCGACGACCGAAACCCAGTGAATGCCGCCGGGCAGAATCAAATCGACCGCGCACAGGAAACCTTGCAGTTCCAGCCGCACGCCGATTTCTTCTTCGATTTCGCGCAGAATCGCGTCGCGCATGGCTTCGCCCGGCTCGATCTTGCCGCCAAGCAGGCCGTAGCAGCCGGCTTCCGGTTCCGTCAGCCGGCGGGCCAGCAGCATGCGCCCGTCGCCGTCCAGAATCGCCGCCCCGCAGCCGAGGCGCGGGGGCGTCACGCCAGAACGCGGGCGAGGAATTCCAGGCCCTTGGCGATACCCGCCTCGTCGATCGAATGCGGCAGACCGGGGCAGGCCAGCGTTTCGACCGGCACATTCAACGCCGTCAACGCCGTTTCCGCCGCCGCCATCGAATCGAACGGCACGATCGGGTCTTGGTCGCCATGCACCAGCAATACGGGCGGGCGCGACTTGATTTCGTCGGCCAGCAAACCGCCGCCGATCAAGCGCCCGGAATAACCCGCGACACCCGCGATCGGTTCGGCCCGGCGCGGGGCGACGAACAGCGACATCATCGAGCCCTGGCTGAAACCCAGCAGCGCGATCTTCGCCGGCGGCAATTCGGCCTTGGCGAGCTCGCCGTCGATGAACGCATTCAGGATGGGGGCGGCGGTCTGCACGCCCGCCAGGATTTTCGCCGGCGTGCGGTCGAGCAGCGAGAACCACTGCCAGCCATAGGGCGCCATGTCGCATTTGAACGGCGCGTTGGGGGCGACGAACAACGTATGCGGCAGTGCCCGCGCGAAAATGGGCGCGAGCGAGATCAGATCGTTGCCGTCCGACCCCAGGCCGTGCAGCAACGCGACGATGGAACGGGGCTTGCCCCCGGCGGCCGGGCCCATGCGCGGCCCATCGAGTTGGATATTCGACATGCGCCTTTCCTGGAGCGTGATTGGCAGGGAATGGATCATCTGCGCCGCAGGGATTTTGCGACGCGGGTAGAAGAAGGGTGTGGCGCGTAGTGGTTCTACGCGCAAGCCCTTCGACGACCCCCGCGGCGTAAAAGATCGCGGCCCTCCGGGTTGGGTTCCGGCGGGCGCCCGCTTTGTTGCGGCCCTCGCCGATAGGTACCGCTATCGGCTTCGGACCGCGCCGCGCGGATCGCACACGCCGGAAACCCAACGCAGACGGTCCATTCCCTGCCAATCACGCTCTTGCAGTGACGCATGTTAGTGTCGATCCCGCCATGATCGTCACGCGTTTTGCGCCCTCGCCGACCGGTTTGCTGCATCTGGGCTCCGCCTATTCGGCGCTGTTCGCCTGGGACCAGGCCAAACGTGCCACGGGCCGGTTTCTGCTGCGGATCGAGGATATCGATCGCGTGCGCTGCCGGCCCGAGCATGAAACGGCGATGCGCGACGACCTCGCGTGGCTGGGTTTGCGCTGGGAAGAGCCGGTGCGCCGCCAATCCGAGCACCGCGCCGATTACGCCGCCGCCTTGGACCGGCTGAAGGCGAAAGGCGTGATCTATCCCTGTTTCTGCACCCGCGCCGATATCGCCAGGCTGGCATCGGCGCCGCATGGGATGGAGCCGATCTATCCCGGCACTTGCCGCCATTTATCGGCGCAGGACGTCGCCCGGCGCCAGGAAAGCGGACAGGCCTTCGCGTTGCGTTTGGACGCCACGAAAGCTGCGGCGTTGACGGGTCCGCTCAAATGGCGCGATCTGGATCGCGGCGAGTTCCGCGCCGATCCCGCCAGCCACGGCGACGTCGTGCTCGCGCGCAAGGATATCGGCACCTCGTATCACTTGGCCGTGACGCTCGACGATCATCTGCAAGGCGTCACGCTGGTCACGCGCGGCGAGGATTTGTTGCCGGCGACCCATATCCATCGCTTGCTGCAAGCGTTGCTCGATTTGAACGTGCCGGAATGGCGCCATCACAAAATCGTTCGCGACGAATCGGGCGAACGCTTGGCCAAGCGCCGGGAATCGCCGTCGATAAGCAGTCTTCGCGATGCGGGCGAAACGCCCGAAACGATTCGGGCGCGGCTGGGATTCGCAAACACGTCATCCTGAGCCTGTCGAAGGATGAGGGCCTCATGGTTCGACAAGCTCACCATGAGGTCATGATTGCGTTTTAACGCCGCATCCCTTCGACGATGGCGAGATAGTCGGGATGTTCGGGGCTGATCAGCCCGTGGCGAACGAAGAAATCGATCAGGACGAGATTGCAGTTGAACTTGAACTCGCGCGTGCGCTCGACCGTTTCGGCGACGCGCGTCCAATGCCACAGGAAGAATTCGTCGATTTCGCCATCGGTGTTGCGGGGCGTGAAGTCCGGCGGCAATTCCAGATCGAAGCAGAATTGCACGTCGGGCTTCAAACCGTCCGACGCGTCCATGCAATAGGAAATGGCGCCGACGGGCACCACGTTGCGCGCAAGCTCGGGCGGAATGCCGCCTTCCTCGCCGCATTCCTTCACCATGTTGTCGATCAACCCCATGCCGACCGGCTGGCCGCCGGCGACGGTGTTGTCGAGCATGCCGGGATAGGTCGGCTTCAAACGTGCCCGGCGCGCGACCCAAATATGGATGCCGTCCGCTTTGCGCGTGTAGCCGGTCATATGCACGCCGAAGGACCGGATGCCGAAATGGGGTGCCGCCGCGCGCTCGATGACGAAATCATAGGGCCGGCCCCATTCCGGGCAGGCGGGATAGTTTTCGTTGCGCCGGCCTTTGACGATGCCTTCGGCCTCGAGGATGCGCACCGCTTTGTCGATCGCGGCCGAGCGTTTCTCGACCGTGTCGAAGGCGGGTCGCAGCGTCACGCTCTTCCCATCGGCCGCGAAAACATCCGGCATTTGCGCTAGGCGTTCGGCCAAGGCGTGGCGCACCGATCCGACCTGCCGCCCGGCGGCGAAAAAGGGCCGGTAGAGGGCGGGATCGTGTTCGTTGCACTCGGCGATGCGGTCGAGAAAGGACATGGCGACCTAATAGCCCAACCAGACGGCATCGGCCTAGTGTCTCTATGTAAATGTAATGATGTTATTGCTTAGCTAGGCGGCTTGATCCGAGAAAGTAAATAAAGAAAACGGTTGGCGAGTTCTTGCAGTTCGTCGTCAGACATACCGTGTCCGATAATGAGATTCTGGCGTCTGACATCAAGGATGCCTGGCGCGATCGGATTGAATAATTCTGGCTGAATATGGTCAAGAAGGTTGAGTAGCGACCCGATTCGTTTCTCACCCAGGGCATTAACGTCGCAAAGCAAATTGACGAAATGCGCCTCTCCGTTGATTGTCACCTTGGCATGTGGAGCGATATTAATCGTTAGCGCTCCGAAGTAGCGCTTCCACAGTCTGACTTTTTCAAAAGTCAAAGTTCGACCGATTGTAAATTCCGCTAGGCAATTGGCGGCAGGGACAAGATATGAGGCTCTTTTCGGGGCCTTTTCCCGAAGTAATTTGGAGAGTTCGGCGAACGGGACCTTGTTCGACTGGCACCAGAATGCTAGATCGCGCAGAAGGCGGTACGGATCAAAGCCTCTCTTCTTTTCTGCACGCCTAGTAAGAATTTCAACAATAATCCCCGTCCGCTCGATATCGTCTGCGGCATCACAAAAGTGGGCAAATTTTCCTGCTGAAATTCGAAATTCCTTGACCATAAATTTTTGTCTATGGTTTGGACGAGTCAGGTTCTACATGTTCATGATCATCACCATTTTCGTTCCCACAACTATCGGAAAGAGAATTGGAGTTTCCGGTGGATATCGCTGCAAAGAAGAAAAATGCTTATGGGCACGGAACACTGAAGAAGGCCGTGCGTGACCTAATAACTTCGGTCGGCGGCGTTGAAGCAGCTGCGGTCATTTGTGGCAAAGGCCGATCCGTCGTCAGCGATTATCAGAGTGAGTCCAAGCCAAAGACATCAATACCGATCGAGTTCGTGGAACGGCTCGAGCGCGAGTCAGGTGTCCCTCATGTCACTCGATACTTGGCAACGGCGCTTGGATTTGATCTCTTACCGCATCATGGGCGCGCCGATGACAAAGCGGCTGTTGAACATGTTAGCGGCATTACAAAGGAGTTCGGCGAGGTCCTCGCTCATGCTTCCACTTTCGTGAAGTGTGGAGCGTTGTCACCGGCCGATGCCAAGGCGCTATTGCAAGAAATCGATGATGTCCGTGAGGCGCTGGCAACCATGCGCGCTGCGGTCGCGAAGCAGACTCATGCAGGAACCGTCGCCAAGGCCCGAGCAATTCGAGGGTCTTGATCTTCGGTCCGTCTGTTGCGAAGCGGCGATGGCGCGCTATATAGCACGCGATGAAACGGTTTTTCGTTCTTCTCGTCGCGCTGCTGGCGCTGCTCGCGGGCCCGCTGGCCGCCGCCGATCTGCGCGGTTTCGCGCGGGAAATGCGGCTCAACGATGTCGAAGGCTTCGTCGCGACGGTCGAATCGATCCGAGCGACCGGACGTCTGCCGGCCGATCGTTACATCGACAAGGACGATGCGGCCAAACTCGGCTGGCGGCCGGGCGGCGATCTATGCCGCGTGGCGCCCGGCAAGGCGATCGGCGGCGATCGATTTTTCAACCGCGAAAAGCGCTTGCCCGAAGCTTCCGGGCGGCGCTGGACCGAAGCCGATCTCGACTTCGCCTGCGGGCGGCGCAACGCCAAACGCCTCGTCTTTTCCAGCGACCGTTTGATCTATGTGACGGTCGACCACTATTCCAGCTTCCGCGAAGTGCCGAAATGAAACGCGCCGTTTTGACATCAGGCCACGATACGATGGACAAGGTCTACGCGACGTTGTCCGTCGAGCTGGGCTTTCCCGCGCATTTCTCGCCCAATCTGGACGCGTTGTGGGATACGCTGCTGCGCGACATCGAAGGCCCGTTCGAAATCGCCTGGCGCGACGCCGCCAAAGCCGGGCGCAAGATCGGGCCGTCCTTCAAGTCGCTGCTCGCGCTGTTCGCCGATCTGGCGGAAGCGCGCGGCGATTTCAAATTCCGCCGCCGGTGAAATCATGCAATTCCTTCTCGCCGTCTTCCCCTATCTGATCGGCGCCGCGTGTCTCGCGGTCGTGGCCACGCTGTTCACCGGCATGGGCGGCATGGCGCAAGGCGGCGAATTCAACCGGCGCAACGGCAATAAAATGATGCGCTGGCGCGTCGGGCTTCAGGCCTTGGCGCTGCTGCTGATGCTGACCTACGCGCTGCTGCGCAAATACGCGGGTTGAGAAGATGGTAAAGCTGACGCGCATCTATACGAAGGGCGGCGACACGGGCGAAACGTCGCTGGGCGACGGTTCCCGCGTGCCCAAGGACGCGTTGCGCGTCGCCGCGTTCGGCACGGTGGACGAAGCGAATGCCTGTGTGGGCTTGGCACGCTTGCACACGAAGGACGAAGCCGATGCGATGCTCGCGCGCATTCAGAACGATCTGTTCGATTTGGGGGCCGATCTGTGCACGCCCGAAACGCCCGATCCCAAATATCCGCCGCTGCGCATCGTCGAAGCGCAGGTCGAACGGCTGGAGCGCGAGATCGACGCGATGAACGAAAGCCTGGCCGCCCTCAATTCCTTCGTGCTGCCCGGCGGGTCGCCGGCGGCGGCGGCGTTGCATCTGGCGCGCACGGTCACGCGCCGGGCGGAGCGCGAGATCGTAACGCTCGCCGCGCACGAAAAGGTCAATCCCGCCGCGATCCGCTATGCGAACCGGCTGTCGGATCATCTATTCGTGCTGTCGCGCAAATTGAACGACGACGGTGCCGCCGACGTGTTGTGGGTGCCGGGCAAGAACCGCTGAGCGTTACTGCTCGCGCGTGTTTTCGTCGATGACGTTGAGGCCTTCGACCAGCGTCTTTTCCGCCTTGTCGGCGCCGACGACGAGTTCGAGCATGCGCACGCTCGAATAAAGCTCGGCTTCGACGTCCTGGCGGTTCTCGACCGTCAGGCCGCGCGAGCGGATATCGCCGAACAAGCGGCCGGTATGGCCGTCGATCTGGCTTTCGACGCGCTTGATCTCGTCCTTCAATTCCTTGTCGAGGCCGAGCTCGCCCGCGTATTTCGCCGCGAGTTGCAGGGCGAGCAGACGGTCTTCGACCAGCTGCATTTCGCCGATATCGCCTTCGCCCGCCGCCTTGGCCGCCAAGCGGCCGATATCGGCGAGAACGGCGCTGACGTCCTTGCTCGCGTTCTCGATGATGTTCGAATTGACGACGTCTTTGAGCTTGATCTTCACGCGCTCCAAGCGGCGCGACGCGGCGGCCCCCGACTGGCCCTTCAGCTGCTCGCGCCCTTGCGCGATGCCCTTCAGATGGTGCTCGATCTCCTTGGCGAGATCCTCGCGCACCGTGACCTTGCCGTCGTTCGATCCGCTGGCGATCGACCGGCGCACTTCCTCGAAGCGCTGCTCCATGTCGGTCACCATCACCTCGGTGGTGATGGAGGCGAGCTCGCCCGTCGAGCCCGCCATGCCCTTTTCGGCGACGCGCACGAAGATCGACAGGATTTCGGTCGGCTGGTCGAGGCGCGCCACCAGCGCGTAGACGACGACGGGGGCACGCTGGCGCATGCGCGCGTCGACCGCCATCACCGTTTTGCCGATCGTCTCGATATCCTCGTCGGTCAGCGCCACGATGGGCTTGGGCGGCAGCGCCTCGCGCATCGTCTGGATTTCGACCGCGATTTCCATGACGTCGGTGATGTCCTGGAAGTCGAGATACATTTCCGGCCCGCCCAGCTTGGGCGTGATATCGGCGCGATACGAAACGTTCTTTTCCGCGCGCGTGACGATGTCGCGCATTTCCTTGGCGCATTGCGGCCACAAGCGCGAGCCAAGCTCGATCCACGACGCGTGGTTCTTGGGCATCGCGCGGATCGCGGTTTCGATCTGCTCGATCTCGGTGCGGCCCAGCTTGTCGACCATCATGTCCCAGGCGGGATCGATGACGTTGCGGCTGATCTTGCCGATGATCTTGGACTGCGTCTTGGGCGCGTTGGTCAGCATGTCCTCGAACGGCATGGCGAACAGGCGCTTGGCGCTCATGCGCCGGTTCGGCCGGACGAGTTGCAGACGCGGACGGAACTGGCCCAGCAGACCCAGCGCCGTCTGATCGGTGTGGTTGCCCGCACGCTTGCCTTCCAGCGCCCACACGATCTCGATCAGCGTGGACTCCGGAATCTGCGAGAGCCGCTGCGACAGGTCGCCCAACGCTTTGGTCACGTCGGTCATGCGGCCTTCGCCTTATACTTCTCGAGGCGGGTGCGCAAATCGGCGTCGATCGTGCCGGTGACCCAATCCTCCATCGGTTTGACGAGCTTGCGGCGCTGCACGCCGATGTCGCGGATCTTGTCGCGCCGCGCCCCGGTCACTTCCTCCTCGGGAATGATCGGCAGAATGCGCGCCAGTTCCTGCACCACGGCCTGCTGTTCGTGCGGCGCCTTGACGACGGCGTCTTCCCACATCGCGACGAGCAAATCCCAGCCGTCGAGCATCCACGAAATGCGCTCGATCGCGTCGCCGATTTCGGTCTGCGACTTTTCCCAAGCGGCGACGGTCTTGTCGATTTTCTCGAGATAGGCGTCGGCGACCGCGAAGGTCTCGGCGGCGAGCGCCGAGGTTTCGCGCGCGACCAGGCTTGCGAGTCCGCCCAGCGGCGAATGCTCCGATTTGTCGACCTCCGACCAGCCGCCGATCGAATTGGCGAATTCCTCGATCCGCTGGCGCATGCGCCGCAAGCGCGGCGGGCGCGTCAGCTTGGGCGTGCCGATGGGGCCGAGCAAATCCGACCACGCTTCGATGCGCGCGTAGAGCTCGTTGCCCTCGATATTCACCTTGTGCGCGACGCGCGCCAGGATCAGCTTCGCCTGCTGGCGGCCCGTCTCGCTCTGCACATGGGCGAGCGTGATCTGCAACTGGCCGCCCGACAATTGCGTGACCGTTTCCGACAGCAGCGAAAACTGGATCAGCAATTTGAAATCTTCCTGCTCCTTCAGCAGGGCCTTGGCCTGCTTGGCGGCGGCGGGGCCGGCCAAGCCGGTCGCGGCGGTGCGCATCGTGGCGCCACGCACGGCTTCGGGCGTCGATGCACCCGCCTCGTCGAGGGCGCGGTGCAGAACCCGATCATGGACCGTGAGCGAGAACACTTCCGGCAGAGACTTCCATCCCAGAATGTAGTTGCCCTTCGCGCCGGAAGGGTTGGGCACGACGAGCTCCAGCTCGTCGTAATGACCCCGGACGCGGCTGCCGACGATGATCGGTGTCGTGAACGGCACCGACGCCCCCCGCTCGGCGAAGGTCGGGGGAGCCCAGAACGATTTAGATACGGCTCCGTCCATCGTTCTTGTGCGTCCAAACCGTCCGTTCGACCGATCACGCGAATGGGGCGCGACACGACAAGATTGCCGCGCCGAAACCCCGGCAACTTATCCACAGAACCTAGCAGATAAGGTATTATCAGGCCAGAGATCGCCTATTTGAGTCAAATTGTTAATATCTCGATTCGCAAAATGAGACGACCGAATATGTCCCGTCCGGCAGTCCCCCGTTTCGATCCGGCCCGCGAACGCCAAGCCGTGCTGTTCGCCAACGAAATCTTCTACCGGGCCTTCACGGATCGGGATTTCGCGGCGATGGAGCGGATCTGGGCCAAGGCGGCGTCGGTCGCCTGCATCCACCCCGGCTGGCCGATCCTGACGGGCCGCGACGCGGTGATGGAAAGCTGGCGGGGCATCCTGTCGGGCCCGGCACCGTCCAGCGTGCCGGTCGAGCCGGACGTTGTTTTCGCGGGCGAAACCGCGCTGGTTGTGTGCCTGGAATCGCTGGATGGCGGCAAAGGCTGGTGTGCGGCGACCAACGCCTTCATGCGCGAAGACGGCGAGTGGCGGATGGTGCTGCATCAGGCCGGTCCTGCCCCCAAACCCGCCGAACCGCCGCCGGCGGACGCCCCGCGCGCGAATTAATCTCACCCGCAGGTGAGGGAAATCCATCTTCCGGACCCGACCCGGGAATTATGCTGGCGCCATGGCCTATCGTCTTCCGCCGCTGAAAACCTTGCGCCTGTTCGAAGCCGCCGCCCGCCACGCGAGTTTCAAAAGGGCGGCCGCCGAATTGGCGCTGACGCCCAGCGCCGTCAGCCACGGCATCCAGACGCTGGAGGATTGGCTGGGCGCCAAGCTGTTCGCGCGCGGGCCGGGCGCTTTGTCGCTGACCGAAGGCGGGCGCGATTATTTGCCCAAGATCCGCGACGCGCTGGAAATCATCGCGCGGGCGAGCGACGGCGTGCCGGGGCGGCGCGCCAACGGCAAGCTGACGGTCAGCGTGGCGCCGACATTCGGCTTGCGCTGGCTCGCGCCCAATCTCGATAAGTTCGGCGAAGCGCATCCCGGCATCGAGATCACGCTCGACACCAATCAGCGCCAGGTCGAATTCCCGCGCGACGGCATCGATGTGGCGATCAGGCTGGGGCGCGGCGATTGGCCGGACCTCACCGCCACGCTGCTGTTCAACGAATGGCTCGTGCCCGTCGCGGCCCCCGCGATCGCCGCCGAAATCGAAAGCGTCGCCGATCTGGATCGCTTCGCGCCGATCCGTATCGTGTCGGCGCGCGACGATTGGGAGTCGTGGCGCGAATTGGCGGGGGCGCCGCCGGCCGGGCCCGACGCGCCGCCCGCCCGCAAGGTCGATTCGATCATCATGGCGTTCGAAGCCGCCGCCGCCGGGGCGGGTGTCGCGATCGGCCGCTTGCCGTTGATGGCCGCGGAGATCGAACAAGGCCGCGTCGTGCCCGTGCTGGGCCCGCCGCGACGCTCGCTCTCCGCCTATTGGCTCGTCTCGACGCGCGAAGCGATGGCGCGGCCCGAAGTCGCCGCGTTCCGCGCTTGGGTGAAGGCGCTGGTCAAGAAGCTGCGCCGCCCGCCGGTGCCGCACGCGTAAGCCACGCGTCCAGCGCCGCGCGCAAATCGCGCGTGGGCACCATCTTGGCGAATTGCTCGCTCTCCACCAGCAAACCTTCGCCGATCGGCAGGTTGATCCCGCGCGTCGTCGCCGCGATCACCGACGCCACGGCCAAGGGCGAGTGCCGCACGATCTTGTGCGCGAGTTCCAGCGCCGCCGCCATCAGATCGGCGTGCCCGACGACGCGATTGACGAGCCCCAGTTCCAACGCGCGATAGGCGTCGAAACTATCGCCGGTCAGCAGCAATTCGAGCGCGCGTTTGCGGCCCGCCAAGCGCGGCAAACGCTGCGTGCCGCCGAAAGTCGGCGGCATGCCGAGCTTGATCTCCGGCTTGGCGAACATCGCGCGCGCCGATGCGACGGCCAGATGCGCCGCCTCCGTGATTTCGCAGCCGCCGCCATAGGCCAAGCCGTTCACCGCCGCGATCACCGGCTTGGGGAAAGCTTCGATGCGCGCGGTCAGCGTCTGGCCCCGGCGTACGAAATCGCGCACGGCTTGGAACGCGCCCGCGCGCACGCTTTCGGAGAATTGCGGAATATCGCCGCCGGCGGAAAACGCGCGCTGACCGGCACCCGTCAGAATCACGGCATGCAGATCGGGATCGATCTCGATCGCGTCGAGCCGCGCGAGCAGCGCGTCGGCGGTCGCGTAATCGATGGCGTTGAGCTTCTTGGGCCGGTTCAGCGTCAGGATCGCGATCTTGCCGTCGCGATGGAACAGCACTTCGTCTGGCATCGATACCTCCGTCTTGGGGTTCGATCCTGGCGACGTTCAAGGTGCGGGCGCGAACGAGAATTCTTCGTGCGCAAGTGAAGCGAACGCGTTTGGCGCGCGGCACATCGTTTGGCGCAATGGCGCTCCCGATCACGGAGGATATCCATGCGCCCCGACACGCCCGAAAGCCGCAAGATCGATCTGTTCTTCTCGCTGGGCGTGGCGGTCGGCGTGGCGATCGTCTACATCGCGTTCCACGTGATGGCCGCGACGCCGGACAAGGAATTCCGCGTGAACTCGCCCGATTTCGCCGAGGGCGTGGCGCTCGACGATCGCTTGACGCATGCCGAATTCGGCTGCTGGGGCGCCAATCGTTCGCCGCTACTGTCGTGGAGCGGCGCGCCGTTGGGCACCAAAAGCTACGCCGTCACCTTGTTCGATCCCGATGCGCCCACCGGCAGCGGCTGGTGGCATTGGCAGGTGATCGACATTCCGGCCGACGCGAAGGGCCTGCCCGCGACATCGCCGGGCGCGAAGCCCGCTCTGTGGCCGGCGGGTGCGCGCGAGATGCGCAACGATTTCGGCGCCGCCGCTTATGGCGGGCCGTGTCCGCCGCCGGGGCCCGCGCATCGCTATGTGCTGACCGTATTCGCGCTGGGTGTCGCGAAGCTCGACCTGCCCGACGATGCGTCGGCCGCGATGGTCGGCTATATGCTCAACGCGCATACGCTGGCGCGCGTGCGCATCGTCGCGCCCTATGGGAGGCCTTAGCGCCGGCCGAACGCCGACAGGAACAGCAGCAGCCAGCCGGCCAGGAACGCCATGCCGCCGGCGGGCACGAGCGCGCCGAGATCGAGGCCGAGCAACGCGCGCGCGTAAAGCCCGCCCGAGAACATCAGCACGCCGAGCATGAAGGCAAGGCCCGCGAAGGACAGGCGGAAGGTCAGGCGCTTTTCGCTCAACGCCGCGATGCCGATCAGCGCCAGCGCGTGGATCGCCTGATAAAGCGACGCGGTGCGCAGCCATTCCTTGCCGGCATCGTCGATTCCGGGGAAATGCGCGCCCATCGCCCCCATCGCGACCGCGATGAAGCCGAACAAAGCACCGATGGCGAGCCAGAACCGCATGATCGGAATCATGCCATTTCCGTACGGCGGCGCAAATCGGATAACGTGCGGCTTTGCGTTCGGGCGAGGGAAATCGCGATGGATGAGGGGCTGGCGGGCAAGACGGCGATCGTAACGGGCGCGTCGCGCGGTATCGGGTTGGCAATTGCCGAGAAGCTCGCGGCGGCGGGCGTCAACGTTCTGCTGGTCGCGCGCTCGGGCGATCTGCTTGGCGCCCATGCCGAGCGCTTGTCGCGCACGACACCCTGCGCCGCCTTCGCCGCCGATCTGCGCGAACCGGCTGCGGCTTCGCAAGCGGTGGCGGCCGCCCTCGCGCGATTCGGGCGGCTCGATTTTCTGGTGAACAATGCCGGGGCGACCAAGCGCGGCGACTTCGCGACGCTGACCGACGACGATTTCCACGACGGCTTCGCGCTCAAATTCCACGGCACGGTGCGCATGACACGCGCGGCCTGGGCGGCGCTGAAGGAATCGCGCGGCGCCATCGTCAACATCATCGGCGTGGGCGGGCGCATGGCTTCGGGCGACTTCACGATCGGCGGTTCGGTCAACGCGGCGCTGTTCAACTTCACCAAGGCGATCGCGCAACCCGCCACGCGCGACGGAATCCGCGTCAACGGCCTCAATCCGGGCTGGATCGAAACCGATCGCTTGAAGGGCAGGCTCGCCCAGGCGGCGAAGGACAAGGGCGTGGACGAAGCGGCCGCGCGCGCCCAAGCACTGGCCGAGCTCAAAGTCGCGCGTTTCGGCCAGCCGGCGGAAATCGCCGATTTGGCCGCGGCCCTCCTCGGGCCCCGATTCGCCTATGTGCAGGGGGCGCTGATCGATTGCGACGGCGGGCTCAATCGGGCGCTCTAGGGCCCTGAAAACAAGGGGTTTTCGGGCCCGCCATGACGGGCGGCCCCGGCAGTTGCATCTTGGGCCCGCGTCCTGTAGGTTCCGCGCCGCTTCGAAATGCCCCCGGTGTGCCGCAGTAGCTCAGGGGTAGAGCAGCGCATTCGTAATGCGCGGGTCGGGGGTTCAATTCCCTCCTGCGGCACCATTTTTAGTCAATTGCCTCGTGATGCTTTGAGCCTCTCGTGATGCGAGGCGGAAAAACTATGTGCTCGCGAGGTATATTTCTGCTTCCGCACGAAAAGCGTCTCGTGGGATTCGTCTAACGTCGTGGTTGCGGGTTCGCCACGACCAATCCATCACATATTCAATCCGCTTTGCATCTTCGACGAGCCACCGAATCAGTAGCATTCGTGAAGTAGCAGGCTCTATTCGTGCGGTCCTATCTATCAATGTCTCTGCGTAGTCACGAGCTGAAAGAACGGCGTTTGCTTGCCCGTATGTCAAGTTCTCGACGTCTAATCCAAGGCGAGCAACGGCTGCCGCTTGCGCCTCGGTTGCCGGGTTCTTGTTCGGCATATCGGGCAAGAGCGCTTTGACACCAATTTTTGGAGGGACGTAGTCGCGCCATTCCACAGGAACCGATATCGATGGAAGTGGCGGAAGTTCATTCAGGCTGGTCTTAGGAAGCTCGTCCGTATCGACTGTTGTTTGGCGTGCTTTTGACGCTTTTTCGCTAGGCTTGCGTCCATTTAGGACGGCCACGGCGGCAATTACGATAGCGCCTACGCCAATTAGCCAGCCAGGAATTGGCAGGGGATCGTCTTTCTTGGCCATTTCAATTCTCTCTGCCCGGAGCCCCGATCACAGCTTCGGCTCGGCGCGCGCTACAGGCGCAATGGCGTGCATGTTGGCAAGGCGCGCATCGATTCGTTCGAGCAGTTTCATCATCGTCGCCAGCATGAAGATGCCGCCGAAGGCGAAGGTCAGCGTAAGTATGGCTGCGACCGTACCGAGCAAGATGGCGAGTGGCGCATGTTCGACGCCGCCCGCTTTAAGGCCGACGACTACCGCTGCCGCGATTGCGATCAGGCAAAGCAGTGCAAGTACCTTGAAAACCCAGACGCTGAGATGCGCGATGCTCATCTCCATGCCGATGCCCGGAATCGATCTCATGCCACGGCCTCATTTTATTATTTTAGGTGGCCGATATTTTCACGAATGCAAAACAAGCGCAAACACACCTCGTCACATAATGTGACGAAAAAAGCGCCAACGCACTTTCGGAGTGACGACGCGCGACGCGTCAGAGGATGTAATAAAGCCCCGCGAGCACCAGCGCGATGGCGCCGTATTTGATGATGTTATAGGCGGTGCGGTTGCGCTTCTTGACGTTCTGCTTGATGTAGGCGCGCAGCTTGTAGATCGGCTTATACGCGGCCGAGATCCACGAGATCTTGCCTTGCGCGTCGGCACCCGTGAACTTGCTGACCACGCCGAAATCCAACGCGTCGGCCAGCGGCTTGATCGGCCGCCAGAGCTGCGTCTTCTCGACGTCGCAGAACAGGATGATGCGCACCACGTCGGTCTCGTTGATCGCGCTGTGCAGATAGGTCGGGTCGAACAGCAATTCCTCGCCGTCGCGCCAGACATGCGGCACGCCGTCGAGCGTCAGCGCGCATTTCTCCGAATTCGGCGTCAGCAGGCCGAGGTGATAACGCAGCGACGAGGCGACCGGATCGTGATGCTGGCCGAGGCGTGCACCCGGCGGCAGCACGGTGAACAGCGCCGAGCGCACCGACGGAATCGAATCGACGATCGCGCAGGTTTGCGGGCAGGCCGCTTTCGCGCTCGCATCGCATTCGCGGCTGTACCATTTGAGGCGATAGAGCCGCCAGCCGCCCTTCTCGAACGTGTTGTAGCCGGGCTCGTCCTTCGCGGGTGCACGGTTGAACACGCCCGCGTCGCGCAGGGCGCGCGCCTCCTCGCGGATGATCGGATAGGCGGCCTTTAATTGGTCGAGCCCTGGCACGATGCGGGCCGGGTAGGTCGAGGATTGCTTGCCGCGCGTGAAGAAGGTGAACAGGAAGTTCAACGGCGCGAACAGCATCACATGGTTCGCCAGATACCGGTGGAATTCGAGCCGGTCGGTATAGCGCGAATATGCATAGGCGAAGGTGGCGCCATAAACGCCCAACACCGCCGCGAATTCCCACTTCATTCCCGTTCCCTTCGCGTCATCGCAACTCTCGCTGACACAATTACCGAAGGCGGTTCGGGCTGGCAAGTTGGGCCGGTTCCTTATCCCCGCCGGCGTCGGCGGGAAATGTAACGGCGCGCCTTTCGCCCCAATCCCGCCAAGTTTTACGGCGTACAATATGCGGCGCGTTCGAGGGGGAGCCCGCGATGATCGATCCGACGACGATGAAACAACCCGGCCGCCGCGCCGTTCTGGCGGGCGGGGCCGCCGCGATTTTGGCGGCGTCGATGGTGCGCCCGCGCGCCGCTTTGGCGCAAGGTGAATTCCGCATGTGGGATTTCACGCTGATCGACGCGGATCATCAACTCGTCTCGACCGCCGATTGGCGCGGCCAGGCGCTGTTCGTGCATTTCTTCGGCTCGTGGTGCCCGCCCTGCCGGCGCGAGATCCCGGCCTTGGCCAAGGCCGTGCAATCGATGGCAGGGCGCGACGACGTGCGCTTCGTGTTCCTGAACGCGCTGGAGTCGACCGCGAAGACGCAGAAATTCCTCGACGAGGTCGGCGCCCAGGTTCCGCTCTACGATTCGCTCAACCGCTCGCGCGAGGAGCAGCGCATGCTCCGCCTTGACGGCACGCGCGTCCATAATTTCCGCGATTTGCATGTCGCGACCTATCCCACGACCTGGATCGTCGATCGTGGCGGTATGGTGCGCCGCGTCGTCGCGACCGCGCAAAGCGCATGGGAGAGCTGGGCGCCCACGCTGCTCGACGAGGCGTTGAAGGCGCCCTATACGCCGCCGGCGATGCCCAAGCCCGACGAGCTCGAATGGCTCTACGGCACGTGGCGCGGCATGCTCGACGACATTCCCCAGGAAGTGCGCATCCTGCGCGGCACCGACGGCGTGCCGCAATGGGGCATGGGACGGCCCGGCGAAATCCGCGGCATGCGCGCCGTGAAATCGGCGACGAAGGACGAGGTGCTGCTCGCCGCGTCGTTCAACAGCGGCAATTCCACGCGGCTGTTGGCGCGGCCGGGCCAGCCGATCACCGGCGCCTATCTGTTCGATCGCAAACGCGGGCTGGTGACGCCGAGCTTCGAGCGCGTGAACGGCGCTTAGCGAATCTCGTCCTTGTTCGAGAAATCGAGCTGGACGGAGGCGACGTTGGCGCCCCATTCCTCGACCAGCGCTTGCTGGCGTTCGCCCAGGCGGCGGTTCTCGCGCTCTTCCTCGACCTTCGCCATATAGCGCACCAGCATCGGCACGCCGTAATAAAGCGTGACGCCGAGCAGCGCGCCCAGGAACGGCCACATATAGGCGTTCAGGGTCCAGAGCGGCGTGAAGCGCATATAGCCCACGACCGACAGCAGCACGAAGGGCAGGGCGCCCGCGAGATTGAGTGCCCCCACCGCGAACACGCCGCGCTGTTCGGGATCGTCGTCCATCATCAGCATGGCGAGCGTGGGAAGCCCTGCGATCAGCAAATAGACCGCCGTCGTCGGCTGCGTGACCAGCAGCGCCAGGAAAATCAGCGCCGCCCCCGACCAAGCGGCGGGCAGAAGCTTCGTGAGCGAGGAGCGCGGAACGATCGCCATGATGCGACGCTAACCCAAATGCAACGCGAGCACGACGAAGAACAACGCCAGCGCCAGCGAGCCCGCCGCCAATGCCGCCGATTCGCGGCCGCGATAGATCGCCTGGCGCGCGCGGTCGATCATCACGAGATCGGCCTTGGAAAGTTTCTCGGTCGCGTTGGCGTATTCGGTTTTGGCGGCGCCGAAGCCGCGTTGATCGGCCTCCAGCCCCACCTTGTCGTCGACCAAGCGCACGAGTTCGCGTAAGTCGCCCGCGATGATCGCGGCTTCCGCCTTGCTGCGGATCAACTCCTTGGTCGCGATGCGCTGATAGCGTTCGAGTGTCGGCCGCACCAGCCCGGCGCATTCGCGCGCGAGATTGGGCAGCGAGCCGACGAGATAGGTTTCCTGCAATTCGGCGAGCAGGCGCAACGCGGCAAGGCGCGTTTCCTCGTCGGCGGCACCGCCCGCCAAACCGCGCAACGCGTTCTCGTCGGCCGAGACGCGCGCCGCGAGGAAGGCGGGCACATGCCGGTCGAAGCCGCGATTGGCGCCGTCTTGATCTTCGAGCGCGCGATCGATCTCGGGCAGAAGGTCGCCCGCGGTCTCGACCCAGCCGTCGACGCTGAGCGGCGACAGGCACGGCATGCGCGGATCGAGTTCGTAAAGGCAGCGTTCGAGGCCCGCACCCACGACCGGCTCGTTCGCCCAGCGCCCCAAACGTTCGAAGGCGTTGAGGCGGCGCGTCGAGGATTTCTGGTTGGGGTTCGCGGTCTTTTGCGCGTCGGCCCATTCGAGATGGAGCCCGGCGCGGATCGCCGCGTCGATCGCGGGCAGCATCTGGCGATCGGCGGTGAAGGCGCGGCCCAAGGCGGCGGCGATCCCGTCGGGCCGGAACGAATAGCCCGAGACGCGCAACGGCCCGGTGGGGTCGAGCGCCAGGCACGCGCGCGCCACCAGCGGCCCGTCGCCGTCGCGCGAGGCGGGGCTGCCGGGGCCGGACATCGCTTCGATCTTGCGCGAGGCGGTGTCGTCGGGATAGGCGCGCCGGGCCCAATCGCGCAACAGGCCGGTGCGCAGAATCGCGGCCGCGGGCTGCGGGTTCTTGCCCATCGCGATCGCGATTTCGCGGCCCGTGCGCAGCAGCTTGCCTTCGAACAGGAAGGGCTCGCGCGCTTTGGCCGGCATGGTGAAGCGCGGCAATTGGGGCCGCGAGCCTTCGGCCCATTTGGCGAGCGTGGCCAGCGACCAGCGCTCGTTCGGGTCGTCGCACAGCAGTCCGCGCAGCAGATCGTACATCTCGGTCGGCGGGTTGTATTTGCCGGCGAGCGCATCCCAGCTGCCGAGCTCCATCCGCTTTTCGAGGATCTGTTCGTCGGTCAGATCGGCCAGCGGCCATTCGCCGCGCAGGAGCGCCAGCACCGTGACGCCCAGCGAGAACAGATCGTCGCCCGCACTGCCAAGCCCTTTGCCGTAGGGATCGCAAATCGCCATTTCCAGCGTTTCGCACACGGCGGGCTGCAGCATGCCGGCGGGGCCCACGGTCGCGGGTCCCAATGTCAGGCGCGTTTTGCCGTAATCGTACCAAAACACGTTGTCGGGCCGGATCGCGCGATGCGACACGCCGCGCCGGTTATATTCGGTCAGCGCCTGGGCGGCCGGGATTACGAACATGCGCGCGAGCAAACGCGCATCCAGCGGTTCGATCCGCTTGCCCTTGCGCAGCAGCGGCGGCCCGGCCGGGGTTTCGTAGACCATCGCGAAACGCTGCGCGCCGTCGGGCCAGGTCACGGGGCCCGCCTCCAGCAGTTTCACGATACCCGCATGTTCGTAGGTGCGGATCTGCGCGCAAGCGCCCACGCGCGGCAATTGCTCGGGCCGCGCGACCAGCGCCACGCAGGCCGTATCGGGGCGGGTGGAATCGCTGGCGGCGAAGGCTTCGGCCAGCGGGCTTGCCATATCCAGAACGGTTTGGGTCGGGTGGATCTTGATCCGATCGCCCAGCGTCACGGATTCGCGGCCGCCCAGCGCGGCGCGCAAGCCCGCCTCGACGGCGCCGACCGTCGCTTCCGCCAATTCGCCGTCGTCGGCCATGAACCCCGCAAACCCTTCCCGGCCGCGCGAACGCAGCCCCGGATAGGGAGTTTCACGCCTGGGGCGCCGGGGTCAAGGGCCGGATTTAGGACGCTGTCAGGCGGCTTGGGTCAGGCCGCGGGCGCCGGCTCGTCCGGTTCGGCGGGGGTCAATTCCAGCAAAGCCGGGGCCTTGTCGATGATCTCCCGCAGAATTTTCTCCGCCAGGTCCAGATCATGCGTGGTGTCGCCCGGCAACTGGCCCACGAAGGGCGGGCGCGACAGCGTGTTTTTCAGGTTGTAGATCGACCGCAGCTCGCGCAGGAACACGTCCTTGGCGCCCAGCGGCAATTCCTTCTGGTTGGCGACCGCGCCGATCAAGTCGATCGAGGCTTTCAGCATTCGCGTCATCGCGTGGATGCGCGCGGTCAGCAGCCGGCTTTCGAACCCGGCGCGTTCCGCGTCGTCGGCGATCTTCTTGATCCGGTATTCGATCAGGATGCAGAAGCCGTCGAAATCCGACGCGGCGTCCGAAAACGCCTTGTAGGCGGCGAAGGACGAATGCGCGACGCCGCTTTTGGCTTGAGCGATCGCCTCGTCGATGGCGAGGGATTTTTCGTCCAAGGCGCCCAGAAAGCGTTCGGCTTCGGCGGCGGGGTTGACAGTACGGGCCATGGCCTCAAAGGTGGCGAGAGGACGATATCCGCTTTTCTTAAACGCAGCCGATTAAACGACGATTAACCGCCATGACGCAATTCACCCTGACCGAACTCGACGCGGCCGCGACGCTTTTGCACCGCGCGATACCGCCCACACCCCAATATCATTGGCCGCTGCTCAGCGCGCGCGCGGGCGCCGAGATTTGGGTGAAGCACGAGAATCATACGCCCGTCGGCGCGTTCAAGGTGCGCGGCGGGATTTTGCACATGGCCGATCTCGCCGCCGCCAAGCCCGGTCTGCCGGGCGTGATTTCGGCGACGCGCGGCAATCACGGCCAGTCGATCGCGTTCGGTGCGGCGCGCGCGGGCTTGAAAGCGACCATCGTCGTGCCGCATGGCAATTCCGTCGAAAAGAACGCTGCGATGCGCGCCTTGGGCGCCGAATTGGTGGAGCACGGCCACGATTTCCAAGCGGCCCTCGAACACGCGCGCGAATTGGCGGCGACGCGCGGGCTGCACTTTGTCGGCTCGTTCCTGCCCGATCTGGTGCGCGGCGTGTCGACCTACGCGCTCGAATTCTTCCGGGCCGCGCCCAAGCTCGATCGCGTCTATGTGCCGATCGGTTTGGGTTCCGGCATTTGCGGCGTGATCGCCGCGCGCGACGCGCTGGGCTTGAAGACCGAAGTTATCGGCGTGGTCGCGGCGAACGCGCCCGCCTACGCGTTGTCGTTCGAAGCGCATAAGCCCGTGTCGACCAACACGGCCGACACGCTGGCCGACGGCATGGCGTGCCGCGTGCCCGTCGAAGGCGCCCTCGAGATCATCTGGAAGGGGGCCGCGCGCATCGTGCGCGTTTCCGAAGCGCAGATTGAAGGCGCGATGCGGGCCTATTTCTCCGACACGCATAATGTCGCCGAAGGGGCGGGGGCGGCAGGGCTTGCGGCGGCACTGGCCGAAAAGCAACTCAACGCCGGCAAGCGGATCGGGTTGATCCTGTCCGGCGGCAATGTCGATCGCGCGATGTTCGCGCGCATTCTTTCGCAAAAGGACGAAGCATGACCCGGGAGCTGTTCCGCGAGGATTCCTATCTCAAATCCTGCCGCGCGCGCGTGGTCGCATCGGGTCCCGACGGCGTCGTGCTCGACCAGACGGTTTTCTACCCGATGGGCGGCGGCCAGCCGGGCGACACGGGTACGCTGATTTTTGACGACGGCAAGCGCCTCGCCGTGACCGACACGCGCAAAGGCGAGGCGGGCATCCTGCATCTCCTCGCGCCCGGCGGCGATGCGCCGGTCGTCGGCAGCGACGTGACGGCGGAAATCGATTGGGATCGCCGCCATCGCCATATGCGCATGCACACGAGCTTGCATTTGCTCTGTGCCGTCATCCCGGCGGGCGTGACTGGTGGGCAGATCGGGGCGGAGCGTTCGCGTTTGGATTTCGATCCCGGCGAAGTCGTGTTCGACAAGGACAAGATCGAAGCCGAAATCAACCGCTTGATCGGCGAGGATCACCCGGTGGCGCCGCGCTGGATCGACGAAGCCGAACTCGACGCCAAGCCCGATTTGGTGCGCACCATGTCGGTCAAGCCGCCGCGCGGTACGGGCAAAATCCGCCTTTTGGACATCGCACAGGTCGATCTCCAGCCCTGCGGCGGCACGCATGTCGCCCGGACCGGCGAAATCGGCCGCATCGCGGTCGAAAAGATCGAAAGCAAAGGTAAACGCAATCGCCGGGTGATTTTGGCGCTTCAGGATTAGGATCGCGAATAGCTTGCGCCCAATCCTGCGCATGCTTAACTAGGCGGTAATGATCCCCGCCGAAACCCTTAAAACCATTCTGGTCGGCCACTCCGCTTTCCTGTTCGGGAAGCAGGGCGGCAAGCGCGCCGATATGCGCGGGTTGGATTTGCTGGGTCTCAAACTGAACGGTGTCAATCTTTCGGCCTCGCTGCTGGGCGACGCGCGCGTCGCGGAATGCGAGCTGATCGGCTGCGATTTGTCGGACGCCGACGCGTTCTGCGCCGATTTCGCCACCGCCACGATGGTCGGTTGCGATCTGCGCCGCTTCGATGGGCGCGGGTCGAATTTCGCCAATGCCAAGCTGTCGGCTTGCGATCTGCGCAATGCCGATTTCCGGCCGGGCAAATCGGTCAAGATGTCCAGCGACCCGGAACGCAAATCGTCGTTCGACGGCGCCACGTTCGACGGCGTCGATATGGGAAAGGCGAAGCTCGATAACGCCAGCTTCGATAACGCGAGCTTCGCATCGTCCAGCTTCGTCGATGCGGAAATGAACGGGGCGAGCTTCGCCGGCGCGGATTTGACCGGCTGCGATTTGTCGGGCGCGCGTCTTGCCAACGCCAATTTCCGGGGTGCCGCGTTGTGCGGCACGCGTCTGGCCGGCTGCGACCTTCGCGGGGCTACGCTGACGGGTGCGAATGTCGCGGGCGCGTCGTTCGATGGTTCCAATATGGATCAGGCGAAAATGCCCATGCCCGCCGAAGGCACGGTGCCGCCCGATTCGCTGAAGGTGATGGTGCGCAACCACGCCGATTGGATGCGTTCGGGCGGGCGCGTGGGTGCCCGCGCCGCATTCGCCGGCCTCGGCCTGCAAGGGGCCGATCTGGTCGGCGCCGATTTGTCGGGCGCCGCCTTCGATGGCGCGGATCTGTCGGGCGCTTCGTTGATGGGCGCGCGCCTCGTGCTCGCGACCTTCATCAAGGTCCGGCTCGACGGCGCCGTTCTCGACAACGCCGATCTGTCGGGTGCCGTGTTGATGGGCGCGTCGTTGCGCGGCGCCAAGCTGCGCAAGGCGATCCTGTTTCCCGCCGACATCATCGGCAAGGACGGCAAGCCGTCGGGCCGCAAGATCGCGACCAACCTGACCGATTGCGATCTGCGCGCGGCGGATTTCTCGGGAGCCGATCTGCGCTTCGCGCGCTTGCTGAACGCCAAGACGACGGCCGCGAAATTCACCGGCGCCAAGCTCGATCAGGCCGAATTGCCGCCGGGCACGAAGACGTGATCTTCCGCGCGGGGCTTGCCGCCGCGCTGTTGCTGCTTGCCGCGAATGCCAGCGCGCAAACGCCGCAGCCGCCTCCCGCCGTCGAATGGATCGCGATCCGCCACGCCGACAAGGCGGGCGAATACGAATTCTCGGTCGAAGTCGACTATCCGCGTTTCCGCGGCGCGAAATTCGCCGAGGTGAACGACGCCTATCGCCGCGCGGCGCAAGCCGCCGAGGCCGAAGCGCTCGAAGCCTTCGCCGAACAGCGCGACGACGAGTATTTCCGCGGCTGGGAAACGTTGCAGCGCGGCACGGCCGCGCAAGCCGGCGCGCAAGCGATCGGCATTCGTTTGCTCGTCTGGGCCTATACCGGCGGTGCCCATGGCAATGGCGGCACGCTGTGTTCGCTGGTCGATCTGCGGACCGGCAAATTCGCCAAGCCCGGCGACGTCTTCGCGGACGCGGATTGGCGCGCGAAACTTGTGCCGCGTGTGGATAGCGGCTTGCGGCGCTTGTTCAAAACCAAGCCCGGCTTCAGCGACGCCGTGCCGCGCGAAGAATTGCTCGAAGCGCTCAAGGCCGATACGCGCTTCTGCTGGGGCGAAACGGCGCTGACGATCGTGTTCGATCCTTACGAAGTCGGCCCCTACGCGCACGGCACCTATGAAGTCGTGCTGCCTTACGCGAACCTCGCCGCCCTGCTGCGCAAAGACGGACCGGTCAAGCTCGGGCGTTAGCCGCTGCGCGGCGCTGCACGTCGATCTCCGCCACGATGCGCGAAGGCGCGCCGCCGAGTTCCAAGATCCGGTCGGCCATGGTTTCGGCCTCGGCGCGATCATGCGTGACCAGCAGCATCGCGATCGGCTTCGCGCGCCACGCGGCCAGCACGAGATCGCGGCTCTGTGCGGCCATGTCCGCATCGAGCGAAACGAACGGCTCGTCGAGCAGTACAAGTTCCGGCGCCACGGCGAAGGCGCGCGCGATGGCCACGCGCCGCGCCATGCCCAGCGACAACGTGCCGGGATAAGCGTCTGCGAATGACGACAGGCCGAGCGTGTCGAGCAGCTGATCGGCCAATGCATCGTCGGGCGTTTCTTGGGCGAGGCGCAGATTCTCGCGCACCGTCCGCCAGGGCAGCAAGCGCGGCTCCTGAAACACGGTGCCGATACGCGGGGCACGGCCCTGCGGCCATTCCAAGCTGCCGTCGAATTCGCGTTCCAAGCCGCCGGCGATGCGCAGCAAGGTCGTCTTGCCGCAGCCCGACGGGCCGGCGATCGCGACGATCTCGCGTGTCCCGAGTTCGATGTCGATTTCGCCCAACACCTGCCGCGCGCCGAACGCTTTGCGCACGATATGCAGGCGCAAGATCACATCCGCCATTTCGCGACCCGCCTTTCGAGCGGCTGGAACGCCGCCCATTCGATGAGTTGCACGACCATCACAAAGGCGAGCGCGTAGGCGAGGATCGCGGTCACGTCGAAAAGCTGGAAATGGATCTGGATCTGGAAGCCCACACCGTTGCTGCGGCCCAGCAATTCGACGACCAGCACGATCTTCCAAATGAGCGCGAGGCCCGAGCGCGACGCCGCGACGATATAGGGGGCGAGCTGCGGTAGGATCACATGGCGCAGGACGCGGCCGCGGTTCATGCGGAAGCTGCGCGCCATTTCCATCAAGGCGGGGTCGAGGGCGCGGCTGCCTTCGCGCAACGTGACCGCCGTATTCGGCAATTTGTTGAGCGCCACGGCGCCGATCGCGGCGGCCTCGGTCAAGCCGAACCAAACATAGATCAGCACGATCAGCACCAGGGCCGGCATGTTCAGCAGCAGCGTGACGATGCTGTCGAGGGCCGCGTCCAAGCGGCGCCAGCGTCCCATCGCGATACCCAGGGCGCTGCCCAGAAAAAGCGTCAGCGTGAACGCGGCGGCGACGCGCGCGAGCGTGATGCCAAGATGCAGCGGCAACGTGCCATCGGCCGAGAGGCGCCACATCTCGAGCGCGACGTCGCTAAAGCTCGGCAGCAGGCGGTTGTCGGCGAACATAGCGCCGACTTGCCATAACGCGACGAAGCCCAGCGTCGATGCGATCCGTATGGGAAGACCGTTCGTCACGAATTGCCCTGCCACTCGACGGGCCAGAACGTGCCGGGCGGCACGGACGTGGCCGGGCCGACCAAAGCGGGCCCGCCGACGCGTGCGAGCAGGGCGTAGAGCTTCGCCGCAGCGTCGCGTTCCGCCGTGCGCCAATTGCGCGGCATGCCGGCGCGATACCAATCGCGCAGCTTGATGAGTTCGGCATCGTCGGCGGCGCCGGTCAACGGACGCAACCGCCGCCATTCATCGTCGTCGCGCGCGAGGATTGCGCGCGCTTGGCGCGACGCGGCCAGGAAGCCCGCGAGCGTTTCGGGATTGCGCTGGGCCCACGCGGTCGAGAAGGTGTAGCCGAGATAGGGCACGCCCGACCCGATACCCATTTCCGCGACCGCATCTTCGACCGCCATCACGCGGCGCGCACCGGCGGCCTCGGCGCGCGCGGCGAAGGGCCAGAAGGTCAGCACGGCGTCGAGTCGGCCGAGTTTCATTTGCTCGGCCAGCAATGATGGTGCGGCGAAGCTGCGCTCGGTCGCGGTGTCGAGATCGATCCCAAGGCGATCTTTGGCGTAGGCGCGCAAGATCAGCCAGCTTTTGTCGAGCGGCGAACCTGCGATGCCGAGCCGTCGCCCGGCAAGGTCGGCGACGTTACGCACCGGCGACGCGTCGGGCGCCACCAACGCGCCGACGGCGTTGGAGAAGGGCACGAAGCTCCAATCCGCCCCCGTGGCGCGCTGGCGCGCGACCCACATCCAATCGACGACGATCGTGTCGACTTGGCCCGCTTGCAGGGCGATCTGTGCGGCTTGCGGTGCCGCCAATTCCTGCGGCACGACGGCCGCCAAGCCGTGCGTGCGGATCACGTCGATCTCCCACGACACCGTGCCGAAGCGCAGCACGCCGACCCGGATAGCGGCGGCGGTGCTGGCGAAAGCGGGGCGTGAAGCGGCGGCGAGAAGAAGGGCCGAGAATCGGCGGCGGGCGAGCATGCGGTCGCTATTCCAGAATGATCGTATCAATGGTACCAACCCGTCCCCGCCATTGCCAGCGGGGCCAAGAGTCGAGAGAGGGTGTCGATGAGCTTTTCCAGCATGTTCGCGCGTGTGGTTGCACTTGTCGGCGGCGGTGCGGTGGCGCTGCGGCGGATGCGCGACGGCGATCCGACTCCGGCTTGGGGTAGTGCGCCCGCGATTCCTGTCGCCAAGCCGCAAGGTGCGGTACCGACCTTGAAGATGCCGACCGCGCAAGGCTGGGCGCCGGGCCAAGTGCCGATGGCGGCACCGGGTTTGAAGGTCAACGCCTTCGCGCGCAACCTCGACCATCCGCGCTGGATTTATTGTCTGCCGAATGGCGACGTGCTGATCGCGGAATCGAGCAGCGTGCCGGGGCCGGTGAAAAGCATTTTCGGCCTCGCCACGCGCGCCACGATGGAGCGTGCGGGCGCCATCGTGCCCAGCGCCAATCGCATCACGCGCTTGCGCGACGCCGACGGCGACGGTGTGGCCGAAATCCAAGCGCCGTTCATGGAAGGCTTGAACCAGCCTTTCGGCATGGCGCTGGTCGGCGATACGTTTTACGTCGGCAACACCGACGGCGTGATGGCGTTCCCCTATGCGAAGGACGCGACGCGCATCGATGTACCCGGCAAGCGCGTGACGACCTTCAAGCCCGGCGGGCATTGGACGCGCAGCCTGCTCGTCAGCCAAGACGGCACGAAGCTTTATGCCGGCGTGGGTTCGGCCAGCAATATCGGCGACGACGGTATGGAGGCCGAAGAAGGCCGCGCCGCGATCCATGTGATCGATATCGCGAGCGGGTCGAGCCGCATTTTCGCGGGCGGTTTGCGCAACGCCGTGGGCATGGCGTGGGAGCCGACGACCGGCAAATTGTGGACCGTGGTCAACGAGCGCGACGGTTTGGGCGACGAAACGCCGCCCGATTATCTGACCTCGGTGGTCGATGGCGGGTTCTATGGCTGGCCCTATAGCTATTGGGATCGCATCGTCGACGATCGCGTGCCGCAAAATCCCGAATTGGTCGCGCGTTCGATCACGCCGGATTTCGCCTTGGGCGGGCATACCGCGTCGCTCGGCCTGTGCTGGATGCCGGCGGGCACGCTGCCGGGCTTCCCCGACGGCATGGTGATCGGCCAGCACGGCTCGTGGAACCGCAGCAAGCTCAGCGGCTACAAGGTCGTGTTCGTGCCGTTCGAAAACGGCAAGCCCTCGGGCCCGTCGCGCGACATTCTGTGGGGCTTCCTGGCGCCGGACGAAAGCGTGTCCTATGGCCGCCCGGTCGGCGTGACGCTCGGCCCCGACAATTCGCTGCTGATGGCCGACGATGTCGGCAACGTCATCTGGCGCGTGACGGCGGCGTAAACGCCGTTACGACGCCTTGCGCGCGTTGCGGTCGATCGCGGCAATGATCGCTGCATCGCGTTCGGCTGGGATGTCGTGGCCCATGCCGTCGATCGGCAGGTAGTCGGCGCCGGGAATCGACACGGCGGTGTCTTGGCCGCACGCAGGCAGAATCAACGGATCGTCGCTGCCGTGAACGACAAGCGTCGGTGCTTTGATCGTCGCCAAGCGCGCGCGTCGATCGCCCGCCGCCACCATCGCGGCGAGTTGGCGTGCGGTCCCGGCGGGATCGTGGCCGCACCCAAGCTCCGCCAACACAATGTCGCGATGCGCGGCTTCGTCGAATTCCTTGCCGGCGATGCGTCGCGCGAACGCGATGCGGTGTGCCACGAACGCTTCGTGGTCGCTGCGCGGATCGGGCGCAGGGCGTAGCATCATCGCCATCACGTCTTGGGCCGCTTGCGGCAATGCCGGATTGCCAGTGCTCGACATGATCGAGGCGAGGGATCGCACGCGTGCGGGATATTCGCTCGCCAGGATTTGCGCGATCATCCCGCCCATCGATCGGCCGACGACATGCGCTCGGTCGATCTTCAGCGCGTCCATCAAGCCGATCGCGTCGGCCGCCATGTCGTATAGCGTGTAGGGAATCGCGGGCCGTTTTCCGGCCATCAGCGTGGCGATCAAGGCGCCCAGATCGGGCGGCGCATGTTCGGCGAAATGCGTCGAGTCGCCGGAATCGCGATTGTCGAAGCGGATCACGCGATAGCCGCGCGCGGCCAGCGCTTCGCAGAACGCATTGGTCCAGCGAATGCGTTGCGTGCCGAGCCCCGCGATCAGCAGCATCGCGTCGTGCGCGGCATCGCCGAATGCGTCGTAGGCGATGCTGACGCGCGCGGCATCGAAATTCGATGGGACGGTCACGATGGCGCGGAAGGAAGCGCCGAACCGGAAGCGAGCCGCAGCGCATAGGTCCGAATATCGGCGGGCCAGTTCGCGATCCGCTCTTCCAGTCCCGCGCGATCGTCCGCGAAGAGTGCGCGCGTCGCTTCTTCATAGCCGGGCAGATCGCCGGCGATCGCTTGCATGAACCGATACGCGGCTTCTTGCGCGGCGCGGTTGGGTCGCGACGGCGGTTTTTTGCGCGCCTCGTCGACCAAGCGGCGCAACGTGGCGGAGGCGCCGCCCGATTGGGTGGTCAACCATTCCCAATGTCGCGGCAGCAGCGTCACCTCGCGCGCGACGACGCCGAGTTTCGGCCGGCCGCGGCCGCGCGGGTCGCGATCTTCTTCTTGCGCCGCTGTCGCGTCGGCCGCGTGGGGTTTGGGGCGATAGCGTCCCGCTGGTGCCGCCGGCGGTGCGGTCAATCGCGCGCGGATTTCCGAATCGTCGCCGCGAAGATCCAAATCGACGACCTGTCCCGACGAATCGTCGAAAATGAGGATCGCGTCGTCTGGCTTGGTCATGCGTGCGATCGCGACCGCGATATCGGCCAACGGGCCGGCGCGCAGCAATCGATGGCCGATAAAGGCGGTGCAGGGTCTGGCAGCGAGGTCGGTCATGGCGCATTCCCAAAGAGGATGCGTGTTTAATACCCGGGTAAAATCCACTTGTCAATTATACCCGGGTGAAAATTAGCGCTGGACGAAAGCGTGTCCAATTGCCGCCCGGTCGGCGTGACGCTCGGCCCCGACAAATTCGCTGCTGATGGCCGACGACGTCGGCAACGTCATCTGGCGCGTGACGGCGACGTAAGGCGGCGCCAAGCACAACCATTGGCGTTTCAGCTATACCCGACTCGCTCGATCGACGATTGGCGGCGTCGCATCATCATCGGCATGGTCTGAAAATCAAAACGCTCAGCCCGAGTTGACCGGAAGCTGGCGTTTATCCACAACTTTCTGCGAGGTGCTGTCAGTCAGCACAGTTACGCTCAACGACTCCGAGCGCGTTGAAAAACGTTTGGGGCGTCCCCTACCCTTGAACACATCCAAGGGAGGTCAGTGTCATGAGTTCAATCAGCGTCCAGTGCGGTCACGTGACGCGCCAACTTCTGAAAAACGGAGGTAGGCTGACAGGAACTGTCAAAGAGTTCGCTCTTGGCGTTATCGGCGATCCGATTGGCGAAAGCGAGAATGCCAAGTTCTGCAGAGGCATGGCCGACAAGCTGAAGGCAGATCAGCCGCTCAGCGATTATGAGCAGCATTTTCTAGTCGATGTACTGCTTCTGCACGAGCGGTTGGGTACGAGATAGTCTTGTTGTAGCGGCAGATGCGGACAGGGTGGGATTGAAAATCCGCGCTGAAGGCGCAGATTTTTCCTCGCTGTCGCTCGGACTTCGCTGACGCTTCGCGCCGTTCGCTTTGCGAACGGTCGAACCAAGGGTTCGTTCACCGAACCCTGACAGCACTACGCCCGAGCCCCCGGTTTGGGGGCTCGGGCGTAGTGGCGGACAGGGTGTCCGCCGAATATCTGTCCCGCCATGTTCCAACCCATCCAGCAGGCATTAAAATAACCCAATAAAATAGGCATTATCGACGGCGTTTGTCTTGTCGTGTCCGCCACAGTCCCGCATAATCCGCCCTAAGTGGATGGGTAGATGGATGGGTAGGAGGCAAGCATGGCGGGCAAGATTGATCGATTGAATGCGCTGGCGGTCAAGCGCGCCACGGCGCCGGGCCTCTACCCGGATGGCGCGGGCTTGTATCTGCAAGTCACGGCCTCGGGCGCCCGGTCATGGATTTTCCGGTTCCGGTGGCAAGGTGGGCGCCGCGACATGGGGCTAGGGTCTCTGGACGCCGTACCCCTCGCCAGAGCGCGCCAGAAGGCCGCAGAGGCGCGGCAAGCCCTAGCCGACGGAACGGACCCCATCGCGGTCCGCGACGCCGCCAGGGCGGCGGAAGCGGCCGAACTCGCCAAGTCGAAAACCTTCAAGGACGCGGCCGACGACTATATCGAGGCGCGAAAGGGCGCCTGGACCAACACCAAGCACGCCGCCCAATGGAAGGCGACGCTGGAAACCTACGCCTACCCGGTCATTGGCAAGCTGGCGGTGGGCGCTATCGAAGTTGGGCACGTCACGAAAATCCTGCGGCCGATCTGGACGGCGAAGCCAGAAACGGCCCGGCGGTTGCGCGGGCGGATCGAAGCGATATTGGATTTTGCCCACGCACAAAAATGGCGCTCTGGGGACAATCCGGCGCGCTGGCGCGAAAGCCTGAAATCGATACTTCCCGCCTATACCGAACTTGCCACCGTCGAACATCATCCCGCCTTGCCCTATGGCGAAATTGGCGCCTTCGTCGCGGCGCTCGGCAAGCACGAGACGATATCGGCACGCGCGCTGGAATTCCTCATCCTGACCGCCACGCGCACGTCTGAAACGACCGGCGCCCGATGGTCTGAAATCGACATGGCGAAGGGCGAATGGAGCATCCCCAAAGAGCGGATGAAAACCCGCAAGAAAATGAAGGGTCCGCACCGCGTTCCCCTTAGCCCGCGCGCGTTGGAAATCTTGGGCGATATGGAAAAGCACAAAACCGGCGAATTCGTGTTTCCCGGCGCCAAGCGCGACACGCATCTATCGAACGGCGCGTTCCTGGCGCTGCTCGACCGCATGGGGCGCGGCGATATCACGGCGCACGGATTCCGTTCGACATTCCGCGATTGGGCGGCCGAACAAACGAACTATCCGCGCGACGTTGCCGAAATGGCCTTGGCGCACGCTATCGGCGACAAGGTGGAAGCCGCGTATCGGCGCGGCGACCTGTTCGTGAAGCGCGCGCGCATGATGGCCGATTGGGCAAAACATTGCGCCACGGTCACGAAGGCCGGAAACGTGGTCGCTATTCGCAAGGCGTAGATCGCTTAGGCGGGGCAATGCATGTTTTTACGGCGAGTCGGTTGGAGATTCTTGTGGTAGCCGGGAAAAAACACCCCCCCTTCTCGTGCGTCAAAATTCTAATTAAGCTTGAGTATCTCCAGATTCTTCAAGGTGTGTGAATGAGGACGAGTATCGCTGCGCTATTGGCGCTCCTATTGGCCCTCTCATCGGCGAACGCACAGAGCTTCTATTGCCCTAAACCGAGTGAGCCAATCTGTATCAGTCTATTGAGCTTCACCAAAGACGACTGGCAAATTCAAATGTGCCGCACCGAAATCGAAACTTTCCGTGATGCCACGAAGCGATACGTTGACTGCTTGGAGAACGAACAGCGCGCGTCAATTCGACTCGTGAGCGACGTAATCGACCGATTCAACAATTGCATGAAGACGGGCTTTTGCTACTAGGACCGAAAAGATAGCTAATCGGAATGTAATGGAAGCGATCTACCGCCGGATCGGCGGTAGGTCTTTCCAATGCGGATTGCCTCGATATTCCGACCAGTTTAGTTGCCCCGGCCGCGCAATAACGCCTTGCGCTTTGCCGCCGCAGACGTTGCAGGTGTATCGCGTGAGCAGCTTATATAGCACTTGATCCGGCCCGAATTGGTCGACCAAGGTCGCGAGAGGAAACGACGTGCCGCGCTTGCACGGCCAACATTCGACCGTGATACCGGCAACATTGTCGCCCCACCGATTCACGTTCGAAAGAGTGGGGGCGTTCGGATAGTCGCGCGTATGGCGGGCCATGACGTGACAAGACTACAGGCCAAAGGCTGAGCTGTAGAAGGGCGGTGGATAACCGGCGCTGCTGGGCGACACTTGGGGGGCGTTATTCAGCATGATAAATTACTCGCCTTGGTGGGGATAGGCTGGCCAGCCGAAAAACGCGACACCGCATCGCGCTTCCCCACCGCACCTTGCGGAGCCCTGCGGAGGGTGAAATTGCAACTCGCTAAGCCGAAGCGGAAAACCCGTTTACGGGCCCAGGATGCGTATTCTGCGGCGTCAACAGCTAGGTATAAACTAGGCTTCTATTGGGAAACTCTGGACCCCACATACTTGTTTCAGGCGTGGAACGCTTTCGCGGAGTTTCCTTGGTCTGTTGTTCGCGAATCATACAAACTCGCTTCCCGAAAGTCCGCGCTTGCTGACCTTGAAAATCGAACAAATGCAATGCTTCGGGCTGGCATTGATGACGCAGCATCGCGTTACAATGCACCTGGTAGTCTTGCTAAATTTATCAATCGCGTGGGACGTAGAAAAGATTCGGAACTAAACCAATTAGTTTATAATCTTATGAATATGTACCGGCGTGGATTTCCGCCAGATTTTATAGACGGAACGTCTGTGAAGGATGCCGCCCGGCAAGTCCGGCACATTCTATCAAATGGACACGTCCGCGACGTCCGCATCGATATGACCGAAGCCGCAGTTATCAAGATGTGGCGTCGTCGGCGGGCCTCAATGCGCGGGACAAAATAGGGGGAATTTTTTGTCCCCCAAAAATGCCTCAGGTTCCGATTCGTCGCGCCACAAACAGGCGGACGAAAAGGACTGTGAATGGATCAATCGAAAGCAACAAGCGTAGCGCCTGTGGCGTTCCCGGTTCCGAGCGCATGCGCCTACTCCGGCATGTCACGGACAAAGCTATACGCCCTTATGGGTGACGGTGAAATCGAGGCCGTAAAAATCGGAAAGCGGCGCCTTGTGCTCCGCGAATCGATTGACGCGTTCCTCGCGCGCCAACCCCGTGCCGCTTGAACCCCACCGCGAAAACGGAAAAGCCCGGCACGCGGTTGCAACGCGGCCGGGCTGGATCGATTGCGCCGAACCATCCCCACAATGGATTTTCAGCATGGCAAAGATACGCTTCCGCCACTCTGGCGGCAATAACGACCTGAGCTTATTTGCATGGAGCGAACGTCAGTTTCGCGACGGCACGTCTTACGCTGTACGGCGCCTCTCCGGCCGATACGGCTTGCTGCCAGCTACCGCCGCGATGCTTGCCGAAACCTTCGGGATTGGGGGGTGCGAATGAGCGCGACCGTTCGAATCCAAATCGACGATACGTCGCCGCCGGCATTCGCATTGGTCAAAGGTCGTGACCTTTGGGCGTTGCGCGAGCTGATCCAAGCGGGTGAGCGCGGATGCACGCCGCTTGAACGCGTCGGGCCACGCTGGTCCGCCTATGTATTCAATCTGCGTCGTCTGGGGCTTGTTATCGAAACGATCCGCGAGGCGCACGGCGGTCAATATGCCGGGCATCATGCGCGCTACGTCCTGCGGTCGCGCGTTCGCATCGTGGACGGCGAAGCCGTCGGGATGGCGGCATGACGAAGCAAACCGCCTTGGTACTCTCGGGGGGCGCCGCGCAAGCGGCGCCCTTGCCCGAAAAAATGAATCCGATCGACAAGCGGATTTGGTGCGTCGGGTGGCCCACCGATTGGGACTACGGCGAGATTCGGATGGAGGCTTACGCCTGCGACAAAGCCAAGGCGGGTGCCAATGGCTAGGCGCGGTCGCAAGATGGATGCCACGGGCCGCGCAATCGGCACCGGGAAACACGTTCGCCTGTATCGCTGGCTTTTGGTGACGGCCGCATGGCGGTCGCTTCCTTGCCCGGCGCGCGCGCTGCTGGTCGAGCTTTACGGGCTCTATGACGGCGGGAACAACGGCGCCTTGTTCCTCAGCGTCCGCGATGCGGCCCAACGTCTGGCGGTCTCTAAATCGACTGCGGCACGGTCTTTCGACCAGCTTTGCGAGCGCGGGTTTATCCGCCCGCATGTCCGGGGCGCTTTCTCGCGGAAAGTACGGCACGCGACGCAATGGGTTTTGACCGAGTACGAACACGGCGGCCAGTTGCCGACGAAGGAATTCGCGCGCTGGCAGCCCGCATCCGAAAAACAAAACACGGTGCCGCTAGAGGGACAGATAGTCCCACCAGGGGGACAGACGCAGCATGCCGCGTAATGAAATTATCGAATCTGTCCCTGTGGCGGGACAGATAGCGCCGGTTTTTGCCGGTGACGGTCCCTCTGGCGGGACACAGTTAGTTTACCAGGGAGGGGGGTGTCGTAAGGCGCGCAATGCCACCGCGCGGCAATCCGCAAAATCTAATCCGATCAATGGCCGGATTTGAGATAGCCAAATTATTTCGCAAAATTTGGGACGGGCAAAATGGGCGGATCGAATTCGGGGCGATGGGGCGGGCGACCGACTGCGGAAGCCTGCGGGAGCATGCGGCTACCGATGCGCGGCATGCGGCCGGTCGACGGCGCCCTTGTCGGATATCAATTCAAGTTCGAACGCGACGGCGACGAATATCCCGTCTATGTCGCATTTGACCTCCGCACGCCCGGTCATCCGCATGCGCTGATCCGCCACAATGCCCGGACCGGGGAGCATGAGGAAATCGAGTATCGGATTCTTCTCACACGTTCGCCTTGTCGCTTTGGCGGCTGGCGGTGGTGGTGGGAATGCCCATCGACGGGAAGGCGGGCTTTCGCATTGTTCCTGCCGCGCGGCGGGCGGCGGTTCCTATCTCGCAGAGGTTACCAGTTAGGTTACCAGTCTCAGCGCATGTCGCCGATGGACCGCGCCTATCGAACAAAAGAAAAAATCGAGCGGCGCCTTTGGTGGTTGGATGACGATACGCCCACGCCTGCGCCAGGGATGCGGCGGCAGACATTCAATAAGCTGGTCGCGCGGTGGGAGGCTGCAGAGCAAAAGGCGGATGCGCTCTGGGAGCCAAGGACGCTCCGCTTGTTAGCGCGGATGATGCGTTTCTCGTAAAGGCATCGATCTGTTCGGCTTTAGTTTACTGCGGCTTGGAAAACTGTCCTAGCTGATAGGCTGTCCTCTCCTAGGCGCCGTCCCTAATCATCATGCCTAACATAACAAAGTGATGAGGCCCAAAGGTTCTGTGACGCATTGATTGGACTACGTAATCATAAGTCTCGGATTTAAAGAATCGTTCGAAGGCGGCTCTTTGTTTGTCGATGCCTTCAACATTATCCACCGTACAAATTGCGAGATAGACCTCTGCCATCAAAAAAAGCGCAACTCTTTCATTTATGTCATGGACGGTGCTTCTGGAGCCCGTAGGACTTGCGCCAACCTGGAATGCGCGCGGAATAGGTTGGAGCTTCCTGAACCAAAAACCCAAGTACGCGGCATACTTCAACCGATCCAAGTCGCCAGATTGGTAAATCAATAGGCGCTGAATATCGCGGGCCGTCTCGCGAGCTACTTCGCGCAAGTCTTGATCCAATACGCCGTCGCTGTCCGTGTAGCCACGGTCAGCCATCAGCCTCGGAAGATAAATTTTAAGTGCTCTAAAGTTCTTATCTGCGCGTGCGTCTAGTGGTGGCTTGAGGACGGCGTGCAGCTTTGCCCAATCGGGAGATTCCGACGACATTTGAGATGGACTACGGACCTAGCGCTTTAGGGAACCACTAGCCAACAATTCCAGCGCCGCATCATACGACTCCGGGACAGTCCCGTGCTGCTTAGGTTCGGGCCCATACCTTTCATCATGCGCGTCGGCGCGCACAGCTTCGCCCTGTTGGGGCGCAACCGCCTCAACCAGTCGGGTGATGGGGTCAGACATTCAAGTGCACCTTGGCCAGGATCAAAACGGGGCGGAACGTAGCGCCAATCCAACGCTCCAGGCAACTTCTAACGACTCGGTGCGGCGGAATCATAACCGAATCGCCAACGAAACAAATAGTCGGCCCATACGTGATAACAAGGTACCGACAAAAGCTGGATGGGTAGAAGGATGGGTATGCAAAACCAATTTCCTCTATCTCATTGAAAATATGAGACTAAATGAGGATAAGTGGCGGACAGGGTGGGATTCGAACCCACGATACCGTTGCCGGTATTTCAGTTTTCGAGACTGACGCCTTCAGCCACTCGGCCACCTGTCCGCAACGTCTTCGCGGTCTCGAAGGGCCGGGAACCTAACCCCGAACGCCCCGCCGGGCAAGTGTCGTCATTCGCCTTTGGAATCCGGGGCTTCGTCGACGCGGTGGGTGAGGATTCGCGGGTTGATCCCGTTCGCCAGCACCCAAATCAACGCAACGCCGAGGCCCAGCAGAAACGTCAGCGCATGGGCCAGGATGGCGAAGGCGAGAGCGGCTTCCGCCGGCACGCCGAACACCGAAAGCGCGAACACCGCCGCCGCATGGAACACGCCGATCCCGCCGGGGGCGGCGGGGACGAGGAAAGCGAGCGAGATCACCGCGACGGTGAACGCCGCCATCACCGGCTTGGTGTCGTGCCAGATCGCGTCGATGCCGAAATAGAAGGATGTCGCGACGAGGCCGGAGATCGCCGCGGTCCACAACACGGCCCCGATCGCGATGCGCGGCCGGCCCAGCACGCTCAATCCGTCGAGCAGATGGTCGAGCGGTTCGACCCATTTCGCCGGTAGCACGCGCGCGGCCAGCGCCACCGCGCGTTTGCGCAAGCTCAGCAAGACGGCGAGGCCCGCCATCGCCGCGAACAAAGCCGCTCCGAACACCGGCAGGGCGCGCGCGATCGTCTCGGGCGTTTGCGGCATGCGCGAAAGCGCTATCAGCAACAGGCTCAACGCGCCGAAGAGATCGCAAAGCCGGTCGAGCACGATCGCCGACGTGCCGATCCCGCCGGGCACGCCCGCGCGCCGGCGCAGCAGCCAGATCATCGCGACTTCGCCCGCGCGCATCGGCAGCAGCGTGTTGACCGAGTTGCCGACCGCATGCGCGCCGAACGCGCCGTTGACGCTGAGGCCCTCGCCCTTGCCGGTCGCGCGCACGAACATGCGCATGCGCATCGGCCGGACCGACAGCCACACGCCCCAGATCGCCATCATCGCGGCGAGTTCGGGCAGCGACGCTTCGGCGAGCTCGCGGCCGACCGCCCGCCAGTCGACCAGCAGGGCCAAACCCGCGATGGCGGCCAAGGTGACGGGGATCCAGGCCCAGCGCAGAAGCCGGGCCACTCCCGAAGGGGCAGTTTGGGTCATCGAGGGCCGGGGTGTAGCAGGGTTTGCGGGTCCTGTCCGCAGTGGACTATACTTGGCCGATCAAGCGCTTAACGGGTATGTGTCGCCGCCCCCTTGCGCGCTTGACAGGCCCGAGAACCCGCGTATATTCCGCGCCCTCACGCCGCGAGGGCCCTTCAAGGCTCGTCGCGGCCGGTTTTTTGCGCGGTTTCGTCGTCCTTGGCCCTTCGGCCGCCCGGATACGCGGAACCTGGAGAACGGCAAGATGTACGCAGTCATCCGCACCGGCGGCAAGCAATACAAAGTCGCCAAGAACGACGTCGTCGTCGTCGAGAAGTTGGACGGCGAGGCCGGTAAGACGGTCGAACTGAGCGACGTTCTGATGGTCGTCGACGGCGCCACCGCCAAGGTCGGCGCGCCGACGCTGGCCGGCGCTTCGGTCACCGCGACCGTTCTCGAGCAAGGCAAGGGCGACAAGGTCCTGGTCTTCAAGAAGCGCCGCCGCAAGAACTCGCGCCGCAAGAACGGCCATCGCCAGTTCGAAACGACGCTGCGCATCGTCGACATCAAGGTCGCCTGAGGGAGCACGAGCTATGGCACATAAGAAAGCAGGCGGTTCTTCCCGCAACGGCCGCGATACCGAAGGCCGGCGCCTTGGGTTGAAGCGCGCGGGCGGCCAGACCGTCCTCGCCGGCAACATCCTCGTGCGTCAGCGCGGCACGGTCTACGTCGCCGGCAAGGAAGTCGGCATGGGCCGCGACCACACGCTGTTCGCGCTGAAGCCGGGCAAGGTGAAGTTCCACAAGGCTGGCGGCAAGACGATCGTCTCGATCGACGTGGCTCCGGTGCCGGCCGCCGCCGAATAGGCGCCGCCGACCCTTCGCCACGAACGGATTACGGAAGGGGAGCGGCCGGCAAGGCCGCTCCCCTTCTTGCATTTAGGACCCGCGCAGGATGAAGTTTCTCGATCAGTGCAAAATCTTCGTGAAGTCCGGCGACGGCGGTGCGGGCGCCGTCAGCTTCCGGCGCGAGAAATTCATCGAATATGGCGGGCCCGACGGCGGCGACGGCGGGCGTGGCGGCTCGGTCTTCATCGAAGCGGTCGCCAATCTCAACACGCTGATCGATTATCGCTACCAGCAGCATTTCAAGGCCGAGAAGGGCCATCACGGCGAAGGCCGCCAGCGTTCCGGCCTGTCGGGCCAGGACATCACGCTGAAAGTCCCCGTCGGCACGACGATCCTGGAAGACGATCAGGAAACCGTGGTCGTCGACATGGTCGAAGCGGGTCAGCGCGTGATGCTGTGCAAGGGCGGCGACGGCGGCTTCGGCAACACGCATTACAAAAGCTCGACCAATCAGGCGCCGCGCAAAGCGCTGCCCGGCTGGCCCGGCGAAGAACGCTGGCTGTGGCTGCGTTTGAAGCTGATCGCGGATGTCGGCCTTGTCGGTTTGCCCAATGCGGGCAAGTCGACGTTCCTGGCCGCCACGACCTCGGCCAAGCCAAAGATCGCCGATTATCCCTTCACCACGTTGAAGCCGCAGCTGGGCGTCGTGCGCATCGACGACGAGGAACTCGTCGTCGCCGATCTGCCCGGTTTGATCGCCGGTGCCGCCGAAGGCAAAGGCTTGGGCCATCGCTTCCTGGGCCATGTCGAGCGTTGCGGCGCGATCCTGCATTTGATCGACGGCACGCAGGATAAAGTCGCCGCCGCCTATAACCAGATCCGCGACGAGCTCGAAGCCTATGGGGCTGGCATCGAAACGAAGCCGGAGATCTTGGGCCTCAACAAGATCGACGCGATCGAGCCGGAAGACCTCAAAAAGAAACTCGCCGCCTTGAAGCGCGCCGCGAAAAAGCGCGGCGGCGGTCAGGCCGTGCTGGCGCTGTCGGGTGCGGCGGGTAAGGGCGTGAAGGAAGTCTTGCGCGCCCTCGTGCCGCCCGTGCTCGAACGCCGCGTCGAGGACAAGGCCGCGCGTGACGCGATGCGCCGCGACGACGATTACCGATGAAAGCCGCCGCCGCCCCCTTCGCCGCGACGAAGCGGATGGTCGTCAAGACCGGCTCGGCGTTGATCGTCGACGACGCGGGCGCCATCCGCAAAGCGTGGCTCGACAAGCTCGCCGACGATATCGCCGCGCTGGTGAAGCGCGGCATCGAGATCGCGGTCGTCACGTCGGGGGCGGTCGCCATCGGGCGCTGGAAGCTCGGCTTCGGCCGCCGCGGTTTGAAAATCGAGGAGAAGCAAGCCGCCGCCGCGACCGGGCAAGTGTGGCTCGCCCATGCCTGGGCCGAAGCATTGGGCGCGCGGGGCATCGTCGGCGCGCAAGTACTGCTCACACCCGACGATACCGAAGCGCGCCGCCGGCATTTGAATGCGCGCGCGACGGTCGCGAAACTGCTCGACGCCAAGGCCGTGCCGATCATCAACGAGAACGACACGATCGCGACCGAGGAAATCCGTTTCGGCGATAACGATCGCTTGGCCGCGCGTGTCGCGCAAATGGCCTCGGCCGATACGCTGATTCTGCTCTCCGATATCGACGGGCTCTACACCGCCGATCCGCATTCCAATCCCGACGCCCAGCACATCGCGCAAGTGTCGGAGCTGACGCCCGAGATTCTCGCGATGGCGGGCGAAGCGCGGCCCGGCTATTCGTCGGGCGGCATGGTCACGAAACTCGGCGCCGCGCGCATCGCGCTGGGGGCGGGGTGTCGCATGGGCATCGCGCTCGGCAAACGCGACAATCCGTTGATGGCGCTGGAACAGGGTGCCCGCGTGACGTGGTTCGTGCCGCAAGGCTCGCCCGCGTCGGCGCGCAAACGCTGGATCGCCAGCACCGTGCAGCCCGCCGGTTCCGTCGTCGTCGACGATGGCGCGGTGGCGGCCTTGGCGCGCGGCAGTTCGTTGCTGCCCGCCGGCGTGGTGACGGTGAACGGCGAATTCGATCGCGGCGACGCGATCCGCGTGCTCGACAAAACCGGCCGCGAATTAGCGCGGGGGCTGAGCGCTTACTCCGCCAGCGACGCGCGCGCGATCCAAGGCCGCAAATCGGCGGAGATCGCCGAATTGCTCGGCTATCGCGGCCGCGACGAATTGATCCATCGCGACGATCTCGCGATGGCCGGAGGGCCGGGACGATGAATCGCGCGGCGATAGGGGCAAGGTTGATTATACTATCGTGCCGCGATAGTATGGCGCGTGATCAAGTCGTTCGCGAACACGATCGCGGAGCTCGCCTTCGCGCGCCGTTACGCCAAGCGCGTGCCGGCGGACGTGATGGACGTCGCCTATCGCAAGCTGGTGCAGCTGCACAACGCGCGCGATCTGGCCGATTTGCGCGCCCCGCCGGGCAACCGGCTGGAAGCGTTGCGCGGCGACCGCGCGGGACAGCACAGCATTCGCGTGAACGACAAATGGCGGGTCTGTTTCAGGTGGAGTGACGGACATGCGTACGATGTCGAAATCGTCGACTACCATTAAGCGCGCGCCCGCGCGGCGGATCGCCCCGGTCCATCCGGGCGCGGTGCTGCGCGAAGATTTTCTGAAGCCGACGGGCCTGTCGCAATACGCGCTGGCGCGTGCCTTGGGCGTGTCGCAAATGCGGATCAGCGAAATCGTCAACGAAAAGCGCGCCGTCTCGCCCGAAACCGCGTTGCGATTCGCGCGTTATTTCGGTACCAGCGCCGAATTCTGGATCGGGATTCAGGCGACTTACGATCTTGAAACGGCGCGCGACCGTCTCGGCGCGTCGATCGAGCGGCGCATTGCGCCCCGCGCCGCCTAAGGGAAGCATATGACACCCGCCGAACCCGCCGCCACGAATTCGACCGACCTCGACCTCAAAGCGACGATGCTCGCGATGGGCAAGCGCGCGCGCGAAGCCGCCGCCGCGTTGGCGCTGGCACCGACCAAGGTCAAGAACGCCGCCTTGCGCAACGCGGCCGACAAGCTGCGCGCCGCGACCGATGCGATCCTCGCCGCCAATGCGCGCGACATCGCCTTCGCGATGGAGAACGGCAATTCGGCCGCGATGGTCGATCGCACGCGCCTCGATCCCAAGCGCGTCGAAGCCATCGCCAAAGGCTTGGAGGATGTGGCGGGTCTGTCCGATCCGGTCGGCTCGATCCAAGCGGGCTGGACGCGGCCCAACGGCTTGCTGATCAGCCGTGTTGCCGTGCCCATCGGCGTCATCGGCATCATCTACGAAGCGCGGCCCAACGTGACAGCTGACGCGGGCGGGCTGTGCTTGAAGTCGGGCAATGCCTGCATCTTGCGCGGCGGCCAGGAAAGCTTCGAATCCTCGATGGCGATCGTCGGTGCGATGCGCGCGGCCCTTGCCGCCAACGGCCTGCCGGAAGATGCGATCCAATTCATCCCCACGCGCGACCGGGCGGCGGTCGGGCATTTGCTGAAGCTCGACGGCTATGTCGATACGATCGTGCCGCGCGGCGGCAAGTCGCTGATCGAGCGCGTGATGAAGGAAACGCGCATTCCGGTGATCGCGCATCTCGAAGGCCTGTGCCACAGCTACGTGCACGAATCGGCGGATATCGAGATGGCGCGCAAGATCGTGATGAACGCCAAGATGCGCCGCGTGTCGGTATGCGGCGCCACCGAAACGCTACTGATCGACCGCACGGCCCTGGCGACGCATGGCCCTGCGATCCTCGACGATCTGATTTCGGCGGGTTGCGAAATTCGCGGCGACGACGACGTGCGCAAGCTCGACACGCGCGTCGTGGCCGCGACCGAAGCGGATTGGACGACCGAGTATCTCGACGCGATCCTGGCGGTCAAAACCGTCAATGGGCTCGACGACGCCATCGCGCATGTGAACAATTACGGCTCGCACCACACCGATGCGATCATCGCGGGCGATAAGGATGCGGCCGATGCGTTCTTGCGCCGCGTCGATTCGGCGATCGTGCTGCACAATGCCTCGACGCAGTTCGCCGATGGCGGCGAGTTCGGCTTCGGCGCCGAGATCGGTATTTCGACGGGCCGTTTGCCGCCACGTGGTCCCGTCGGCGCCGAGCAGCTCACGACCTATAAATATGTGCTGCGCGGGGCGGGTCAGACTCGGCCGTGACGCTGCCTTCGCCCGGTCTGGTATTGCCGCTTCCGGCGCTGGGCCGAACCCCTCGCAAACGCATCGGCTTGCTCGGCGGCTCGTTCAATCCCGCGCATGACGGGCATATCCATATCGCGCGCGAGGCGTTGAAGCGCCTCGACCTCGACGAAGTCTGGCTGCTCGTCAGCCCGCAGAATCCGTTGAAGAGTGCGCGCGATATGGCCCCGCTGGCGGTACGTTTGGCGGGGGCCCAAGCGCGCTGCGCTGCCGATCCCCGGATTCACGCGCTCGCCCTCGAGACCATGATGGGCACGCGCTACACCGCCGACTCGCTTGCGCTGCTGCGCCAGCGTTTCCCAAAAACGCGCTTCGTTTGGTTGATGGGGGCCGACAATCTCGGCCAGATCCATCGCTGGCAGAATTGGCGGTCCATATTTCACGCGATGGTCATTGCCGTCTTCGCGCGCCCCGCGTATGATGTCAAAGCATTGGCCGGAAAGGCGGCGCGGGCGTTATCCACAGCCCGGGTCGCGCCTTCGCGGGCGCGGTCCCTGGCAACGTTCGATCCGCCGGCCTGGACGTTCTTCCCCGTCCGGCACCACCCGGCCTCCGCCACGCGGCTGCGCGCACTTACCAAGCGCGTGAAACCGGGGCGGAGCGCTCGGTCGACGGACGCGTGAAGCATGACCGGCATGGTCGATGCAGAGGAGAACCGTCGTCACCCGAGCCTGTCGAGGAGAGCGAAGATAGCCACTGCGAAGCGCAAGACCGTCGGCGCCACAAAGACGGTTCTGAAAGTCGTCGAAAAGACCTTGGACGACGACAAGGCGGCCGATCCGGTCGTCATCGATCTCGCCGGCCGCACGCCCATCGCCGATTACATGGTCGTCGCCAGCGGACTTTCGGCCCGCCACGTTCAGGCGATGGCCGAACACCTCGTCGAAAAACTCAAAGAAAAAGGCCTGAAGAGCATCCGCGTCGAGGGTGTGGCGCAGGGCGATTGGGTTTTGATCGACGGCGGCGACGTGATCGTCCATCTGTTCCGCCCCGAATTGCGCGATCACTACGGCATCGAAAAAATGTGGGGTGCCGATTGGTCGCGGGCCGAGGCGCGCGCCTGACGGATTGAAAGGCGGCGGCGCAAACCACGCGCCGCCGGAACGACGATGCGCTTGATCATCTGCGCGGCCGGCAAGGCCCGCGGCACGGCGGAAGACGCGCTCGTCGCCGAATATGCGAAGCGGCTGAAACCCGCCCCCGCCGGGCTGGGGCCGCTCGACATCCGTGAAATCGAAACCAAAGAACGCGAGGCGTCGCGCCGCAAGGCCGACGAAGGCGCGAAGTTATCGGGCCAGATTCCCGATGCGGCACCCTTGATCGCGCTCGACCCCAAGGGCAAAGCGCTCTCGACCGAGGAATTCGCCGCGTTGCTGGGCCGCATCCGCGACGAAGGTCATGGGAATCTCGCCTTCGTCATCGGCGGCGCGGATGGGCTCGCGGCCCCGTTACTCGCCAAAGCGCGCGCGAAAATCAGCTTCGGCCCGATGGTGTTTCCGCATTTGCTGGCGCGCGCCATGCTGGCCGAACAGCTTTACCGCTCGGCCTCGCTGCTTGCCGGCCATCCCTATCATCGCGGGTAGTTAGGCGACCGCTTTATCCAGCACGCGGCGCAGGGTTTCGATCTGCGGCGTCAGATCCTGCGGATGGTTGCCGACGAAAAAGCCGCGATCATGGGCGAGTTCCGCGTTCGGCGTGCCGTTCCCGGCGATCGAGTAATCGTAATACTTGATCGTGTCGTGGCGCAGGAAGCAGCCGCCGGTGATGATGCGGAAGCCGATATCCGCCGACTTCAGCGCCGCGAAAATCTTTTCGCGGTCGAGATCCTTTTTGGGATTGAGGATCATCGTGAAGCAAAAGGACGAGCTTTTGCCGTGTTCGCGCTGGATGATGAAATTCTCGTCGCCGGCGAACAACTTCTGGAACAGCGCCAGGTTCTTGCGCCGTGCGGCCGTCATCGCGGGCAGTTTCTTGAGCTGCTCGCTGCCCACCGCCGCTTCCATTTCCAGCGGACGGACGTTGTAGCCCGGGAACAGGAAGCGATAAGCCTCGAAATGGTCGCTCGCCCCGCGCTTGTAGAGCGGCGAGTCCGTCGGAATGTCGCGCGTCCAGCCATGGGCGCGCATGCATTTCAGCAGATGGTAAAGCTCCAGATCGTCGGTCAGGACGATCCCGCCTTCCATCGTCGAGATGTGATGCGAGAAGAAGAAGCTGAACGTGTTGAGATCGCCGAGCGTGCCGGCCTTCTGGCCCGACGGTAATTCCGCGTCCATGGATTCGCAATTGTCTTCCATGAACCACAGCCCGTGCTTGTCGCAGAATTTGCGCATGACATCGAGCTGGCACGGATTGCCGAGGATCGACACGGCGAGCAGCGCCTTCGTATCCTTGGTCAAGGCCGCTTCCAGCTTCGACACGTCCATGTTCAGCGTGTCGAGTTCGACATCGATGAACCGGCATTTCAGGCCGTATTGCTGCAGCGGGTGATAGGTCGTGCTCCACGAAATCGCGGGCACCAAAACTTCGTCGCCGCGCTTCAGCGGCCGCGTCGAGTGATAGGCGAGCGACGCGATCGAAATCAGATTCGCCGACGAGCCCGAATTCACCATCACGCCGTATTTCTTGCCGTGATAGGCGGCGAATTCGGCTTCGAACATCGCCACGCGCTCGCCCATCGTGAAGCGGCCGGACGCGATCACCGCTTGCAGCGCGTCGATCTCCTCTTGGCCCCAAGACGGCGTGGCGAGCTCGTAGAACATCAGAAGGGACCCTTGAACTGAAGCTGATAGGCGAGTTTGGTCGCGGCCGGATCGGGCGCCCACGCGGGCGCATCGGGCTTGGCCAGCGCATAGGCCGCCGAAGCGATCGTGCCGGGGTTGGGATAGAACGCGTTCTCCAGCTCGGGCGAGGGCGGGCAGGGCGTGGGCGCGAAGCCCACGCGCTTGATTTGGATCGGGCCCTCGCCGGCGAGCGCTTCGGCAAGCCGTGCGGCGATCTCGGCCGACGCCCCGCAATTGAGCCAGCCATTGTCCGCGATCAGCACCTTGCGCGTACGCCGCGCACTTTCGATGATCGTTTCGCTGTCGAGCGGGGCAAGCCAGATCGGATCGATCACTTCTGCCGACACGCCCGCTTCCGCCAGCAATTCGGCGGCGCGCAAGGCTTCGACGACCATGTTGGACACGCCCACGATCGTCACGTCGCGCCCGAAACGGCACACGCGGCTGCGCCCCGGCGGCACCACGTAAGCGCCTTCGTTGACGACCGCCTCGGTCGGATAGAGCAAACGATGCTCCATCATCAGCACGGGATTGTCGTCGCGGATCGCGGCAATGGTGCAGCCCTTCGCGTCATGCGCGTTGGACGGGGCCGCGACCTTCATGCCGGGCAGATGCATGAACAGCGAATGCAAGGCCTGGCTATGCTGCGCGCCCTGGCCCCAGGATTTGCCGATGATCGAACGCACGACCATCGGCACCTTCACCTGGCCGCCATACATGTAGCGCGCCTTGCTGGCGATGTTGACGATCTGGTTCATGCACAGCATCAGGAAATCCATGCGGATATGCACATGGATGGGCCGCATCCCGGCCATCGCGACACCGATCGCGACACCGGTCATCGCGTCTTCCGACAGCGGCGTGGTGAACACGCGATCCTTACCGAAGCGTTCGAGCAATCCGCGCGTCGAACCTTGGATCGATTTATGGTCGTCGACGTCCAGGCCGAACAGAAAGACCTTATCGTCGCGCGCCATTTCCAGCGCCACGGCTTCGGACAGCGCGTCGACATAGCGCAGCACGCGCCGCCCGTCTTCCATGCGGCCGGGCCAAGTCAGCGGCGGGGGCGGGAGTTTCTTACGCGAAGACATCGCTATACAGCTCCTTCGCGTCCGGCCAAGGCGAAGTCTCGGCGAATTGCACAGCCGAAGCGAGTTCGGCCTCGATCTCCGCGTCGATCGTCGCTTTGAGTTTCTTGTCGAGTTTTTTGCCGAGGACCAAGACCGGGTCCTTCTTCTGCCACTTGGCGAGATCGGCCTTCGATCGGAAACCCGCGTCGTAATCCTCGCCGGGGCCGACATGCTCGCGCCAGCGCCAGGTGAGGCATTCGAGGAAGATCGGCCCGCCGCCTTTGCGCATCGCGGGCAAAGCCTTGGCGATATGGTCGCGGATCTTCACGGTGTCGGAATCGGCGAAGCGCGTCGCCGGAATGCCATAGGTGCGCACGCGCTCGCACAGCTTGGTCGTCGCCCAGCGTTTGGCGAGTGGCTCGTGAATCGCAAAGCCGTTATTCTCGCAAACGAAGATCACCGGCAGCTTGTGCAAGGCGGCGAAGTTCAGCGTTTCGGGGAAGCAGCCTTCTTCCGACGCGCCATCGCCCAGGAAACACGCGACCACCGCGCCGGTCTTGCGCATCTTCTGCGCCATCGCGAAACCGGCGGCGACCGGCACGGTCGTGCCGACGACGGCCGAACAGCCCAGCACATTCGCCTTCATGTCGACGAGATGCATCGAGCCGCCCTTGCCGCGCGCACAGCCCGTATCCTTGCCGAACAATTCGGCCATCATGGCGTTCAGATCGCCGCCCTTGGCCAGATACGTGGCATGTCCGCGATACGTGCCCGAGACGGCGTCGCGCGGTTCCAGCGGATCGCAGACGCCGACGGCGATGCCTTCCTGGCCGATCGACAGATGGACGGGGCTTTTGATCTTGTCGGAGGGGTAGATGCGCGCCACCTCCTCCTCGACCCGGCGGATGCGCCGCACGGCGCGGTAGAGCCGGGCCGGATCGGCCTTTTTGGGCCTGGATGGCTTTGTGGCGGGCATAGGTCTCCCGGGGTCCCGAATCGAGACCCGAATCGTACCGGTGCCCCCCGAATATGTGGAGAGATTAATCCTTAAACGCGTCGTCGGGCTCGTAGACTACGATCCGGCTGCCGGGCGCGTTGACGCGGATCTCGACCTCGATCAGATGGGCGAGTTTCTCGCGCACGGCTTGGCGTTTCTCGGGCGGCACGACGAAGGCCATGAACCCGCCGCCGCCCGCCCCCAGCAGCTTGCCGCCGATGGCGCCCGCCGCGATGCCGGCATCGTGGATCGCGTCGATTTCGGGCGTGGACATGCCGTCGGCGAGTTCGCGCTTCAGGCGCCAGGCTTCCAGCAGCAACGTGCCCAGTTCCAGCATCGGACGGCCGGGCGAGGTGATGATCGCCTGCGCCTCGTCCACCATTTCCCGCATGCGATGGAGGTTTTTCTCCTTCGCGTCGATATTGGCGATCTGCTTCTTCGCCATGGTCATCGCGAAGCGCGACAGGCCGGTGAAGAACAGCATCAGGCTGCCTTCCAGCTCGTCGCGGCGTTCGCGGCCTAGGATCAACGGCGTGACGGCGAACGAGCCGTCGCGCTCGAAATCGATGCGGTTCAAGCCGCCATAGGCCGCCCAGACTTGGTCCTGCGAGCCCACGGGTTCGCGGATGACTTCTTGTTCGATGCGCAGCGCATCGCGCGCCAGCTCGTCCTTCGACACCATGCGCCCGCGCATCGCGTGCAGCGCGTTGAGCAGGCCGACCGTGAAGGACGAGGACGAGCCGAGGCCCGAGCGCGCGGGCAAATCGCCGTCATGGTGGATTTCGAGGCCGCGGCGTTCCTTCATATCCAGCAGGATCGCGCGCACGGCCGGGTGGTCGATTTCGAGCAGGTCGTTGACCAGTTCGATCTTGCTCCACACGATGCGATAGCGATGCTCGAAAAAGGGTGGCAGGCGCCGGACCGAGATATTGCAGTATTTGTCGATCGCCGTGCCGATCACCGCCCCGCCGTGCTTCAGGTACCATTTCGGGTAATCGGTCCCGCCGCCGAACAGCGACAGGCGATAGGGCGTGCGGCTGATGATCACGGGATGGGCGACTCCGGCGGGAAATTCTTATCCCGACTATCGCCCGAAGCCCCATCACTTGCCAAGTGAACGGACCTGACTTAGACCCAAGCGGACTCATCGGGAAGGAACGAAAATGGCGCAGAAAACGCGGATTCTCGTGACCGGCGGTGCGGGCTATTTGGGCTCCACCATGGTGCCCGCCATGCTCGACGCGGGCTATGCGGTGACGGTGCTGGATAATTTCATGTTCAAACAGGCGCCGCTCGCCCATGTCTGCGCGCATCCGGATTTCGACATCGTGCGCGGCGACGCGCGCGACGAAGCCGTGCTGAAGCCGCTGGTCGCCAAGGCCGATGTGGCGATCCCGCTCGCCGCCCTGGTCGGCGCTCCGCTTTGCAACGCCGACAAGATCGGCGCCGAGACGATCAATCTGGGGGCGGTCAAAACGCTGCTGAAGCTTCTGTCCAAAGACCAGCGCGTGCTGATGCCGATCACCAATTCGGGCTATGGCGTGGGCGAGAAGGGCAAGGAATGCACGGAAGATTCGCCGCTGCGCCCGATCTCGCTTTACGGCACCACCAAGGTCGACGCGGAAAAGGCCGCACTCGATCGTGGCAACGCGATCTCGTTCCGCCTCGCCACCGTGTTCGGGATGAGTCCCCGTATGCGTATCGACTTGCTGGTCAACGATTTTGTCCATCGCGCCGTCATCGATCGCGCGGTCGTGCTGTTCGAGCCGCATTTCAAGCGCAACTACGTGCATGTGCGCGACGTGGCGCGCGCTTTCCTGCACGGGCTCGCACGCTTCGATGCGATGAAGGACAGGCCGTATAACGTCGGCCTTTCCGACGCCAATCTGTCGAAATGGGAACTCTGCGAGCGCATCCAGAAGCACGTGCCCGGCTTCGTGTTCATGGAAGCCCCGATCGGCGAAGACCCGGATAAGCGCGACTACATCGTGTCCAACGCGCGCATCGAAGCGACCGGCTTCAACCCCGCGCATTCGTTGGACGACGGCATCGTCGAGCTGATGAAGGGCTTCAAGATGATCCGCAACACGGTTTACGGAAACGTATGAACGTCACCGAACTTTCGCTGCCCGGCGTCAAGCTGATCGAGCCGCGCGTCTTCAGCGACCATCGCGGCCATTTTCTGGAAACCTGGAACGCCGGGCGATATGCCGAGATCGGCATCGGGCCGTTCGTGCAGGACAATCTGTCCCGCTCCGTGCGCGGCACGTTGCGCGGGCTGCATCTGCAAAACGATCCCAACGCGCAGGGCAAGCTCGTCCATTGCGTCGCCGGGGCGGTGTGGGATGTCGTCGCCGAGGTGCGTAAGGGCCATCCCAATTTCGGCAAATGGCTGGGTGTGGATTTGACGTCGGACAACCGGCGCCAGCTCTGGGTCCCGCGCGGCTATGCCCATGGCTTCGCGGTGCTCAGCGACGTCGCCGATTTCGCCTACAAGGTCGATGCGCCCTATAGCCCCAAGGACGAGGTGACCGTCCGATGGGACGATCCGGCCCTGAAAATCGACTGGAAGATCGATCCCAAGACCGTTTTGCTGGCCCCGCGCGACGCTTCCGCCCCGTTCCTCGGCTAAGACTCGCCTTTTTCCGGGTTTTGGGGTGAAATCCGGCGCCCTGGAAGAAATCCGGGGAAGGGAGTCCGGATGAAACCGATCAAGATCGCGGCCGTTGCGGCGGCCAGCCTGACGCTCGTGGGGTGCTATATGCCCTCGCGCCAGGAAGCCTTTACCGGCGGCGGGGCCCTGGCGGGCGCCGTCATCGGCTATAATTTCGTCGTCGGCGCGCCCGGCGTGACCACGGCGGCGATCGTCGGGGGCGCAGTTGGCGCTGGTGCCGGCTACATGATCGAACGCTATACCCGCCCGGCACCGCCGTCGTCGACGCCGGCCGGCGGGACGATGCAGTAAGCGCTTGATAGGCAAGGCCCCTTCGCCTAAACCCGGCGTCCATGGGCCGTAAGGGAATCATTCTGGCGGGGGGTGCGGGCACAAGGCTGCACCCGTCGACATTGGCGGTCAGCAAGCAATTGCTGCCCGTCTACGACAAGCCGATGGTCTACTACCCGCTCAGCACGCTGATGCTGGCGGGTTTGCGCGAGATCCTGCTGATCTCGACGCCGCAGGATCTGCCCGCGTTCAAGCGCGTGCTGGGCGACGGCTCGGCTTACGGCATCGAACTCACCTATGCCGAGCAGCCCAAGCCCGAGGGCCTCGCCCAAGCGTTGATCATCGCCGAAGGGTTCCTGGCCGGTGCGCCGTCGGCGCTGATCCTGGGCGACAACGTCTTCTACGGCGAAGGGCTTTCCAACCGCCTTCAGGCGATCGCCAAGCGCGATGCGAAAGGTGCCACGGTCTTCGCCTATCAAGTGCGCGATCCCGAACGCTATGGCGTGGTCGAGATGGACGCAAACGGCAAGGCGCTGTCGATCGTCGAAAAACCCAAAGCGCCGAAAAGCAATCTCGCCGTCACCGGGCTTTATTTCTACGACGGCACCGCGCCCGCGCGCGCCAAAACGCAAAAGCCGTCGCCGCGCGGCGAATTGGAGATCACCGATCTCAACGCGTCTTACCTCGTCGAGAACACGCTGACGGTCGAAACCTTGAGCCGAGGCACGGCGTGGCTCGATACGGGCACGCAAGATTCGCTGCTCGACGCCGCGAATTTCATCGCCGCCGTCGAACGCCGCCAAGGTTTGAAGATCGGCTGCCCCGAAGAAGTCGCGTGGCGCCAAGGCTGGATCGATGCCGATCGCCTCGCAGCACTCGCCGAACCTTTGCGCAAATCGGGCTACGGCGATTATCTGCTGCGCTTGATCGGGCGCGCGTGAGCATGGGCACCATCCTCGTCACCGGCGGCTGCGGCTTCATCGGCTCGGCGTTCATTCGCTTGGCCTTGCGCGATGCCGATACGCGGATCGTCAATGTCGACAAGCTCGGCTACGCCGCCAATCCCGAAGCGTTGGAAGGGGCCGCGCAAAATCCGCGCTACGCCTTCCACAAAGCGGATATCGGCGACCGTGCGGCGATGCAGGGCATTCTCGCCAAGCACAAACCCGACGCGGTGGTGAATTTCGCGGCCGAAACGCATGTCGATCGCTCGATCGACGGGCCGCTCGCCTTCATCGAAACGAATGTCGGCGCGACCGGCCGTCTGTTGGTCGAGGTGCTGGAATATTGGCGCAAGGCGGGCTCTTCGCCCGCATTCCGCTTCCTGCATGTCTCGACCGACGAAGTCTTCGGCGCGTTGACGCCGGACGACGAGCCTTTCCGTGAGACCACCGCTTACGCGCCGAACAGCCCTTACGCGGCCAGCAAGGCGGCGTCCGATCATCTGGTGCGCGCCTGGTTCAAGACCTATGGCTTGCCCGCGCTCATCACGAATTGCTCGAACAATTACGGGCCTTGGCAGTTTCCGGAAAAGCTGATCCCGCTGATGATCGCCAAGGCCAAGTCGGGCGAGAAATTGCCGGTCTATGGCGACGGGCAGCAAATCCGCGATTGGCTGCATGTCGAAGACCATGTGCGCGGTTTGAAGGCGGCGCTGGAAAAGGGCAAGCCGGGCGAGGTCTACGCCTTCGGCGGCGGGGCCGAACTCGCCAACCTGACGATCGTGAAAACGATCTGCGCGCATATCGACGCGAAGCTGGGCATCGCGATCGAAGGCCCGCGCACGCGCTTGATTGAATACGTCGCCGACCGGCCCGGCCATGATCGCCGCTACGCGATCGACGCGGCCAAAGCCGCGCGCGAACTCGGCTGGGCGCCGAAGCACGATTTCAAATCGGGCCTCGCCGCGACAATCGATTGGTATCTCGCCGCCGGCGACTGGCTCGGGCGCATCAAGGCGGAGCGTTACGCGCTGTCGCGCCTCGGGACCGGTTGACGATGCGCGTGCTCGTCCTTGGCGGCGACGGGCAAGTCGGCCGCGCGCTGCAAGCGCGGGCGGAGACCGCCGGATACCAAGCCATTGCCTTCGGGCGCGATGCGGTCGATGCGACCGACGAGAACGCGATCCGCGCGGCGATCGAAACGACGGGTGCCGAAGCTTTGGTCAACGCCGCCGCGTATACGGCCGTCGATAAGGCCGAGAGCGACGAAGAAGCCGCCCAAAAACTCAATGCCGAGGCGCCGGGCTTGCACGCCCGCCTCGCCGCCGAAGCGAATATTCCCTATCTCCATATCTCGACCGATTACGTCTTCGCGGGCAATGGCACCGCGCCCTACAAGGAAAGCGATCCTTGCGCGCCGCAGTCGGTCTATGGCCGCACGAAGCGCGCGGGCGAGATCGCCGCGTGGCAAGCGGGCGGGCGTGTGGCGATTCTGCGCACGTCCTGGGTGTTCGCACCTTGGGGCAATAATTTCGTGCGCACCATGTTGCGCCTCGCCGCGACGAAGCCGGAGCTGCGCGTCGTCGACGACCAGCGCGGCGGGCCGACCTCGGCGCTCGACATCGCCGATGCGATCTATCGCATCCTGCCCAAGCTCGCCGATCCCGCGCAAAAAGACGCGACCGGCGTGTTCCATTTCCAAGGCCGTCCGGCGGTGACCTGGGCCGCCTTCGCCGATGCGGTTTTGGACGAAGGCGCCAAGCACGGACATAAGCGCCCGCCGGTCGTGAAGATCACAACGGCGGACTATCCAACGCCCGCCGCGCGGCCCGCGAATTCGGTGTTGGATTGCGCGCGCTATTCGCGGGTGTTCGAAGTGGCCCCGCCGGATTGGCGCGTGGGGCTGGCCGAAGCCGTGCCGGAACTTCTCAAACTTCTTTGAATTCGGGCACGAGCTTTTTCAGCATCGTGCGCACGGCGTCGTGATCGCCGTTGCGGGCGACGATTTCCAGCTCCGCCAAGGCGGCGCGCAAGGCTTCCAGCGCATCAAGTTCGGGGCGCGCGAGCAGGATGCCGGGCGTGGCGGTGGGCGAGGGCGCTTCGTCGCCGTGGAACAATTCCTCGTCCAGCTTTTCGCCGGGGCGCAAACCGGTGAACACGATCTTTACGTCGCGGTCGGGGCGCTTGCCGGCAAGCCGGATCATCCGGCGCGCGAGGTCTTGGATGCGCACCGGTGCGCCCATCTCCAGCACCATGATGGCGCCGACCGATGGGCCGTTCGCGGATGTGGCCAGCACGCTCGCTTGCAGCACGAGTTCGCAGGCTTCGCGGATGGTCATGAAATAGCGGCGCACATCGGGATGGGTGACGGTCAGCGGCCCGCCCGAAGCGAGCTGGCGCTGGAACAGCGGCACGACCGAACCCGACGAGCCCAAAACGTTGCCGAAGCGCACGGTCACGAATTGCGTCGGGCTCTGCGCCGCATCCAACGCTTGGCACAGTTTTTCGGCGAGGCGCTTGGTGGCGCCCAGGATGTTCGACGGATTGACCGCCTTGTCGGTCGAAATCATCACGACCGCGCGCGTGCCCGCCGCGATCGCCGCATCGGCGACGTTGCGTGTACCAATGGCGTTGGTCAGCGCTCCTTCGGACGGATTGTCCTCCAGGATCGGCACGTGTTTGAGCGCTGCCGCGTGGAACACGATCTCGGGCTTCTCGGCGGCGAACACGCTCGCCAGACGCTGGGGATCGCGCACATCGGCCATGATGCCGACCCGCTTCACCTCGGGCCAAGTCTCGGCGAGTTCGCGGTCGATCGTATAAAGCGCGTGTTCCGCGTTCTCGATCAGCGCCAGTTTCGCCGGTCCGCGCTGCGCGATCTGGCGCACGAGTTCCGCGCCGATCGAGCCGCCGGCCCCGGTCACCAGCACGCGCTTGCCGCGGATCAGGCCGTCCATCGCCGGGCGGTCGAGCACGCGCTGCGGGCGGCCGAGCAGATCTTCGATCGCGATGGGCGCCGTGGCGGTCGCGTCCGCATCGCCGGACAGATCGTTGATGCGCGGCAGGCGAACGGCGGTCATGCCCAGGCTGTCGGCCGTATCGACCAAAGCTTCCAGCGCTTGGCCTTCGATATGCGGGGCGGCGACGACCAAACGCTGCGGCCCGCGCCCCTTCGCCTTCATCGCCTGCACGATTTCCGGCAAGCGATCGAGCGAGCCCAGAATTTCCACGCCGCCGATGCGCCGTCCGGTGCGCGTGTTGCCGTCGTCGACGATGCCCATCACGAAATAGGGCGCGCGGCGGCGGCGGCGATTGGCCTGGATGAACAGCTCTGCGCCGTCGTTCGCGCCGACGATCAGCACGGGCACTTGATCGTCGCGCGGCGCCCCGGCGACGAGGTTCAAATTCCCTTCGCGCACGGCGCGATAAAGCAAACGCGAACCCGCGATGAAGGCGAACAGCACCGTCCACACGATGAACAGCGCCGAACGCGGCATGGCGCCCAAACGCTGCCACAGGAACATCGCGGGCAGGAACAGCAGCACCGCCAGCGTGACCGCGCGCGCGGCGAGCAGAAGGTCTTCCACGCCCGCATAGCGCCACACGCCGCGCGGCAAACCGGTCAGGCTGAAGGCGATTCCGGCGGCCAGCGCGAACACCGCCGCCCCGCCCCAGATGAACTCGCCGGGATAGTCCCACAGATCGTCGCCCAGGCGCAGATACAGCGCCGCGACGAACGCCACGGCCGCCAGGCCGATATCGATCGCCATCGACAAGCGCACGCGGTCGAACCGCGACAGGAAAGTGCCGGGACCCTTGGCCATATCGGGCTCTTGCGTAAACAAGCCCGCCCGATTTGCCAAGGGAATTGCGGCACTTGGCCTTTCCGGGCGGGCGTTTTAGGGTCGGTGCCGTGATGCAAAAACGTGCCCTTGGCCTCACCGGCCTGTCCGTCTCGCCCATCGGCTTCGGCGCCTGGGGGATCGGCGGTTTCGTGCCCGGCGCTTCCTACGGCAAAACCGACGATGCGGTGTCCAAGGCCGCCTTGCGCCGGGCGTTCGAGCGCGGGATCGATTTCGTCGACACGGCACCCGCCTATGGCGACGGGCATTCGGAGGAATTGATCGGCGAAACCCTGGCCGACATGCCGCCGGCCGATGCCGACCGCATCGTGGTCGCGACCAAGGCAGGGCAAACGCGCTTCGCCGATCCGGTGGATTTCTCGCCCGTGGCGATCAAGGAATCGGCCGCTTTATCGTTGAAGCGCCTGCGCCGGCCGGCGATCGATCTATTGCAGCTCCATAACGCGACGCCGGAATTGCTGCGCGAACGGCCGGAGATTTTGGGCGCGCTGGAGGATTTGCGCCAAGCGGGCACGATTCGCGCTTGGGGCTTGTCGATGAAATCGCCGGCGGAAGCGAAAGCCGGGATCGAGGAATTCGCCGCCCCGGTGGTGCAGGCGAATTACAACGTCATCGATCATCGCGCGGCCGATTGCGGGTTGTTCGACGCGGCAGCGAAAGCGGGGGCGAGCGTCATCGCGCGTACACCGCTGGCGTTCGGTTTCCTCAGCGGCAATCTGTCGGCCGATGGGGTGTTCCCCGAAGGCGATCACCGCCGCCAATGGCCCAAGGAACGTTTGGCGCTGTGGGCCAAGGCGGCGCGCGATTTCATCGGCGACATTGCCGCGCGCGAAAGGCAAAGCCTCGCGCAGATCGCGTTGCGCTTTTGCCTGTCGCGCCCGGAAGTCGCCACGACGATCCCGGGCATGTTGCGGCCCGAGGAAGCGGACCTCAACGTCGCGGCGGGCGAAGCGGGCGCGCTGCCGGCCGCCGATCTCGACCGGATCGCACGCGACTACAAGGCCAGCGCGTTCGCTTAGCGCACCAGCGGGACGACCTTGTCCTTCACCGTCGCGATCACTTGTTCGATATCGGAATCGGGCATGCCCGGCCACAGCGGCAGCGTGATTTCCCCTTCGCCCCATTCGTAGGACACGGGGAACGAGGCGGGCGTGAAGCCGTATTTCTCGCGATAATAGGTGAGCGTCGGCACCGAGCGATAATTCACCGTCACCGGCACGCCCGCTTCATTCAACGCGGCGATGGCGGCGTCGCGCTGGGCGGGCTTCACATGGATCGGGAACAAATGCTCGGCCGAGACGCTGCCGGGATCGAGCTTCGCCAAGCGGATCGGCAGATTGGCGAAAGCGTCGCGGTAGCGATCCGACAATGCCGTGCGCGCGGGCAGGCGTTCGCGGATCGTCGCGATTTGGTTCGGCAGCAACGCGGCGAGCAGGTCGGGCAAATTCGCCTTCACGCCCAGGCGCGCCATGTCCCAATGCCGGTACTGGCCCGATTTGAAACGATCGGCGGCGATGGCGCTCATGCCGTGCAGGCGCGTCTGTTGCAACTTACCGAACAGATCTTCGTCGCTGGTGACCATCGCCCCGCCTTCGCCGCAGGTGACGTTCTTGGTCGCGTAGAACGAGAAGATCGCGAGATCGGAATGCTTGCCGGGCGGCTCGCCGTCGCGCGTCCCTTCGAAGCAATGCGCGCAATCTTCGAGGATGCGCACGCTCTTGGGTAATGCCGCGCGCAGGCCCTTCATGTCGCACATCTGCCCGTACATATGGACGGGGATGACGAGCTTCGTGTTCTTGGTGACCGCCTTCGCGGTCAGTTCGGGCGTCATCAGCAGCGTTTCGGGATCGACGTCGACGAACACGGGCTTGGCGCCGACCAGCTCGACCATATTCGCCGTGGCGATGAAGGTCTGGGCGGGGACGATCACCTCGTCGCCCGGGCCGATATCCATGGCGAGGATGGCGGCGAGCGCCCCGTTGGTCCAGGAATTGACCAGCAGCGCATGGGTCTGGCCGAAGAACTCGCAAAGCTGCGCTTCGACCTTCTTGCCCACGCCGCCCGAGGTGAGGAACGGCGTGTCGAGAACTTCCGCGATCCCCTTGGCGTCGGCCGAGGATAGGCCGTGACGGTAGAACTGCATGGCGCACTCCGGAAATGACCGCTTCTTGTCGGCAGGATGGGCGCGGAAGTCAACAGAGGCTAGAATCGTGTCGTTTCGACTCGGGAGACGCGAAAATGGCCATCGCCGATATGGAAGCCGTTATCCTCGCGGGCGGCATGGGCACAAGGCTGCGCGAGGAAACCGATATCCGCCCCAAGCCGATGATCGAAATCGGCGGGCTGCCGATCCTCGTCCATATCATGCGGCTTTATCGCCGCTTCGGGGTGAAGCGTTTCATCGTGTGCCTGGGTTACAAGGGCAACGTGATCCGCGACTATTTCGTGAATTACCGGCTGCATAACGCCGATCTGGAAATCGACCTGTCGACCAGCGCCGTGCGCGTGCTGGGCGATGTGGCGCCGCTCGATTTCACCGTCACTTTGGTCGAGACGGGCGCCGACGCGCTGACCGGCAGCCGCATCGCGCGGGCGTTGAAACACGTGCGCGGCGACACGTTCTTCGCGACCTATGGCGACGGTGTCGCCGATATCGACATCGCGTCGCTGCTCGATACGCATACGCGCTCGGGCAAGCTTGGCACCGTCACCGCCGTGCACCCGCCGTCGCGCTTCGGCGAGATCGATATCGAAGGTCACGAGGTGCGCACCTTCCGCGAAAAACCGCAAATCGCCGAGGGCTGGATCAATGGCGGGTTCATGGTCTTGCGCAAAGCCGCACTCGACTCCATATCGCCCGAAGATGGCGCGCGCAGTTTGGAAGTCGATGTTTTGCCCAAGCTCGCCGCCGGCAATCAACTCGCCGTGCATCGCCATGGCGGGTTCTGGCAATGTATGGATACGTATCGCGACATGACGTTGCTGAACGAACTTTGGGCATCCGGGAAGGCGCCGTGGGCATGACGATTGAGCAGACGACCGAGAAACTGATTCGCGACTATTACGCCGCCTTCAATGCGCAGGATTGGAACGGCATGCTGGCGCTGCTGACCGACGACGTGGCGCACGATATCAGCCAGGGCGGGCGCGAAACCGGGCGCGACGCGTTCAAGAAATTCATGGCGCATATGGATACGAGCTATCGCGAGAAGGTGCGCGAACTCGTCGTCATGGTCGCCGCCGGTGGCGCGCGCGCGGCCGCCGAATTCGACCTCGACGGCGAATACCTCAAGACCGACGGCAATTTCCCGCCGGCCAACGGCCAGCGTTACACGCTGCGCGTGGGCGCGTTCTTCGACGTGAAGGGCGGCAAGATCGCGCGCGTGTCGAACCACTACAATCTCAAGGACTGGCTGGCGCAGGTTAAATGAGCCTCGCTTTCCAAGTCCTGTCCGGGGCTGCGGTCGAAAGCGTGGTGCCCGATCTCGCGCGCTTGCGCGTGACCGTGTTCCGCGTCTGGCCCTATCTCTACGAAGGCTCGCTCGACTACGAGCGCAAATACCTCGCGAAGTACATCAAGCTGCCGCGCGCCACGATCGTGATCGCCAAAGATGGCGACGCGATCGTCGGGGCGTCGACCGCCTTGCCGTTGACCGACAGCGAAGCCGAACTGCAAAAGCCGTTCGTCGATGCGGGCATCGATCCGGCGCAGGTCTATTATTACGGCGAATCCGTACTGCTCGCCGAATATCGCGGGCAGGGGGCGGGGGTGCGCTTCTTCGTCGAGCGCGAAAAGCGCGCGCGCGATTTGGGCTTCAAGCTCGCCACGTTCTGCGGCGTTGTGCGCCCGAAGGATCATCCAGCACGTCCCGCCGATTACGTGCCGCTCGACGCGTTCTGGGCCAAGCGCGGATTCAAACCGCGCGCCGACCTGACCGCGTCCTTCGAATGGCTCGATCTTGGCGACACGGCGCCGACGCATAAGCCAATGGCCTTTTGGACCAAGGATTTGACGGCGCCTTAGGCGCAGCCCCTTCGCAGTCGCAAAAAGATTTTTCGCAAGCGCGGTATGTGGTTGTTGACTCGGGACTGCATACAGGATGATGCTGGAGATCACCCCTCCGCATAACAGAACGCAGTTCTGACAGGTAGAATGATCGTTCCGATGTCCTATATCGACGTACCGCCCCCCGCTGCCGCCACCGCCCCGAAACCCAATCGCGACAAGGAAGGCGTGGCCGCCGTCGGCCGCGCTTTGGCCATCGTCGCCGCGTTCGACGAGCGCAATCCGCGCCTCACGCTGGCCGAACTCGCCAAGCGCACCGGTCTCTACAAGAGCACCATTCTTCGTCTGTCGGTGTCGCTCGACCGCGCCGGTTTCTTGACCCGCGATTCCGACGGTGCGTTCCGCATCGGGCCGGCCGCGCTGAAGGCGGGGCATCTCTATCAAGCCGCGTTCAAGCTCGGCGATGTGGCGCTGCCCATCTTGCGCAAGCTGACCGAGGAGACGGGCGAGACCGCCTCGCTCTATGTGCGCGAGAAGGACGTGCGCGTTTGCCTGCACCGTATCGAATCGAATCACGTGGTGCGTTCGATCGTCCGCGAAGGCGACCGCCGTCCGCTGGGTAAGGGCGCCACGGGCAAGGCGTTGCTCGCCGCCGAAGGCCAAGGCCCCGAATACGACAAACTGCGCGCCGAGGGTTACATCACGTCGCTGGGCGAAGTGACGCCGGAAAGCGCCGCGATCGCCGTGCCCGTTTACGGCGCCGATGGCCGTGTGGTCGCCGCGATCGCGTTGTCGGGCCCCACGCAGCGTTTCGCCGCCCAAGCGATCGACACGATGGCCGCGACGCTGAAACGTAGCGGCGCCGAACTTTCGCGTCTGCTGGGCGGGACGGCGCCCAGCTAATCGGCGCCGTCGCGACCGGACCGAATAAAAAAATATCGGGGAAACGCCATGACGAAGACGATCACCATCAGCGAGGTGGGCCCGCGCGACGGGTTGCAGAACACCAAGATCTTCATGCCGACCGACGCGAAGAAGCGTTGGATCGCGGCACTGGCGGCGGCCGGTTTGCGCGAGATCGAAGTGTGTTCCTTCGTCAATCCGAAGCTGATCCCGCAATTCGCCGACGCGGCCGAAATCGCGGCGTTCGCGATGACGATCCCGAATATCCAGGTCGTCGCGCTGGTGCCCAATCTCAAAGGGGCCGAACGCGCCGCCGAAACGGGCGTGCATAAAATCTCGCTGCCGATTTCGGCGAGCGAAGCGCATTCCAAATCCAATGTGCGCAAGACCGTCGACGAACAGGTTGACGAGCTGAAGCGCATCGTCGCCTTGCGCGACGCGCTGCCCGCCGGGCGCAAGATGGAAGTGAATGGCGGCATTTCGACCGCTTTCGGCTGCACGCTGCAAGGTGAAGTGCCGCAAGCGGATGTGCTGCGCTTGGTCGAGCGCATCGCCGCGACCGGGGCGGATACGATCTCGATCGCCGATACGGTGGGCTACGCCAACCCCAAGCAAGTGCGCGAGATGTTCGTCGAGGCGCGCAAGATCGCGGGCCCGAAACTCGACGCGGCGCATTTCCACAATACGCGCGGGCTTGGCCTCGCGAATTGCATGGCGGCGCTCGAAGCGGGCGTCACCGCGCTCGATTCCTCGATGGCGGGTCTGGGCGGCTGCCCCTATGCGCCGGGCGCCTCAGGCAACGTCATCACCGAGGATCTCGTCTTCATGCTCGAAGCGATGGGCTATTCGACCGGTGTCGATTTCGACAAGCTGATCGAAGCGCGCCGCATTCTGGAAGAGGCTTTGCCGGGGGCCGAGTTCCATGGCCATCTCGCCAAAGCGGGCCTGCCGAAGGGCTTCCCCAACGGCGCAAAAGTAGCGGCGTAACCATCATGTCGAATGTGCAAGGGCCGCAGCCGCTCGCCGGCCTCAAAGTCGTCGAATTCGTCCATATGGTGATGGGGCCGAGCTGCGGCTTGGTGCTCGCCGATTTGGGGGCGGACGTCATCAAGGTCGAACCCGTGCCTTCCGGCGACAATACGCGCCGTCTGGGCGCATCGGGGGCGGGGTTCTTCGCCACGTTCAACCGCAACAAGCGTTCGCTGGCGATCGATATGAAATCGCCCGAAGGCTTGGCGATCGTGCGCCAATTGGTCGCCGACGCCGATGTGGTGACCGAGAACTTCCGCCCCGGTGCCATGGACAAGCTCGGCCTCGGCTACGACGAACTATCGAAAACGAATCCGAAGCTCGTCTATTGCTCGCTGAAGGGTTTCCTCGATGGGCCGTACGAGCATCGCACGGCGTTGGATGAAGTCGTGCAGATGATGGCGGGACTTGCCTACATGACTGGGCCCGCCGGGCGGCCGTTGCGCGCTGGGACTTCCGTCAACGACATCATGGGCGGCATGTTCGCGGCGATCGGCATTCTGGCCGCGATCCACGAACGCCAAACGACCGGCAAGGGCCGTTACGTGAAGTCGGCCTTGTTCGAGAATTGCGCGTTTCTGATGGCCCAGCATGTCGCGCAATATTGCGTGACCGGGGTGGCACCGCCGCCGATGGCGGTGCGCCGGGCGGCCTGGGGCGTCTACGACGTGTTCGACACGGCCGATGGCGATCAGCTCTTCTTGGCCGTCGTCTCGGACACGCAATGGGGGCCGTTCTGCGACGAATTCGGCCTCGCCGAATTGAAGGCCGATCCGGCGCTCGCCACCAACAACCAGCGTTGTGCCGCGCGCGACACGATGCTGCCGGTGATCCAAGCGGCGGCGAAGAAATGCACGAAGGCCGAATTGCTGGCGAAGGCCGAAAAGCTCGGCATTCCTTACGCGCCCATCGGCAAGCCGGTGGACCTTCTGGACGATCCACATCTGATCGCCAGCGGCGGTCTCGCCGAAGTCACCAATCCCGACGGCAAGAAAGTGCGTATCCCCGCTTTGCCGATCAGCTTCGACGGCGAACGCCTGCCCGTGCGCCGCGATCTGCCGGGGATCGGTGCGGACGGCGGCGGCATCCTGCGCGAGATGGGAATCGCCCCCGCCGAGATCGAACGCCTGATCGCGTCCGGCGTTGTGAAGGTCGAAACGTCGAATAATCGTTGACGATTCGTCAACGTTATCCTAGCTTCCATCGCAACAAATCAGGGACTAGGCTTTTCGTCATTGGAACCGGCATGCTGGCTGCATGAACGGCTCGACCGTATCCGTAGGGTGCGGGCGAACCGCGCCATGACCGCCGACACCGGAATCGCAGGGAGTCGTGAAAAGATGAAGAAGACAACCGTATCGCGCCGCAAGTTCCTCGCCGGCACGGCCGCCGCCGCCGCCCTTCCGGTCCTCGGCATGCCGATGATCGCGCGCGCCCAGGCGCGCTGGAAATGGGATCTGCCCGCCGGCTATCCGGCAACCAACTTCCACTCCGCCAACCTCATCCAATTCGCCAAGGACGTGAAGGATGCAACCGGCGGCCAGCTGGAAATCACCGTCCATCCCGGCGCTTCGCTGTTCAAGGTGCCGGAAATCATGCGTGCGGTCCAAACGGGCCAGGCGCAGATGGGCGAATTGTTGATGGTCGTCATGGAAAACGACGACGCGATGTTCGGCGCCGACAACGTGCCGTTCCTGGCGACGTCGTTCGCGGCTGCGCGCAAGCTCGCCGATCTGCAACTGCCCTATATCGAGAAGCGGCTGGCGTCGCGCGGCGTGCGTCACCTCTTCTCGGTGCCGTGGCCGCCGCAGGGCTTCTACAGCCCCAAGGCGCTCAACGTGCCCGACGATCTCAAGGGCTTGTCGTTCCGTTCCTACGGGGCGTCGGCCGGCCGCTTCGCCGAACTCGCGGGCATGCGCGTCACCACGGTGCAAGCCGCCGAGCTCGTCCAGGCGCTCGCCTCGGGCCGCGTGAACTCGATGATCTCGTCGGGCGCCACGGGCTTCGATTCGAAGATCTGGGAACACATCAAGTTCTACTACGACGTCCAGGCTTGGCTGCCGAAGAACATGACGATGGTCAACGCGCGCGCTTGGGGCCAGTTGCCCGCCAGCGTGCAGGCCGCCGTCACCCAAGCCGGCAAGGTCGCGGAAGCGCGCGGCTGGGCGGAATCCCAGCGCCTCGATCGCACCTTCCTGGAAGCCTTCGCCAAGAACGGCATGACGGTTTCGGAACCGTCGCCGGCGTTGCGCGACGGCTTCAAGCGCTGGGGCGAAGACCTGTCGAAGGGCTGGCTGGAGCGCGCCGGCGCCGACGGCCAAGCGCTCGTCAACGCCTTCCGCGCCGCGTCCTGACGCGATTGGCGGAAACCGGGCCGGCGGGGGAACCCGCCGGCCTTTTTTCTTTCGACCCGAACGATCCCGGATCATGCGCCGCGCTCTCGATCTTCTCTACGAATCCGCCGCCTGGCTCGCCGGGCTTTCGATGATGGCGATCCTGGTCGTGACGCTGATTCAAATTTTGGGCGGCGTGTCCGACATTTTCCTGCGCGGCACCGACGCGTATGCCGGCTACGCGATGGCCGCCGCGTCGTTCTTCGCGTTGGCGCATACGCTCAAGCGCGGCGAGCATATCCGCGTGACGCTGATCATCCAGCGTTTGCCGCCGGGCGCGCGCCGCGCCGTCGAAATCCTTTGCCTGGGCGTGGCCGTGCTGATGACCGGCTTCTTCGCCTGGTACGCCTGGGACATGGTCTATTGGTCCTGGGAATTCGAGAGCCGCTCCGACGCGATGGATGCGACGCTGCTGTGGATTCCCCAGCTCGCGATGTCGATTGGTGTGACGGTTCTGTTCGTCGCCTTCGCCGACGAATTCGTCCAGGTGCTCGGCGGGCGCGAAATCCGCGAGAGCGATCTTTCCGCCGACCAGCAGCACACGGAATAAGGTAAGCGCGCCATGGAAAGTCTTTGGATCGCCGGGCTGTTGATCGTCCTGCTGTTCGTCATTCTCGGTTCGGGCGTGTGGATCGGCATTGCCTTGCTTGCCGTCGGCTGGGCGGCGATGGAGATGTTCACCAGCCGCCCGGTGGGGGCGGCGATGGTGACCACGATCTGGGGCTCGGCCTCGTCCTGGACGCTGACGGCCCTGCCGATGTTCATTTGGATGGGCGAAATCCTGTTCCGCACACGGCTGTCGGAAGACATGTTCCGCGGCCTCGCGCCCTGGATGCAGCGTCTGCCCGGGCGCCTGATCCACACCAACGTCATCGGCTGTACGATTTTCGCGGCGATCTCCGGCTCCTCCGCCGCGACCTGCGCCACGATCGGCAAAATGTCGATCCCGGAACTGCGCAAGCGCGGCTATCCCGAAGGCATGATCGTGGGCAGTCTCGCAGGGTCGGGCACGCTGGGCCTGCTGATCCCGCCGTCGCTGATCATGATCGTCTACGGCGTGCAGACGAACACTTCGATCGCGCAATTGTTCATCGCGGGCGTGATCCCCGGCCTGACGCTGGCCGGGCTGTTCATGCTGACCGTGATGATCTGGGCGCTGATCGAGGGCAAGAACGTGCCCGGCGCCGATATGTCGCTGTCGTTCCTGCAGAAAATCTACGCCGCACGGCATTTGATCCCGTCGGTGGCGCTGATCGTGATCGTGCTCGGCTCGATCTATGCGGGCTTCGCGACGGCGACCGAGGCGGCGGCCGTGGGCGTGACCGGCGCGCTGATCGTTTCGACGGTCCAAGGCGACATGAACTGGAAAGTGTTCAAGGAAAGCCTGATGGGTGCGACGCGCCTTTCCTGCATGATCGCGCTGATCCTGTCGGGGGCGGCGTTCCTCACCCTCGCGATGGGTTTCACCGGCCTGCCGCGCCATCTGGCCGAATGGATCGACTCGCTGAACCTCTCCTCGGGCATGCTGATCGTCGTGCTGACGGTGTTCTACGTCGTCCTGGGGTGTTTTCTCGACGGTATCTCGATGGTCGTTTTGACCATGGCCGTGGTCATGCCGACGATCGAACGCGCCGGTTTCGACCTGCTCTGGTTCGGCATTTTCATCGTCATCGTCGTGGAAATGGCCCAGATCACGCCGCCCGTCGGGTTCAATCTGTTCGTGCTCCAGGGCATGACCGGGCACCAGATCACCTATATCGGCAAGGTCGCCTTTCCCTTCTTCCTGATGATGTGCGTGATGGTGGCGATGCTGGTGTGGTTCCCTGAACTCGTCACATGGCTGCCCCGGCAAATGGTCGGATGACGGCGCCGCGATGCTCCGCTAAATAGAACAAGCGGGAGTTCCCGGAGGGCCGGGCGTACTCCTTGTCGGTTCGGGCGGGGGATGTCTTTAAGTCGGCGCCGGTTTTTGGCGGGAACGGGGGGGGCCGGTTTGGCGGCGCTCGGGGGCGGATTTTGCCCGAATCCCGCCGCGGCCCAGGACGCCAAATTTTTCCGCATCGCCTCGGGCCCCACGGAATCCAGCCTTTTTCAAGCCGGTACGCTGATCGGCCAGGTCGTGTCCTCGCCGCCGGGGGCGCGCGACTGCGCGCGCGGCGGGTCCTGCGGCGTGCCCGGCATGATCGCGGTCAACCAGACCACGGCGGGCTCGCTCGCCAATCTCGAATTGCTGACGACCGGCAAGATCGACTCGATCCTTTGCCAATCCGATCTCGCCTATGCCGCCTTCACCGGCAAAGGCCCCTGGCGGAACAAGCCCGCCGCCGCCGGTTTGCGCGTCCTCGCCTATCTTTATCCGGAGACGCTGCATCTGATCGTGCGCAGCTCGGCCAAGATCGGCGATCTGCGGGGCTTGCGTGGCAAGCAGGTGTCGCTGGGCGAGCGCGAATCGGGCACCGCCAATAACGCGCGCTCGTTGCTCGCCGCCGCCGGGGTGCCGGAACGCGATCTGCGCGCGCAATACCTCAAGACCGCCGAAGCGATCGAAGCGATGAAGGCGGGCAAGCTCGACGCGTTTTTCGAAACGGCGGTCGTGCCCTCGTCGCTGGTGCGCGAACTCGCCGCCGATCAGGACATCACGCTGCTGCCGCTGGGCGGCCTCGTCGCGCGGCTGCGCCAGGAATTGCCGTTCCTGACCGAAACGACGATTCCCGCCGACGCCTATCCCGACACGCCCGAAACCAAAGCGGTGTCGGTCGGTATTTTGTGGGTGGTCAACGAATCGATCGCCGACGCGACCGCGCAAGGTCTGGTTCGCGCCTTGTGGCACCCGAATAACCGCCGCGCGATCGACGCCAACGAACGCCTGGGCCGGTTGATCCGTCCGGAATCGGCGGCCGACGGATTCGGGCTGCCGCTGCATCAAGGCGCGTTGACGTATTACCAGAACGCCGGACTTACACGCTGACGCCCAATTCCGCGTCGAGCCACGCGGTCAAGCGCGCGCCGTAATGTTTCCAAGTGAATTCCTCGGCGCGCGCGCGCGCGGCAATACCCATGCGCGCGCGCAGATCCGGATCGCGATGAAGCGTGCGCAAACGATCGACGATCGCGTCGACATCGCGCACCGGCACCAGGAATCCTTCCACGCCGTCGCGGACGACCGAACCGGTGTTCGGCGTGCAGACGACCGGCAAACCGGACGCGAGCGCCTCGTAGCTCGCGAAGGCCGAGCCTTCGTGCAGCGATGGATAGGCGAACACGTCCGCCGTTTGGAACAGCGTGTGGACTTCGTGGAACGGCACATGCGGCACATGCCGGAACACGCCCGCATAGGGCGCGAAGGCGGACGGATCGCCGGCGAGCTTGCCCACGCAAACGAGTTCGAGGCCGGGAATATCCGCGCGCTTCGCCGCCTCCAGCAGATACTTGATGCCCTTGCGCTGCGACAAGCCGCCGACGAACAGCACGCGGAACTTGCCGTCGGCCGCGCGCGGGGCCGGGCGGAAGCGATTCGTGTCGACGCCATAGGGCAGCACGAAAATGCGCGCAGCATCCACGCCGCGCGCGGTCAGCGTATCGCGCACATAGTCGGACGGCACGATCACGCGATCGGCTTCGATCGCTTCGCGGCGGCAAATCTCGATCACGCGTTTGGGCGGCAAAGGCAGCGTTTCGGCGAATTCGGGGGCGGCTTTCGCCTCCTCGGCGAAAACCTCCAGCCCCGCCTCGATATGGCCGATGACTTGGTTGAGGATCGCGAGCGACCCCACGCTTTGCGCCGCGCGTTGCGCTTTCAAGGACGAGGAATCGTGCCCGATCACGAAGCGCGGGCGTTCCCGGCGCACCCGTTCGGCGAATTGCGCGTCGAACACTTCGTTGCGCCACGCGATGGCTTCGAGCTGGCGCTCGGCCGATAGCTTCAGGCGCGTCGATGCCAGATAGATCATCTCCGGTACCGGCAGGAAATCGACGCGGGCCGGATCGACGCCCGGATGCGAGCGGCGCTTGAGTTCGCGTTCGACCTTGGCGCGGATCGGCCCCGGCAGCATGCCCGTCAATTTCGGCAATAGGCCCCGGCCGGTCCAAAAAATCCCCGTCTCGAACCGCGCGTCGTAGCCTTGCGCCTGCAATGCGGCGACAAGCTGATAGGCGAGGTGGTTGGACCCCGGATGGCCGATCAGGCCGGTGGCGTCTTCGCGCTTCATTTGCGCAGCAAGCGGCGCATGGCCGCGAAATCGTCCTGCGTCGGGCGGAACAGCGGCAGCAATTTCGCCTCGATCGTCGTCCCCAACGTCATCGCCATGACGACCATCGCCACGACGTTGGCGACGACCATCGCCCAGGCTGCACCTTCCAAGCCCATGCTCGGCAGGAACAATGCCAAGGCGCCCGCCGCCCCGATCAAGCCGATCAATTCGGCGCGGCCGATCGACAGCGAGCGGTCGAACGCGTTCAGCGCCTGGATGAACATCAGCTTGGCCGCGAAGAAGGGCAGGCCGATCAGCATGATCTGGCTGATCGTGGCGCTATGATCGAAACTTTGTCCGAAGATCAGCGGCACGAGGAATTCGGCGAGGATGGCGAGCGCGACGGCGCTTCCCGCCGATACGATCATGGCGAGGCGCAAATAGATGCCGAAGATGCGCAGCTTCTCTTCCTTGTCGGGGGCTGCGCTGATCTTCGGGAACGCGATCCCCGCGATCGTGTTGACCAGGATCATCGGCCCGTTGGCGACGGTCAGCGCCACGGCGTAAAGCCCCAGATCATGCGCGGTCAGGAACATCGCGACCGCGGCTTGATCGACGCGCTGGCGCGCGGAATTGACGATCTCGCCCACATGCACGCGAATGCCGTAGCCGAGCAAACCTTTGGCGGCGGCGAAATCGGGTTTCCAGGCGACCCAGCCTTTGCGCCACAGCCAGACAAGGCCGACGATGCCCGACAACGCCGTGCCCGCGACGAAGGCGAAGGCGAAGCCGTTCACGCCGATATTGCCCGTCGTCCATAGCAGCAGGATGAAGCCGAGATAGCCCGTGCCGACGAGCAAGCGCACGACATTCCAGCCTTTGATGTCGAGATGGCCTTGAAACATCGTCGCGACAAACAGCGCGAACAGGTAAATCGGGATATAGCCGACGATATAGAGATGAATCGTCGCTTCGAGACGGACCGATTCGCCGACCAGCACGAACGGAATGACGAAATAGCCGACGACGATCAACACGACCGACAACACGGCGCCCAGGAACATGACCGTCGCGAACAGCGTTTTGGGGGCGGCCGAGCGCGTCGCCGCGCGATAGAGCAGCGCGTCCGACAACGCCAAAATGCCGAACTCGACCAGCAGGCCCGGCCACAACATGATTTCGGCAAGCTGGCCGCGCCCGTCGGGGCCCAGCAAGCGCGCCGCGAGCAGCCCGGTCAGAATATTGACGATCTGAATGATCACGGTCGTCACGAAGGACCAGGACATATCCTTCATGGGACGATCCGTCCCGGCAGCACGTGGGCGAGGGCCGCGCGGATACCGGCCACGTCCTCGCGATAGCTCCAGCGATCGACGATTTCGAGCGAACGCTTGCCGTAAGCGGCAAGCTTGTTCGCGTCGCCCAGCACATCGGTCAGCGCGCGCGCCAGATCGTCGACATCGTCGCTGCGGAAGATCGCGCCGTTCTCGCCCGGGCGGCAAAGGTCGGGCGCGGCACCGATCATGTCGGAGCAGATCACGGCTTTGCCCGCGCACATCACTTCGTTGACGACCAGGCCCCAGGCTTCCTGGCCCGAGGGCAACACGAATACGTCGCAAAGATCGTAGCAGGCGGGCAATTCGTTCTGGCGCTTGAAGCCCAGGAACTTGACCGCGCCTTCGGGAAGTTCCTTTGCCAATGCTTCCAATTCGGCGCGTTGCGGCCCGTCGCCCGCGAAGGCGAGGACGGGATCGCGCAAGGCCGGATTGGCGCGCACTTTGGCGAACGCATCGAGCAACAGGCGCGGCCGCTTGCGTTCGATCAGCTTGGCGACGAACAGCACGACCGGCCGGCCTTCTTCGATGCCAAGCTCGCGTTTGAACGCGGCGCGCGACTTTGCGGCTTCTTGGGCTTGCGCCTTGAAGCGGTCGTTATCGACCGCATAGGGCACGCTGAAAATGTCGCGCGGATCGACGCCGTGCTCGACGTAATAGCGCTTGTTGAGTTCTCCGATGGCGAGATAGGCGTCGATGCCGAGCTTGAACGCCTCGAAGAAGGCGCGCTTGGCGAGGCGTTTGAGGCCCGAACGCTGCGCGGAGATCGGCGTGGCCTCGTCGCGGATCATCACCTTGATGCCGCGCTTCTTGGCCGAGGCGATCGCCGCCCAATGGCTGACATGCGCGTAGCCGTGAATCCACAGCGCGTCGAATTGGCCGCGATCGAGTTCGCTTGCGAAGCCGCGCGATAGCGGGCGCCACAGCGTGAGCGGCTCCAGCACGCCCCCGGGGGGCTGCGGATCGAGGCGTGCGAGCGTGGTCGAGCGATAGCCTTCCAGCAGCGGCACGTCCCAATCGATCATCTGCTTGAACTCGCCCGCGACGAAGGGGCGCGTCGTAAAATCGGTGCCGAAGAAGGCTTCGAATTCGATATCGGGTTGCGCCGCCATCATGCGCAGCAAAGGCGCCTGGTACGGGATCGGATGCGTGACCAGGTAGGCGAGCCGGATTTTCTTGCCCATGGTCAGACGAACGCCCGATGCACTTGCCGCGCCCAACCGCGAAGGCCGCGCTGCGAAGCTTCGGGCGAGCTATCGCCCATCAGCCATTCGCGTACCGGCACGACGAAACCGGTTTTCGGCCGATCGAGGATTTCCGCCGGCAAGGGCGGTTGGGGCGTGGCGCCGAGGCCGCGCTTGCCCGGCGCGCCGGCACGGTTGAGGGCGGGCGCGATCTTGGCCAGGAAAACGGGATCGACGAAAGGCACGCGAATTTCTATCGACTGGGCCATGCCCGCCCAATCGGAATCGCGTAACAGACGATCGCGCATATAATTGGCGATCTCCAACGCCGAGACTTTCAACCGTCCCGCGTGTAGCCGGTCGAGGCCCTTGTCGAGGGAGCGCGGCAGGTCGAGCGCATCGAGCCCTTCGCGGGCGAGTTTGGCGCCCAGAATTCCTTCGATTTCCCAGGGCATGAACAAGGCGCGGCGCAAAAGATACGCGCCCTCGTAGCTGGCGCCATATTCCAGCAGCCCGGCATATTTGGGCGAGGTGACTTTGCCAATCCAACCTTGGGTAAGGGCGCGGAAAGCACCTCCGAACATCGCAAACGGGGCGGTGCGCGCGACCAGCGATGGGATCTGTGCGAAGCCGGGATAACCCGCGAATATTTCGTCGCCGCCCAAGCCCGACAGGGCGACTTTCAGCTCCGCTTGCTTGGCCGCGCGCGCGACGAAATAGGTGTTGATGCCGTCCACACTCGGCTGATCCATCGCGGCGAACAAATTGTCGCGTTCGGCGGCGAAGGCGTCGCGCCCGATCCAGATCGTGCGGTGGTTCGTGCCGCGCGCCTTGGCGAACTGCTCGGCCAACACGGTCTCGTCGTTCTCCGTGCCGCGATAGGCATCGAAGCCGAGCGTCACGGTGTCGAGACGGCCGGCGATGGTTTCGGCGGCGACACCCGCCAGCACGGTCGAATCGATTCCGGCCGACAGGAACACGCCGACCTTCACGTCGGCGATCATGTGATGGGCGAGTGTGTCGAGCACGGCGTCGCGCAGCGATCCGCCTTGGCCCTTGCCCCGCAGCGCTTCGACCAGATCGAAGAATTTCGTTTGGCGGCTTTGCCCGCGCGTATCGACCCAGATCGACGTGCCGGCCGGCAGCGCCACGATGCCGCGATAGAGGGTATGCGGATCGGGCACATGGCCCCAGACGAAGAACCCGGCATGGCCGGCGGGGTTCGGCGTCGTGTCGGGCGCATCGGCGGCCAGCAGCGCCTTCACTTGGCTCGCGAAGCGGATCGTGCGGCCGTCGTCGGCAAGATAGAGCGGCTTGATCCCGAACGGATCGCGCGCGAAGAACATGCCACCTTTTTCGGGATCGAAGATCGCGAAGGCGAACATGCCGCGCAAGGCGGCGACGGTCTTCTCGGGCCCGCGCCGCGCATAGAGGTGAAGTATCACCTCCGTATCCGACTCGGTCGTGAATTGCGCACCCTCGGCGATCAGCTCGTCGCGCAAGGCGCGATAGTTATAGATCTCGCCGTTGAAAACGATATGGAGGCCGGTCCCGGCAAGCCGCATCGGCTGGTCCGCGATCGAGCGCAGATCGATGATCGACAAGCGGCGATGGCCGAAACCCACGCGCCCGTCGTCGGAGAACCATTCGCCGGTTCCGTCGGGCCCGCGCGCCGCCATCGCGTCGCGGATCGCGACGAGTTCGCCCCGCCTTACTTTCGGGGCATCGGGCGCGTAGGCGAAAATGCCGGCGATGCCGCACATGTCACTTGATCGCGACGGCGTAGAGGTTTTGCGTCAGCACCTTGTGCTCGCGCGAACCGGTTTCGACCGCGAGATAGAAGCGCAACGCCGCGCGGATCGCGCACCACAACACGCCGCGGATCTTGCTCTTCAGCCCATGCGCGGCGGGCGGGTCCTCGAAACTCTCGACCGACTTCCAGCCCGAGGCGAGGAAAAGCTGCGCCAGGCTTTCGGGCGTGAAGGCGATCTCGTGCGTGAGGTCGGAATAGATCATCAGCGTGCCGAAGGGCGAAGCGCCGTTGGGCACGTGCAGGATCAATCTTCCGCCGGGCTTCAGCACGCGATGGATCGCGTCGACCGTGTCGAGGATTTCGTCGCGCGTGAGATGTTCGAGCACGTCGAACAGGATCACGGCGTCGAGGCTGTCGTTCTGCGTTTCGCGCAACGCGGTTTGCAGGTCGCCTTCGCGTATACCCTCGATGCCGAGTTTGCGCGCGGCGGCGACTTGGGCGGGCGAACCGTCCACGCCCTGCATATTCGCGTAGCCGGCTTTGCGCGCGAAATGCAGCAAGGCGCCGTGGCCGCAGCCAAGTTCCAGAATCTTCGCCGCGCGATCGGCGGGAAAATGCTCCGCGATCAGGCGATTCAAATGCGCGGCGCGCGGGGCCAAGCCATCGACTGTATCGGGCGCCAAAGGCGCGTTGGTCGCGGAGGTGTAGTGCTGATAGATGCGCTTGCGCAGACGGTCGCTGGTCATGCGGCGGCTTTCCGCTGCGTGAAACGTTCCAGCAAGCGGCCCTGCTGTTCGACGTAACGCTCGAACGCGAAGACTTTCTCCACCGTGCGAATGCCGGCTTGGCCCATCCGCGCGCACAAGGCGGGATCGGCCGCGAGCTTGGCGATGGCGTCGGCGATCGCGTCGATATCCAAGGGCGGCAACGCGAAGCCGCAGGGATCGTCGGCCAAGATCGCTTCGGGCGAGCCGTCCTCGTTGCCGCACAGGAACGCCGTGCCGCAGGACGCGGCTTCGATGAGGCCCAGCGGAACGGCTTCGCCCCAACCGGGGCCGCCGCGCGCGATCAGCGTGGCGAGGTCGGAGGCCGCGTAAAGGATCGGCAGATGATCCTGCGGGGCGCGGCCGGTGAAGCGCACTTGGTCGCCCAGGCCCTTCGCGGCGGCATAGGCTTCGAGATCGGCACGATCCGCCCCCGAGCCGACGATGATGTAGACGAGGCGCTTGTCGCCGAGCTTCGCCATTGCATCCATCGTCTGGCGCTGGCCCTTGTTGGGCGGCAGCAGCATCGCGGCGACGGTCGTCATCACGAATTTGCCGGCAAGATCGGTCCAGCCGTAATGCTTGGCGATCTCGGCGCGCGCGGCCGATTTTTCCATCGGCTTGAAGTAATGCACGTCGACCGGATCGTAGAGCAACCCGCTGGGCGGCACCTTGTCGCGATAACGCGGCATCCAGTCGATCGTGTAGTTGCAATCGGCGATGACCAGATCGCAAGCCTGGAACGCGGCTTCGCGCAAACGCGGCAGCTTGGTCAGGATGTCGATGTTGTAGACGTTGACCGTGAAGGGCGTGCCCGAGAGCTTCTTTACGAGCCAGCCCAACCCCGCGAGATAGACGTGGTTGAGCATCACCAAGTCATAACGCCCGCGCGCCGCGATCGCTTCGCGCACCAGGGTCGCGACCGCCTTCAAGCGATTTTGGAAGGGCAGCTTGCGATGCGCCAGACCGGGGGCAAGCAACTTGCCGTCGGTCTGTTTGTCGATCGATACGATATCGGCGTCATGGCCCAGGCGTTTGAGCGCTTCGATCTGATAACGGCTATAGGTCGCGATGCCGCCATAGCCTTCGATGTCGAAGCCGAGAAACAGGATGCGCATGGGGCCCGAATTCAAATGGAACGTCCGGCCCATTCAACGGCCGGCGGGAAAGCGATATTCCCTTTGCGGGACGGGAAGATAGCCCTACTTCGTGGCGACCGCCAGGAAGGTCTGGCTGAAAATCGCGTCGCGGCCGGTTTCGCCGGTTTCGGCGGCCAAAGCCAGGCGCAAACCGGCGCGCAGAACGGCCCAGAGAACGGCCCGGACGGAACTTTTCAGGCCGTGGGCGACCGGCTTGTCCTCGTAGCAGCGCACGTCGCGGAAATCGCAGACCAGCAGCAATTGCTCGATGGATTTGCGGGTGAACGAGCCCGTCGCCATGAAATCCCAATAGCGCACGCGGCCGGCGAACAGCGCCTCGCCATTGGGCAAATGCAGGATCCAGCGCCCGCCCGGCTTCAGCACGCGGCGCACCTCGTCGGCGAGTTTCATCTGCGTGGCCGGATCGAAATAGTGATAGAGGTCGAACAGCACGACGACGTCGTAGGTGGCGTCCGGCGTCGCCGCCAATTCGGCCATCAGATCGCCTTCGCGCACGCCTTCGATGCCCAGCGTCTTGGACATCGCGACCTGCTCGGGGCTTGCGTCCACGCCGATGAAATTGGCGTAGCCCGCCCGGCGTGCCGCCCACACCACCGCGCCATGGCCGCAGCCAAGGTCGATCCCGGTGATCGTCCGATTGGTCGGGAAATGCTCGGCGATCAGCTTGTCGAGGAACGGCCGACGCCGGTCGAGATTGGCCGCAGCGTCCGAGACGGCGCCATGGGTGGAGACATAGCGCTGCAAAACGCGGCGGCGCCAATCGGTGGCGGGGTTGCTGGAAGATTCGGACATGCTGATTACTCCAACGCGCTCAACCGTTCAGGCATTCCCGCCGGACGACGATCCAGTCGGGTTCGCGCATCATGGTGGCAAGGCCGCGCCCGGCATCGTCGCTGCCGCCGGCCGGGTTCACGGCGAATTCGAAACGGTCGGGCAGCACCTTCGCCCTTCCTTGGTCGCGGACGGTCCACTCGAACCGGGCGATCCGGCGGCGCCGGTCGGTCGGATGCGGCTCGATCGTCAAGCCGCGATAGAACGGGCCCGGCCCCTCGACCGCGATCGGATCGACCGCCATTTCCGACGCCCCATAGCTGCCGGCCTCGAGCCGGGTCAGGGGCGCGTTTTGCAGACATTCGGGATCGGGGTCGGGCAGGCGCCAGCCGGCCAATTCCAGCGCCAGGAAATCGCGCGCCAGCTCCATTTCCAAGGCCGATTGGGCCAGGGAAGGGGCGGTGCCGAGCAACAGGGCCAGGAACGGTAAAAGGGCGCGCTTCAAGATGCGGGTTCGTAACCCGTCCCAAGGTCCTTCGCAAGCGGGCCCCGGAGCCGCTATTGTGGCGGGATCATGTCGACACACCATCTCGCGGCCGACTTCAAGGCCGGGATGCGCCGGCTCGGGGCCGGCGTCACCATCGTCACCACCTTCGACGGGCAAACGCGCGCGGGGCTCACCGCCACGGCCGTGTGCTCGTTGTCGGCCGAGCCGCCGCAATTGCTGGTCTGCGTCAATCGCCAAGCCTATCCCAACAAGGTGATCGCCCGGGCCAAGCGCTTTTGCGTCAACGTGCTGGCAAGCGGGCAAAAGGCGCTGGCGCTGCGCTTTGCCGGGGCGACCGGCCATAAGGGCGAAGACCGCTTCGCCAAAGGCCGCTGGAACGTGCTGGCGACGGGTGCGCCGGTGCTCGACGGCGCGTTGACCAGTTTCGACTGCGAGCTTGCGCGCGCGATCCGTTCGGGCACGCATACGATCTTCATCGGCCGCGTCGTGGCGGTGACGACGCGCCAGGGCGGCAAGGCGCTGCTCTATGCCGATGGCGGCTTCGCGGGCGTCGTGCGGGGTGCTGCGAAGAAGAAAAAGTCGAAGTGAGGGCTTTCGCCCCGCTGGCCGAGCCGATCGTCGCGCGGCTGTGGACCGCGATGGCCGTGTTCACGACCGGCGACGAATTGTTCCGCGTCGCGTTGATCTGGCTCGCCGTCGAGACCGTCGGGCGGGACGTGGGCTATCTCGGCGCGCTGCAATCGGGCGCCGTGCTGGTCGGCGCGATGTTCGGCGGCGCGTTGACCGCCTTCCTCGATCCCAAACGCGCGTTGACGACCTATTGCGTTTTCGGCGCGGCGTGCACGATCGTGCCATTCCTCGTCTGGCAATTCGGCACGCCCGCCTTCCTGGCGCTGGCCTTCACGGCCGTGGGCGTGGGCTCGCTGCGCGCCCAGATCGAACCGACGGTGCAGGGCAATTTGCCGCTGCTGGTCAAAAACCGCGACGTGTTGTTCGCGACCAACGCGCTGCTGGAAGGGACACGGCGCATCGCGCGCGTCACCGGCCCGATGATCGCGGCGGCTTTGGCTTTGGTGCTCGCCGTGCACCAGATTTTCCTGATCCATATGCTGACGCTGCTGCTGGCGGGCTGGCTGCTGCTGGCGGTGGGGGCGAAGTTCCCCGAGCGCGAACCGCGCGAGGCCGGCGGTTTCGTGCTCGGCCTTAAAATCCTGCGCGACGACGCGGTCTTGAAGCGCTTGCTGGCGGTGAAGACCGTGACCGACGGCGCCTGGGTCGTCGTGATTTCGCATGCGTTTCCGGTCGTGGTCGAATCGTCGGGGGCCAGCTGGTCGGTGCTCGGCTTCCATGTTTCGGGCGTGGCGGCTTATGGCCTTGGCATCGCGGTCTACGGCGTGTCGAATTCGGCATCGACCATCGCGGTCGGCGCCTTGCCCGCCACGCTATCGACGCGGCGCATGTTGATGGGATCGACCGTGATGAGCGCGGGGCTCCTCGCCATGGCGGCCGCCCCGCTGCTCGCACCGCCCGATCAAGTGCTGCAATATTTCTACGTGGCGCTGGGCCTGTGCGCGCTGGGCTCGCCGTTTTTCGATATTCCGCTGTCGCTGCATGTGCAGCTTTCGGGCGGGCCGGGTGCGCCGCGCGCCGCCGCGTCGTCGGTGCATCGCGTGCGCCTGGTGACCGCGTTCGGCGGAATCATGATCGCGGGCTTGATGTCGCCCACCTTGTTCGCGCTGTTCGGGCCCGGCTATTCGGTGCTGGGTTCGGGCATCGTGGCGCTGATCGCCTGCGCCGCCGGATTCCGGATGCTGGCGCCCTATCAGCGCTCGATCAAATAGCCGGAATCGTTGTCGCGCGCTTGCCAGCCCGCGCGCTCCAATTCCGGCACGTCGTCGGCGCGTTCGGGATAACCCACGCAGAGATACGCGACCAGCGACCACGGCAAGGGCACGTCCAAAATCCGCGCGACCTCGTCGGGCTCGACGATCGATACCCAGCCGATACCGATGCCGCGCACGCGCGCGGCCAGCCACAGCGTATGCACGGCGCAGACGACCGAATGGCGCAAGGTCTCGGGCATCGTCGCGCGGCCCAGGCCGTGGCCCTTCGCTTCGCCGTCGTCGCAGAACACGGCGAGTTGCTCAGGCGCCACGTCGAAGCCGGCGAGTTTGAGCTCCGCATAAGCTTTGGCGCGTTCGCCGTCGTACCCCGCCAGCGCCGCTTTGTTGCAGCGTTCGAATTCCGCGCGCACGGCGGCGCGGCGGGCGGTTTCGCGCACATGAACGAAGCGCCAGGGCTGGCTGTTGCCGACCGAGGGGGCGAGCTTCGCGCGCGCGACCAGCTCCGCGATCGTGCCTTGCGGCAACGGATCGGGGCGGAAGCGGCGCACGTCGCGCCGCCAGGCCAGCAGCCGGTCGAATTCGGCGGCGAACGCGGTATCGAAATCGGGGACGACATCGGACATGGGGGCGTCATCCTACCGCGCTTGTGCGCGTTGTGGGGATGCGCGCAAGCGGATAACCTGAACGCCAATCATAAAGAGGGGATCCGAAGCGCCATGAAGCTCGCGTCGTTCAAAGCCGGAAAAGCCGAATCCTACGGGGCGGTCGTCGACGGCGGTATCGTCGATCTGGGTAAAAAGTTCGGCAAAAAATTCCCGACCTTGCGCGCGGCGTTGGCGGGCATGGGCCTCAACAAGTTGAAGGTCGCCGCCAAGGGCAAGAAGCCCGATGTGAAGAACGGCAAGTTCAGCTGGCTGCCGGTGATCCCGGACGCGACGCGCATCTGGTGCGTGGGCGTGAATTATCGCGAGCATCGCGCGGAGACGGGCCGTCCCGACACGGCGCATCCGACGATCTTCATGCGCTACGCCTACACCCAGATCGGCCACGAACAGCCGATGCTGAAGCCCAAGGAAAGCGAGCGCCTGGATTGGGAAGGCGAGTTGGCCGTGATCATCGGCAAGAAGGGAAGGCGCATCGCGCGCGAAGACGCGATGAAGCATGTCGCCGGTTACGCTTGCTACAACGACGGCTCGGTGCGCGACTATCAGCGCCATACGTCGCAATTCGGGCCGGGCAAAAACTTCGTCGGCACCGGCGGCTTCGGGCCGTGGATGGTCACTTCCGACGAGCAGAAGGATATCGTGCGCCAAGCGCTGACCACGCGCGTCAACGGCGAGGTGAAGCAGCAAGCGACGATCGATATGCTGATCCACGATATCCCGCAGATCATCGCCTACATCTCGATCTTCTGCCCGCTGGAACCCGGCGACGTGATCGTCACGGGCACGCCCGGCGGCGTGGGGGGTGCTCGCACCCCGCCCGAATTCATGAAGGTGGGCGACGTGGTGGAAGTCGAAATCACCGGTGTGGGCCTGCTGCGCCACACGATTAAAGAAGCCTGATCTTTTTCACCGACGAATGAAGGCCGCGTCCGCGTGGGTGCGGCCTTTTTCATTCCGTATCAGTGACTTATTCAGCCATCGGCGAGATATTGCAACTCATTCGCATTCGCGTTAATTTGCGGGCCTTCGCGTTTGATTGTCGAGCTGCCGCTACGATGTTCATCTGCAACTGCCACGGTATTCGTTCGAGCGAGATCCACGCCGCGTGCGCGCAAGGCTGCCGCACGGTGCGCGAGATTTTCGATCGCACCGCCGGCGCGCAGCCTTGTTGCGGAAAATGCGTGCGCGAGATTCGCGATACGCTGAAAGGCCGAAACTGTGCGGTCGCGGCCGAATGAATCTCGCGACTGCGTTGCAATTGCTTGTGGCGCTTGCGATTTTTGCCGCCTTCGTCGCCTTGTTCTTGAGAATTCGCCACGCGCGTTTTAGACCCGCTGCAGGGGTCGCACGCGAGCGACGCCGGATTTTCAGGAGGCGGCGATGAAAGGCGACAAAGCGGTTCTGGCGGAGCTGAACAAGCTGCTGACCAACGAGCTCACCGCGATCAATCAATATTTCCTGCATGCGCGCATGTGGAAGCATTGGGGTTTCGTGAAACTCGCCAAGCACGAGTACGAAGAATCGATCGAGGAGATGAAGCACGCGGACAAGCTGATCGAGCGCATCCTGATGCTCGACGGCCATCCGAATTTGCAGGATCTCGGCAAGCTGAAAACCGGCGAGACGGTGCCCGAAGGCTTGAATTGCGATCTGACGCTGGAACGCAACGCCCGGCCGATGCTCCAGCACGCGATCAAGACTTGCGAGAGCCACGAGGATTTCGTCTCGCGCGAAATCCTGGTCGATATCCTCGACGATACCGAAGAGCATATCGACTATCTCGAAACCCAATTGTCGCTGATCGAGCAGATCGGCTTGCAGAATTATCTGCAAAGCCAAATCGAACCCGGCTCGGGCAGCTGACGCGACGGAACAACGCCCGGCGGGGCTTCGCGGCCTCGCCGGGCTTTTTTGGCTCTTGCTATGCGAATGACTCGCAGTCGCAGAATGGAGAGAACGGCATGACGCTCAAATCCGACATTAAAGCCGCTTCGGCCGCGCAAGCCCGCCCGATCGCGGCCTTGCGCCGCGCGGAGCAGATCGTCGTATGGGCTTTGCGCCACACGGCGGCGATGCCGCGCGCAGGGCATCTGCGCCGCGCCGAACTCTCCAATCTCGATGCGCGCCGTGCGGGCGAACTCGAAGCCGCGTTCGCGCATGTGATCGCGGCGGCTTCGCGTGCGGGAGTCGCCGTTGCGGCGCCCTTGGCGCTGCGAGCCGTCGCACCGGGCGAAGAAAAACTGATCGGCGCGTTGCGCGCCTTTCACGCCAGCGCACCCGATCTGTTCGATGCGGCGATCGCGGAATTGGCGCCGCAAGACGACGGCGCGTTCGCGGACCGCGTGGTGCTACTTGCCGCCGCGTTGGAAGCGAGCGGCGCATCGCTCGCCTGGAAATTCGCCGCGCATGTCATGCCGGCGGCCGCCGCCGCCGCGCAATGGCGCCACTGAGCAAAGGAACGACGATCATGGGCTATGTCGTCTTGGGCGCGCTGGTTTCGCTGGGGGCGGGGTCGGTGCTGATCGGCCTCGCCAAGGATCGCTTGCGCAAGAAGGGCGAAGCGCGATGAGCGGTCATGAATGCGGCGGCTTGCCGCTATGCGAACGCGATCCGGGCGAGATCGCGGCGGGCGCTTCGCTCGTGCTGTGGGGCTTCCGCTATCGCGCCGGGTTGATGCGCCAGGACAAGCCGGCCGACGCGCAATATCACGCCGCCTTCATCCGCAACGGTGTCGCGTCCGCCGCCTATACGCTGGAAGCGCTGACTTGGCTGATCGGCACGACCGCGACCCGATCGGTCGACGTGCGCTGCGTCGCCTGCCCCGAAATCTCGCCCGACGAAGCGGCGCTGCTGGATGCCTGCGCCCGTGCCGTGGCGGGCGACGGCGATGCGACGGCGTTGAACGCGTTTCTGCCGCAAACGTCGATGCGTTTCGCGCGCAGCTACGCGATCGGGATCGCGGCGTGCTTGCGCGATGTGGGGCTGGGCTGGAACGCGATCGGCCGCGCGCTGGTGCCCGGCAAGCGCTTGGCGCCGGAATCCGGCCTTTAGTCGATCCCGAAAAAGGCGTTCATGCGCGTCAGGAAAGCGTCGACCTGGTTGCGCTTGGCCGACCGGCGCGCGACGGGCGTCATCGCGCGCAACGCCGCGTCGTTCATCTGGCGGCGGTCGAGCACGATCTCGCCCAGGCGGCGCGCGAATTCGGGATCGGATTGCAGCAGCGGGGCAAGCGCCTCCGCCGAAATCTCCAGCGCGATCGTGTCGCACAAGGCGACGACGTTGGCGCTGCGCGCTTCGCCCGTCAGCAGCGACATCTCGCCGAAGAAATCGCCCGTGCCCAGGCGCGCCACCGCGCGTTTGACGCCGCCCGCGTTCAAGCTCACTTCGAACACGCCGCGCGCGACGACGAACAACGAGCGATCGCCTTCGCCCTGGCGCACGACCTCGTCGCCCGCATGGAAGACCTCGCGCCGCGACGCGGCGGCCACACGCGCGCGCATCTCGGCGGGCACTTCGCGGAACAGATCGACATGTTCCAGCACGCGCTCCGCCAATCCCGGATCGGTGCGCAAAGGCTGGCCCGGCGAAATCCCGGCGGCGTCCAGCGCGTACCAGACCGACGTCGCGACTTCGTCGCGGATCGCGGTGTCGTCGGCGTAGGAATCGACCCAGTAGCGAACCTCGTACAACACCGTCGTATCGCGGATTTCCTTGGTTTCGACGAAGGGCGGCGGGCTCGTCAGCACGCGCATGGATTTGAGCGACGCGGCGACCAGCGCTTCCTTCGCATGGCCGGGCGGGACGCGCGCATCCAGCGGGATCTGCAACGAGGCGCGATAGAGCGGTGCCGGCTCGTCGAAATTGACGATCTGCGCCGCCGCCAATTTGGAATTGGGCATCACCACCGTGTTGCCGTCGGCGGTGCGCAAACGCGTCGCGCGCCAATTGATCTCGACGACCTGCCCGGTCAGCGCGTTGTCGATCTGGATCCAATGGCCGACGCGATAGGGCCGCTCCAGATTGATCGCGATGCCGCTGAACAGATCGGCGAGCGTCGACTGCATCGCGAAGCCGATGACGACCGCGATCACGCCCGACGCCGCCAGCATGCCGGTCAACGGCTGGTCGGACGCGGCGGAGACGACGCCGAACAGCGACAGCACCGCGACGAGTGCACGTACCACGTCCTTCAACAGCTTGGGCACTTGCACGCCGCGCTTGTCGAGCCCGCGCCAGACGAAGCGTTCCATGCCGACCCAGGCGAGCAGGCTTAGGCTGAGCCACCACGCCACGCCGAAAACGCGCGCCAGATCCTGCACGATGCCTTGCAGGAACGGGCTGGCGATATGCTGGGCGACCAGCGGCAAGCCCAGCCACAAGGCGGTCGTCGCCAGCAGCGAAATCGCCAGGCCCGACAGGCGCCGCGCCGACGGATCGGCGGCGCGCAGGCCCTTGACCGCGATCCACGCCATCGCTGCGGCGATCAGCGCCAGATAAACCCAATAGTGAATCGGAAAATTCTCCATGGCGCGGCAGCTAACGGCACGGTTAGTGTTTCCACAAGAGAAACTTGGGGAGGGCGGCACGATGCGGTTGGCCAACAAAGTCGCGATCGTCACCGGCGGCGGGTCCGGTTTCGGCGAAGGGATCGTTTCGCGCTTCGCCGAGGAAGGCTGCGCCGTGATCGTCGCGGATATCGACGAAGCAGCCGCGCGGCGCGTGGCCGACGCAACGGTCAAAGCGGGCGGCAAGGCGGCGGCCGTGAAGGTCGATGTCGCGTCCGCCGCCGATACGGCCAAGATGGTCGGCGAGGCGGTCGCGAAATTCGGCCGGCTCGACATCATGGTCAACAACGCCGGCGTCACGCATCGCAACGGCCCGCTGACCGGCGTGGACGAAGCGGCGTTCGATCGCATCTTCGACGTGAACGTGAAGGCGATCTATCTCGCCACGCAAGCGGTCGTGCCGCTGTTTCGCAAACAAGGCGGCGGCGGGGTCATCCTCACCACCGCCTCGACCGCCGGCTTGCGCCCGCGCCCCGGCCTCGTCTGGTACAATGCGTCGAAAGGGGCCGCGATCACCATGACCAAGGCGCTGGCGATCGAATTGGCGCCGGAAAAGATCCGCGTGAATTGCCTCTGTCCGGTGGCGGGCGAAACGCCGCTGCTCGCGACCTTCATGGGCGAGGATACGCCCGAGAAGCGCGCGCAGTTCCGCGCCTCGGTGCCGATCGGGCGGCTATCGACGCCGCGCGATATCGCGAACGCGGCGCTTTATCTTTGCTCGGACGAAGCCGAATTCATCACCGGCGTGGCGTTCGAAGTGGACGGCGGGCGCTGTATTTAGAAACGAAAAACCCCCGGACGGTTTCCCGTCCGGGGGTTTCCTTGTTCAGACGCTGAGCGCAGCGGTTATTCGTCGTTGCGCTGGCCGGTCAGCTGCAGGATCGCCTGGAAGATGGCGACGAAGTTCATATAGAGGCTGAGCGAGTTCATTACCGTCAGCTTGTCTTCGATCTCCGTGCCCGCATACTCGACATAAGTGTCCTTGATACGCTGCGTGTCCCAGGCGGTCAGGCCGCAGAACACCAGCACCGTGATCGCCGAGATCACGAACTGCAGCATCGTCGAGCCCAAGAAGATGTTCACGACCGAGGCGATCAGCAAGCCGACCACGCCCATGATCAGGAAGGTCGAGAACTTCGTCAGGTCGGCCTTGGTGGTGTAGCCGTAAAGGCTCATGCCCGCGAACATCGCCGCCGAGATGAAGAAGGCGCGCGCGACCGAAGCGCCGGTGAATACCAGCAGGAACGCCGCGAACGAGACGCCCATGCACGCGGCATAGGCCCAGAACAGCCCCTGCACCGCCGTCTTCGACATCGATTCGAAGCGGAAGCTCAGCACCATCACGAAGGCGAGGGGGGCCAGCATGAACGCCCATTTCAGCGGCGTGCCGAAGATCAGCTGCGTGGCGGCCGGCGACGAGGCGACCAGCGCGGCGACGATGCCGCTCAGCGCCACGGCCGAAGCCATGTAGTTGTAGACGCGCAGCATATGTGCGCGCAGGCCCTGATCCAGGGTCGCGGCGTCGATATCGCTGCGGGTCAGAATGCGGTTGTTCGTCTCGAACATGGGGGTCTATCGCTCCCGGTTTATTCGCCACGCGGCCTTACGCGAAACGCCGAAAGGCATCGCGGCACAAGAAAGATATTGGGCATATCGGCGGGCGATTTCAACCTTGAACGGCCCTATAGCGGTTGACCCTTATACGGCAAATCAACAGTTTAGCCCGGTGGAATGGCGTTTCGTCCGGCGGGGAAGCTGACCGTCACGCGGGTGTAGCGGCCTTTTTCGCTTTCCAAACCCAGCCTTCCGCCCTGGGCTTCCGCCAGCGCCTTGGCCAAAGAAAGGCCCAGCCCCAGCCCGCCTTCCTTGCGCGCCAAGCTCTTTTCGACCTGCTCGAACGGCAGGACGCATTTGTCCAAATCCTCGTCCGCGATGCCGATTCCGTCGTCCTCGATCGTGATGGCCACGCCGCCGTCATTGGCGCGCAGAAGGCGAATGCGCGCCTTCCCGCCGTCGCGCCCGAATTTGATCGCGTTGGACAGCAGCGCGTCGAGGATGCGCCGCAACGCCCGGCGTTCGACGCGCAAGCCCGGCAAGCCGGGCCCGGCTTCGGACAGGATCGCGATGCCGCGCGATGCGGCTTCGGCCGTGGCCGCTTGGGCGGCTTCGCCGGCGACTTCGATCGGGCAGACCGCGTGGTCGGGCGGGCTTTGCGGCTCGCCCGACAGATCGGCGATCTCCATCAAGGTTTCGATCTGCACGAGCAGCCGGTTGGCGCTGTCCAGAATCGCTTGCGCGTAATCGCCGTTGCGTGCGGGCGGTGCTGCGCCGCTCGCCAAAATTTCGGCGAAGCCGATCACCGCGTTCAACGGCGTGCGCAGCTCGTGACTCATATTGCGCAGGAATTCCGATTTGGCGCGGCTGGCGGCTTCCGAGCGCACCAACGCGGAGGCTAGCGCACGCTCCGACGTTTTCTTGTCCGTCACGTCCAGCGAAATCGTGACGACGCCGCGCGCGGCGCCGTCTAGCCCGCGCCACGGCAATTTGGTCGTCAGCCAATCGCGCTTCTTGCCGTCGGCCCCGGCGTAGTGCTCGTCGTAATTGGCGAGCGTCAATCCGGTCTCGACCACCATCTTGTCGATGCCGCCGGTATAGGCGCCGTATTCCGCGCCCAAAAGTTCCGATGCCGATTGCCCGCGCGCCGCCTCGGGCGTCGTGCCGTAGGTCGACGCTTGATACGCGTTCATGAACACGTAGCGGCTGTCGGTATCCTTGACGTTCACGAAGGCGGGCAGCGCGTCGAGGATCGCGCGCATCGCGTGCGCGTCCAATGTCTCGCCGTCGTCGGCGTTCGAGACCAAATTCGCGAACCCTTTTTCACTTTGTTCGGACTCGAACATTCCACGGCCCCGGCGACATTGTCATCGGAAATTTATCCATGGATACTATGTGAATAAGGTTGCGAAGATGTGAACGTGCGATCAGGCGTTGCGAAGGAGCGGCGCCGCCTTTTGGCCGAGTGCACGCCATGTGCCGCCCAAGCCCAGCAGCATCACCACCACGGCCGCACCCAGCACCGTGCCGAAGATCGTTCCGGGGAGCGGCACGAATTCGACGCGCATATATTCGGTGATCAAACCCCAGGCGGCGAGCGTGCCGACCAGCGCCGCAACGATTGCGGCAGCTGCCCCGAGTAGCGCAAATTCGGCGAGGAAGGCGCGCATCACGTCGGCGCGCGTGGCGCCCAGCGCCTTCAACACGACCGCGTCGTAAACGCGCCGGCGATGCGTGGCGACGATCGCCCCCGCCAGCACCAGCACGCCCGCGACCAGCGTGATCGCGGCGGTAACGCGCGCGGCGGCGGCGATGCCTTCCATCGTTTCCTGGGCGGTGGCCAAGGCGCGCTTCACCCGGATCGACGAGACGTTGGAGAAGCGCTGCGTGACCGCGCGTTCCAGATCGTCCTCCTGATTCTCCGCGACCTGCGCTGTGGCGATCCAGGTTTGGGGTGCCCCTTCCAGCGTGCCGGGCGCGAAGGTCAGCGTGAAGTTGATGCCCAGGCTCGTCCAGTCGACGGCGCGCAAATTCGCGATCGTCGCTTCGATTTCTACGCCCAGCACGTTCAGCGTCAACGTGTCGCCGACCTTCAAGCCCATGCCTTGCGCGATCTGCGCGTCGAACGACACGAGCGGCGGGCCCGAATAATTCTCCGGCCACCATTCGCCCGCGACGAGGCGGGTACCCGGCGGCATTTTGCCCGTGTAGGTCAAGCCGCGGTCGTTGCCCACGGCCCAGCGCGCATCGGGCGCGATCGTCGCCTGTTCGGCCGGCACGCCGTTGATGCGCGTGATGCGCCCGCGCAAGGACGGCACCTCGCGGATTTCGCCCACACCCGGATGCGCCTTCACCAGGGCGGTGAAATCTTGGATCTGGTCGGGCTGGATATCGATGAAGAAGAACGACGGCGCCATCTGCGGCAATTGCTCGGCGATCTGACGGCTGAAATTGCCCTGCACCTGCGCGATCAAGGTCAGCACCGTCAGGCCCAAGCCCAGCGACAACACGATGCCCGGCGTGGGGCTGCCGGGGCGATGCATGTTGGCAAGTGCGAGGCGCAAACCCGGATGACGTATTCCGGTCGCCGATTTCGCCAAGCGCTGCACGCCATAGGCGGCGATGCGGAACAGCACGAACGTGCCCGCGGCGGCGACGCAGAACGCCGCGCCCAAGCGCTTGTCGATCGACGCGACGACGGCAAGCCCCGCCAAAGCGACGATCGCCGCCGCGACGAAGAACACGTAATGCGCGCGCGGCCAGCGCCGCACGGGGGCGATCAAATCGCGGAACAAGGCGGCGGGCGGCACTTCGCGCGCGCGCGCCAAAGGCCACAGCGAGAACGCCAGCGCGGTCAGCAGACCGAAGGCCAACGCCAGCGTCAGCGGCATCGGATAAAAGCCCTGGCGCGCTTCGATGGTCAGGCGGTCGGCGATCAAGGGCGCGATCGCCGCGGGCACAAGCGCGCCGATCAGCAAACCGGCCGCGATGCCGACGGCCGCCAATGTCAGGATCTGCAAAAGATAGATCCGCATGATCAGCGCACCGGGGGCGCCCAGGCATTTCAGCGTCGCGATCGTCGCCGTGCGCCCGTCGAGATAGGCGCGAACGGCGTTCGCCACGCCCACGCCGCCGACCAGCAGCGCGGTCAAGCCCACCAGCGTCAGGAACATCGCGATACGGTCGACCCAGCGCTGCAAGCCGGGGGCGGCTTCGGTCGTGCCGCGAATGCGCCAGCCCGCGTCGGGGAAGCGCGCCTTCAAAGCTTCGATCCAATTCGCAGCGTTCGCCGGATCGTTCAGCACGATGCGGTATTCGTAGCGGATCAACGCGCCGGGCTGGACGAGCTGCGTTTGCCCCAGCGACGCGATGGCGACCATCACCCGCGGCCCCAGCGTGAAAATATTGGCCGAGCGATCGGGTTCGCTTTCGACGATGGCGCGCGCTTGATAGGTGCCGTCGCCGACTTGGAAGCGATCGCCCAACGCAATGCCCAGGCGGTTCATCAAACTGCGTTCGACCGCGGCCCCCCACACGCCGTCGGCGTTCGCCGCCAACGCCTTGCCGAGATCGGGCTCGCCCGACAAGCCGACATTGCCGAGCAACGGATAATTCGCCGGGTCGATGGCTTTGAGCTCGCTCAGCAGGCGTTCGTTGTCGGTGCGCGTCATCGCGCGCATTTCGGCGACGACCGTCACGCGCCCGCTTTCGCGGATGAACGCCAATTGCTCGGGCGTCGCTTCGCGATGCGTGAAGGCGAGTTCGACGTCGCCGCCCAAAATCGTACGCGCATCCTGGCGCAAAGCTTCGCGCACGCCTTCGGCCAGCGAGCCCACGCCCGCGATGGCGGCGACCCCCAGCATCAAGCACGCCATGAACACGCGGAAACCCTTTACGCCGCCGCGTAACTCGCGCCGCGCCAGCGAAATCGCGAGGCTCCAACGCGCGGGATTGGCTTCTGGGGTCATGCGCTCAGTCCGCCGCGGCGAGATCGGCGTTCAACGGCGACAAGCGTCCGTCATCCATGCGCACCGCGCGATCGCAGCGGCGCGCGAGGCTCGCGTCATGCGTGATCAGCAGCAGCGACGTGCCGAATTTCTTCTGCAGATCGAACATTAGATCGACGATGCCCACCCCGGTCGTCGCGTCGAGATTGCCGGTGGGCTCGTCGGCGAGAAGCAGCTTCGGCTCGGCCACGACCGCGCGCGCGAGTGCCGTGCGCTGCTGTTCGCCGCCGGACATTTGGCCGGGATAATGCGTCAAGCGATGGCCGAGGCCCACCGATTCAAGCGCCGCCTTGGCCTTCGTCCAAGCTTTCGCGTCGCCCGCGAATTCCAGCGGGATCGCCACGTTTTCCAATGCCGTCATCGTCGGAATCAGATGGAAGGCCTGGAACACGATGCCGATCGAGCGGCGGCGGAACAGCGCCAAACCGTCCTCGTCCAGCTTCGTCAGATTCTGGCCAGCGACATGCACCTCGCCTTGCGTGGGGCGTTCGAGGCCCGCGACGATCATCATCATCGTCGACTTGCCCGAGCCCGACGGGCCCACGACCGCCACAGTTTCGCCCGGTGCGACCGATAGATCGACGCCACGCAGGATATTGACCTCGCCCGCTTGGCTCGCCAGCTTCAGATGGACGCCCGCGAGGCGCAGGATCGGATCGACGGTTTGGGACATGAAGGAAGGGTACCCCGGAATGGCGCGCGAATCTCAGGGATATGGTGGAACGCGCCGGGCTTTCAACGCGTTCCTGGCCGGAATCGCGTTGATGGCGGCCGTTCCGGCGGCGGCGCAAACCCCAAGCCCGGCGCCGCGTTTGCTGGTTTTGGGCGATTCGCTGTCGGCGGGTTACAATATTCAGGCGCGCGAGGCGTTTCCCCAGCGTTTGGAAGCGGCGCTGCGCGCGCAAGGCGTGTCGATCCAGGTGATCAACGCCGGCGTGTCGGGCGATACCTCGGCGGGCGGGCTTACGCGCGTCGATTGGGCGCTGGGCCAGCGTCCGCCCGAATTCGCCATCGTGGCGCTGGGCGCCAATGACGGTTTGCGCGGTCTCGACCCCGACGCGATGGAACGCAATCTCGATCGCATCCTCACGCGCATGAAGGAAAAGGGCGTCAAGACGCTGCTCGCGGGCATGCTGGCGCCGCCCAATATGGGCAGCGACTATCGCGAGAAATACGCCGCCGTGTTTCCGCGCTTGGCCGCCAAGCATGGCGTGCCGCTCTATCCGTTCTTCTTGGAAGGTGTCGCGGCGAAACCCGAACTCAATCTCGGCGACGGCATTCATCCCAATCCGCAAGGCGTGGACGTGATGGTCGCCAATATCCTGCCGACCGTGCGCAAACTGCTGGCGGGAAGCTAACCGCTGAACAACCAGCCGCCGATGATGCGGCCCGGCAGCAGCGTGAACGCGCCCGCGATCAGCACGCCCGCGAAGACCGAGATCATCGCGCGTTGATGGGCTTTCACGTTGCCGTGGCGGATGGCGTAGATCGCGCGCGCCAAACCGATCAGCGTGACGATCGACAGGATATGGATCCAGCTGAAGCCTTCGCCGTGGCGCAGTTCCTGAATCCAAAAAGATGTGACCGCCGTGATCGCCATCGCCGCGACCCAGATGCGCCCGGCCAATTTATGCGTGGCCGTGCCCTTGGGTCGCAGCAAGATGGCGATTCCCAAAACCAGTGCCGTCAGCGCGGCGATAGTATGGAAAGCGATGATCGGCGGCACGCGAACGCCTCGTTTTTCGTAGCGGCGCGGCCGGTTCCGCGCAAGGATAGGCGACCATGAAGCAGATCGCCCCGTCAATCGCCTTCGCTCAAGCCATCGGCACGAATGCCGAGGAGTGGGGCAAGCTCGCCATCGAGCTTGGCGAGAAACTGGCGCGCGATCTGCCCGGCGGCACGCTCGGGTTTCTTTACGCGACCGGCGCGCTGGCGGGGCAGCTCGAAGAAATTCTCGCCGTCGTCAAACGCATCTCCGGCATCGGCGATTGGACGGGCTCGGTGGGGCTCGGCATCGTCGGCGATACCGAAGTCTTCGGCCAACCCGCCTTGGCGGCGTTGGCGCTGGACCTGCCGAACAACGCCTATCGCCTCGTGCCGAATTTGACCCAGCCCGGCGAAACGCCCGCGGATCTCGAGGCTTGGATCGCCGACAAGCGCCCGGCCTTGGGCGTGGTCCATGCCGATCCGCGTTTGCCCAATATCGCCGACACGCTGGCCGATCTCGCCGAAACCAGCGGCGCCTATCTCGTCGGCGGCTTGTCGTCGGGCGACGACGGTTTCGCGCAGATCGCGGGCCGCGTCGTCGACGAAGGCTTGTCGGGCGTGTTGATCGCGGGCGACGTCAACGTGTCGGTCGGGTTGAGCCAAGGCTGCGCGGCGCTGGGCCCCGTGCATCGCGTGACCTCGGCCGAGGAAAACGTGATCGCGGAAATCGACGGGCGCGACGCGCTCGACCTGTTCCGCGACGCGGCGGGCGTGCGCCCCGGCGGCGATCTGCGCCAAGCGGCGATGAACACACTGCTCGCCTTCCCCACGCCGGGCAGCGACACCAACGATTATCTCGTGCGCCATCTGACCGGCATCGATCCCGATAACGGCTTGATCGCGGTCGGCCATACGGTCGAGCCGGGCGACCGCGTGTTTTTCGTGCGCCGCGACGAAGAAGCGGCCGCGCAGGATTTGGCGCGCATGCTCGCGCGCACGAAATCGCGCCTCGCCAAACCCAAAGCCGGGCTTTATTTCTCGTGTCTGGCGCGCGGGCCCAACATGTTCGGGCCCGATTCGGCCGAGCGCGCGATCTTGCGCGAGACGCTGGGCGATATCCCGGTCGCCGGCATGTTCTGCAACGGCGAGATTTCCAACGCGCGCCTCTACGGTTATACCGGCGTCCTTGCCTTGTTCGGATAACCATCCCCTCTCAGGATAAAAATGAAATACGTCGAACTCGGAACGACCGGCCGGAAGGTCTCGCGCATTTGCCTGGGCACCATGACTTGGGGCCAACAGAATTCGGAAGCGGAAGCCCACGCGCAAATCGATCTGGCGCTCGATATGGGTGTGGATTTCATCGACGCGGCGGAAATGTATCCCGTGCCGCCGAAGAAGGAGACCTACGGCCGAACCGAGGAATATCTCGGCACGTGGCTCGCCAAGAACAAAGCCAAGCGCGACAAGGTCGTCGTCGCCACGAAGGTCGCCAGCCGTTCGATGGGCAACGATCACATCCGCCCCGGCCAGCCGTTGAACGAAGCATCGATCCGCGCGGCGGTCGAAGCGTCGCTGAAGCGCCTGCAGACCGATCACATCGATCTTTATCAGGCGCATTCGGCCGACCGTCCGGCCAATCGCTTCGGCGTGCTCGACTACGCGCATAAGGAAGGGGCCGATCAAGGTGCCCCCTTGGCCGAAACGGCGGGCGCGATGGAAAAGCTCGTCAAGGAAGGCAAGATCCGCTGGTTCGGCGTGTCGAACGAAACGCCGTGGGGCTTGCTCGACTATTTGCGCGCGGCCGACAAGGGCCAGGGTGCGAGGATCGCGTCGATCCAGAATCCGTATTCGCTGCTCAATCGCAGCTTCGAAATCGGCCTCGCCGAAATCGCGATCAAGGAAAAGGTCGGCCTGCTCGCCTATTCGGTGCTCGGCATGGGCGTGCTGACCGGCAAATATTTCGACGGGGCGCGGCCCGCCAATGCGCGGCTTTCGATGTTCGAGCGCTTTAAGCGCTACTCGACGCCGCGCGCCGAACCGGCGGCGAAGCTATACGTGGCCGCCGCGCGCGAAGCCGGGCTCGATCCCGCCCAGATGGCGGTCGCGTTCGTCGCGGCGCAGCCTTTCGTCACGGCAGCAATTGTCGGCGCCACGAATCTGGATCAGCTCAAGACGAATATCGCGGCGATCGACGTCGCGATTGCGCCCGAACTGCGCGCCAAGCTCGACGCGATCCACGCCGGCAACCCGAACCCCTGCCCGTGACGTGATAAGGCTCTTCGTCGCTCTGGGGGTTCCCGAGGACATCCGCGCGCGATTGGATGCGATCGCCGCGGGTGTGCCGGGGGCCGATTGGGTGGAGAGCGACAATTATCACCTCACGCTGCGCTTCGTCGGCGAAACGCAGGAAGACAAAGCCGAAGACCTCGCCTATGCGTTGATGGCGATCCGCCACAAGCCGTTCGATATCGAATTGGCGGGCGTGGGCCATTTCAAAACCGGCGACGAGGTGCGCGCCCTCTGGGCGGGCGTGAAGCACTCGGACGCGCTCGACATGCTTCACCGCAAAGTGGACGAAGCCTGCCGCAAGGAAGGCTTCGCCAACGAGCCGCGCAAATTCCTGCCGCATGTCACGCTCGCGCGCCTGGACAATTCGCCGCTGGGCAAGGTTCAGGATTTCCTGGTCGAGAACGCGTTGTTCAAGGCGGGGCCGATCCGCATCGACAGTTTCGCGCTGTATTCCAGCCTGCGCCGCCAGGGCGGGGCGGTCTATACCGAAGAAGCCGCGTTCTTCCTGCGCGACTAGACGAAGCGATTCAAAATCGCCTCGACCTGGGCGCGATAGGACCCGCCGAACAACTTCAAATGCACCAGCAGGTGCCAGAGGCAATAGAGGTCGCGCCGCGTTTCGCGGAAATCGGGCGAGAGTTTGCGCCGCTCGTCGTAGACCGCAAGAAAATCCTCGCCCGCATCGCCGAACAGCGTGAGGAACGCGATCTCGATTTCCGGATCGGCGAAGTAAAGCGACGGATCGACCAAGGCGGCGATGCGCCCGTCGCGGCTGATGATATTGCCGCCCCACAAATCGCCATGGATCAGCCCCGGCGCTTTGGGCTTGGGCAAAAGTGCGGGCAACCGCGCGACGAGTTTTTCGACGCGCACGGCAAGTTCCGAATCGATCTGGCGGGCGACGAACATCAAGCGCTTCTCGCCGTAGAAGCGATGCCAGTCGCGGTCCCAATCATTGGGCTGCAAGAAACCGGCATGCGGTGTCGCGCGCGTAAAGCCGTAGCGCGGACCGACGATCGTATGAAGCTCCGCCAGCACGCGTGCCAGATCGCGCTGCGCGTCTTTGCCCGAAGCGCCAGTCGAACCTTCGACACGGGTCATGAGCAGCAGATCGTCCTCGGCCAGCAGCAATTGCGGCACGGGGCACACGGTCGCGCGCGCCAGATAGGACAGGCAGAAGCCTTCGGGTTCGAGGCCCGTCCCCGTCTTGGCGACCAAGCGCCGCCCGTCGGCGAGATCGACGGCAATCAGCGACGCGCCATGCGCGCCGCCCATCGGTGCGGTGCGCGCGACCGGCGACCCGGCGGCCGCTTCGATACGCGCGTTCAGCGCAATTCCCGGATCAATCTGGCGCATTCGCGCTCCACGATATCGAGCACCTCGTCGAAACCTCGCGCCCCGCCATAGTAAGGGTCGGGCACGTCGTTCCCGTCCTGGCGGAACATCGCAATTTTTGCACCAGTTCCGGCCGGGGCGAGCGATTCCAGAATCTCGTAATGCCCCGAATCGCAAGCCAGGATCAGGTCGAATTCCGCGAAATCGCGGGTGGCGAGCTTCTTCGCGCGCTGGGGCGAAAGATCGTAGCCGCGTTGTGCCGCATGGCGCACCGTGCGCGGATCGGGCGGTTCGCCGATATGGTAGCCATGCGTGGCGCGGGATTCGATGCGCAAGTTTAGGCCCGCATCCCGGGCCATTTTGCGCATAACCCCCTCGGCGGTAGGCGAGCGGCAGATATTTCCCGTGCACACGAACAGCAGACTGGTAATTTGCGGCGTCATGGCGGGTTCGATCGTCATCCTTACCGGGGCCGGAATTTCGAAGGAGTCGGGCATCGATACGTTCCGCGACGCCGGCGGCCTGTGGTCGCAGGTGCGGATCGAAGATGTCGCGACCCCCTCGGCTTTTGTCCGGAATCCGCAGCTCGTGCAAGCGTTCTACAATATGCGCCGCCACGCGCTGCAATTGCCGGCGATCCAGCCAAACGCGGCGCATCTGGCGCTCGCAAGGCTCGAAGCGGAATGGCAGGGCAAGGTCACGCTCGTCACCCAAAACATCGATGATCTTCATCGGCGCGCGGGCTCGAAGAACATCCTCGCCATCCATGGCGAGCTGCTGAAGTCGCGCTGCTTCGCTTGCGGCAACGTGGCGGAGGAGCGCGGCGATCTGGGCGCTGCCAGTACGTGTATTGCCTGCGCCGAAATTGGCACGCTGCGCCCGCATGTGGTTTGGTTCAACGAAATGCCGTTCTTCATGGACGAAGCGATCGCGGCGGTCGAAGCCTGCGATATCTTCGTGTCGATCGGCACATCGGGTTCGGTCTATCCCGCCGCCGGTCTGGTCGAGCATGCCAACGCCGCCGGGGCGCGCACGATCGAGCTCAATCTTGAACCGTCGGACGGCGCCTCGAACTTCGCCGAAAAACGCTACGGCAAGGCGACCGACTTGGTGCCCGCTTTCGTATCGGAGTTGCTGGGGAATTGAACGCGCTGCTCGAAACCTATCGCGCGAAGATCGCGGCGGGCGAGATCAAGCCCGATCCCGCGCAAGCCTTGGCCGTGGAAAAACTCGGCACGCTGCTGCGTGCCCTCGCCAGCTACAAGCCCGATCCGCGCCCCGGCTTCTGGCGCGCGTCGCTGGGCTTCGCGCGCAAGTTCGGGTTGGAGCAAGCGGGCGCGCCGCCGATGGGGCTTTACATGTTCGGCGGCGTGGGGCGCGGCAAATCCATGCTGATGGATTTGTTCTTCGCCGCCGCCCCGGTCGAAAAGAAACGCCGCGTGCATTTCCACGAATTCATGCTGGAAGTGCACGCGCGCATCCATGCCTGGCGCCAATCGGGCGAGGCGAAGAAGGGCGACGGCGACCCCATCCCCCCGCTCGCCGCGGCGCTGGCCGACGAAGCCTGGCTGTTGTGCTTCGACGAGTTCCAAGTGACCAACATCGCCGACGCGATGATTCTGGGCCGCTTGTTCGGCGCGATGCTGGACAAGGGCGTCGTCGTGGTCGCGACGTCGAATATCGCGCCCGACGATCTTTATAACGGCGGCTTGCAACGCGAATTGTTCCTGCCCGCGATCGCGGTGCTGAAATCGAAGCTCGACGTGCTGGAACTCGACGGCGGCCAGGATTATCGGCGTATCCGCATCCGGGGCATGCCGGTCTATCATTGGCCGGTGGGCGATCGTTCGACCGCGCAGCTGGAGAAGGCGTTCGCCACGCTGACCGAGGGCGCGAATGTTGGCCCGGTGACGCTCGACGTGTCGGGCCGCGATCTCGACATTCCGCGCGCGGGCGGCGGCGTCGCCTTCTGCCAATTCGATCCGCTGTGCGTGAAGGCGCTGGGGGCGGCGGATTATCTGGTCCTCGCCAAGAACTTCCACACGCTGGTGCTCGACGGCGTGCCGCTGTTGAAGCCGGACAATCGCAACGAAGCGCGCCGTTTCGTGACGCTGATCGACGCGTTGTACGAGCATCGTTGCAAGCTGGTCATGGCGGCCGAAGACGCGCCCGACCGTTTGCATCCGTCGGGCGATCACGCGTTCGAGTTCCAGCGCACCGCCAGCCGATTGCACGAAATGCAGTCCGAGGATTACCTCGCCGCCCCGCATCTGGGCGCCTGACCCGCGTCAAGATTCCGCCACTTTGCGCGCGCTAGGATTGATGCGGCCGCCGCGAGAAGGAACGCGCCATGTCCGAACCCGCTAAACCCGCCGAGAAATCGGTTTGCGCCATCACCGGCCGGTCGCACGCCCGACGCGACCTGGTGGCGGTCGATGCGTTGCGCCCCGCCCTGGCCGATCGCATTCGCCAGGACCATCCCGAATTGGCGCACGACGCGCTGATCGGCCGCGAGCAGATCGCGCGCTATCGCACGCTTTATGTCGAGGATCTCCTCGCGCGCGAACGCGGCGAATTGACGGATCTCGACCGCCAGGTGGCTGACAGCTTGGCCAATCACGAAACCTTGGCCGAGAATACCGAAGATACCTATGCCGATACGCGCACGCTGGGCGAGCGTCTGGCCGACAAGATCGCAGATTTCGGCGGGTCGTGGACGTTCATCCTGATCTTCCTCGCTGTGCTGGGGATCTGGATGGCGATCAACGCGGCCGAAGGCGAAGCGAAGGCCTTCGACCCCTATCCGTTCATCCTGCTCAATCTCGTGCTGTCGTGCGTGGCCGCTTTGCAGGCGCCGGTGATCATGATGAGCCAGAAGCGCCAGGAGGAGAAGGACCGCTTGCGGGCGGAGAACGACTACCGGGTCAACCTCAAAGCCGAACTCGAGATCCGGCATCTGCACGAGAAGATGGACTACATGATCTCCAAGCAATGGCAGCGCCTGACGGAAATCCAGCAGATCCAGCTCGAAATCATGCAGGAGCGCGGCGCGCGGCGGTGAGGTAACCTTACGTTCGGGTGCAGCGAAGCGGAGTCATGAGCCGGTTTTTCGCTCTGATTTTCCTGATTTTGGCGTGTGCGCGGCCCGCCGCCGCCGACACGGTGTTCGCCGAGAATGGCGTGGCTTTGCGCGGCACCGACGTGGTCGCCTATTTCACGGCGGGCGACGCGGTGCCGGGCAAGCCAGAGTTCCGCCATGACTGGAACGGGGCGACATGGCATTTCGCCTCCGCCCAGAACCGCGATGCTTTCGCCGCCGATCCCGCCCGCTACGCGCCGCAATATGGCGGGTTCTGCGCTTGGGCCGTGGCGAACAACTACACCGCCCCGATCGATCCCGAAGCGTGGCGCATCGTCGACGGCAAGCTCTATCTCAACTACTCGCGCGCGATCCGCTTGCGCTGGGACATGATGCGCCAGTCGAACATCGCCAAAGCCGACGCCAATTGGCCGGAATTATCGCGGCGTTAGAGCCTATCTCGACCAGATGGAACCGCCTGCGTTGGCGTTCCGGCGTGTGCGCTCCCGCGAGGCGTGTCCCGAAGCCGATAGTGGTTCTATCGGCGAGGGGCACAACGACGCGGGCGCCCGCCGGAACCCAACCCGAAGGGCCGCATCCCCTTGCGTCGTAGGGGTGTCGAACGGCTCGTGCGTAGAACCACTACGCACTTCGCCCTTCTCCTACCTACGCCGCAAGGTTATCGCGGCGCAGACGATTTCATCTGGTCGAGATAGGCTCTAGAGCGCGCAGGAAGAAATCGACGATTCCCTCGGCGCGTTTGCGCGCTTGCGCCTTGGTGGGGGCGGGGTCGAGGCCCAGGGCGAAGCGCAAATGCGGCTCGCCCGCGATCAAGCTGATCAACCGTTTGGCCTCGGCCAACGGCTCGCACGCGACGATCTCGCCGCGCGCCATCGCTTGCCGCAAGACGGCGGCGACGCGCGCGACCGCCGCGCCGGGTCCCGCCGCGTAGAAGCTCGCCGCGAGATCGGGAAAGGCGGGCGCCTCGCCGACGATCATCCGGAAGATCGACGCCTTCTCGGGCGTGTAGACGCCGGCGATCGCGTTGAACGCCGTCTGCGTCAGCATGTCGCGCAAGGGCGGCATTTCGCCGTCTTGCGGCGGCACCAGCGGGGCGATCACTGTGCCCGAAACGCGCGACACCGCCGCCTGGAACAGTTTCTCCTTGCCGCCGAAAGTCTCGTAAAGCGTGCGTTTGGCCGTGCGCGCGCGCTTGGCGATGCCGTCCAGCGTGGCGGCGCCGTAGCCGCGCGCGGCGAATTCCGCCAAGGCGGCGTCGAGGATCGCGTCGCGGCGCGCGAGCTCGCTGCCCTTTTTGGGGCGGCCGGGACGGGGGCGGGGTTGGGCGGGCTTTTTCATGCGACTTGACGTTTTCTAGCACGGCGCTATTTTAAACGAAACCGTTTCGTTTCATTTTTGCGAAGGACCGCCGCCCCGATGGGCAAAGTCGCGTTGCGCATGTTGTTCGGCGATCCGGGCAAATATCTGGGCCTGGTGTTCGGCATCGCCTTCGCCACGCTGCTGATGGCGCAGCAGGCGGGGCTGTTCGTCGGCATTCTGGGCCGCACGGTCAGCCAGATCGTCGACGTGCAGGACGCCGATCTGTGGGTCATGGACCCGCGCGTCAAATATTCGGACGTGAACGAGCCGCTGATCGATACGCAGCTTTATCGCGTGCGTTCGGTCGAAGGGGTCGCGTGGGCGCTGCCCTTCTATCGCGCAATGTCGACCGCGCGTTCGCCCGACGGCATCCTCGAACAGGTGATGCTGCTGGGCGTGGACGACGCGACGCTGACGGGCGCGCCGCGCAAAGTGGTGCTCGGCGCGATCGAAGATCTGCGCCAGCCCGACGCGATCGCGATCGATCGCGCGGGCTTCGTACGGCTGTGGCCGGACGTGACGCTCGATCTGGGGCGCGAGCTGGAGATCAACGACCGCCGCGTGAAGGTCGTCGCGATCACCGAGGCGGGGGCCCCCTTCACCACAGCACCCGTCGTGGTCATGCGCTATTCGCAAGCCTTGAGCGTCGCCCCGCCGAAGCGCAGCCAGTTGAGCTACGTGATCGCGCGTGCGGCACCCGGCCATAACGCCGAAGACGTCGCCGCGCGCATCGTGCGCGATACCGGCCTGCAAGGGCTGACGCGCGACGGCTTCGTCGACAAGACGATGACCTATTTCCTGCGCAACACCGGCATCCCGATCAATTTCGGCATCACCATCGCGCTCGGCTTCATCGTCGGTGCCGCGATCGTCGGGCAGACCTTCTTCCTGTTCGTGGTCGAAAATCTGCGCCAGTTCGGCGCGCTGAAAGCCATCGGTGTGGGCAATCTCGCGATTCTGCGCATGGTGCTGCTGCAAGCGGGCGTGGCGGCCGTCACCGGCTATTCGATCGGCATCGGCCTCGCCGCCGCGTTCTTCGAATTCGTGCCGAAGATCAGCATCGAATTGCGCGGGCTGGCGCTGCCCGCCGAAGTCGCGATCGGCGTGGCGGCGGCCGTGCTGTTGATCATCGCGGCGGCGAGCTTCGCCTCCGTGCGCCGCGTGCTGGTCGTCGATCCGGCGATCGTGTTCCGGGGTTGATCGCCATGTCGTTCGCCGTCAAATGCCGCGACGTGATCAAGTCCTTCGAGTCGGAGGCGGGCTTGCAGCGCGTGCTGCACGGCGTCGATCTCGACGTGCCGTGGGGCGAGATGACGATGCTGGTCGGTCCGTCGGGTTGCGGCAAGACCACACTGCTGTCGATCGTCGCGGGCATATTGTCGTTCGATTCCGGCGACGTCGAAGTCGACGGGCAGGACATCGCGAAAATGTCCGATGCGCTGCGCGTCAGTTTTCGTCGGAGAACTCTTGGGTTCATCTTCCAGCAATATAATCTGTTGCCCGCGTTGACGGCCGCCGAGAACGCCGCGATTCCGCTGGTCGCGGGCGGCATGGAATTGTCGGCGGCGGCGAAGGCGGCGATGCCGCTGCTCGAACAGCTCGGCATGGGCGAGCACGCCGCCAAACTGCCGCGCCAATTGTCGGGCGGGCAGCAGCAGCGCGTGGCGATCGCGCGCGCCCTCGTTCACGAACCCAAGCTGGTCGTCTGCGACGAGCCGACGGCCGCCCTCGACGCGACCGGCGGGCGCACGGTGATGGAAATGCTGCGCGCCGCTTCCGTGCGCGCGGATCGCGCCACGCTTGTCGTCACCCACGATCATCGCATTTTCGATTTCGCCGACCGCATCGTCCGGATGGAAGACGGGCGCATCGCCGGAATCGAAACCAAGGCTTTGGAGAGCGTTCCATGAAGCGCCCGCGTTTCGTCCGCCATATTCTGCCCGTCGTCGCGGGCGGATCTTTGATCTTCGCCGTGTGGTCGATCGCCGCCGCCGATCGCGCGCGCCCGCTGGTCGACCCGGTCATCGCGCCGCCGTCGAACCCTTACGCTTCGGCGATCGCGGGCTCCGGCTTGGTCGAACCGTCCAGCGAGATCGTCGCGGTCGCGACCGAGCTTGGCGGCGTGGTGATCGCCGTGCACGCCAAGGAGGGCGCGGATGTCCCCCAAGGCGCGCCGTTGTTCGAAATCGACGGGCGCGTTTACGCCGCCAATCTGGCGCAAGCCCAAGCGCGCCGATCGGCGGCCGAAGCGGCCTTGGCGCGGCTCGACCGGCAAGTGGCGCAGCAGCGCGCGATCGTCGCGCAAGCGGGCACGTCGGTGACGAGTGCGGCGGCCGAGCGCGAGCGCGCCGAAAGCGACCGCAACCGCCAGCAGGAATTGTCGCGCCAGGATTTCGCCAGCCGTCAGCGTTTGGAATCCGCCGTCGCCGACGCGCGCCGGGCCGAGGCGGGTTTGCAAGGGGCCCGCGCCTCGGTCGAGGCCGCGCGCCGCCAGATCGACGTGCTGGAGGCCCAGCGCGGCGAGCTCGAGGCTTCGTTGCTCGAAGCCAAGGCGCTGGCCCAGCGCGCCGAAGTCGATATCGCGCGCACGGTGGTGCGTGCCCCGCTCGCCGGGCGCGTGCTCCAGCTCAATATAAGGACGGGCGAATTCGCCGCCGCTGGCGGTCTCTCGACACCGCTGGCACTCATGGGTAACGTGTTGCCGCTGCATATCCGGGTCGATATCGACGAGGTCGACGCCCAGCGCCTGACCCCGGGCGCCAAGGCCACGGCGCGGTTGCGCGGCGATGCGAGGTTGAGCAGCGAGCTCCGCTTCGTGCGGACGGAACCCTATGTAATTCCAAAGAAATCCCTGACGGGCGGTACGGCGGAACGCGTCGATACCCGCGTATTGCAGGCGATTTACGCGGTCGCCGACCCGGCTTTTCCGGCGTTTGTCGGCCAGCAGGTCGATGTTTTCGTGGAAGCCGCCCCCCGGCGTTAATCGGGGCTTCATAGACCCCGGTTAAGGTCCGGTTTCGCCGGGGAAATCGGGTTCGGCCGCCAGCGCTTGAAGGTTTGCGGCGGCGGCGGTACAACCCCGGCGCTCGTTTTCGCACCGCAGCGCTCCCGTTCGGGGGGCCGCAGAAGGGGAAATTCCGTATGGCACGCAACAAGATCGCGCTCGTGGGCGCCGGTCAGATCGGCGGCACGTTAGCTCTGCTCGCCGGGCTTCAGGAACTGGGCGACGTCGTCCTGCTCGATATCGCGGAAGGCATCCCGCAGGGCAAGGCGCTGGATATCGCCGAAGCCTCGCCGGTCGCCGGGTTCGACTCGTTCGTGACCGGCTCCAACGATTATTCCGCGATGGCCGGGGCCGATGTGATCATCGTCACCGCCGGCGTGCCGCGTAAGCCCGGCATGACCCGCGACGATCTGATCGGCATCAACGTCAAGGTGATGGCCACCGTCGCCGACGCGATCAAGAAGAACGCGCCCAACGCCTTCGTCATCGTGGTCACCAACCCGCTCGACGTCATGGTGTGGGTGATGCAGGTCCTGTCGGGCCTGCCCGCCAACAAGGTCGTCGGTATGGCCGGTGTACTGGATTCGGCGCGTTTCCGCTGGTTCCTGGCCGACGAGTTCAAGGTTTCGGTCGAAGACGTCACGGCCTTCGTGCTCGGCGGCCACGGCGACACGATGGTGCCGTCGGTGCGCTACTCGACCGTTGCCGGCATCCCGCTGCCCGACCTCGTCAAGATGGGTTGGACGACGCAGGAGAAGCTGGACAAGATCGTCCAGCGCACCCGCGACGGCGGTGCCGAAATCGTCAACCTGCTGAAGACCGGCTCGGCCTTCTACGCGCCGGCGATGTCGGCCATCGAAATGGCGGCGAGCTATCTGCGCGACAAGCGCCGCGTGCTGCCGTGCGCGGCGATGCTCAACGGCGAATATGGCCTCAAGGGCCTTTATGTCGGCGTGCCTTGCATCATCGGCAAGAACGGCGTCGAAAAGGTCGTCGAAATCGCGCTGGATCCGTCCGAAAAGGCGGGTTTCGACAAGTCGGTCAAGGCGGTGCAGGACCTCTGCGGCGTGGCCGAAAAGCTGCTGAAGGCCGAAGGCAAGCTTTAATCCTTCGTTCTGCCGGATCCCGGGCGGGCGCGGTTGCCCATACCCCCCGCCCGGGTCTAGTTTTCCGTATTCCAACCCCGTCGCGGGATCGCCCATGAATATTCACGAGTACCAAGCCAAAACGCTGATGGCCAAATTCGGCGTCGCTGTCCCGAAGGGCGGGGTCGCTTACACGCCGGACGAGGCCGAAAAGGTCGCCCGCGAACTCGGCGGCCCGGTTTGGGTCGTGAAGTCGCAAATTCACGCGGGCGGTCGCGGTGCCGGCCGCTTCAAGGACGATCCGAACGGCAAAGGCGGCGTGCGCGTCGTCAAGTCGATCGACGAGGTGAAGAAGAACGCCGCCGCGATGCTCGGCAAGATTCTGATCACCAAGCAGACCGGCCCGAAGGGCAAGGAAGTGAAGCGCATCTATGTTGAGGAAGGCTGCGACATCAAGCGCGAGCTGTATCTCGGCATGCTGGTCGACCGCGCCACGCAGCGCGTGACCGTGATGGCCTCCACCGAAGGCGGCATGGATATCGAGGAAGTCGCCCATAAGACGCCGGAAAAGATCGTCAAGGTCGCGATCGACCCGACGCAAGGCTTGCAGCCCTATCACGCGCGCCAGGTGGCGTTCGCGTTGGGCCTGGAAGGCAAGCAGGTCGGCGCTTGCGTCAAGTTCGTGTCGGCGATGTACGAAGCCTTCGTGAAGCTCGACGCGTCGATCGTCGAAATCAATCCGCTGGTCGTGACGGGTGCGGGCGACGTGCTCGCCCTCGACGCCAAGATGAACTTCGACGACAACGCGCTGTTCCGCCACAAGGACGTGGCCGAACTGCGCGACGAAGACGAAGAAGATCCGATGGAGCGCGAAGCCGGCAAGCACGAGCTGAACTACGTGAAGCTCGACGGCAATATCGGCTGCATGGTGAACGGCGCCGGTTTGGCGATGGCCACGATGGACATCATCAAGCTTTACGGCGGCGAGCCCGCGAACTTCCTCGACGTCGGCGGCGGTGCCACGAAGGAACGCGTGACGCAGGCGTTCAAGCTGATCCTGTCCGACCCGAACGTCGAAGGCATTCTGGTCAACATTTTCGGCGGCATCATGCGCTGCGACGTGATCGCGGAAGGCGTGGTCGCCGCGGCGCGCGAAGTCGCGCTGAACGTGCCGCTCGTCGTTCGCCTGGAAGGCACGAACGTCGAGCTCGGCAAGAAGATCCTCAAAACCTCGGGCCTCAAGATCGTGTCGGGCGACAACCTCGCCGACGCGGCCGAGAAAATCGTCAAGGCCGTGAAGGAGGCCGCGTAACATGGCCGTTCTCGTCGACAAGAATACGAAGGTCATCTGCCAGGGTTTCACCGGCGCGCAAGGGACCTTCCACTCCGAACAAGCCATCGCCTACGGCACCAAGATGGTCGGCGGCGTGACGCCCGGTAAGGGCGGCACCAAGCATCTCGACCTTCCCGTGTTCAACACGGTGGACGAAGCCGTGCGCACGACCGGGGCCGACGCTTCGGTCATCTACGTGCCGCCGCCCTTCGCGGCCGACGCGATCCTGGAAGCGGTCGACGCCAAGCTGCGCTTGGTCGTGTGCATCACCGAAGGCATCCCCGTGCTGGACATGGTGCGCGTGAAGCGCGCGATGTCGGGCACGAAGACGCGCCTGATCGGGCCGAACTGCCCGGGCGTCATCACGCCGGGCGAGTGCAAGATCGGCATCATGCCCGGCCACATCCATAGCCGCGGCAAGATCGGCATCGTCAGCCGTTCGGGCACGCTGACCTACGAAGCGGTCGCGCAGACGACGGCCGCGGGTCTGGGTCAGACGACCTGCATCGGCATCGGCGGCGATCCGGTCAACGGCACCAACTTCGTCGACGCGCTGGAACTCTTCCTCGCCGATCCCGAAACCGCCGGCATCATCATGATCGGCGAAATCGGCGGCTCGGCCGAAGAAGAAGCCGCCGCCTTCTACAAGGCGTCGAAGGTCAAGAAGCCGATCGTCGGCTTCATCGCGGGCGTGACCGCCCCGCCGGGCCGTCGCATGGGCCATGCCGGTGCGATCATCTCCGGCGGCAAGGGCACGGCCGGCGACAAGATCGAAGCGATGAAGTCGTCGGGTTACATGGTCGCCGACAGCCCGGCGGCTTTGGGCTCGACGATGGTTAAGGCGATGCAAGGCTAAAGGTAAGAAGCCGTTTAAGGAGCGCGACATGGCGACCCATCCGGATCTCGAGACGCTGTTCAACGGCAACAACGCCGTTTTCATCGCCGAGATGCTCGACAAATACCGGGCCGATCCCGGCAGCGTCGATCCCAGCTGGCACGGTGTGTTGCGCGAAATGACGGCGGAGGGAACGGGTTACTACGTTCCCAAATGGGGCCGGGAAAAGACGCGCGTCATCGGCGTGCCCGATCCGGCCGCCGCCGCCCCGGCGAAGGGCAAGGGCAACGGTGCGGCCGCGGCGGCCGTTCCCGTCGTTCAGGGCTTGAGCCCCGAACAGGCCAAGGCCCAGACGCTCGATTCGGTGCGCGCGATCATGCTGATCCGCGCCTACCGGATGCGCGGCCATCTCGAAGCCAATATCGATCCGCTGGGTCTGACGAAGCAGGAGCCGCATCCCGAACTCGATCCGGCGCATTACGGCTTCACCGCCGCGGACATGGATCGCCCGATCTTCATCGACAACGTGCTGGGCATGGAGCGCGCGACGTTGCGCGAAATCCTGGCGGCGTTGCGGGCGACCTATTGCGGCTCGATCGGCGTGGAGTTCCTCCACATCACCGATCCCGAGCAGAAGAGCTGGATCCAGCAGCGCATCGAAGGGCCGCGCAACCAGACCGACTTCACCCCCCGCGGCAAGCACGCGATCCTGGAGCGTCTGACCGCCGCCGAAGGGTTCGAGCGTTATCTCGACCGTAAATTCGTCGGCACGAAGCGCTTCGGCCTCGACGGTGCCGAATCGATGGTGCCGGCGCTCGAACAGATCATCAAGCGCGGCGGCCAGCTCGGCGTGCGCGAAATCGTGATCGGCATGCCCCATCGCGGGCGCTTGAACGTTCTCGCGAACGTGATGAGCAAGCCTTACGTCGCGATCTTCTCCGAATTCCAAGGTGTGGCGGCGCATCCCGACGACGTGCAAGGCTCGGGCGACGTCAAATACCATCTCGGCACCTCATCGGATCGCGAGTTCGACGGCAACAAGGTGCACCTGTCGCTGACCGCCAACCCTTCGCACCTCGAAGCGGTCAATCCGGTCGTGCTTGGCAAGGCGCGCGCCAAGCTCGTGCAGCTGGGTCTCGCCGATCGCGCGGCCGTGCTGCCGCTGCTCCTCCACGGCGACGCGGCCTTCGCGGGCCAAGGCATCGTTCCCGAAACGATGGCCTTCGTGGACATCGTCGGCTATCGCACCGGCGGCACGATCCATTTCATCGTCAACAACCAGATCGGCTTCACCACGGCGCCGAATTATTCGCGCTCGGGCGTCTATTGCTCGGACGTCGCCAAGGGTCTGGGCGTGCCGGTGTTCCACGTCAACGGCGACGATCCCGAAGCGGTCGTGCACGTCGCGCGTATCGCGACGGAATTCCGCCAGCGCTTCCATCGCGACGTCGTCATCGACATGGTCTGCTATCGCCGCCACGGCCATAACGAGACCGACGAGCCGTCGTTCACGCAGCCGCTGATGTACCGGCGCATCGCCGCGCACAAGACGACGCGCACGCTTTATGCCGAGCAGCTCGAAGCCGAAGGCTCGATCCCGGCCGGCGAAGGGCAGAAACTCTACGACGAGTTCCAGGCCCATCTCGACAGCCAGCTCGAAGCCTCGAAGACCTACAAGCCCAACAAGGCCGATTGGCTGGAAGGCAAGTGGGCGGGCATCGAAACGGCGAAGAACGACGACCGGCGCGGCAACACCGCCGTGTCGAACGATCTGCTCAAGCAGGTCGGCGACGCGCTGACCCGCGTGCCGGACGGCCACAACATCCACCGCACGGTGCGCCGCAATCTCGACGCCAAGCGCAAGATCCTCGACGCCGGCAAGGGCATCGATTGGGCGACGGGCGAAGCGCTCGCCTTCGGCACGCTGGTCGCCGAAGGCACGCCGGTGCGCCTGTCGGGCCAGGATTGCGGGCGCGGCACGTTCTCGCAGCGCCATTCGGTGCTGGTCGATCAGGAAACCGAAGCGCGCTATCTGCCGCTGCAGCACGTCGCCGAAAAACAGGCGACGTTCGAAGTGCACGACTCGCCGCTGTCGGAATACGGCGTGCTCGGTTTCGAATACGGCTATTCGCTGGCCGAACCCAACGCGTTGACGATCTGGGAAGCGCAGTTCGGCGACTTCGCCAACGGCGCGCAGACGATGTTCGACCAGTTCATCTCGTCGGGCGAACATAAGTGGCTGCGCATGTCGGGTCTCGTCATGCTGCTGCCGCACGGCTACGAAGGGCAGGGGCCGGAGCATTCCTCCGCGCGCCTCGAGCGCTTCCTACAAATGTGCGCGGAAGACAATTGGCAGGTCTGCAACATCACGACCCCGGCCAATTACTTCCATGCGCTGCGCCGCCAGGTCCGCCGCACGATCCGCAAACCGCTGATCATCATGACGCCGAAATCGCTGCTGCGTCATAAGCTCGCGACCTCGACCCTCGCCGAGATGGGCCCCGGCACGACGTTCCACCGGTTCTTCGGCGAGACCGACAAGATCGTCGCCGACGACAAGGTGCGCCGCGTCGTGATGTGCTCGGGCAAGGTCTATTACGACCTCTACGAGGAACGCGCGAAGCGCGAGATCAAGGACATCGCGCTGGTCCGCGTCGAGCAGCTCTATCCCTTCCCGTTGTCGACGATGGAAAAGGAACTGGGCCGCTACAAGAACGCGGAAATCGTGTGGTGCCAGGAAGAGCCGCAGAACATGGGCGCTTGGACCTTCGTCCAGCCGCGCTTGGAAGCGATGCTCGCCAATCTGCCGATCAAGGGCAAGCGCCCGGCCTATGCCGGCCGTCCGGAATCGGCGGCGACGGCGACGGGTTCCTACAAGCGCCACAACGCCGAGCAAGCCAAGCTGCTCGACGACGCCCTGAAAATCTGACGCCCGGAAACGCTCAAAAGCCAAACGTCAAAGAAGAAAGACACGCATATGCCGATCGACATCAAAGTTCCGCCCATGGGCGAATCGGTCTCCGAAGCGACCGTCGCGAAGTGGTTCAAGAAGGTCGGCGACGCCGTGAAGGCGGACGAGCCGCTCTGCGAACTCGAAACCGACAAGGTGACGGTCGAAGTGCCGGCGCCCGCCGCCGGTCAGCTCGTGTCGATCACCGCCGATAGCGGCGCCACGGTCGGCGTGGGCGCCAAGCTCGGCGAAATCCTCGAAGGTGCGGCTGGCAAGGCTTCGGCCCCCGCCGCCGCACCCGCCCCGGCGAAGGCTGCGGCCCCGGCGGCCGCGCCCGCACCCGCGAAAGCCGCTGCCGCTGCACAACCCGGCCCCGCCGCGCGCAAGGCGCTGTCGGAAGCCGGTGTCGATGCCGCGTCGGTTGCCGGTTCCGGCAAGGATGGCCGCGTGACCAAGGCCGATGTCGCCGCCGCGCCCGCTCCTGCTGCAAAAGCGGCCGCACCGGCCCCGGCCGCCGCACCGGCGGCACCGCGCGAACTCGCCCCGCGTGAAGAGCGCGTGAAGATGACGCGCCTGCGCACCCGCATCGCCGAACGCCTGAAGCAGGCGCAGAACACCGCCGCGATGCTGACGACGTTCAACGAAATCGACATGTCGGCCGCGATGGCGATGCGCTCGAAATACAACGAGCAATTCGAGAAGCGGCACGGCGTGAAGCTCGGCTTCATGTCGATCTTCGCCAAGGCGTGCGTCGTGGCGCTCAAGGAACTCCCGGCCGTCAACGCCGAGATCGACGCGGGCGACATCGTCTACAAGAACCATTACGACATCGGCGTCGCCGTCGGCACGCCGCAAGGCTTGGTCGTGCCGGTCGTGCGCGATTGCGACGTGCTGTCCTTCGCCGATATCGAAAAGAAGATCGGCGATTTCGGCCGCCGTGCGCGCGACGGCAAGCTGACCATCGACGAGATGACCGGCGGCACGTTCACGATCACGAACGGCGGCATCTATGGCTCGCTGATGTCCACGCCCATTCTGAACCCGCCGCAATCGGGCATCCTGGGCATGCATAAGATCCAGCCGCGCCCCGTCGCGGTCGGCGACAAGATCGAGATCCGCCCGATGATGTATGTGGCGCTCAGCTACGACCACCGCATCATCGACGGGCGCGAAGCGGTCACCTTCCTCGTGCGCGTCAAGGAATGCATCGAGGATCCGGGCCGCCTGATCCTCGACATGTGATCCGGGAAAGGCCCCGTCTCGGGGCCTTTTCTTTCTAGCCTCTATCCGAACGGAAACGACCCATGTCCGACACGCAATTCGATCTCATCGTCATCGGCGCCGGTCCCGGCGGCTATGTCTGCGCCATCCGCGCCGCACAGCTGGGCCTGAAGGTCGCTTGCGTCGAGAAGCGCGAAACGCTGGGCGGCACGTGCTTGAACGTGGGCTGCATTCCGTCGAAGGCGCTGCTGCAAGCGTCGGAGAAGTTCGAGGAAGCCGCGCACGGCCTGGGCGCTTTCGGCGTCAAGGTCGGCAAGGTCGAACTCGATCTCAAGGCGCTAATGGCGCACAAGGACAAGACCGTTAAGTCGAACGTCGACGGTGTCGCTTACCTGTTCAAGAAGAACAAGGTCGAGTGGATCAAGGGTGCGGCGAAGGTCACTGGGGCGGGCAAGGTGTCGGTGGCGCTCAACGCCGGCGGCACGCAGGATCTGACCGCGAAGAGCATCGTCATCGCGACGGGTTCGGACGTGGCGTCGCTGCCGTCGCTGCCGATCGACGAAAAGCGCATCGTGTCCTCGACCGGCGCGCTCGCCTTGTCGGAAGTGCCCAAGTCGATGGTGCTGGTCGGCGGCGGCGTGATCGGCCTGGAAATGGGTTCGGTCTGGCAGCGTCTCGGCGCCAAGGTCACGGTGGTCGAGTTCCTCGACCGCATCATGCCCGGCATGGACGGCGAAGTGTCCAAGCAGATGCAACGCATCCTGCAAAAGCAGGGCATGGCGTTCGAACTCTCGACCAAGGTGACGGCCGCGAAGGTCACCGCCAAGGGTGTCACGTTGACCGTCGAACCCGCCGCGGGCGGCGAAGCCAAGACGATCGAAACCGATATCGTGCTGGTCGCCGTCGGCCGCCGTCCCTATACCGATGCGCTCGGCCTGAAAGATGCCGGCGTCGCGTTGGACGAGAAGGGCCGTGTCGCCATCGACGCGCATTTCCAAACCAACGTGCCGGGCATCTACGCGATCGGCGACGTGGTCGCGGGTCCGATGCTGGCGCACAAGGCCGAAGACGAAGGCATGGCGGTCGCCGAAATCCTCGCGGGCCAGCATGGCCATGTGAATTACGACGCGATCCCGTCGGTCGTTTACACGTGGCCGGAATGCGCGTCGGTCGGCAAGACCGAGGAGCAGTTGAAGGCCGAAGGTGTGGCCTACAAGGTCGGTAAGTTCCCGTTCACCGCCAACGGCCGCGCGCGCGCGATGAACAGCACCGACGGTTTCGTGAAGATCCTGGCCGATGCGGCGACCGATCGCGTCCTCGGCGCGCATATGGTCGGCCCGACGGTCGGCGAAATGATCGCGGAAATCACGCTGGCGATCGAATTCGGCGGCTCCGCGGAAGATATCGCGCGCACCTGCCACGCGCACCCGACGCTGATGGAAGCGGTACGCGAAGCCGCACTCGCCGTCGACGGCCGCCCGATCCATATCTAAAGAAGTCTAGCGCCCGCGCGGATGGGCCTTGGCGTGGATGTCGAGCAAACGCTCGGCATCCACCGCCGTATAACGCTGCGTGGTCGACAGCGACGCGTGGCCCAGCAATTCCTGGATCGCGCGCAGATCCGCCCCCGATCCCAGCAGATGCGTCGCGAAAGAATGGCGCAGTGCATGCGGCGTGGCGGTATCGGGCAAGCCCAATTCGACGCGCAATTGGCGTAAACGTTTTTGAATGAGCTCGGCGCGCAAACGCCCGCCGCGCGCGCCCAAGAAAAGGGGCGCGGTCTTGCCGCCGATCGCGGGGCGAAGCTTGAGATAGGCGTCGATCTCCGCGCGCACTTCGTTCAGCAGCGGCACGTCGCGCGCTTTGCGGCCCTTGCCGACGATGCGCAAGGTTTCGCCCAGCGGCAACGCGTCCATGTTCAGCGACAAGGCTTCATCGATGCGAAGCCCGGCGCCATACAGCAACGCGATCACCGCGCGGTCGCGCGCCTCGATCCAGGGCTTGTCGTCGTCGAGATCGAGCGTGGCGGCGGCATCCTCCGCCGTCAGCGCCTTGGGCACCGCTTTGGGCAGTTTGGGGCCGCGCAACGCGATCGCGTGCGCGTTCTCGGCGAGTTTTTCGCGCGACAGAAAACGGAAGAAGCCGCGCAACGCCGACAGCGTGCGCGCGTTGGACGACGCGGCCAAGCCGTCGCCGCGCCGTCGCGCCAGGAACGCGCGGAAATCGGCGGGCTCGAGCTTGCCCAGTGCCGCGAGGTCGGGCGCCTCATCCAAATGATCGGCAAGGAAGGCGAGAAAGACGGTGAGGTCGCGCGTATAGCCGTCCAGCGTGTGGCGCGAGGCGCGGCGCTCGTCGCGCAAGCGGCCGAGATACGCCATGACGGCGTCCGCCACGTCAGACTTCGCGGCGAAACCGGGTGCGTCGTTCAGCGCGGACGCGACAGCCATCCGTGCAGTGCGGATTCGACCGTGCGGCCCAGGAAGGTCAGCAATTCGGTGCCCTGACCCTGGTGGAACTTGCCGGTCTGGCGGCTCCCGAAAGCGAGAATGCCGGGCGGCATGTCGCGCTTCAATTGCAGGCGCAGCAGCGCTTGGCTGCGCACGAGCGTGGATGCGCCGGCATAGATCGCCGTATCGCCGGGCTCGTCCGACAGCAGCAGAATGTCGCGCCGTTCGCCCATCACGCGATCGACCGTGCCGCGCGCCAGGATTTTAAGCGGCGCTTGGCTTTCGCCCGCCGGGGGCGCGTCGATCGATTCGAAGCCCAGGCCGATCGCGTCGACCTCCAAATGCATGGGCAGATCGACGGCGATCGTGTCGATCAGATGCGGCAGCGACCGCGCGGCCAGCACCGACGTCACGGCGGCATGGATGCGGCCTTGCGTGGCGAGATTGGCGCGGCTGGTCGCGACCAGCTCGGCCTGCGCGGCCGTCAGCTTGGCGAGATCGGTCTTCATGCGCTCGAGCATGTAGCGCTGCATATCGACCACGCCATTGCCCGAGCGTTGTTCGGGCGGCGTCAACACCCAGACCAGATCGGGGTGTTCCAGCAGGAAATCGGGATGGCGGCGCAGATATTCGGCGACGGCGGGACCGGTCAATGCCGCAAGACCGGCGAGCGGTTGGGCGGGTTCGCTATCGGCCATCGGTGATCTCGGCGAAAAATTTCATGGCAATCCCGGCGGAATTCGGCGGCCACGCTTGCGTCGGCGCGACTCGACAGCCAAATTCTAGCCGATGGAGGAATCGCGATCCAGCAGCCGCGTACGCGTCGCTTTGCCGATGCGCCTCGGGCCTTACGACTACGCCGTGCCCGACGGAATGACGCTGGCGCCGGGCGATTTCGTGCGTGTACCCCTGGGGCCGCGCGTGGAAATCGGCGTGGTGTGGGACGAAGCCGCCGATCCCGATTTCGACGCGGGCAAGCTCAAGCCCGTGCGCGCGCGCTTGCCCGTCGTGCCGATGCGCGAACCGCTGCGCCGTTTCGTCGATTGGGTGGCGCGCTACACGATGGCGCCGGTCGGCAACGTATTGCGCATGGCGATGAGCGTGTCGGCCGCGTTCGAGCCGCCGAAAATGCGGCGCGCTCTCGCGTTGTCCGACGCGGCCCCCGATCCGCATGTGAACGAGCCGGGCGTGCTGACGCCCGCGCGCCGGCGCGTGCTGCTCGAAGCGATGGCGGGGGCGCGGTCCGCGGCGGAACTCGCCCAAGCGGCGGGCGTGGGGACGAGCGTCGTCAAAGCGCTGGCCGAAAAGGGCTGGCTCGAAGCGATCGAGCTTCCGCCCGAAGCGCCGCCCATTCCCGACGGCACGGGAAAATTGGCGCCGCTCAATCCCGATCAGCGCATCGCGGCGGATCAGCTGCTCGAAAAGCTGTCGGAAGGTTTTTCGACCACGCTGATCGACGGCGTCACCGGCTCGGGCAAGACGGAAGTCTATTTCGAAGCGGTCGCGGCGGCCGTCGCGTCGGGCAAGCAAGTTCTGGTGATGCTGCCCGAAATCGCGATGAGCGCCCAATGGCTGGCGCGCTTCGAACAACGCTTCGGCGTGCCGCCCACGCCGTGGCATTCGGAATTGCCGGGACATCTGCGCGCGAAAATCTGGCGCCAGATTGCGTCGGGCGAAGCGCGCGTGGTCATCGGTGCACGCTCGGCGTTGTTCTTGCCCTACAGCGATCTCGGTCTGATCGTGATCGACGAAGAACACGAACAAGCCTTCAAGCAGGAAGACGGCACGATCTATCACGCGCGCGATATGGCGGTCGTTCGCGCGCGCTTCGAGAACATCCCCATCGTGCTCGCCTCGGCCACACCGTCGCTGGAAACGCTGGCGAATGTGGAGCGCGGGCGCTACGCGCGCGTCGAATTGCCCGCGCGCCATGGCGGCGCGTTGCTGCCGGGCGTTACCGCGATCGATTTGCGCAAAAATCCGCCGCCGCGCGGACGGTTCATCTCGCCGCCGCTCAAAGCGGCCCTCGCCGATACGCTGGAGGCGGGCGAGCAGGCGATGCTGTTCTTGAACCGGCGCGGCTATGCGCCGCTGACGTTGTGCCGCGCGTGCGGCCATCGCCTGCAATGCCCGCGCTGCACGGCCTGGCTGGTCGAACATCGCCTGCACGGGCGTCTGCAATGCCATCATTGCGGCTACGCGTCGTCTTTGCCGCGCCAATGCCCGTCCTGCACGGCGGAGGATTCCTTCGTCGCCTGCGGCCCGGGCGTGGAGCGTGTGGCGGAAGAAGCGCAAGCCTTGTTCCCCGATGCGCGCATCGGCGTGATGACGTCCGACACCGTCGCGGGGCCCGCGGCGGCGGCGGAATTCGTGCGCCAGATGGCGGAAAAGGAAATCGACATTCTTGTCGGCACGCAGATCGTCGCGAAGGGCCATCATTTCCCGCTGCTGACGCTGGTGGGCATCGTCGACGCGGATATCGGCTTGACCGGCGGCGATCTACGCGCGGGCGAACGCTCGTGGCAATTGCTGCATCAGGTGGCGGGGCGTGCGGGCCGTGCGGAACGCCCCGGCCGCGTGCTGATCCAAACGCATATGCCCGAACATCCGGTGATGATGGCGCTGGTCGCGGGCGATCGCGAACGCTTCCTCGCCGCCGAAAGCCACGACCGGCGCAAGCGCAACTGGCCGCCCTTCGGGCGGCTCGCGGCCTTGGTTCTGTCGGGCGAAGACGAAGCCTTGGTCGATCGCATCGCTAAGCGTTTGGGCGCGACCGCGCCGCGCGAAGCGGGCATCGAAGTTTTGGGTCCCGCGCCGGCGGCGATGGCGATTTTGCGCGGCCGCCATCGCCGGCGTTTGCTGGTCAAAGCGGCGCGCGATTTCGATTTGCAGGGCGCGTTGCACGATTGGCTCGCGCAAACAAAAATTCCGGCGAATATGCGCCTCGCCGTCGATATCGATCCGTATAGTTTTCTTTGAACTAAGCGGCGCGCTGGAACCCGGCGCGGAACACGTCCAGCGTGCCGCCCGGCGCTTCGCGATGTTCGATCGTGCCGCCCAGCGACTGCGCGAAGCCTTGCGCGACCGCGCCGCCCAGATGCGATTGCTGGGCGCCCAAGGTGGCGCCGTTGGACGAAACGGCGATGGCGAGTTCGACATGCGCGTTGTCGAGGCCGCGCACGCCGACCGAGAAGCCCACGCGCCCGCCTTGCCCCGCCGCCGACAGCGCATGCACGAGCAGCGCGCTGGTCATGCGATGCAGGCGGCTCGCGTCGGCGATGATGCGCAAACCGTCCGGCACGTCGAGGCCCAGATCGCACGCGACGTCGAGATCGCGCGCGCGCCCGCGCACGCTTTCGTAAGTGAGCTTCGCCCAATCGCGCGGATCGAGGGCGGCGAGGCTTTGTCCGTCGCTCGATTGCGCCAGCGCCACCCAATCGAGCACGTCGTTCAAGGCGCGCCCCAATTTGGCGCTGGCCGCGCGCAACGCGCCGACGGCCCGTTGGCGCTGCGTATCGTTGCCGCCGGGAACCGAAAGCGAATCGCTCGCCCAGCGCAGCGCGTCGACCGGTTCGCGCAGATCCTGGCCGAACCCGGCCAGCAAACGCGCCATTTCCACGCACGCGCGGTCGGATGCGCCGGCGGCGCGCATCAGCGCGCGTTCGTGCCGGTCGATGCCCAAGGCGGCGCCGAACGCGAGCAACGCGACGAATGCGGCGGCGCCCAGATAATAGAAAGCGCGTTTGTCCGAATCCGCACGCAACGCGGTTTCGGGCAGCATCATGACCACGAAAAGATCGAAGGGTTTGACGCTCTGCCAAGCGGCGGCCACGCGGCCCGGCGCGAACGGGTTATCGCCGAACGTCAGGCCCGAAGCGGCCGCGCGCAGGTTCGGCATCCATGTGTCGAGCGATCCGACGAGCATCAAATCGGCGGGCGTGGCGCCGATGCGCGCACGGATCATTCCGTCCGCGCCGACGATCGAGGTGCTCGCCTCGGGCAGCGTGGCGATGCGGCCATCGATTCCGCCGAACGCGGTCATGTCGATCGACGCGACGACGGCGCCCGCGAAGCCGCCGCCCGGCGCATCGATCCTTCGCCCCACATGTACCGACCACACGCCGCTGCGCCGGCCCAGTACGGGCGGGCTGACGGCGAAGTCGCTTTTGCCTTCCGCCAGCGTTTTGAAATGCTGGCGATCGGCGACCGATACGAAGGCCGATTCCGTTTGCAGCGTCGATTGGCGCACCACGCCTTGGGCATCCACGAACGACACTTGCATCAGGCCGTCGATCGAAATTCTTTTTTCGTCGATCAGCTGCTTGATCGAGAAGGCGGGGCCGTCGCGCTCGGCCGCGAATTTGACGAGATCGAGCGTCCGCACCGTCGTCGCGACATAGGCGGCGACTTGCGCCGCGCCGCTGCGCGTGAAATGCGCGAGTTCTTCCAGCTCGTGTTCGCGCGTTTCCCGGCGATCGATCCACGCGGCCGACAGCGCCAGCCCGAAGACGAGCAGCGTGACGGCGATGGCCATGCCCCACACGCCCGGCAAGGGCAGGCGGCGTAAGGCGGCGATTTGCGGCAGGGGCGACATCGACGGGCGGGCGGCTCGGGGCAGAGGCTGCGGAACCCTGCCAACTTGCCCGGCGGCGCTGAAACCAGCCTGAACCCGATGCGGCCGAACGCGGATTCCGCATGCCTTATTGCAACGCCGTTGTGGCTGTGGTAGCTACACGCGCGCGTTGGCGGAAGGGGTTTCCTGACCGCCCGTTTTTTTGTTGAGTTTCAATGGGGTTGCGGCCCGTCCGGGGCTGCGGTCTCTGCCGAAAAAGGGAAGCTTCGCTCCGTGGCATCCGATACATCCGTGGCCGCCGTTCTCGCCCAGCGTTACGCGGGCGCGCTCTATGAACTGGCCGACGAGGGCAAGGCGCTGGACGCCGTTCTCGCGGATCTGAAGTCGGTGGAAGCCGCGATGGCCGAATCGGCCGATCTGCGCCGCGCGATGACCAGCCCGCTGCTGCCGCGAAAAGCGCAGGAAGCCGCCGTTTTGGCGGTCGCCAAGGCGATGGGGCTGGGCGATCTGGTCCGCCGCTTCCTGGGCATGCTCGCGCGCAACCGCCGCCTGGGCGGCTTCGCGGCCATTGCGTCGGCTTATCGCGCCATTCTGGCCGACAAGCGCGGCGAAACGACCGCCGAGGTTGTGTCGGCCGTCGCCCTGACCGATTCGCAAAAAGCCGCGCTGGAAGCGGCTTTGGCCGGCCGCGCCGGCCGCAAGATCTCGCTCGACCTCAAGGTCGATCCCCGCATCCTGGGCGGGCTGAAGGTGAAGGTGGGTTCCCGCCTCGTCGATGCCTCGCTGCAAGGCCAACTCAAGCGTCTCCACCTGACCCTGGCGGGTCGGGCCTGATATTCCGGAAGAGGGTTCCAAGATGGGTATTCGCGCCGCCGAGATTTCCGCCATTCTCAAGGACCAGATCGCCAAGTTCGACACCGCCGCGGACGTCGCGGAAGTCGGCCAGGTGATTTCGGTCGGCGACGGCATCGCCCGCGTCTATGGTCTGGATAAGGTCCAGGCCGGCGAAATGGTCGAATTCCCCGGCGGCATCAAGGGGATGGCGCTGAATCTCGAAACCGACAACGTCGGTATCGTGATTTTCGGCGACGACCGCGACATTAAGGAAGGCGACACGGTCAAGCGCACCGGCGCCATCGTCGAAACGCCGATCGGCAAGGGCCTGCTCGGCCGCGTGGTCGACGGTCTCGGCAACCCGATCGACGGCAAGGGCCCGATCAAGGGCGCGGAAATGCGCCGCGTCGAGCTGAAGGCGCCCGGCATCATCGCGCGCAAGTCGGTGCACGAGCCGATGCAGACCGGCCTCAAGGCCATCGACGCGCTCGTCCCCGTCGGCCGCGGCCAGCGCGAGCTGATCATCGGCGACCGCCAGACCGGCAAGACCGCCGTCGCGATCGACACCTTCCTGAACCAGAAGGCGATCAACGCGGGCAGCGACGAGTCGAAGAAGCTGTACTGCATCTACGTGTGCGTCGGTCAGAAGCGTTCGACCGTCGCGCGCATCGTCAAGACGCTCGAAGATTTCGGCGCGATGGAATACACGATCGTCGTCGCCGCGACGGCGTCGGAACCCGCGCCCTTGCAGTTCCTCGCCCCCTACACGGGCTGTGCGATGGGCGAATATTTCCGCGACAACGGCATGCACGCCGTGATCGTGTACGACGATCTTTCCAAGCAAGCCGTCTCGTACCGCCAGATGTCGCTGCTGCTGCGCCGTCCGCCGGGACGCGAAGCCTACCCGGGCGACGTGTTCTATCTGCACTCGCGCCTGCTGGAGCGCGCGGCCAAGATGTCCGACGCCATGAAGGCGGGTTCGCTGACGGCGCTGCCGGTCATCGAGACGCAGGCGGGCGACGTGTCGGCCTACATTCCGACCAACGTGATTTCGATCACCGACGGTCAGATCTTCCTCGAAACCGACCTGTTCTATAAGGGCATCCGCCCGGCCATCAACGTCGGTCTGTCGGTGTCGCGCGTCGGCTCGGCCGCCCAGATCAAGGCGATGAAGCAGGTCGCGGGCAAGATCAAGCTCGAGCTCGCCCAGTATCGCGAAATGGCCGCCTTCGCGCAGTTCGCTTCGGATCTCGATCCGGCGACGCAGAAGCTGCTGGCGCGCGGTGCGCGTCTGACCGAACTGCTCAAGCAGCCGCAATACTCGCCGCTGCCCGTCGAAGAGCAGGTCGTCTCGATCTTCGCGGGCGTCAACGGCTACCTGGACAACATCCAGGTCAAGGACATCAACCGCTTCGAAGCGGCCTTCATGTCCGACGTGCGCGCCAAGCATCAGGACATCCTGACCGCCATCCGCAACGATCGCGAGATCAAGCCGGAGACGGACAAGAAACTGCGCGGCGTGCTCGAAGCCTTCGTCAAGACCTTCGCCTAAGCTCACGAACAGCCGGGAAGGCCATGCCGAGTCTCAAATCACTCCGGATGCGGATCGCGTCGGTCAAATCGACGCAGAAGATCACGTCCGCCATGAAGATGGTCGCCGCCGCCAAGCTGCGCCGCGCGCAGGAACAGGCGGAAGCCGCCCGTCCCTACGCCGAGCGTATGGGCAAGGTGCTGGGCTCCCTCGCGGGTGCCGCGACGGCCGGGGCGGGTGCGCCCAAGCTTCTGGCGGGAACGGGATCCGATAAGGTCCATCTGCTGATCGTCTGCACGTCCGATCGCGGTCTGTGCGGCGCGTTCAACTCGTCGATCGTGCGCCTGGCGCGCGCCGACGTGCGCAAGCTCCAGGCCGAAGGCAAGCAGGTGAAAATCCTGGCCGTCGGCCGCAAGGGCCGCGACGCGCTGCGCCGCGACTTCGCCGAGCTGATCGTCGGCTCGGTCGATCTGCCGAAGAAGAAGCTGGGCTTCGCCGACGCGCAAGGCGTCGCCACGAAGATCCTGTCGATGTTCGACGCGGGCGAGTTCGACGTCGCGGCGCTCTACTACGCGCGCTTCAAGTCGGCGATCTCGCAGATCCCGACGCGCCTGCAGGTCGTGCCCTTCGCCGCCGAAGCGGGGGCCGCACCGGCCGCAGCACCCTCGGGTGCGGTCTACGAATACGAGCCGGAAGAAGGCGAGATCCTCGCCGCCCTGCTGCCGCGCAATCTGTCGGTTCAGGTCTATCGCTCGCTGCTCGAGAACGCCGCGTCCGAGCAGGGTGCCCGCATGTCCGCGATGGACAGCGCCACGCGCAACGCCGGCGACATGATCAAACGTCTCACCCTCAACTACAACCGCTCGCGCCAGGCCTCGATCACCAAGGAATTGATCGAGATCATCTCCGGCGCCGAAGCCGTCTGATTTCCGCACGAGGAGCCCGCATCATGGCGAACAACAAGGTCGGCCGCATCACCCAGATCCTGGGCGCCGTCGTCGACGTCCATTTCGACGGCGAACTGCCGGCGATTTTGAACGCGCTGCACGTCAAGAACCAGGACAAGACCCTGGTCCTCGAAGTGGCGCAGCACCTCGGCGAAAGCGCCGTGCGCACCATCGCGATGGACACGACCGACGGTCTGGTCCGCGGCGCCGAAGCGGTCGACACGGGCGCCCCGATTTCGATGCCGGTCGGTCCCGAAACGCTGGGCCGCATCATCAACGTGATCGGCGAGCCGATCGACGAGCGCGGCGCGGTCAACGCGAAGCTGACCTCGCCCATCCATCGTTCGGCGCCGGAGTTCATCGAGCAGTCGACCGAAGCCGAAATTCTGGTCACGGGCATCAAGGTCATCGACCTTCTCGCCCCCTACGCCAAGGGCGGCAAGATCGGCCTGTTCGGCGGTGCGGGTGTGGGCAAGACCGTGACGATCATGGAGCTCATCAACAACGTCGCGAAGGCGCATGGCGGCGTTTCGGTGTTCGCGGGCGTGGGCGAGCGCACGCGCGAAGGCAACGACCTCTATCACGAAATGATCGAATCGGGCGTCATCAAGACCGACGGCCCGGGCTCGAAGGTGGCGCTGGTCTACGGCCAGATGAACGAGCCGCCGGGTGCCCGCGCGCGCGTCGCCCTCTCGGGTCTGACGGTCGCCGAATATTTCCGCGACGCCGAAGGCCAGGACGTTCTGTTCTTCGTCGACAACATCTTCCGCTTCACCCAGGCCGGCGCGGAAGTGTCGGCGCTGCTCGGCCGTATCCCGTCGGCGGTGGGTTATCAGCCCACGCTGTCGACCGACATGGGTGCGCTCCAGGAGCGCATCACCTCGACCAAGAAGGGCTCGATCACCTCGGTGCAGGCCATTTACGTGCCCGCCGACGACTTGACCGACCCCGCGCCCGCCACGTCGTTCTCGCACTTGGACGCGACGACCGTGTTGTCGCGCCAAATCGCCGAGCTCGGCATCTTCCCGGCGGTCGATCCGCTCGACTCCACCTCGCGTATGCTCGACCCGCGGGTCATCGGCGACGAGCATTATCAGGTCGCCCGCGACGTCCAGAAGGTGCTGCAGACCTACAAGTCGCTGCAGGACATCATCGCCATTCTGGGCATGGACGAGCTGTCGGAAGAAGACAAGCTGGTCGTCGCCCGCGCGCGCAAGATCCAGCGCTTCCTGTCGCAGCCCTTCCACGTCGCCGAAGTCTTCACCGGCACGCCGGGCGTGCTCGTGAAGCTCGAAGACACGATCAAGGGCTTCAAGGAAATCGTGCAGGGCAAGTGCGACGACATGCCCGAAGCCGCCTTCTACATGGTCGGCACGATCGACGAAGCGCGCGCCAAGGCGCGCAAGATGGCCGCGGAAGCCGCCTGAGCATGACCGGCAAAACCAAGTTCGAGCTGGTCTCGCCCGAACGCCTCGTGTTGTCCGAGGACGTCGACATGGTCGTCGTCCCGGGCAGCGAAGGCGATTTCGGCGTGCTCGCCGGCCACTCGCCGGTCGTCTCGACCTTGCGTTTCGGCACGATCGAAGTTCACGACAACGGTGCGATCAAGGATCGCATCTTCGTCGCGGGCGGTTTCGCGGAAGTGACGCCGGAAGGCGTCACGGTCCTCGCGGAAGATGCGGCGCGCCTGACCGAGATCGACAAGGCCGCCGTGTCGTCGGAAATCGAAACGCTACGCGCGAAGCTGGGTGCGGCGACGACCGACGACGAACGCCAGCCGATCGCGGCGAAGCTCGACGTCGCCACCGCGAAGCTGGCGGCCGTCGCCTAAAGCTTCCTCGGACGATGAAAAAGATCCGGACGCCCGCCCGCAAGGCGGGCGTTCGCGTTTCCGCGACCCGGCAAATCGATGCGGGCTTCCCGCCGATCTTGGGCGACGCACCGCGTTTCCTGATTCTGGGCTCGCTGCCCAGCCAAGCGTCGTTGGCGGCCGCGCAGTATTACGCGCATCCGCGCAACGCGTTCTGGCCGATGCTGGGCGCGATCCTGGGCTTCGACGCTGGCTTGCCCTATGCCGCGCGCGTCGAGAAATTGAAGGCGGCGCAAATCGCCGTGTGGGACGTGTGCGCGGCGGCGCACCGCCCCGGCTCGCTCGACAGCGACATCGCGCCCGATACGGTCACACCCAACGATTTCGCCGCATTGTTCGCGCGGAACCCGACGATCGAAGCCGTGCTGCTCAATGGCGGCACGGCGGCCGATCTGTTCAAAACGCGCGTGTTGCCCAGGCTCCAATCCTGCCCGGACTGGCATCGCTTGCCATCGACCAGCCCCGCCCATGCGGGCATGAATTTCGACGACAAACGCGCACGCTGGGCGGCGGCGCTGGGGCGCGGCGGTTGACTCTTTAATAGATATTATTTCATTATATACACGTTTTAAAATATAGGAGCCGATCGATGGCCGACCGGGACCAGCGCGACGTCGCGCGCGACCACGCCGTGCGCGCGGCGAACGAGCAAAGTCAGAAACGGATCAATCGCGAAAAGGCGCTTTATTGGGTCGGCGGAACGCTGCTGATCCTGTTCGTCGCCTGGGTTTTGGGCGTCAAAGCCTAGCGGCCGTTAAGCCACTTCCATCGCGATCTTGTTGGCGATGGCGGGGCCGAAATCGGCGAAGCGCCGTGCGGGCAGGACGAAGGCGCCGGGCCCCCCGATCACCTCGGCGCGGAAATAGCGGTCGAGCGTGGCGTGGTCGCTTAAAATCGCCAGGGCGTTGATGCCGATCCCGGCCGCGACCGCGTCGTCGCGCGCATAGCGCGGGAAGCGGCCCTGGTTGTTCATTCCGTCGCCCGAGACGTCGATCACCCGCCGTTCGGGCAGGAAGGGGATGCGTTCCAGCATCCGCCGCCCATGATCGATCGCCGCCCCGATCGAGGTCGCGTCGTCGTCGATAAGCCGTTCCAGGCCGGAAAGCGTGTCGGCGAAACGGGCGAAAGCGGGCTTGCCGTCCAGCAACGTCCAGGGTGTTGCTTCCTTTTGGGCGAATTGGCCGCCCCAATGGGTCATGATCACAGCAATGGCGCCGTGGCGGCCGCTCAACGCCGCGCGCTGGACGCGGTCGGTGCGGAACGCATCGGCATAACCTCGCGCCTGAAGCCGGTATTCGCCCTCGTCGATCGAGCGCGAGCAATCGACCGCCAGAACCAGGGCGACATCGACCCGTCTGGGGGCGGGGTTCTGGGCAAGAACCGGAAACGACAGGGCGGCCGCGCCCAGGGCCAGGCCCCGGACGATGTTCCGGCGCGAGACCCTGGGGGGTGTCGTCGTCACGTGGAACCGCCTTCCGTTCGCCCATGATGGGGGCGGGACGGGCTTTCCTGTCAAGGCGGGCTCCATTTGCCCCGGCGCCTGGAATTTGCGAAGAACACCGGACGTTTAAGCTATCCACAGTCCGGCCAGGGCCAAACCCATTCGCATCGTCCATGTCATCGCTTCGATCGCCGCACGCACCGGCGGCCCCGCCAAGGCCGTGCTGGACATGGCGCGTGCCGTCGCCGCGCGCGGTCATCAGGTCGAAATCCAAACGACCGATCGCGCGATGACGGATGCCGAGAAGGCGCGTTACGCCGCGCCGGTCGTCGATCGCGGCGTGAGCATCCATGTCCACAAGCAAGGTGTGCCCGCCACGCTCGCCGTCTCGTGGCCGCTCGCGCGCGCGTTGGACATGGCGATCCCGGCGGCGGATGTGGTGCATATCCACTCGCTCTATCTTTTCCATGTCTGGTACGCGGCGCGCGTGGCGCGCAAAGCTGGCAAGCCCTATCTCTTGCGCCCGCACGGCACGCTCGATCCGTTTTTGTGGCGGCGTCATCGCTTGCGTAAATCGATGATCGAGCTCGCTTTCCAAGATCGCGTGATCGACCACGCCGCCGCGCTCCATTGGACGGCCGCCGAGGAAATGGAACTCGCCGCACCCTATTCGCGGGGGGCGAAGGGCATCGTTGTGCCCAACGGCATCGATATCGGCGATTACGCCGATTTGCCCGCGTCGGGCGAGTTTTTCGCCAAGCATCCCACGCTCGCGGGCACGAAGCCGGTGCTGTTTCTGTCGCGACTCAATTTCAAAAAGGGCCTCGACGTTCTGATCCCGGCTTTCCGCAAGGCGCTGGATGCCGATCCGGCGTTGCGCCTAGTCATCGTCGGGCCCGACGACGGCTACGAAGCGACGGCGCGTGCGCTGGTGGCCGAACACAAGCTCGACGACACGACGGTTTGGCTCGGCATGTTGTCGGGGCGCGACAAGCTCGCGGCCTTCGTCGATTGCGCGCTGTTCGCCTTGCCGTCGTGGTCGGAGAATTTTGGCATCGCGATCGTCGAAGCGATGGCGTGCGGCGCCCCCGTCGTGATCTCCGACCGCGTCAATATCTGGCGCGAGATCGAGGGTGCGGGCGCTGGCCTCGTCTCGCCGCCGGATGTCGATGCGGTCGCAGCACATATCCTTCTGCTCGCCAACGATCCCGCGCGCGCCAAGCGCATGGGAGCGGCGGGCCGCAAACTCGCGACCGACCGCTACGATTGGGCGAAGATCGGCGCGCAACTCGAAACCATCTACCAGGAGATCGCGGGCGCATGACCCCCGTCTCGGTCGTTATCCTCACCTTCAATTCCGAAGCCACGATCGGCGCGACGCTCGCCTCGTTGGCGGGCCTGACGACCGACGTGCATGTCGTCGATTCGGGCTCGACGGACAACACGCACGACATCGTCGCCGCTTCGGGCGCGCAGCTCGTTCATCACCCGTTCGTGAATTACGGCTCGCAGCGCAATTGGGCGATCGCCAATCTGCCTTTGCGCCACGAATGGCAATTGCACTTGGACGCCGACGAACGTTTGACGCCGGAATTGAAGGCGGAAATCGCGACGCTGCTGGGCGGCAATGTCGATCCCGCGATTTCGGGTTTCTACGTGCCGCGCCTCGTGCATTTCCATGAGCGTCCGCTGCGCCATGGCGGCATGTACCCGATCTATCACATGCGGCTGTTCCGTACCGGCAAGGGCCGTTGCGAGGACCGCAAATACGACCAGCATTTTTTCGTCGAGGGCGGCACGCGTAATCTTACGCATCCGATGATCGACGATATCCGCCTGTCGCTGAGCGAATGGACGGCGCGGCATAATCGCTGGGCGGATGCCGAAGTCGACGAGATCTTGAATCCCGGCGGCGACGGCGTGATTCAAGCCGGCTCCGGCGATCCCGTCGCGGAGAAGCGCCGCGCGCGCGGCTGGTATTATCGTGCGCCCTTGTTCCTGCGCGCCTTCCTGCTGTTCTTCTATCGTTACGTCGTGAAGCTCGGCTTCCTCGACGGCAAGGAAGGGCTGATTTTCTACGTGCTGCAAACCTTGTGGTTCCGCTTCCTGATCGACGCGAAGCTCTATGAGCGGCGCAAAGCGATGAGCCGCAAATGACCGAGCCTTGCCTGTTCTGCGGCGGCGCGACGCGCCCCTATCTCGACGACGTGGTCGATAACCGCTTCGGCGCACCGGGCGTGTGGCAGATCCGCGCCTGCGATGCCTGCGGCGGACGGCAAACCAACCCGCGCCCGGACGGTGCGACGCTCAAGCGCCTCTACGAATCGCATTACAATTACGGCGGCAAAACCGACGGCAACTACGCGTCGGCGCGCGAGAAATTCCTGTTCTCGCCTTTCTACAAATTGTTGCTCGCGATCGACGGCGATATCTCGTTCCATGGGCGCATGGGAACAGGCCGTCTGCTCGATATCGGCTGCAACGAAGGGCGCGGCTTGGCGCTTTACACGCGCAACGGTTTCGCGGCCGAAGGGTTGGAGTTGAATTCCAACGCCGCTGCCGTCGCGCGCGCGCGCGGCTTCACGGTGCATGAAAAGTTGGTCGAGGATTTCGAGCCTGCCGAAAAATACGATGTGGCCGTTTTGTCGAACGTGCTCGAGCATACGCTCGACCCGCGCGACGCGCTCAAACACGTGAAGCGCATCTTGAAGCCCGGCGGGCAGGTGTGGATCAGCCTGCCGAATGTCGATTCCGCCCTCGCCAAACGCTACGGAAGCGATTGGGTGAACTGGCATGTGCCGTTCCACATCGTGCATTTTTCCGAAAGCCGCTTGCGCCGCCTGCTGACCGAAACGGGCTTCGAGATCGTCGAAAGCAAGGCGATCACGCCCGCGCTCTGGGTCGCGCAAAGCTGGATCGCGCATCGCTGGCGTAAGAACATGGCCGACGTCGTGCGCTTGCAGCGCAAGGCGCCGTTGGTTGCGGGGGCGATGCTGATCGCGCGTTTCGTGCTATTCCCGCTGCTCTGGCATTGGAACCGCACCGGGCGCGGCGATTGCCTGATCTTCCGCGCGAAGGCCGTTTGATGCGCGTCTATGTCTACGATTATCCCGGCCACGCTTTTCCCGTGCAGTTGTCGCGCGCACTGGCCGCGCGCGGGCATGCGGTGCGCCATGTCTGCTTCAAGGCGTTCCAGGCGCCCAAGGGCCCGCTGGAACGGCGCGGCGACGACCCGGCGAATTTCGAACTCGGTTTCACCGAACTCGATGAACCGTTCGAGAAACATTCCTTCGTCAAACGCTGGTCGCAGGAGCGCCGCCTGGGCGCGCTGGTGCGCGAAGATATCCAGCGCTGGAAGCCGGATGCCGTGCTCGCGGGCAATGCGCCGCTCGATCCGCAGGCCGGCGCTTTCGCTGGCGCGCATGACGTGGGGGCGGGCTTCGTCTATTGGCTCCAGGATCTCGTCGGCATCGCGATCCGCAAAATCCTCAGCCGCAAAATCCCGATCGCCGGCAATGCGGTCGGTCTTTATTACGAAGCGATGGAAGCGCGCTTGCTGCGCCGCTCCGACGCGGTCGTGTCGATCACCGCCGATTTCGAGCCGCTGCTGAAATCCTGGCACGTGCAGAAAATCCACACGATCGAGAACTGGGCCGCGCGCGAAGACATTAAGATCGCGCCGCGCGACAACGCTTTCGCGCGCGAACAGGGCTTGGTCGATAAGACCGTCTTTCTCTATTCCGGCACGCTGGGCATGAAACACGACCCGAGCTTGCTGCGCGATCTGGCGGCACGGTTGCCCGAGGCGATCATGCTGGTGATCTCCGAAGGGCCGGGGGCGGATTGGTTGAAGGCGCAGAGCCTGCCCAATCTGCGCGTCCTGCCGTTCCAGCCTTTCGCTCGCTTGGGCGAAACGCTGGCGAGTGCCGACGTGCTGGTTGCCGTCCTCGAACCCGATGCCGGCATTTTCTCCGTGCCGTCGAAAGTGCTGACCTATCTTTGCGCCGGTCGGCCGATCCTGGCCGCGATTCCGCCCGAGAATTTGGCCGCGCGCATCCTGATGCGCGAAGGGGCGGGGCTGGTCGCCAACCCCGCCGATCGGGCGGCATTCCTGGACGGCGCCAAGTCCTTGGCCGCGAACCCGGAAACACGGGGCGCGATGGGCGCCAAAGCGCTGGACTACGCGCGGCGAACCTTCGATATTGCGACGATATCCGCCCGATTCGAGGCGATTTTGAAGGGTGTGGTTCGCGCCAAGCCATGACCGGTTTCGATCCCAAAAGCTTCTATCAATCGGAATTCGTCGAGCATCGCGCCGTGGCGGAAGCCACGCATCGCGCGCTGGAGGAATCCTTCGTCCGCCTGCTCGCGCAATCGGTCGCGACGATCCGCAACGGCGGCAAGATCCTGTTTTGCGGCAATGGCGGTTCGGCGTCGGATGCGCAGCATCTCGCGACCGAATTGACCGTCCGCTACATCAAAAACCGCCCGGCGATCGCCGCGATCGCGCTGACGACCGATACCTCGGCGCTGACCGCGATCGGCAACGATATCGGGTTCGAATATCTCTTTTCGCGCCAGGTCGAAGCGATCGGCAAGCAAGGCGATCTGCTGATCGGCATTTCGACGTCGGGCAATTCGCCCAACGTGATCGAAGCCTTCAAGATCGCGCGTAAGATGGGCATTACCTCGGTGCTGTTCGGCGGCAAGGGCGGCGGCCCGGCGCTGCAACACGCCGATATCGCCTTGATCGTGCCGTCGAACACCACGGGCCGCATCCAGGAGATGCACATCACGCTCGGCCAGATGCTGTGCGGCGGTTTGGAATTGGCGCTGGGCATCGCCGATGGCCCCGCCACGCATCAGTCGCACGCATCGTGACCGCGAACGCCGATCTCGCCGCCCTCGTGCCCAAGCTGAAGGGGGCGCGCGTCGTTTGCGTGGGCGACGTGATGCTCGACCGTTTCATCTACGGCTCGGCCGACCGCATTTCGCCCGAAGCGCCGATTCCCGTTTTGCGCATCGAACGCGAAGTTGCGATGCTGGGCGGGGCCGGCAATGTCGTGCGCAATATCGCGGGCCTCGGCGGCGTGCCGGAATTCGTGTCGGTCGTCGGCCAGGATCCGGCGGGGCGCGAGGTGATGTCGCTGGTCGGCGGGATCGAGGGCGTGGAGCCCCATTTGCTGACCGAGCGCGGCCGCGTGACCACGATCAAAACGCGTTTCGTCGCGGGCCACCAGCAAATGTTGCGCGCCGATCAGGAAACCGCCGCGCCGATCGCCGATTCGACGGCCGAGGATGCGGCGCGTTTGGTTTGCCAGGCGCTGAAGGAGTGTCCCGTCGTCGCGATTTCCGATTACGCCAAGGGCGTGCTCGTGCCGCGCGCGGTGCAAACGATCATCATGGCGGCGCGCAAGGCCAAGCGCGTGTCGATCGTCGATCCCAAGGGCCGCGACTATACGCGCTACAAGGGGGCGACGATCCTGACCCCCAACCGCCGCGAACTCGCCGACGCGACGGGTATGCCTTGCGACGACGACGCCCAGGTCGAACGCGCGGCCAAGAAAATCATGAAGACCGCCGAATGCGATTACGTGCTCGTCACGCGCGGTGCGGAAGGCATGAGCCTGATTCCCGCGCGCGGCAAAGTGCATCATCTGCCGGCCTTGGCGCGCGAGGTCTATGACGTGTCGGGGGCGGGCGACACGGTCGTTGCGACACTCGCGACCGGCATCGCGGCGGGCCTGACACCGCTCGAAGCCGCGCGTCTGGCGTCGGTCGCGGCGTCGGTCGTGGTCGCGAAAGTCGGCACGGCGGTCGCGTATGGCGCCGATCTGGTGCGCGAATTGCGCCACGACGATCTTGCCAGCGGCGAAAGCAAACTCGCGACGTTGGATCAAGCGCAGGACCAGGCCGAACGCTGGCGCCGCCAGGGCTTGAAGGTCGGCTTCACCAATGGGTGCTTCGATCTGCTGCATCCAGGCCATGTGTCGCTAATCGGCCAAGCGCGCGCCGCGTGCGACAAGTTGATCGTCGGCCTCAACGCCGATTCATCGGTCAAGCGCTTGAAGGGCCCGACGCGGCCCGTGCAAACCGAAGCCGCGCGCGCCGCCGTTCTCGCGTCGCTCGGCAACGTGGATCTCGTCGCGATCTTCGCCGAAGACACGCCGATGGAGCTGATCAAGGCGATCCGCCCGGATGTGCTGGTGAAGGGCGCCGACTATACCAAGGACAAGGTGGTCGGAGCGAGCGAGGTCGAAAGCTGGGGCGGGCGTGTCGTGCTGGCCCGGCTGATCGAAGGCCAGAGCACGACCAACACGCTGAAGAAAATCGCGCGCTGAAATCTACCTCGTCCTGAGCTTGTCGAAGGACGAGGGGCCTCATGGTTCGACAGACTCACCATGAGGCGGTTTCTTAGACGCCCGGGTCCAAAACCCGGCGCAAGCGTTCGGCCGCGAGGCGCGCGAAGCGCAGCGTCAACGCTTTACGTCGCGCGGCCGGCATTTTCTCGGTCGTCTGCAATGGCCGTCGCAACGCCGCGTCATAAGCGTCGGCGACATACAGCCCGGGCTCGGGCGGCAGCAGGTCGAAGGGAAAATCCTCGGCGACCGCGAAGGCGAACAGGTCGCACCATTCGAGATATTCGGGCCATTTGCGGTCGGTGCGGAAATCCTGCGCCGAGGATTTGATCTCGATCAGCAGGAAACGCCCGTCGTCGGACAGCGCCATCAAATCGGCGCGCCGCCCGCTCGCCAGCGGAAATTCGGCGAGGCTGGTCCAGCCTTCGCGCCCCAACGCGCGGGCCAGGCCGCGCGCGATGCGCCGGGCGAGAAGTTCTTCTTCGGTCGGCGGAAGTTCGGGTGCGCTCACATGAACCCGGCTTGGCGCATCAGCAGGAAGATGTCGCGCTGGGCCTTGGCCTTTTCGTTCGGGTCGGTGATGTCGGCGACGACCTCACCCTCGAAGTTCGGGCGTTTCAGCTTGTCGATGATGATGCCGCGCGCCAGATCCGACGCCTTGCCCGGCGGCAGCGACGTGGGCAGGCACAGCTTCATCAGCATCATCGTGCGCAAACGCAGCGGGCGCGAAGGATCGTCGATCTTCTCGAGGATGCGTTCGGCCTTGATGTAGTGCAGCAGCAGATCGTCGAGCCGCGTGCAGACTCGCTCGGCGAATTCCAGCGGAATGGGGGCGGCGCGGAACTCGTTCCACACTTGGGTGATCGCGGCCATGCGCTCGTTCGGGGGAACGCGCGCCTTGGCGATGTCGGCGATCGATTCGACCTTCACGAACATGTCGTCGATCAAGCCGAAGGACTCGTTCGGGTATTGCTTGCCGGTCGGGGTCTGCGTCAGCGCGATGCAGAACCGCGCTTTGCGCGCCGGGTTCAGCATCACCATCGCGATCCAGCCCGCCGCCGCGCGGAAACCCGCACTGCCGCCGCGATTCATGATCCGCGATTTGCGCTGAACCAGCGCTTCGACCATGTCGGTGCCGCCGACGATCTTGCCGTTGTCGGGCACCAGCCGGTCGAGCAATTGGCGGAAGCAGGGCACTTCCTGTTCCGGATCGCTGCGCATCAGCGGGTTGGTGCCCTGCAATTGCAGGCGCACGCGTTCCATCAGCACGCGGCCGGTATTGGGCAATTTGCCGTTGACGATCAGGCGGCCGATCTTGACGGCGCGATCCTCCTCGGCCGCGTCGGCCTCGGCCGCCGCTGCGGCTTTCGGGCCATCGACGCTGGCGGCAGCGGTCGCACCCGGCGGGGGCGCGTCCCATTTGCCTTCGGCCAGATCGAGCAGGCGCGACAACGCGGCGAACAGATTGGGCTGATCGCCGAGCAATTCCTGCACGACTTCGGCCGCACCCAGCACGTCACAAACGAAATCGTCGAGCAATTGGGCGGCTTCGTCGTCCTGGCTGTCGTCGGCCCACATCAACGCGCGGTCGAGCTTGCCGATGAAGCTGCGGATATCGATCAGGTCGCGGCTGACGGCGGCGCGGAACAGGAACTCGGCGTTGCCCTTATCCTCGCCCGCCTTGGGCGCGATCTTCTTCATCACCTCGTCGACGCCCAGCAGTTTGATCGAGGGCAGGGGCGAGGAATCGATATCGCGCACGCGATCCGACATTTCCTTGAGGAATTTATAGAGCGTGTCGCGCCGCTGGGTCGCGTTCATGCCGCCCGCTTGGGCCTGCAACGTCGCCAGCATGCCGATGGCGCTGGTCATCAGCGAATCGGAATCCTGCAGGCGCTTGAACTCGCGATAGTTGTGCATCACCTCCATCGGGGTGATGTTCTGCTTGTCGAAGTATTGGCGGAACAGCCGATTGAGCACCATGCGCGAGGCCATGCCGTAGCAATCTTCGGCTTCCTCGCACATCGGCGCCGCATCGACCGGCACGATCTGGACCTTCTCCTCGCGCTTTTCCTTGGTCTTGGAAAAGACGACGGATTCGGAGGTGTTGCCCGACGAGCCCTTGCGTTCGCGGACGACTTTGACGCCGAAAACGTCCTTTTTCTCCAGCATCTTCCGCGCGAAGGCCTCGGCCTCCGATTGGGAGCCGATGCTGGTCTCGATCATCCAGCGATTGTCGCGCAGGCAGTGGATTTCGAAGTTTTCTGATCTGAACATCTTAAGCGGTCCCGGAACGCCGAAAGGGATATTACCGGCCCGGCTTCCGGCAGTAAAATGTTGGGGTTGGAAATTCGTCGAACGGGAAAATTTGCCGCGAATGCTCGAAATCATCCGTATCCCGGTCTTGAAGGATAACTATGTCTGGCTGCTGCGCAGCGGCCAAACGGTCGCCGTGGTCGATCCGGCGGTCGAAGGACCGGTCGTGGCCGAACTGGACCGCGCCGGGTGGCGGCTCACCCATATCCTGAACACCCATCACCACAACGACCATGTCGGCGCCAATCTGGCATTGAAGGCGCGTTACGGCTGCCGGATCGTCGGGCCGCTGGCCGATCGCGACCGGATTCCGGGCATCGATCTGGCCTTGGCGGGGGGCGACACGGTCACGCTGGGCGATGCGACCGCGCGGATCTTCGACGTGCCGGGACATACCAGGGGCCATATCGCCTTCTGGTTCGCGGACGAGAAGGCGTTGTTCTGCGGCGATACGCTGTTCGCCTTGGGTTGTGGGCGATTGTTCGAAGGCACGCCGGACCAGATGTGGACCTCGCTGCTGAAATTCCGCGCGCTGCCGGACGACACCCGGGTCTATTGCGCGCATGAATACACCCAGTCCAACGCGCGCTTCGCCGTGACCGCCGATCCCGCCAACGCGGCGCTCGCCGCGCGGGCCGGGGCAATCGACGCCGCCCGCGCCAAGGGCGAGGCGACCGTGCCCTCGCTGTTGGGGGTGGAGAAGGCGACGAACCCCTTCTTGCGGGCCGACGACCCGGCCTTGGCCGCGGCCTATGGTCTCAACGGCACCGATCCGACGGCGGTTTTCGCGGCGATCCGGTCGGCCAAGGATCGATTCTAAACCGAAGATGGCGTATCTTCGGTTCGTATTTCGGCCGTCATATTAGGGTTCGTTTTTCGACGTGAGCAGCGAGTATCGCATCGTCTTCTTCGAAGACCGGGAAATCGTCGTGGCGCTGATCGAGCATGCGCGCACGCAAGGCATGAAGTTGCCGCCCGGCCGCGTGGTCAAAATGGCCGTGGATCGCGCGTCTTTCGCGGTGAAGCTCGTCTATGCCAAGAAGGGCGAGCCGCCCAAGCATGTCGAGTTCGACGCGGCCGCGCTGTCGCAAGCGATGATCCGCCACTGCAAGGGCACGGGCATTCCATTGCCGATGCGCGCGCGCAAGGAATTGCGCTTCGTCGACGGGCGCATCGCCTTCGTCGTTCAACTGGAACGCCCGGCGACCGACGCGCTGATCCCGCTCGAATACGTCAATTAGGGCGCGGGCCCGAACAGGCTTGCTCGAACACGATGACGCCGCCCAAGGCGGGTGACGGCACGACAACGCGCCCGCGCGCGGTCTCGCGTCCCGGCGGCGCTTTCGTCAAGTCGCGGCAGGCCAGCGTATAGCCCGCGATCCACGGCAAAGCGGGCGGGTCGATGCCGAACGCGGCTTCGGTTGCGGCGGCATCGCGGAACACCAGATCGCCGCGCGCACCGGCGATGCCGGGCGCGCCATCGATCGTCGTCGCGGGCAATCCGGTATAGCGCGCGAAACGCGCGACGGCTTCGGCGGGATCGGCGACGCAAAGATGCACGCGGGTCAGCGCGTAAGCCGTGTTGGGATGCGAAACCCAGCGCGGCTGCCATAGATATTCGGGCGTCTTGTGCTCGACGAATTGCACCCGGCCTTCGGGCATTGCGCCCGCCGCCGTGCGCACCACGGAGAACCTTGCGGTGCGCGGGCCTTCCGGCGTTTCGATCTCGCGCTGCAAGGCGACGGGATCGAGCGGGGCGAAGCCTTCGCGTGCCAGCCTGGCATGCTGCGCATCCGGTTCGACCGTGCCGAAGGCGATCAGATGCACGCCGGTATAACGCGCAATGCCGCCCCGCAGCGTTGCGGCGTTCGCCGTTTCGGCGATGGGCGCGAGGAACTCGAGATAGCCGCGTTCCAGCATCGCGCAATGATTGCCGGTGCCGGCCGAGACGGGCGGCGCATCGGGATCGGCGCGCGTGAACTGCTCGGAGAACGGCGTGGGCGCGAAGCCGAGCCGCACGAGTTCGTCGAACGCCGCCGCGCGATCGGGCACCCAATGCGCGATGTGATCGACCGCGAGCGTGCCGGGTGCGGGGCGCTGAAATCCGCCGAAATCCATATTCAAAATCCGATCAAGCCGCCGCGATGGGCGAGGCGCCGTGTGGCGATGTCGTAGCGCATCAGGTCTTCGCCGACGACCACGGGGCCCTTATAGGCTTGGCGCACGGCATCCAGCGCGGCATTACGATCGAAGCGCACCGGCACGAAATGGTTGAGCAGCAGGCACGCGACATCGGCTTCCTGCGCCACGCGGCCGACGTCTTCGGGCGTCGTGTGATAGGAGCGCACCGCGTCGATCGTCGCGGCGGAGCGCATGCCGGGAACTGGTTTCATCTCCGCATGCAGGAAGCATTCGTGAACCAGCACGTCCGCCCCCTTCGCCGCCGCGATCAGTTCGGGGCAATAGGCGGTGTCGCCGCTGAACGCGGCTTTGTGGCCGTCGGCTTCGATCACGAAGCCGAACGCGTGTTTGACGGGTTGATGCGCGACGGGCACGACGCGCACGGCCGCGCCGCCGATGGCGATGACGTCGCCCGCGACGAGCTCCGTCGTTTCGATCTTGAAGGCCTCGGTCGAGGGGCGTTTCTCGTGCGCCACGCGCTGCGCGCGTTCCGCCGCCCACAGCGCCATCGTGCCGTCGACGAAGTCGCGCGTCCCCGGCCGGCCGAACACGCGGTGCGGCCGGTCGCGGCCTTGATGCCAGCTGGAAATCACCAGCTGATAGAAATCGACCAGATGGTCGCTGTGGAGATGGGTCAAGAACAGCGCGTCGATCGCGGCCCCGTTCGTGCCCGCTTCGACCAGTCGCTGCGTCACGCCCGATCCGCAATCGATCAGGATGCGTGCACCCCCGCCGATGGCGAGCGTCGCCGGGCCCCGGCGATCGGGATCGCATTGCGGACAGCCGGTTCCCAGAAGGACGATTTCCAAAGCTATTTCCCCAATTCGCGCAAAGCCGCGATATCGGCGGCGACGGCATCGAGCCGGTTTTCCGCGAAAGCGCGTTCCAGCCGATAGGCGATAACGCTCGCTTCTTCCATGCCGAACGTGCCGCCGGCCCCCTTCAAACGATGCGACGCGGTTTCGGCGGCGGCATAGTCGCCGGCCTTCCATGCGGCTTCGATTTCGTCGATGCGCGCGGGGTAGCGCTGGCGGAAGCGCGCGATCGCCGCGGCGACGGGATCGTCGTCGGCGTCAGACATCCAATTTGTCCCAGACCTTGCGCAAGCGGTCCGCCAGCGCCAGCGGATCGAACGGCTTGGCGACCACGTCGGCGGCGCCCAGCGTATGCCAGCGCGCGATTTCCTCGGGCTGGACCTTCGCGGTCATGAATACGATGGGCAACTTCGCTGTTTCGGGGCGCGCGCGCAAACTCGCGAACAACGTGGGCCCGTCCATCGCGGGCATCATCACGTCGATGACCGCGAGTTGCGGCGCGAAGGCGTCGACCCGGCGCAAGGCTTCGCCGCCCGATGCGCAAGCCATCACCTCGAATCCGCCGACGGTGCCCAGCGCCATCTCCGCGATCTCGCGGATATCCGGATCGTCCTCGACCAGCATCACTTTGCGCAACGGCGCTTTGCTCATGCCGATTTCTCCGCTTCGGCGATCGACAGCTCGACCGTGAAGGTCGTGCCCGTTCCCATTTCGGTTTCGAACGAAATGCGCCCGCCCAATTTATCGACGATCGCTTTGGCGATCGACAAGCCCAGCCCCGTGCCGCCGCGCGCGCGCGTATCGCCGCTATCGGCTTGGGCGAAACGCTGGAAGACCTGGCTCCGGAAAGCGGGCGGAATGCCGGGTCCGCGATCGGAAACCGCGATGCGCCAATGGTCGCCACCGCGCCGCGCGGCCAGTTCCACGCGCTCGCCCGCCGGCGAGAATTTCACCGCGTTGGACAGAAGATTGTGCAGGACTTGGATCAGGCGATGCTCGTCGCCCCAGACCAGCGCGTCGCCGGGGACGTGGCCGGTGCGCGCGACATGCACGCCGCGCTTCAACGCCATCGGGCCGATTTCGCGCGCCGCGCGCTCGAGCAGCGCATCGAGCGGGACGGGCACGAGCTTGAGATCGTCGATCGGCGCCTCCAGGCGCTGGACCTGGAGCAGATCGTCGACGAGCCGCGCGAGACGCTCGGCATTGCGGTTGGCGATGTCGACCAGCTGGCGCGCTTTGGCCGGCATGTCGCCGGCCGCCCCGGCGCCGACCAGCGCCAGCGCGCCCGAGATCGAGGTGAGCGGCGTGCGCAACTCGTGGCTGACGGTCGACACGAAATCGGCCTTGGCGCGGTCGGCGGATTTCTCGGCCGTCACGTCCGACAGCACCAGCAAGCGTCCGCCGTCGGAGGTGTTCGCTTCGCGTATCAGGATCATGCGCCCGTCCGTCAGCGCCAATTCGCGCCGTTGCGTGGGCGAACGGCGCTCCTCGCGACGTCTTTCGATATGCGCTTCGATTCCGGCCGGGTCGGCGAGTATGCCGACGGCATTGGCGCGGCGCAGCACGGCCGCGAAATGCGTGCCGGGAACGAAGATATCGGCGATCTGCGGGAACATCGCATGGACGCGGGGATTGGACATCGCGAGCAATCCATCCGCGTCGTAGTATAAAAGCCCGTCGGACATCGAGTCGAGCGCCAGCCGCCAGCGTTGCGATTCCGCCGCGCGCTTTTCCGCGTCGCGCGCGTTGATCCGCAGCGCGAGGACGAGGAGCCCCGCGAGCGCCGCACCCGCTGCCGCGAGCGCCATGAGCAGCCTGTCGATCCGGATCTCGTGTTCGTCCTGGCGGGCGATGGCCGCGGCGCGTTCGTCGGCGATCATTTGCCGCATGGCGGCGACAACCTGGCTGCCATTGGTGCGATATTCGGACTGCGTGATCCGATCCAGCGCTTCCTGGGTGCGACCCAGCCGGTCGAGTTCGCGGAACTCGCGCCAGACTTCGATACCGCGCGCGATCATCTGCGCCAGCGGTTCCACCGGTGGATCGCCGGGGCGGGTCAAGTCGCGCAGGCGCTGCAACACCACTTGCAGACGCGCGACGGCTTCGTCGAAGCGATCCCAGGCGCGCGGCCCCGGGTCGCTCAGACCGTCGCGCATGGTCAGCGCCGCGGCCTGGATGCGGCCTTGCAGATCTTCGACCGCCGCCAGCCGCACGAATCCCGCCCGTGCGGCCTCCGCCGCCGCGCGTGTTTCACGATGGATCTCGAGACCGATCCACAATGCCGCAAGGCCGGGCAGGGCCAGGGCCGCCAGGGTCAGGGCGGCGCTGCGGTCGCCGAGCCATTTACGCGGATTGAACATATCGGGCGGAGCCTAGAGCCTATCTCGACCGGATGGAACCGCCGGACGGCCGAGGTCGGACCCGAAGGCCAGTAAACATTGCGCGAATCTTGGTATAGGATCGGCCGTCATGCGCATTTTGATTGTCGACGACGACGAGGATGTGGCCGATCTGGCCCGCGCGCAACTCCGTCGGGCGGGCTATGCCGCCGATACGGCGGGCGACGTGGAAGCGGCGCGTTCGGCGCTGGCGGGCGTCGCTTATGACGCGCTCGTGCTTGATCTCGGTCTGCCCGACGGCGACGGTTTGAATTTCCTGGCCGAGCTGCGCCGCGCCAAGCGTCAATTTCCGGTCTTGATCCTGTCGGCGCGCGGCCGGGCCGATCAGCGCGTCGCGGGATTGAAGGCCGGCGCGGACGATTACCTCGCCAAGCCGTTCGACGTGGAGGAGCTGGTGGCGCGCGTCCAAGCGCTGCTGCGCCGGCCCGCGGCCATGGCGGGCGTCACGCTGGGCCTGGGCAATTTGGCGGTCGACGTCGAAGGCCAGGTCGCCAAGGTCGACGGCAAGGATCTCAAACTCACCCGGCGTGAATTGGGCGTGCTGGGGGCACTCGCCCGCCGGCCCGGCCAGATCGTCAGCCGCGCCCAGCTCGAAGACGGGCTCTACGGCTTCGGCGACGAAATCGCGTCCAACGCGATCGAGGTCTATGTTTCGGCGTTGCGCAAACGCCTGGCCGAAGCCGGGGCCGATTGCGGCATCGAAACGCAGCGCGGTCTCGGCTACAAGCTCGCGCCCAAGACGGCGAAGTGATCCTTCTTCAGCGATAGAAGTAGTTCGGCAGGAACAGCACCATTTCCGGCCAATAGGTCACGACCAGCAGCGAAATCACCAGCGGGATCAGGAACGGCGCGCAGGCTTTGGTCGTGCGCTCGAAGCTGATATTCCCCACGCGCGCCAGGATGTACAGCACCATCCCGACCGGCGGCGTCAGCAGCCCGATCATCAGGTTCAGAACCATGATGATGCCGAAATGCACGGGATCGACGCCGATCTTTTCCATCAGCGGCAGCAGCACCGGCACCAGAATGGTGATCGCGGCGATCGTCTCCATGAAGCAGCCGATCACCAGCAGGAACAGGTTGACCAGCAGCAGCACCGCCCACGGTTCGCTCGTCACCGATAGGACCATCGTCGCGATCTCGTCGGTCACGCGCGTCGTCGTGATGATGTAGCCGAAGATCGACGCGCCCGCGACGATCAGCAATACGATCGCCGTCGTCTCGATCGTCTCCATCGACACGCGGATCAAGCCGCGCCAGGTCAGCGTGCGATAGACGACCATACCCAGGAACAACGCGTAGGCGGTGGCGGCGATCGCCGCTTCGGTCGGCGTGAACACGCCCGTCGTCATGCCGCCGATCAGCAGCACGGGCGTCATCAGCGGCAGGAAGGCGCGCTTGGAGGTGTGGGCGAGCACCGCCCACGAAAACACCGCGTCGGCGTTGAAGCCGCGCACATGCGCGTACCACGCGACCATCGCCATCATCGTTCCGGCCATGAACAGGCCCGGCAGCAGGCCGGCGGCGAAGAGCTGACCGATCGACGCGTTGGCCATGACGCCGTAGATGACCAGCGGCAGCGACGGCGGGATGATCGGCCCGACGGTGGACGAAGCCCCCGTGATGCCGACGGCGAAATCGACGTCGTAGCCGTGGTCGCGCATCGCGCGGATCTCGATATTGCCGAGGCCGCCCGCATCGGCGACCGCCGTGCCCGACATGCCCGCGAAGATGACCGAGCCGACGACGTTGACGTGGCCCAACCCGCCTTTCAGCCAGCCGACCAGCGCCAGCGCGAAATCGTAGATGCGCTCGGTGATGCCCGCCGAATTCATCAGCGAACCGGCCATGATGAAGAACGGGATCGCCAGCAGCGGGAAGGAGTCGACGCCCGCCATCATGCGGTAGATGACCACCAGATGCGGAGTCGTGCCTTCGAGCACGACATAGAGCAGCGACGCGCCGCCCAGCGCGATCGCGACCGGCACGCCCACGCACAGCAGAAAGACGAAGGAAAGGAGCAGGGCGGCGATCATTGGTGGCGGCCTTCGACACTGACGCGGGTGAGCGGGCTGTCGCCTTCGCGCCAATGGCGCAGGGCGACCTGTATCGAACGTAAAGTCATGATGCCGAGGCCGATCATGCAGGGCGCGTAGATCCAGGCCATCGGCACGTCGATCACGACCATGCGCTGGTTCAGCATGATCTGGGTCACGAACCAGGAAAGATAGGTCGCATAAGCGAAGAACCCGATGCGGATCGCCTCCACCAGCATCGACGCGGCGCGCGCGACGGCGCGCGGCATGTAGACGTAAAGGAACTCGACATGGATATGGGTCACTTTGCGCACCGCCATGCCGCCGCCGACGAAGGTCACGGTCATCAGCAGATAGCGCGCGATCTCCTCGGTCCAGGCGAGCGAGTCGTTCAGCACGTAGCGCGTGAAGAACTGCAGGAACACCACAAACGCCAATGCCCAGAACAGCGCGAAGGCCGCCCAATCCTCGGCGCCGTATTCGCGCAGATCGACGGGAATCTCGTCCGAATTGCCGATCGTGGGATCGCCCAGATCGGGCCCGTTATTGGCGTTGCTCACGTGCGGAATGCTCCCGGCGATACGTCCGAAACGAAACGGGGGCCCGCAACGGCCGGGCCCCCGCCCTCGAGTCGCGATGAAAGTTCAGCTCCCGCGGCGGCCGAGCGCCTGGAGCCGGTCGTAATGGTCCTTCGTCCAGCCCGCACCCGCCGACGCGTCGTTATGCAGCGGCTTGGCGGCTTCGATGAAGGCGGCCGTGTTGGGCGTCACGACCGTCTTGCCCTGCTGCTTGAACCATTCGGGCAGCTGCAATTCGGCCGTGCGGATCGCCGTCGTCGCGCGGGCGGCGGCTTCCTTCAGCACGGTTTCGAAGGTCTTCTTGTCGTCGGCCGACAGGCGGCCCCAGGTCGTCGGCCCGATCACCGTCACGAGCGATTCGAAGATATGGCTCGTCAGGTTGATATGGGTCTGCACTTCGTAGAATTTCTTCGCCTGGATCGTCGGCAGCGGATTTTCCTGGCCGTCGACGGTCTTGTTCTGAAGCGCCAGATACACTTCCGCGAACGCGATCGGCGTGGCGTTGGCGCCCACGGCCTTGGCGTACATCAGATAGAGCGGCGCCTGGGGCACGCGCAGCTTCATCGCGCGCATGTCGGCGGGCGTGTTGATCGCCTTGTTGGCGGTCGTGTGGCGCGCGCCGTAATAGGTGAACGCGACGATCTGATTGCGCGTTTTGTCGTTGTAGCCCTTCGACAATTCCTGGAACAACGGCGAGTCCGCGTAGGCTTTCCAATGGTCGAAATCGCGGAACATGTAGGGCGCGTTGGAAATCGCGATCGGCGGGAACGACGCACCCGCGAAGGCGGCACCCGTATAGATGATGTCGATCGTGCCCAGCGGCAGCGCCTGATTGATCTGCTGCTCGTTGCCCAGCGCCGACGCGGCGTGAACGTCGATCGCGTAGCGGTTATTGGTCCGGCGCTGGATTTCCTGCGCCGCCCACACCGCTTCGGTGTGATAGGGCTCGTTCGTTTCGTAGACATGGGCCCATTTCAGGCGCTGCTGCGCGTCCGCGGCGCCCGGCCCGAACATCAACGCCGCCAGCGCCAAAGCGCCCGCCGCGCGAGAAATTTTCGCGACCACCATATGCGTAACTCCCTGTTTTTGCGCGGTCGGGCGTTCCCGATCCGCAATTGTGCGGTTAATGTAACCGGAAATTCGGGAGGAATGAAATGGCGAAAATCGTGCGCGTGGAGATACGTCAGGTCGATCTCATGCCGCCTGTCGTGCGCACCGACGCCATCCAAAGCTTCGTGCGTCAGGAAACGCCGATCGTGCGTATCTGGGACGCCGACGGCGCGGTTGGGACCGGCTACAGCTACACGATCGGGACGGGCGGTTCGTCGGTCGTCGCCTTGCTGCGCGACCATTTGGGGCCGTTTCTGCTGGGCAAGGATGCGGCGTTCGTCGAGCGTTTGTGGAACGGCATGCTGTTCCACACCCATGCGACGACGGTGGGGGCGATCACCGCCCTCGCGATGGCGGCGATCGACACGGCGCTGTGGGATTTGCGCTGCCGCAAGGCCGGCCGGCCTTTGCATGTCGAAGCGGGCGGGGCGAAGGACGCGATCCCCGTCTACACGACCGAAGGCGGTTGGCTCCACCATTCGACAGAGCTGCTGGTCGCCGAAGCGGTCAAGGCGAAGGAAGAAGGCTTCAAGGGCGCCAAGGTCAAAGTCGGCAAGCCCAGCGGCGGGGAAGATCTCGAGCGCCTGCAAGCCGTGCGCGAGGCGACCGGCCGAGGCTTCGCGTTGATGGTCGACGCCAATCAGCGTTTCACGGCGGCTGAGGCGTTGCGCCGCGCGAAACTCTACGAACGCGTCGATCTCGATTGGTTCGAGGAGCCGCTGCCGGCCGACGATATCGACGGGCATGTGCGCCTTCAGGCCGGGACCAGCCTGCCGGTCGCGGTGGGCGAATCGCTTTATTCGCCGGGACACTTTGCCGAGTACCTCAAGCGCAACGCTTGCGGCTTGGTGCAGGTCGATGTGGCGCGCATCGGCGGGATCACGCCCTGGCTCAAAGTCGCCCATATGGCCGAATGCGCGAATGTGAACGTGGCGCCGCATTTCCTGATGGAGCTGCATCTCGCCCTCTGCTGCGCGGTGCCGAATTCCCTGTGGCTTGAATACATTCCGCAGCTCGACCAAATCGCGGCCAGCCGGGTCAAAATCGTCGACGGCATGGCCCAGGCTTCGGCGTCGCCGGGTCTGGGGATCGAATGGGATTGGGCGGCGGTGGAAGCGCGCACGATTTTGGGGTCTTTGGCTGTACTGGCATAGCGATTGCTGTAAAAGGCGTTCGTCGAGGTCCGTCGAATGCCGTTTCTAGAAATCGCCAATGTCTCCGCCGTTTACGGTAAAACGCCGGTCGTTAACGACCTGACGCTGACCGCCGGAAAGGGAGAGCTGCTTTCCATCCTGGGGCCGTCGGGCTGCGGGAAGACCACGACGCTGCGCATGATCGCGGGGTTCGTGACGCCCGTCGCCGGCGCCATCCGCGTGGGCGGGCGGGAAATCCAGAACGCGGCCCCCCATCAGCGCAATATCGGTTACGTCTTCCAGAACTACGCGCTGTTTCCACATCTGACCGTCGCGGACAATGTCGGATTCGGCCTGCGCATGCGCTTCGTGAACAAGCCCGATCGCGCGACACGCGTGAAAGCGGCCCTGGAACTCGTCGGCCTGGCGCATCTGGCCGAGCGTTACCCCGCCCAGCTTTCCGGCGGCCAGCAGCAGCGCGTCGCCTTGGCGCGCGCGCTGGTGATCGAGCCCGACGTCTTGCTGCTCGACGAGCCGTTGTCCAATCTCGATGCCGCGTTGCGCGCCGAGATGCGCAACGAGATTCGCGCCCTTCAACGCCGCTTGTCGATCACGACCGTGTTCGTAACCCACGATCAGGCCGAAGCGCTCGCCATGTCCGATCGCATCGCCGTGATGGATCACGGCCGCTTGGTCGAAGTCGCCGATCCGCAAGCCTTGTGCGATGCGCCCCGGAATCGTTTCACCGCCGAATTCCTGGGGGCGCGCACCGTCATCAAGGGTGCCCGTGCGGGCGGGTTGTTCGCGTTGCCCGATGGGGCGCGCTGCGCGGTCGGGCCCGACACGCCCGAGAACGCCGAATTGATCGTGCTGCGCGCGGCACGCCTGCGCGTGAGCCGCGCGTTGGGGGCCGGGCGTTTCCTCGCGCGCGGGGTCGTGCGCGACGTCGCCTATCTCGGCGATTTCCACGATCTGGAAATCGATGCGGCCGGTGCTTCGATCCGCGTGATCCGCCCGTCGAGCGAGGCGATCCCCGCCCCCGGCGAAGAATGCTTCCTGTCCGGCGACGACGATGCGATCGCCTGGATTTCGTCTTCCCCTAACGAAGGAGTCTCCGCATGATTTCCCGTCGTCGATTGTTGGCCGCCTCGGCCGGTGCCACGCTTGCCTCGCCTGCGATCTTCGGTTTGAGCGCCGTCGCGCAGATCCGTCGCGGCGACGAACTCGTCGTCGGCATTTGGGGCGGCGCGCAGGAACGCATCACCCGCCAGCACATCGTGCGTCCGCTGGAGGAGAAATACGGCGTCAAGATCAACTACGTTCTCGGCGGCACGCCGGAACGCCGCGCGCGCGCCTATCAGGAGCGGGGCCGTCCGTCGTTCGATCTCATCTATTTGAATATTTTCGAAAGCCGCCAGGCGGTGCGCGACGGCGTGACGCAAGCCCCGGCGATCGACCGCGTGCCCAACGCCAAGAATCTTTACGAATCGGCGAAGCTCGGCGGCTACGGCGTCGCGTTCAATCCGGTCACGGTCGTCTACGACAAGCGCAAGGGCGAAGTGACGTCGTGGAAGGATTTGTGGAAGCCGGAATGGAAGGGCCGCATCGCGTGGCCGTCTTATCCCGGCGCGCAAGGCACGGCCGCGCTGCTGATGGTCGCCAAGCTGTTCGGCGGGTCCGAACGCGCGATCGATCCCGGCTTCCAAAAAATCCGGGAACTGAAGCCCTTCGCCGCCATCCAGGGCAGCCAGGATCAGCTCTACACGATGTTCGATCAAGGTGTCGCCGACATCTCGATCGAGTTCGGCTCCTTCACGCGCTCCTACGCCGAAAGCCGCAACCCGAACATCGCCATCGCCAACCCGGTCGAAGGTCAGGTCATCGCGACCAACGTCGCTTGCCCGACGGTCGGCACGAAGAACCAGGCGCTGGTCGAAGCCTTCATCGACCTGCATCTGTCGGAACCCTGCCAGATGCAATACGCGCGCGACATTTACTACTCGCCGACCGTGTCGGGTTTGAACATCCCGGCGGATTTGGCGCCCAAGCTGGTGATGGGTGCGGACGTGAACAAGTTGGTCGATTTCGACTGGGACTACACGATCTCACAGCAGGCGGCGTGGACGTCGCGCTTCAACCGCGAAATCGCTGGCTGAACCGGAAAGGGTACCCCCACCGGCCGCTTCGCGGCCACCTCCCCCCTCAAGGGGGAGGTTGATTCAACACCATCCTTCAGCCCTCCCCCCTTGTGGGGGAGGGTAGGGTGGGGGGTGAACAAGTTGGAACATCGTTCGTGACTGATGCGCGCAAAACACTGGCCGGGGTGGCGCTCGCCATCCCGGCCACGTTGTGGTTGCTGGTCGCCTTCGCGGCCCCGATGGTGATCGTGCTGCTCTTGGCGGTGCAGGAATCGCCCGACCCCTTCGCCGCCTTGTCGCTCGTTCCCAGTTTCGCGCAATTCGCGGCGATCCTGGGCGATAGCTACTATCTCGAAACCATCGCGAGCACGATCCTGCTCGGCTTGGGCGTCACGCTCGCCGCCGCGACGCTCGGCTATCCGCTGGCCTTGTGGCTGGCACGCTTGCCCGCCCAATGGCGTCCTTATGCGTTCGGCATCGTGCTGATCCCGCTGCTGACCAATGTGGTCGTGCGTTCGCTCGGCATCGTGCTGCTGCTGGCGCCCGACGGGCTGGTGAACGGCTTGCTCACGCCGCTCGGCCTCGGCCGTCCGCAAGGCTGGCTGTTCACGCATTTTGCGGTGGGCTTGGCCCTCACGCAGGTCTTTCTGCCGTTCATGGTGCTGGCGCTGTACGACTCCCTCGTTCAGGCGGACAAGCGCTTGGACGAAGCCGCCGCATCGCTGGGCGCGTCGCGGATCCGGCGCTTCTTCGCGGTCACGCTGCCCTTGTCGCTGCCGGGTTTGCGCGCGGGCCTCACCATCGTCTTCCTGCTCGCCTCGACGGCCTATGTTTCGGCGACGATCCTTGGCGGCAAGAAGGTTTGGGTCGCCGGCATGATCGTGTGGCAGGAGGCGCTGACCAATTTGAACGCGCCGACCGCCGCCGCGATGGCGGTGATCATGCTCGTTTGGGGCATCGCTTTCGCCGTGCTGGCCGAGCGCGTGGTGCGCGCGCTCACGCCGTGGCTGCAAAAGGCGGGGGCGAAGCCGCTTGCTTTCGAATTGCCGCCGGAACTCGCGCGCAAACTGGTGGCGCTGGGCGACACGGCGGGCGGCATCGTCGCGCGCGTGTTGCTGGGCCTCGCGATCTTCCTGCTGATCTTTCCGCTGACGCTGGTGGTCGTGCAGTCGTTCAACGACGTGCCGCAGGCGAGTGTGGCGGGTTTCCGCGCCTTTACGTTCAAATGGTACGCGGCCGCGTTCGACGCCTCGACCTATTTGCGCGACGCACGGAATTCGCTGGAACTCGCGCTGATCTCGATGTTGATCGCGTTGTCGTTGGCGTTGCCGGCGGCGTTCGCGCTGGTGCGCGCGGAGTTCCCGGGCAAAAGCGCCGTCGCGGCTTTCTGGATGCTGCCCTTGGCCCTGCCGCATGTCGCCATCGCGGTGGGCATGCTGCGCTTGCTGCAATGGTTCATCGCCATCCCGCCCTTCTGGGGCTTGGTGATGGTGCATGTTGTCGTCATTTTGCCGTTCTGCATTTCGATGCTGCGCACCTCGGTGCTGCAACTCGACCGCAGCTTGGAGGAAGCGGCATCGTCGCTGGGTGCGACGCGCGGGCTCGTCTTCGTGACGACCATCCTGCCCAATCTCGCGCCGGGCCTCGCGGTTGCGGGCATTCTTGCCTTCCTCATCTCGTTCGGCGAGGTGACGGTGACGTCGTTCCTGACGACCGCGCGCATGCAGACGCTGCCGGTGCGCATCTATGCCGAAGCGTCGTTCAGCCTGGAGCCGACGGTGCACGCGATCTCCGCGCTCACCATCGTCGGCACGGTGGCGTTGCTGGCGATCGTCAACCGCTTCGTCAAGCTCGACCGCGTCTGGGCGCGCTAGCGCGTCCGGCGAGATAGCAGCACACCGCGATCAGATAGATCGCGATGGCGACGACGAACACGCCGCCTTCGACACCCGTCTCGCGCAGCAAACCGAAAGCGAAGGGGGCGAAGGCATAAGTGCCCTGGCCGATCGCGACCGATAACGCCACGGCCTTGGGCACATCCGCTTTGGCGAACTCCATCTGCGCCATCAGCGGCGGCAACGACGTGGTGTTGCCGATCCCCAAGCCCACCAGTATCACGCCCGCGAACAGCCACTCGGTCCCGTCGCCACCTGCTAGCAGAAATGCGACGCAGCCCAAGCACTGCATCGCGTAATTCGCGGCGGCCGCGACGCGCCGGTCAGTGCTTGGCGTCATCAGCCAGCCCATCGCCGTGCGGCCCAGAATGGCGCAAACGGTCGACAACGCCGCCGCATAAGCCGCGATCTGCTCACCCAAAGCGGGGACGAGCAGCGAATAGAGATGCGCGATCAAGCCGATCTGCGCGAACAGGCCCAGCGCCATGCCGGCGGCGAGCGTCACGAACGCGCGGTCGCGGCGAAAATTCACGACGCGCGCGGGCTCGATTCGTTTGGCGGCTTGTGCGGCTTGCGCCGCATCGTCGCCGTCGGGGCGTAACCCCATCGCTTCGGGTGTCGCGCGCAGCACCGTTGCGGCCAGGATAGCGATGGTCGCGACCATGGCGATCCCGATTCCGATCGCCGCAGCGGCGAACCCGAAGGCGGCGATGGCGGCGACCCAGATCGGCGTGAACAACGTGCCGCCCACACTCGCCCCGTTATAGGCGGTGGACAAAGCCGCCGGCCGGCGGCGTTCGAACCACGGCGCCACGATGGCGTTGACGCCCGCCGCCCCCATCGCGACCCAGCCGATACCCGTGAAGATCGCCGCCGCGAAAACATGCCAAGGCTCGGCGGCATGCGCCCAGGCGATCACGCCGGCGGCGAGCGATACGGCCCCGGCCAGCGTCACGCGCGCGACGCCGAAGCGCTTGTGCAGGCGCGGCAATTGCGCGACCGCCAACGCGCCGAGCGCGAAATGGAAGGTGATGGCGCCGGAGACGAGCCCGATCGGCCAGCCATGCTTGTCGATCGTCGCCTGTAGATAGACCGACGGTGCATAGAAGCCGATTCCCCAGCCGAATAGTGCTACGACGAAAGCGCCGGCGACGACGCGCCAGCCATAGAAGATCGTTTTCATGGGCGCGTTCATCGCCCGGCTGGTGCGCGCGATGCTACGGCGTCGGCCGAACTATCGCGCCCGCGCGCGTGCTAGATTGGGCGCATGGTGACCATCGCCTCCGTGGCCGAAATCGCATCGCTCGCCGGCGATCCCGCGCGCGCGTCGATGCTGCTCGAATTGATGGACGGGCGCGCGCTGACGTCGGGCGAACTCGCGCGTGCCGCGAATGTGGCGCCGCAGACCGCCAGCGGGCATTTGGCGAAGCTCGCCAAGGCGGGGCTGGTGACGATCCGTGCCCAAGGGCGGCATCGCTATCATCGGCTCGCGTCTTCGCGCATCGCCGAAATGCTCGAAAGCCTGATGAAGGTCGCGGCCGAATCGCGCGGCGCCTCGGCCTTGCGCACCGGCCCGCGCGACGCGAATTTGCGCGCCGCCCGCACTTGCTACGACCATATCGCCGGGCGCTTGGGCGTGGCGCTGGCCGATTCGCTGGTCGAAAACGGCCATGTCGTGCTCGACGACGAATCCGCGCACGTGACGAAATCGGGCGCGGCGTTCTTCGCGCGATTGGGCGTTGAAGCGCCGGACGAATCGCCGCTGACCTGCCGCCCGTGCCTCGACTGGAGCGAGCGGCGCTCCCATCTCGCCGGGCGCTTGGGGGCGGCGATTTGCCGCCATTGCCTGGACGAAGGCTGGGTGCGCCGGTCGCGCGACAGCCGCGCCTTGAGCGTCACGCAATCGGGCATGGCCGCGTTCGACAAGCTGTTCGGCGTGGTGCGCGGAACCGAATCGCGCCCGTGGCGGCTGAAGGCTTAGGCCCTATTTCTTCAAGACCGATTCCAGATGCCGAACGAGCGCCGCGCGCTTCTCGGGGGTCAATGTATCGAGATTCTGCATGCGCCATTGGATGGCAGGTAGATCGCGTGCCATCGGCACGTCGAGCAGATTCCATTCCGGGGCGCCCGCCTCGAACGAGACGAGGAATCGGCGATGTTTCGCCGGCATATTGCCGACGATCTCGGTCACGAGCGTCTCGCGCGCGACGATGAGATCGTCAAGCGCTACCGGTTGATCCGTCATGCCATCGAAGCCGCGCGCGAATTCCTGGCGGATATCTTTTTGCGCCGCGCTCAGAACTTCCGCCATCGGCCGATTATGGCTGAGGAGGTATACGATGAAGGCCGTGCGCAGATCGTCGCCGATGCCTTCGTGCCGCAGCAGATCGCGGATATCGAACAAATCGCGCGGATGCTGGCGATCGAGGGCGGCGACGATCTTTCCGGCGTAGAGATCGGCCGGCGAGACCACTTGGATTTCGGCGAATCCGAATTCGTCTTCGACCTTGCCGGTCACGCGGCGTCGTTCTGGGGGAAAGGCGCAGCCACGCAATACCGGCGTCACTTCGATCTTGATCTGGACGCCGTCGGCGCGCACGAAAAGCGAGGTCACCGCGCCATTATGTCGATGCAGATCGACCCGCGCGCCGCCGATGGTCGCTTCGATTTGCGCCGCTATCCGTTTCGTCGCCGCATCGATCGCCGCAAGGGACTCGTCGCGCGGATGGACGGGCAAATATGTCAGATCGATATCGACCGAAAGGCGCGGCATATCGCGGACGAACAGATTGATCGCCGTGCCGCCTTTCAGCGCGAAGCAGTCTTCCGTCGCGACCAGCGGGATCGTCCGGACGAGCAGGGTGACTTGGCGGCGATAGATATCGGCGAACGGCATCAGAAACCGTTCGGCACGGTGATCAGGAAGGTCTGATCGAAGCGCCCGCCTTTGACCAGCATACGCTTGCCCGTACCCAGATCGAATTCATCGTGTTTTAGATACTTCGTCCAGCTATGCGCATGGCGCGCGGCGAAGAAAAAAAACAGGCGTTTGACCTTCACGTTCTTGCAGTCACGCAGCAGCTTTTCCAGACGGCGAGGGCGCAGCGACGATAGACCTTCGAAAAGCTTGTCCGCCTGTTCGAACGTCTCGCGCGCGGGAATCTCGTCGAGCAATTCCAAGATCGCGCGCTCCGGCGTCGAAAGCGTCAATGGCCAGTCCCATTGACCCCAGGGCTGCATATTGAAGCTGGCCTCCGCACCGCTGCGGGTGAGCTCGTTCGTCGCGATGTCCCAGGCGAGGCTGCCGATTCCGAAATGTATCGGCGTGTTGCGGAAAAGTTTCGCGCTGTTGTGATGGAAGAAGCGCACGGGCAAAGGCAAGGTATCGAGCCAGTTCGGCGGCGGCTTCGGGCCGTATAGGTGGATCTCGGTCTCTCCGGCCTTCAGATAATGCGCGAAGCCCTGGAGTTCGAGCGCTGTGCGTCCGCCCACGATTAGCGGGTCGCGCAACAGGATCGTCTGAAGCGATATGACCGCTTGTTGCCACGACAGTTTTCCGCGCGGCGGCCGATAATAGACGCGCCGCGCCGGCTGTTCCAAACGGCCCGTCTTGACGTAGTGGCTGCGTAGATTGCTGGCGAAGCCGTGCTTGGTCATCCAAGCGGCATCGACCAACAGCCCTTCCGGCAGGGCCTTTTCGAGTTTGTTTATCTTTCCTATGTTTTGATCAACCACATTGAGCAAAATACAGAAAATATAAACTGAGGTCAAGTTTACGATTTAACGGATTTGCTCAAATGCACTGCGCAATTCCGCCAATCCAAGAACCAGCGACCGCGCTTACTTCTCCGCCATCGCGAAGATGTCGCCGTTCTCGCCTTCGCGCAGGCGTTCGACATGGTATTGCGCGAGGCTGTCCTCGGGGAACTCGGCGCAATGTTTTTCGAACGCGGCGAGTGCCTCGGGGCTTTTGTCGCGCATCAACGCATAGGCGGCGTTGTAGCTTTGCGTTTGCGCGTCGTTGGCGCGCTCGGGGCTGAGCGGCTCGTAGACATGAATGGGCTCGGTCTTGCCCTTCACGATCACGCCGCCGACTTTTCGGAACGGAATATCGGAACAGAAATCCTTGGTCTGCTGCGTGACCAGGATGCGCGTTCCGAAATACTTGTTGAGGCCTTCGAGGCGCGAGGCGGTGTTGACCGCGTCGCCCAGCGCCTTGAACTCGAAACGCTCGGTCGAGCCGAAGTTCCCGACATTCGCTTCGGCCGTGTGCACGCCGATGCGCGTCACGCCGAAATCCACACCCTTGGCGCGCTCCTCGGCGCGGAAGCGCTCGGAGAACGCATCGATGTCGAGCGCCGACATCAGCGCCATGCGCGGATGGTCGGGCTGCGCACGCGGCGCGTTGTACATCGCGTAGATCGCGTCGCCGGTGAACTGGTTGACCGTGCCGCCGTATTTCCACAGCTCCTTGCAGGCGCCGTCGAGATAGCGGTTCAGCAGATCGGCGAGGTGTTGCGGCGTGATCTTTTCGGACAGCGTGGTGAAGCCCGCGACGTCGGTGAACAGCAGCGACATCGGCCGGCGGCTGGCGCTGAGCTCGAGCAAGCTCGGGTCCTTGACGATTTCCTTGAGCAGTTCGCCCGAGACGTATTTGCTGAACACGCCTTCGACGAATTTCTTCTGCTGGCGTTCGGCCCGGCCCGACCACGCGTCGTTGAGCCACATGGCCATGCCCAAGGCGACGATCGGCTCGGTCAGCGGGATGATGATCGACTTGCCGCCGATCCACGCTTCGACCCAATCGGCGAAGGGATAATTGCCGATGAACAGCGTCCAGCCCACGGCCCACAGCGCCACGATGGCGAGGACCCCGCCGACAAGACGCGCCCAGATCGGCACGCCGGTATTGCCGAGGCTCGCACCGATCAAGGCCATGATCGCCAGCGTCGTCACCAGCGGCCAGAACAGCCGGTCTTCGGCCGACACGCGGCCCTCCAGCATCTGCGCCAGGATATGCGCTTGGATGATCACCCCGGCCATGCGGTTGTCGCCGCGATCGCGCCCGATCGAGAACGGCGTGCGATAGCGGTCGGTCAGCGACAGATCCGCGCCCACTAGCACGATCTTGTCCTTGAACCACGCGTCGGGCAGTAAGGCGGCGGCGTGGCTAGGGAAGGACCGGAAGGCCGGCGTTTCCATATCCGGCTCGCCGCGCCAAGCGATGCGGCGCTGGTCGCGCGGAATGGTCACGCCCAAACGTTCGGCGACGCGCGCCGCGACGTTGGGCACGTTGATGCCTTCCTTCAAATTGCGTGCGGGCGGCACGAAGCGAATGATGCCGTCGCGGATATCGGGCTCGATATCGGCCAAGCCGCGCCATTCGGGCTTCACGAAATCGTTGAGATATTCGAGCTGCTCCTCGGTCACGTAAAGCGGCGAGTCCGAATAGCTGATCGCGAAGGGGATTTTCAGCGACGCGAGCGTCTCGCGCAGCATGTCGTCCTTCTCGGGCTCCGTCTCCTGATCGAAGAGCACGTCGATGAGCAGCGCTTTGGCGCCCTTGGCTTCCAGAATGCGCAGCGTCTTCGCCAGGAATTCGCGATCGACGGGCGAGCGATAGGGGAATTGCGCGAGCGATTCCTCCGTGATCGCGGCCAGCACGATATCCGGGTGCTGCGGCTCGGGCGGCGACAGATTCGCGATGCGGAAATCGATCGTCCAGCGTTCGGCCGTCGCCAGGAACGGGAAGAGCTGGAAGACCGCGTAGGTCGAAATCGCGGCGAAGGCCGCGATCAGCAGCGAGGCGACGACACGCTTCGCGTTTTCACCCAGCGCCATAGCGTTGCTTTTTCTGGTTCAGGGGGTGGTGGTTAGCGGGACGCCACGCGCGCCAGCGCGCGCACTTGATCCTCGCAGCCCTTTTCGAGCATCCAGGCGGCTTGCGCGACCGGATCGGCGAGGGCCGCGGGAATGCGGAACACGACGATGGCGGCGGGATTGCCGCCGACATCGACCTGATAGGTCGTGCCGTCGGAAATGGGAATGCTGGGCGGCAGCGCCAGACGATCTTGATTGATCGGCCAGCTGCCCTTGGCGCGCCACGAACGGTCGGCGGGCTCGATCTTGAGTTCGGTCGCTTCGCCGAAGCGCGGGCCCCACAACACGGGCGCCACGTTGGCGGGCAAGCAGCGCGGGCCGGAGCGCGCGACATCGACGACCCACGGTTCGGGCAGATCGGCCCCTTCGCCGCCCGCGCGCACCACACCGAGCTGGGCGGTACCGGAGCCGCGCTGGCTCATCAAATTCTTGAGCGCGTCGCCCATATTCGCCTGCTCGGCTTGGCCGGGGGCGGGGCTGTCGTCGTAGGGGCCTTTGAGCTTGATCGTGCGCCCGTCGGCGGCGACCAGCGTCAGGCGGGCACCCGCCGCGAGGGTCAGCTTCGCCGTACCGTCGAGCTTGGCGCCCGGCGCGAGATTGACACCCTTGGCGTCCAGCACGACCAATTCGTTGGCGCCCGCAAGCGGGGCGGCCAGGAGCAGGGCGGTGGCGAAAGCCAGGGCGGGTCCGAAACGCATGGTCGTATCTTAGCGTGCTTGGGCGGTTTTGGCATCCCGCGATGCACCGTCGCCTTGCAGGACGAAAGCCCCCCAGAAATAGGGGTGCGCGGTGCCGGGATCGTCGGCCAGACGCATCTGGGCGGCTTGCAGCGCGGGGGCGATGCCGCGTTTCAAATCGCCGCCCAGCCGGTCGAACATGCCGGTGGTCAGCGACACGGTCTGGACGCTGGGGACCTGCCAATGCGTCACCAACAGACCGCGCGCCCCGGCCGCGAAAAACGCCTCGGCGAGGCCGGAGAGCGATTCCCCGCCCAAACGGTCGCCCGACGCGGCCGTGTTGCACGCCGACAGCACGACCAAATCGGCGTCCAGGCGCATCGCGGCGATTTCGGCGGCTTCCAGCAATCCGTCATCGGCGGGATCGGCAGCTTCGGCCGAAGGCGGCGTCAGCGCCAAGCCCGGCTGGCCCTGGCAGCGCAATTCGCCCGGCAGCAAGCCATGCGTGGCGAAATAGAGGACGCGGTAATCGGTAAGGTTCCGCGCGCGCAGATTGCCCGCGTTGGCCTCCGCCCCTAGCAGCAGCGCATCGGAACCGGCGCGCAGACTCGCCGCCACGCGGCGCACTTCGTCGGCGGTTTCGGGCAAGGGGGCGAGACCGCGGATCATTGCGTTGGGCACGGCGCCTTGGCTGCGGCAGACATCGGCGAGTTTGCCCAGGCCATCGCCCGCCCCGGCGAATACCGGATTGGCGACCGCCAATAGCGGCTGCGGTGCCGACGGCTTGGCGGCCAAAGCGCGCATATCCAGGAACGCGCGCACGGTGGGGGGCGAAGAAATCGCCATGCGCCGCGCGAGCCAAGGTGCGCGCACGTAATCGTTGGGCGCCGACGGTGCCGTCGTCAGCACCGAGAACGGCAGGCTGGCGAGCGGGCCCGTGCCGACGACGAAAAGCTGATCGGTGCGCGCCAGCTCCGCCTCGAACGGCGCCAACAGCGTGCGATAGAGGCGATGCGACAGCGCGAGGTCGAACGGCTTCACGCTGCGATCGGTGACCTTGAAGGCCTCGCGCAACGACGCGACGTCTTCGGCGAGTTTGGCGTCGTCGGTGTCGAGGCGCGCCGCACGCAATCCAGACGACGTGACCAGAAACGCGTAGGCGCCTTCGGGGCCGGACACGTAGCTGATCAGCGTTTCGCCCGGGCGCAAAGCTTGGGCAAGGCGGCCCGGTTCCACCGGCTTGGCGCTGGCCAAGCGCGCATAGCCTGGCGCTTCGCGTTCCATGTCGGATTCGAGCGACGCGATCGTCGCGCGAACTTGCGTCAATTCCTCGCGCGCTTTGGTCTCGCGCTTCACGTCGCGCTGGCGGCCGGGTTCGATCGCCAATTCGATCTGCAAACGATCGCGGCGTTGCGCGGCGTCGCCGATCAAGCGCGCGAGTTCGCCCGCCCGCCCGCCGCCTTCGGCGATGCGTTCGGTCATGCGCGTCACCGCTTGGCCGCGCGTGCCGTCGCGCAGCATCTGCACTGCGGCGAACATCTCGGCATATAGCGCCGCGCGTTCCGTCGCGGTTTCGCGCGCGCGCGCTTCGGCTGCCGCCAGGAAGGGCTGGATCTGTTCGAAGGTCAGCGCGCGCGCGGGCGTTTCGTTGGCGGCGATGGCGAAGGCCTGGCGATAATTGCCGATCGCTTCGGCGTAGCGGCCTTCGTCGGCTTGCGCGCGGCCCAGATCCATCAGCGCCTGGGCGGTGGGCCAGGTCGCGCCGAAAATCCGCGTGCGTTCGGCGGCGGCGTTGGCGAGCAAACGCTCGGCGCCGCGAAAATCGCCGCGCAAGGCGAGCACGGTGCCAAGCTGCCCCCAGGCTTGCGGGCGCCACCACGCGGGCAAGCCCGGTGTTTGTTCCACGATCCTGCGCGCTTCGACCGCGTAGGTTTCGGCCGAAGCCAAATCGCCGCCGCGCTGGGCCATGGCGGAAGCGAACATCAGCGCGTGCGCGAGTTCGGCTTGCAGGAACACGGTCGATCCGAAGATCGACGCGGCGTCGCCCGCCGTATCGAGTGCCGCGGGAATGCCGCCGCCCGCTTGTTCGATCAGCGCGCGCCGGCGCGCGATCGCGTCGCGCGCGATGGTGAGTGCGCGGCCCCAATCGCGCCGGTTGGCGGCGTGGAGGCCCAGATAAGTGAGATAGCGCGGATATTCGCCCGGATCGGTCGCCTTCAGCACCAAGGCTTCGGCGCGGCGGAAATATTCGTCGGCTTCCTCGACGCGGCCTTGGTTCGAAATCTCGACCGCGAGCAGCGTCGTCGTCGTGCCGATGCCGGCATGCTCCGCACCCATCGCGCGGATTTGCAGGTCGAGCGCTTGGCGATAGGCTTTTTCCGCACCCGCATGGTTGCCCACGCTGTTCTGCACGCGCGCGAGCTCGACGAAATCCTGATAGCGCCCGGCGGCGGCCCCGGCGGCGAGGGCGTCGACGCCTAAGCGGCGCTGCAAATCGGCGAGCAGCGCGCGGCGGTCATTGGCGGTGAAAGCCTGCTTGCCCAGCTCGTTCGCGATGCCCTCGGCGAAAGCGGGGGCGGCACCGGGCGTGCCTTCGCCGACCGCGAGCTTACCGTCGGCCGAAAGCGCGGCGGCGATCCACGGCCAGCCGCCATCGTTTAGCGCGCATGTCGCGATCAGCATGTCGCCCGCATCGGGCAGGCGCAGCGTTTCGGGGGCGGGGCAATTGGCGCGCGCGGTCAGCGAGCGATAGGCGTTCGAATCGGCGAAGGCGCGCGGCGGGGCCGCATTGCGAAGATCGATCGCGGAATGCACCGCGCCGACCGGGCGCTCGGACGCGCCGCACAGCACATCCCACACCGGCGTGTCGGTGCGGGCCCCGGCGCTGCGGGTTTGCGCGCGGCAGGTTTCGTTGGCGCTGGAAAGACCGACGCTCGGCGCGTTGCCGCCGCCCGCATTGGTGTTGGCGGCCTGGCAGCCCGCCAGCAGCATCAGCGACAGAACGGCCAAGGAAACGCGCAAATTCGGAAACCTTTCAGGCTTTGAGCAAATCGGGCGGCAAACGCCGGCGCGTATAGTCGCACAACATGCGCACCAGCGCCTTCATCATCGGATCGGTGATGCCGAAGCCTTCGACGACTTGGGGGCTGGGCAACATCATGCGCGCTTGCTGGTCGCGCTGCGTGGGCTCGGGCCCCTGACCGACTTTCGTGCGCTGATCGAAGGGCACGACCGCACGCACATACTCCATCAACGCCGTGAGGATCCGCAGAATATCCGGCGGTAGCGTCATCAATTTTTGCTGCAACTGCATCGAGTTGATGACGACGCAGACCGTATCTTCGCCGGCGACGGCCGTCGCCATGCGCGGGCTGCCGTCCAGGATCGCCATCTCGCCGAACAACGAGCCTTGCGGCAACGCGGCGACGATGACCGGCGCCGCCGCGCCTTTTTTCAAAATCAGGACCTTGCCCGTTTCGATCAAGAAGGCTTCAAGGCCGCGATCGCCTTCCTTGAAGATCGGCTGGCCTTTCTTGAACGTGCGCTTATGCATGGGGCGTTCTGTTTAAAAGTCGCCCCGGCGGATTTGGAACACGTCGGGGTTCTGGGGATCGCGAATATACGACAATTGCAGAACCGGCGCGCCCTCCGGCGGCTTACCGTCCTGGCCGGTCACATTCGCCAGAACCAGCAATGTGCGGCGGCGCTGGGCATCGTCGCCCGCGAAGATGACGATCGATCCGTCGCGTTGTTGCGCGTTGGTGACGACCGTGTCGGCCTTGTAGCCTTGGCCGGCGAAATAGCCCTGCAATTGGCGCGCGGCGCCAAGCGCCTGTTCGGGCTTAAAATTCGGGTTGATTCCGCCACCCCAAGTAACCGTCACTTGAACCAGCTGTTTGCTGCGGTAGCCGATCACATAGGCGACGATGCCTTGCCCCGTATTCGGCAGCAAGTCGTTGACTTGGATCGATAAAACCGTGGTGCGCTCGACCGCGTTCTCGGTCGTTTCGATCTTGTCAACGGCGGCGGGGAAGTCGCGGCGGATCGCCTGGCGGACCTGATCGGCGGTCATGCCGAAATTGGCGCTGCGAAATCCGCTCAGCTTGAATTCTTCGCCGGCGGCGGGTGCCGCCGGGCGCGCGCTCGGCACCGGCTGTTGCTGTGCAACCACCGGATATGCGATGACTGTAAAAATTGCCGCCACCAGGGGGCTTAGCCGGAAAAATTCGCGCATCGATGGTTTACCCAACTATCCTCGCCGTTTGGAGGATGGTGGATTCCTCTTTATGTAACAAGGGGATTCTCCTCCATTCCGAATCAGTATAAACGCACTGTTAAGATGTCGCACGCGGTTCGGCAGGCGATCATAGGGGCGTGCCTTGCCATCTGTACGGCGGGAACGTCGGCTTTTGCTCAAAATTCCGGGGTCGTGATCCCACCCTCGGCCGAGCCGCGCTTGGGCCCGCGCGAAATTCCGGTTCCGCAGGCCGATCTCGAACTCAGCATTCCCGCCCAGCCGCGGGCACCCGAACGCCGCGCGGTGGACGAGCTGCGCTTCCCCGTGACGCGCATCACCGTCGAGGGCGGCACGGTCTATCCCGCCGATGTGCTGGCGCAGGATTACGGCGCGCTGATCGGCGACACCGTGGGGTTGTCTTCGATCGTCGAAGCGGCGGAGAAGATCGAAGCGCGCTATCGCGCCGACGGTTACGTGCTCACGCGCGCTTTCGTGCCGCCGCAACGCGTGGGCGACGGCACGTTCCGCATCCAGATCGTCGAAGGATTCTTGGGCCGCATCGTGTTCGACGGCGGCAGCGAGCCGGTGCGCGAGCGCATCACCGCCTATATGCGCCGCGCCTTCGACGGGCGGCCGGTCAACGTCAAATGGATCGAGCGCGGCTTGCTGCTGGCGGGCGATTTGTCGGGCGTGGTCGCGGCGGGCACGCTGGCGCCGGGCGACACGCCGGGCGCTTCCGACCTCAACGTCAAGATCGTCGAGAAGCCGATCTCCGCCGGCGTCACGCTCGGCAATCGCGGTTCGAAGTTCCAGGGCCCGTGGTCGCTGTCGGGCGATGCGACGTTCAGCGGTCTTTTGGGCCTTACCGAGCAGGTCGGCGTGACGCTGACCACCGTGCCCAACGATACGCGCGAGATGCGCCAAGCGGCGTTGCGCTACAGCCAGCCGATCGGCGGCGACGGGCTGACGCTCGGCTGGGACACGACCTATTCCTGGGGCTGGCCCGGCCATACGCTGAAATCCTTGCGCGTCAACACGGTGGCGTGGCGCGCGGGCCCGCGCCTGTCCTATCCGGTGATCCGTTCGCGGCGCGAAAACCTGACGCTCGATTCCTCGATCTTCTTCGCGACGACGCGCACGCTGGTCGGCGCCACGTTGCAAACCAACGAGCAATATACGGCCGGCGACATGCGCGCGACCTACACCCATGTGGGCTTCCTGCAGGGCGCCACGGTCGTGTCGCTGGGATACACGCGGGGGTTGGGTATCGGTTCGACCGAGGAAGGCAACAATCTGTTGTCGCGCACCGGTGCCAACCCGAATTTCCACAAATGGACGGCGGAGCTGCGCCGCATCCAGGTCTTGCCGGAAAAGTTCAGCGTGCAATGGGTCGGCAGCGGCCAGGCGACGTCGTCGGTGTTGTTCGCGGGCGAGGAATTCGCGCTGGGCGGTTCGCGCTTCGGGCGCGGCTACGATCCGTCGGAAATCACCGGGCGCAACGGCTTCGGCCAGGGCGTCGATCTGCGCTATGGCGACCTGGCCGGCGATGGCTGGCAGCCTTACGTCTTCTATGACGCGGGCTGGGCCTGGAACCGCCGGACGGGCGGCGCATCGCAGACGCAATTTTTGTCGTCGGCGGGATTCGGCGTGCGCGTTCAACCGGATAGCTGGATCTCCGGCGGGTTGGAGCTGGCCAAGCCGCTGACCCGGGCCCCGGGCCAAGCCGAGGGCGAACATCCGTGGCGCGTTCTGATGGACGTATCGGCACGCTTTTAACGTGTCTTTTGTATCCGGCGGCAACTGAGCGCTGGTCAAAGCGCCCCCTCTACTATTAAACTTTCTTTTCTTGAGGAACCGCATCATTTGCGGAAAACCCGGACATAAATCGGTATTTTGATTGATGCGCATCCCGCGCGAAATTGATGCTCCAGAACGCCGCGCGGCACATCGCCGCCGCGCGCGCTGGGGGCGTTTTCGCCGCTGGGGTTTGGGGGCGGCGGCTTTGGGCTTGCCGTTCGCGGTGCTGCCGGCCGATCAAGCCAAGTCGCAGGCGCTGCCGACCGGCGGCAATGTGGTCGGCGGGTCGGGCACGATTTCGCAGACGAGCGCAAACCAACTCACCATCAACCAGAACAGCGCGACGCTGTCGATCGACTAGCAGAGCTTCTCGGTCGGGGCGGGGAACATCGTCCGCTTCATCCAGCCCGATAGCAGTTCGCTCGCGCTGAACCGCGTCATCGGCCCCGACCCGTCGATGATCTTCGGCTCGATCCAGGCCAATGGCCGGGTCGTGATCATGAACCCGGCGGGGATCTATTTCGGGCCGTCGTCGATGGTCGACGTGAACGGCTTGGTCGCGACCACGTCGCGGATGAACCAAGCCGACTTCCTCGCCGGCAATCTCAATTTCTCGATCGCGGGCGACGTCAACGCGCGCGTGATCAATGAAGGCTTCGTCAACGTGGCCCAAGGCGGCTTCGCCGTGCTGTCGGCGGCGGCCGTGGAGAACAAGGGCACGATCGTCGCGCAAGGCGGCACGGTGGTGCTGGCGGGCACGCCGACGTTTACGCTCGACTTCTTCGGCGACGGGCTTTTGAAGTTCGCGTCGACCGGCACGGTCACCCAAGCGCCCACGGGCGCCAACGCGCTGGTCGATAACTCGGGCACGGTCCAAGCGAATGGCGGGCGCGTGCTGATGACCGCGCGCGCGGCGCGCGACGTGATCAACAACGTGATCAACGTGACCGGCATCGTCGAAGCGCGCTCGGCGCGCATCGAGAACGGCGAGATCGTCATCGACGGCGGCGAGAACGGCACGACCGTGGTCGCGGGCCGTTTGGACGTGTCGGGCAACGAAGCCGACGCGAAGGGCGGCAACGTCACCGTGCTCGGCGGGCGCGTGGAACTCGCGGCCGGAACGGATATCCGCGCGTCGGGCGAGGCGGGCGGCGGCACGGTTCTCGCCGGCGGCGGTCAGCACGGCCAGGGAACGGTCTACAACGCGCAAACGCTCTACATGGACGCCGCGGCGGTGATCGATGCATCCGCGACGCTGAACGGCAATGGCGGCAAGGTCGTGCTGTGGGCCGACGACACGACGCGCATGGAAGGCACCATTACGGCGCGTGGCGGTTCGATCGCGGGCGATGGCGGATTCGTCGAAACCTCGGGCAAGAACCGCATCACCTTCGCCGACACGGTGGCGGTCGATACGCGCGCCTTCAACGGCCGCGACGGCACGCTGTTGATCGACCCGAACGAATTCAACATCGCGCCGTTTGGTGCCGATATGTCGGCGGCCGTGTTGGTCGGCCTTTTGGCGACCAACGATATCACCATCGATTCGAATACCGGCATGATCTCCGGAGCGGGTCACATCAACGTCAGCGACGCCATCACCTATACGGGTGCGGCGGCGCGCACGCTGACGTTCAACGCCGTCGGCACGATCAATCTCGACGAGACGATCACAGCGACGAACGGCGCGCTCAACCTCGTCCTGCAGGCGGGCGGCGACGTTTCGATCACATCCGCGATCACGACGAATAACGGTAGCGTGCTGGTCGAAGGGCGCGACGGCGTCGGATCGCTCGGCGGAAACTTCCAAAACCATCTCAACGGTTCGATCTCGCTGGGGACGGGCGCGCTGACGCTCAATACGACCGGCAACATCAGTTTCAATCGCGAGGTGACGACGTCCGGGACCGTGACGCTGAACGCGGGCGGCGCGGTCACGCAAACCTACGGCATTCTCGGTGGCGCCAGCCTTGTGGTCGGCGGTACGGGCGCCGTCACGCTGAACGATCCCGGCAACACATTCGCCAATATCACGCTGAACCGCTCCGGCACGACGACCAACGTCTCGCTCACTACGTCGGTCACGCCGAACGTCAACGGGTCGACGCTGGGCACGGGCAGCTTCTTCCTGGGCGGCGTGGGCTTCACGCAATCGGGCGCGATTATCCAGGATGCGCTGGCCGACAGTTTCACGATCCAGGGCAATGCCGGGACGGCGACGCTGTCCCAGGCGAATGTCTTCACCGGCGACGTGACCGTGCTGGCCGGCACGATCAACGTCACGGCCGATCAAGTTTTCGACATCAACTCGTCCGCCAATCTCAATCTCATTTCGACCGGCAATATCGTCATCGACAGAAGCCTGACCGCGACGGGTCCGGGCACGATGAATATGATTTTCAACGCGCGCGCTTCCGGCGGCGCCACCGGCTATATCGATATCCAGCCGACGACCTACGACATCACGATCGATACCAATGGCGGCTACATCGTCATGGGCGGCGGCACCGGTGGGTTGACGAACGCCTTGCCGGGCGCCGCGAACGCCGCCATCGGCGGCGGCATCGATCAAGGCATCTCGATCCGCGGTTACAACAACAGCGGCACGCCGCTCGGCGTGACGATCGACACCGGCGGCGGCAATTTCTTCGCGCGCGGCACGGGTGCGGCGAGCGGCACGGCGCCGGCGGGTGTCTATCTCTATTCGACCGCCGGCGGCGGATGGGTCTCGATCGCGACCGGGGCGGGCAATATCAACATCAACGGCACGGGCGGCCTCGGCAACGACGGCAGCGGCGTGTTCATGCAAGGCGCCGACGCGATCAACTTCGTCAAGCTGGAGACGACGTCCGGCAATATCACCGTTACCGGCACGTCGGGCAGCGGGGCCAGTTCGCACGGCATTCTCGCGGCCTATTTCAGCGAGATCGAAACCGGATCCGGCACGCTGGCGCTGAACGGCGGCTCGGTCGGCAGCGGTTTTTCGCGCGGCGTTTGGAGCCTCGGCCGAATCGATGCGGGCGCCGGCACGGCGTCGATCATCGGCACGTCGGTCGAGGAGTACGGCATTTTGGCGATGCCGGGCGCGGAATGGAGTGTCGCCTATAATACGTTTACGGCCGGCGGCACCAGCGCGGGTGCCGGTGCCACAGGCGTGGGCTTGGACGGAATCGTTTTTTCGGCCGCCAGCGGCACCATCAACATCTCCGGCGAAGGCGGTTCCGGCGGGAACGGCATCAGTCTCAGCGGCGCCATCACCCTCGCCGGCAACGCCGCGAACTTGTCGTTCGACGGCACGGGGGCTGCGGGCGGCATCGTCGTTTCGGGCACGATCACCACGACGACGGCGGCGGGCACGCGCGGCGTCTCGCTGATTTCGACCGGCGATATCGACATCCAAGGCACGCCGGCGGCGGTCACGATCGGCGCCACGACCGGCGGCATGCTGAATTTCAGCGCCGAAGCGGCCGGCACGCTGACGCTGGGCGGCAAGATCGTCACCGAGGGCGGCGGTGTGGCGCTCCTCGCGGGTACGGCGGCGGTGATCAACGCCGGGATCGAAACCTTCGGCGGCAATATCGCGATCTGGGGCAACGCGCCCGGCGGCAATATCTCCGGCGCCAACTTCAGCGGAGCCGGCAACGGCGTCACGATCCATCAGCAGACGATGGACCAAGTCATCATCGACGCGGGCGGCGGCGATATCGATATCGCGGGCGTGGCCGGCGACACGGGCGGCTACAATATCGGCGTGTTGATGAACGGCGGCCAGGTGCAGACCACCGGCACGGGTGCCATCTCGATCAAGGGCAAGGGCGGTGCCGCGAACACCGATTTCCAGGTCGGCGTCTATATCAACGGCAGCACGTTCTTCGGCGGCGGCGCCTTCGCGTCGGGCGCCGGCGTCATGGCCGGAACGGGCGGCCTCATCATCAACGGCAATGGCGGCACGACCGCCGGCGGCAATTCGAATTTCGGCGTCGTCCTCGCCACCTCCTATGTCACGAGTGCGGGCTTCGTGAATATCGAAGCGACCGGCGGGTCGGGGGCGAGCGATTCGATCCTGCTCGCGGCGGGCACGGTGCAATCGACCGGTGCGGGCTACGACGACATTCTGCTTACCGGCCACGCGCCGGTGGGAACCGGCTACGGCATCAATTTCGCCGGCGGGTTCAGCGGCGACGGCAATAGCGTGACGGTCGGCGGCGCGTCGTTCCAGGGCAGTCTGTTCCTGCGCGCCGATTCGCTGTCGTCGACCGTGAGTACGCTCGCTTTGTCGCACCAGCCGACCGGCGGCACGATCCAGTTCGAGACGTTGACCCCGTCGCTCGGCATCGGCATCAACGGCGGCGATCCCGCCGGCGGTATGGCCGTCACCTCGGGGATTTTGTCGGCGATTTCCGGCTTCGACACGCTGAAATTCGGCACGTCGGGCATGACCGGCTCGATCCAGGTCGACAATACCCAGTTCTATAGTCTCGTCCCGGGCGCCACCAATTTCGTCTTCCAGACGGACGGCCTGTTCTATTCCAACACGATGGAGTTCAGCGGCCAAGCCGTCACGCTCGATATCGGCGGCGCCACCACCACGTCGATCCTGGGCGCCACGAACGTCACGCTGTCCGGCAACGGCAACGTCACCGCGACCGTCGTCGCGGATGCGATCGCGCTGGATAAGACCGGCACATCGGCCGACGTGGCGCTCACCTCGTCCGGTTCGATCACGCTCGCCGCGTCGACGATGGGCAGCGGCACGCTCACCTTGAATGCCGGCGGTATCGGGATTCTGCAAACCGGCGCGCTGGTGCAGGACGCGTTCGGCGGCAACGTCACGATGAATTCGACCGGCACGATCATCCTTAGCCAAGCCAACGAATTCACCGGCTCGACGGTTTCGATCGAGGGCGGATCGATCCAGATTACCGCGCAGCAGAACTTCACGCGCGCCGTTTCGCAGGCCGTGAACCTGACCTCGACCACGAGCAATGTTCTGGTCGGCGGCGATCTGGTCAAAGCGTCGGGCACGGGCGGCGCTACTTTCCAAATCGACGCCAAGGAGACGGCGTGGTTCGCCGACGCGGGCATCGACTCGGACGGCGGCGGCATCACGATTTGGGGCAACGCGCCCGGCGGCGACAACAATGCGGGCACGACCATGGGCACGGCCTGGGGCGTGCGCATCGACGGCGCCAACGCGATTCTATCGTCCGGGGCCGCGCTGATCGAAATCGTCGGCAAAGGCGCGGAGGATTCGGGGTCGGGGCAGCATGGCATCGTGATGCTCAACGGCGGCCGCATCGAAACCACGTCCGGCGGCATCATCCTCTCGGGGCGCGGCGGCAGCGGCACGGGTGCGGGCGGCCAAGGCATCATCGTCGCGGGCGGCAGCCAGATCGAAACACAATCCGGCTTTATCGAACTTTACGGCTACGGCGGCGCCAACAGCGCGACCGCGCACGGCATCTCGCTGGATGGCGGGTCCGCGATCGTCAACGCCGCCGGTTCTTACGTGATGCTCAGCGGCCAAGCCGCCAATGGCGGTACGGGCGTTATCGCCGTCGGCGCCGCGACCGTCGAGGCGACGACGGGCCAAGTCGCGATAACCGCCAATTACGGTATCTCGCTCGACGGCGCCGTGATCGTGGCCGGCGGCGGCGCAAGCTTTACCGGCGGCTCGGGCAGCATCGCGCTCAATAACGCGAGCAACCAGATCGCCGGAGACCTGACCCTCGCCACATCGGCGGGGAATGCCAGCTTTCTCAACGGTTCCTCGGGCACGATCACGCTGACGGATACGGACGTCGCCGGTTATCTCGCGATCGCTACCGGCGGCGATATCGCGCAAGACGCGACACCGATGCACGTGACCGGCACGGCCAACTTCACGGCGGGCGGCTCGATCGCGCTGACCAATCCCGACAACACCTTCGGCGGCGCGGTGACGCTGACCAATTCCGGTGGCGCGAACGACATCGCCATTTCGGCGACGGGCGCCTTGACGCTCGATACGATTACGACCGAGGCGAATTTCACCGCGCAAAATTCGGGCGGGGCGCTCACCATGGCGGGCGCCAACGGTTTCAGCGCCGGCAAAAACGTCATGCTGATCGCGACGGGCGGCGGGGCGATCGATATCACCGCCGATCAGACTCTGTCCGGCGGTACCTTTACCGCCGACGGTGACGCGGGCGTTACGGTGACGGCCTCGGTCACGACCACGGGCGGGAACATTACGCTTTACGGCAACGCGCCGGGCGGCACGTTCGGTTCGTCGAGCGTCGCCAATTTCGGCGTGTCCATCGACGGCGCCATCACCGTCGACGCGGGCGGCGGAGACATCGCCATCAAGGGGGCGGGCGGCACGGCTGGCTCCCACGGCGTGACGATCCGCAACGGTGCGGGCGTGACGACGATGGGGTCGGGCTCGATCACGATCACGGGCCAAGGCGGCGATGGCGGGTCCGGGGCGGCCGGCGTGGAGTTTTACAACGGCGGCGCCTACGCCCAGACCGAGCACGGCGCACTGACCGTGACGGGCACGGGCGGGACGTCCGGTTACGGCAATACGGGTGTGGCGTTGGCGACCGGCGAGATTCGTTCGGTTGGGGGCGGCAACGTCACCGTCACGGGTACAGGCGGCGGTTTGGCCAGCGTGGGCGTGCATGTCGGCGGCGGCGGCACGACGCAAATATCGGCCAGCGACGGCGATCTAACGATCGTCGCGACCGGCGGCGGCGGTGCCAGCGGCGGCTGGCAGAGCCGGGGCCTGGAAGTCGGCGTGAACCAAAACGGCGACAGCCAAACAGGCACGATCACCACGTCCGGCGTCGGCAACCTTATCGTCGACGCGACGGCGGGCGGCGTATCGGGCGACAACGACCGCTACGGTGTGATCGTCGGTTCGGGCGGCAATATCGTCACCCAGTTCGCGGGCATTTCGGTGACCGCGATCGGCGGCACGGGCAGCGGCACCAATAACCACGCCGTCTATCTCGACGGCGGCAGCATCAGCACGACAAGCTCATCCGCCGGAATCTCCATTCTGGCGGATTCGCTGGCCGCGGAAATCGGCTCGACGGTTTCCACGCTCGGCACGGTGACGCTGGCGCCCCAGACAACCGGCGCCGATATCGGTATCGGCGGCGGGTCGGGCGTGGTTCAGCTGCCGTCCGACCTGTCGGTCATCAACGCCGGCACGTTGAAGATCGGCAACGGCACGACCGGCATGGTCAGCGTCGGGGCGGGCGGCATGGCGCCGACCGGAATCGGGACGGTCTATCTCCACGGCGCGACGATCTTCCTCGACGGCGACATCACGCTGCCGATCGGCAAGCTGACGCTGCACGGCTATTCGGGCGGCGTCGTTCAGAACACGGGCTCGTCGCTCGACGTCAATAATCTGGTGTTGCGCGGGACGGGCAACTTCACGCTCGACGGCGGCGGCTCGGGCTATAACGCGGTCCGATATGTCGCGGCTGACGTGTCGGGGGCGTTGACGCTGCGCACGCAATCGAGCTCGACCTATACCGACGCGGCGATCATCGCTGACGCGTCGGGCACGGTGAACGGCATTTCGGCGACCAGCAGCCTCAGCTGGACGGCGCAAGGCAATATCGGTCAAGCGACCGGCGCCAACGTCGTCGTCGGCGGCCCGGTCAATCTGGAATCGTTGAGCGGCGGGATTACGCTTTACGAAGCGGGCAACGTGTTTACTGGCCCCGTCGGCGCGGGCGCCTATGGCGGCGCGGTCTCGTTGCGCGCGGGTTCCCTCACGGTCGGCTCGGGCGGCATCTACGCCGCCGGCGATCTGATTTTGGCGACGACGATGGGGGCGATTCAGCAATCGGGCGGTCTGACGGTCGGCGGGAATTTCTACGCCAGCGCGGCCGACGGGATCTTGCTGACGAATTCGTCGAACGCGGTGACCGGCAATGTCTCGCTGACGACGACCGGCGGCTCCAACGCGACCTGGATCGAGAATGGAAATCTGGCACTGGGGGCGTCGTCGGTCAGCGGCAATCTGACCGTCAGCGTCACCTCGGGATCGATCTCCCAAGTCGGCGCCTTGTCGGTAACGGGCACGTCGGACTTTACGGCATCGGGCGGGAGCATCGCGTTGACCAACGCGGGCAACGCCTTTGGCGGCGCGATGACGCTCTACGCCACGAGCGGTTCGGCCGCGATCACCAGTGCCGGTCCATTGACCTTGGGCACGATCTCCGCCGGGACCGGCTTGACCGTCGTCGCGGGCGGCGCGTTGACTCAGACGGGCCCGATTTTGGTCAGCGCGGGTTCGGCCAGCCTGTCGGCGACCGGCACGATGACGCTGACACAGGGCTCCAACGATTTCGGCACCGCGCTGACCGTGACGGGCGTGGGCGGCGATCTCGACGGTACGGTCAACGGCAATTTCGGTTCGGCCGCCGCCGGCGACGTTACGGCGAGCGGCGCGGGCTTCACCTTCGGCGGTACGTCGATCGCCAATTCGGCGGCGCCGCCCTCGACGCCGACCGAAGGCACGACGACCAATACCGTCACGACCGAAACGCTGGCGCAGATCATCACCCAAATTCTGACCTCGACGGTGACGCAACCGTCGTCGTCGACCGCGTCGACCGACGTGACGACCGTCAACCCGGTGAGCCCCGCGGCGGTGCAGGCGATGCTGATCGCGATCCTGGCCGAAGCCGCGTCGCCCGCCGGCGGCACGGGCGGCGGCGAAACGCAAGGCGACGGCACCACGCAACAGGCTGGCGCACCCGCCGGCGGCGCGCCGTCGGGCACGCCGACGGTCTCCGCCGAAGCCGGCACGTTCGGTGCGGGCACGCAGATCACGATCAACACGTCGGGCGGTGCGGTGCAATCGATCACCGTCACGCCGGTCGGCGGCGGCGCGCCGGTGACCATTCTGCCGGGCTTGTTGAACCTGACGCCGCCCGCCATCCCGACCGCGACCGCGACCGGCACGCCGGGCATTTCGGGCAATTTCCCGCTCGCTTGGGGCGGGCGATAAGCATCCGCCGGCGATTGGCGCTACACTCGCGCCGATGAACGACGATTCTTCGCTCGCCATTCGCTTCCACGGGGCCGCGGGCACCGTGACCGGTTCGTGTTTTCGCGTCGAGGGCGGGGCGAAGCCTTTCCTTGTCGATTGCGGCATGGCGCAAGGCCCGAAAACCTTGCAAGGCCTCAACCGCCGCGAATTTCCGTTCGCGCCCGAGAACATCGGCGCGGTGGTGCTGACCCACGCGCATATCGATCATTCGGGCTTGCTGCCGCGCCTGGCGGCCGAAGGATTCTTCGGCCCGATCTTCGCCACACCGGCGACTTGCGATCTGCTGCAATGGATGCTGCGCGACGCCGCCGCGATCCAGGAAATGGAAACCGATCGCGCGGCCACGCGTCTGCATCGGCGCGGTCAAGCGGATGTGCTGCCGCCGCTCTATACCCGCGCGCATGCCGAAGCGGCGCTGGCGCAGTTGCGGCCCGTTTCGCTCGATAAGGAATTTTCGCCCGTCGCGGGCGTCAAGGCACGCTTCGGTCACGCGGGCCATATTCTGGGGGCCGCGTGGGCGGCGATCGAGATCGCGGGCAAGCGCCTCGTCTTCTCCGGCGATCTGGGCCCGCGCGGCAAAACCTTGCAGCACGACGCGGCGTTGCCGCCCAAGGCCGATCTGCTGGTGATGGAATCGACCTATGGCGGGCGCGAACGCCCGCCGGAGGACGAGGAATCGCGCCGCGCCAAGCTCGCCGCCGAAGTGCTCGACGCGCATCGCGCGGGCGGCAATCTGCTGATCCCGGCCTTCGCGGTCGAACGCACGCAGGAGCTGATCCACGATCTGCTGCTGCTCGCGCGGACAAGCCGCATTCCGGCGATGCCGATCTACTTGGACTCGCCGCTCGCCAGCCGTGCGACCGAAGTCTTCGCGCGTTACGCGTCGACATTGGAACCGGCACCCGACGGCGGTTCGCATTTCAAGGCGCCGCATCTGCATGTCGTGGAGTCGGTCGCGGAGAGCAAGGCGCTCGCGCGCGTGCGCGGCGGCGCCATTCTGATCGCGGGCTCGGGCATGTGCGAAGCCGGGCGGATCAAGCATCATTTGAAGGATCATCTCTGGCGCGCGGAATCGACGATGCTGTTCGTCGGCTATCAGGCGCCCGGCACGCTCGGCCGCTTGATCCGCGATGGCGTCGACCCCGTGCGCATCCATGGCGAGGAGCTGGCGGTGCGCGCGCGCATCCGCAATCTCGATTCCTATTCGGGCCATGCGGGGCAGGGCGATCTCGTCCGCTGGGCGCAAGCGGCGATCGGGCCCGCGACCCAGGTGGCGCTGGTGCATGGCGAGCCCGATCAGCTCGAAGCCTTGCGCGCGGCCCTCGCCGCCGCGGGAATCGATCAAGCGCGGATCGCGATTCCCGGTCTCGACGATGCGCTGGCCGTCGATGGTACGGGCTGGCGACTCGACCTCGCCGGGGACGGGCGCGATCTGCGCGCGGCGGCCAAAACCGGCCGCGATTGGCACAACGATTACGCGGGCACGATCCTGGCCGTGCGCAAAGCGCTCGAAGCCGCCCCGGACGACGCGGCACGCGCGAAAATGCTGGCGGAAATCCGCCGGAATCTGCCGCGCGGGGCTTGAAAACCGCGTCCGGACAGGGTCTTATCCGCGCTTATGTCAGGTCAATCTTTGCTCGCGTCGGGCCTTCGAATCGTCAATGTCGGGCTCGACGGTTTCGCGCGCGATCTTTCCCGCGCCGGTATTCCCGTTTCCCATGTCGATTGGGCGCCGCCCGCCAAGGGCGATGCGCGCCTTGCCGGTTTCCTCGCCAAGCTCGACGGCGATCCCGCGATCGACGCCGCCAATAAGGAAGCGCTCGCGCGCTTTTTGAAGGCCGAGCCCGTGCTGATCGACGTCGTGCGCGCCGATACGGTGCTGCAAGGCCTGGGCGATCGCACGATCTTGCATGCCGGTCCGCCGATCGAATGGGATCGAATGTGCGGGCCGTTGCGCGGCGCCATTCAGGGCGCGATCGTGCTGGAAGGCTGGGCACCGGATCTCGACGCGGCCGAGAACCTCGCCGCATCGGGCGGAATCAAATTCGCGCCCAATCACCATTACGGCGCCGTCGGTCCGATGACCGGCATGATCACGCGCTCGATGCCCGTGATGGTCGTCGAGAATCGCGGCTTCGGCAATCGCGCCTACTGCACGCTGAACGAGGGCCTGGGCAAGGTCATGCGTTTCGGCGGCAACGACGAAAGCGTGCTGACGCGTCTGCGCTGGCTCGCGTCGGATTTGGGGCCGGCCCTCGCCGCCGCGCTGAAACTGTCGGGCGGTTTGGCGTTGAAGCCGATCATCGCGCGCGGCCTGTCGATGGGCGACGAGATGCATCAGCGCAACGTCGCCTGCACCAGCCTGTTCGTGCGCACGATGGCGCCGTGGCTGGCGCGCGCCGTGCCCGATTCGGAAAAGCTCGCCAAGATCCTCGAATTCTGCGGCGGCAACGATCAGTTCTTCCTGAACGTCGCGATGGCGATGGGCAAGTCGATCGCCGATCCGGTGAAGGGCGTGGCGCATTCCACGCTCGTCACCGCGATGTGCCGCAACGGCACGGATTTCGGCATTCGCGTCGCCGCGACCGGTGATCGCTGGTTCGTGGCGCCGGTCGAACAGCCGCGCGGGTTGTATTTCCCCGGCTATACCGAAGCCGATGCCAATCCCGATATCGGCGATTCCGCGATCGTCGAAACGATCGGTCTGGGCGGCTTCGCGATGGCGGCCTCGCCCGCCGTCGCGGGCTTCGTCGGGGCGGGTTCCGCGTCCGAAGCGCTCGACATCACCCGTTCGATGGTCGACATCGCCGCCGGCCGCAATCCCGATTGGACGATCCCGGGCCTCGATTTCGCTGGCGTGCCCGTGGGCATTGACGTGCGCCGCGTGGTCGAAACCGGGATCGCACCGTTGATCAATACGGGCATCGCGCATCGCAAGCCCGGTATCGGCCAAGTTGGCGCGGGCACGGTGCGCGCCCCGCTGTCGTGTTTCGTCCAAGCGCTGGAAGCTTTGGCGGAGGGCAAATAATGAGCGTCCTCGCCAATCGCGTCCGCAAGGGTTTCTATCTCGACTCGGTGGCGCTGATGCGCTTATCGCAGTCGGTGTCGTCGCTGCCCGGTGTCGCCAGTGCGGCGATGATGATCGGCACACCCAGCAATCTGCGCATCCTCGACGAGGCGGGCTTGCTCGATGGCGAAGGCCGCAAGGCCGGGCCGAACGATCTGGTCGTGGCTTTGCGCGCCGGTTCCGCCGACGAAGCCAAAGCGGCACTCGATGGTGCCGACAAGCTGTTGTCGCGCCCGCCGGAACAAGCGGGACCGAAGGGTGCACGCGCGCCGCGCTCGATGGATGCGGCGATCGCAGCACTCGGCGGCGCCAATTTGGCGCTGATCTCCGTGCCCGGCGCCTTCGCCGGTTCGGAAGCGCGCAAGGCGCTGTCGCGCGGCCTCAACGTCATGATCTTCTCCGACAACATGCCGGTCGAGGAAGAGCGCGCGCTGAAGCTGTTCGCGCGCGACAAGGGTTTGCTGGTGATGGGCCCGGATTGCGGCACGGCGATGATTGCGGGCGTGCCGCTCGCTTTCGCCAATGCGGTGCCGCAGGGCGAGATCGGGATCATCGCCGCCTCGGGCACGGGCTTGCAGGAAGTCGCCACGCTGATCGCGCGCGCCGGTTCCGGCGTGTCGCACGGGATCGGGACGGGCGGGCGCGATTTGTCGGAGAAAGTCGGCGCGTTGACGACGCTGGCCGCACTGGACGCGCTCGACGCCGATCCCGCGACCAAGCGCATCGTGATCGTGTCCAAGCCGCCGGCCGCGTCGGTCGCCAAGACCGTGCTGGAACGCGTCGCCAAAAGCCCGAAGCCGCATGTGATCTGCTTCTTGGGGGCGGACGCGCTCGACATGCCCAAGAACGCGCGCCTTGCCGCGACGCTGGAGGAAGCCGCCGCCTTGGCGAGCGGTCCCGTCCCCGACGCGTTCGATGCGGCCAAGATCGCCGCCGAATGGACGAAGCGCTTGCCGGCGTCGCGCCGTTTCGTGCGCGGCGTTTATTCGGGCGGCACGTTGTGCGCCGAAGCGCAAACGATCCTGCGCAAGGCGGGCGCTTCGTTTTGGTCGAACGCGCCGATCCCCGGTGCCGTCAAAGACAAGCCCGCGTCCGGGCATGTGCTGATCGATTACGGCTCGGACGAATACACGCTGGGCCGTCCGCATCCGATGATCGACCCGACTTTGCGCGATGCCGGTATCGTCGCGGGGCTCGACGATCCGAACGTCGCCGCGATCCTGGTCGATATCGTGATCGGCACGGGCGCCAACGACGACCCGGCCGAACACGCGGCCAACGCGGTCGCGGCGGCGAAGTCGCGCGATGCGATCGTGATCGCGTGCGTGACGGGCACGGATCTCGACGCGCAGAACCGCGCGGCGCAAGTGCGCACGCTGGAGGAGGCCGGGATCGTCGTGGCGCCATCGAACGCGGCGGCCGCGCGTCTCGCGGTCGCTATCGCTGCGCGTTAGTCAGCACGGCGATCGCACCGTCCATCGCGTCCCAGCCCGACGATGCGCCGATCCGGTCGAGCGACGCGAAATCGCCGCCGGTGACCAGATCGCGCAGAGCGTCGTGAAACGCCGCCGCGCCTTCGCCATTGGCGGCCGCGCGCAGATGTGCCAATGAAATATCGCTCGTCCGGCCGGGCGCGCGTTCGCGAATGAAGGCGCCGAGTTCGTCCGCGCGTGCCGTGTAACCGAAGGCGTGCAACGCGATCGCGGCACCACCCAGCGCGTCGTCGCCCGACGGCGTCAGCCCCGGCCCCAGACCGATCAATTCGCGGCATGCTTCGAGCGGCGCCGTGCACCCTGCCCATCGGTTTAGGGCGGCAAGCCCGGCGGCGAACGCATTGTCCCAAATGCCATCGCGTTTCGCAGGCCGCATTGCCATTGCGCGGGCCCGCCCGGCGCTTAGATCGGCGTTGCGCCATTCAGGCAAAGGCGGCGGCGTCCAAATCGGCGCGGGTGCGAGTTCGATCGTGTTGGGCAAATCGGGGAGGGGACCGGGCAGGCGGGCCTGAATCGCGCCGTCGCCCAAATCATACGCGGCGACGCAGACGATCCGCCCCGTTTCGTCCTTGGCGTAAAGGGAGCGTTCGAACCGCGCGAATACGGTCAACGCGCCGGCAGCTTGCGCGGCATTCCGGCCGATGGTCTCTGGCGTGACTGTTTTTATCCGCATGGAGTCCGGAAGGCGTTGAACCGGCAGTGCAGGCCGAGCGTAACGAAGCACGCAACGCCGTTCTACAACCCGCCGGTCCCGATGATCCAGACCCTCCGTTTCGTTTTGGGCGACCAATTGACCCGCAGCCTCTCGTCGCTGCGCGATCTCGATCCCGCGCGCGACGTCGTGCTGATGGTCGAGGTCGGCGACGAAGCGACCTATGTGCGCCATCACAAGCAGAAAATCGCCTTCGTGTTCGCCGCGATGCGCGGCTTCGCGAAATCGCTCGAAAAAGAGGGGATCCGCGTCCACTACGTGAAACTCGACGATCCCGCGAACACGCATAGTTTCACCGGCGAACTGAAGCGTGCCGTCGCGCGGCACAAGCCCGCGCGCATCGTCGTGACCGAACCCGGCGAGTATCGGGTGCTGGAAATGATGCGCGGCTGGCCGGATATGAGCGGCGCGCCGGTCGATATCCGCGACGACGATCGCTTCTTCTGCTCGCGCGGCGAATTCGCCGCTTGGACCAAAGATCGCAAATCCCTGCGGATGGAATTTTTCTACCGGGAGATGCGGCGCAAGACCGGCTATTTGATGCAAGGCGACGCGCCCGCCGGCGGAGCGTGGAATTTCGATTCCGAGAACCGCAAGGCGTTGCCGCGCGGGCATCGCGCGCCCGTCCGGCGGCGCCCGAAAGCGGATCCGGAATTGCGCGCGGTGCTCGACATGGTCGCTGCGCGCTTCGGCGATCATTTCGGCGATCTGGAACCGTTCGTCTGGGCCACGACGCGCGCCGGTGCGCTGGCGGCGTTGCGCGAATTCGTCGCCGAGCGGTTGCATCTGTTCGGCGATTATCAGGACGCGATGAAGTCGGGCGAGGATTTCGTCTATCACGCCGTCATCTCGCCGTATCTCAACGCGGGACTTCTGACCGCGCGCGAAGTGTGCGACGCCGCCGTCAACGCGTGGCGCGACGGTACGGCGCCGCTCAACGCCGTCGAAGGTTTTTTGCGTCAGATCCTGGGCTGGCGCGAATTCGTGCGCGGCATCTATTGGACGCGCATGCCCGATTATGCCGAGACGAATTATCTGAACGCACGGCGCCGCCTGCCGGATTTCTACTGGACCGGCGATACGACGATGAATTGCCTTCGCGAAACCATTGGTGCGACACGCCGCAACGCCTATGCGCATCACATCCAGCGTTTGATGGTCGCGGGCAATTTCGCGTTGCTGGCCGGTATCGCGCCCGCCGAAATCGAAGAATGGTATTTGATCGTCTACGCCGACGCGTATGACTGGGTCGAGTTGCCCAACGTGCACGGCATGGTTCTGCACGCCGATGGCGGCGTGCTCGGCTCCAAACCTTACGCCGCGTCGGGCGCCTATATCGGCCGCATGTCGGATTACTGCCGCACATGCGTGCATGACCGGCGCAAGCGCACCGGCGAGGGCGCGTGTCCGTTCAATTTCCTCTATTGGAACTTTCTCATCGAGAACGAACCCAAACTTGCGTGCAATCCACGCTTGGCGATGCCCTATCGCACGCTCGGCGCGATGGCGCCGGCGGAACGCGAGACGCTACGCGCGGCAGCGGCGAATTTTTTCGCGGCATTGGGGCTTTGATCGCGCATTTCGCGCCCGTTTTCGGGCGTGCGAGGGAACGAAAGCGGACGCGAAATATCAGATGACAAGGGTCGCGCGACTTCTAAACCGATACAGCGGCGCGCGACGCCGCGAATATCTCACGATCAGATTTGCAAATTCTCGCGCGGAACGCGTTATTCGCGATTTTGTGCGTACAATATTTGACGTGCCGCCCGCGTCGCGTAGAATGCCCCGCTTTCGCGTACAATCGTAGTAATCAGCGCGATCAGGAGGACGAAGTGGCGGCGAAATCGACGAAGCGGGCCGGACGACGGACGAAGGGCGGCCCCTCGGACGTGGACGTGCATGTCGGCGAACGGGTCAAGGCGCGGCGGATCGAACTGGGCATGTCGCAACAGGAACTGGGCCGGTTGATCGGCATCACGTTCCAGCAATTGCAGAAGAACGAGCGCGGCGTGAACCGTCTTTCGGCGTCGCGTCTTTACGAAACCGCCCGCGCGCTCGACGTGCCGGTCGGCCATTTCTTCGAAGGCTTGTCGGCCGAGTTCGATACGGCGACGCGCAAGGCGGTGGCTTCGGCCGTCACCCATCCGCTGCCGTCGCAGATCGACGATCCCGCGTTGAAGCGCGAGACGCTCGACATGGTCGGCGCCTATTACGGCATTCGCGACCGCAAGGTCCGTCAGCAGATCGTCGGCACGATGCGCGCGCTGGCGCGCACCGACGGCGGTTCGCCGATCCACGACCGGCCGCGCCGCGGCCGTCCGCCGAAAAAGTCGCGCTGAGAGCGAACACCGGCGCGGACAACCGGCGGGGATTCCGGTCGCCCGCGCCGGGCGCTCCATACGCGCCCCTGTTCCTAGCGCATCAGCGACAGAAGGACGGCGGGCTGCTGATTGGCCATCGACAGTTGCTGGATCGCCAGCTGCTGGCGAACCTGTTGCGCTTGAACCTGCGCCGCCGCCTTGCCGATATCCGCGTCGACCAGCTGGCCAAGGCCGGTGGTCGTCGCGTCGGAAATCGCGTTCACGAAACCCGACTGTAGTTGCAGCGATCGCGTATCCGTCGCGTTCTGGCCGATCGCCGTGCCGACCGCCGTCTGGAACGTGGTCAGCGAGGTGAGCGCGGCGGTCGCCGCCGTCGCCGACGACACGCTGGACGTCGCGAAGGTCGTGAACGCGGTCGACACGCCCGATTGCGACGCCATGCTCAGCGTCGTGCCGCTGGTGTCGGCCATGAAGCTGCGCGCGGTCGACGCGTTCGACAGAAGATTGACGCCGTTGTAGTTCGCCATCGCGATGAAGGTCGAAACCTGGCTGGTCATCGCGTTGAAATCGGCGGCGTAGATCGTGCGCTGCGACGCGCCGATCGAACCGTCGGCGAGCTGGGTCAGCTTCGCCTGCATGTTGCCGACGAGGTCGGAGATGTTGCTGAGCGCCGCCTGCGTGACCGAGCCCATGCCAGCGCCGCTGGCCAGCGAATTCTGAACGGCCGAGTAGGCCTGGAGGTTGGCGCGGATCCCTTGCGCGACCGAGAAGGTCGACGCGTCGTCCGTCGCGTCCGCGACGCGATAGCCGGTCTGGAGCTGCTTCGAATAGATGCCGAGCGTTTCGCCGGTCGTGCGCAAGCTCGCGAGCGCGCGTGCCGCGCCAATATTGGTGTTTACCGAAAGCGACATGGTCCCTACTCCTTCTGGAGTTCGATCTTCAGGTTTGCGGTCCTGCGTCGCGTTGAGCCGCGCCGCATCCGCATCGCCCCTTCCGCAACCGCCGGGCCACACGTCACGGCGCGCTCGAAGGCCTGAATTCATTGGGTTATCGCGGGGTGCTTCGGTTGCCGGCGCCGCGATCTGTGTCGCGAATCGCGACACGGCGCGGAAAATTGCGATTGCCGTTTCAGAGCGAATTAAGCTCGCGAAGGTAGTTCTGCGGTCCAGGAAAAATCCGGATCCGTCGAATGACCAGCAACGACCCCCAAGACCAATCGCGCCGCACCGGCGGTTTGCCGCCCGTCGCTTGGGCCGTCGTCGCGATCTTCATCGCCGGCGTATGGGCGATCGCGCTCGCCATCCAAACCTCCACCCATAACGGCATCCGCGATCAAGCGCAGATGGAAGCGCGCACCTTGGCGCTGGCGATGGCGGAGCAATCCGCCAACTTCATCGGCCGGATCGATCAAGCGCTGCGCACGGCGAAATTCGTTTTCGAACGCGATCCCGCCAACGCGTCGATCGACGAACTCGTGCGCCGCAAGGCGATCCCGATCGACGATATCGTCCAATTCGCCTTCGCCGACGCGAACGGAACGATTCTCCAATCCAATCTTCCCCTCGCGCCGACGCCCGTCAGCGTCGCGGATCGCGAGCATTTTCTGGTCCAAACCGGCGCCGAAGGCGGTGCCGGACTGTTCATCAGCAAGCCGGTGTTCGGGCGCGTATCGCAACGCTGGACCGTTCAGCTCACACGGCGGGTCGACGGCCCGAACGGCGAGTTCGCCGGCGTGCTCGTCGCGTCCGTCAACGCTTTCAACTTCGGCGGCCTGGCGAAAGTGCTCGACGAAAACTCGGGCGCGATCAGCGTCATTTTCGGGCTCGACGGGCGCTTGCGTTCGCGCACCGGCATCACGAACGAAATGCTCGAGCGCGATATGTCGGCGCATCCGATGTTCCGCCTCGCGCGGGTCGAGCCGACGGACGTCTGGACCGGGCCCAGCGCGTCCGATGGCGTGCGCCGCATCCACGGCTATCGCGTCGTGCCGGGATTGCCGCTGTTCGTCAGCGTCGGTTTCCGCGAGAACGACATCTTCGCCGATCAACGGGACCGGGCGTTCATCGACTTCGGCGCCGCGGCTCTGTTCACCTTGCTGATCCTGGTCTTCGCCACGGCGCTGGATCGCCAGATGCGCCGCGCCCAGGCCGCGCGCTCGCAGGCCGAGGCCGCCAGCGAAGCGAAATCGCGGTTCCTGGCGATGATGAGTCACGAGATCCGCACGCCGCTCAACGGCATCGTCGGCGTCGCGGGGCTTTTGGCGGATATGGATCTGCCGCGCGCGCAGCGCAAATTCGTCGACGTGCTGCGCGACACGTCGCAGTTGCTGACCCAGATCCTGAACGACGTGCTCGATTTCTCGAAGCTCGAAGCGGGCAAGATGGATATCGAAGCCGTCGAGTTCGATCTCGGCCAGCTCGTCTCGCGCACCTTCGAATTGATGCGCGCGCGCGCCGAAGCGAAGGGCCTGCGATATCGCTTGGACGCCGATATCCCGGACGGCACGGTGCTGATCGGCGATCCCGCGCGCCTGCGCCAGATCGCGCTGAACTTCCTGTCCAACGCGATCAAGTTCACCGCGTCGGGCGGCGTTACGTTGCGCGCGCGCGCTTCGCGCACCGCCGAAGGCCGGATCGCGCTCGAACTCGCCGTGCAGGATACCGGCATCGGCATTCCCGCCCATCTACAGGCCGAGTTGTTCCGCGATTTCTCGCAGCTCGACAAATCCACGTCGCGCCGCTTCGGCGGCACGGGGCTGGGGCTGTCGATCTGCAAGATTCTGGCGGGCCGCATGGGCGGCGATATCACGGTCACCAGTGCGCCCGGCGAGGGCGCGACCTTCGCTTTCGCGGTCGAATTGCCGGTGGCGGCGCGCGTGACGGCGCCGCCGGCGGCGGCGACCGCCGCGGCGGTTCCCGCGCGCCGGCTGCGTATTCTACTGGCGGAGGACAATCTCTCCAACCAGCTGATCGCGACGTCGTATCTCGAAAAGATGGGCCATCGCGTCGACGTGGCCAATAACGGACGCGAAGCGGTCGAGGCGGCGGCGGCGCTGCCCTACGACCTGATCCTGATGGACGTGCAAATGCCCGAGATGGACGGGCTCGAAGCCACGCGCCATATCCGCGCATTGATGGCGCCCGCGCGGACCACGCCGATCGTGGCGTTGACCGCCAATGCCTTCGCCCAGGACGAGAAGATCTGCCGCGAAGCGGGCATGGACGGTTTCGTCGCCAAGCCTTTCGAGGCCGCCACGCTTGCGGCGGCCTTGAGCGAACACGCGCGCGCCGCGACGGCGAACGGCGCACCGCCTTCCCCGGCGGCGGAGGCCGAGCCGATCTTCGATGCGCATGCCCTCGATCGCATCGAAGAACAGATCGGCGTCGAAGCCACCCGCAAAGTCGCGGCGCTTTTCGGCGACGATGTGCGCGCGCGCCTCAGTCGCCTCGCCGCGATGGGTATCGATTCCGCCGCGCAAGCGGCGCGCGAGGCGCACGCGATCAAGGGCTCGGCGCTGTCGGTCGGCGCGCTGAAGCTCGGGCGGCTCGCCGGCGCGTTCGAAAAGGACGCGACCACGCTGAGCGCCGACGATTTCGTCGCGCGCATCGCCGATATCGGCGCGGCGTTCGCGGAAGCCGAAACGCGCGTTGCGGCGCGCGAAACCGTCGCCTCGATCGCCGAATAAGGACCGTCTTATGTCTGCCAAACGTCACGTTCTGATCGTCGAGGACACGCTGCCCATGGCGGTGTTGTACGAGGAATACTTACGCGGTGCGGCGTGGGACGTGGCGCTGGCCGGTTCGCTCGCCCAGGCGCGCGCGCGTATCGATCTTCGGGTGCCCGACGCGATCGTGATCGATGTTGGCCTGCCCGACGGCAGCGGTATCGATCTTTTGCGCGAAATCCGCGCCAAGGGCCTGCCGACCGAAGCGATCGTCGTCACCGGCTCCGGTTCGATGAAACTCGCCATCGAGGCGATGCGCGAAGGCGCCTATGACTTTCTGGTCAAGCCGTTCGATCGCGACCGCTTGACCGTGACGCTGCGCAATGCGCTGGAGCGGCGCAATCTCGCCGACACGGTCGTCGAATTGCGCCAGGAATTCGGCCGCGACCGGTATTTCGGCTTCGTCGGCGCATCGCTGCCCATGCAGGCGGTCTATCGGATCATCGATTCGGCCGCGCAAAGCAAAGCGACCGTCTTCGTCACCGGCGAAAGCGGCACGGGCAAGGAAGTCTGCGCCGAGGCAATCCACAAACGCAGCCCGCGCGCCAAGGGGCCGTTCGTGGCGTTGAATTGCGCCGCGATCCCGAAGGATTTGCTGGAAAGCGAGATTTTCGGCCATGTGAAGGGCGCCTTCACGGGGGCGACCGCCGATCGCGCAGGGGCGGCATTGCAGGCGCATCGCGGCACGCTGTTCCTCGATGAGATCGGCGAGATGGATCTGAACCTGCAGGGCAAGCTGCTGCGCTTTCTGCAAACGGGCCGCGTGCAGCGCGTGGGCGATTCGGCGCCGCAGGACGTGGATGTGCGCATCGTTTGCGCCACCAATCGCGATCCGGCGGCGGAGGTCGCGGCCGGCCGTTTCCGCGAGGATTTGTTTTACCGCTTGCACGTCATTCCGATCGCATTGCCGCCGTTGCGCGAGCGCGAAGGCGACGTATTGCTGATCGCGCGCGAATTGCTGCGTCGCTACGCGACCGAGGAGCGCAAACGTTTCGCCGAGTTCACGGCCGAAGCGGAAGCGCTGCTCGCCGGTTATGCGTGGCCCGGCAATGTGCGCGAGTTGCAGAACGTCGTGCGCAGCACCGTCGTGCTGCATGACGGCGACGCGGTCGACGTCGGTATGCTGCCCGACAAACTGCGCGGACGCGCGGTCGTGGCGATGTCGCGCCCGGCCGCGAACGCGAACGGGCCGTATGCGATCTCGCCCGGCGCGCCGGGTTCGCCGTTGCGCCCGATGTGGCGCATCGAACGCGACGCGATCGAAGCGGCGATCGCCGCCTGTGCGGGCAATGTGCGCCGTGCGGCCGCGTTCCTCGAGATCGACGCCTCCACCATCTACCGCAAAAAGCAGCTTTGGGAAGGCCGCGAGCGCGCCTGACGCGCAACCGAACCGTCACGAAGCGATCACGCGGGCGTCATTCGCGCGGCCTATCGAGGGAGGAAGAATTCCCGACTCGACGCGAACGAGGTTCCGTTTCCGATGCTGTCGCCAGAAATCGCGGCCCCCAACACGCTGCATAACGTGACGAACGCGGTCAAACGCAGCCGCACCTTGTCGCCGGAAGGTCTGCGCGAAAGACTGTTCTCGCTGGTCTTCTCCGGCCTCGTGTACGCCCAAATCTGGGAAGATCCGGACGTCGATCTCGCGGCACTCGCGTTGAAGCCGGGTGCCCGCATCGCGACGATCTGCTCGGGCGGGTGCAACGCGCTCGCCTATCTCGCCGCTGATCCCGAACGCGTCTTGGCGATCGACCTCAACGCGCATCACATCGCGCTGGCCAAGTTGAAGATCGCGGCGTTGCGCCATTTGCCCGATCACGCGACCTATTTCCGGTTCTTGGGCGCGGCGGCGGCCAAGGACAATCCGGCGCTTTACGACGCCTATCTGCGCCCGGCGCTGGACGAACACGCGCGCGATTATTGGGATGCGCGCGATTGGCGGGGGCGCCGGCGCATTGGCGCGTTCAAGCGCCATCTTTATCGCGAAGGCTTGCTCGGCCGCTTCATCGGCGCCGGCCATGCTTTCGCCAAGCTCCATCGCCGCGATCCGCGCCGCTTGCTGGACGCGGATTCGATCGACGCGCAAAAGCGGATTTTCGATTCTGAGATCCGGCCGATCCTAAAGGGCAAGCTGTTCCGCAAGCTGGTCGACAATCCCGCCTCGCTTTACGGCCTGGGCATTCCGCCCGCCCAATATCGCTCGCTGCTCGAAGCCGCCCCCGAAGGCGGGGCGATGGCCGATGTGCTGGAAGCGCGGCTCGAGCGCCTCGCCTGCGGCTTTCCGCTGTCGGAGAATTATTTCGCGTGGCAAGCCTTCGGCCGCGCCTATCCGCACGCGGCGGCGACCGCGTTGCCCGCGCATTTGAAGGTGGCGAACTACGAAACCTTCCGCGCGCGCGCTGCGCGCATCGAACTGCGCCAAGCGAATATGATCGACGTATTCGAGCAGGCGGCACCCGGCAGCTTCGACGCCTTCGTGCTGCTCGATGCCCAGGATTGGATGGACGATGCGACGCTGAATCGTTTGTGGCGCGCGATCACCCGCGCGGCGCGCCCGGAAGCGCGCGTGATTTTCCGCACGGCGGCGGAGCCCTCGCTGCTGCCGGGCCGCTTGGCGCCGGAATTGCTGGGGCAATGGGACTACGCCGAAGCCGAAAGCCGCGAAGGCACTTTGCGCGATAGGTCGGCGATTTATGGCGGGTTCCATCTCTATCGCTTGCGCGACGGGGCCGCGTCGTGAACGCCACTCATGCCAGCCTGATGGACGGCGTCTATCGCTGGCAGACGCCGATCTACGATCTCACGCGCAAATACTATCTGCTCGGCCGCGATCGTTTGATCGCGGAGCTCGACCCGCCCCAGGACGGCGGCGTGTTGGAGATCGGCTGCGGTACGGGCCGCAATCTCGCACGCGTCGCCGCCAAGTATAAAGACGCACGGCTTTACGGCTTCGATATCAGCCGCGTGATGCTCGACAAGGCGGAAGCCAAGCTCGACCGTCGTGCCGCGTTGGCGCAGGCCGATGCGGCGATGTTCGATCCGCAAGCCGTGTTCGGGCGCAAAGGCTTCGAGCGCGTCTTCTGCGCCTATACGCTGTCGATGATCCCCGATTGGCGCGCGGCGTTGGCCCGTGCGTTTGATGCCGTGGCGCCGGGCGGACGGATCGCCGTGGTCGATTTCGGCACGATGCGGCGCTGGCCGGGCCCCGCCAAGGCGGCGTTGCGCGCGTGGCTCGCGGCGTTCCATGTGGCGCCGCGCGACGATCTGCTGGACGTATTCGCGTCCCTTGCGGCGGAACTGGGGTTCCACGCCCGCACGCGGGACATTCTCGGCGGCTACGCGATTTACGCGACGGCGCAAGCGCCGGTTTGACGCGAACCCGACTTCCCCTATAACTGGCCGTTCATTTGCTTGGACGGCGGTATGATTACAATTGAAGCCGTGTCGAAAAGGTTCGCGGGTCCCAAGGGCGAGCCGGTCGACGCGCTGACCCCGGTGGATTTGACGATTCCCGCCGGGCAGTTCCTGTCGATCGTCGGCCCGTCGGGCTGCGGCAAGTCCACTTTGCTGCGGATCATCGCGGGGCTGGAAACGCCCAGTGCTGGCAAGCTCACCATCGCTGCGACCGGTGTCGCGCGGCCGATCGGCTTCGTGTTTCAGGAGCCGGTTCTGCTGCCCTGGCTCTCGACCCTCGCCAATATCCGCTTCCCGCTCGATACCGGCGGGGTGCCGCGCGACCAAGCCGACGCGACCGCCCATCGCCTGATCAAGATGGTCGGCCTGCAAGGTTTCGAAGACGCGCTGCCGCATCAGCTTTCCGGCGGTATGCGCCAGCGCGCGGCGATCGCGCGCGCTCTTTCCTACGATCCACCGATCCTGCTGATGGACGAGCCCTTCGGCGCGCTGGACCTGCTGACGCGCGACCGGTTGAACGACGAGTTGCTCCAGATCTGGCGCGAGACGAAGAAGACGATCGTCTTCGTCACCCATTCGGTCGAGGAAGCGGCGTATCTCTCCGATCGCGTGGTGGTGATGAGTGCGCGTCCCGGCCGGGTGCGCGCGATCCACGATGTCGATCTGCCGCATCCGCGCGGCGAGGCGACGAAGCTCGATCCGCGCTTCCATCAATTCATGGCGACCTTCCGGCGGGAATTGCGATGACCGAGACCGCTGTCGCCCCGCGCCGCGTGCCGCCGATCGTCGATCACCTCGCCGGGATCGTCGCGATCGTCGTCGCGTGGCAGGTCTACGTCACGGCGACGGACGCCCCCGCCTATATGCTGCCGGCCCCCGGCGCCGTCGGCGGGGCGCTTACCGATCTCGCGATTTCCGGCGCCTTGTGGCGCGATCTGGGCTTCACTTTCGGCAATGTCGTGTTCGGTTTGGTGCTGGGGGCACTGGCCGGTTTCGCGCTCGGCTTCGTGTTGGCGAAATCGCCCACGCTCGAACGCTGGCTCGACGGGCCGATCTTGCTGCTGCAAACCGCACCCAAGATCGCGCTCGCCCCGCTCTTCGTCATCTGGTTCGGCTTCGGCACGACGTCGAAGATCGTGCTGATCGTGTCACTCGTTCTGTTCCCCGTGCTGGTCGCGACCATTGTGGGCTTGCGCGGCGTGCCTCAGAACGCGTTGGAGCTCGCGCGCATCTTGAAGCTGACGACTTGGCAGCGTTTGTTTCGCGTCGAATTGCCGATGGCGCTGCCGGAGATTTTCATCGGCCTGCGCATCGGCGCGGTGCAAGCCGTGGTCGGCGCGATCCTGGGCGAATGGATGTCGGGCAAGCTCGGTCTCGGCCATTTGATGACCTTCGCCTCGGCCACCTACAAAACGCCGCTGCTCTTCGCGGCGGTGCTGCTGACCGTGGCGCTGGGAATCGCGGTGCATGTGTCGTTGGAAGCCGCCGAACGGCGCCTGCTGCGGTGGAAGCAATGAACGACAAGACGAACCAGCGCCGCGCCGCGTTCCCGTGGAAGGACGGCAAGCCGCCGCATCTGCCTTGCGCGCCGGGCGATGTCGGTCCCATCGTGCTGCTGCCGGGCGATCCCGCGCGCGTCGGGCTCGCCGCCAAACTGCTGCCGAATGCCCGCGATCTGGGGCAACGGCGAGAGTACCGGATGGCGAGCGCGACCGTCGAAGGTATTGGCGTCACCTTGTGCTCGACCGGTATTGGCGGCCCGTCGACCGAGATCGCACTGGTCGAGCTTGCCAATCTCGGCGCCAAGATCGCGATCCGTATCGGCGGCATGGGTGCCATCGCCCCCGGCCTGCCACTCGGCGGCATGTTGATCGTCAACGAAGCGATCGGCGATACGGGCGCCGCGCGCGTTTACGGCGCGCAAGGTCCGGTCAACGCTTCCGCCGATATCGTCGCGGCGCTGGCGAAGGCCGCGCAAGACGACGGCACGGCGCATCGCGTGGGCCGTGTCGCCACGACCGATTCCTATTATCGCGGCCAGGGGCGGCCGTTGTTCGGCGATGCCGCCGGCCCGTCGCCCGAGGACGATCCGATCGCGAAATTCGCGGCGCAGGGTGCGGTGGGCTGCGATATGGAAACCGAAACGATTTTGACGGTGGGTGCTGCGGTCGGATTAAAGACCGGCGCCATCCTCGCCGTGCATGGCGATCGCACCACCGATCGCTGGCTTGAAGATTACGAACCCGCCCAAGAAGCCGTCGTGCGCATCGCGTTGCGCGCGGCGCTCGATCTTATGTCGTCCACCAAGAAGGGAGTCTCCCCATGATGAATCGCCGCCAAATCCTCGCCGCCGCCGCCGCGTCGGCTTTCGTGCCGAGTCTTGCCCGCGCGCAAGCCAAGACGGCCGTGACGTTGCAGATCGACGGGGCCGCCGTGCCGTTCTACGCGCCGATCTATGCGGGCATCGAGAAGGGCTTCTTCGCCAAGCGCAATCTGGAACTCAACGTGATCTACGCGTCGGGTTCCGACATCATGCGCAACGTCGCCGCCGGCAATGTCGATTTCGGTTTCCCGAACGGCGATTCGGTGATCGCGGCCAAGGCGAATGGTTTGCCGGTGAAGGTGATCCACACGACCTATCAGCGCGGCATCGGCGCGTTGCTGACCAAGGCCGACGGGAAGATCAAGACCTACGCCGACCTCAAGGGCAAGACCGTCGCCGTCACGGCGCTGGGCAGCCCCAATTATCTTCAGCTCCAGGCGGGCCTCAAGAAGGCGGGTCTGCGCATCGAAGACGTGAAGGTCGAAGTCGTCGCCACCGGCGCCATCGTGCAGTCGTTGCAGGCGGGCCAAGTCGACGCGATCGTGTTCTCGGAACTGCGCAAATACAATCTCGAAGCCGACAAATTCCCGACGCATCTCATCCTGTCGAACGACTTCCTGCCGTCCTTCGGCAACGTGGTCGTGACGTCGGATCGCTTGCTCGCGTCGAAGGGCGCGGTCGCGCGCGCCTTCGTCGATGCGATCGACGAAAGCTTCGCCTGGGTGATCGGCGGCAATGTCGACGAAGCGCTGAAGATCGCCATCGGCAAATACGCGCCGACCTGGGCGGGCCAGGAAGCGATCCTGACGCGCGCCTTCAACGAGACCTTCATCGCCTCGGTCTGGCAATCGGCCACGACCAAGGCGAACGGTTTGGGCGCCGCCGACATCGCCGCTTGGCAGGGTGCGATCGACGCGATGGCCGACGCCAAGCTGATCGACAAGGGCTTCAAGGCCGGCGATCTGGTCGTGCAGCCCAAATCGATCCGCGGCTGATCGATCGATGAACGCCCCGATCCGCGCCTTGCTGTCGCTGGCCGGCTTCGTCCTGCTGTGGTGGGGCGCGGTTTGGGGCTTCTCGATTCCGGCATTTCTGCTGCCGAGCCCGGGCGCGGTCATCGACCGGCTCGTGTTCCTTGCGGTGAATGCCGAGCTGTGGCGTCACACGACGACGACGCTGGGGCAAATCCTCGGCGGCTTCGTCATCGGCGCGTTGCTGGGGATCGGCACCGGGGCGGCGTTCGCAAGACTGCCGCGCCTCGAACGTTTGTTCACGCCGATCATCCTGCTGGTGCAGACCGCACCCAAGATCGCGATCGCGCCGCTGCTGATCCTGTGGCTGGGCCTCGGGCCGGGCCCCAAGATCGTGCTGGTCGCGATCGTCACGTTCTTTCCCGCGATGACCGGGGCGCTGACCGGCTTTCGCTATATCGCCAAAGCCTATCGCGACCTCGCGCAGATCGTGGGGTTAACCGCGTGGCAGCGTTTGACGCGGATCGATCTGCCGTTCGCCGTTCCGCCGATCGTCGCGGGGCTTCGTGTCGCGACCACGCAAGCCGTCACCGCCGCCGTGGTGGCGGAGATGATGGGCGCCAATCGCGGTCTCGGCTATTTGCTGACCGCGGGGCAGGAGAGCAGCGATTCCCCCGCCGTGATCGGCGTGATCGTGATCCTGTCGCTCGCCGGCTGGGGCTTCTACGAGCTCGTGCGTTTCGCCGAAGCCAAGCTGATTCCTTGGCAGACTAAGGTTTGATCCAGACCGTCGACAGATCCTGATACAGGAAATGGCTGGGGCTGAACGGCCAGCCTTGCACTTCCGACGCAATCGGGATGATGCGGAACGCCCAGAACAGCGGGATCGTCGAGGCTTCGCTTATCAGGCGATCCTCGAATTGGCGCACCAGCACGCGGCGCTTGGCGGGATCGAGCTCGCGTTTCTGCCGGTCGAACAGATCGTCGAGCGTGCGGTCGATGGCGCGCGAGGCGTTGTTGGGCGCGCGGTCGAACGAGGTGAAGCGTTCGAGCTGGATCGTCGGGTCGTCGACCGGATCGGCCGAGAAATCGGTGATCGCGTCGAAATTCCCGGCCAGCAGCGTCGATTGCCATTGCGCGGTTTCGAGCTTCACGTTTTCGGTCGTCACGCCGATCTGGCGCCATTGGTCGATCAGATAGACCGCCAATTGCTGGTGCGGGTTCTCGATCGACCGGCTGATCATGCGGATGTTGAGCTTCGTTTGCCCCGCTTCGGCCAGCAAACGGCGCGCTTCGGCGCGCGCGGCCGCGATATCGGGGCCGAAGCCGGGCAGGCGGGCAAGCTCCTCGGGCGTGGCGGCCATCGGCGTGCCGGGGCGCAAGAAGCCGCCCGCGTTGCGCACCGAGGAGATGCGCGTCATCGTCGCTTGGCCCACGCGCCGGTCGAGGGCGAGGGTCAACGCGCGGCGCACGCGCACGTCGTCGAAGGGCGGGCGCTGCGTATTCAGCGCCAGCACATAGACCGAAATCCGGTCGCCTTCGAAGAAGCGCATCTTGTCGCCGCGGCTTGCCGCCACGCGGTCGCGCTGTGCTGGGCCCAGGCCCCGGAACTCCGCCTGCAACTGGCCCGCCGCCAGCGCGTTGGTCGTCGCGGCCCCGTCGATGGGAATGGCGCGGAACGCGTCGAGATAGGGCTGACCTTGACGGAAATAACCGTCGAAGCGTTTGCCGACCCAAGGCTGGCCCTGGCGGTATTCCTCGAACACGAAGGGCCCCGTGCCCATCACCTTGCGCTGCGGATAATCGGGATCGGACGCCAGCTTCCGCGCCGAATAGATGCAGTTCCAGGGGCTGGCCATCGCCGGCAAAAACGCGGCGTCGGGCCCGCGCAAGCGCATCACGACCGTCGCCGGATCGGGCGCTTCGATCGACACGATATCGGCGAATTGCGCTTTACGGACCGACACGACGCCCGTCGGCGGTTCGCGCAAACGCTCGAACGACGCTTTCACGTCGGCCGAGGTCAGAACCGTGCCGTCGTGGAAGCGCACATTGGGCCGGATGCGGAAGGTCCAAGTCAAACCGTCGGGCGAAGCGCTCCAGGATTCGGCGATATCGCCTTCGATCTTCGGGTACTCGCCGGGCGCGAAGCGCAGCAGCGTCGAATAATGCGGCGCCACGTAATGCAGCACGGCGAAGGTATTGGTCGCGTGGCAATCCAGCGTGTTGGGCTCGCCCGCCACGCCGAAGCTGAGCGTGCCGCCGCGAACCGGCGTTTCCTGGGCTATGGCGAAGACGGGAAGTGCCGCGAGCGCGACGGCGGCGAGGATTCGCGCTGTTATTGTTTTCATCCGCGAATGATGTTGCGCGGCGCGCCGCGCGATCAAGTTCATTTAACGGCGGCATTCGTGAAGGGCGCGCACTTATATGCGCCGCACAACGAAAGCCGCGCTTAGTCCCGCTTGGCCATCATGCAGCGATCCCAATAAGGCTCGCCGCCGAAGCGTTCGACCAGCGCATCGATCAGCAAACGTAGCTTGGCCGAAGCGTTGGCGCCCGGCGGACGCACGACATGCACCGCGAATTCGGGCGTGGGATAATCCATCAGCAGCGGCACCAAGGCGCCGCTATGGATCTGATCGCCGGCGATGAAGGTCGGCAGCATGGCGATGCCCAGCCCCGCCAGCGCCCATTCCAGGATCGCGGCCCCACTATCGCTGCGCAAACGGCCGGCGGGCCGGATGGCGATCGTCCGTTTGCCCGTGCGGAAATGCCATTCGGGCACGGCGCTGCCGGTGTAGATCAGGCATTCGTGCTTGGCGAGATCGGCCGGAATTTTGGGCGTTCCATGTTCGGCGAGGTAAGCGGGGCTTGCCACCACGGCGGCGCGCGCGGGCGCCAATCGCCGGGCGATCAGGCTCGCGTCGCGGATCGTGCCGATGCGGATCGCGGCGTCGTAGCCATCGCCGATCAGATCGACGATGCGGTCGCTATACGCGACGTCGATCTCCAGTTTCGGATGGCGCTTGGCGAAGTCGCTGAGCACGGGGGCGATATGCCGCACGCCGAAGACCAGCGGGGCGGCGATCCGCAACCGCCCGGTCAAGCCGCCGCCATGCTGGGCGGCCGCTTCGCGCGCGGCGTCGAGCTCGGCGAGGATGCGCTCGCAGCGCGCTTTGAAATCCGCCCCCGTTTCGGTCGGGCTCATGCCGCGCGTCGTGCGGCTCAGCAGCCGCGCCCCCAATTCGCGTTCGATGCGCGCGATCCGGCGGCTGACGATCGATTTGGACAGGCCCAGCTTCGCGGCGGCGCGGTTGAAGCCGCCGCTCTCCAAAACCTCGACGAAACAGCGCATATCCGCGATTTCGATCATCGGATTGTTCCTTTTAGGTAAACAGAGTGCTGCCTAAAACGGGGATACTGTTCCTGTGAAGGCATCACTACCTTGCTTTCGACCGGCCCGCCAGGGGCCTTAGAAATCGCAGCAAGGAGCTTCCGATGACGTCCGTTCTCGCCCTCACCAGTGCTTCCACCGGCAATGCCTCGGTTTCCAGCGGCCTCGTGGCCGACGCCGTGGCGCAATTGCGCGCCGCCGGCGCCAAGATCGTGTCGCGCGATCTTGGGGGCCAATCCGCTGCCGCATCTGACCGAAGATTCGACCGCGGCGATCCGTGGCGCCGAGCCGGCGAACGATGCGCAGAAGGCGGCGCGCGCGTTGTCCGACGCCGTTGTGGCCGAAATCAAGGAAGCCGATCTGATCGTGATCGGCTCGCCGATGTACAATTTCGGCATTTCGTCGTCGCTGAAGACGTGGATCGACCACATCGCGCGCGCGGGCGTCACGTTCAGCTATTCGGAAGCGGGCCCCAAGGGTTTGCTCACCGGCAAGCGCGCCCTTGTGATCGAATCGCGCGCCGGCATGTATAGCGAAGGCCCGGCCATGCCGATGGATTCGCAGGAGCCGTATCTGCGCACGGTGCTCGGCTTCCTCGGCATCACCGACGTGACCTTCGTGCGCGCGGAAAAGCTCGCCTTCGGGCCGGAAGCGCGCGACGCGTCGCTCGCGGCCGCGAAGACCGCGATCACCGCGTGGGTCGGCACGGCGGCCGCGAAGGCCGCCTGAGCCAGCTTGGCGATCGGATCGCCGCGCTTTACCTTGGCCCTCGACCAAGCGTAAAGGCGGCGGCCGATGGCACAAGCATTGAACTGCATTTCGTCGATGGCGACGCGGCATATCCTGGCCGAGATCGCGGCGGCGCACGGCGCGGCGACGGGCCGCGTCGTCAACGTCAACTCGATGGGCGGTGTCGATGCCGCCAAGCGCGTGGAAAGCGGCGAGCGCGTCGATGTCGTCGTGCTCGCGGCCGACGCACTGGGGAAACTGGCGCGCGGCGGCTTCGTGCGCGCCGACAGCGTCGTCGATATCGCGCGCTCGGCCTTGGCCGCCGCCGTCAAAGCGGGTGCCGCGAAACCCGATCTCGCGACCGACGATGCGGCCCGCCAAGCGTTGCAGGGTGCGCGCGCCATCGCCTATTCGACCGGCCCCAGCGGGGATCACATCATCGCATTGTTCAAGCGTTGGGAAATTTTCGCCGAAATTGAAGCGTGCTTGGTGAAGGCGCCGCCCGGCGTGCCGGTGGGCAAGCTCGTCGCCGACGGTGCCGCCGAGATCGGCTTCCAGCAATTGAGCGAGCTGCAAGGCTTGCCGGGCATCGAGATCGTGGGGTCGCTATCGCCCGCGTTGCGGTCGGTCACGAAATTCGCGGCCGGTGTGGCTGCGTCCACCGCCGATGCGCAAGCCGCCGCCGGTTTCATCGCGGCGTTGCGTGCACCATCCGCGCGCGCGGTTTACGCGCGCCACGGCATGGAACCGGCCTGAATTTCGATTTAAGCGGGGAGAGGGAAATGGCGCGCCCGGCGCGACTCGAACGCGCGACCTTCAGCTTCGGAGGCTGACACTCTATCCAACTGAGCTACGGGCGCTCTTGTCCTATGTGGACGGGCGGAAACTAGCCCAAGCGCCCGCCATACGCAAATGCCGCGAATTCAGGGCGATTTGGCCCGTTCCAGCACCCAATCGGCCACGTCGGCCTGCACTTTCGCGCGGCCCAGATCGCGCAGCAGCATGTGGAAGCCGGTCGTGTAGGTCTTGACCGTGCGCGCGCCGGTTTTCGGCAGGCGGTCGAGCATCGCGCCCATCGCGTCGTCGGGGATCAGATTGTCGTTGGCGCCGATCAGGAACAGCGACGTCGCGTCGAACGCCGGGGCGGCCGCATAGGCCGCATCCATCAGCCCGACGAGGCCGTAAAGCGCATCGACCCGCGTACGCTTGAGGACCAGCGGATCGCGGCCGAGTTCGCGGAGCATCGGGATGTTGTCGGAGGGGCGAATGCCGGTCCCCTCGACCGTCGGCGCGAAGCCCGGCACCGTATGCGCCAGAATCCAAAGCCAGGTATTGCTCCACCAGCTGAGCGTCTCGCGGCCGCGCACGGCGGGGGCGGAAAGAATGGCGCCTTTCGCGGCACCCAAGCCGCCGGAAACATACGCGGCCATGATCACGGCCCCGCCCATGCTTTCGCCCGCGACGAAGATCGGCACGCCCGGATGTTTGGCGGCGACGAGTGCCACCGCTGCGCGAAGATCGCCGGTCAGCGCCGCGTCGCCCGCCCAAATACCGGGACGGGGTGCCGCGCCAAAACCGCGCTGGTCATAGGCATAGGTCGCGATACCGGCTTTCGTCCAAGTTTCGGCCGGCATTTCCCAAGCGCGCGAATAATCGTTGAAGCCGTGCAGGGCGAGGATCACGGCTTTGATCGCGCCGTCGGGCTTCCACAGCCGATAGGGCAATACGGCGCCATCCGCCATGGTGAACGACGCGTCGCCGATCGCGGGGGCTTGCGTCGCCGGGCCGATCCCCTGTTGCGAAGGCTGCGCGCAAGCCGCCGTCAGCAACAGCAGCAGGACGGCGACAAGCCTCATGCCGCCGAGCGGACGAGCTGCAGGAACACGTCTTCGAGATCGCTTTCGCGCGTGCTGAGATCGGCGACGCCCACGCCCGCTTGCGCGACCGCACCCAGAATGTCCGACGCCTTGGTGGCGCTGGGCCGGTAGGGCACGACCAGCAAGCGCGAGGCTTCGAGCTTCGCGCCGAACGGGATCAGCGACGACGGAACTTCCGCGAGATCGCAATCGATCGTGATGCGCATTTCCTTGGCGTCGACGCGCGCCAGCAGCGCGTCCTTGCTGTCGTCGGCGACCAGCTTGCCGTGATTGATGATCGCGATGCGATCGCAAAGCTCTTCGGCTTCCTGAAGGTAATGCGTCGTCAGAATGACGGTCGTGCCCTTGGCGTTCAATTGCCGCACATAGGCCCACAGGCTTTGGCGCAATTCGATGTCCACGCCGGCGGTGGGCTCGTCGAGGATCAGCACCGGCGGGGTATGGACCAGCGCCTTGGCGACCAGCACGCGCCGTCGCATGCCGCCCGACAGCGAACGCGCATAGGAATTCGCTTTGTCGGCGAGGCCGACGGCGGCGAGGATTTCGGCCGTGCGCCGCTCGGCCGGCGGCACGCCGTAAAGCCCGGCTTGCAGTTCCAGCAATTCGCGCGGCGTGAAGAAGGGATCGAAATTGATCTCCTGCGGCACGATGCCGATGGCGCCGCGCGCGGCGCGCGCATCCCGGTCGATATCGATGCCCCAGACCTTGGCGCTGCCGGCGGTCTTGTTGACCAGCCCCGCCAGGATGTTGATCAGCGTCGATTTGCCCGCCCCGTTGGGGCCCAGCAGGCCGAAAATCATGCCGCGCGGCACGTTCAGCGAGACGTTATCCAGCGCCTTTTTCCCGCCGGCATAGACCTTGGTCAGGCCGCGCAGTTCCAGGGCGTTTTCGGGCGGGAGAGGGGACATCGGGGCGGTTTCCATCGGGGTCGCGCTTGGGTATCATCCGGCCGGTTCCGAATCAACGAAAGCCCGACGCCCATGACCGCCAATGCTGCCACGCAAGTTTCGCAGAAGCCGATCGAAGTAACGGAATCGCAAATCGCGTGCGATGGCGGCGGCGGCGCGCTGGGCCATCCGCGCGTTTTCCTGACGATGGGCGCCGACGGCACGGTCGAATGCCCCTATTGCGACCAGAAATTCGTGCTGAAGGCGGGCGCTTCGGGCGGACACGGGCATTGAGCAAGAAGGCGGCCGAAGCCCCGCATCGCCTGTGCCTGGTCGACGGCTCGGGCTTCATCTTCCGCGCCTATCACGCTTTGCCGCCGCTCACGCGCGCCGACGGCACGCCCGTGGGCGCGGTGCAGGGCTTCGTCAACATGCTGGTGCGGTTGATCGAAAGCCATGCGGGCGATCGCATCGCCGTGATCTTCGATTCGTCGCGCAAGAGCTTCCGTAACGAATTCTATCCCGAATACAAAGCCCATCGCCCCGATCCGCCCGAAGATCTGATTCCGCAATTCGCGCTGGTGCGCGAAGCGACGCGCGCTTTCGATCTGCCGGCGATCGAAATGCCGGGCTACGAGGCCGACGATCTGATCGCGACCTACGCCGCGCACGCGATCGCGCAAGGCGGGACAGCGATCGTCGTGTCGTCGGACAAGGATTTGATGCAGCTCGTGCGCCCGGGCGTCGAGATGCTCGATCCCTTGAAGCAGAAGCGCATCGGCGAGCCCGAAGTGCTGGAAAAATTCGGCGTAAAGCCCGACCGCGTGGTGGACGTGCAGGCGCTGGCCGGCGATTCGACCGATAACGTGCCAGGCGTGCCGGGCATCGGCGTGAAGACCGCGGCCGAACTCATCAACACCTATGGCGATCTCGATACGCTGCTGGCGCGGGCGGGCGAAATCAAACAGCCCAAGCGCCGCGAAAGCCTGATCGCCAATAAGGAACTGGCGCTGGTCTCGCGCCGCCTCGTGCAATTGAAGGCCGATGTGCCCGTCACGGTGCCGGTCGAGAGTTTCGAGATCAAGAAGCCCGATCCGGCGAAATTGCGCGGCTTCCTGGCCGAACAAGGCTTCCGCTCCACGATCGGCCGGCTCGAAACCATGGGCTGGCTCGCCGAAGGCGGGCCGATGCCCGCACCGCGCGCGGCGGCACCTGCTGCCGCGCCGGCGGCGGCGTCTGCCGAACCAGCCGCCCCGTCGGGCCCGGCGAAATACGATCTGATCGACGATCTGAAAACGCTCGACGCGTGGATCGCCAAAGCGAAGGCGGCCGGGCGTTTGGCGATCGATACCGAGACCACGTCGCTCGATGCGCGCAACGCCGACCTCGTCGGCATTTCGATGGCGGTCGAGGAAGGCCATGCGGCTTACGTGCCGCTCGGCCATGTCGAACAGGGTGCGGCGGGCGAGCTCGATTTCGGCGGTGGCGTTAAACTAAAGCCGGGTCAGTTGAAAGCCGCCGACGTGTTGAAGCGTTTGGCGCCGCTGCTCGCCGATCCTGCCGTGCTGAAGATCGGCCATAACCTCAAATACGACATTCAAGTTTTCATGCGCGCCGGCATCGCCGAATTCGGGCCGGTGGACGACACGCTGCTGATTTCGTTCGTGTTGGATGCCGGGCGCCACGGCCACAACATGGACGATCTGGCCGAAATCCATCTCGGCCACAAGACGATCAAATACGACGACGTGACGGGCACGGGCAAAGCGCGCATTTCCTTCGCGCAAGTGGCGCTCGACAAGGCGCGCGACTACGCGGCAGAAGACGCGGAAGTGACGCTGCGGTTGTGGAACCGCCTCAAGCCCCGCCTCGCCGACGAAGGCTTGCTCGCGTTCTACGAGCGCGTCGAGCGGCCGCTGATCCCCGCGATCGTGACGATGGAGCAGAACGGCATCGCGGTCGATCGCGATGCGCTGCGCCGCTTGTCGAACGATTTCGCGTTGCGCTTGGACGAGCTCGAAAAGACGATCCACAAGCTCGCCGGTCATCCTTTCAATGTCGGCAGCCCCGCCCAGCTCGGCAAGGTGATGTTCGACGAGCTCGGCTTGCAATTGCCCGACGGCAAAGCGCCGTCCAAGACCAAGACGGGCGCTTACGCCACCGGGGCGGACGTGCTCGACGATCTCGCCGCCACGGGCCATGAATTGCCCCAGCGCGTGCTCGATTGGCGCCAGCTCGCCAAACTGAAATCCACCTATACCGACGCGCTGATCGAAGCGATCGACGAAAAGACGCATCGCGTGCACACGTCCTTCGCGATGACCGGCGCGGCGACGGGCCGTCTGTCGTCGAACGATCCGAATTTGCAGAACATCCCCGTGCGCACCGAGGAAGGCCGCAAGATCCGCGAGGCCTTCATCGCGGCCAAGGGCACGACGTTGCTGTCCTTCGACTATTCGCAGATCGAATTGCGCTTGCTCGCCCATGTCGCGGATATCGAGACGTTGAAGGACGCGTTCCGCAACAAGCTCGACATTCACGCCGCGACGGCGTCGGAAATGTTCGGCGTGCCCATCGACAAGATGGACAAGGAAACGCGCCGGCGCGCCAAGGCGATCAATTTCGGCATCATCTACGGCATCTCGCCTTTCGGCCTCGCGCGTCAGCTTGGGATTCCGCAAGGCGAGGCGCGCGCCTATATCGACGCCTATTTCAAGCGCTATCCCGGCATTCGCGCCTATATGGATGCGACCAAGAAACAGGCCCATAAGCAGGGTTATGTGACCACGCCCTTCGGGCGGCGCATCTGGCTTTCCGAGATCGGGTCCAAAAATCCGGCGATGCGCGCCTTCGCCGAGCGCGCCGCGATCAACGCGCCGTTGCAGGGCGGGGCGGCCGACATCATCAAGCGCGCGATGGCGCGGATCCCCGGCGCTTTGGCGGATGCGAAGCTTTCGGCAAAGCTGTTGCTGCAAGTGCACGACGAACTTCTGTTCGAAGTGCCGCCGAAGGAAAAAGACGCCACGATCGCGTTGATTCGCGGCGTGATGGAGAATTCCCCAGCGCCATCTGTAGAATTGTCCGTGCCGCTTGTGGTCGATTGCGGCGAAGGCGCGAATTGGTCGCAGGCGCACTGACTCGACCGTCACCGGGGCCGGGCGTATAATTCGAAAATCATGAGTACGACCATCACGCCGTCGGTGTTTTCGGTTCAGGACGCCCTTGCCGCACGCAAGGCCCAGCGTCCGGCGCCGCCGCGCGTGGAGGCCGACATCGCGCAGCGCGCGCTCGACATCAAGCAACGCCCCGACACCACGCCGCCGTCGACCAACACGTCGACGCAAGCCTCGCGCGGCGGCACCGTCAGTTTCTTCGCCTGAGGCCGGGGAATGGCCGAACTCTATCCGCTGCCCGACGTGATCAGCCCGGTGGGGCCGCGCACACCGCCCGCCCGGGCCGAACGCGCGGCGGGCCGCACGGCCGTTTCCGCACCCGCACAAGTCGCCCCCCAACAACCCGCACCGGCCCCGCCCGCCGCTTCCGGCCGGGGGCAGCGCATCGACGTTTCCGCCTGAACCCGCGCGCATTCCGCGTCGCAAGGGTTCGGTAACGAATGGTCAGTTACCATTTCTAATATGCGCCAGGATCGCCCCATCACCGACGCCCGCTCCGCGCTGCATGCGATCGATAAGCGCTTGGGCGAACTCTGGCAGCTCGGCTCGCGCTTCGTCGCGGCTTGGACGCTGGATGGGACGACGCTGATCGTCGCCACCGCGCGCATCGCCGATCTTCCCGCCTTGGCCGCCAGCGAACCCGCCTTGTTGCGCGGCGAGCGTTTGGATTTGCAGCAACTCGCGCAAACCTGCACGCGCGCGCGTTTGCGGATGGAGGAGATTCAGGCGGGTCCCTGGTGGAACACGCCGCAATTGCAGTCGGCTCTGGAAGCCTCGATCGGCCGCTACGCGATCCGTCGCACCGAATTCCACGCGATGTCGCGCATCGAAATCGACGGGTTCCGCGCCTTGCCCACGGCGCAGCGTATCGCGCAGCTCGCGACGTTGTCCTATTCGATCAATATCGCGGCCGAGCGCTTGGAAGGGGCTGGCTCCGATATCGATCTGGGCCGGGCACCCACCGGCAAGGGCTATCGCTTGTGGAATCGCCGCCAAGGCTGGAAGGCGGATATCGATCTGTTCTGCCTGCTCGCCCTCACGCTTGCCGAAAACGGCTTGGAACGCGCGCGCGACGAAGCCGCGGCCCCCGTGGTCAAAGCCGCGTTCACGGTCGGCGGCGGCTGGGAGTTCTCGCTGCCGCGCGGCGGCGGCAGCCCGGCGATCCATAACGACGTGCTGGGCGAGATCGAGGACGACACGCAAAGCCTGCTCGAAGCCACGCTGGCCGGTCAGATTTTGATCGGCGCGTTCCAGCGCCCGATGGCGGAAGGCGCACCGCGCAAGGGCATGATCTATCGCACGCTGGACGCGCCGCGCTTTGTGGGTTTGGCCCAACGGCGCCTGGGCGATTTCGACAATGTGATGCTGGGGGCAGAAAAGGTTTCGGGCATCAAGCTCTATTTGACCGGCGACGAGATCGCGCCGGGCACGTTCGACATCAAAAGCTTCGCCTATCCCATCGGCCGCGCGCGCACGATGGAGGCGTTCAACGTGAAGCTCAACATCCATCGCCCGGCCCAGCCGCCGTTCTTCTTCGGGCTGCAGCACAAGGATTTGCGCGACGTGGCGCAAACCCGCGCCTATCGCTCCGACGAGGCGCCGAAGGATTTCGTGCTGCCGGCGTAGCGCGCGCCCGGCCCGATTCTTGTATGATCGGCGCCATGACCACCGTGACCAAGCTGGCCCCGCCCCAAATCCGCAAGCTCAAACCGCTGGCGCTGACGCGCGAGAATTTCGCGCTCTATGGCGAGGCGATTTTGCCCGCCCCCGACGGCGCGCCCTTGCCGGGGCACGAAGCCGAAGGCTTGGATCTTTCGCGCGGGCGCCCGCGTTTCTACGTGATGCGCCTCGACGGGAAGGGTTTGGGTTTCCGCCAAATCACCCGCCATCGCCGCGTGACGCAGTGTTTGGCCTCGACGCTGGGTCAGGATTGGTATCTGGGCGTCGCCCCGCCCAAAGGTCTCGACGATCCGGACGCCAAACCCGCGCTCGACGATATCGTCGCGTTCAAAGTGCCCGGCGGGATCGCGATCAAGCTGCATGCCGGCACTTGGCATGCGGGTCCGTTCTTCGCGGCGAAGCAAATGGACTTCTTCAACCTCGAACTCGCCGACACGAACGAGATCGATCACCACACCGTGGTGCTGGAACGCGAATACGGCACGGCGTTCGAGTTCGAAATCTGATTACTTCGCGGGCGGCGGCGTCAGAACGTCCTTGCCCAGGAACGGGCGCAGGGCCTTGGGCACCACGACCGAGCCGTCGGCTTGCTGGTTGTTCTCCAGGATCGCGATCATCGCGCGGCCCAGCGCGATCGCCGTGCCGTTCAGCGTGTGGACGTAAAGCGGCTTGCCCTTGGGCTCGGTGCGATAGCGGATGTTCAGGCGCCGCGCCTGGAACTCCGTGCAGTTCGACGTCGACGTGATCTCGCCGAATTCGCCGCCTTGCCCACGCGCCGGCATCCAGGCTTCGAGATCGTATTTGCGATAGGCCGCCGCACCCAGATCGCCCGTGCAGATATCGAGCACGCGATAGGGGATTTCGAGCGCGTTGAAGATGTCGCGCTCGTTGGTCAGCAATTCCTGGTGCAGCGCTTCCGATTGCTCGGGCGGGGCGATCACGACCATTTCCACCTTGGTGAATTGGTGCACGCGATAAAGCCCGCGCGTGGCGCGGCCCGCCGCGCGCTCGGTGCGGAAGCAATGCGACACGCCGGCGATGCGGATCGGCAACTGCGCCGCGTCCAGGATCGTGTCCTGATAGAGCCCGCACAGCGTGATCTCGGCCGTCGCGATCAGCGATAGGTCGGTATCTTCGATGTGATAGGTGTTCGTTTCGTTGCCGCGCGGCACGAAGCCCGTGCCCAGCAGAATCGAATCGCGCGCGATATCGGGCGTGATATGCGGCACGTAGCCGCGCTGCGCCAGGAAGTTCACGGCGAAATTCTGCAAGGCGAGTTCCAGCAGCGCGCCGTCGCCCTTCAGGAAATAGAAGCCGGGCCCCGCGACCTTCGAACCGCCTTCGGTGTCGATGATGCCGTGAAGCTCGCCCAGCGCCACGTGGTCGCGCGGCGCGAAGTCGAATTTCGGAATCGCGACCGCGTTGCGCTCGATCTCCTTGTTGTCGTGATCGTCGCGCCCGATGGGCGAGGCGGGATGCGTCATGTTCGGGATGCGCCACAGCAGCGCGTCGGCTTCTTCCGTGCGCTTGTCGACCTCCGCTTTCAGCGCCTCGCGCTTTTCGCGCAGGGCCTTGCCGCGCTCGCGCTTCTCGTCGACCGACAGCGACTTGTCCGACGCGAGCGCGTTGGCTTCGGTCTGGGCGGCCTGCAACGCCTTGTCGGCGTCGCGGCGTGCGTTCTCGGCGGCGACGAAGGCCGGAACGTCGACGTCCACGCCGCGATTGCGGCAGTTTTCGGCGACCTTGTCGGCATTGGCGAGGACGTAAGCGCGGTCGAGCATGGCGGGTCCGGGACTTGCTAGGAAAATCGGGAGAGACCGCTTAGCACGGGACGGGCAACCCTTGCCAGAACAGGCGTTTTGCCCCAGTTTCCCGGCCCGAAAGGTAGCCGAATTATGACCCGTTACGCCGATTTGAACCCGCCCGCCCGCCTGCTGATGGGCCCCGGGCCCATCAACGCCGATCCGCGCGTTTTGCGTGCGATGGCCACCCCCCTGATCGGGCAGTTCGACCCGTCGATGACGGGGTTGATGAACGAGACGATGGCGCTGTATCGCGGCGTGTTCAAAACCGCGAACAAGTGGACGATGCTGATCGACGGCACGGCGCGCGCGGGCATCGAAGCCGCGATGGTTTCGCTGATCGAGCCGGGCGACAAGGTGCTGATCCCGGTCTTCGGCCGTTTCGGCCATTTGAAGGCGGAGATCGCGCGCCGCTGCGACGCCGAAGTGATCACGGTCGAGCGCGAATGGGGCACGGTGTTTCCGCTCGACGAAATCCGCGATCTCGTCAAAACGCACCGGCCGCGTTTGCTGGCGCTGTGCCAGGGCGACACGTCGACGACGATGCTCCAGCCTTTGGCCGGTGTCGGCGCCATCGCGCACGAGTTCGACGCGCTGTTCTACACCGACACGACCGCGTCGCTGGGCGGCAACGCGCTGGAAACCGACGCGTGGGAAGTCGATTGCGTCTCGGCCGGTTTGCAGAAATGCCTGGCCGGGCCGTCGGGTTCGTCGCCGATCACGCTCAGCCCGCGCGCCGAAGCCGCGATCGTTCGCCGCCGGCATGTCGAACAAGGGATCGCGACCGCGGCCGACGTGCCGGGCAATGGTGCCCGCATCCGTTCCAACTATTTCGATCTCGCGATGGTGATGGATTATTGGGGCGACAAGCGCCTCAACCACCACACCGAAGCGACGTCGATGCTCTACGCGGCGCGCGAATGCGCGAAGATTCTGGTCGAAGAAGGGATCGACAGCGCCGTCGAACGCCATCGCGTGGCGGGCGGGGCGATGGCCGATGGGTTGAAGGCGATGGGCCTGAAACTGTTCGGCGACCAAACGTCGCGGATGAACAATGTCGTGGGCGTTTATATTCCCGCCGAAGTTCAGGGCGACGCGGTGCGCAAATCCATGCTCGACGATTTCGCGATCGAAATCGGCACCAGCTTCGGACCCCTGCACGGGAAGATCTGGCGGATCGGCACGATGGGCTATAACGCGCGCAAGGATACGGTCCTGACCACGCTGGTCGCGTTGGAAAGCGCGTTGGTCCTGCACGGCGCCAAGATCGCAACCGGCAAGGCGGTGCCGGCGGCGCTGGCCGCGTTCCGCGCGGCCGAATCGCGGACGGCCAAGGCCGCCGAATAGGGTGGAACACCCGACCCATCTCGCCTTGGCACTCGCCGACGGGCCTTGGGGCTTGGCGTTGGCGATGTTCCTGGCGGCGTTGGGCGGCGGCTTTGCGCATTGCGCGGCGATGTGCGGGCCCTTCGTGATGGCGCAAACGCTCGCGCGGATGGGGGCGGGGCCCACGCGCCTCGCCGGCGCGGCGTTGCTGCCCTATCATTTCGGCCGCGCGATCACCTACACGTTCCTCGGCGCCGTGCTCGGCGGATTGGGCGGGGCGTTGGGCTCGGTGCCCGGCTTACGCTATGCGATGCCCGCCTTGCTGGCGGTGGCGGGCGTGTTGTTCGCGCTGCAAGCCTTGGGACGCGCTTTTGGTGGCACGGGCGGGTTCATCGCCGCAAGCCTGGGCCGGTTCGTGCGCCCGTTGATCGAAAATCCCGGGCCGATGCGCGGCTTCGCATTGGGCTTGGCGTTGGGTTTTCTGCCCTGCGGATTGCTTTACGCGGCGCTTGCGGCGGCGGCGGGTGCGGGCGGGGCTGCCGAAGGTGCGCTCGCGATGGCGGGATTCGCGCTCGGCACCATACCCGCATTACTGATCGTCGGCTTCGCGGGCGCCATGGCCGCCAAACGCTGGAAAGCCGCGATGGCGCAATTCTCGCCCGCGCTGATGTTCATCAACGCCGGCTTGCTGTTTTGGATGGCGTGGCGCGCGCTTTAGTCGATCACCAGATCTTTATAGGCGTGCCAAGTGGCGTGGCCGATCAGCGGCATCGTGATCGCCAGGCCCAGGAAGAACGGCACCATCCCGAAACCGGTGAAGGCGACGATCAGCGCCGCCCACAGCGCCATCGGTTTCCAGTTCGCGCGCACCGCGACCCACGACGTGGCGATCGCGACCCACACCGTGCAGTCGCGCTTGTCGAGCAGCATCGGGATCGAGATCGCCGAAACGGCGAAGACCAGTGCTGCGAGGATCGCACCCAGCGCCGTGCCGACGATCAGGAACGGCAGCGCCCCGGGCGAGAACAGCGTCAGGTCGATCAACTCGCGGATACTGTTGCGCGGCGCCCCGAAGAACAGCGCGAACAGCAGCAACGCGAAGCGCACCCAGAACAGGTTAAACACCGCCAGGACCAAGCCCAAATACGCGAGATGCTCGGGGTTGCGCAATAATGCCCCCGACGTGGTGGTGAAATCGGGGGTTTCGCCCAATTCCAGCCGCCGGCTGGTGTCGTAGATCCCGGCCGCCAGCAGCGGTGCGACGAACAGGAAGCCCGCGGCCAAAGGCCACAGCGCGTAGATCTGATCGAACCACCACAGCACCGCGACGACCGCATAACTTGCGGCGACGATGGCGCCACCATAGGTCAGGCTGACGTTTTGCGCGCGGCGGAAATCGTCCCAGCCTTTGCCAAGCCAAACCCAGGGCCGATCGACCGGCACGAGCCGAATTCGGGGCGAAGGACTGGCGAAGACGGGAATGGCTTCCGGCATGGCGTCGAGCTCCCAACGGTATTCGGACCAGCGTTAATTGGTCGCATATTGCGGCGGTTGAGCCGCCGTTACCTTGACCTGGATCAATGTTTTCCATCCGCCGAACGGCGATAGTCAAGCATCGGAGTCCAGCCGGGGTTTTTGGCGCATACTCGACGCCAAGAAGACCGGACAGCAAAGGGGAGCAAAATGGCATTTGCCGCCACCGCGTCGGGCGCGCCCGCCCACGCCGCAACGGGGGCTGCGCCGGCCTATAACGACGATGTCGTTCGGGCCGCCGCGATCGCGACGATCTTTTGGGGCTGCGTCGGCTTTCTGGTCGGCGTGGTGATCGCCTCGCAACTCGCCTTCCCCGCGCTCAATCTCGGGCTCGAATGGACGAGCTTCGGCCGTCTGCGCCCGCTGCACACGTCGGCGGTGATTTTCGCCTTCGGCGGCAACGCGCTGCTCTGCGCCTCGTTCTACATCGTCCAGCGCACCTGCCGGACGGAGATGTTCATGGGCTCGGCCGGCGCCTGGTTCGTGTTCTGGGGCTATCAACTCTTCATCGTGATGGCCGCACTCGGTTACGTGATGGGCATCACCTCGGGCAAGGAATACGCCGAGCCCGAATGGTTCGTGGACCTCTGGCTCACGATCGTCTGGGTCGTCTATCTCGTCGTCTATGCGGGCACGCTGATGAAGCGCAAGGAACCGCATATCTACGTCGCCAACTGGTTCCTGCTCGCCTTCATCATCACCATCGCGATGCTGCATATCGGCAACAACATCCAATTGCCGGTCAGCTTCCTGGGCTGGAAGAGCTACACGGTGCCGTCCGGCGTGCAGGACGCGATGATCCAATGGTGGTACGGCCACAACGCCGTCGGCTTCTTCCTGACCGCGGGCTTCCTGGGCATGATGTACTACTTCATCCCCAAGGCCGCGAACCGCCCCGTCTATTCCTATCGCCTGTCGATCGTGCACTTCTGGGCGCTGGTCTTCCTCTATATCTGGGCGGGCCCGCACCATCTGCACTACACCGCGCTGCCCGACTGGGCGCAGACGCTGGGCATGACCTTCTCGATCATGCTGTGGATGCCGTCTTGGGGCGGCATGATCAACGGCCTGATGACGCTGTCGGGCGCGTGGGACAAGCTGCGCACCGACGCCAGCTTGCGCTTCTCGGTCACCGCCGTCGCCTTCTACGGCATGTCGACCTTCGAAGGGCCGATGATGTCGATCAAGGCGGTCAACGCGCTGTCGCACTACACCGACTGGACCATCGGCCACGTGCATTCGGGCGCCATGGGCTGGGTCGGCTTCGTCAGCTTCGGCATGCTCTACTACCTCGTGCCGGTGCTGTGGGGCCGCGCGCTCTACTCGACCCGCTTGGTCGCGTGGCATTTCTGGATCGCGACGCTGGGCATCGTGCTCTACATCACCGCGATGTGGGTGTCGGGCATCATGCAAGGCCTGATGTGGCGCGCCTACGACGAGTACGGCTTCCTGCAATACTCGTTCGTCGAAACGGTCGCCGCGATGCATCCGTTCTACGTGATCCGCGCTTTGGGCGGCGTGCTCTACCTCGCCGGTGCGCTGATCATGGCCTACAACTTCTACAAAACCATCACGGCCGGCGCGCCGGTACGCGTCAGCGTGCCGCAAGCGGCCGCGGCCTGAGGGGGAGGGCGAAACATGGCCTTCAAGTTCAGTCACGCGATCTTCGAAAAGAACGTCGTTATCCTGGCGGTGGGTACGCTGATCACGGTCGCCATCGGCGGCTTGGTTCAGATCGTGCCGCTGTTCGCCAACGAACAGGTCATCGAGCGCGTGGAAGGGGTGCGCCCCTACACGCCGCTCGAACTCGCCGGGCGCAACATCTACATCCGCGAAGGCTGCTACAATTGCCATAGCCAGATGGTCCGTCCGTTCCGCGACGAGATCGAACGCTACGGCCATTACAGCCTGGCGGCCGAGTCGATGTACGACCATCCCTTCCAATGGGGATCGAAGCGCACGGGCCCCGATCTCGCGCGCGTCGGCGGCAAGTATTCCGACGATTGGCACGTCGCCCATCTGATCGATCCGCGCGCCGTGGTGCCGGAATCGATCATGCCGGGCTACGCGTTCCTCGCGACGCGGCCCTTGGCGTATGGCGACATCGCCGAGCACTTGAAAACGCTGCGCATCATCGGCGTGCCCTACACGCAAGAGCAGATCGACAACGCCAAGACCGATCTGGAAGCGCAGCAGAATCCCGACGCCGACGGCGCGGCCGACGTGACCAAGCGCTATCCCAAGGCCATCGTCTCGGCCTTCGGCGGTGACGCGGGCAAGGTCACGGAGATGGATGCGCTCGTTTCCTATCTGCAGATGCTCGGCACGCTGGTCGACTTCAAGTCGGTCCGCCCCGAACAGCTGACGCAGTAAGGGGGCGCGGCGATGGACAAGCAGGAAATGATGAGTCTGATCGGCAGCGTCCAGATGGTCTGGCTGGTCGTGTTCTTCGCGGGGCTGATCGCGTGGGCGTTCTGGCCTTCGCGCCGCGCGGAGATGGACCGCAATTCGCGCATTCCTTTGCGCGACGACAACGACGCCAACGGCCGCTGAACGGGATCCGGGAGCAAATCGATGCCCACCAAGATCGAAAAAGACGAAATCACCGGCACCGAGACCACCGGCCACGAGTGGGACGGTATCAAGGAGCTGAACACCCCGCTGCCGAAATGGTGGCTGTGGACCTTCTACGCGACGATCATCTGGTCGATCGGGTATTTCATCGTGTATCCCGCGTGGCCGACTTTGTCGGGCCACACCAAGGGCATGCTCGGCTGGACGCAGCGCATCGAAATCGCGCAGCGTCTGGAGGAAGCCAAGGCGACGCGGGCCCCCTTCGTGGGCCGGATCGAGAAAGCCTCGCTCGACGAAATCCGCGCGACGCCGGACCTGTTGAACTTCGCCATGGCTGGCGGGCGTTCGGTCTTCGCCGAGAACTGCGTGCCTTGCCACGGGGCGGGCGGTTCGGGCGCCAAGGGCTTCCCGAACCTCGCCGACGATTCGTGGGTGTGGGGCGGCACGCTCGACGACATCCACACCACGATCACCTACGGCATCCGCAACGCCAATACGCAGTCGCGCGTCAGCCAAATGCCGCGATTCGGCGCCGATGGCGTATTGAACGCCAAGCAGATCGACGACGTCGCCGAGTACGTGCTGTCGCTGTCCAAGCGTTCGACGAACGCCGACGCGGCCAAGCGCGGCGAAACGGTGTTCGAGGAAAACTGCGTCGCCTGCCACCAGGAAGGCGGCGTGGGCTCGACGGATTTGGGGGCACCCAATCTCGCGGCCAATATCTGGATCTATGGCGGCGACAAGGCGACGATCATGGAAACCGTGCGCAATTCCCGCGCGGGTTCGATGCCGGCTTGGACCGGGCGTTTGGACGACGCCACGATCAAGATGCTGGCGGTCTACGTTCACGCGCTGGGCGGCGGCAAGTAAGCCGCCGTTCCAGGCACCCCTCGCTCGTTGAGGAGGAAGGCAAGGCTCGATCATGGACGGCACGTCTCCCCCCGATGCCGATGCCGCCGCCGATAAGGCGAGGCATGTCGCGGTCGAAGATGCGGTTTCGACGAAGGTGCAGAAAGCGGCCTCGCCGCTTTACGTCAGCCGCATCAAGGTCCATCCGAAGGATGTGAAAGGCCTTTATCGCCGCATCAAATGGGCGGTCTTGGCCCTTTGCCTCGCGGTCTATTACCTGGCGCCGTTCCTGCGCTGGGACCGCGGACCCACGGCGCCCGATCAGGCGATCCTGATCGATCTGCCGGGGCGCAAAGCCTATTTCTTCATGATCGAGATCTGGCCGCAGGAAGTCTATTTCCTGACCGGCCTGCTGATCCTGGCGGCGATCACGCTGTTCCTGGTGACGTCGCTGTTCGGCCGTTTGTGGTGCGGCTACGCCTGCCCGCAAACCGTGTGGACCGACCTGTTCATGTGGGTCGAGCGCAAGATCGAAGGCGACCGCAACGCGCGCATCAAACTCGACGCGTCGCCCTATACGGGCGAGAAAATCGTCAAGCGCACGCTCAAGCACACGGCCTGGGTCGCGATCGCGCTGGCGACCGGCGGCGCTTGGATTCTGTATTTCGACGACGCGCCGACCGTCATCCGCGATGTGTTCACCGGCAACGCGACGCTGACGCAGTATTTCTTCATCGGGCTGTTCACGGCCACGACCTACACGCTCGCCGGCTGGGCGCGCGAGCAGGTCTGCACTTACATGTGCCCGTGGCCGCGCTTCCAAAGCGCGATGCTCGACGATCAAAGCTACGTCGTGACGTACGAGGAATGGCGCGGCGAAAAACGCGGCAAGCTCGCCAAGGCCGCCCCGGGCGTCGATCCGTGGGCGGGGCGGGGCGATTGCGTCGACTGCAATTCCTGCGTCGCCGTGTGCCCGACCGGCATCGACATCCGCGACGGCCAGCAGCTCGAATGCATCGGCTGCGGGCTTTGCATCGACGCGTGCGACGCGGTGATGGACAAGGTCGGCCGCCCGCGCGGCTTGATCCGCTTCGATACGCTGGCGAACCAAGCCTGCCGCGCCAAGGGCGAACCGGCGACGCATAAATTCATCCGCCCGCGCACGCTGATCTATGCGGGCGTGCTCGCACTCGTCGGGTCGGTGATGCTCGTGGCGTTGCTGTCGCGCGCCACGGTCGAACTTAACGTGCTGCGCGATCGCGCCCCGCTTTTCGTCACGTTGTCGGACGGCAATATCCGCAACGCCTACACGATCCACGTGCTGAACAAGACGCACGAACCGCGCGAATTCGCGCTCGCCGTGTCGGGTTTGCAAGGTGCGGTGCTCGGCGTCGCGGGCTCGGACGCAGCCGCGGCACCCGTCGTGACCTTGGCCGCGAAGCCGGATTCGGTCGCGACCTATCGCGTGTTCGTGACCGTGCCCGCGCAAAGCGTGCGCGGCAACGCGTCCTCGCCCGTGCGTTTCGATCTGAAGCCGCGCGAAGGGCGCGGCCACGCCGACTACGACTCCGTCTTCCTCGCCCCCGGACGGTAGGAGAGCATCATGAACGTCGCCGGAATCCGCCTCTCGCCCGAACGCCATCTGTGGCTGGTCTATCCGCTCGCCTTCGTCGCGGTGCTGATCGCCAACGGGGCACTCGTCTATTTCGCGCTGTCGTCGTGGCCCGGCCTCGCCTACGACAACGCCTACGAGCGCGGGCGCAAATACAATCAGGTGCTGCGCGAGGAAGACCGCGAGAACGCGCTCGGCTGGAAGATGGAAATCCATCGCGACGGCGACGTGGTCACCGTGCGCACGCTGGATGCGGCCGCGAAGCCGCTCGGCGATCTCGACGTGACGGCGATTCTGGTGCGCCCGGTCGGCGGCACGCCTAACCGCACCTATAAATTCCGGTCGGTGGCGCCGGGGACCTATACGGGCGAAATCGAATTGCCGATGCCCGGCCAGTGGGAATTGCGCGTCGTCGCCGAAGCCGCGGATGGCGGGCGCATCCACGAATTCGTGCGCTTCTTCGTGCGCTAGAATAGGTCGATGGCTCCCCTCGACGATCTTTCGACGCGTGCCGACGCGGCGGCTTGCGTGCATTGCGCGGCACCGGTGGCACCGGGCACGCGGTTCTGCTGCACGGGCTGCGAGGGCGCATACGAAGCGGTGAAGGGCCTCGGCCTCGACGCGTTCTATGCGCGGCGCACGGCCCCCAGCGCCAAGCCGCAGGACGACGGGGTCATCCAGGATTACGCGTCGCGCGTCAACGTCTCGCCCGAAGGTGTCGCGACGCTGCATTTGATGGTCGAAGGCATCACCTGTGCCGCCTGCGTTTGGCTCATCGAAAGCGTCTACGCGCGCGAAGCCGATGTGCTCGACGCGCGGGTCAATCTGTCGACCGGGCGGCTCGTCCTCAAATGGAAGGGCGAAGTGGCGCGCGCCGATGCGCTGGTCGCGGTCGCGGCCAAGCTCGGCTTCCGCTTCGTGCCTTTTGATCCAAGCTGCCTGACGCGCGCGGGCGACGCGGAAGAACGCGATCTGCTGCGCGCGACAGGCGTGGCGGGCTTCGCCGCCGGCAATGTGATGATGCTGTCGCTGGCCGTTTGGGTCGGCAGCGATATGGGCCCGGCGACGAAGGACCTTCTGCATTGGGTGTCGGCGCTGATCGGCTTGCCCTGCATCTTCTATGCGGGGCTGCCCTTCTATCGCTCGGCCATCGGGGCGCTACGCGGTGGCCGCGTCAATATGGATGTGCCCATCGCTGTGGGCATCACCATGACGGCGGCGATGAGCCTCTCGGAAACGCTCCGCTCGGGCCCCTACGCCTATTTCGACGCGGCGCTGACGCTGCTGTTCTTCCTGCTGGCGGGCCGTTATCTCGATCGCCGCGCGCGCGGCAAGGCGCGCGCCACGGCCGAACATCTGCTGGCCTTGCGCGCCGCCCCGGTCACGGTGATCGACCCGGAAGGGCGTGCGCGCGCCATCCCGGTCGATGCGGTGAAGGCGGGGGATTTCGTGCAGGTCGCGGCGGGCGAGCGTATCGGCATCGACGGCGAAATCCTGTCCGGCGTCACCGATCTCGATACCAGCTTGGTCACCGGCGAATCGCTGCCGCGCGGCGCAAAGCCGGGCGATGCGGTGTTCGCGGGCATGATCAATCTGGGCGCACCCTTGCGTTTGCGCGCGACCGCGACGGGCGAGAACACGCTGCTTGCGGAGATCGTGCGCTTGGTCGAAGCGGCCGAGGGCGGACGCTCGCGCTTCGTCGCGATCTCCGAACGCGTCACGCGGCTCTATGCGCCTGTCGTGCATATCACCGCGCTGGCGACGTTCCTGGGCTGGTATTTCCTGATCGGTGTGGATTGGCAGGTGGCGATGCTCTACGCCGTCGCCACGCTGATCATCACCTGCCCCTGCGCGCTGGGTCTGGCCGTGCCGTCGGTGCAGGTCGTGGCGTCGGGCCGCTTGCTGAAAAGCGGCGTGTTGCTGAAGAACGCGACGGCGCTCGAACGCCTCGCCCAGATCGACACGATCGTATTCGACAAGACCGGCACGCTGACCCAAGGCCGTCCGGTGCTCGTCGATGATACGCTGCGCAGCAAGAGCGATCATCGTTTCGCGGCGTCGATGGCCGCCGCGTCGCGCCATCCTTTGTCGCGCGCCTTGGCCGCGACGATCCGCGATGTATCGGTTGCCATCGGAGTCGTCGAGCATCCCGGCCAAGGTTTGACGCTCGGCCAAGCGAAACTCGGCAGCCGCGCTTTCGTGCGCGTGGACGATGTGCTGGCGGGCCCCGCGACGGGGCCGGAGCTGTGGCTGGATCGTGGCGACGGGCGCAAGATCCGCTTCGCCTTCGAAGATGCGCCGCGCGACGATGCGGCCGAGACGATCATGCGCTTGAAGCGCGAGGGCTACGCGGTCGAGCTGCTGTCCGGCGACCGGCACGAAACCGTGCGCGACGTTGCGGCGATGCTGGGGATTTCCGAATGGCGGGCGGAAGCCAATCCGGCGGCAAAGGCCGCGCGGTTGGCCGAACTCGCCGCGTCGGGCCGCAAGGTGCTGATGGTCGGCGACGGCCTCAACGACGCCCCGGCCTTGGCCGCCGCGCACGCATCCTTGTCGCCCGCGACGGGGGCCGATGTGGCGCAGGTCGCGGCCGATGCGGTGTTCCAAGGCGCCGGGCTGTCGGCGGTGGGCGAATTGCTCGATGTCGCGCGCCGCGCGCGCGAACTCGTGCGCCACAACATCGCCGCGTCGATCGTCTATAATGCGCTGGCCGTGCCCGCCGCCGTGCTGGGTTACGTGACACCGCCGCTCGCGGCGTTCCTGATGTCGTCGTCGTCGATCTACGTCGTCGTCAACGCTTTGCGCCTGGGGAGGACGAAATGGACACGCTCCTGATTCTCATTCCCGTCGCGTTGGTCGCGTCGCTGCTGGCGCTGGCGGCGTTTTTGTGGTCGCTGCGCTCGGGCCAATACGAAGATCTCGACGGGGCCGCGTCGCGCATTCTGTTCGACGACGAAAAACCGAAACGCTGACGGGCTTGCGGGCGCAAGCGCGCCGGGGCATGGTTCCGCCCCATGTCCCACGATCTCGATCCCGAAATCGCCGCCGTCCTCGCCGAAACCGTTCAACGTTTCGGCCCGGCCCCCAATCATCTGCCCGGCAATCCGGAAGCGGCGCGCAAGGATGTCGAGCTGCGCCGCGCTTTCGTCAATCTCGGCGGGCCGCAGATGCGCGAGAAGCGCGAGATGACGATCGAGCTCGACGGGCGTTCGATTCCGGCGCGCTTCTTCGTGCCGGAAGGCGAGACGCGCGGCTTGCTCGTCTGGTTCCACGGCGGCGGCTGGGTGCAAGGCTCGATCGACACGCATGACCGGCTGTGCCGCGCTTTGGCGGCCGGCGCGGGTACGCGCGTGCTGTCGATCGGCTATCGCAAAGCGCCGGAATTTCCGTTCCCCGCACCGCTCGACGATTGTTTCGACGCGTTCGTCTGGGCGCGCAAAAACGCCGAAACGCTGGGCGCCACGCCGGACAAGCTGGCGGTCGGCGGCGATTCCGCCGGCGGCAATCTCGCTTTCGGCGTGACGGTGCGCTTGGCGGCGCAAGGTCTGCCGGTTCCGGCCGCGCATATCGGCGTCTATGGCGTCTATGATTGCGATCTCGACACGCAGTCTTATTTGGCGCCGTTCGGCGACGGGCGTTTCGGCCTCAGCCGCGCCGCGATGGCGATGTATTGGGACCTCTATTGCCCCGACGCCAAGCGCCGCGAACATCCCGAAGCCTCGCCCTTGCGCGCAGCCGACATGACGATCTTCAAGCGGCCTTACATCATGGCCGCCGGCCTCGATCCGTTGCGCGACGACAGCCGCAAGATGCGCGACAAGCTGGTCGAAGCGGGCGTGGACACGGTCTATGTCGAATTCCCGCGCGCCAATCACGCCTTCGTCCATCTGGGCGCATTCGCCGCCGTGTCGCGTGAAACGGTCGCGCAGATGTCGGCGCATCTGGCGCGCGCGTTTTCCGTCTAGTTAGACCGGCAGTCGCAATGCGCGCTTGCCGGTGACGGCGCCGATCGCGGCGACTGCCGCGACGGCCGTGCCGTGCCACAGCAGGATCATCGTCGCGGTGTCGAGGCTGTGGAACGTCTCCAGCGTCGCCGATGCGAAGGCGGCGACGGCCAATGCCGCCCAAGCGCCCGTCGCGACGGGGGCGAGCGGAGCTGCTTTGCGCAGCATCCAGCCGAGCACGAGGCCCAGCGGGATGCTGGTTTGCAGGATCACCATCACGCAATGCCAGCTCGTGCCGATATGCGAAAAACCATGCGCGACGAGTTCGCCAAGGCATCCCGCCCCGAGCGTGCCGAGCCACACGGCGAGCGGCGGGATCGGCAGCAGATAGATCCAGCGCGGCGCGCCGGGCACGGAGAGATGGAACACCGCGACGGTCGCGAGAATGCCGGTCAGCACCGAGGCGAGCCACGGCACCATGAAAACGGGCTGGTCGAGGCGCGCGAGGAACATCTCGCTGGGCCCATAGAACAGCGCGATCGCCAGCAGGCAAGGCGCGGCGAAGGCGAGATAGCGCAGCGCGCGGCTGATGGGCCCGGCGAGCGGTTTCACGGGCCGGACATCCGCGCTCAAAGCGCCGATTAGATTTTCGGTGTCGCGCGTCGTCATGTGGTTTCCTTCTTCCACATCTTGCGCAGATTCGCCAAGGCGCGATGCGTGGCAACCTTCAGCGCGGTGATCGACTGGCCCGATTGGGCGGCGGCCTCGGCCAGCGACATTTCCTTAAGCTTCAACATCTCCACCGCCTGGCGCTGACCGGGCGGCAATTTGGCGACCCAGCGCCGCACCGTCTCGCCCGAATCGCCGCGATCCAGTTCCCGGTTCGATTCGGGATCGGCGAAGGTTTCGGCCGCGTGGTCGGGCATCGCCACTTCGTTGCGGGCGATACCGGTGCGCCGGCGGCGCCAATCGACCGCGCGCCGTCGCGCGATGGCGGTCAGCCACGGCCGCACGGGGCGGGCGGGGTCGTAAGTGTGGCGGATGGCGTGGATCGTGATCAGCGCTTCCTGCACCACGTCCTCGATCGCGTCGGCGGGGATGCCGGTGCGCGCGACGATGGCGCGCAAGAACCCCGCACTCTCGCCCAAGAAACGGCGATAGGCGGCTTCGTCGCCCCGTTGGGCGCGCGCCAGCAAATCGGGCCAGGAATCGTCGTCGCGCATGGGCCCGACGATGGCACGGCATTGGGGTGCCGCGCCACTGATCGCGGCGATCACGCCCCCAGATTGATCGTCCGGCCCCGGTCGCCGAAGTTCAAAGGCGCGTTGCCGGACGCGAAATCCTCCAGCAGCCGTTGCACGTCGAGCGCCGGGTTGCGGCTCAGCGCGCCCGAATCGCCCGGGGCGGCCTTTTTGGCGCGCTCGACATCCGTACAATTCTGACACGGTATCCCATTCACGATTTCCATCGCGGATTCTCCGCCGGTTGCCTCGTGGAAGGGTTCGCGGGGGCCGGCGCTCGGGTTACAGGCCCGCGCGACGAATTTCGAGCTCGGCCAGCAAAGCCCGGCCGGTCGCTCCGCCGCCGCCCTTGATATCGTGGTCAACGATGGTTTCGATCGCCGCGACATGGGGTTCGATGGCGGCAAGACGCGCTATATCTAGCGTCGTGCGGTCGCGGGTCAGGCCAACCAAGGCGGCCGCCACGGCGGCCAGCAGGCCATAGCCGAATAACGGCGCTTGGCCTTTCATATCGTGCGCGATACGGAACATGCCGGCCGCGTCGCCGTGGCCGAACGACAGGCGCAGCTTGGCGGCTTCCTGCGGCAGGGCCTTGCGGAAGGCCGCCACCACCATCGCCGGCATCGCCTCGCCGGGATCGTCGAGATCGAATTCCATGTTCATCCGAAGGCCCCTCGTGCCGGGGTTTCGCGTTTCAACGCGGCGACGAGATCGGCGAGCGCCGCCGCGCCGCCGGCGGACGTCGAATCGTCCAGCGCCGTCGCCAGCGCATGCGCGTCGATCGGCTTCGACACATAGCCGTTCATGCCGGCGGCGAGATATTTTTCGCGATCGCCCGTCATCGCATTGGCGGTGACGGCGACGATCTTCACTTTTCCGCGCGGACCTTCCAGCGCGCGGATCGCGCGCGTGGCCTGAATGCCGTCGGTCTCGGGCATTTGGATATCCATCAAAATCGCGTCGTAATCGCCGTCGCGCGCCATCGCCACGGCTTGCGCGCCGTCCTCGGCGAAATCGGCGCTGTGTCCAAGTTCGCGCAACAAATGTTCGGCGACCATGCGGTTGACCGCGTTGTCCTCGGCGACCAGCACGCGCAAAGACCGCGTCGCGGCCGCGATGCGCACCGGCATGCTCGGCTGCGGCCGCACGCCGATTTCGACCGGCAAGCGCACGACGAAGCGGCTGCCTTCGCCGGGGCGCGAATCCACATCGATCGTGCCGTTCATCAGGTCGAGCAAGCGTTTGACGATCGCCAGCCCCAGCCCCGTGCCGCCATAGCGGCGCGAGATCGAGCCGTCGGCTTGCGCGAAACGTTCGAACAAACGCGGCAACGCTTCGGGCGCGATGCCGATGCCGCTGTCTTCCACGACCAAGCGCAGCATAAGCGCGCCGTCCGGCGCTTGCGCGGCGTCGAGCGTCACGCGCACGCGGCCAGTTTTGGTGAATTTGATCGCGTTGCCCAGCAGGTTCAGCAGGATTTGGCGCAAACGCGCGGGATCGAGACGCAGGAATTCCGGCATACGCTCGGCGATGTCGAGATCGAGATGCAGGCCCTTTTCGTCGGCGGCCGGGCGCAGCAGCGACACGACATTGTCGGCGATCCTTGCGGGCGCGCAATCGACCGGATTGACCGCCAGACGGCCTTCCTCCAGCTTCGCCCAATCGAGAACGTCGTCGATAATCGTCAACAGCGACTGCGCCGAACGCTCGATCGTGTCGAGGTAAAGACGCTGATCGTTTTCCAGGCGCGTGCGCGCCAGCAAGCCGGTCGTCGCGATCACGCCGTTCATCGGCGTACGCAATTCGTGGCTCATCATCGCCAGGAATTCGGATTTGGCGCGGCTGGCGGCTTCGGCGCTGTCGCGCTCGGCCATCAGGCGCTCGCGTTCCTCCAAGCGCTGGGCCAGCTCGTCGCGTTGGGCTTGCAATTCGGCCTGGGCGCGCTTGGCGGCACTCACGTCGCGAAACAGGCTCAAACGTCCGCCGTCCGACGTCGCGACTTTGCGCATCTCCTCCCACGATCCGTCGGCGCGGCGGATTTCGACCGTGCGCGCGGCGGGATTGGCGTGTTCCTCCAAGCGCCGGGCGATGAATTCGTCCTCGTTCCCCACCGCGTCGAGGATCGCGCCGCTGGCGATGCTGCGGCGGTTGTAATCGGCGTAGTCGACACCGATTTCGAGCGGCACGAAGGCGCGGCGCTGTTCGGCGGCCTTGCGGTTGAACGCGGCCAGCCGATTGTCCGGGCCCCAAAGCTGAACGCCATCGGGCAGGGCGTCCATGATTTCCTGCAACAAAGGGCGCTGGTGTTTGGCTTCGTCCTCGGCCCGCCGGCGCGCCGTCACGTCGCGATGCACGCCGACCGTGCCGCCGCTCGCGGCGCGGAAATAGCGGATTTCCTCGATCTTGCCTTTCAGCGACGCGATCTCGTGCGGCGTGCCGTCGGCGGCGGCGAATTTCGCTTGGCGCGCGGCGATGTAGTCGAGCCCGGCGCGCTCGGCCATGCCGGCCCGGATGGCGCGCGCGGCCGCTTCCGCCATCAGATCGGCGAAGCCGCGGCCAAGGATCAACCCCTCGCCGAATTTGCCCGACCGCGCGAAGGCGTCGTTGCAGGCGATCAAGCGGCCGCCGGAATCCCACAAGGTCAAGCCGTCGGGAATCGCGGACATCAGATCGAGCAGGCGTTGATGCTCCGCGTCGCGCGCCTTTATGGATTCGGCGCGGACATGGCGCACGACCGCGATCGCCGCGACCATGCCAAGCGCGAACAAGCCGGCTTCCGCCGCTTCGTGCGATGCGCCGCTAGTCCACGCCGCAAGCGCCAGCAGAGCCAGCCCGCCGGTCGTGGTTGCGGCGAAAATCAGCCAAATACGATGCGTGACGATCGACGGATATTGGGACAAAACGGAACCCTCCGGGGCCGATTTGTCCCCGGCGGGGCTTAGACCTGACTTAAGCCGCCGCGCCGCGCAGTTATTCGGCGGCCTGACGCGGCGTTTCGGGCTTGGTCGCGACGCGGATTTCCTTTTCGCCCGCCTCGGCCAGCAGCGAAATGAAGCGCCGGCGCATCAACATGCCGGGTTTGTCGGACGGCATGTGGAATTCCTCGCCCGAGGTCGCCTCCAGCGGCACGTCGAACTCCGTCGCTTCCAGAATTTCGCGATCCTCGCCGGTGACCTGCCGGTCGAAGGCGACGACGCTGGCGGCCGGCGTCTCGGCCTCGCTGTCGTTGCGATAGACGAATTGGACGAGCTGGCTGCGCGTATCGTCGATCGGCGTCGCCCCGGTCTGGATGCAATGCACCAGACCATTGGGATAGCGGATGCGCAATTGGCGGAAGAAGGGCATGAACCAGGTGCGCGTGTTGTCGCGCGTGGTCATCCCTTCCTCGATGCCGAGATTCTTCTTCTGCAGATCGGGATTCTGCACGCGCACGATCGAATGCGTGCGGAAGCCCCAGGGAAATTCCTCGTAGGTCATCTCCGACGGCGTGGGATCGGGATCGCCGAAGCTCGATTTATGCACGTAGGTGAAATGCGCGTTGTCGAACGCGTTCTCCAACACGCGCAGCGCGTTCACGTTCCACGGCTCGTAGAATTCCGGAATGCGGCGGAAGCTCGGGTCCGACGCTTCGGGAATTTCCGGGATGTCGAACATCGGGTCTTCCAGCGCCACCCAGACGAAGCCGTAACGCTCCTTGGCGCGGTAGGCGTCGATCTTGAATTTGGGCGTGCGGCTCGCATCCTTCCATTGCGGAATGCGCGTGCATTGGCCCGTACCGTCGAACTCCCAACCGTGATAGCCGCAGGCGATTTTACCGTCGGCCGTGCAGAAGCCCTTCGACAGCTTGGCCGTGCGATGGCAGCAGCGGTCGATCGCCGCCGCCGGCTTGCCGTCCGCGTCCTTCCACAGGACGATCGCCTGGCCCAGCAGCGTGAACGGGACCGGCTTATCGGCCAGTTGGTCCATCGGCAGGACGGGGTACCAGAAACGGCGCAGAATCTTCTGTTGGGTCACCAGCATGGTTCGCTCTCCCGGGCTCGGTCCGATGCTTGCAAACCGCTTGCCGGTCGGGCAAGGGGAAAGGCGAAAGGCGCAGGGAAACCATGAAAATTCTGCTGATTTCGGCGCACCCGGTCGAAACCTCGTTCAATGCGGCGATCCAGAAAACCGCCATCGCGGCCCTGGAACGCGCCGGACATGCGGTCGACCATCTCGATCTGTATGCCGAAAACTTCAACCCGGTGCTGAGCCGGGAGGAGCGCCTGGGCTATCACGAAATCCCAGGTAATCGAGCGCCCGTCGCCCCCTATGTCGACCGGTTGATGGCGGCCGAAGGCATCGTGTTCGTGTTTCCGACCTGGTGCTACGGCCTGCCCGCGATTTTGAAGGGCTGGTTCGATCGCGTGTTGCTGCCCGGCGTGTCGTTCAATCTGGGCGAGGACGGCATCGCCCGGCCGGCGCTGACGCATATCAAGCGCGTGATCGGCATTTCGACCTATGGGCGGCCCTGGTGGGTCGCGACCTTCCTGGTCGGCAATCCGCCCAAGAAACAGATCATGCGCTATTTCCGCCTGCTGACCGCGGGGCGCGCGAAAATGAACTGGCTGGCGCATTACGACATGAACCGCGCGACGGATAAAACGCGGGGCGATTTTCTGGCGAAGATCGACCGCACGCTGGGCGATGTGCGATGAAATACCTGCTCGTCTACGCCCATCCGCGCAAGGATTCCTTCTGCCACGCGCTGAAGGAAAAAGTCATCGCGACGCTCGCAAAAAGCGGACACGACGTGGACGTGCTCGACCTCTACGCCGAGGGCTTCCGGCCCGACATGTCCGCCGAAGAACGCGGCCGCTATCACGACACGGCGACAAATCTCGACGGAATCGAGCGTTACGCCGCCCAGCTTACGTCGGCGGACGGCTTGATCTTCGTCTATCCGACCTGGTGGTACGGATTGCCCGCGATCCTGAAAGGCTGGTTCGATCGCGTCTGGGCGCCGGGCGTGGTGTTCGAGATCAATGGCGGCGTCATCAAGCCGCTGCTGACCCGCGTGCGCTCCATCCATGTCGTCTCGACGATGGGCGCCCCCTGGTGGTTCGCCTGGATGATGGGCCATCCGGGCCGGATGTTCCTGCGGATGGGTGTGAAGCGAATGTGCGGGCCGGGCTGCCGTTTCGTGTGGCGCGCGCATGACCGCATGGATTCCTCGACCCCGGAAAGCCGTGCAGCCTTCCTGGCGGAAGTCGAAAAGACCTTCGCGCGCGTCTAGACCCAGCCGGTGGTTTCGAGATCGGCGGCGGCACCGGCGCCCAGCGGCTTCAGCGCAGGCCCGCCTTGCCAGCCCGCCATCTTGCCGGGATTGCACAAGCCGTAGGGATCGTGCTGCCGGCGGAATGCGAACTGCGCGTCGTCGATCTTCTTCATGCCGCCGTTTTGCAACAGCCATGTATGCGCGTTGGCGATGCGAATGCCCAACACCTCATGCGCCTTCACAAGCCGGTCGAGTTGCGCACGGTCGGCATAGCGGAACACCGGAATTCCCTGCACGGTGACGCGCCCGTCGAAGCGCACGCATTCGAAGTGATGCATCATCTCGCCGCCGGTCGCTTCTTCGAGCTTCGCGACGATATCGAGCGTGTTCGCGGCGGGCAGCATCGATTGCAGATAGGTGACCGACTTATCGGCACGCAACGCATGCAGCGTCGTATGGCCCCAGGAATATTCGTAAAGGGGCGGCTCGCCCGGCGATTCATCGGCCTGGCGATCCAGCGTGATTTCGGCGCCATGCTCGGCCGCCAAAGCCTGCACGCCCAGATGCGAATATTCGGCGACGATCGCCAGCACGAGCCATTTGCCGGCCGGGCAAAATTCGCGGATCGGTTTGAAGTTCTTGGCGAGATCGGGATGCACGATCGTCGCGAGTTTCTTCACGAGGCCGTCCGACGAAGCCAACGCCAAACCGAAGCGCGTCGCTGCGCGCGTGTCGGGGAAGGCGAAAATCATTTCGCGCCAGGGCACGGCTTGCGTCGTCGCCATATCGACCGAGAGGATCAGGCCGTTGGTGCCGTAGGCATGCATCGCCTGCTGCACCTCATCGCCTTCCAGATCGACGATGGTGGGTTCGTCGGACAGCGTGACGACGCGCAAGCCCGCGACATTGCCGCGATCGCGCAGCATGCCGTATTGGATCGAGCCGATGCCGCCCGATCCGCCGGCGACATAACCGCCCAGCGTCGCCGTGCGCGCGGTGGACGGATGCAGGCGTAATTCGACGCCATGCGCGTCGCGCAATTGCCGATCCAGCGACGCGATGCGCGTGCCCGCCAACGCGCGCACGCGGCCGGGCGCGACGAATTTCAAGCCTTCGACGCGGCTGAAATCGACCAGCGCGCCGCCCGCCAGCGGAATCGCTTGGCCGTAATTCCCCGTGCCACCGCCGCGCGGCGTGACCGGCGTTTTGGTCGCGACGGCGGCGCGCGCGATGGTCAGCACGTCGCTTTCGTCGCGGGGGACGACGATCAGATCGGCTTCCAGCGCGCCCAGTTCCTCACGCAGGATCGGCGAGAACCAATAGAAGTCGCGGCTTTTGATCTTCAGCGCGACCGGGTCGTCGACGATGGGTATATCGCCGAGCAATTCCCGGAAGCGGGAAAGGTTCACAGCTTCGCCTCGGCCCATTTGGAACGCGTGGGCGTGCGTTCCTCCCAAGCGCGCATCTTGCCGACATTCAACAACCCGTAGGGATCGGCCATTTTCTTGAACTCGTATTGCGCCTCGTCAACGACCTTCATGCCGCCGTCTTCCAGCAGGAAGGTGTGCGGATCGAAGATCGGGCAGCCGTTCTTCTCGTGGATCTCGATGATTTCGCGCAGACGCGCATCGGTCGTGTAGCGCACGACCTGAAGGCCGAAACACGCGACCTTGCCGCCCAAGCGCACGAATTCCAGATGCAGCGGCACTTCGTCGCCGAAGATCTTCCACATCTTCTCGACCAGGGAGACATGGTCGGGCGGCGGGAACAGCGTCTGCATATAGGTGATCGACTTGTCGACCTTCAGCACCTGCAGCGTGGTGTGGTTCCAGGTGAATTCGTAAAGCGGCGGAATATCGGCCTGGTCCGTGTAGTCGCGGTCGAACACGGTCTCACCGGCGAAATCCTTCACCAGATCGGCGGTCGCTTCGCGGCTGGTCTGCGCGATCATCAAAATGACGATCGCTTGACCGTCCTTCAGCATCGGCCGCAGCGGCTTGAAATGCTGGGCCGCCCCCCAATCGATGGGCGAGACGAGCTTCTTGACCACACCGTCGGCCTCGCACAGCGCCTGCGCGAAGCGCGTCGCCGCCATGATGTCGGGGAAACACGCGACTTGCTCGGCCCAGGGCCAGGCGCGCGCCATCGCGACGTCGAGCTCGGTGATGATGCCGTTGGTGCCGTAGGCGTGGACGACCTTCTGCACGTCATCGCCGGTGAGTTCGACGATGCGGGGCGTTTCCTCGACCGTCACGACGCGCAAGCGGCGCACGTTTCCGCGGTCGCGCAGAATGCCGTAATTGATCGAGCCGATGCCGGACGAGCCGCCGGAGATGAAGCCGCCGATCGTCGCCGTGCGGCGCGTCGACGGGTGGAAGCGCAATTCCCAGCCTTGCTTCAGCGTCTCGTTTTCGAGATCGATCAGCTTCATGCCGGGCTGGACGGTCAGCGCGCCCTTGTCGAGGCGCACGATCTTGTCGAGGCCCGACATATCCAAGATCACGCCGCCCGCCAGCGGCATCGCTTGGCCGTAATTGCCGGTCCCGGCCCCGCGCACGGTCAGCGGAATGCGACCCTTGGCGCAAGCGGCGGCGACCGCGATCACCTCGGCTTCGGTTTTCGGCAACACGACGATGTCGCCAAAGTGCTTGCCGAGCTGCTTTTTCAGCACCGGCGAATACCAATAGAAGTCGCGGCTCTTCTGTTTGACCAGCGCCGGTTCTTCGATGGTTTCGACGCCGCCGATCGCCGCCTTGAACGCGGCCCAGTCGGTGACGGGGGCGGGCGGGGCGGGCGGATCGGCCCAAAGATTCTCGCTCATACGGATTTCCAACGACGCATTTTGCCGGGATTGAGCAGGCCGAAAGGATCGGTCCCGCGTTTGAAATCGAGATGGTGGTCCTGCGCGATCACCTTCGGGCCCTTGTCCTCAAGCACGTAGGTGTGCGGGTTGGGGATGATGCAGCCCGCCGCCTCGTGATCGCGGATAATTTCGTAAAGCCGTTCCTCGGACTTCCAGCGCACGACTTGCAGGGCCGAGCAATTCACCCGGCCGAAGCGGCGCTGGAATTCGAGATGCATCATGACTTCGTCGCCGTATTTCTTGTACATCGCCTCGACGACTTCGAGATTGCGGCCGATGGGAAATACGGTTTGCAGATAGGTGACCGTCTTGTCGGTCTTCAACGCCTGCAACGTCGTATGGTTCCAGCAATATTCGTAGATCGGCGCGTCGTGGCCGTCTTCGTCGGGCGTGTCGCGCCACGCGGTCAACGTGCCGTTATGGTCTTTGATCAGCGCTTCGAACGGTTCGCGGTCGCCCGAAGCGATCATCGCGAAGAACACGTGCTTGCTCTCGGGGCATTCGTCCTTCAGCCCTTTGAACAGCGACGGGATCGGCCACGCGACGGCGGCGGCTTCCTTCTTCACGATGCCGTCGGCTTCGGCCAAGGCTTGGCCGAAGCGTGCCGAATCCATGAAATCGTCGAACGCCACGACGGCGTCGCACCATTCCCACAGGGGGACGAGGCCGATCTCGGCTTCGAGGATCACGCCCGTCGTGCCGTAGGCATGCGTCGCTTTGGCGACGTCGCGCCCGCGCAGTTCCAGCGTGCGCGGGCTTGGCTCGCACGTCGCGACCTTCAGGCCGGGAATGCAGCCCCAATCGCGCAATTGGCCGTGCATCACGCTGCCGACACCCGCAGCACCGCCGGCGAGATAGCCGCCCAAGGCCGATTGGCGCTTGGTGGAAGGGTGCATGCGCAATTCCCAGCCCATCGGACGGGTGCGGCGGTCGATCTCGATCAGCAGCGTGCCCGCTTCGAAACGGCCGACCCCCGGCTTGATCGAAATCGTCCGGTCGAGCTTGTCGGTCGCCAGCATCACGCCGCCATTGAGCGGCACGAGCTGGCCGTAATTGCCGGTCGCCCCGCCGCGCGGCATCACGGGGATGCGGAATTGCGCGGCCGCCCCCAGCACGCGCAACGCTTCGTCCTGATCCTTCGGGACCGCGACCAGATCGGCGGATTTGCGGTTGAGCTCGGCCTTCAGGATCGGCGAGTACCAGAAAAAGTCGCGGCTTTTCAGCCGCACGATCTGCGGATCGTCGATCACCTCGACGCCGCCCAGCGCCTTGCGGAAGCCCGCCAGATCGTAGCCGTGGCCGCCGTCCATCACGGCGCTCCGACGATTCCGTCGAGCTCGGCGAAATCGGGCGGTGTGGTATCGATCGCCTTGCCGTTGCGGATCACGGCGCGGTCGCTTTGCGAACGCGACAGGAATTCCGACCAGCTGCGCGCCTTGAACACGATCAAATCCGCGGGCACGCCCTTGGCCAGGCGCCCGGCTTGCGGCAAGCGCATCGTGTCGGCGGGATTTTTGGTCGCGGCCAGCGCCCAGCCATCCAGCGGATGGTCGAGCTGCAGAATTCGCACGGCCTGCACGAAGGTCTCGGCCATGTCGTGATCGCCATAGGCGTAGAACGGGTCGCGCACGTTGTCGCCGCCGACGGCGACGTTCATGCCCGCCGCGCGCATTTCGTGCAGCACGGTCACGCCGCGCCAGCGCGGCGTGCGGCCCGCCTTGCGGCCTTGCAGATACATGTTGCACATCGGCAGCGAGACGACGGCGATACCGGCATCCGCGCACAGCTTCACCGTTTCGGCGATCGCGTCTTCCTCCTGCAAGGACAGCGAGCAGCAATGCCCGCACTGGATCTTGCCCTTGAATTTGCGCTTCAGCGCGATCTTGGCGATGCGGATCAGCGTGCGCGCCGTGGTGTCGTCGGTTTCGTCGACATGCAGGTCGAGATCGAGGCCACGTTCTTCGGCCAGGATGAAGACCTTCTCCATCAACTCGTCGAAACCGGCGGGCACGCCGGCGTGATCTTCGCCCGCCATGCGCGTGACGCAACCGAGCAAGCCGTTATGCTTGGCGACGAGGTCGGCGAGCTGCTTGCCGCCGTCGGTCGCGAACAGGTCCATCGACACGATGGACGAGGCTTGCAGCGTGACCTTGCCGGCCCATTTGTCGCGAAGCTTGGCGAAGACGGGCCACGAGATTTCGGCCTGCGGCGGAAAACTGTCGAGATGGGTGCGGATCGCCGACACGCCGCGCGCATAGGCGGTCTTCACGCCGAATTCGAAGCGCGCTTCGACGTCGGAAGCGTTCCAATGCGCCTTGCGGTCTTCCATCGTCGCGGTCAGCGCGCCGAAGAACGTGCCGTCCACGTTTGGGTTGCGCGGCCAGATATGGCCCTTGTCGAGATGGGTGTGGATGTCGACCGGGCAGGGCCACAGCATGGCGCCCTTCAAATCGGGACCGATATCGATGGGGGCGGCACCCGCCGTCAGGATATCGGCGACCTTGCCCTTCTCGACCACGATGTCGCGCGGCGCCAAATTGCCGTCTTCGAGCAAAGCACTGACATTGCGCAGCGCGTAGCGATCGGTCTTCGGCGGCTCGAAAAAGGACGGCAACTCAATTCTCCCGCTTGAGGGCGCTTTCGTGCCAGCGGCGCAGCACGAGATGCGACAGGAACGACAGGCACAGGAAGATCACGATCCCGGAGATCGAGATCATGAACAACGCGGCGAACATGCGCGGAATGCGAAGCTGATAACCCGATTCCAAAATGCGATAGGCGAGGCCCGAGGCCGAACCGCCGGTTCCCGCGACGAATTCCGCGACCACCGCGCCGATCAGGCTGAGACCGCCGGAGATTTTAAGGCCCGCGAGGAAATAGGGCGTGGCGGCGGGCAGGCGCAGATAAAGCAGCGTCTGGAAGCGCGAGGCGCGATAGAGCTGAAAGAGATTCAAGAGATTGTGATCGGCCGAGTTGAGGCCGAGCGTCGTGTTCGACAGGATCGGGAAGAACGCGACGATCCACGCGCAGATGAGCAACGAGAGCTGGACGTTGTCGACCCAGATGATGATGAGGGGCGCAATCGCGACCACCGGCGTCACCTGCAAAATGACGGCGTAGGGGAAGAACGAGAGCTCGACCCATTTCGATTGCGCGAACAGGATGGCCAGCGCCACGCCCGCGACGACCGCGACGGCAAGGGCCGCCAGCGAGATCGACAGCGTGATCCACAGCGAGCCCGACAGCGTTCCCCAATCCTGCCACATCGTCGTGGCGATCAGGATCGGGCCGGGCAGGATGTAATGCGGGATCTGGTTGATCCGCACGACCATTTCCCAAGCGCCCAGCGACAGCAGGCCGACGGCGAGCGGCATCAGGATTTTGGGCCACGCCGAGGCGGGCAGACCCAGGATCGTCTTTTCCCGCAGGAAGACCGGCGCGGTGCCGTCCTGTTCGGCGACTTGTGCGAGCGGTGTGGCGGTCATGCGGGTCAGCCGTGATGCGCGTGATGGGCCATGGCGCTTTCCAAAGCGGCGGAAGCGCGGCGGCAATGTTCGTTATAGAGCGGACTGGTGCGATATTCGCTGTCGCGCGGATAGGGGGCGGCGACGTCGATATCCTCGATGATGCGCCCGGGACGCGCGGCCATCACCACGATGCGTTCCGACAGGAACACGCTTTCGAATACCGAATGGGTGACGAACACGACGGTGAAATTCGAATCCTGCCACAGCCGCAGCAGATCGTTGTTGAGCTTGAAGCGCGTGATTTCGTCGAGTGCGGCGAAGGGCTCGTCCATCAGCAGCACTTGCGGCTTGGTGACGAGGCCGCGCGCGATCGACACGCGCATCTTCATGCCGCCCGACAGCTCGCGCGGGTAGGAATTCTCGAACGCCGACAGGCCGACCATGCGCAGCGCGTCCGCCGCACGGCCGCGCGCTTCGTCGGCGGACATGCGCGCGATCTTCAACGGCAGCATCACGTTTTTGATCGCCGTGGCCCAGGGCATCAATGTCGGCTCCTGGAACACGAAGGACAGCGCGTGCGCGTCGCCTTCGCGATCGGCGGGCCAATCGATCTCGCCGGCCGACGGCTCGCCCAGCCCCGCGATCAAGCGCAGCAGCGTGGACTTGCCGCAGCCCGACGGGCCCAGCAGCGACACGAATTGGTGATGCTTGATGTCGAGATCGACGTTTTGCAGCGCCAGCGTGCCGTTGGAAAAAACTTTCGCGACACCCCGGCAGGAAACGACCGGCCGCGTGGCCGGTCGTTCCTGGAGCTTCGCGGCGTTCGCGAAAGCCGTCATGCTCAGCCCATACCCACGCGCTTGTTGATGAACTTCAGCGTATAGGCGCGCGAGATATCGAGGCCGGGGCGCACCGCACCGGCCGCGGCCATCGCGTCGTAGAACGATTTCCAGCGCGCGTCGGTCATGCACATCACGCCGAGCTGCTTGGAATCGCCCGAGTCGACGATGCCGTATTGCTTCATCTGGGCGATCGACATCAGGATCTTGTCTTCCGCCATATCCGGGTTGTCGCGCTGGATAAGGGCGTTGGCCGCCTTCGGGTCGCCGTTGAGATAGCCGTACCAGCCTTCGATCGACGCGTTGATGAAGCGCTGCATCAGATCGGGCTTCTCGTTCACCAGCTTGACCGACGTGTTGATGGTCGTCTGGTAATTCTCGAAGCCGTATTCGGCGAGCAGATGGATCACCGGCTCGACGCCCGCCTTGCGGATTTCGTTGGGCTCCGACGTCAGGAAGCCCTGCTGCGAAAGGTTCTTGTCGGCGAGGAACGGCGCCATGTTGAAGGTGTAGGGGCGGATCTGATCGTCGCTGAAACCGAACTTGGCGCGAAGCCACGGCCAGTAGGACGAGCGCCCGCCGGCCCCGATCAGGATCGGCTTGCCCTTCAACGCGGGCAGCGTGTCGTTGCCCATGCCGGGATGCGAGATCAGGACCTGCGGGTCCTTTTGCATGACCGAGCCGACGACGATGAAGGGCACGTTCTCCTCGACATAGCGGAAACCGGAGAACGAATTGGACATGATCGCGTCGACGCGGCCGGCGACCAGCAGCGCGTTCGGGTCTTGCTGCGGCCCGCCCATGCGGATCTCGGCGTCGATGCCGTATTTGCGATAAATGCCGGTGGCGAGCGCATGATAGAAGCCGCCATGCTCGGCCTGGGCGCGCCAATTCGTTTGATAGACGAACTTGTCCAGCGTCTGGGCGCGCAGCGCAGGCGCGGGCAGCGTCGCGGCGGCCACGCCCGCACCGAGAAGACCGAGGCTGGTGCGACGGGAAATCGTTTTTTGGGTCATGGGGTTGCTCCGGAGTGGGGGACGGCGAAGACGGCCCCCCAGGGCAGCAAAATCCGGACCATGCCCAACACCCTGTGGCGCCAAGCAACGACTATAGCGGTGCCTTTGGTTTAGGCAATGCGCCTAGGCGCGGTCGACGATATTCGCCAGTGGATAACTCGCGATTTCCGACAAGGCCTGCACGAGCTTCGCGGCCATGTGGTCGACGAGTTTTTTACCGCGTTCGGCGTCGGCGTCGAGCGCGTTGCCCGCCGCCCCCAGCGGATGCAGATCCTGGATCTGCCACGCGACCGTCGTGCGGCCGTTGGGGATGATCGTCTCGAACTGGCCCTTCAGCTTCTTGGGCAGAGTGACGAAGTCGCGCCGTTCCTCGTTCTTCACGAGGTCGGGTGTGAGATGCATCATCAGCGAGGTCTCGGACGAGCCCGCATGGATGCCGTAGGTCAATTCCTCGGCCGGGAACATGCCCGGCGGCTTGCCCAGCATGTACGAGCTGATCGCCACCGCGACCATCGAATGGCGCACGCGCAGATCGCGGCACACGATATCGACGATCTGCGGCTGGCCGCCATGCGAATTGAAGATCGCGAACTTGCGGATCCCGGCGCGCGCGACACCGTCGCCGATCTCGGTCCACAAGCGGATCAGCGTTTCGGCCGACAGCGTCAGCGTGCCCTTGAAGCCCAGATGCTCGTTCGATTTGCCGATCGGCATCGCGGGCAGGAACAGCACGCCCAGATCGGCGGGCAGCAATTCGACCGCGCGTTCCACCACGCCCTGGTTGATGCGCGCATCGACCCACACCGGCAGATGCGGCCCGTGCTGCTCGATGGCGCCCACGGGCAAAACGGCGACGGTGCGTTCGGGGTCCAGCCCGTCGAAATCGGGCGAGGTGAGTTCGTGCCAGTAGCGCTTGGCCGGGATGCGGCTCACTGGAGCACGGCCTTCTGCCAGCGGAATTCCGAATAGCCCTTGCCCTGGATCGCGCCGACAAGATGCGCCGGGCCCAGGAAAACCGGGCGGCGCGTCATGTCCATATACATGAGCACGACCTGCTTGCCCGCGAAGCGCGGCGTCATGTAGCCGAGCGTGCGGCGCTGCATTTCCGGCGTGGAAACGGAGGCGGGATCGACATTCACGATCACGCATTGCACGCCGCCGACGGCGTGAAGGGCGACGTTGAAGGTTTGAGCGGCCATGGGGGAATAAAATTAATCCCGCGTCCGGTGCCTGAAAAGCCCGAACGCGGGAGAAACTCCGTAAGTTTTACGGCAGCGCCTTCGGCGAATCCGACAGCGTGCGCAGATGCGCGATCAGGTTCGCGCGATCTTCGATACGGCGCATACCGGCATACGCCATGCGCGTGCCGTTGATGTAGGCGCGCGGATTGGCCAGGAACTGGTTGAGTTCCTCGTAGCCCCACTGGCCGCCCTTCGCCGCGACGCCGGGCGAGTAGGCGAAGCCGTCGATATGGCCCTTCTTGTTGCCGACGATGTCCCACAGATTGGGACCCACGCCGTTGCGCCCGCCCTTGTCGAAGGTATGGCAGGACGTGCAATTGCGCAGCAGGGCCGCACCCGCGGCGGCGTCGGCCGACGCCATCAACGGCGAGATCGGCGGGATTTCGACCGGTGCGGCTGCCGCGGCGGTCGGCGCGGCGGTTTCGATCTTGATGTCGAGGACGGATTTTTCGAGCTGATGCGGATGGACGAGCAGATTGGAGATGTAGCCGATCACCGTGATCGCCAGCACCGAGCCGACGACGGCGCCGAAAATCTTGTTAAGCTCGTAGGAATTCATCGCGCTGCCCGATCGTGAATAGGGATCCCTGCCGGTCGCTCCCACAGCTTCCGGAACGGGGGCAATCTAATTCCGCCGCCGCGTCCGCGCAACTGCGGCGCAAAGCCCCAAGAAAATCGGGGGGAATCCGGGTTATCGCGCCGAATCAACATGTTCCGGCGGGGCGGCGATTGACACGCGTCCCCGGCTTGCCGATAACCGGCCCCTTCGACACCGCCAGACGGGACGACTCGCCCATGAGATCCGCCAAAACTCCCGCCCGTATCGCCTTCCAGGGCGTGCCGGGCGCCTATTCGCATCTCGCGTGCAAACACGCCTATCCGAAGCTCGAGCCGCTGCCCTGCGCCAGCTTCGAAGACGCGTTCGACGCGGTGCGCGGCGGCAAGGCGGTTTTGGCGATGATCCCGATCGAGAATTCGACCGCGGGCCGCGTCGCCGAAATCCACCAGATGATTCCGGAAGCGGGCCTGCACATCATCGGCGAGCATTTCGAGCGCGTGAACCATCATCTGCTCGCCCCGCCGGGCGCCACGCTCAAAACGCTGAAGACGGTGCAAAGCCATGTCCAAGCGCTCGACCAATGCCGCGGCAATTCGCGTGCACTCGGCCTGAAGCGCATCACGGGGGCGGACACGGCGGGTTCGGCGGCCGAGATCGCCAAGGCCGGCGACATCACGCGCGGCGCTATCGCTTCGTCGCTCGCGGGCGAGATCTACGGTCTCAAATCCTTGAAGAAGGATTTCGAGGACGCCAAGCACAACACGACGCGCTTCGTGGTTCTGTCCAAGACGCCGAAGCTCGCCGACGTCAAAAGCGGCCCGTGCGTGACGACCTTCGTGTTCCGCGTCAAGAACCGCGCGGCCGCGCTTTACAAGGCGATGGGCGGATTCGCGACCAACGGCGTGAACATGACCAAGCTCGAAAGCTACATGCTGGGCGGCAAGTTCACGGCGACGCAGTTCTACGCCGATGTCGAAGGCCATCCCGACCAGACGCCGCTCGCGCATGCGCTGGAGGAACTCGAATTCTTCTCCGACATGGTGAAGATCCTCGGCGTCTACCCCGCGCACCGCTATCGCTTGCAGGGCCGGCACTAATCGATCGCGTCACCCCGGGCGAGCGAATGCGAGACCCGGGGTCTCGTTAGATCCCGGCGCGCGGCGGCAAGCCGCCTTGGCCGGGATGACGATTATTTTCACAGCAAGCTGAACTGATCGCCCTTTTGCGGCGGGGGCGCGAACGCCGACAGGTCGTAGGACCAGTCGTTGCGGTCGAGCCCCAGGCGCTTGCGCGCCTTGAAGAACCGCGCCTTGATCATCTCGGCGTAGGGGCCGGTGCCGACGAAACGCTTGCCGAATTCGGCGTGGTTCAGCTTGCCGTCGCGCGATTCGCGGATCAGGTCGAGCACGCGCTTCTTCTTCAAGGGTGCGTGTTCGTCCAGCCATTCGGCGAAGAGATCTTTGATCTCCAGCGGCAGGCGCAACAGCGTGTAGCCCGCACTCGTTGCCCCGGCGTCGTGCGCGGCCTCCAGGATCGCTTCCAATTCGTGATCGTTGATCGCGGGGATCATCGGAGCGGCCATCACGCCGGTTTTGATGCCCGCTTGGGTCAGCGCCGTGATCGCATCCAAGCGGCGCTGCGGCGTCGACGCGCGCGGCTCCATCCGCCGCGCGAGATCGCGGTCGAGCGTGGTGACCGAGACGAACACATGCGCCAGATTGCGCGCCGCCATCGGGGCGATGATGTCGATATCGCGCGCGACCAGCGCCGATTTGGTGACGATCGAAAACGGGTGCGAGAAATCGCGCAGCGTTTCCAGAATGGCGCGCGTGACTTTATGCGTGCGCTCGACCGGCTGATAGGGATCGGTGTTGGTGCCCAGCGCGATCGACTTCACGCGATAGCCGGGCTTGCGCAATTCCGCCGCGAGCAGCTTGGCGGCGTCGGGCTTGGCGAACAGCTTGGTTTCGAAATCCAAGCCCGGCGACAGGCCGAGATAGGCGTGGGTGGGCCGCGCATAGCAATAGACGCAGCCATGCTCGCAACCGCGATAGGGGTTGATCGATTGCTCGAACGGAATATCGGGGCTGTCGTTTCGCGCGATCACCGTGCGACTGGCATCGGCCTGCACATGGGTGCGCAGCGGCGGAAGGTCTTCGTCCGGATCCGTGCCCCAGCCATCGTCGATCCGCACCCGGCCGAGCGGTTCGAACCGGCCGGAAAGGTTGGAAACGGCGCCGCGCCCTTTGCGCGCGCGATCGGGAAGGGCTTCGTCCATGACGCGGGAAGCCTATCCCAACGCCATGAACAATTCAAGAACATCGGTGGATTGGGCTCAGCCCCAATCCTTGCGCTGATCGGCGATGGTCTTGAGATCGAGGGCCGCCGCGATCGCTTTTTCGGCGTGATCGGCATAGCGCCCGTCGAGGCCCCTATGCGTGCCTTCGACGCGGAAGCGGATGAATTGGCTGGTCGTGCGCAGCCAAACGAGGCGCCGGAACGGCCGGAAGGCCGACAAGGTTTCGCGCGCCAGCGCATCGCCCGCGCGCAATGCCCAGGCGCGCATGAAGCCGTCGATATCGGCGGGCGACAGGCTCGCCGCGCAATCGGGATCCCACGCGAGTGCCGGCCGCGTGCAGGTATGCGCGAGGTCGAGGGCCGCGAAGGAATAGAGGCATTTGTCGATATCGACGAAATAGGCGCGGCCCCCCGGCGCCGAAATGAAATTGCCGGGATGCGTGTCGTATAGGCACAGGCTGCGCGTCATGCCCTGGAAGCGCTTGTCGTTGTTGGTCGAGAATTCCTTGGCCCAGGCGAGTTCCTGACCGAAAGCGATCTTCGCTTTGGGATCGAGCGACGCCTTGTCGGCAAGCGCCAGATTTGCCTCGATCGTCGCGACCGTCGCGGCGACCGGATTGGCGGGCGAGGCGAGGGGGCCGCGCGCCGCCGCGTCCGGCACTTTCATTTTGTGGATCGAGCCCAACGCGGTGCCGAGGGCGCCGAGATCGCCCGGCAGTTTCGGGGCCGCCCCGCCGATATCGTCGACGATCAACGCACCCGTCGGCACCAGCTCGCCCGGCGCGATCGTATCGATGAGGCGCGGCGTGGCCTCCGACGGTGCGGCGCGCGCGAACATCTCCGCTTCCAGCGACAGCCGCGCTTGCGCATCCTCGCCGGCGCGCAAGCGCGGCAAGCGCAGCAGAACGCGTTTGCCCTTCACCCGCACATGGCTATGGGCAAGGCCCTTGCCGGCAAGCGGGATCAGTTCGCTTGGCGCCAATTCGGCGAAGCGCGGGCGTGCGGCCAAAGCGCGGAATAGATTGTCGAGGTCGGGGCGACTCATGATTTTCCGGCACTGTAGCGTTGCCGTGCGGCGGGCGCCATGATGGCGTATCCATGCGCCTTTCCATCGTCGTGCCCGCCCTTAACGCCGAAAGATTTCTTCCCGCCGGCCTCGCGGCCTTGAGCGCGTGGGACGGGGCGGAACGTATTCTGGTCGATGGCGGATCGACCGATGCGACGCGCGACATCGCCCGCGACCACGGCTTTCGGGTGATCGAAGCCCCGCGCGGCCGGGGCACGCAGTTGCGTGCGGGTGCCGCCGCCGCGACCGGCGATTGGCTGCTCTTCGTCCATGCCGATACGGTGCTGGCATCGGGCTGGGTCGATGCGGTGGGCGGTTTCACGGGGCAGGCCGGCTATTTCCGCCTTGCCTTCGCGGGCGACGATCCGCGCGCGGCCCGTGTCGCGCGCCTTGCCAATTGGCGCGCGCGGAAACTCGGCCTGCCTTACGGCGATCAAGGCCTGTTGATCGCGCGCGATTTTTACGATCGCCTCGGCGGCTATCGCGATTTGCCGCTGATGGAGGATGTCGATCTCGTCCGCCGCATCGGCGCCAAGAATTTGCGCGCGCTCGACGCGGTGGCGACGACCTCGCCCGCGCGCTACGAACGCGACGGCTGGATCTTGCGCCCGCTGCGCAATCTCTCGATCCTCGCCTTATGGTTCCTGGGCGCGTCGCCCGAAACGCTCGCGAAGCTCTATCGATGATCCGGCCGACGATTTTCGTTTTCGCCAAGCCCGCCCGGCGCGGCCGCGCCAAAACGCGGCTCGCGCGCGGGATCGGCGATGCGGCGGCGCTGGCGTTCCAGCGCGCCTGCTTGGCCGCGACGTTGCGGAAACTCGCGCGCGGGCCGTGGCGCTTGGTGTTGTGCGTGACACCCGATGCCAGCGCGCGCAACGCGCATCTTTGGCCATTACGCACGCGGCGCGCGGGCCAAGGACGCAGCGATCTGGGGACGCGGATGGAACGCGCGTTGATGTCGCGGCACGGCCCCGCGATCGTCGTCGGCAGCGATATTCCCGATCTGAACGCGACGCTGGTACGCGACGCGTTCAAGAAACTCGGCGATGCCGATCTCGTGTTCGGCAAATCGCACGATGGCGGTTATTGGCTGGTCGGGTCGCGCCATGGCCGTTTGGCAAAGGGCGCGTTCAAGAACGCACGCTGGTCCAGCGCGCACGCGCTCACCGACACGCTGGCGAATGTGAAGCATCGCCGCGTTGCTTTCGCGGCCACACTCGACGACGTCGACGACGCGGCGGGTTACGCGCGCTGGATCAAGCGATAGCGTTTCGTCGACGGAGAATTTCGATGCGCGCCGAAAGTTCGACATGCATCGTTGGATGGTGCTCTTTGTGACACAGAACGCACAGTGGGGTTAGGTTGCTAGGTACATTATTCCGCTTGTCAAAATCGATATGGTGCGTTTGCAGTAGATTTTTCTTATCCGAGAGATCGATTTTACATCCCGCACAAGTCCAATTTGCCGTCGCACGGAATCGTCGAGATAGCACCTCCCAATCGGGAGTGTATTCGTTACGCGAAGTATCCGAATCTCGACGGATTGGCAGAGATGAGAACTTGGCGCGATAATCTTGAAAAAAGTCGTCGAGTTTGAATCCAATCCAAATTCGCTTCTTCTCTCTAGATTGAGATTCGACGTATCCCTTGTAGTTGAGCCTTTTTAGGCAGTTTTTGCATACCTTGAGTTCAGCGAAAACATCATTCGGTTCTGGTATGCGTGTGACTGGATCGATTGCAACGCACCTAAACTTTCCAGAGGTATTATTGGTCGCAACATACTTTTGCTTAAACTTTCCTCTTTCACGCATCCCGGAAAGTGTCTCGCATTCAACCACATGGTACCGATTCGCATCATCGGGGCTGCGTAGAAGCGTATCGATCGAATGCCCACCTTCTTTTATGTAAAGCAGGACTTGTTCGCCTTGCCAAATCGGAATGCCTTGGTCATCAAAGTCAATTTCGGGGATGGTGACCGTGGCTTCAATAATTGAGGGCTTCAACTCGGTTGGAGCCAACTTTGTAGCGTCGAGAGACCACGTGCTTTCTGGCGCCCCAATTCGTCGGACGATTTCTTCCAAGGCAAAGAATGAGATATCGAGCTTCATTGTTCGACGGTCTCGAGAATGCGAACGATTTGATCCTTCGCTTTGGTTCGGACGCGAAACTCCACGCGCCGCGAGCGCTCGGCATCTTCGCGGCCATCGGCCAGAACAATGCGTTGGCTGGAAGACAGCCCATTGGCGGTGACGTGGAGCAAGGCCCATTGCCGATAGTCGCGGGCGTCCGGCAATCCCATCGAAAATCTGAGAACTTGACGCGTGCGCGCCTGGGAAAGCTCCATGTTACGGAAATAGGCATCCTCAGCCGAGGCTGCACCCGCCCAGTCGGTCGATGTATGGCCTTCAATTCTTATTTCTTCGATGCCGTCACGGAACTCGTCCAGAACCCGTAAATAGCGGGGGAAGAACTCAGACAAAATCTGTTGGAATCGCGGCTGTAGCTCTGCACTGCCCGGTCGGAACAAGACTTCAGGCGACAGAAAGCGGATGGCAAGGTTGCGCCGATCCAATTCAGCCTGCCAGCGCGGCAGATCGTTGACGAATTCGTCGTTCAGTCGCGCGATTAACGATGCTTCGGTCGCTTGGTAAGTGACGACGATCTCGCGGATTTTCTCGCGTTGTTCGATGACTGGACGCAGATACGATATCGCGATGAAAAGGAAGATCACCATGAGTCCGGACATAAGGTCCGAGACGCTTATCCAGTGCTCTTCGCTTTCGGCTTCGCCGCCTTTTCGCTGAAGGAATTTCATGGGCGAACGTTTCTAACGATATCAGCGCTTTTTCGCAGATGCTCGGCAAGCGCCACATGGTCCTGAACAATCTTCTCCGTGATCGACGCGAGATGCTTGCCCATTAGTCCGATGGCCCGCTTCATTTCTTCCTGCATCTGGTCATCGAGCGCCTTGACGAGCGCATCGAGATTTTTGCCCGAAGTTTCGATGGAGGCGCCAAGGCGCTTCGTCAATTCTTCGGACATGTTGGCGAAGCGCTCTTGCGTGTCTTTATTCAAACGTTGCTGCTCTGCGACCATCGCATCCGCCACAACCTTCTGCGATTCAAGCGTGCGGGTCCATTCGGCGCGTAACGTCTCGGATTGCGCACGAAGGGATTTGTTCTCCGTTTCGATCGCCGATAGAAGCGTTCCCGTCTTCTCGGTCATCGATTTCGTGAAGTCGTCGAGCATCTTCGACAGCGTTGGCACCGCGCTCTCGGCTTTATCCTTGAGCGCTGCGAATGCCGACAATCTCATATTCAAATCGTCGATCTGCGTTTGCGCCGTCGTAAGTAGCTTTGAAAGCGCCTCGGCGGCGGGCGGCAACGTGCTTGCGTGCGTCGAAATCGCTTCGAGAGCGGTCTTCGACTCAGAAATCGCGACTTGCGAGGCGGTCATCTGTTCACGTAGCTGGTCGAGCTGTTGGCGATAAGCCTCTTGCCAAGTCAGCAATCGGCCAACCGCTTCGTTCAATTGCTTGAAGTTATCGCCGAACTGCTCGTTGATCTTCGCGTTGAAGTCCCTCATGACTTCACTAAGCGCTTCGATCAGCGCTTTGGAATTGTTCTCGGCGATTGTCCTTGCGAATTCCTCGAATGCGGCGATCTGAACCTTGAAGCCGTCGTTCATAATAGTATTCAACGTCGTGACCGCTTGTTTCTGCGCATGCGTATCAACGTTTTCGATAGCATCTTTTACTTTCAGCAAAAGCGTCGAGAGGCTCGAATTCGCATCGCCGGAAATCGAGTCTTTCAAAGTCCGCAGATTGCTATTTGCGACATCCATTCCCTCCTTCATTTCGGCGAAACCGGCTTGAAGGACTCTAAGCGGATCGTCTGAATTTGCGGCGGGGAGGTCGCGCATAGGAACTATCGTTTGATAGGCCTTAAATGCGATCGCAGTTCCCATGCCGATGACGCTGGTCAGGAACGCCGTTTTCATTCCTTCGAGTAGAAGGGGGACGCTTTTCTCGATCGCCGAAACATTGAAGTCGAGTAGGCCGATGAAAATCCCGACGAATGTGCCAAGTACGCCAATGCTCGTCAGTAGTGCCGGTACGGCGGCGGTAAACGCCGGGAGCCATCGAAAGGGATGTGCAGCTACGGCAAAAGCAAAAACACCGCCCGTCAGATAAATAAAAATCTGATTGATTGGTTCGTTGAGCGCGGCGTACAGCGCAGGACTTGACATTATTCACTCCACATCACTTTTAAGTGGAGCGTATCCAACTCACCGGGCGAATCGCAACCAGAGTCTTAGTGCTTTAGATTTAAACGGTCGCCTTCGGCTTCGTCGTAAGGTGCTCCTGCAAGCGTGGCATCAGCTCGACCAGATTGCAGGGGCGGTGCCGGTTGTCGAGCTGCCACTTCAGAATTTCGTCCCAGCCGTCGCGGCAGGCCGAGGGCGAGCCCGGCAGCGCGAATAGATACGTGCCGCCCGCAACGCCGCCCGTGGCGCGGCTTTGCAGCGCCGAGGTGCCGATCTTGGGAAACGAGATCATGCGGAACATCTCGCCGAAGCCGTCGATCTTCTTCTCGTAAAGCGCTTCGAAGGCTTCGGGCGTGACGTCGCGGCCCGTCACGCCGGTGCCGCCGGTCGAGATCACGACGTCGATCGCGGGATCGGCGATCCAAGCTTTGAGCTTGCCTTGGATCAAGCCGATATCGTCCTTCACGATCGCGCGCGCGGCCAGTTTGTGCCCGTCGCGGGCGATCATTTCGGCGAGCGCGTTGCCCGAACGGTCGGACGCTTCGTCGCGCGTGTCCGACACGGTCAGAACCGCGATATTGCAGGAAAGGAACGGGCGGGTTTCGTCGAGCTTGGGCATGGGGCGAATCTAATCCGCCCGGCCGCACTTGTCAGCGGCGCTGGATCTGCTCGGCCGTCTGCTCGAGATCGTTCGCCGGCACCACGCGCGCGGCGCGCTGCGGAACGGCGTAAAGCGGCCACTGGCCTTCGGCCAGCTGGTCGAGCGACGGCGTGGCCTGGCCCAGGCGTTCCGAATACATCCAGTAGGAATAGAGCAAGCGCGTGATGAATTGCCGCGTTTCGGCCGAGGGCAGGCTTTCGATGAACAGCAGCGCGTCCTCGCGCGTTTCGCCGCGCTGGTCCTGCATCCGCTTCCATTTGGAAAGATTGCCGGGCCCGCCATTATAGGCGGCGGCGAGGCGCGTGAGTTCGCCTTCGATCAGCGGATCTTCCAGCAGCGCCTTGATGTAGCGCTGGCCGAGCGTGATGTTGGTCTCGGGCTCGTAAAGCTTTTCGAGCTGCCCGCGCAGCGAACCGCCATTCATCATGCCGGCCGTGCCGGGCATCAGCTGCATCAGGCCGCGCGCCCCCGCCGGGCTGATCGCGCGCGGATTGAAACCCGATTCGATGCGCATGAAGGCGAAGACCAAAGCCGGGTCGATTTCGAACCCGCCTTCCGGGCGCCAATGCGGGACCGGATAATTGGCGCCGTCATAGCGCCGCCCGTCGACATCGTTGAGCTCGCGCGCGAGGCGCATCGCGAGGCCCGGCATATTCGCGCGCATCGCGACGGCCAGCGCCGCTTGCGACAATTGCAGGCCGCCGCGGCCCAGCACCAAGCGCAGCTCGGCTTCGGCGCGACGATCTTCGTCGATCTGCAGCAACGCGAAGGCACGCGTCGCGGACGGGAATTTCTTGAGCTGGGCGAGGTCTTCCGGGCCCAGCGGCGGCGGATTCCAGTTGAGACCGGTGTCGATCCCCAGGGCGCGCGCGGCCAGCGACCCATAGAACGTGCGCGGATTCTCGGCCGCCTGGGTCAGCCAGAAATTATAGATTTCGGGCTTACGATCGTGCAGATGGGCGCGTGCCGCCCAGAAGGCGCCGGCGGCTTGGTCCCAGGCGGGCGTGTTCGGCAGGCGGTTCAGCGCTTCGAAATGCTGGGCGGCCCGGCCGTAACGCTGCTGGCGGAATTCGGCGAGACCCGCGATCCAGTGCGCACGCGGCACCGAAGCGCCCGAGCGGCGCGCGGCGTCGCCCGCCAAGGCGATGGCCTTGCGATCGTCGCCGCGCATGAACCAGCCCGAGGCGAGCTGCGCGCGGTAATGGTCGATCTCCGCGACCGACAGAAGATTGTTGGTGTCGCGGCCCGAGAGCTCGCGCTCGACGCGCTCGAAATGCCCGTCGGAAATCCATTTGGCGAAGCGCCCGCGCAGTTGCGCCGCCCCCGGCGCGGTCGAGCGCATCGGCGGCGTGCGGCCCAGACCCGGCCCCAGATCGTCGGCCCCCGCGCGTTCGGTGAAGGAGTCGCCGACCGGCCGATTGAGCTTGGCGTTGCGCGGCGCGCGGCGCTGGGCCAGCGCATGGATCGCGGGCGCGTCGGGGTTGTCGTTATAGGCCTTGAGCCAAGCCGACAGTTCCTCGTGCGTCGAGCGGTGGTTCTTGCCCAAGTAGCGCTCGGCCAGCACATGGCCGGCCAGCATCCGGTCTTTCACCTGACGCAGCGCGGCGTCGGCGGCGGCGGAGTCACCGCGCTCCTGGGCGGCGAAGGCCGCGCGGTAATGTTTCGCGTCGGATTCCGACAATGGGCGCGGCAGATCGGTCGCGCGTTCCGGCGCCAAATCGGTACGCGGCAGCGACGCGGTCTCGGTGCCGGCATTGGCGCGCGCCGCGCGGGTCTGTTGGGCGGAAAGATCGCCGCCGAAGAGCGTCACCCCGGCGATTGCCGCCAACGCGACAAAGGCCGTTTTTAAAATTGTCCGATGGCTTGCTGCCAATCGGCAAATATAGGTGCGCGAATTCGGCATGCTGGGAGCGTAAAAAGCAGGATTTGCCGCCCCCGGCAAGGAAAAATCTTAGATTTTCCACAGATTTAGTTCAAAGTTATTGTGCCTATATTTACTTGGTCATTATTTGGAAAGCATTTGTATTCTTTGCTTCAACGACAATAAATCCCGCCACGAATCCCTTTTTTGTGCCGGGGTTCGCAACAAATACGCCGGATGGAAAATTGGTAACGCGGGGATCGGGGCTTTCAGGCCCGGCGAGCTGTACTCGCGCCATTTGCCGCGCATCCGGATGATGCCGTCGGTCGTGCCCAGCAGCGTCTTGGTCGAGATATTCCCAACCAAAACAAGGATTTGCGGGTTGGCGAGCTCGATCTGCCGGCGGATGAAGGGCTCGCAGGCGGCGATTTCGGCGGCCGTGGGCGTCCGGTTGGCCGGCGGCCGCCAGGGGATCACATTGGCGATATAGGCGTTGGTATTCCGGTCCAGCCCGATGAACCCGATCATCCGGTCGAGAAGCTGGCCCGAGACGCCGACGAACGGCTTGCCCTGGCGGTCTTCGTCCGCCCCCGGCGCCTCGCCCACGAACATGATCTTCGCCGCGGGGTTCCCATCGGCGAAGCACAGATTGGTCGCGGTGGCCTTCAACGGGCAGCCGTCGAACTTGGCCAGCGCCTCGCGAAGCTCGTCGAGGGTGTTGGCGGCGGCGGCCGCGTCGCGGGCGGAGATCACCGCCTGCGCCGCCGGGACCGGGGCGGCGATGGCGGGGGACGCGACGGGTGCCACGACCCGCATCGCCGGGCGGGCGGGGGTGGGCATTTCCACCGGCGGCGGGGCGGAAAAACGATCGACCGGCGTCTCGGCGATCGCCTCGTCGGCGCCGAGTTCGACCAGGTAACGGAGGGCGGCCAGATCGTCCATTGCGGCCGGACACTAGCATGATTATGACGGACGCCAGACTCGAGGAGTGAAGCCGTGACGACCAGCCAGCGCCCCGACCGCGAACGCATGGATTACGACGTGGCCATCGTGGGGGCGGGGCCGTCGGGCCTGGCCGCCGCGATCCGCCTGAAGCAACTTTCCGCCGAAAAGGGCCGCGAGATTTCGGTCTGCGTGCTGGAGAAGGGCTCGGAGGTCGGCGCGCATATCCTGTCGGGTGCCGTACTGGAGCCGCGCGCACTGAACGAGCTGATCCCCGATTGGAAGGAAAAGGGCGCGCCGCTGAATACGCCCGCGAAGGAAGACCGTTTCCTGTTCCTGACCAAGAAGCGCGCGATCCGCCTGCCCACGCCGCCGCAAATGCATAACGAGGGCAACTACATCGTCTCCCTCGGCAATGTCTGCCGGTGGCTCGCGACGCAGGCCGAGGAACTCGGCGTCGAGATTTTCCCGGGCTTCGCGGCGGCCGAAACGCTGTTCGAAGACGGGCGCGTGTGCGGCATCGCCACGGGCGATATGGGCATCGGCAAGGACGGTCAGCGCACGGCGAATTTCACGCCGGGCGTGGAAATCCACGCGCGCTTGACCGTGTTCGCCGAGGGTGTGCGCGGTTCGCTGTCGAAAGCGCTGATCGAGAAATTCGATCTGCGCAAAGACGCGCAGCCGCAAACGTACGGCATCGGCATCAAGGAATTGTGGGAGATCGATCCCGCCAAGCATCACGCGGGCCGCATCATCCACACGGTCGGCTGGCCGCTGGATTTCGAGACCTATGGCGGCTCGTTCCTCTATCACCTGGAGAACAACCAGGTCGCCGTCGGCTACGTGATCGGGCTCGACTACAAAAACCCGTATCTGTCGCCGTTCGAGGAATTCCAGCGCTTCAAGACGCATCCCGCGATCCGCCCGATCTTCGAAGGGGGCAGGCGCATCGCTTACGGCGCGCGCGCGATCAACGAAGGCGGTTTGCAGTCGATCCCCGAATTGGTGATGCCGGGGGCGGCGATCATCGGCTGCTCGGCGGGTTTCGTGAACGTGCCCAAGATCAAGGGCAGCCACACGGCGATGAAGTCGGGCATGCTGCTCGCCGAAGCGGCGTTCGACGCCCTCGCGACCGACGGGCCCGTCGGCACGCTCGACGCGTATCCAGCGGCGGTCAAAGCCAGCTGGATCTGGGAAGAGCTGTCGGCCGTGCGCAATATCCGCCCGGGCTTCACCAAAGGCTTGGTCATCGGCATGGCCAATGGCGCGCTCGAAACCTATGTGCTGCGCGGCAAGGGCCCGTGGACGCTGAAACATCATCCCGACAACGAATCCTTGCGCACCGCCGCCGCCAGCACGCCGATCGAGTATCCGAAGCCGGACGGCAAGGTTTCGTTCGATCGGCTGTCGTCGGTGTTCCTGTCGAACACCAATCACGAGGAAAATCAGCCGGCACACCTCACGCTGAAGGATGCGTCGGTGCCGGTCGCCTACAACCTCGCACTCTACGACGCGCCCGAGCAGCGTTACTGCCCGGCGGGCGTGTACGAAATCGTGCGCGAAGGTGCGGCCGCCCCGCGCTTGCAGATCAACGCGCAGAATTGCGTCCACTGCAAAACCTGCGACATCAAGGACCCGACCCAGAATATCGTCTGGGTCGTGCCCGAAGGCGGCGGCGGCCCGAACTATCCGAATATGTGACGCAGCAAGGCTGCGTCACCCCGGCCGAGCGAATGCGAGAGCCGGGGTCTCGAGATCCCGGGTCGCGCGCGACGCGGTCGCGCTTGCCCGGGATGACGATTACTCGTCCAGCTTCAGCGGCGGCACGCGCATCACGGGTACGCGTTGCACGACCAAGCGGCCATCTTGCGACGCGACCGGCACTTGCACGGAACCGTCGTTCGTCCCGCCCGTGCGGCCCAGAAAGCCGAGGCCGATTTTGAGGATTGCCGCCGGGCCGGGTTCGATAATTTGGGCGGCTTGCAACGCGTCGATCGTTTCGCGCCAGCCCGCGACGCGGATCGTGCCCGCGCCGAGCGGCCGGTCCTGATCGTCCAGCGCCAGCGTGCCTTCGGCCGTCAGATGGGCCGGGCCCCAATCGAGACCGAGAAGTTTGATCTCCAGCGTACCGCCATCGTCGCGCCACGCGCGCAAGGCGGGGCCGAGCTTGGTTTCCCGTCCGACAATGCTGCCTTTCACATTGCCGACGAATTCCGCGCGCGCGATGTCGCGGCCCAGGGCGGGAACCGGCTCGATCAAGCGCACGCCCTGCGCCAGAAGCCGCAGGTCCAGCGTATCCGCCCGATGATCGGGATTGACCGGGCGGTTGGGCGAGAGCGTCGCGTCGAGCTTGCGCATCGACAGCGGCGCCGAGCCGTCGATCGTCGCTTCCAGCGCTTCGAAGTCCAGAACCAGCGACGCGACCTTGCCGCTCTCGTCGAAGGCGATCGTCGCGTCGGGCCGTGCCGCGCGAAGGCCGAGTTTGGTTTCGAGATCGCCCGCCCCGAACGATGCGTTTTGCGCGCCGGGCAAGCGCACGCGCAATTCCCGCAGGTTCCATGGGTCGAGCGATGCGGTCAGTTTCTCGCCGGACCACATCCACGCGGACGGGCCCGCCCCGGCGGCGCGCGGTTTGTCGACATTGGCGCGCCAGCCGAACGGCCAGCCTTTGATGTCGAGCTGATCCCATTCCAGCTTCACGCCCGACTGGGCTTGGACCGTTTGCCATGTCTCGATCCGGCGCAGGATATTCTGCGCCGTGACCATCCAGAACACGGTCCACAGAAAGACGATTGCGATTCCCGCATAGGCGAAGTGCTTGGCGTAGCGTTTCATACCTTCATATATAGGGTATGGTCCGCGCGTTTCGCGATGGCCCATCTCGTTCCCCTTGTTTTCGTGGCGCTTTGGTCGACCGGTTTCATCGGGTCGAAGGCCGGGCTGCCCTATATCGAACCGCTGACTTTCCTGGTCGTGCGTTTCGCGATCGCCACACCTTTGTTCGTCGCGTGGTCGCTGGCGTCGCGCGCACCCTGGCCGCGCGGCCGGCAAGCCTTGCATGTCGCGGTGGTCGGCGTCGCGTTGCACGGCGTCTATCTGGGCGGCGTATTCGTCTCGATTTCCTGGGGCTTGCCCGCCGGTCTTTCGGCGCTGATCGTCGGCCTGCAACCGCTGCTGACCGCCGCGATCATCCGGGCCCTGGGCGAGGATGTGACGCCCCGCCAATGGCTGGGGCTGGCATTGGGCTTCGTCGGCGTGGGCGCGGTGCTGTGGGAGAAGCTGGGTTTCGAGGGCATTCCGCTGGTTGCGGTCTGGCCCTCGGTGATCGGCCTGTTCGGCATCACCTTCGGCACGCTCTACCAGCAGCGTTTCTGCCGGAACGTGAACCTTGCGACCGGCGGGGTGATTCAATATGCGGCCGCGACCGTGGTGCTGGCCGGGCCGATGTTCGCCTTCGAAACCAGGGTCATCGACTGGACGCCCCAGCTGGTCGGGGCACTCGCCTGGCTGATCCTGGTCCTGTCGATGGGGGCGATTTCGCTGCTGATGCTGCTGGCCCGGCGCGGGGCGGCGGCCCAGACGGCGAGCTTGTTCTATCTGGTTCCGCCGACCACGGCATTGATGGCCTGGGTTTTGTTCGGCGAGGTTTTAGGATTTCTCGCGCTGGCGGGCATGGCGCTGACGGCGTTTGGCGTCTATCTTGTGCGCAAGAGTTGACCCGCGATGCCATCGACATTGACGCAAACCCGCCCGCGCACGGGCAAGATTCCGGAATGTGAAGGCTGTCCGCCGCCGCCCGACACGGCGGATTTCTGGCTCTTCGCCTATGGGTCGCTGATCTGGGATCCGGGTTTTCCGTTCGAAGAGGCGCGGCCGGCGAAGCTGATGGGCTTCCACCGCGCCTTTTGCCTTTATTCGACGCGCTATCGCGGCACGCCGGAAAAGCCCGGCCTGGTGCTGGGCCTCGACAAGGGCGGCTCCTGCCGGGGCATCGCCTATCGCGTGGCGAACGAACATCGCGAAACGACGATGGCCTATCTTTGGGACCGGGAAATGCTGAACCGGTCCTATCACTGCATGGATCTGCCGATCACCTTGCAGGACGGGCGCGAGGTCGTGGCGCGGACTTTCGTGATCGATCGCGACGGCCAATCCTATGCCGGCAAATTGCCGCTGGAGGATGCCGCGCGGATCATCCGCGACGCGCATGGCCAGCGCGGGCCCAACGCCGCCTATCTCGCCAATACGGTCGAACATCTCGAACGCTTGGGCTTGCGCGACCGGCGCTTGGCGGCGTTGCTGGCGGCGGTGCGCGCCTGACTCTTGCCCGTTTCGCCCTTTCGGGGGAGACTCGGGGTCGCGATGAAATTCCTCGAAGACTACCGCTCGCCCACCGACGGCGAAATGAAGGAACTCACGCTCGAGGAAGCGGAGCGCATCGACGCGCTCAACAAGGAAATCCATCTGCGCAACCGGCTGCTCGTGCACAACGCGCGCGCGATTCTGCAGGAAGTCGATCCGGCGGCGAAGGTGCTGAAGACGATCGACGCGCCCGCCCCGCCCGTCCTCTATTCGCGCGTCATCCAGTTGCTGGGCGCGCGCGGCGAAGCGGCGGCCGAACGCGTCGCGGCGGCGGCGGCGAAGAAGCCGAAGCCCTAGCATGCAGCCGCAACCCCAGCCGCCCTACGAACGGCCGCGCGCCTTGCGCTTGATCCGCCAGTTGCGCGGCGGCGTGGTGGCGGGCGTGATGGAGAAGGCGAGCGATCTGGACTTGTCGATGTTCGTCGCGTCCTTCGCGCGTTCGGGGCTGGTGGCAGACGAGGGCGAGGGCGCGTCGCATGTGCCCGCGCCCGCTTACGGTTACGATCACGGCGCCATCGTCGATCCGTCGATGCTGCCCGCACCCAAACGGAAATTCGGAAGGAACCCCGCTATGTCGAGCGATCCCTGGGCGCCGTCGGAAGAGCAGAAGCGCATGCTCGCTTTCATCGACAAATCGGTGCGCCTCGTGAACCGCGAGATCATCCATAAGCAGATCCCGGGGCTCACGAAGGAACGCTTCGTCGAATTCGCGGCGTCGGTCGCGCGCCTGCGCGCCGATTACCTCGCCAGCGCCATGCAAGCCTTCCTCGACGGCAAGGGCGAAGCCGCGGAACTCGACGAGCTTTCGCGCAAGCGCGAATTGTTCGAGGAAGGCGTCAAAGCCTACGAGGCGCTGCACCGCGCGCTGGAGCGCGGCTATATCGACCCCGAAGGGACGAAGGCGGGATAGCTCGTCACGCCGGGCGTGCCGATGCAGCGCATCGGCTCGCGCCGGGATTTAGACGCCCTTGTCTCGCTGGCGCTCGCCCGGGGTGACGATGGAGCCTTAATCCGAATCACGCTATTCTGTAAGCGTGAAAGTTCATCATATTCCTTCAATGACTGAATACACCGCCAGCCTGACCCGCGAGGGCCGTTGGTTCGTGGCGCAGTGCCTTGAAGTCGATGTGGCGAGTCAGGGCCGCAGCGAGAAATCCGCGCTCGCCAATTTGGTCGAAGCGCTGGAGCTTTATTCCCTTCGATGAAGCGCGCTCAAAATGAAACTAAGCACGCATCCGATCCAAGTATATCTCGATACAAGTGATTACTGGGCCTTTGCGACTGCATTGAGCGCTAACTCTTCAAGTGAACTAATTTCATTGTATGATTGGCTTAATACATTGAGCAAGGCTGGTGATATCGAGATTCGATACTCCATCGTGCATGTATGTGAGCTAGTGGAGCATGCTCCGCAGCATAAGAAGAATGCAATTGCTAGATGTTCTGTGATGAGAGATCTGACTAGGGATCAGCCCATGATCCCAGTTAGCAGCATTATGGAGAATGAACTCAAGAGTGCAGCTGAGGGCGCAACTTTTCTTCGTGAACATGCCGCAGCGGAAAAGGGATTTTGGGCGCCAGATTTCTCGCCGTCCATCAGAGGATTTAGGGCGCAGGCTTTAGCAGAGGTAAAAAATGAACTCCGAAAGTTGGCTCTGCCACGCAAACAAAGAAAAATCATTCAATCCTCTATCTTCTTACCCGATGGAAAAATTACTGAAAAGGGAATGGCATTTATTAGATCGCAGCGAAATTCGATAGATGGTTTGAAGTTTGAAGTTGAGAATCCGTTGACTGAGCGTTTTTATCGTGAGGGGTTGTTGGATCAATATTTTATGGGGCGAGTTTCGATAACGACGCTTGGAAAAGAGATGGCGATGGGTGTGTTTAGGCCAGACAATCTTGTCGCTGTTTATAAGGATAGAAGCGCGAAAGAGTTCGATGAGGTATTTGGTTTTATACGCATTCTAGGGGCGAATATAATTGGGATGATCAAGAGTGTGCAGGCCGAATGCGCCTCGGTTCCAGGCTTCGATTTACTTGATAAGGCTCAGATTCGAGCAATTATAAATCGCGCGCTGCCTTTGGGGCGCATTGCCGCTCAAATTGCATCAAGCTTCGAAAAAAATAAAAATCTCAGAAATATGCCGGACGCTACGAAGTTACTGGAAATCTGCCCCTCTCTAAAATTTGTTGATGCACTAGCGACGCAAATAATCAGGTACGCAGTACTCGACGCCAAATGGACGCCTCCAGGGTCAATCGGTGGTGACGTAGCGCACGCTACATATATTCCTTATGTCGACATTTGGCGCGGCGACGGCCCTTTTTGCGAATTGATTAAAAAAACGAATATCCCGACATCCGCAAAAATCGTACGGGCTAGAGGCAATTTACGTCGTTCGATCCAAGAAGAGATGGATAAACGGCGATCTAAACTTTGAATATATAAAGACGTCTATATCACCCGCATTTCGAGAAGCCGCAGGTCGTGCAGGTGTCGCAACCTTCCATGCGGATCAGTGTCGGCGCCGTGCATTTGGGGCAGTGACGTGCACCCGCGAGCCTGGCGGTCGAACCGTCCGGCGGCGATCCCGCGAACAACGCGGCGACCGTGCCCGACGAAGCGTTGGTGTTCGCTGGCGCGTCAGGCGTTTCCACCGCCGCACCGCCGCCCATCGCCGCGACGGGCATGTGCTCGGCCGCCGGATCGCTGGGTAAGGCTTCGCCGGGGCGCAGGAAACCGATCTGCACCATGTGGCGCTCGATCACTTCGCCGATGGCTGCCAGCAAAGACGGGACGTAGCGCCCGCCCATCCATTGGCCGCCGCGCGGATCGAACACGGCTTTGAGTTCTTCCACGACGAACGACACGTCGCCGCCGCGCCGGAACACCGCCGAGATCATGCGCGTCAGCGCCACGGTCCAGGCGTAATGCTCCATGTTCTTCGAGTTGATGAACACTTCGAACGGCCGGCGGCGCCCGTCGGCGACCACGTCGTTGATGGTGATGTAGAGCGCGTGTTCCGCGTCCGCCCATTTGATCTTGTAGGTCTGGCCCGGCAGCGCCTCGGGCCGGTCGAGCGGGCGGGTCATGTAAACGACACTCGCCTCGTAATGATCCTCGGGCTTGGACGGCGACTTCGCCAGCGGCAGCGATTGCTGCACGGGCTCCGAACCCTTCTTCGGCTCGTCCTTCTTCACCGTCAGCACGGCGCCCGTGATGTCGTTGGGGCGATAGGTCGTGCAGCCCTTGCAGCCCAGCGCGTAGGCCTGGGTGTAGACGTCCTTGAACGCCTCGAAGGAAATATCCTCCGGGCAGTTGATCGTCTTGGAGATCGAGGCGTCGATATATTTCTGCACCGCCGCCTGCATCACGACATGCTCGGCGGGCGTCAGGCGCTGCGCGTCGACGAAGTAATCCGGCAATTGCGCATTCTCGCCGAACATCCGCTTAAAGAGGCGATAGGCGTGGTCGGAGACTTCCTCCTGCCGGCGCGTGCCGTCGGGCAGCAGCACGGTGCGCATGTAGCTGAACGAGAACACGGGCTCCAAACCCGACGACACGTTGTCGGCCATCAGCGAAATCGTGCCGGTGGGCGCGATCGACGTCAGCAGCGCGTTGCGAATGCCGTGCTTGGCGATGCCGTCGAGGATTTCGGGCTCGAGAATCTTGACCTGCTCGCCTTGCAGATATTTCTCGCGATCGAAAAGCGGGAAGGCGCCTTTCTCGCGCGCAAGCTCGATCGACGCCGCGTAGGCAAGACGACGAATGGCGCCCATCCAGCGTTCGGTTTGCAGCACGGCGGCTTCCGAGCCGTAGCGCAGGCCGCACAAGATCAGCGCGTCGGCAAGGCCGGTGACGCCAAGTCCGATGCGGCGCTTGGCCTTGGCTTCGGCCGCTTGCGCGTCGAGCGGGAAGCGCGAGACGTCGGTCACGTTGTCCATCATGCGCACGGCGAGCTTCACCACGCGCGCGAGTTCTGCTTCGTCGAGTTCGGCGTTCGCTTCGAACGGATGCTTCACCAACGCCGCGAGATTGACCGAGCCCAACAGGCACGCGCCATAAGGCGGCAAAGGCTGCTCGCCGCAGGGGTTCGTCGCCGCGATCGATTCCGCGTACCAAAGATTATTGGCGCGGTTGATGCGGTCGATGAAGATCACGCCCGGTTCGGCATAGGCATAAGTCGCGCGCATGATCTTGTCCCACAGCTCGCGCGCGCGCAGCGTTTTGAAATGCGTGCCGTTGAAGGTCAGTTCCCACGGCGCGTCCTCCTTCACCGCCGCCATGAAGGCGTCGGTGACGAGGACGGAAAGATTGAACATGCGCAAGCGGCCGGGCTCGCGCTTGGCTTCGATGAAGGCTTCGATATCCGGATGGTCGCAGCGCAACGTCGCCATCATCGCGCCGCGCCGATGCCCCGCCGACATGATCGTGCGGCACATCGCGTCCCACACATCCATGAAGGAGAGCGGGCCGGACGCGTCCGCGCCGACACCCTTCACGGGGGCACCCTTGGGGCGCAGCGTGGAGAAGTCGTAGCCGATGCCGCCACCCTGCTGCATCGTCAGGGCCGCTTCGCGCAGATGGCCGAAAATGCCCGACATGTCGTCGGGCACCGTGCCCATGACGAAGCAGTTGAACAGCGTCACGTGCCGCGCGGTGCCGGCCCCGGCGACGATGCGCCCCGCCGGCAGGAATTTGAAATCCTCCAGCGCCGTGCGGAACTCGGCCGCCCAATGGGCGCGCGCTTCGGGCGCTTCCGCCTCGGCCAGCGCGTTCGCCACGCGCGTCCAGGTATCCTCGATCGATTTGTCGATCGCGGCCCCGTCGGGCGCTTTGAAGCGATACTTCATGTCCCAGATCTGCTGGGAAATGGCGGCGATGGGGCGCATGGCGTGTCGGTTTCCCGTCAACGAAGGGAAGGAAAAGTCTCGGTGCGACAGGGAAGTTAGGAGCCTCGGCGCCGCTTGGCAATTGAAAACGTTCTCCATATGTTACAACAGCCTGTAGGTCCACAACATGTTGTAGCGCCGCTGGAAATCGACTTGTCCCGGTTATCCACACGGTGATCGATCGGACGCTTTGTGGAATCTTGGCAGCGGGACGGACTGCGCTAACATGGGCAGACGGGCCGGTCGTTCTGGACACAACCGCGCGCCCGAAACGGAGGACGGCATGACTCCCTTGCTGACTCGCGTCACCGTGGACGAAGCCGATGCGCTGCCCTTGCCGCCGGGCCGCTTCAGCGCCCAGGCGCTGAATTCGCCGGGGCTGGAGGCGCGCTGGTATCGCCCGCCCAATCCCGACACCCAAAAGCCGCATGACCGCGACGAGGTCTATGTCGTCGTGCGCGGGGCGGGCGCGTTCGAGCGTGAAGGCGTGCGCGTCCCCTTCGGGCCGGGCGATCTGCTCTTCGCCGCGAAGGGCGATACGCATCGCTTCGTCGATCACTCGCCCGACACGTCGGTCTGGGTCGTGTTCGGCGGAAAAAGCTAAGCGCCGAGATCGACGGCGCGCGGGAAGGCGCGCACGCGGACCTTGCCGTCGCGCCCGCGCAAATCGACATCGACCGCCGCAATACCGCGTGCGTCGAGCGCTTCGCCCGAAACACCCGCGCGCGTCAGCACGGACTCCGCGACGACGAGTTCGACGCCGAAATCCTTGGTCAGGCCTTCGATGCGGCTCGCCGCGTTCACCGTATCGCCGATCGCGGTCAGATGCATGGCGCGCGCATAGCCCATCTCGCCCACGATCGCGGGGCCGGCATGCAGGCCGATGCCGATTTTGAGCGGCGCTTTCAAATCGTGGGCGAGTTCGGCGTTGAGCTTGTCGAGCGCTTCGCCCATCGCTTTGGCGGCGGCGAGCGCCAGTTTCGCGGCGGCGGACGCGTCGCGCCCATCGGTGCCGAACAGCGCCATCACGCCGTCGCCGATGAATTTGTCGACATAGCCGCCATTCGCTTCGATCGCGCGGCCCATCGCGGCGAAATAGCGGTTGAGCAGGAACACCGTATCGAAGGGCAATTGTCCGGCCGATAGGCCCGTGAAGCCGCGCAAATCCGCGAACAGCACGACGATGTCGAGCTCGCGCCCCGTGCCGTAACCGTCGCCGCCGCGCGCCGTCGCGGGCCCGGCATAGGCGGGCAGCAGCGGCACGATCGAGATCGGCCCTTTGCCGGTGACGAAGGCTTGGCAGGCGAGCCGCACGATCGCCGTCCCGTTCGCCCCGTCGGGATCGGCCCCCACGCGCGCCAGCACTTTGCGTTCGGCGGGCGCGGCCGGGGTGAGATCGGCCGCCCCGGCGGCGATGCGCACGCGGCAGGTGGAACAGCGTCCGCGCCCGCCGCACACGCTGGCATGGGGCACGTTGTTGACGCGCGAGGCGCCCAGCAGCGACAGGCCGGGGGCGACACGCACACTGCGCCCGTCGGGATAGACGATGGCGATGCCCGCGCGCAGGCGCTTCATCTGCCCGCGCAGCAAGCCGATCACGCCCGCGATCAACACGCCGATCCACCAGAAGCGCTCGGTTTGCGCCGCGCGGCCGGTCAGCGCCATATAGGCTTCGCCGCGCGGGATGTTGTATTCGCCGTCGAAGCGCGCGCGGAATGCCGGATCGGCCAGCAACGCTTCCGCTTCGCGCGAGCCCGCGACGAGGCCCAGCAAGGCGAGGATCGGCAGCAGGATCGCGACGCAAGCGAGTGTGGCGCGCCACTGCGGATAGAAGGGCTTCAAGCGTAGCCAATGCGCCATGCCGATGCAGCCATGGAACCACACGACGCAAAGGCCGATCGCGAGATCGGTCGCCACGCCGGGGTTGAGCACGGCGTTGCCGACGACCGCCGTGTGGAAAGGCAGATAGCCATAAAACTCGCTGCCGGTACGCACCAGCGTCACATGCCCCGCCATCAGCGGCACGATCATCACGCCGAGCAGCAATTGCAGCACCTCGGCGGGTTTGATGCCGCGCCAGGATTCGCGCATCGCCAGCGCGTAGAGCCCCAGGAAGGCGTGCAAGGCGAGCGCGCCATAGACCAGCAGCGAGCCGGGCACGGAACGCACGACAGCGAAGACCGGTGTCGCGAAGGCTTCCGCCGCCGCCAGCGAAATCAGCATCGTCGCGTGGTTGACGAGATGCGTGGCGACGTAAGCGAATAGAACGAAACCCGCCCCCAAGCGCCAGGCGCGCAGGGCGGCGGGATTCACTTGCGCCCCGCCGATTCTGTATTCTCCGCTTCCAATTTCGCGGTGGCGGATTCGATGCGCGTTTCGATCTCGCGCATGAAGACCGCGCGCGGCATGCCGGGCGGAATGACGCCGAGCACATCGACATAGATCGTGCCCGGATGCTTGTGGAAGCTGCGCCGGCCCCAGATCTGGCCCGAATTCAGCGCGACCAGCACGCAAGGAATGCCGAGCTTGGCGTAAAGCCCGGCCGTGCCCGGCTGATAGGGATAGTCGGATGTCGGTGCGCCCGGCTTCACGCGCGTCCCTTGCGGGAAGATGACGATCTGGCGCCGGTCGGCGACCGCTTCCATCGCACCATCGATCATGCGCTTCAGCGCCTTGGCGCCGCCCTTGCGATCGACCCGGATCATCTTCTGCTTGATCGCGAGCCAGCCATAGATCGGCACGCGCAGCAGTTCCTTCTTCATCACGTAGGTCGGATCGGGGCAGACGAGATAGAAATAAAGCGTGTCCCACGCCGATTGGTGCTTGGACACGATCAAGACCGTCTCGTGCAGCAACTCGACTTGGCCGCGCAACTCGATCCTTGCGCCGACGATCACGCGCAGGCCCAGGCATACGAGCCACGCCCAGCTGCGCGCCAAGCGATTGACGCAAACGCGCGGCAGCACGAATAGCGGCAGCGACACGATCAGCGCGAAGACGGTGACGCCGAAGAACCAGATGTTGAAGGTCAGCGAGCGAAGATACGCGATCACGGAATTTCCCCGGGGGCGAGGTCGGTGTCGGGCGGCGGAACGGGCAGATAAGGCCGGATCAACGCGCCCAGATATTTGTGATATTCGCCCTGAACCAGCGCGAACGTGCCGGGCCAGCGCCACCACGCTTCGATGCGGAAACCGTCGGGGAAGACCGGGTGCGCCACGATCTTGGCGTCGGGCATCGCGCGGCGGAATTCCAGCAGCGAACGGCGCATATGGTAATTCGCGGTGACGAGCCGCAAGGACGCGAAGCCTTCGCGATCCATCCACGCGGCGGTTTCGCGCGCGTTGCCCAAGGTCGAATCGGCGGCGTAGCCAAGCTCGACGCAGCATTCGACCTCTTGCGGCGCTTGGCGCGTGATCCGCAGCAATTCCTGCACCTCCACGCCCCGATAGACACCGGAAACCAGCAATTTCTTCCCGCGCCCGGCGGCGAGCAGATGCAAGCCTTCGCGCAACCGCAACGGCCCGCCGGTCAGCACCACGATCGCGTCGGTCGCGTCGCCCGTATCCAGGCCGGGCGCGCGCTCGATCGTCTGCGCGAACCAGACGAGCCCGCCGGCATAGGCAAGTGCGCCCGCCACCAGCAGCAGGAAAATCCACGCGAATGGCCCGCCGCGCGCGCGCTTCATGATGCCGTGCCCAGCAACGCATCGACGGCGGCGGCGAGATCCGCATGCACGCGCACCGGCAGCACCTCCGCCGGAATGCCGGCCGCTTGGACTTTGGCGCCATGGCCCGTGCGCACCAAATGGCGCGGGCAGCCGGCTTTGGCCGCCGCTTGCAGGTCGCGCAGATTGTCGCCGACGAACGGCGTCTCGGCGGCGGTCGTGCGGAATTGGCGGACCGCTTCCAGCAGCATGCCGGGTTCGGGCTTGCGCCTTGGCGAGGCATGCGCGTCCGGGCAATGGAAGATCGCGTCGAGCGATGCGCCCTCGCGCGCCAATTCGTCGCGCAATTTGGCGTGGATGCGCGCGAGCATCGCTTCGTCGAAAATGCCCTTCGCGATACCGGCTTGGTTGGTGCAGATCGCGACGGCGAAGCCCGCCGCGTTCAACCGCGAGACGGCCTTCGCGGCCCCCGGCAGCATAACGAGCTCGCCCGGATTCTTGACGTAATCCGGGCGGTCTTCGTTCAGCACGCCATCGCGATCGAGCAGCACGAGTTTCATCGCCCGTATTCCTACACGATCCGCGCCAGCGCCCGCATCACGGTCGCGTAGGCGGAAATCGCCGCGACCAACGTCGCCGCCAGCGGCACGCAAGCCAGAATGGCCCAGCCCAGCGGGTCGAGCGTGGGCAGTGGAAAGGCGAGCACGCCCGTCGCGGTCGCCAGCATGTAGGCGCCGACCAGCACGCCGGTGCCCAAAGCCGTTCCGATCGCGGAGCCGGCGAAGGCCAAGCGCAACGCCGCGCGCGCGAATTGGCGGGCGATGTAACGGTCTTCGGCCCCGACCAGATGCAGGATATCGACCGCCTCGCGATGCATCGCCAGCCCCGCGCGCGTCGCGAAGCCGACGGCGCCCGCCGCCGCGATGCCGACCGCGACGACGACGACCAGCGCCACGATCCCCGCCGCACGCGCGACGGCCAGAAACCCGCCGAGCCAGCGCGCATGGTCGTCGACCTGCGCGCCGGGTGCGGCGGTTTTGATCGTCGATTCCAGCGCGCCCGCGTCGAGAGCGACGCCTTTCTTCAGTCGCGCATCGACCAACGTGGGCAAGGGCAGGGCGCGTACGTTCTCCGCCCCCAGCCATGGGGCGAGCAAGGCTTCGGCACGCTCGCGCGGCAAAGCTTGCGCGGATTCGATCGCGGGATCGAGGCGCAGAATATCCAGCACATCGCGCAATTGCTGGGCTTGGCGTGCGGGGTCGGGCGTCGCGGGGATCTCGATTGTCGCGATCCCTTCGAAATCGGTGCGCCATTTCGACCCGGCCGACGACAACGCCAGCGCAAGACCCAACGCGAGGGCCGCGAGCAGCGACAACGTGCCGATCACGCCCGCGATCCAGCGCCGCTCGCGATCGCGCTCGAGCCCGAGTTCCGAGCCTTTGAGTTCGGTGCCCGGCTTCTTCACGCCGCACCTTTGCGCGTTTGATAAAGCGCACCGCCGTCCAAGCGCAGCTCCGGATGCCGCGATTCCTGGACGAGCTGCATATTGTGGGTCGCGATGACGATCGTCGTGCCCAAGCGATTGAGTTCGTCGAACAGCCGCATCAAGCGCACCGCGATCCGGTCGTCGACGTTGCCGGTGGGTTCGTCCGCGATCAGCAAGCGCGGCCTGCCGATCACGGCGCGCGCGATCGCCACGCGCTGCTTCTGCCCGCCCGACAAAGTGGGCGGCAGCGCGTTGAGGTGATCGCCAAGGCCGACCCAGGCCAGCAGCTCGGCCGCGTGCTCGCGCACTTGGGCGTCCGCGATTCCTTGCACCCGCAAGGGCAGGGCGACGTTGTCGATCACCGGCAAATGGTCGAGCAGGCGGAAATCCTGGAACACCACGCCGATCTGGCGGCGCAAGGGCGGCAGGTCGCGGCGCGCGATGGCGGTCACGTCCTCGCCGAACAGCTTGACGGTGCCCCGGGAAGGTTTGCGGGCGAGATAGAGCAGCGACAGCAGCGAGGATTTGCCGGCACCCGAGGCACCCGTCAGGAAATGCAGGCTGCCCGGGGCCAGGGAAAAGCTGATATCGCGCAGGATTTCGGGCCCCAGCCCATAGCGCAAACCGACGCGTTCGAAGCTCACCATCCCGTCCCGCACCCTTCCGGAAATCGGCACGGACGGCCGCGCCTCGCAGATCGCCCGAATCCTGGCACGCGGCGCTTGCTCCCGGCAAGCTTGCCGGGTCCGCCCCGGGCCCCCTATAAACGTCTCGGGTTTCTCGCGTTTCCGCCTTTGGGAGTCGCTTACGGCACGTCCCGCATGATCGTCGCCTGCCCAGAATGTTCGTCGCGATTCCGCGTGCCCGAAGACGCGTTAGGGGCCGGCGGACGCTATGTGCGTTGCGGCAATTGCGGTCATAGCTGGGTCCAAAAGCCGCGCCAGGCGATTCTCGAGATCAATCATCGCTTTCCGCGCACCGAAAAGCGCCTGAAGAAGGACGAGCCGGGTGCGGCCATGCCGGCCGCCGCGGCCCCCGCGCGTTCCGCCGGGCGCGGCCTTTTGGATATCGCGCAGGAGGAAATGGCGCCGAGCTTCGCGGCGCCGCCACCCCCGCCGCCGCCGCGCATGGCGCCGCCACCCCCGCCGCCGGCGGCGAGCCCCGCGCCGGAACCCGATCTGGCCCCGCCGGTCGAGGAAGCGCCGTCGCTCGAAGCCTTGGCCGAAACGGTCGCCGAGAGCGTCGAGCCCGCCGACGACATGCCGCGCCGCCGGGGCCCGCGCCCCAAGCCGCCGGAAGCGCCCAAGCGTTCGATCGCCGCGGCGATCGGCTGGATTTTGCTGCTGGTCACGATCGTCGGCTTGGGTCTCGCGGTTCAGATGCGCGCCGACGTGGTCGCGGCGTTCCCGCAAACCCGGGCGATCTACCAGGCGTTTCGCTTCACGGATGTGCCGCCGCCAGGTGCGGGGCTAACCGTCACGGTTCAGCCGCCGGTGCGCGGGTCGTCCGCCGGCACGCCGACGATGGAAGTCAGCGGCAAGCTGCGCAACGCTTCGGCGTCGTCGTTGGCCGTGCCGATCCTGCGTGTGTCGCTAATCGACGAGAAGGGCGCTTCGGTCGCCGATCGCGATTTGACGCTCGATGCCAAGTCGCTCGAATCGGGCGAGGAAGCCGCGTTCACGGTGGTGTTTGAGAATCCGCCAGCGGCCGCGCAGAACCTGGTCATCACGCTGCACGACCGCCCGGGGGCGGGCTTCGCGCTGCCGTCCTGGCTCGCCGAGCTTTTCTAGAACCGGCGCAGCAAGCGTTCCAGATAATCGCGTTCGCCTTCGGGGCGGGCACGCTCGCCCAGGCGGCGGATCAGCTCGTCTAGGATTTCCTGCGAGCGCATGATCTGCCCTTCGCCCAAACCCGGAATGCGCTGGAACGCGTCGGTCATCGTGCCGTTATTGCCGTCGAGATCGCGGCCGGCGGGATCGCGCTCGCTGGCCTGCTGATCGCCGAACGCATCTTCGCCCTGACCTTCGCCCTGGCCTTGGCCTTGCTGCTGGCCGAAACGCTCCATCATCTGGCGCATCGCTTCGCGCGCCCCGGCGCGCAGTTGATCCAGCGCTTCCATCTGCGGGCGCAGGGCGCGGCCCGGCTGGCCGCGGCGGAGTTGATCGCCCGAATCGCGCATCGAGCCTTCGGCCTGGCCGAAGCCGTCGGGAACCTGGCCCATCATTTCGCCGAATTGGCGCATCATGTCGCCCAGCGCGCCGCGCAACGCATCCTGTTCGCCCGCGTCGCCTTCGCCATCCCCGTCGCCTTGCTGGCCCTGTTGACCCTGCTGGCCTTGTTGCCCCTGTTGGCCGCGTTGACCCTGCTGGCCTTGCTGGCCGGGGCGGAATTGGCCGGGGCGATTCTGCTGCGAACGGCGGAAGGTGCGGTCGGTCAATTGCTGCTGGCGCTGCATCAGCTCCTGTAGGCTGCGCATCATTTCCTGCGCGCCGGAATCGCCGGGCTGGCCTTGCTGGCCCTGCTGATTCTCGCCGCGCTGGGCCTGCATCGTGCGCAGGTTTTCCAGCATCTCCTGCAAGCGCGACAGCAGATCGCGCGCCGCGTCGCGGGCACCCGTGCGCGCCAATTGGCGGGCTTGGTCCAGCAAGCGTTGCAGATCCTGGCGTTCCAAACGCTGGCTGCGCTCGGAATTCTGATCGCGGCGCTGCGCCTGTTCGGGATTGCGCATCGCGTTCTCGATCATCGCCTGCAAATAGCGATCGATCGCCTGCTGCAATTCCTGCATCAGCTTTTCGATTTCGGCGTCGGGCGCGTTCTGGGCGAGCGCGTCCTGCAAACGCTGCTGGATCGCGCGCAACTCGCGCTCGGCGGAGGACAAGCGCCCGTCCTCGATGCGCAAGGCGACGTCCCATAGCAGGTTCTGCATTTCGTCGACGACGGCGGGGGCGGCGTCCTTCGCGATCAAACGCTGGGCGGCGGTGCGCAAGCCCAGGAACACGACCGTATCGTCCGAATATTGCGGCGTGTTGGCGCCGATCGCGGCGATGGCGCGCGCGATCAACGCGCGGCGCGACATGTCGGCCACCAGCAGCTTGCGCTGTTCGACGATGGCGCGCGCCACCGGATGCTCAAAGGTGCGTTCGGGCATCACCAGGTCGATGGTTTCCGACACGCCCGTCTGGCCCGCGACGTCGGTCGCGCGCAAGGTCACCTTCACCGGCAACCCGGCCCAAGGATGGGCGGAAAGATCGTGGAAGCTCGACGCCGTCGCTTCCTTCAAGCGCGGCCCCGGCAGCGGCAGGTTCAAATCGATCGGCGCGCCGGGCCCTTCGACATTCGGGCGGCGGATTTCGGCCACGACGCCCGCGATGCCGTAATCGTCCTTCGCGAGGTAGTCGAGCTTCAACGCCGCGCGGCGCGTGCGCTGCGGGGCTTGCGGGAATTCGACCGTCGGTGCGGCATCGGGGATCAAGCGCAGCTTCCAAGCGCCCAGCGACGCATGGCCCTGATCGATCGCCAGCAATTGCCCATCGACGAGCTCGGCGCCGGCGCGCCAGCTTTGCAGGCGCTGGCCATTGTTGCCGGTGACCGAGGTTTCGACGGGCGCGAAGGGGGCGTGACGCGCATCGACGGTCAAACGCGGCGTCGTGGCGCCGCCGGTGACTTGCGCGATCAATTGGCTGCCGACGGGGACGGCGATTTCCGTCGTGTCGGCGCGCGGGATAACCGGCGGCAAACCGGTATAGGCGGGCGGCGTGATCCACAGATCCAACGCACCCGGCGGGATCGCGGGCGTATCCACACCCGGCGACAAGGCGCGCGCAAACCGCGCACCCGCGCGATCGCCGCCCACGCCGATGCCGACGACCAGCAGCAGAATCAAACCGACGCGCAGCGCCAGCGGGTCGCGCGCGGGCATGCCGGGCTTCGGCCAGCCGACGCGCACTTGCGCCAGCGCCGCCAGCAAACGGCGGCGATGCGCTTCCCACAATTTGGTTTGCGCGGAATCGGGCGTGCCGGCGGGCTTGTCGCCCAAAGCCTGCAACGGGCGATGGGCGAAACCGCTGGCTGTTTCCAAGCGGCGCTGGCCCGCTTGCGCATCGGGCAGCAGCAGCGCTTTGCGCGCGTACCAAATCGCGGCGACGAACGCGGCGGCGAAACCGGCGAGGGCGATCCAATGCAATGCCACGTGCAAGCGCGGCAGCAGATCGAACAACACGGCCAGGATGAAGGTGGTCGCAACGGTCGCCGCGGGCCACAAGGCGGGCACCGCGCGCTCCCAAAGCAAGGCGAAGCGGGCAAGAGTCAGACGTCCGGCGAGGCCGGGAATAGTCGAACGCGGGTCGCGCAAATCACACTCCACCGGTCCAGGGGGAAGACAAGTCTACCCCTTCAGGTGCATCGTGCAATCGCGCGGTTTGTTACGCCCGGAAAACGCCTTAGTCCAAGTACGGGCTCGGCTTTTGGCGCTGCCACGGGGCCAAGCGATCCAGTCCGATCAACGACTCGACGCTTTGGCGCGGCCGCACGACCGCAACTTTGCCCTTATTGACCAGCAATTCCGGGGCCAAAGGCCGCGAATTATAGGCCGACGACATCACCGCGCCGTAAGCGCCGGCTTGGCGCACGGCGACCAAATCGCCCGCTTCGAGGGGTGCTATTTTACGGCCCTGCGCGAGATAATCGCCGGATTCGCAGATCGGGCCGACGACGTCGTAAACGCGCTTGGCGCCTTTGCGCGGGCGCAAGGGCTCGATCGCCATCCACGCTTCGTAAAGCGTGGGGCGGATCAGATCGTTCATCGCCGCGTCGACGATCGCGAAATTTTTCGCCGAGCCCTTCTTCACATAGATCACGCGCGCGAGCAGCACGCCCGCATCGGCGACCAGCCAGCGGCCGGGTTCCAGCACCAGACCGAAACCGGTCTTGTCGATCGCCGCATGCACGGCGCGCGCATAGGCGCCAAGGTCGGGCGGCGTTTCATTTTGATAGACCACGCCCAAGCCGCCGCCGAAATCGAGCCGCGCCATCGGCACGCCCGCTTCGCGCAATTCCTTGCCGAGTGCGGCGACGCGCGCGAAAGCCGCGCGATAGGGCGATACGTCGGTGATCTGGCTGCCGATATGCGTCGACAAGGCTTCGATGCGCACGGATTTCAATTTGCGCGCGGCCAGCGCGATATGGCGCGCATGCGCGATCTCGATGCCGAATTTGTTCTCGCTCTTGCCCGTCGTGATCTTGCGATGCGTCTTGGCGTCGACATCGGGATTGACGCGCAGCGCCACGGGCGCGACCTGGCCGCGCTTCTTGGCCACACGCGCCAGCGCTTCGAGCTCGGGCTCGGATTCCACGTTGAACTGCAAGACGCCGGCGTCGAGCGCCAGGGCCATCTCGTCCTCGGTCTTGCCCACGCCCGCGAACACGATCTTCGACGACGGCACGCCCGCCGATAGTGCACGCACCAGCTCGCCCGCCGAGACGATATCGGCGCCGGCCCCCATCGCCGCGAAGGTCGAAATCACCGCTTGGTTGGAATTGGCCTTCAACGCGTAGCAGATCGTGGGGTCGAGCTTGGCGAACGCCTTCTGGAATTCGCGCAAACGCGATTCCAGCAGCGCCTGGCTATAGACCCAGGCGGGCGTGCCATGGTCGCGGGCGATACGCTCCAGCGAAACGCCGTCGCAATGCAGAACGCCGTTCTTGGTGTGGAAGCCGATGGTCATGGTGTGCGCCGGGGCTGCTGTTGGTCTTGCTGCTGTTGTTCCTCTTGCTCCTGCCGGCGCTGTTCCTGCTGGCGGGGCGAGCGCGCGGGGTATTGGCGCGGATAGCGCCGATCGGCGTTCTCCGGCGGTTCGGGATCGCCCTTGCGCCCGCACGCGGCGAGCGGGGCGGCGAAAGCCAGCGCCAGCAACAGGCGGCGCGCGATCGGGGGAAATTCGGTCGTCATCGTGACCCGCTTATATCAAAGATAGCGCTTGCGCGCCGCAGTCACGGCCTTGCGCACATTGGCGGGCGCCGTCCCGCCGAAGCTCGTGCGGCTGGCGACGGAATTCTCCACGCCCAGCACCTTGAACACGCGTTTGTCGATGCGCTTCTCGACCGCTTGCATGTCGGCGAGCGCCAGTTCGGAAATATCGATGCCCAATTCCTCGGCCCGGCGCACGATGCGGCCCGTCACGTGATGGGCTTCGCGGAACGGCATCCCCAATTCGCGCACCAGCCAATCGGCGAGATCGGTCGCGGTGGTGTAGCCGGCCGAAGCGCTCGCCTTCATGCGCGCTTCGTTGACCGCCAGATCGTCGATCATGCCGGTCATCGCGGCGATCGACAGCATCAGCGCGTCGGCGGCGGCGAAGCTGCGCGCCTTATCCTCCTGCATGTCCTTCGAATAGGTCAGCGGCAGGCCCTTCATCACGGTGAACAAGCCGATCAGCGAGCCGATCATCCGCCCCGATGTCGCGCGCACCAGCTCGGCCGCGTCCGGGTTGCGCTTTTGCGGCATGATCGAGCTGCCGGTACTCCACGCATCCGACAGGCGCACGAAGCCGAATTGCGGCCCGCACCAGATCACCAATTCTTCGGCGAGGCGCGACAGATGCATCGACGTGATCGCTGCGGCCGAAAGAAACTCGAGTGCAAAATCGCGATCCGAAACGGAATCCAGCGAGTTCGCGGTCGGCCGGTCGAAGCCCAGCGCCTCGGCCGTGAAATGCCGGTCGATAGGGAAGGACGTGCCCGCGAGGGCTGCGGCGCCCAAGGGCGATTCGTTCATGCGCCGGCGCGCATCGGCGAAGCGCCCGCGATCGCGCCCGGCCATTTCGACATAGGCCATCAGATGATGGCCGAAGGTCACGGGCTGGGCGGGCTGCAAATGGGTGAAGCCCGGCATGATCGTGCCGGCATGGGTTTGCGCCTTGTCGAGCAAGGCGCGTTGGAATTCGCGCAAGGCGAGTTCCGCGCGGTCGCAAGCGCCGCGCACCCACAGGCGGAAATCGGTCGCGACTTGGTCGTTGCGGCTGCGGCCGGTGTGCAAACGCTTGGCGGGCTCGCCGATGATTTCCGCGAGCCGGCTTTCCACGTTCATGTGGATGTCTTCAAGCTCGGTCTTGAAGGTGAAGCGCCCGGTCTCGATCTCGACGCGCACCTTGTCGAGGCCTTCGACGATCTTGGCCGCGTCCTTCGCGGTCAGGATCTTCGCCTTGGCCAGCATCCGCGCATGCGCCTTCGAACCCGCGATGTCCTCGGCATATAGGCGCTTGTCGACGTCGATGGACGCGTTGATCTTCTGCATGATCGCGTCGGGCGCCACGCCGAAACGCCCGCCCCACATTGGGTTGGCTTTAGCGGGCTTCTTGGCGCGGCTGGAAGTGTCGGACATGGCGGCCTATATTCGGATGATGCGGTTCTCCCGGCGACATGTTTTACGGGCGGCCGGGGCGGGCGCGACCCTAGCGCTTTCGGCCTCCGGTTCAAGCGTTTTCGCCCAAGGTTCGGATTCGAAAGCTTGGCCCCCGTTCAAAGGCAGCCTGGGCGCTTTCGTGCCGCGCACGCCGCCCGAAGCGCCCCCCGCGATCACGTTCAAATCCGCCGACGGCAAGGAATTGACGCTGGCCGATTTCAAAGGCCGTGCACTGGTCTTGAATTACTGGGCGACTTGGTGCGCGCCCTGCGTCGAGGAAATGCCCGCCCTCGATAAGCTGCACGCCAGCCTGGCGGGCGAGGGGATCGAGGTGGTCGCGATCTCCGTCGATCGCGGCGGGATGCGTCAGGTGGCGCCGTTCTTCGAGGTGAACGCGCTCAAGAACCTGCCCGTCTATCTCGATCCGCCGGGCGCTTCGATGCGTGCTTTCGGTCTGCGCGGCTTGCCGACGACGATCGTGATCGATCGCCAAGGCCGCGACGCCGGACGCCTGGAAGGCATGGCGCATTGGGATTCCGACGACGCGAAGAAATTGTTGCGCGCCATCGCGGGCCCGAAGACAAGCTGATCGTCATCCCGGGCAAGCCGACGCGAAAGCGGCGGCGCGACCCGGGATCTCGGATCGACAAGACCCCGGGTCGTCAATTCAATAAATCAGTTCGTCGTCGCCGCCGGCTTTGCGCGAGAGGTTGATCTCCTCGCGCGCGGCGAGGTCTTTGGCCGTTTCGACGACCGAGGACTGCGCTTCCGACACATCCTTCACGCGCACCGGGCCCATCTGTTCCATGTCGTCGCGCAGCATTTTGCCGGCACGCTCGGACATGTTCGACAGGAACAGATCGCGCAATTGTTCCGACGCCCCCTTCAGCGCGAGGCCGAGTTTGCTTTTGTCGACCGAACGCAGCAGCGTTTGAATGCCGGCGGGATCGAGGCGCAGCAAATCCTCGAACTTGAACATGCTCTCGCGCACTTTGATCGCGGCTTCGGGATTGCGCTCCTCCAGCGATTGCAGGAAGCGCTTTTCGGTCGGCGCGTCGAGCGCGTTGAAAATCTCGGCGATTTCCTCGTGGCGATTTTTCGTCGTGTTCTTGCCGAGATTGGCCATGAATTCGTTGCGCAGGATGCGCTCGACGTCGTCGAGCACTTCGCGCGGCACGGTGTCGAGGCGCAGCATGCGCATCACGACTTCCATCGCGAAACCGTCGGGCAACGCCGAAATCACCTTCGCCGCGTGGTCGGGGCGCACGCGCGACAGCACGACCGCCGCCGTCTGCGGATATTCGTTCTTGAGGTAATTCGCGAGCGTCGTTTCGGGGACGTAGCCGAGCTTGTCCCAGATCGTGCGGCCCGCAGGGCCCCTTATATCGTCGAGAATGCCGTCGGCGCGTTTGCCCAGCACCTTGCCAAGGAAACGTTCCGTGCCTTCCATCGTGCCGGCGAGCGCGCCGCCTTGGCCCATCTGGTCGGCGAAATCGACGATCAAGCGTTCGATTACCGACGCATGGACCGAGCCGAGATTCGCCATGACGACGGAGAGATCCTTGATCTCCTCGTCGTCCATCACGGCGAACATCTTCGACGCCGTCTCCTCGCCCACGGCGAGCAGCAGGATCGCGGCCTTTTCGTGGCCGGTCAGAGTCCGGTAATCGTCGATGACTTTCTGGGACATGGACGACGCCGATTCTATCGCAGAATCGGCAACTTGCGAAGGACCACCCCGAGCCCGTCCGTTGAGGGGCAGGGGTGGTCCTCGTCCGTTATCGCAAGTTCAGCGCGGCTGGTTGCCGACTTCGCTTTCCCAACGCTTGATCAGGCGCGTGCGCTCGGCGGTCGCGCCGTATTTGGCGAAGTCGTAGTCGATGAGTTTCGTATCCTCCAGGCGCGGGGCCTGGGGCGGCGGGCTCGCCTTGCTGTGCGAGGGCGTCTGATAGCTTTTCGCCTTGGCGCCCAGCATCTGGATTTCCGGGTCCAGGGCGAATTCGTACCAAGCGCGCGCCTGCGCCATGTTGCGCGCCCCGCGCACGATCGACATCGAGCCGATTTCGTAGCCCGTCCCCTCGCACGGGGCGGCGACCGCGACGGGTGCCCCTTCCACCGCTTCGGCCACCGCATCATGCAGGAACATGATGCCGACCAGCGTTTCGCCGCGCGCGACGTTGCGCGCCGGGGCGGGGCCCGAACGCGTGTACTGGTTCACGTTGGTGTGGAGTGCGCGCAAATAGGCGAAAGCCGGATCCTCGCCCATCACCTGCACCAGTGTGGCGAGCGCCGTATAGGCCGTGCCCGACGAGGTGGGGTTCGAGATCTGCACTTCGTTTTTGAAGCGCGCATCGGCCGCGTCGCGCCAGCAGCGCGGCGGCTGGATGCCCTTGCGCGCCAGTTCCTGCGTGTTCCACGCGAAGCCGAGCACGCCCGCATAGATGCCGACGGTGCGGTAGTTCGATTGCTCGGCTTGGCGGCGCGCCCAAGGCTGCAACTCGGCGAGCTTGGGCGAGCGATATTCGGCCGTGAGATTGGCTTCGGCGGCTTGCAGATGCGGATCGCCCGTCCCGCCCCACCACATATCGGCGCGCGGGTTCTGCGCCTCGGCGCGCAATTGCGCGAGCGTTTCGCCCGAACCCTTTTGCGTCATCGACACGCGAATGCCGGTGCGCCGCTCGAATTCCTGCGACATCAACGTGCACCAATCCTGGAGCACTGAGCAGTAGACGACGATCTGGCCTTGCGCGCTTGCGGGCGTGGGCGTTGCGGCCAGCGATACGAGCGCCACGGCGCCCGCCAAACTTGCGAAGCGTTTCATGCGTTTCCCCCTGTTGGCGGCGCCGGTTTCGGTTGAAACGCACCGCATCTGGTGACAGTTTAATGACAGATTCGTTTCAAAGCGGGAAGACCCGCGGGCCGAATCGAAACGATCGCGGGATGCGATTGTCGATCCCACGCATCCCCGACCCCCGGAGGAACCCATAATGTTGAAATTGGCTTCGATTTCATTGGCCGCGTTGATCGCGGTGAGCGGCCTTGCCGGCGCGCAAGGCTTGGAAGATCGCGTGACGATCGTCACGTCGTTCTCGCGCGACGTGACCACGCCCTTCGTCGACGCGTTCCAGAAGAAATATCCCGGCACGAAAGTGGAGATTCAGAATCGCTCCACCACCGCCGGCGTCGCGTTCATCCGCGAAACGCGCTCCAACCCGCCCGACATGATGTGGGCCTCCGCGCCCGACGCGTTCGAGGTGCTGAAGAAGGGCAATCTGCTGCAGAAATACGAACCGAAATCCGAAGGCGTCGCGCCGAAGGTCGGTTCATCGCCCACGCACGACCCGCAAGGCTTCTATTTCGGCTTCGCGGCGTCGGGCTACGGCATCATGTACAACACGCGCTACTTGCGCGCGAACAATCTGCCGGCCCCCAAGGAATGGGACGATCTGAAGAAGCCGATCTATTTCGGCCATGTCGGCATTTCCGCACCGTCGCGCTCGGGCACGACCCATTTGACCGTCGAAACCATCCTGCAAGGCGAAGGCTGGGATAAAGGCTGGGCCTCGATGCTGGAGATCGGCGGCAATTTCGCCTCCGTCTCCGATCGCAGCTTCGGCGTGCCCGATGCGGTGAACTCCGGCCAATACGGTGTGGGCATCGTCATCGACTTCTTCGGCCTGTCGGCCAAGGCGTCGGGCTTCCCGGTCGAATTCGTCTATCCGACCGTGACGACGATCGTGCCCGCCAATATCGGCATCGTCGCGGGTGCCAAGAACCAGCGCGCCGCGCAAGCCTTCGTCGACTTCCTGCTGTCGGAAGACGGGCAGGCGATCCTGCTCGATCCGAAGATCCAGCGTCTGCCCGTGCGCCCGGCGAGCTATGCCAAAGCGCCCGCGGGCTATCCCAATCCGTTCACCGACGCGAATCTCGGCCGCCGCGTCGTGTTCGACGGCGATTTGTCGGAAGGGCGCTACGAGCTGGTGAATTCGCTCTACGACCGTCTCGTCACCTTCCGATTGAAGGAACTGACCGAGGCGTGGAAGTCGATCCACGCGGCCGAAGCGGCGGTGGCGAAGTCCAACAGCGCCGAAGGCAAGCGCCTGATCGCCGAAGCGCGCAAGCTCGCGACCGCCGTGCCGATCACGGAAAAGGAAGCGAGCGATCCCGCGATCGCCGGCGCGTTCCAGGAAAAGCGTCCGGATCGCCCGGTCGCGGCGCGTCAGGCGGAGTTCGAGGAACGCTGGGACGCCTTCGCGCGCCAGAACTACGCCCAAGCCAAAACGCTCGCCGACAACGCGGCGCGCGCACGCTAAGGACGGATGAAGGGGAACGGCGTGGCCGACGCGAGCATCACTTTACCAGCACCTCGACGCGTGGGGTTGCTGGCGCGTTGGGAAACCACGCCGTTCCACCTGATCTGTGCGGGCACTGTCGCGGCCTTTCTGGTCGCGTTCCTGATCGTGCCCGTGGCGACGGTGGTGTTCGTCGCCTTCTGGGACGGGCAGAGCCTGACCCTTGTCCACTTCGCCGATTTCTTCCGCACGTCGCTGATGATCGAGGCGACGTGGAACTCGATCTACGTGGCGCTGATGGCGGTGATCGTCGCGACGATCATTGCCGTCCCGCTCGCCTATTTCACCGTGCGCTTCCGTTTCAAAGGCGCGGCGTTGATTCAGACTTTGGGCGTGATCCCGCTGGTGATGCCGCCTTTCGTCGGTGCCGTTGCCATGCAGCTCGTCTATGGGCGCAACGGCTCGGTCAATCTATTGCTGATGGATTGGTTCGGCTTCCGCCTGCCCTTCATGGAAGGGCTCAACGGCGTGATCTTCGTCCAGGGCCTGCATTACTTCCCGTTCATTCTACTGAACCTCTCCGCCTCGCTCGCTAATATCGATTCGGCGATGGAGGAATCGGCGCAGAATCTCGGTGCGTCGGGCTGGACGCTGTTTTCCAAGATCGTCTTTCCACTGGCGATGCCGGGCTACATCGCCGGCGCGGCGCTTGTCTTCGCCAAAGTGTTCGACGATCTGGCGACACCCTTGCTGCTTAACGTCAACAACATGCTCGCCCCGCAAGCCTATCTGCGCATCACCTCGGTCGGCCTCGCCGATCCGATGGGCTACGTGATCTCGACCATTCTGGTCGTACTGTCGGTGGTCGCGGTGTGGCTGTCGTTGCTCAGTCTCAAGAACCGCGATTTCGCGACCACGCAGCGCGGCGGCGGCGGCCTGTCCAAACGCGAATTGCGTTTGTGGGAGAAGATCGGCGCCTATGCCTTCATCGCCGTGGCGCTGATCCTGGCGCTGTCGCCGCATTTCGGAATTCTGATGTTGTCGCTCGCGACCGTGTGGTCGTTCTCGGTGATCCCGGACGCGTTCACCTTCGCGCATTACATCACCGTGTTCCGCGACGCGGGCGGCATGATGGCGAACACGGTGCTTTATTGCGGCGTGGCGGCGCTGATCGACGTCGTGCTCGGCACGATGATCGCCTATCTGGTGCTGCGCACGAAATTGCCGTTCCGCCAATTGATCGACCAGATCGCGATGGCGGCCGTGGCGGTCCCTGGCCTGGTGCTCGGTATCGGCATCTTGCGCGTCTATTTCGACGTGAAGCTGCCTTTCTCGGGCGAAAGCCTGGCGACGTTCTGGGTGATGCTCGCCATCGCTTACGCCGTCCGCCGCTTGCCCTACGCGCTGCGTTCCTGCACCGCCGCGTTGCAGCAGCTGCATCGCAGCTTGGAGGAAGCCGCCGAATGCCTGGGCGGCGACAAATCCGTGGTGATGCGCAAGATCGTCGTGCCCTTGATGGCGGGCGGCATTTTGGCGGGCTTCGTGACCAGCTTCGCGACCGCCGCCGTCGAACTCGCCTCGACGCTGCTGCTGGTGACGCGCGATGCGTCGGCGCCTTTGTCCTACGGCATCTATGTCTATATGCAATCCGCCGCCGGTCGCGGGCCGGGGGCGGCGTTGGGTGTGATCGCCGTGGTCGTCGTCGCGATCGCGACTTGGGCCGCCTATCGCGTGGCGGAAAACGATCGGGCGCGGCGTGCCCGCGAAGGAGTTGCGGCATGAGCGCGCCGGGCGTTGAGATCGATCGGGTTTCCTTCGGCTACGGATCGACCAAGATCCTCGACGACGTGTCGTTGCGGGTGGAGAAGGGCGAGTTCTTCGCGTTTCTGGGCCCGTCGGGTTCGGGCAAGACGACGCTGCTGCGCCTCGTCGCCGGATTCGGCGTGCCCAATGCCGGCGCGGTGCGCGTCAACGGGCGCGACGTGACCGACGTGCCGCCGTGGAAGCGCAATGTCGGCATGGTGTTCCAAAGCTACGCGTTGTGGCCGCATATGACCGTCGCCAAGAACGTGGCGTTCGGGCTGGAACGGCGCGACGTGCCCAAGGCAGAAATCGGCAAGCGCGTGGCCGCCGCCCTCGATCTCGTCGGCCTGGGCGCCTATGGCGAACGCCGGCCGGCCCAGCTTTCCGGCGGGCAGCAGCAGCGCGTCGCCGTGGCGCGCACGCTGGTGATCGAACCCGATGTGCTGCTGCTCGACGAGCCCTTGTCCAATCTCGACGCCAAGCTGCGCGTCGAGATGCGCCAGGAAATCCGCGAGCTGCAACGCAAGCTCGGCCTCACCACGATCTACGTGACCCACGATCAGGAGGAGGCGAACGCCATTGCCGACCGGATCGCGGTGCTCGACGGCGGGCGCATCCAGCAGCTTGGCGCGCCGATGGATCTCTACGACCGGCCGGCCAATCGTTTTGTTGCCGCGTTCCTCGGCACGGCCAATCTGATCGAAGGCGATCTTGCGGCCGACGGAAATTTCCGCGCCGATGGTTTCGCGTTGACCGGACTAACCGTGCCCAAACCCGGCAAAGCTTGCGTTTCTTTCCGGCCGCATGACGTGACTTTGTCGGCGGATGGGCGCAATCTCGCCGGTACGATCCAGCATCGTGAATTTCTGGGCGGCAATATCCGTTATGTCGTAGCGGTCGGGCCGCATCGCGTCACAGTCGATACGGTTCACCGCCGCGACTCCCGGGTCTACGATGTCGGCGCGTCGGTCGGTCTGTCGATCGACGCGAGCCAGGCGAGCGTACTTTACTGAAACAGGAGAAGTTGAAATCGGCGCATCCCTCGTTCTGATCCATTTGGCTGGTGGTGTGGCGCTGCTCCTGTGGGGCTTGCGCATGGTCCGCACGGGTGCCATGCGCGCCTTCGGCGGCGATCTGCGCAAATGGCTGTCGAACGCGCTGTCGAACCGGATGTCCGCTTTCGCTTGCGGCCTGGGTGTCACCGCCGTGCTGCAAAGCTCGACCGCGACGTCGTTGATGACCGCGTCTTTTGCCAGCCGTGGTTTGGTCACCACGGGCGTGGCGCTCGCCGTCGTGCTGGGGGCGGATGTCGGCACGTCGCTGATCGCGCAGTTGCTGTCGTTCGATCTGCGCTGGCTGTCGCCCGTTCTGCTGATCGTCGGCGTGTTCGTCTTCATGAGCACGCTGCCGACCAAATGGCGCGATCTCGGCCGTGCGACCGTCGGCCTCGCGTTGATGCTGCTGGCGTTGCGCTTGATCGTCGAGGCGACGCATCCGCTGCGCGATTCCCAAGTCATCCATGAAGTGCTCGCCGCGTTGGCGGGCGAACGTTTCCTCGCCGTCGTGCTGATGGCGCTGCTGACCTGGCTCGTGCATTCCAGCCTCGCCATGGTGCTGCTGGCGATCTCGCTCGCCGATGTCGGCCTGTTGCCGCCGCAACTCGCCTTGGCCTGCGTGCTCGGCGCCAATCTCGGCGGTGCGTTGCCGGCCTTGATCGCCACGTGGAACGGCGAGGCGGGTGCGCGGCGCGTGACGATCGGGAATCTGATCTTCCGGGCGACCGGCGTGCTGCTGGCCCTGCCGTTCCTGGCGCAAATCGGGCCGCTGCTCGCCGCGATCGACACCGATGTCGGCCGTCAGATCGCCAATTTCCACGCCGGTTTCAATCTGGCGCTGGCGCTGCTGTTCTTGCCCCTCGTCAATCTCGTCGCCGGGCGGCTCGATAAGCTGATCGCCGAACGCGACGGGCCGGAAGTGCCGGGCCAGCCCAAATATCTCGACGAATCGGCGCTCGAGTCGCCCGCACTCGCCGTGTCGGCCGCCGCGCGCGAAACGCTGCGTATGGGCGACGAGTTGCAGGCGATGTTGCACGACACGCTGACCGCGTTCCGCGCCGACGACCGCAAGCTCGCCGAAGCGGTGGCGACGCGCGACGACGCGATCGACCGGTTGTGCGAGGAGGTGAAGACCTATCTTCTGCGCATCCAGCCGGAATCGATGTCCGATGCCGATGCGCGCCGCTCGATGGAAATCCTGCAATACGCGACAAATCTCGAGCATGCGGGCGACATCATCGAGAAGAACCTGATCGAGCTCGCGGTCAAGAAGATCAAGAACCGCGTGAAGTTCTCCGACGAAGGTTTCTCGGACATCGCGGCGTTGCACGCCGATCTGCTCGAAACGCTGCGCCTGTCGCTCGCCGTGTTCATGAACGGCGACGTGACGATGGCGCGCAAGCTGCTGGCCGAAAAGGTCGAGTTCCGCGAGCGCGAGCGTGCGGCCGCCCAGACCCATCTCGAACGCCTGCGCAGCCGCGTCCCCGACACGATCGAAACCAGCTCTCTGCATCTGGACGTGCTGCGGGACTTGAAGCGCATCCATTCGCATCTGGTGTCGGTCGCCTATCCCATCCTGGAAGCGACGGGGGCATTGCGCGATTCCCGTCTGGCGCCCGAAAAATCGCCGCGCCGCGCCAAGCCGAAATCGGATCTGGGCGCGCCGGCCGCACCGGCCTCGCAATAAGCTCAGGCCGCGTTTTCGATTTGCGCGGGGACGCGGTCTTCGGGAAACGACAACGTCGCGATCGTGCCGGCTTCGCCGCTGGCGATGACGATCGCGCCGCCATGACGTTCGACCAGCATTTTGACGATCGCGAGCCCCAAGCAAAGGCCGCGCGAATCCTCGTTCGCGACGTCCGAATCGCCGAAGCCGAAGGGTTCGAACAGATGCGGGCGAATCGCCTCGGGGATGCCCCGGCCGGTATCCGCGACCGAAATATCGATGCCGCTTCGCGCGCGCAAAGCGTGGATGGCGACGCGCCCGTCCGGCCGGTTGAACTTGACGGCGTTGGACAACAGGCCGAGCATCATCTGGCGCAGCAAAGCCGGATCGGCGTCGAGATATTCCGCTCCCGGCGCGACCTCGATATCGATCCGGACCTGCACCTCCTTGGCGGCGCATTCCATGCTGTTCGCGCAGTCGCGCAGCATATCGGCCAAGGCGATACGGCGCGCCGCCAGCGGCGTCCCCGCCGATCCGATTTTCGATACCTCGAGTATCTGGTCGATCATCGCCAGGAGATGCTTGCCGCTGTGATGGATATCGCGCGCGTAATCGCCGCGCCGCGTGGCGAGGGCGGCGAAGCGCGGGTCGATCATCATTTCGGAGAAGCCGAGGATGGCGTTGAGCGGCGTGCGCAATTCGTGGCTCATCCGGCCCATGAAATCGGACTTCGCCCGGCTCAGCGCCGCGCTCTGGGCGAGCGCCGCGGAAATCCGCGCGGCGTCGATCTCGTTCCGGCGCAAAAGCACGAAAATCCAGACCGAAAGCGCCAGCGCGACCAGCGTCGCCACGCCGCCCAACGCAAGCGTATCTTGGACTTGGAGCCACCATTGCTGATCGACTTCGTCGACCAAAAGCGAGGTATAGACGACGATCGGTATCCGCTCGAACGCGGTGGCCGCGCTCAGGCGCGGCAGGTCCGTGATTGAGGTCCGATGTTCGAAGATCGTCGTCAATTGGTCGTCTTTGGCGGTGTCCTTGAAAAGGAAATTCGGAATTCGGCCGCCGGCGTAACCGGGACCTTGTCGCGAATCGAAAAGAACAGTGCCGTCGGTGCGGATGATCCCGCCTGTGCTTTGGCCCGCTTCGAGTACGCCGCCGATCGCATCGCGCAGCAGGCCGATATCCATGCTGGCGGCGACGACGGCGATGCCGTAGGCGTTCTCGTGCGCGCGGACCGCGATGGGAACGACTTCGGTGCCGGTATCGCGCGCGATGATCGTCTGCCCGGTGTGGAATTGACCGGGTTGAAGCGCCATCGCGCCGCGGAACCATTCCCGATCGCTGGCATTGATGTAAGGGTTGAGAACGCCGGTCAACGAGATCGCTTCGCCGCCCGCGCTGAACAGCCGGATGTCCTGCGGCTGAAGCACGGTCGCTTCCATCGTTTTGAGAACTTGGACGATATCACCGAGGGGCGGGGCAAGGGGCGTGCGCGAGGCGAGGGTAAGCCAAGCTTCGACGCCCGCCGCGCGGCCGAGCGCTGCGCCGATCTCGCCAAGCACCTTCGTGGTGAACATTTGGTGATTGTTGCGCAGATCCTGTCGAGCATTGGCGAGGGTGCGATCATGATCCGCAATCAACGTCGCCGCGATCGATCCCCAGATGATCGCCAAAACGAGCGCCAACAGCACGCCGGCCAGCGCCGCCGGCCGCTGCCGCAAGTTCTTGATGGCGAGCTTCTTCCGCACCCTGTGCCTCTTGCCGTTCTATTCGCGTCGTTATCGGGCATCTACGCCCCGGCGGCACTAACAACTCCTTAACCACGGACTAACATGTCGGACTGTATGCCGGGGCACGCCGGCGCGTCCCAAGCCTCGAATTGATTCGACCCGAACGGGCGGAAACCACCAAGCGCTTGCAATCGCCGCCAAATCCCCTAAATGAGGGGCGCTTCGCCGTCCGCGCGCGATTGTCTGCGGGCGTATTGGACAATACGGAACGGGATAACGCTCGACCATGTCCGCTTCGAACACATCCGCCGGCACGATGCTGGAAATCAAAAATCTCCAGAAGCATTTCGGCCCCATCCGCGCGGTGGAGGACGTGTCCTTCACCGTCCGCAAGGGCGAGGTGCTGGGCTTCCTCGGGCCCAACGGGGCCGGCAAGTCCACGACGATGAAGATGATCACGGGCTTCCTCGCCCCCACCGCGGGCACCGCCACGGTGTGCGGGTTCGATGTCGAGGCCCAGCCGATCGAGGCCAAGAAGCGCATCGGCTATCTGCCCGAAGGCGCCCCGGCCTATCCCGATATGACGCCCGCGGCGTTTCTGGATTTCGTCGGCGCGATCCGCGGTTTCGACGGGGCGGAGCGCGCCAAGCGCGTCGACCTCGCCGTGGCGCGCGCCCAGCTGAAGGGTGTGCTGCATCAGCCGATCGACACGTTGTCCAAGGGCTTCAAGCGCCGCGTGGGCCTTGCCCAGGCGTTGCTGCATGATCCCGAAGTGCTGATCCTGGACGAGCCGACCGACGGTCTCGATCCCAATCAGAAGCACGAAGTCCGCGAACTCATCCGCCAGATCGCGCCCGAAAAGGCGATCGTCATTTCGACGCATATCCTGGAGGAAGTGGACGCGATCTGCGCGCGCGCCATCGTCATCGCCAAGGGGCGCGTGCTCGCCGACGGCACGCCCGAAGCGCTGGAAAAGCGCTCGCGCTGGCATTACGCGGTGTCGGTCGTCACGGCGGCGGCGGAAGTGCCGCGCTTGAAGGCGCTGTGGAACGGCCATCCCGCCGTGGCGGCGTTCGAAGCGGTGGAGGGCGAGGGCGGCCTCGCCATGCTGACCGCCTTCCCGCGCGGCGGCGTGCCGATGCTGGCCGAATTGGGCCGCATGGCGCGCGAGGCGGGCATTCGCATCGACGAGATCCGCGAAGAACGCGGGCGCCTCGACGAAGTCTTCCGCGACATCACCGGCAAGGCGGCCTGAAAATGCGCAACATCGCTTTCATCCTGAAGCGCGAGCTCGGCGGTTATTTCGCCACACCGGTCGCCTATGTGTTCCTGGTGATCTTCCTGGTCCTCGCGGGCGTCTTCACCTTCTATCTCGGCAATTTCTTCGAGCGCGGCCAGGCCGATCTTCAGGCCTTCTTCTCGTTCCATCCGTGGCTCTATCTGTTCCTGATCCCGGCGATCTCGATGCGCCTGTGGTCGGAGGAGCGCCGCTCCGGCACGATCGAATTGTTCCTGACGCTGCCGATTTCGATCGGCGAAGCGGTGGTCGGCAAGTTCCTCGCCGCTTGGGCGTTCATCGCCATCGCACTGGCTTTGACCTTCCCGATGTGGATCACGGTCAATATCCTGGGCAACCCCGATAACGGCATCATCGCCGCGTCCTATATCGGCTCGTTGCTGATGGCGGGCGGGTATTTGGCCATCGGCGCCTGCGTTTCCGCGATCACCAAAAGCCAGGTCATCGCCTTCGTCGTGGCCGCCGCCGTGTGCTTCGTGTTCACGGTGTCGGGGACCACGATGGTGCTGGCCTTCTTCGCGGGGTGGGCGCCGCAAGCCGTAGTCGACGCGATCGCCAGCTTCTCGTTCATGTCGCATTTCTCGGCGATCTCGCGCGGCGTCATCGATCTGCGCGATCTCGTCTATTTCGTCTCGCTGATCGCCGCGTTCCTGTTCGCGAACGCGGCTCTGGTCGAACTCAAGAAGGCGGGCTGAGCGATGAAGATGGGCCGTTCCGCACTCGGTGGCATGGGGATCGCGCTGGCCGCGATCCTGTTCGTGGCGGTGAATTCGCTGGCGGGTCCGCTGCTTCAGGGCCTGCGCTTGGATCTTACGTCCGACAAGCTGTTCACGCTGAGCCAGGGTACCCGCGCGATCCTGGGCCGCATCGACGAGCCCGTGACGCTGCGCTTCTATTATTCGGAGCGTCTGGGCCGCGAGATTCCGTCCTACGGCGTCTACGCCGTGCGCGTGCGCGAGATGCTGGAGGAATACCGCGACGCCGCGCGCGGCAAGTTGCGTCTGCAAATCATCGACCCGCCGCCCTTCTCGGACGAGGAAGACCGCGCCGTCGCCTTCGGCCTTCAGGCCGTGCCGCTCAACCAGCAGGGCGAGACGGTCTATTTCGGTCTCGCCGGTTCGAACACCGCCGACAAGGAAGAATCGATCGCTTTCTTCCAGCCGGATCGCGAGCGCTTCCTCGAATACGATCTCACCAAGCTCGTCTACAACCTCGCCACGCCCAAGAAGCCGGTCGTCGGCTTGATGACGATGATTCCGATGGCGGGCGAATTCCGTTCGATGCGGCCCACGCCGCCCTCGGCCGTCTATTCGCAGCTGACGCAGTTCTTCGAAGTGCGCGGGATCGAGCCCAACGCGACCGAGATCCCGGCCGATATCGGCGTGCTGATGCTCGTGCACCCGAAGGAATTGCCGGAATCCACGCTCTACGCGATCGATCAATTCGCGATGCGCGGCGGGCGTCTGCTCGTGTTCGTCGATCCGCACGCGGAATCGGAAGCCGGGCGCGGTCCGCAGGGGATGGGCAATACGTCGTCCGACCTCAAGAAGATCTTCGATGCTTGGGGCATCGAGATGGAGCCGGGCAAGCTCGCCGGCGATCGCCAAGCGGCGCGGCGCGTGAACGCGGGCACCGAAGGGCGCATGCGCGCAGTCGACTACGTGCTGTGGCTCACGCTGCGCGACACGAATTTCGACAAGTCGGACATTCTGCTCAGCGACGCGTCGATCATCCAGGCCGCGTCGGCCGGGATCCTGAAAAAGAAGGACGGGGCGTCGATCGATTTCCGGCCGCTGATCCGCACCTCGACCGATTCCGAAGCGATCGAGGCGGACAAGGTGCGTATGCAGCCTGATCCCGTCCAGCTCTATCAGGACTTCAAGCCGTCGGGCGAAAGCTTCGTGCTCGCCGCCCGCCTGCATGGCGCCGTCAATTCGGCCTTCGCCGCGCGACCCGCGCCGGCGGAAGGCGAGAAAGCGCCGGAGAACGCGCCCGCCCATCTCGCCAAGAGCCAGAGCGACCTGAACGCCATCGTCGTGGCCGATACCGATCTGCTCGACGACCGTTTCTGGGTGACGACGCAGGATTTCTTCGGCCAGCGCGTGGCCGTACCCGCCGCGTACAACGGCGATTTCGTCGTCAATGCGGTCGATAATCTGCTGGGCTCGTCGGAGCTGATCGGCTTGCGCGGGCGCGGGCTGTCGCAGCGCCCGTTCACGGCGCTGCAAGCGATCCAGCGCGACGCCGAAGCGCGCTTCCGCGCCAAGGAACGCGAGCTGCAGGAAAAGCTCAAGGAGACCGAGCAGCGCCTCGCCCAGTTGCAAGGGCGCGGGGCCGCCGGCGAGCAGGCCAATCGCGCCATCGCGGGGCCGGAGCAGCAGGCGGAGATCGAGAAATTCCGCGCCGAACTCGTCGGCTTCCGCCGCGAACTTCGCGACGTGCAGGCGCAATTGCGCGGCGATATCGAACGCGTCGAGATCGCGACCAAGGCGATCAATATCGCGGCCGTGCCCGTCGCTGTCGCGGTGCTCGCGCTTGTGTTGGGCTGGCTGCGCATTCGCCGCCGCCGCCCGGCCGCGAACTGAACGGGGGGCGATATGCGCGCGAAAACCCTCGGCATTCTCGCCGTCGCCGCCGTCCTGGCGGGCGGGGCCGCCTATTACGTCAACGCGACGCGCGACGTGGCGCCCGTCGACCAAGCGGCGGGCACGCTCGTTTTCCCCGATCTCGCCGCGAAGGCGAATGCGATCGCGTTGGTGCGGCTGGAAAACAACGGCGCCGCATTCACGTTGAAGCGCGACGGTGAAACCTGGACGATGCCCGAGCGCGATGGCTATGCGGTCGATGCCGATCAGACGCGTCGCTTGCTGCTCGAACTCGTCGCCTTGCGCATCTTGGAATCGCGCACCGCCAATCCGGCATTGCATGCCGAACTCGATCTCGACGGCGCGGGCAAGGACCAGAAGGCGATCCGTCTGACGCTCGTCGACGCGAATAACGTCGCGCTGGCCGATCTGCTGATCGGGCGCTCGCGCTTCGGCCGCCAGGGTACGGCGGGCGACGGCACGTTCGTGCGCCGTCCGAACGAGAATCAGGTCTATCTCGCGCGCGGCCGCGTGGCGCCCGAACGCGACGCCGCCAAATGGCTCGATCGCCGCGTGATGAATGTGGAGCGCGAGCGTATCGCGTCGATCGATCTGACCGCGATCGACGGCGAGCGTCTGTCGGCCGGCAAGAAATCGCCCGCCGACAACGATATCGAACTCGTGAACGTTCCGGATGATCAGAAGGTCAAATCGGCTTTCGACGTCAATCTGCTGTCCAGCACCTTCGAAGGGCTCGATCTCGAAGACGTGCGCAAAGCCGACGGTCTCGATTTCGACGCGTCGCGCGAGCGCGCCGTCTACACGACCTTCGACGGCTTGAAGATCGAAATCGCCTTGGTGCAGGACCGCGACACGCGTTGGGCGCGCGTGACCGCGTCGTATGAAGCGCCTGTGACGCCGGTCGATCCGGCCGCCACGCCCAATGCGCGGCTGCGCTCGCCCGAAGACGCGGCCAAGCAGGCCGCCGAGATCGCCGCCAAGACCAAGGGCTGGGCCTATCGCTTCCCCGATTATAAGGTCGAGCAGATGACCAAGCGCGTCGCCGACCTGATCGAGCCCAAGGCGCCGCCGGCCGAGGAGAAGAAAGAATCGGGCGGCTGAACCACCTCGTCATCCCGGACAAGCCGATGCGGTTTTGGATCGGCGCGATCCGGGATCTTGCACGAGACCCCGGCTCTCGCTTCGCTCGGCCGGGGTGACGGGTTTTACGGCTGGGGCATCGGCGGCAGGACCAGCATCGGGTCGACGCGGATATCGAACAGATTGACCCGCCAATCGAGATGCGGGCCGGTGGCGCGGCCCGTCGCGCCGGCGGCACCCACCGTTTCGCCCTGGCGCACGCGCTGGCCCACCGCCACGTCGATGCGCGACAGGTGGGAGTAGGTCGAGCTGACGCCCGCCCCGTGATCCAGAATCAGCGTGCCGCCGGTGAAATAGATATCCGGATCGGCGAAGGTCACGACCGCGTCGGCCGAAGCGACGACCGGCGTGCCGGTGGGGACGGCGATATCGATGCCGTAATGCGGCTGGCGCGCTTGGCCGTTCAAAATGCGCTGGCTGCCATAGACGCCCGAGATCCGGCCGACGACCGGCCAGACGAAGCCCTGTAGATAGAAGGGCTCCGCGCCGTCGATCTTGCGCGCCTCGGCGATGCGCGCATTCTCCGCGCGAATGCGTTCGAGCAAGGCGGGATCTGGCGTGACCATCGCCTCGGGCAAGCCGTCGATGCGCTGGATGTCGAATTTGCGGGGCTTAACGTCCAGTGCGCGGCGCACGCGCCGGCCGTCGGGGAAGATCAATTCCAGCGTGGCCTGTTTGACCGCATCTCGTCCGAAGGCGATGGGGAATCGCCCGTCGGCCGAAACGCGCATCTCGCGGCCTTCGAAAATCGCGCGCGTACCCGGCTCGGCGCGCACCACGGCGAAGCCGCCTTGCGCGATCTCACCTTTGATCTCGATCTCATCCGCCGCGACCGGTGCTGCGACGAACAACGCCAATGCGACCAGCAACCGCTTCACAGCAGCGAGCCTTGCTTGCCCGGGGCCGGCGGTTTCGCCGTCGCGGCTTTACGCGGGGCCGCCCCCTCGACATGCGCGCCGACATCGCCGTCGGCGAAGCGCAAGGTGATGTCGCCCGCTTTGCGCGCGTCGGCCGCTTGCGTGACCAACTGGCCTTGCGCGTCGGTCACCAGCGCGAAGCCGCGCGCCAGGGTCTTGCGATAGGAATAGCTTTCCAGCAGATCGCCCGCGCGCCCCAGCGACGCGATGCGCGTATCGATGCCGCGCAATGCCGCCCCCTTCGCGCGCGCCAGCAGATCGGCGACGTGCTTGGTCTCGCGCGCAAGATTGGCTTTGGTCGCGGCGGTGTTGGACGAGAGGGCCGCACCCGCGCGCGCCAACGCACCCTTGGCGCGCTCCAACTGCGTCTTGGGATCGGGCAGGCGCGCGCCCAGCTCGATGACAATGCGCTTGCGCTTGTCGATGAGTGCGGTGCCCGCCAGCTTCAAGCGTTCCGCGCGCTCGTCCAAACGCTGCGCGCGATCCTCGACCAGGCGCATCGGATCGCCCAGCGACGCCGCCGACAGACGCTGGCGGCGGTCGTCGAACATGCGCTCCAGCCCCGCTTCCAGCGACGCAGCATTGCGCGCGAGCCGCGCGATCAATTCCTGGCGCACCGGTACGACCATTTCGGCGGCGGCGGTGGGCGTGGGCGCGCGACGGTCGGACGCGAAATCGATCAGCGTCGTATCCGTCTCGTGCCCGACGGCGGAGACGAGCGGGATATCGCTTTCCGCCGCCGCGCGCACGACGATTTCCTCGTTGAACGCCATCAGATCTTCGATCGAGCCGCCGCCGCGCGCGACGATCAGCACGTCTGGGCGCGGGATTTTGCCGCCCGGTTCCAGCGCGTTGAAGCCTTTGATCGCCGTCGCGACCTGCTCGGCCGCCCCGTCGCCCTGCACGGCCACGGGCCACACCAGCACATGGCGCGGGAAGCGGTCGGACAGGCGATGCAGAATATCGCGGATGACGGCGCCGGTGGGCGAGGTGATGACGCCGATGACCGACGGCAGATACGGCAAAGGTCGTTTGCGTTCCGCGTTGAACAGGCCTTCGGCGGCGAGGCGCTTCTTGCGATCCTCGATCAGCTTGAGGAGCGCGCCCTGGCCCGCCAGCTCCATCCGCTCGACCACGATCTGGTATTTCGAGCGGCCGGGATAGGTGGTCAGGCGCCCGACCGCGATCACTTCCATGCCGTCTTCGGGCTTGATCGCGAGTTTGCCGGCCGAGCCGCGCCAGCACACGCCGTCGATCGCCGAATCGGCATCCTTCAGCGCGAAATAAAGATGGCCCGAGGAATGGCGCTTGAAGCCCGAAATTTCGCCGCGCACGCGCACGATTTCGAACGCATCCTCGACCGTGCGTTTGACCGCTTGCGAAAGCTCCGAAACGGTGTATTCCGGCAAATTGCCGCGCGGGGATTCCATGCCCCGCATGATACAAGCGGGACCGGATTCGAGGGAGACGGAATTATCGCCATGCGCATTTTGGTCGTCGGTTCGGGCGGGCGCGAACATTCCCTGTGCTGGGCGATTTCCGCCTCGCCCTTGTGCGACAAGCTGTTCTGCGCGCCGGGCAATCCGGGCATCGCCGCCCTGGCCGAATGCCTGCCCGTGGGCGCCGAGGATATTCCCGGCATCGTCGCGGCGGCCAAGGCCCAGAAAATCGATTTCGTCGTCGTCGGGCCCGAGGCGCCGCTGGTCGCCGGAATCGTCGATCGCTTGGCCGCGGCGGGCATTCCCGCTTTCGGGCCGATGGCGGCGGCGGCCCAGCTCGAAGGCTCCAAGGGCTTCATGAAGGATTTCTGCGCGCGCGCGGGCGTGCCCACGGCCGAATATCGCCGCTTCACGGATGCGGCGGCGGCGCGCGAATATATCCGCGAAAAGGGTGCGCCGATCGTCGTGAAGGCCGATGGCTTGGCGGCGGGCAAGGGCGTGGTCGTGGCGGCCACGCTCGACGAAGCCTTGGCCGCGATCGACGATGCGATGGTCGCGGGGCGTTTCGGCAAGGCGGGCGCGGAAGTCGTCGTCGAGGAATTCCTCGACGGCGAAGAAGCGAGCTTCTTTGCACTCTGCGACGGCGAACACGCTTTGTCGTTCGGCGCGGCGCAAGATCATAAGCGCGTGGGCGACGGCGATACCGGCCCCAACACCGGCGGTATGGGCGCTTACTCGCCCACGAAGCTCGTCGATGCCGCGATGGAAAAGCGGATCATGGACGAGATCGTGTTGCCGACGGTCAAAGGTATGGCAAAGGAAGGCGCACCCTTCAAAGGCGTGTTGTTCGCCGGCTTGATGATCGGCAAAGCGGGCCCGAAGCTGATCGAATTCAACGTGCGTTTCGGCGATCCGGAATGCCAGACGCTGATGCTGCGCCTCAAATCCGATCTGCTTCCAGCCTTGATCGCGAGCCAGCAGGGCGAGTTGAAGCGCTTCGATCTGCGCTGGCGCGACGACACGGCGATCTGCGTCGTGATGGCGGCCGAAGGCTATCCCAACACGCCCAAGAAGGGCACGGCGATCAAGGGCCTCGACGCGGCGGGCAAGCTCGACGGTGTGACCGTGTTCCACGCGGGCACCAAGGCCGCCGGGGACAAGATCGTCGCCGATGGCGGGCGCGTGCTCGGCGTTTGCGCGATCGGCAAAACGGCCAAGGACGCGCAAGCCAAAGCCTATAAGGCCGTCGACGCGATCGATTGGCCGGGTGGCTTCTGCCGGCGCGATATCGGCTGGCGCGTTCTGTGACCGGTTTCGTCTACGAAGATATCGAGCCGCCGGAGAGCGGCGGGGCGAAGACGCTCGCCCCCGGCGTCAAATGGGTGCGGCTCGCTTTGCCGTTCCCGCCCGATCACATCAATGTCTGGCTGATCGACGAAGGCGAAAGCTGGACGATCGTCGATACCGGTCTCGCGCGCGACGAGACGAAGGCCGAGTGGGAACGCGTGTTCGAAACCCAACTCGACGGCAAGCCGGTCGGGCGGTTGATCTGCACGCATTTCCATCCCGATCATATGGGCCTTGCCGCGTGGATCTGTTCGCGCTGGAAGGTCGAACTCTGGACGACGCTCGGCGAATATCTCACCGCGCGCTATGCGATCGCGTCGGCGACGCCGGACGATATCGCGAACCGCATCGCATTCTATCGCGCCAACGGCATCGATCCCAATTCGGTCGGGCAATTCGCGACACCGGAGAATCTCTATCGGCGCGGCGTGCCCGAATTGCCCGCCCATTTCCGGCGCATCCATGGCGGCCGTGCGCTGCGTTTGGGCGCACATGATTGGCTGCCGATCATCGGGCGCGGCCATTGCCCGGAACATGCGTGCCTGTGGGCGCGCGAACTGAACGTGGCGATCGTCGGCGATATCGTGCTGCCGCGCATCACGCCCAATATCGGCGTGTGGCCGGTCGACCCCTTCGCCGATCCGCTGCGCGATTATCTCGATAGCTTGGATGGGTTCGCGGGCGTGCCGGAATCGACCTTGATTCTGCCAGCACACGGCCAGCCCTATCGCGGCGTGGGTGCCCGCATCGAAGCGATCCGCGCGCATCATGAGGAACGCTTGGCGGCGTTGCGCGCCGCCTTCGCCGAGAACCCGGCGGGGTTGCGCGCGGTCGATTGCTTCAAGCTGCTGTTTAAGCGCGAGATCACGCCGCGCGTCGTCGGCCTCGCGGTCGGCGAGGCGCTGGCGCATCTCCATCTGCTCGAATCGCGCGGCGAAGCCAAGCGTATGCGCGACGCCGACGGCGCTTGGCGGTTTTCCGCACCGGTTTGACCGCGCCGCCAAATGTCACTACATTGGGCGGCATGAAATTCGTCGGCGCCCGCGAGGCGAACCAGAAATTCTCGAAGCTGCTGGCCGAAGTCGAATCCGGCCGGATCGTGACCGTCACGCGGCGCGGCCGTCCGGTCGCGCGCCTAGTGCCCGTGTCCGATCGCACCGATCCCGACCGTGCACGCGCTTTGGCGCTGTTGCGTGAAAGTTTCGCCGGACGCTCCCGGCTTGGCGGTCGCGGCTTCACGCGTGACGAGATGCACGAGCGGTGAAATCCGCGTTCGACGCGAATATCGTCATCTACGCGTATGATGAAGATGCGCCGATGAAGAATGATGCGGCGGCCACTTTCATCGAGAAAGCTGCGATTTCTGGTGAGTTCTTCCTGGCGTTGCAAACATTGACTGAGTCAGCGAACGTCATGCGCCGCAAACGGATCGCCACGCGGCTCATTTCGCAACGCATACAGCGGTTACAGAGCCTATTTCCCGTCGTGCCGGCACAAGGCGAGGATCTCGACGACGCGCTCTGGGCCGTCGAGCAGCATAGTCTCGCCTTTTGGGACGCGATGTTGTGGGCGACGTTCCGGCGCGCAGGGGCGACGGTTTTGTTCACCGAAGATTTTCAAGATGGGCGCACGCTGAAGGGATTGCGCTTCGTCAATCCGTTCCTGGCGAAGAACGCCAAATATCTGCCGAAGGCCTAGCGCCGCGCTTTGAAGAAATCGCGCAGCAGGGCGGCGGCTTCCGTTTCGGCCATACCGCCGAACAATTCGGGGCGGTGGTGGCAGGTGGCTTGCGCGAAAATGCGCGGGCCGTTTTCGATGCCGCCGCCCTTGGGGTCCGAGGCCCCCCAATAGACCCGGCGTAACCTGGCGAAGGAAATCGCCGCCGCGCACATCGGGCAGGGCTCCAGCGTGACGTAAAGATCGCAATCGGGCAGGCGCGCATCGCCGCGCTTGGCGGCGGCCTCGCGGATCGCCAGCATTTCGGCATGCGCTGTCGGGTCTTTGTCGCGTTCGACACGGTTATGCGTCGCGGCCAGGACGGCGCCGGACGCGTCGACCAGCACCGCGCCAACCGGCACTTCGTCCGCCGAAGCGGCGATTCGGGCCTGTTCGAGGGCCAATTCCATGTACCCGGACATGGGTTCCGTTTACCGGGGAATCGCCCGCGTGCTAAGAGATTTCCATCATGACACTCCCCCTTATCGGCATCACGCTGGACAGCGAACCGGCCGGCGGCTGGTCGAAAATGCCCTGGTACGCGCTGCGCCAGAATTACTGCGGCGCCGTGGCGGCTGCCGGCGGTTTGCCCGTGGCTTTGCCGCACGAGCCCGAAAAAGCCGGCGATTATTTGGACCGGATCGACGGTTTGCTGATCACCGGCGGCGCCTTCGACGTCGATCCCGCGATGTTCGGGGCGTCGAGCAAACACGCCACGGTCAAAACCAAGGACCGGCGCACCGCGTTCGAATACGCGATCGTGAAGGGCGCGTTGGAACGCGACATGCCGATCCTGGGCATTTGCGGCGGCGAGCAATTGCTGGCCGTCGCCTTGGGCGGCACGCTGATCCAGCATATCCCGGACGAAGTGCCGGGCTGCCTGCCGCACGAACAACCTAATCCGCGCACCGAGCCGGGACATATTGTGGATGTTGTTCCTGGAACGCTGCTGCACCGGGTCAATGGGGAGCGCGCGCGTATGGATGTGAATTCCGCCCATCATCAGGCGGTCAAGACCGTCGGCCCCGGCACGATCGTCAGCGCCAAAGCGCCCGACGGCGTGATCGAAGCCATCGAAGCGCCGGGCAAGCGGTTTTGCCTGGGCGTCGAATGGCATCCCGAGTACTCGATCGATCCGGGCGACGACGCGATCTTCCGCGCTTTCGTCGCCGCGTGCCGTCAATGACCGACGAAACGCCAAAAGGCGAACGCATCGCCAAGGTGATGGCGCGCGCGGGTCTTTGTTCGCGGCGCGAAGCCGAAGCGTTGATCGCGCAAGGGCGCGTGTTCATCAACGGCAAGCGCCTGACGAGCCCCGCGCATAACGTGCAGCCGACCGACGAGATCATCGTCGATAACAAAAAGCTGGCGAAGCCCGAGCGGCCGCGCCTGTTCCGCTTCCACAAGCCGCGCGGCGTGCTGACCGCGACGCGCGATCCCGAAGGCCGCCCGACGATCTATGACGGCATGCCGGCCGAATTGCCGCGCCTGATGCCGGTCGGGCGCCTCGACTACAATTCCGAAGGCTTGCTGCTGCTGACCAACGACGGCGGCATCAAGCGCCATCTGGAACTGCCCGCGACGGGCATCAAGCGCAAATATCGCGTGCGCGTCTATGGCGCGCCGGACCCTGCACGCCTCGCGCGCTTGAAGAACGGTATTTCGATCGAAGGCGTGCAGTACGGCTCGATCGACGCGCGCCTCGAAGGCAAATCCAACACCAGCAACGCGTGGATGATCTTCGAGCTGACCGAAGGCAAAAACCGCGAGATCCGCCGCGTTTGCGAAGCGATGGGCTTGCAGGTCAACCGCTTGATCCGCATCGGCTACGGCGCCTTCGAGCTCGACAAGCTTGCGGTGAAAGCCATCGAGGAAGTCGGCCCCGGCGAATTGCGCAAGGTGCTGGGCTCGGCCTTGGCCGGCGCACCGTTGAAGCTCGGCGGCAGGCCGTCAGATTCGAGCGGGGCGACGTGAAACCCGGCAACGGTTCGGGATCGATTCGCATCGTCGGCGGGCGCTGGCGCGGGCGCAAACTGATGGCGCCCGAAGATCGCGCGATCCGCCCGACCGGCGAGCGCCAGCGCGAATCGCTTTTCAATATCTTGGGTCACGGCGCCTATGCGCCCGGCGGCGTGTCGATGCTGCAGGGTGCTGCGGTGCTCGACGTGTTCGCGGGCACGGGCGCGTTGGGTTTGGAAGCCCTGTCGCGCGGTGCGGCGAACGTGTTGTTCCTGGAGCAGAATTCCAACGCCCGCCGCTTGATCGACGCCAATATCGCCGCGTGCAAAGCGCAAGGGGCGGCGCGCTTGGTGCTGGGCGACGCGACCAATCCGGTGGCACCGCCGCCCGCACCCTGGACGCCCGCCACGCTCGTCTTCCTCGATCCGCCTTATGGCCAGGAACTGGGCCCGAAGGCGCTGGCCGCTTTGAACGCCAAAGGCTGGCTGGCGCACGCTTGCGTGGCCGTGGCCGAAACCGGCGAGCACGAGGATTTCGCCGTGCCCGAGGGCTTCGCGCAGGAAGACATGCGCGACTACGGCAAGACCACGCTGCGATTCCTTAGGAAAACCAACTAAGTCGGCCTCGCCCTTCGACGGGCTCAGGGTGAGGCCTCATGGTGAGCCAGTCGAACCATGAGGCCCAAAAGAAAACGGCGCGGGTGGATTTCTCCGCCCGCGCCGTTCGCCGTTAGGCTTGCCGTTGGAAGATCAGGCCGCGTTCTTGGCCATGATCTCTTCCGCGATGTTGCGCGGCACCGGCTCGTAGTGGTCGAACTGCATCGTGAAGGACGCGCGGCCCTTCGACATCGAACGCAGATCCGAGATGTAGCCGAACATCTCCGACAGCGGCACGTGGCTGCGGATGATGACCGACGTCGCGGCCTGATCCTGGCTCTGGATGATGCCGCGGCGGCGGTTGATGTCGCCCACGACGTCGCCGACGTGATCGGGCGGCGTCGTCACCTCGACGTCCATGATCGGCTCCAGGATGATCGGCTGGGCCTTGCGCATGCCTTCGCGGAAGCACGCCTTGGCGGCGATTTCGAAGGCCAGCGCCGACGAGTCGACGTCGTGGTACTTGCCGTCGAGCAGCGAGTACTTGAAGTCGACCGTGGGGAAGCCCGCGAGCACGCCCTGCTCGCACTGCACCTTGATGCCCTTTTCGACGGCCGGGATGAACTCGCGCGGCACCGAACCGCCGACGACTTCGTCCTCGAACACGACGCCCGCGTTGCGCTCCTGCGGCTCGAAACGGATCGTGACTTCGGCGAACTGGCCCGAACCGCCCGACTGCTTCTTGTGGGTGTAGGTTTCGGTGTGCGCCTTGGCGATCGTCTCGCGATACGCGACCTGCGGCGAGCCGATATTGGCTTCGACGCCGTATTCGCGCTTGAGACGGTCCACGATGATTTCGAGATGCAGTTCGCCCATGCCCGACAGAATGGTCTGGCCCGATTCGTGGTCGGTGCGCAGGCGCAAGCTGGGGTCTTCGGCGACCAGCTTCTGGAGGCCGATGGCCATCTTCTCGACGGCTTCCTTCGTCTTCGGCTCGACCGCGATGTCGATGACGGGGACGGGGAACGCCATGCGCTCGAGGATCACGGGGTCATCCGACGAGGCGAGCGTGTCGCCCGTGCCGGTGTCCTTCAGGCCCACGAAGGCGACGATGTCGCCGGCGTAGACTTCCTTGATCTCGTCGCGCTTGTCGGCGTGCATCTGGAACATGCGGCCGATGCGTTCCTTCTCGCCCTTCGTCGTGTTGAGCACGGTGTCGCCGGACTTCAACACGCCCGAATACACGCGCACGAAGGTGAGGTTGCCGTACTTGTCGTTGATCATCTTGAACGCGAGCGCCGAGAACGGCTCGTCGTCCTTCGCGGGCTTGAAGCGCTCGGGCTCGCCCTCTTCGGTGATCACGCGCATGCCGGGGATGTCGGCGGGCGACGGCAGATAGTCGATGACCGCGTCGAGCAGCGTCTGCACGCCCTTGTTCTTGAAGGCCGAGCCGCAGAACACCGGACGGAACGCGCCCGTCACCGCACCCTTCTTGATGCAGCGCTTCAGCGTCGCTTCCGCGACGTCGTTCTTCTCGAAATATTCTTCCATGGCGGCGTCGTCGACGCCGACGACCGCGTCGAGCAGCGCCTGGCGATATTCCTTCGCCTTGTCGACGAGGTCGGCCGGAATTTCGATATCGTCGAACTTCGCGCCCAGCTCGTCGCCATGCCAAATCACGCCCTTCATGCGGACGAGATCGATGATGCCCTTGAACTCGCCTTCGGCGCCGATCGGGATCTGGCACACGGCCGTGACGATGCCGAGCTTCTCCTTCATGGAGTCGACGGCCTTGTAGAAGTCCGCACCGGTGCGGTCCATCTTGTTGACGAACACGATGCGCGGCACGTTGTAACGGTCGGCCAAGCGCCAGTTCGTTTCGGATTGCGGCTGCACGCCGGCCACGCCGCAGATGACGAACACGGCGCCGTCGAGCACGCGCAGCGAGCGGTTCACTTCGATGTTGAAATCGATGTGGCCCGGCGTGTCGATGACGTTGATGCGGTGGCCGTTCCACTCGGCGGTCACGGCGGCGGACGTGATCGTGATGCCGCGCTCGCGTTCCTGCTCCATGTAATCGGTCGTGGTGTTGCCGTCGTGCACCTCGCCGATCTTATGGGACTTGCCCGTGTAGTAGAGGATCCGCTCGGTCGTGGTGGTCTTGCCCGCGTCGATATGCGCGGTGATGCCGATATTGCGGAGCTTCTCGATCGGGATAGTTCGCGGCACGACTGCCTCCGTTGGCGCCGGCTCGGATTTCCTCTCAAGGAAGCGGGCCGGGGGTTGGGTAAAACGAAACCGCGCGGGCGCCTGTCCCCCCTTGGGCGGACGGCGGTCGCGCGGGCTACATCCGTGAAAACGGCGCCGGGCTTATACCCTTCGCAGGCCTTATATGGCAACAGCGAAGCGGGGGTTAAAGCCCCCCAAGGCCGCCCCCGGCCGGGCTGGTGCTAGGCCCAAGAATCGGTTAGGTTTTTAGCCATGCCGCCAAGCCCACCCGACGACCGCAAAGCGGTCATGCGCCGGATCAACCTCCAGGCCGACGCCATTCGGCGCAAACTCGACCCCAAAGTGCTCGAGCGCGCCAAGGTGGTGGCCGAGGGCGGGGAGATCTACGACCGCGAAGCCGCGCAGAAGGTCGTGGGCGAATTTCTCAAAGGCAAGACCCGCAAGGACGGGGGCCTGTTCCAGCAGGAACTGATGGCCCGTCTGCGCGGGGTCAAGCACTGACAGCATCCGGGATCTCGACATATGCAAGCCTATCGCTATCTGACCGGGAAGGACGATTCGTCCTTCTGCCACCGCGTGACCAAGGCGCTGAACGAAGGCTGGCAGCTTTACGGCGGCCCGACGCTCACCTTCGACGCCGCCAAGGGCATCGTGATTTGCGGTCAGGCGATCACCAAGGAAGTCGAGGACATCGAGTATTCGCCCGAGATGAAGCTCGGCGATCTCTAACGCTTCTCCAGCGTGCCGGTCCGCCGTCCGCTCGCGTCGCGGATGACGAAGCCGCCGCGCCCGTCGCTTTCATAGGTCTCGACCCGGCGCCCGGACGCGTCGCGGCGGATATAGTCGCCGCCGCTGCTCTCGATCGTGCCGGTGCGCCGGCCTGATGCGTCGCGCAAGACGAAGTCCTGCGCCATGGCGGCGGTGGCCGTTCCCGCCAGCAGAATCGCGGCCAGAATTCGTGCGTGTTTCATCGGCGCCTCCCGCAATTCCAACGGAAATGCCGGCCGACTCATTCCGACCGCTTGTCGGTGTGATATTCGCCGCCTAGGATTCGGGGAATGAATCCAATCTCGCGCCGCACGCTGCTTGCCGCTTCCGCCGCGACGCTCGCCATTCCCGCTCGGGCGCAGGCGCGTTTCGTCAATCCCTACGATCCCGCCGCCTTGCGCGCGCGCAAGGGCGTTAAAGGCCCGGCCAACGCGCAATGCCCGGCGATGCCCCCGCCCGCGCGCGATCTGGTCGTGCCGGATTTCTATTCCGATCCGCCGGTCTATAGCCGCATCGATCACGACCGGCTGGAACAGCGCAATGCGCTGGTGAAGCCGATCGAGGCGGCGACGCGCGGCGTCTCGCTCAGCGTGGATCGTTGGGTGCGGCACAATCCCGTCGACGGGCGCTACGCGGCGTGTGCTGCCGCCGCCCTCGACGCGATGGCGCAGGCGGATTCGACACTCGGCCAAACGAATACCCAAGGCGGGTTCGAGCGCAAATGGATGTTCTGCGCGCTGGCACTCGCGCATCTCAAACTCGCGACCGCGCCCGAATACGACGAAGCCGCGCAAGCCCGCGTGCGCGCATGGTTCGCACGTTTTTTGCCGCATCTGCGCGAAACCTACGACAAGCCGCCGGGGCGCGGGCCGGCCCCCTCGATGCAGCTCAACAACCATGCGACTTGGGCCGGGCTCTGCGCGATGGCGCTCGCACTCGCCATCGGTGACGAAGCGAATTGGCGCTGGGGCATTTCGCGGATCAAGCTGACGCTGGATCAAGTCGACGCCGACGGCTTCCTGCCGCTCGAAGTCCTGCGCGGCGTCAAGGCGCTGCATTATCACAGCTTCACGCTGGGCCCGCTGGCGCTGGCGGCGTTCCTGGCGCGGCCCAACGGCGTCGACCTCGCCGGGCCGGCGGACGGGCCGTTCCATCGCCTCGCCAAGCGCACCTTCGACGGTTACGCCGATCCCTCGGCCTTCGAAGCGCGCACCGGCGGCAAGGTGCAAACGCCGTTCTCGAAATTCTACGACATGGCCTGGGTCGAGATTTACGCGGGCGAATTCGACAAGCCCGAATTCTTGACCGCGTTGGGCGACCACCGCCCGCAAGGTCAATCCTGGCTCGGCGGCGACCTTACGCTCTGGCACGCGAAGGATCGCTAACCGCGCGGGCGTAGATGCTCGGCGAATTGGCGCGCGCACTCCGCCCAGGAATAATCGCGCGCATGGGCAAGCGCTTGTTCGCGTGGGATTTCCAGCGCACCTAGACACGCGGCGCGCAGATCTTCGTCCATCGCACCACCCGATTTTTCGGCCGGGCGATCGCCCAGCACGTCGAGCGGCCCAGTGACCGGATAAGCCGCGACCGGTGTCCCGCAGGCCATCGCTTCCAGCAGCACCAGGCCGAACGTATCGGTCCGCGACGGGAAGACGAATACATCGGCCGCGCCATAGACGCGCGCGAGTTCGGCTTGTTGCAGCACGCCCAGGAAGTTCACGTCCGGATACGCCGTGCGCAGCGACGAAAGGGCGGGGCCTTCGCCCACCACCCATTTCGAGCCGGGCAGATCGAGCTTCAGGAACGCTTCGACGTTCTTCTCGACCGCGACGCGCCCGACATAGACGAAGATCGGCGGCTTGGTTTGCAAACGGTCGCGCGGGCCGGGTTTGAAGATTTCGAGATCGACGCCGCGCGTCCACAGCACGACATTGCCGAAGCCCCAGGATTCGAGATCCTTCTTCACCGTCGGCGTGGGCACCATCACGCGGCTCGCGGGGCCGTGGAAGCGGCGCAAGACCGCGTAGCTCCACGACAAAGGTGCATGGATGCGCGCATTGACGTATTCGGGGAAGCGCGTGTGATAGGCGGTGGTGAAGGGCAGGTTGCGCTTCAAACAGGCTTTGCGTGCGGCCCAGCCCAGCGGACCTTCGGTCGCGATATGCACGGCGTCGGGCGCGAACGCGTCGAGCATTTTGCCGACACTATGCGAACCCGCCAGCGACAGCCGGATTTCGGGGTATGTCGGGCAGGGGAAGGTCGTGAAGCGCTCGGGCGCGATCAACTCGACCGCATGGCCCATCAGCTCAAGCTGTTTCTTGGTTTCGGTCAGCGTGCGCACCACGCCGTTCACTTGCGGGCGCCACGCATCGGTGACGATGACGATGCGAAGATTGCGCGAAGCCGCGTTCATCTTGCGGCCCCCATCGGGGCGGCCAGCATGTCGAATTTGCGGATATGCGCCCAATCGACGATCTTGAAGCTGCCGTCCCAATCCTCGACCAGGGCCGTGCAGCTTTCGACCCAGTCGCCGTCGTTCATATAAAGCGCTTCGCCGATCCGGCGGATCTCGGCCTTATGGATATGGCCGCAGATTACGCCGTCGAAGCCGCGGCGATGGGCTTCGTTGGCGACCGCTTCCTCGAAATCGGAAATGTATTTGACCGCGTTTTTGACCTTGTTTTTCAGCCACGCCGACAGCGACCAATAGGGCAGGCCGAAGGTGCGCCGCGCGCGGTTGAACCATTCGTTGGTCCAGAGGGCGAAGTTGTAGGCGTGGTCGCCCAGGAAGGTGAGCCAGCGCGCATAGCGCACGACGCCGTCGAATGCGTCGCCATGGACGACCAGCATGCGCTTTCCGTCGGCGGTGTCGTGCGTGGCTTCGCCCGCGATGAAGATGCCGCCCAGATGGTGGTCGAGATAATCGCGCAAGGCTTCGTCGTGATTGCCGGGAACGTAGATCACTTCCGTTCCCTTGCGCGCCTTGCGCAGCACCTTCTGCACGACGTCGTTATGCGCTTGCGGCCAATACCAGCCGCGCTTCAAGCGCCAGCCGTCGACGATATCGCCGACGAGATAGAGCTTGTCGGATTCGTTGTGCTTCAGGAAATCGAGCAGGAACTCCGCCTTGCAGCCCGGCGTGCCGAGATGGATGTCGGAAAGGAAGATCGTGCGCCAGCGTTTGACGTCGTCCTCGCCGCCATTGCCGCCGCCGCCCAAGCCGTCGGGCGCCCGCATCGCCATGGCTCCCGCACGATGATCCACAAACTTTTCCACGGCCCGTCTCCACGCCGATTCGGCGATTTCCTTTTGTCCGTATAAGGGCTTCGTGGTAACCGTTTCGAGTGAATCTTCCGTTGCGAGAATAATTTCTAGAAACTTCGCGTGATCGTCACAAAAATGAAATCCGACGCGGCCGCGACGCGCATTCTCGTCGTCTACAACCCCATCGCCGGGCGCCGCCGGCGGCGCTTTTTATCGCGCGTGTTGGAAGCGCTGGAGCGGCGCGGGCTTTCCGTGCGGCTCGAGCCCACGAAAAAACGCGGCGACGCGGAAGATCTCGCGCGCCAAGCCGACGCCGACCGCATCGTCGTCGCGGGCGGCGACGGCACGATCAACGAAGCATTGAACGGCCTGCCCGAAAACGGGCCACCGCTCGCGGTCATTCCGCTGGGTACGGCCAACGTGCTGGCGCACGAGCTGGGCGTGGCGGCGGGGGCCGATGCGGTGGCGGATGCGATCGTCGACGGCAGCCCGCGCGACGTAACGCTCGGCCTTGTCAACGGGCGGCGCTTTTCGATGATGGCCGGCGTGGGGTTCGACGCGCATGTCGTGCGCGACGTCGATACGAAGCTCAAGCGTGCGATCGGCAAGGGCGCCTATGTGATCGAAACTTTGCGCCAACTCCTCAAATTCGCGCCGCGCTTTTACGACGTACGTATCGATGGCGCGGCGCATCGCGCGTCGTCGGTCATTTTGTGCAACGGCCATTACTATGGCGGGCGCTTTGTCGCGGCTCCCGAAGCGCGCCTCGACGCGCCCGAATTCCAAGTCGTGCTGTTCGGCACGGCCGGGCGTATGGCGACGCTCCGCTACGCCGCGGCGCTGGCGCTGGGCCGCTTGCCCTATCTCGCCGACGTCACGATCCTGCCCGCGCGCGTGGTGGAGATCGACGGGCCGGCGGACGAGCCCGTGCAGGCCGACGGCGATATCGTGGCGCATCTGCCCGCACGCTTCGAAGCGAAACCCCGCGCCGCGCGGCTGGTGGGACCCAAGTAAATCGTCACCCCGGGCGAGCGGTTGCGAGACCCGGGGTCTGGCTATTTCTCGATGAGATCCCGGATCGCGCCGATGCCGATCGCATCGGCTTGTCCGGGATGACGAAAAAGTTCAGCGGCCCGCGCCAACCGCGTCAGCGGCCCGCGATCGTGCAGCCGTCGATACGTAAAGTGGGCGCGTCGGTGCCGTGACGGAAGACGAGATCGTCGGCGGGCGTCAGGTTCTTGAAAATCTCGATCAGATTGCCCGCGACCGTGACTTCCGACACCGGGAAGGTCAATTCGCCGTCTTCGATCATGTAACCCGCGGCGCCGCGGCTGTAATCGCCGGTGACGCCGTTGACACCCATGCCGATGAATTCGGAAACGTACAGGCCGCGCTTGATGTCCTTGATCATCGCGTCGCGCTTGATCGTGCCCGCTTCCATATAGACGTTGGTCGTGGCGGGGCTGGGCGGCGACGTCGTACCTCGCGCCGCATGGCCGGTGGATTTGAGGCCGAGCTGGCGCGCCGACCGCAGATCGAGAATCCACGTCGTCAGGCGGCCCTTGTCGATGATCGCGCGGCGCTGCGGGGCGATCCCTTCGCCGTCCACGGGCTTGGACGCCAATCCGCGCTTGCGGAACGGGTCTTCGATGATCGAAATGCCGGGCGCGAACACGATCTCGCCCATCTTGTTTTTGAGATAGCTCGTGCCGCGCGCGATCGAAGCGCCGTTGATGGCGCTGGTCAAATGCCGGACGATGCTGCCCGACACGCGCGGATCGAGCACGATCGGCAACTTCGTCGTTTCGATCTTTTGCGGGTTGAGGCGGCGGACGGCGCGCATGCCCGCTTCGCGCCCGACCTTGGCCGCGTCGTCGAGATCGGCACCATGCACGGCGGACGACCAATCGTAGTCGCGCTCCATCGAAGTACCTTCGCCCGCGATCACGGCGACGGAGACCGAATGCGAGCTGCGGCCGTATTCGGCGGCGAAGCCGTTGGACGCGGCCAGCGCCACGCGCGTCGTGCCCCAGCTTGCGTCGGCACCTTCGGAGTTCGTGACACCCTTCACCGCCATCGCGGTTTCTTCGGCGGCGCGCGCGCGCTCCATCAACACTTCGGCCGACGGCTCGACCGGATCGATCATATCCAGATCGGGCAGCGATTTGGCGATGTCGGCGGGATCGGCGAGGCCGCAATAGGGATCTTCAAGCCCCGCCTTGGCCATCGCGATCGCGCGTTCGACGAGGGCATCGAGCGCTTTGGGCGAACGGTCGTTGGACGACACGACCGCTTGGCGCTTGCCCACGAACACGCGCAGGCCCATGTCGTGGCCTTCGGCGCGTTCGAGTTTCTCGAGCTTGCCCAAGCGGCGCGCATGGCTGACCGACACGCCTTCGACGAACACCGCGTCGGCGGCATCCGCGCCTGCGCGCTTCGCCTTGGCGACGAGATCGGAGAGCAGATCGAGGGTCGAAACGGTCGCGGTCATGGGGCGCGCATCCTTCGCGTGGTTTCCCGGGCGAAGGCGCCCAGGCCGAGCAAATAGGCGAGGGCGATGATCGCACCGCCCGCCATCGGGATATGGCTCGAAGCGAGCAAGGCCGCAAGCCCGATCGCCAAGGCGAGCAGCAATCGCAGGCGGCCGGGGCCGCTTGCGATCAAGCCGCCGAGGGCCGCACTCGAAATCAGGAAGCCCAGCCCGGCGGCGCAGACCAGCATCAGAATCAACGTCGCGGCCAGCGGCAGGCCGACCAGCGTGAACCCGGCCAGCAGCGCCGCGAAGGGCACGCCCACGCCAAGCCCGATTCCCCAGGCCAACGCGGCGAAAGGCTGAGCGCGGATCGTCGATGCGCAGGCGTGGGTGAAGCCGGGGGCGAGCAAAGCGAGGCCCAGCGCCACGAAGCCGATGGCGAACCAGAACACCCAACGCAAGATCCGGCCGACGATGCCCATCAACGCTTCCAGCGCGTCGGCGATCGAACCCGGATTGTGGACGATGCCGCCCGCCACTTGCGCCGTCGCATCGACGATCGGCGGCTCGGGCGACCAGATGGTCAGCGTGCCGCCGATCTTCGTGTGCGGCCCCAAGCGCACCGGGCCGGAGGCGGCGATTTTCACGTCGCCGCGCGCGGCGATATCCGCGACCACCGCGTCCCCGGTCAGCCACACGCGCTGCGCGTAATCGCCCGCGATCGACAGCGTGTGCCCGAAGATATAAGCGTTGCGCGAAACCTTGGTCGCGGCCCCCACGCCGATGGCGCCGCCCGCCAGCACCAGATCGCCCGCAATCTCCGCCTCGACGTAAAGCGAACCGCCGGCGAGTGCCACGTCGCCTTCGACGATGCCTTGCACGTCGATCGATGGCGCGGCGCGCGTAATTCCGTCCGCCAAGGCGGGAAACGCCGCGAAGAAGAAAACGATCAGGAACGCTGGAAAGGGATGCCGCACACCAAATACCCGCTGCCGGACGCGCTGTCCGAGCGTATCGGCACGATCAGCCGATGCCAATGGTCCACGCGATTGGGCTGAAGCGGGGCGTAGCGCACGCCATAGGGCACGCGCGTTTTAAGGCCGAGATTGTAGAGGCTGAGAAACGCCTTCGCGACCACGCTGGGATAGGAACTGGTCCGCGTGCCGACCGGATCGACGCCCATCGCGGCGGCGAGTTGCTTGCCGCAATTCGTGTAGGTGAAGTCGCCGCCTTCGACGGCGGCGAGTTCCATCATATTGCCGCCGATATCGTTCATCACGCCGGCGTCGAGCTCGGCGCGCAGCGGCGACATGCCCAACGCGTAGCGTTTCTTGCGCCACGTGCGCAGCAAGCGACGCAAACGCAGGTCCAGCAGGTCTTCCTCCTGCGGGTCGGCATGCACAACGAAAGGTTCGCGAAGACCGATCAGGCGAATGTCGAAGATGCGGCCCATCGCGTCAGCGCACCGTTTCGCCCGCGGAACGCAGCGCGAAAATATCCATGGTCAGCCGGCCCAAAGCCGCGAACGCGGCCAGCTTTTCGGGGCTGGGTTCTTCGCGCATCGCGGTGTCGATCACGCATAACGTGCCGATCGTATATCCGTCGGGCAGACGCAGCGGCTGGCCCGCATAGAAACGGATATTCGGACCGCCCGTCACCAGCGGGTTGTCGTGAAAGCGCGGATCCTCGGTCGCGTCGGGCACGACCAAGGCTTCGTCGCGCAAAATCGCATGGCCGCAGAACGATACCGAGCGCGGCGTTTGGCTCGCCGGCAAACCGATATTCGCTTTGAACCATTGGCGGTCGGCGTCGATCAGCGAGATCAGCGCGATCGGCACGCCGAACAAGGCCTTGGCGACCAGCACCAAATCGTCGAAGGCGCGTTCGGGCGCGGTGTCGAGCACGTTGAGGCGCCGCAAGGCGGCGACACGCGCGGCTTCGTCGTCGGGTTCGGCGGGCTCGATCATGGCGACCTACATCGTCCGTTCGCGTGAAGCCTAGCTTAAACGACCCGGATAAGTCGTTAACGTTGCATCGGCACGCCGCAGATCAGGAACCCGCCGACGTCATAGCCTTCGGTGCGCAAGGGCAGGATCAAATTCAGCCAATGGCTGACTTGGCTCGGCGCGGGCGGTTTGTGGCGCGTGGCGTAAGGCTGTTTGGTTTTGACCGCGAGGCGATAGACCGACAGGAAGGCCTTCGCCACGGGTGTGGGAAATTCGGAAATCTTGCGGCCGGTCAAATCGCCGCCATTGGCGCTGGTCAGCGTGCGGCCGAAACGCGTGTAACGGAAATCGCCGTCGGGCTGGAGCATCAGCTCGGCCAGCAGCGGCGTCGTCTCGTCCAGGATCGGCAGCGGCATTTCGTGATGGAAGGGCATGCCCTGACGCGAGAACCGCACGCGCCGCCACGCGACCAGCAGGCGGCGTTCGCGCAGATCCATCAGATCGTCTTCCTGCGGATCGGCGCGCACGAAAAACGGTTCGCTCAAACCTTGGACATGGATATCGAACAGCTTGCCCATCTCGGACGCTATTTCCGCGCCTTGCGCGACGCGAAGGCTTCGGCGGCCAGGCGCGCCAAGGCCGCCAGCGCGTCGAGCTGGGTTTGCGTCGGCTCGTCGCGCGGTGCAGCGTCGTCCACGCACAGCGTGCCGATCGCCGTGCCGTCGGCCATGCGGATCGGCTGGCCGACATAGAAGCGGACTTTCGGGCCGCCGGTGACGGCGGGATTGTCGTGAAAGCGCGGATCCTCCGCGGCGTCTGGCACGACCAGCGCCGTGTCGCGCAAAATCGCGTGCGCGCAGAAGGAAACGTCGCGCGACGTTTCCGCGACGTCCAGGCCGATCCGCGATTTGAACCATTGGCGGTCGCGATCGATCAGCGTGATATGCGCCATCTTGGTGTCGAAGATCGCGCGCGCGATCGTGACGATATCGTCGAACTCGCGCTCGGGTGCGGTGTCCAGCACGCCCAGCTCGCGCAGAATTTCCAGGCGCTTTTCTTCGTCGGGCGGCGTCGCGGGTTCGATCATCGCGTTACTTCCAGATCGCCTTGCCGCTGCCCGGCAGGCCAAGTTTCAACCAGAGCGCGTCGACCTTCTCGATCGTTGCGTCGTCCATGCGCAGTTTCACACCCCATTCGCGCTTGGTTTCCGGCGGCCATTTGTCGGTCGCGTCGAGGCCGATTTTGGAACCCAAACCGCTTTCGGGGCTGGCGAAGTCGAGATAGTCGATCGGCGTGCCTTCGACCAAGGTGATATCCCGCGCGGGATCCATGCGCGTGGACATCGCCCACATCACATCCTTCCAATCGCGCGCGTTGATGTCGTCGTCCACGACGATCACCCATTTCGTGTACATGAACTGGCGTAAGTACGACCACACGCCCATCATCACGCGCTTGGCGTGGCCGGGATACGCCTTCTTCATCGACACGACGGCGATGCGATACGAGCATCCCTCCGGCGGCAGCCAGAAATCGACGATCTCGGGGAATTGCTGGCGCAGCAGCGGCACGAACACGTCGTTCAGCGCTTCGCCCAGCACCGAGGGCTCGTCCGGCGGCCGGCCGGTGAAGGTCGACAGGTAAATCGGGTCGCGGCGCATCGTGATGGCGCTGACCGTGAACACCGGGAATCTCTCGACCGAATTGTAATAGCCGGTGTGGTCGCCATAGGGGCCTTCGTCGCCGTAATCGTCGAGGCTGACATGGCCTTCGATGACGATCTCGGCTTCGGCGGGCACTTTGAGCGGCACGGTTTTGCAGTCGACGAGCTCGACGCGCTTGCCGCGCAGCAAGCCGGCGAATTGATATTCGCTTAGCGTTTCGGGCACGGGTGTCACGGCCGCCAGGATCGTGCCGGGATCCGCGCCCAGCACCACGGCGGCGGGGAAGGGCTCGGTCTTGCCCGATTTCGCCCAGCGTTGATGCTGCTGGGCGCCGCCGCGATGTTTGAGCCAGCGCATCAGCGTCGTGTTCTTGCCCGTCACCTGCATGCGATAGATGCCGAGATTGAACTTGTCCTCGCGCGCCCCGCTCGGGCCCTTGGTCACGACCAGCGGCCAGGTGATCAGCGGGGCGGGCTCGCCCGGCCAGCAGCTTTGGATCGGCAATTGCGCAAGGTCGATCTTGTCGCCGGTCAGCACGACTTCCTGGCAAGGGGCCGTGCCGAAGCTTTTGGTGCCGGGCTTCATCGCCAGCACGGTCTTGGCGAGCGGCACCAATTCCAGCGCCTCGCGCCAGCCTTCGGGCGGCTGCGGCTGGCGCAGGAAGGCGAGCGTCTCGCCGACTTCCTTGAGCTGATGCGGCTCGCGGTCCATGCCCCAGGCGACGCGCTCGACCGTGCCGAACAGATTCACCAGTACGGGAATCGGCGACACCGAACCGTCGGCGCGGATCGGCTTTTCGAAAATCACGGCCGGACCGCCCTCGGCCAGAAGCCGGGTCTGGATCTCGGTCATTTCCAGCACGGTCGAGACGGGTTCCTTGACCCGGACGAGCCGGCCGGCGCTTTCGAGGCGTTGGATGAAATCGCGGAGCGAGGCGTAAGGCATGACGCCCGGACTATAGGGGGTGACTCCGCGCATTTCCACACGCCGGGGGCGGTCCTCGACTCCGGAATATTTTTATGATTATTATTAATTTGAAAATATGAACGCGGAGGATGTCATGGCGGGCGAGGGGCTGCAGTTTTTCGCGACGAACCGCGCGATGGAAACACTCAGCAAAGCTGTGGAACTCGACCCCAAGGACGCCGGCAGCGCCGAACGCGCGCGCGAGCGCCGCCATCGCTTGCAATCGGGCGGCTATTACTTCGTCGATGCCGACGAATACATGTCGCACTACCTCGCCCATGTCGATCGCCACACGATGCCGGAGCGCGCGGTGGTCGAAGCGTCGCGCAAAACCGTGTTCGAGGATTTTCTGGCGCAACCGGCGATCGGCCGCGTCGTGGTTTGCGTCCACGGCTTCAACGTCGATCTGCATCACGCGGTCACGTGGTTCCGCATTCTCACGACCACGATGGCGCGCGCGGGCTATGCGGATGGGCTGGCGTTGCGTACCGACAACGCGCGCTTCGCGGCCGCAGCCCCCGGCAGCTTGACCGCGTTCATCGGCTTCTCGTGGCCGTCGAACGGCAGCACCTTCGCCTATAACCGCGATCAGGCCGATGCGGTCGCTTCGGCGCCGGCTTTCGCCAATCTGCTGCTGCGCTTGCGCGCCTACGGCAAGAAGATCGTCATCCTGTCGCATTCGATGGGCAATTACATGGCCTGCACCGCGCTGGCCGGGATGGTGAACAAACAATCCGTGCCCTATGCGGCGACGGCCGAGTATCTTGCCGAAACGCTCGGGCTCGACGAAGCGGCCGCCGTCGCGAAAGCCAAGGAATTGCGCGGCGAGATCATCCGGCCGAATGACGGTGTGCGCGCCCCGCCGTTTCTGGTCGACCGCATGGTGATGATCGCGCCCGATGTCGAGCGGCGGCATGTCACGAAATCGCTCGATCAGGATCCGCAGCGTTTCTATGTCGGCCCGTTCTATTCGGGGCTCGAACATTTGGTCGGCAACGCGATCAACGTCTATTCGCGCTTCGATGGCGCATTGGCGGTTTCGACGCTGGAGAAAAAGCCGAAGGATTGGGCGTTGAAGGTCGGCGATGCGCTCGCCGCGATGGCGCCGTGGGGCGCGCTCGACGATCTGAAGCGCGACCCGGACAATAAATGGGAGATGCGGCTGGGCGCTTCGGCGCATCCGATCACGGCGCCCGCGAATTTCGCCTCGCTCAACGCGACGGAAATCGCCGGCCGGCCGATCGACCATTCCGACCATATCGACAGCGCGCCGGTGGCCGAGGCGATCGCCAGCGCGCTGGGTCTCGTCAAAAACTGAGCATCCCGGACGGGCGGGCGCTATTCTCCCGCCCATCATGGATCGCTTCCCGTCTGATTTCGCCGAATTCCTGAGCCCTGCCGGCCGACGCGTGTTGGACGGCAAGCTTGTGCTGCGCGCCGAGCCGTTTTTGGCGCGGCCCGATCTGATCGCGCCCGCCAAGGCCAAAGCCGCCTTCGCTTTGTTGGAGCGCGCGTTGGGCCCGGTGGTGCGGCCGCTGGACCGCGCCATTCCGCCCGAATCGATCCTCAATCAGACGCGAAATTATCAGGAGCGCCTGCCCAAAACCGTGCGCGTGCGCACCGCCGATCTCGACGCGTCGCGCGGCAAGGCGCGCGAGGCCGCCCGCGCGACGGGGCTTGAGGCGATGCTGCTCTCGCCAAGCTTCCGCGATTTCGCGACGGCCTTGGCGGGGCGCAAGCTGACGCGCGGCTTCGGGCGCCAGGCTTTGCGCTATGGGCCCGGCGATTATTCGGGCCCGCATACCGACCATCACCCGGAAGATCCCGGCGCGAAGGACGGCTATTTCGATCTGCATCTGTCGTTCGTCGGCGGCGGGGCCACGCGCCAATTGCTGGTCTACGCCAAGGACGGGCATCTCAGCGAAACGGTGGACGTCGCCGTGCCCGGCCTCGTTTCGGCCTATCGCCTGCCGTTTTGGCATTACACCACGCCGCTCGAAGGCAAGGCTTCGGCCGCGCGCTGGCTGATCCTCGGGACGTTTTACTTCGCTTAGCGCGCCGCGCGCGTCAGGCCCTTCAGCGAATTCGGGTCGAGCATGGCCCAGTGCTTGGCGGGCTCGGCGGGCTTGTCCTTCTCGTAGAAGCCCCAGCGGCCGAATTCGTGGAAGCGCGCGGTTTTGATCTCGTGCGTCGTCGGCGTCACCTTATAAAGGTGGCCGTCGCGGCCCAGCAGCGGGATCGGGCGGTCGTGGCGCGTGAACACGCGGCGCATGCTGGCCGAATGGTCGCGATTGGCGGTGAATTCGTCGCGATCGACCTGGAACAGCATTTCGTAGGCCGCAACGAACTCGGTCAGGAAGCGCAGATTGACGATCTGCAGATGCGACTGCACCCAGCAGCGATCCTCGAACCCCCAGAACACCGACATGCCCAGGAAATCGCCCTCACGGTCGATATAGGGGAAGAACGGGAAGGTGCGGCACGACATCGAGCGGTTTTCGCGCTCGCAGCTCATGAAGCCCTTGCACTCGATCGCCACGCAATCGTGGTGCAGGTCGGAAAGCTCCTTTTCCGTCGCCTTATCGGGGGCTTTGTATTCGTGCCAAAGATCGGTGCGCTTCTTCAGCAGCTTCCATTCGTGCTTGTCGACGATCGGGATCGCCGCTTCGGTCGAGCAGCAGATCGGCGCGCCGTTGTTGTGTTCGCCGCATTTGGCGCCGCAATCGAAAGCGGACACGGGCGCCATGAACATCTTGTAGATGTCGGCGTAGATTTCGGGCGACGCGGTGCGCGGGGGACGAGTTTTGGCCATTGTTCGGCCGCAAATATGAAGCCCCGCGCCGCGTCGCGCCATTGCCCCATGCGGTCCGCCGCGATTCCGTCGCATCCTGTTGCGCGCGTGCCACGGTCTTTCGCCGCGCTTCGGAAATCGGCATGATGGTCGCGAACACGCAAGGCGGAGAAATTCGATGGCGACACGTTTCTGGGTCGAAGGCGGCGAGCATGCGGACGCGACTTTCACCGCTTTGGCGCCGGGCAAGGCCGAGATCCACGGGCCTTTCGCGACCTACGAGGAAGCGCGCGCCACCTGGCAATCGCGCACCATGGCGACGATCGATAACGCGTTGACCCGCTTCAAGGTGGTGGTGGGCGAAGGCCCGTCGATCGCGCCGGCGGCGGCGGCCAACGCCAAAACTTGGTGGGTCGAAGGCTCGGAATACGCCGACGCGACCTTCACGGCATTGGCGGCGGGCAAAGCGCCCGAGCGTCACGGACCCTTCGCCGATTACGACACGGCCAAAAAGGCCTGGCAGTCGCGCACCATGGCGACGATCGACAACGCGCTGATCCGCTACCGGATTATCGAGGGTTAAGCGGCGCGCAAACGCACGCCGAGTGCTTGCAACACCTTCTGCACCGTCGCGAAGCTGGGATTGCCGTCGCGCGATAGCGATTTGTAGAGGCTCTCGCGTCCCACGCCTGCACGTTTGGCGATATCGCCCATACCTTTGGCCCGCGCCGCCACACCCAACGCATGCGCCAGCAAAGCGGGATCGTTTTCGGCCAGAACGGCGTCGAGATAGGCGGCAATATCGGCATCGTCGCGCAACGTCGCGGCGGTGTCCCAGCGTCTAGTCGTAGGGTTTTTGCGGCTCATATCACCGTTGTATCTTTAAAGATACAAACCGGCAAGCGCGCTTACCGGCACATGTTGCTTGGTTGGAAAGCTGGACCGGCCTCATCCTTCGACAGGCTCAGGATGAGGCTTTCTTTTTTCCTCATGGTGAGCTTGTCGAACCATGAGGCAGCTCGATTTTATGGCTAAACCCGCACTTCCAAGACCCGCGTTTCGCGGACGAGGCGGTCTTCGAGGTCGAGCGTCGTGGGCACCGTATAACGCGCGATCTCGACCAAGCCCGTCGCGGGCAGATAGGCGCGACCGGGATCGGCGACCAGCACATGCGCGCCCGCCGTGGCCGCCGCTTTGAGCCAGGGCCAGACCTTGTCGGCCATCGGCTTTTCGTAGAACACGTCGCCTGCGAAGATCGTGTCCCAGCCGGTCGCGGGTTTGGCCAGTACATCGGTGTTGAGAATGTCGAGCGTCACGCCGTTGGCGTCGGCGTTCAGCGCCATCGCTGCGCAGGCGAATTCATCGATCTCGCAGGCGGTCACCCCCGCGGCCCCCGCTTTGGCGGCGGCGAGGGCCGCCACACCGCTGCCGGCGGCGAAATCCAGCACGCGTTTGCCCGCGACGATTTCCGGGCGGTCGAGGGTGAGGCGCGCCAGCGCTTGGCCGCCCGGCCACGCGAAGGCCCAATAGGGCGGGGGCAGGCCGGTGCGTGCAAGCGTCGCTTCCGTCGCTTCCCATAAATCGGTCGCGCGGCTGGCGAGGTACAGGACGAGTTCGGGGACCAACGACGGGTTTTCCAGGCGCGTTTGCGCGCGGATAAAATCGGCGGTATCGGCGGTCAAAACGCGCCCGCCGCGATCAACCCGGCGAGCAGCAGCCAGCCGAACACGCGGTTCGACTTGAATTTGGCGAGGCAATCGTTGGGATCGTCGAAACGGCAATCCCACACCTGCCACGCAAGCTGGATCGCCCCCGCCCCCAGCGCCAATTCGAAGGCGAGGCCAAGGCCGGCGACGCGATCCATCGCCGCCAGCAGAAGTAAAGCGCCGGCATAGAACAAGCCGATCCCGGTTTGCGAGGAATCGCCCAAGCGCAACGCCGACGATTTCACGCCGACCAGCACGTCGTCCTCTTTATCCTGATGGGCGTAGATCGTGTCGTAGCCCAGCGTCCAGAAAATTCCGGCGACGTAGAGCAGTACGGGCGCCCAATCCAGCGTGCCGGTGGCGCTGGCATAGCCCAGCAACGCGCCCCAGTTGAAGGCGAGGCCGAGAAAGAATTGCGGCCACCACGTGATCCGCTTCATCAGCGGATAGGTGAAGACCAGGATCAGCGATGCCACGCCGACCATGATGGCGAACAGATTGAATTGCAGCAGGATGACGAAGGCGAGCGCCATCTGCGCGAACATGAAGGCGACGGCCTTCTTGACCGAGACGGCGCCCGACGCGATCGGCCGATCGGCGGTGCGCGCGACCTTGCGATCGAATTCGCGATCGACGATGTCGTTATAGGTGCAGCCCGCCCCGCGCATCAGCAGGGCGCCGAGCCCATGCAGCACGAACAGCCACAACCCGGTCGCGAAGCCGGGGGCGGCCAAGGCGATCGACCACCAGCAGGGGAACAGCAGCAGCCACGTGCCGATCGGCCGGTCGAGCCGCGCAAGCCGCGCGTAGGGGCGCGCAAAAGCGGGCAGAAACCGGTCGACCCAGTTGCCCTTGGGGATGTCGCTCGCGTTCGTTTGCGCGTCCGCCGTCATGTGTTAGGGCTTTAGCATGAGCCGGGTCCCGCGTCTCCATATCCAAGGCAATTTCGCCGGCGGCGAAGTGACGCTCGACGCCGACACGGCGCATCGCTTGCGCAACGTGCTGCGCCTCGCGTCCGGCGACGCGGTGCGGCTTTTCAATGCCGATTCGGGTGAGTTCGCGGCCACGCTCACCGAGCTTTCGAAATCGCGCGGCGTGGCACGGCTCGATGCGCGCTTGCGCGAACCGGGCCGCGATACGGGGCCGTGGCTCGTCGCCGCCGCGATCAAGCGCGCCCCGCTCGACACGCTGGTCGAGAAGGCGGTCGAACTGGGTGTGGGCGAATTTCATCCCATCGTGACCGAACGAACGAATGTCGAGCGCGTGAATGTCGCACGGCTCGACGCGATCGCGGTTTCGGCGGCCGAGCAATGCGAGCGCATCGACCCGCCCATCGTTGCCGCACCGGTAACCCTGCGCGAGAAGCTTGCGAATTGGCCGCGCGACCGGCGAATTCTGTTGTGCGCGGAGGCGGGCACGTCCATACCGCTCGCCCAGGCGTTGACCGGCCTCGACTTCGCCGCCCCCTGGGCGATTATGGTCGGACCCGAAGGCGGCTTCGCGCCGGCGGAACTTGAAATGCTGGCCGCGCATCCCCTTGTTACGGGGGTCGGGCTGGGGCCGACGATCCTGCGCGCGGATACCGCGGCCCTCGCCGCCCTGGCCGCGTTCCAATTGGCTTCCCCGCGCGCGCGCCAAGCGCCCCGCGCGTTCTAGTTCGGTAGAGAGGTTCGAATGTCGGCACCGCCCACCTCGCGCGGCGAAGTTCTGGAGAACAAGCGCCAGCTCGTCGAGTATTTCGCGTCGGGCGCCAGGCCGAAGGCGGATTGGCGCATCGGCACGGAGCACGAGAAATTTCTGTTCCGGCAGGACGATCTGCGTCCGTTGCCCTACGAAGGCGATAAGGCTTCCGTGCGCGGCATGCTCGAAGGCTTGGAGCGTTTCGGCTGGACCCGCGTCGAGGAGAACGGCAAGCCGGTGGCACTGCTGCGCGACGGCTGCTCGGTCACGCTCGAACCCGGCGGGCAATTCGAATTGTCCGGCGCCCCGCTCGAAAACATCCATCAAACATGCGACGAGACGAACAAGCATCTCGCCGAATGCAAGACGGTGGGCGAGGAGCTCGGCGTCGGCTTGCTCGGCGTGGGCTTCGTGCCGAAGGGTACGCGCGCCGAAATGCATTGGATGCCCAAGGGCCGCACCGACATCATGCGCCGCTACATGCCCACCAAGGGCGATCTCGGGCTCGACATGATGGCGCGCACCTGTACCGTGCAGGTCAATCTCGATTTCGCCAGCGAAGCGGACATGGTGCGCAAATTCCGCGTGTCCCTCGCGTTGCAACCGATCGCGACGGCGATGTTCGCGTCGTCGCCCTTCGTCGAAGGCAAGCCCAACGGCTTCCTTTCCTATCGCAGCCATACTTGGACCGACACCGATCCCGATCGCTGCGGCATGCCCGAATTCGTGTTCGAAGACGGCATGGGTTACGAGCGCTACGCCGACTACATGCTCGACGTGCCGATGTATTTCGCCTATCGCGACGGGCGCTATACCGATCTCGCCGGCAAATCCTTCCGCGATTTCATGGCCGGCAAGTTCAAGGATCAGGTTGGCGATTTCGCGCGCACTGGCGATTGGGCCGATCACGTGACGACCGCCTTCCCGGAAGTGCGGCTCAAGAAATATATCGAGATGCGCGGCGCCGATGGCGGCCCGTGGAAGCATCTTTGCGCGCTGCCCGCTTTGTGGGTCGGGCTGCTTTACGATTCGACGGCGCTGGATGCCGCGGCCGAGATCGTCAAGGATTGGACGGTGCCGGAAATGCTCGCCCTGCGCCGCGACGTGCCGCGCCTGGCGCTCGCGACACCGTTCCGCAAAGGCACGGTGCTGGACGTGGCGCGCCAAGTCGTCGATGTGGCGCGCAAGGGTCTCAACGCGCGCGCGCGGATGAACCGCATGGGCGATTCAAACGAAAGCCATTTCCTGGAGCCGCTGGCCGAGATCGTGGAAAGCGGCAAGACGCGCGCCGAGCGCATGCTCGATCGCTATAACGGCGCTTGGAACGGCAGCGTCGATCCGCTCTATCGCGAATATCAGTACTGAGCGGTGGTGGGCTTGCCCGCTTCCTCGGTAACGTGTATGTTACGGTATGTTCGATGTTCGCGAGCTGCTGGATGATGCGGGTCGCTCGCCTTTCGGCGCGTGGGTTTCGCGTTTAGCGCCGGCGGCGGCCGCGAAGGTCGAAGCCGCGATCGCACGTATGCGGGTCGGGAATTTCGGGGATCATAAATCGGTCGGCGAGGGCGTGTGGGAGCGCCGGATCGATTGGGGCCCGGGGCTTCGGATCTATTACGGGCGTCAGGGCGACAAGCTCGTCCTGCTGCTCGGCGGTGGCGATAAGTCGAGCCAATCGCGCGATATCCTGCGCGCACGGGAGTTCTGGCAATGGAAGCGATGAAGACCCGCGATGTCGCGGAGACGTTCGAGGCCCGCGCCAAGCGCGACCCGGCCTATCGCGCGGCGTTGTTGAGCGAGGCGGTCTCCGAATTCGTCGATGGCGAGTTCGACGTCGCAAAGGCTTTGTTGCGCACGGCGATCAAGGGCGCTGGCGGCTATGCGCGGCTTTCTGCGCATATCGGCGTGCCGGAAAAAAGCCTCGTGCGCATGTTCGGGCCCGCCGGCAATCCGACGGCGAAGAATCTTAAAGCCGTCATCGACGCGCTGCGCAAACAAGCGGGCCTGCGTCTGGTGCTGAAGGCCGAACGCGTGCGGCCGAAGCGCGCCGCGTGAGCGGCGCCCGCGCCGCCGCTCAGCTCATGCAGGCGGCGTTGAGCAGACCCACGCCCAGCGCGAAGGCGGCGTAGGAAACGCTGGTCGCCGTCTTGCCCGCTTCGATATCGGCGGCAAGGCCGGGCTTGGCCCAGCGCGCCACGAAGAACACGCCGAGTTGGATCACCATCGCGACGAAGCCCCACACGGCCATGTCGATGAGGTTCAGGCTGTTGGCGGTCGCCGAGGCGAGCGGGATCGCGAAGCCGAGCGAGGCGCCGGCCAAGCTGATCGCCGCCGCGTCGTTGCCTTTGCGGATCAGCTCGAGCTCCGCCCACGGCGTGATGCGCGTGTAGATGAAAAGATACGCGGCACCGTAGGCGAGGGCGGCCGCGAAGAAGAACAGGAAATTCGGAATCGTTTGCATATAGATCATGTCGTTTCCTCGACGATATGGGGAACGAACCGGGCGAGCCCGCCGACGAACGGATCGTCGGCTTCGCGCAAACCCAGGCCCGAGGGTTGCGAGGCGACGCACCACACGCCCGCCATCAGATAGCGCCCATCGATTTGCGCGGTCGGGGCGAGCGCTTGCCAGACGAGCGGGCCTTCATCGTCGTCGGCCGTTTGCGTGTCGCCGCCGGTCGCGGGTTTCAGGCCGCCATCGGCGTGGAAGGCCACACCGCGTCCGTCGCGGCCCAAAGCGGGCTTGGCGACGCAAGGGCCGGCGAGCGGCTCGAGCGAGGCGGGCAGCAGATTGGGATGATCGGGAAACATCTCCCACAACAGCGCCAGGAAGCGCTTGTCGGCGGGCAGCATGCGCCACGCGGGTTCCAGCACGGTCGTGTTGGCGACTTCGAGATGCGCCGCGAATTCGTCGCGCGCCAGCCACGCCCAAGGATAGATCTTGGCGAGGCCGCGCATCGTCTGCCCGTCGAGATCGACGAATTTCTCGCCGTCCCAGCCGATCTCGTCGAGATCGATCCGCCGCGCGTCGATGCCCGCCGCGCGCGCCGTCTCGGCGAGAAAGTCCAGCGTGCGATCGGCTTCGATGTCGTCTTTGAGGCCGGCGAAATGCACCGGCAAACGCGGCAAGCCCAACGCACGCCAAGCACTATCGAGATGGGCCTCGATCTCGTTCCATTGCAGCGCTTCGGGCGCTTGCACGTCGCGCCATTCGGCTTGGCAGCGCGCGGCCTCGATCAGGCTGACGGCGCCGTCGGCGTTGTACTCCAGAAGTTTGGGCGCCTCGCCCGGCACGAAGGCGAAATCGAAGCGGCCGATCAGATTGCGCGCCTGGCGGTCCCAGGAATCGCCCGCCAGACGTGCCGCGAGCGGTGAAAGCTCGAAACGATCGAATAGGTCGTGCTGCACGATGCGATCGATGGCCGCCAGCGTCAGGCGCTCGATCTCGGCGGCGGCGTCGTACAGCAAATCGATCTGCGGTTTGGCGAGGACGTAGCCGCGATCCTCCACCCAATAGGGCGTGCCATCGGGCAGGATCGGTTCGGCCAAACCCAGCGCTTCGACCCGCGCCTGCCAATCGGGCCGCGCTTGAACCCGGAAGCCGCGAATCACGAAATCAGCCGCCGCCCATGCGGCCCATGCCGCTGGAACCGAAGCCGCCCCGCCGCATTTGCGTGGGCGAGGTCGCGGTTTGCTGGGGCCCGCGCGGCATTGCGTTCGCCGTTTGATTGGGACTGCGCGGCGGCGGCATCAGGCGGTCGTCGAAGCGGCCCATCGGGCGCGCACCGGCACCCGTATAGGCGCGGTTGTTGGTGTCGCGATACATCGGCTGCGCGGCCATAGCGCCGCCGGCCATGCGGCCCATCATGTAGCCCATCAGCATGGGCATGAAGAAACCGCCGCCGCCGGCCTGCTGCACTTGCTGCGGCTGAGCTTGGCCTTGCGTGGCTTCGTGCGTCTGCGCGGCGGCGACCTGCGCCGGGGTCGGCGTGCCGGGAGCGGCTTCGCAATTCGCCGCACCGAACGCGGCTTCGCAGGATTCGCGCGTGGCGAATGCCGGTGCGGTGCGCGCATGTTCCACACGCGCGTCCATCAGCGCCTGACGGCAGGCCGACGGATTATCCGTGCTGCTGCATTGCGCTTCGTCGCGCACGAAATCCGATTTGCCGGTGATGGAATCGTCGCACGCGGCGAGGGCCAGGGCGGCGACGGAGGCGAGCAACAGGGTCCGGGTTTTGCGCATGCCGGTAATGTAGTCGAATCCCACGCGGATTCAACGTCAACGCGTCGCAAACAACAAGGCGAGCATGGCCGATCCGATCGCGATGCGGTACCAGCCGAAGGGCGCAAAACCATGCGACTGGACGAAGCGCACGACCCAGCGCACGACGACCAGTGCGGCCACGAAGGCGACGGCAAATCCCACAGCGATGAGATGTAGATCGTCGACGCTCAATTCCGCGCGGTTTTTGTAGAGGTCGTAAACCGTGGCGCCGAGCATCGTGGGAATGGCGAGGAAGAACGAGAACTCCGTCGCCGCCTTGCGATCGACGCGCATCAACAAGGCGCCCATGATCGTGGCGCCCGAGCGCGACACGCCCGGGATCATCGCGATCGCCTGGCAGCAGCCGATCTTGAAGGCGAGAAACGGCGTGATCTCGTCGATGTCGCGCGTTTCGACCGACGGCAGATTGCGCTCGATCCACAAAATCGCCACGCCGCCCACGATCAGCGCGACCGACACGACCCAGGGATTGAACAGCGCATTCTTGATGAAGGAATGCAGCGTGAAGCCCAGCACGAGCGCGGGCAGGAACGCGACCAGCACGTTGATCGCGAAGCGCCGGTCGGCGGGTTCGCTGGCCAAGCCCAGCACCGTGCCGAACAGCTTGGCGCGATAGACCCAGCAAATCGCCAGGATCGCGCCGAACTGGATCGCCACTTCGAACACGCGCCCCGGCGGCCCTTGGAAGCCGATCAGATCGCCCAGCAGGATCAGATGCCCGGTCGACGATACCGGGATGAATTCCGTCAGACCTTCGACGAGCCCCAAGATGATGGCGCCCAGCAGCGTCGCGTTTTCCATATGCGAATCGACCTTTCGGCGGGGAGTTTACAAGAGCGCGATGGGTATGGGGTGGGTCGTATGCGTCGAGAGCGATGGTGCCCGAGGCCAAAATATGGCCAGCTTGGGCGCGTCTCTCCCGCGCCGGAATCCGCTCGGGCGGCGTCGGCTGGAGCCTTAGGTGGATGATGACGAAACTGCGTCTGCACACACGGTATCAAAACTCCGCCGGACAGCGCGTGCGCATCGTCCTCAATCTGAAACGATTGCCCTACGAGTACGTTCCCATTCCCTCAGTGTCGTCCGAGGCCTATCGGGAAATCAATCCGCAGGGTCTGATGCCGACCCTGGAGATTGACGGCCGGACCATCGCGCAATCCATGGCGATTATCGAATTGTTGGAAGATCTGTTTCCGGATCCCAGCATCCTGCCCGCCGATCCGTTGTTGCGGGCCGAAGCCAGATCATTCGCGCATCTGATTTCCGCCGATCTCCATCCGATCAACAATAATCGGGTCCGTCGGTATCTTGTCGGCGTGCTGGGCGCCGACGAGCGGCAGGTGCGCGATTGGTATCGGCACTGGGTTGGGGAGGCGTTCGCCAGTCTCGAACGGCAACTCGCACGTCGGCCGGACCGCTATCGTTTCTGCTTTGGCGATCGGCCCGGATTGGCCGAGGCGTGTCTCGTGCCGCAAATCGACAATGCGCTGCGATTCGACTGCGATCTGTCGTCCTATCCGCTTCTGCTGGCGGTGGACGCGCAGTGCCGCCGACTGGACGCGTTCAAGCGCGCCGCGCCGGCGATGCAGCCCGACTATCCAGGTGGGTGAGAATCACGGCCATATCGTCGGGGCCGCCGCCAATCGCGCTCAACCGCCGAGGACGGCGCTACCCGCCGAATAGAAACCGAAGACCAGCGCGCCGACCAAGCCGAAGGACAGGACCGAGGCGGCGTAACCGAAAATCACCATGCGCCCGTCGCGTTCCAAAATGCCCAGCGCCAACAGCGCCAAGGCGATCGCCGGCGGCGGATTGCCGAACGGGATCGGCAGGGCGAGCAAGACGGCGACAGGAATGCCGACAAGGCCGATCATGCGCTCGCCCAGCGGCGAGGTGAGGGCGGGCAAGCGCGGCTTCACCCAGGATTCGGCCTTCACGAGCCACGGCATGAAGCGCGTCACGACTTGCGCATAATTCGCGCGATCCACGCCGCGATCGAGCAGCTTGGCCGGCAGCCACGGCTTCTTCACGCCCAACACCAGCAGCACGCAGAAGAAGGCGATCGGCAAGCCGGTCAGCGCCGAGAAGCCGGGGATCGAGAAAGGCAGGAAATTCGGCAGGCACAGCAGCACGATCAGCGCGCCATAGCCGCGCTCGCCCAGCGCGTCGAGGATTTCGCGCAAGGAGATCTGTGTCCCGCGCGCCGGATCGACGAGATTTTGAAAAAGCTCGGACAGGGATTCGGGATGGGCGTCGTCGTTCACGGCGGCTCCGGGATCGAAATCGCCCGCGATCGGCATGCCGCCGCCGCGGGGCCCTTTCGCCGTCCGGCGAAAGGGTAGAGCTTGGGGGGAGGGCTCCGTCGGCATTGTGCGGCGGCGGCTATGCCGCCGTACCGCCGACGGTCAGCTTGTCGAGCAACATGGTCGGCTGGCCCACGCCCACGGGCACGCCTTGGCCGTCCTTGCCGCAGGTGCCGATGCCGGGATCGAGCTTCATATCGTTGCCGATCATCTTCACGTGCTTCAGCGATTCCGGCCCGTTGCCGATCAGCATCGCGCCCTTCACGGCGGGGCCCACCTTGCCGTCTTCGATCAGATAGGCCTCGGCGGCGTTGAACACGAATTTGCCCGAGGTGATGTCGACCTGCCCGCCGCCGAAATTGACGGCGTAGAGGCCCTTCTTCACCGACTTCAAAATCTCGGCGGGCGAATGGTTGCCGCCCATCATGACCGTGTTGGTCATGCGCGGCATCGGATGATGGGCGAAGCTTTCGCGCCGCCCGTTGCCGGTTGGCTTCATGCCCATCAAGCGCGCGTTCTGCCGGTCCTGCATGTAGCCGCGCAGGATGCCGTCTTCGATCAGCACGGTGCGTTGCGTGGGCGTGCCTTCGTCGTCGATGGTCAGCGACCCGCGCCGGTCGCCGATCGTGCCGTCGTCGACGACGGTGACGCCGGGGGCGGCGACGCGCTGGCCCATAAGCCCTGCGAAGGCCGACGTCTTCTTGCGATTGAAGTCGCCTTCCAGGCCGTGACCGATCGCCTCATGCAGCAAAATGCCGGGCCAGCCCGGCCCCAACACGACGGGCATTTCGCCCGCCGGGGCGGGCACGGCGTCGAGATTGACCAACGCTTGGCGCACCGCTTCGTTGACGGCGTTCTGCCAATTCTCGGGATCGACGACGCGGCCGAAGGCGAAGCGACCGCCCCAGCCATAGGAACCGGTCTCCTGCTTGTCGCCGTCGCCGACGACGACCGACACGTTGACGCGCACCAGCGGGCGCACATCGGCCAAGCGCTCGCCATCGGCGCGCAGGATCTGCACCGCCTGCCATTCGCCGGCGATCGAGCACATGACTTGGCGCACGCGGCTATCCTTGGCGCGGGCATAGGCGTCGATCTCGCCCAACAGCTTCACCTTGTCGGCGAAGGGCATCAGCTCGAGCGGGTTCTCGTCGGTATAAAGGCGCGCATTGGTGCCTTGCGGACCCTCGGCGGCGGTGCCGGCATGGCCCGACTTGATGGCGCCCACGGTGCGCGACGCGCGCGCGATGGCGTCGTGGCTCAAATCCGAGGCATGCGCGTAAGCCGACGTATCGCCCAGCACGGCGCGCAGGCCGAAGCCTTTGGCGGTGTCGAACGAGGCGCTTTTGAGTTTGCCGTCGTCGAAGGACAAAGCCTCGCTCTGGCGGTATTCCAGGAACAATTCCCCGTCATCGGCGCCCGCAAGCGCCTCCGCCGTTTGGCGCTGGGCTTTCGCGAGGTCGAGCCCCGCCTCCTGGAAAAACAGGCGGTCGGTCGTGGCGATGTGGCTCATGCGGCTCCCAGGGGAAGGGGTTACCAGTGGAATTTAGGGTGATCGCGCTCCATTTTCCATGCGGCTGGTCGCTTAGATACGCTTATTCTGCACTTCGCCGGAACTTTCCTGGGAAATTCGAACATGCCGCGCGAACACCCCATGCGCATGGCGCTGGTCAACGAGGTCCATGCGCGCCCGTTTTTGGCGCTGACGGCGCCCGAGCGCGCATCGCATCTCGCCATGACATCGGGCGAGGGCGGGGCCGCCGCCGATCGCGCGCATTTGGTGGCGCTGTGCGAACGCTATGGCGTGGGCCATCCGCCCGAAGGCGCCAATCACTACGTCGCGGAATTCGACGGCTTCACGCTGAAATGGGAACGGCACACCGAATTCTGCACGTGGACATTCCTGAAGCGGGGCGCGTTCGTCGATCCGTTCGACGCCACGCCGATCGAAGCCGCCCCGCATGAATGGGTCGCGAGCATTCCGGGCGAACGGTTGGTCGCCACGCATGTCGCGGTGATCGAGCGCACGCAAAGCGCGCCCGGCAACGATCTTCTCGGCAAATGGCTGCATCTCGAATTCCTCGCCGGCAGTTCGGTCGCGGGCGGGGCCGCGACCGTGTGGACCGATTTTCGCGTCCATGCCGACGGGTTCGGACGCATCGTCGTGCACGATCTGGGCTTGAGCGAACGCCAAGGCGGGCGCGTCGTGCAGCGTTTGCTGGAGGTCGAGACCTATCGGACGATGGCGCTGCTGGCGCTGCCGGTGGCGCGCGACACGACCGCGCGGATCGGCCGTGCCGATCGCGAATTGCTGTCGGTGATGGACGGCATGGCCGCGTCGGGCACGCTCGCCGAACAGCGCGCCTTGCTCGATCGTTTGACGGCCGTGTCGGCGGATATCGAACGCGCGACGGGCGCCGCCGATTATCGCTTCGGGGCCGCACGCGCTTATGGCGATCTCGTCGACAAGCGAATCCTCGAATTGCGCGAGACGCGCATCGAAGGCTTGCAGACCTATCGCGAATTCATGGATCGCAGATTTGTTCCGGCCCTTCGGACATGCGAAGCGACGGCCGAACGCTTGGCGGGAATTTCGCGGCGCCTGACGCGCGCGGGCGCGTTGCTGCGCACGCGGGTCGATCTCGCGGTCGAAGCGCAAAACCAGGAACTGCTCGCGTCGATGGACCGGCGCGCGCAGCTTCAATTGCGCCTTCAAGAAACGGTCGAAGGTCTGTCGGTCGCCGCGATCACCTATTACTTGGTGGGATTGTGCGGCTATCTGTTCCGCGCGCTCGACGCCGCGGGCGTGCATCTCGACAAGGATGTCGCAACCGGCGTGTCGATCCCGGTCGTCGCGTTGCTCGTGTGGTGGGGCCTGCGGCGGTTCCGCAAATCGCTGCACAAAGCCGGGCGCTAGGCGCGGTAGGCGCGGTTCTTGCTGCGCCGCCGGCATGGCGGCACCCCTCACGGTCGATTTCGTTGCGGGCGAAACCGGACCTTGGCGAATCACATCCATTCGCGCGGTCGCGGGCGAGCCCCTGGCGCCCGCACCTTGCTTGCGCATCGGCGACCCCGGTGCCGCCGGCGTTTGGCGTTTGCGCGGCGTGGTCAGCAATCTGCGCTACACGACAAAGGTCGAAGCGGCCGATCTCGCGGCGCGCCAGGAAGGGTTGGGGCGGAAGGCGGCGACGCGCGCCGCCCTGATTCCGATCCTCAAATCGCCCGAATGGTGGGCGCTTGCCCAAGACGAACGCCGCGAAATCATGGAGGCGCAGTCGCGCCATATCGCGATCGGGCGCGACTATCTGCCGGCGATCGCCCGGCGCTTGCATCATTCGCGCGATCTGGGCGAACCGTTCGATTTCCTGACCTGGTTCGAATTCGCACCCTCGGATACGCCGGCCTTCGACGCGATGCTGGCGCGCCTGCGCGCGACTCCCGAATGGCGCTTCGTGTTGCGCGAGGTCGATATAAGGCTGGCGCGGGACGCTTCGCCGGACTGATCGCGGGCTTGCGACATCGCCTGCGGCAAAGCGCCGCACCTATCCCTTAACCCTCTGAAATCGCGTGTTTCCAGGGCTGTGCGTGCGGTGCGCGCCGAAGCCGGTCCGGCGCCTGCTCGGCCCCCCGAAAGCGAGGGTTGAGAAGGCGGGGGCCGCTCGTGTAGGTTCCCGTCGATTCCGGGTGGCAATCTGCCGCACCGGTGCTTTGAGAATTGATTGAGGCCAAGGCCGGGCGCCCGCGTGTCGTCCCGGTTCCGTAATCAGACCCTAACGGTTAGGCAGTCCATGCGCTCGATCCTGTCCGTCCGCTCCTTCGTGGCGTTCGCCGCGGTGGCGCTTGTCGCCCTGTTCGCCGACGCGGCATTCGCCCAGCAGCCGCTTCCCTGGCAGCTCGGCATGCAGCCGCCCGCGAGCCCGGTGAAGGAGTTCATCGGCAGCTTCCACAACATGCTGCTCGTGATCATCACCCTGATCACCGTGTTCGTGCTGGCGCTGCTGCTCTACACGATGGTCCGCTTCCGCGCGGCGGCCAATCCGAACCCGTCCAAGACCGCGCATCACACGGCGCTCGAAGTCGTCTGGACGCTGGTGCCGATCCTGATCCTGATCGTCATCGCCGTGCCGTCGTTCCGCCTGCTGTACTTCGCCGACAAGGTGCAGGAAGCCGAGATGACGCTGAAGGTCACCGGCCGCCAGTGGTACTGGAACTACGAATATCCCGACCAGGGCGGTTTCCAGTTCGACAGCTACATGGTCCAGGAAAGCGACCTGAAGCCCGGCCAGCCGCGTTTGCTGGAAGTCGACAACCGCGTCGTCGTGCCGGTCGGTGCGCGCGTGCGCGTGTTGATCCACGGCTCGGACGTCATCCATTCCTGGTTCCTGCCGTCGCTGGGCGTGCAGAAATACGCGATGCCCGGCCGCATCAACGAAACCTGGATGCAGGTCGATCGCCCGGGCGTCTATTACGGCCAGTGCAACCAGATCTGCGGCGTGAACCACGCCTTCATGCCCGTCGCGATCGAAGCGGTGGACAAGGCGACCTTCGACCGCTGGGTCGAGGAAGCCAAGAAGCGCTTCGCCCAAGACGGTTCGGCCCCGCTCTCGGTCGCCGAAATCCGCATGATGGAAACGGGCTCGCTGACGGCCCAAGCCACCAACGTTGCCCGCTGAGCTCTCCTGAAGGACTCGAATCATGAGCGCCACCCACGATAATTCCTCCCACGGGCACGCTTCCCACGCCCACGGGCACGACGATCATCACCACGACCACACGCCGACCGGTTGGCGGCGCTGGGTCTATTCGACGAACCACAAGGACATCGGCACGATGTACCTGGTGTTCTCGGTGATCGCGGGTCTGATCGGCGGCGCCTTCTCGGTCTGGATGCGCTTGGAGCTTCAGCAGCCGGGCATGCAGTGGATGGCCGACGGCCATCAGTGGAACATGGTGATCACGGCCCACGGCCTGATCATGGTGTTCTTCGTCGTCATGCCCGCCCTGATCGGCGGCTTCGGCAACTGGTTCATCCCGATGATGTGCGGCGCGCCGGACATGGCGTTCCCGCGCATGAACAACATCTCGTTCTGGCTGATGCCGCCCGCCTTCCTGCTGCTGATCGGCTCGGCCGTTCTGGGCGGGGGTGCCGGCGTGGGCTGGACGATCTATCCGCCGCTGTCGAACGCGCAGTATCATCCGGGTCCGGCGATGGACATGGCGATCCTGTCGCTTCACGTCGCGGGTGCCGCCTCGATCCTGGGCGCCATCAACTTCATCACCACGATCTTCAACATGCGCGCCCCCGGCATGACGATCCATCGCATGCCGCTGTTCCTGTGGGCGATGCTGCTGACGGCGTTCCTGCTGGTGCTGTCGCTGCCGGTGCTCGCGGGCGCCATCACCATGCTGCTGACCGACCGCAATTTCGGCACGCATTTCTTCGAACCGGCGGGCGGCGGCGACCCGATCCTGTTCCTGCATCTGTTCTGGTTCTTCGGTCACCCCGAGGTCTACATCATGATCCTGCCCGCCTTCGGGATCATCAGCCACGTCGTGTCGACCTTCTCGAAGAAGCCGATCTTCGGCTATCTCGGCATGGCCTATGCCATGACGGCGATCGGCGTCGTCGGCTTCGTCGTGTGGGCGCACCACATGTATACGGTCGGTCTCGACGTCGACACGCGCGCCTATTTCACGGCCGCGACGATGGTCATCGCCGTTCCCACGGGCGTGAAGATCTTCTCGTGGATCGCCACGATGTGGGGCGGGTCGATCGAGTTCCGCGTGCCGATGATCTGGGCCGTGGGCTTCATCTTCCTGTTCACCGTCGGCGGCGTGACGGGCGTGGTGCTCGCCAACGCGGGCGCCGACATCGCGCTTCACAACACCTATTACGTGGTGGCGCATTTCCACTACGTGCTGTCGCTGGGCGCTTTGTTCGGCATCTTCTGCGGCATCTACTACTGGTGGCCGAAGATGACGGGCACGGAGTTCCCGGAATCCTGGGGCAAGCTGCATTTCTGGACGACGTTCATCGGCGTCAACCTGACGTTCTTCCCGCAGCATTTCCTGGGGCTCGCCGGCATGCCGCGCCGCATCCCCGACTATCCGGATGCGTTCGCGGGCTGGAACCTCGTCTCGTCGATCGGCGCCTATATCGCCTTCGCCTCGTCGGTGATGTTCGTGTGCATGATGATCTACGTGCTCTATCGCGGCAAACGGGTCACCGCGGCCAATCCGTGGGGTCTGCCGACGGATACGCTCGAGTGGACGGTGCCTTCGCCGGCCCCGCACCACACGTTCGAAGAGCTGCCGAAGATCGCCGCGGCCAAGGGCCACTAAGGCCGGACGGCGATGTCGGGCGACGGCACCATCGCGCAAGCGATCGACACCGGCGCGGTGTCGGAGCGTTTCGGCGGGGCGGCGGATTTCGTCGCCCTGCTGAAGCCGCGCGTGATGAGCCTGGTGGTGTTCACCGGGCTCGTCGGCTTGATGCTCGCGCCCAACTCCGCCTTGCATCCCTTCGAAGCCGCCGTCGCGATCCTGTGCATCGCGGTGGGGGCGGGGGCGGCCGGCGCCATCAACATGTGGTACGACCGCGACATCGACGCGCTGATGTCGCGCACCAAGGATCGTCCGATCCCGGCGGGCCGCGTCGACGCCGACGAAGCGCTCGCCTTCGGCATCGTGTTGTCGATCGCCTCGGTCGTGACGATGACGCTGGTCGCGAACATCGCCGCCGGCGCGTTGCTCGCCTTCTCGATCTTCTTCTACGTCGCGATCTACACGATGTGGCTGAAGCGCAGCACGGCGCAGAACATCGTGATCGGCGGGGCCGCGGGCGCCTTTCCGCCCGCGATCGGCTGGGCGGCGGCGACGGGCGAGGTCGGCCTCGCCGCGATCGTGCTGTTCCTGATCGTGTTCATGTGGACGCCGCCGCATTTCTGGGCGCTGGCGCTGTTCCGGGCGGGCGACTACGCCAAGGCCGGCGTGCCGATGCTGCCCGTCGTCGCGGGCAAGCGCGAGACGCGCCGCCAGATCGTGATCTACTCGATCCCGATGGCGATGCTGGGCGTGGCGCCGTTCTTCCTGGGCGTCGTCGGCCCGGTCTATGCCGCGATGGCCGCGCTGCTCGGCTTCGTGTTCGTCGCCGGCGCCGTCGCCGTGTGGCGCGACGGCGCGCATGAAGCCGCCGACGATTCCGATTTCGCCGAGCCCGCCGCCAAGCGGCTGTTCGGCTATTCGATCGTCTATCTTTTCCTGCTGTTCGGGCTGATGCTGCTCGACCGCGTGGCGCTGGGGGCCGCGTAACATGGCCGTTCATCCCGAAATCGATCCGCGCAAAGTGACGCCCGAAATGTGGAAGGCGCGGCGCGGCAAGAACATCGCGATCGCGTTGGCGGTCGCCGGTTTTTGCGCGCTGTTCTACGCCATCACCATCGTGAAGATGGTGAAGTGAGATGAGCGAACCGACACGCCCCGAGCCCCAGCGCCCTTCGAACGCGCGCACGGCTTTGATGGCCGTGGGCATCGTCGTGGGCATGACGGCGCTGTCCTTCGCCTCGGTCCCGCTCTATCGCCTGTTCTGCCAAGTCACCGGGTTCGGCGGCACGCCGATGGCCGGCGGCGAAGCGCCCGCCGAACATGGCTCGCGCACCGTAACCGTGCGTTTCGACGCCAATGTCGCGGGCGGTCCGCAGCCGCTCGATTGGCGCTTCGCGGGCCCCCAGCCCGTGAAAGTCGTGACCGGCGAGGACAAGCTGATCTTCTACAAGGCGACCAATCGCGGCGCGGCGGAAACGACGGGCACGGCGTCGTTCAACGTCACGCCGCTGAAGGCCGCCCCCTATTTCCACAAGATCGCGTGTTTCTGCTTCACCGACCAGGCGCTGGCGCCGGGCGAGAGCATGGACATGCCGGTGTCCTTCTATGTCGATCCCGCGATCGAGAAGGACCCCAATCTTCGCGACGTGACGACGATCACGCTCTCCTATACCTTCCACCGGGCGGCCAAGACCGCCGACGCGACCAACGCGCGCAACTGAGGACCCGAACATGGCCCAATCGCATTCCACCGGCGCGAAAGCCCCCTACCATCTGGCGGAGCCCAGCCCGTGGCCGATCATCGGCGCGATCTCGGCTTTCGTGCTGGCCTACGGCTTCGTGACGATGCTGCACCCCGACCTGTTCGGGAAGGGGGCGGAGCCGTTCTTCAAGGCGCTCGGCCCCTGGAAGGTGCTGATCGGCGTCGCCATGGTGCTGTTCACGATGTTCGGCTGGTGGCGCCAGGTCATCAAGGAAAGCATGACGGCGGGTCTGCACACGCCGGTCGTGCGCCTGGGCCTGCGCTACGCGATGGTGCTGTTCATCGCCTCGGAAGTGATGTTCTTCGTCGCGTTCTTCTGGGCCTATTTCCACTTCTCGTTCTATCCCGAGCACACCGTCGGCGGCGTGTGGCCGCCCAAGGAAATCCTCACCTTCAACCCGTGGGATCTGCCCTTCCTCAACACGCTGATCCTGCTGACCTCGGGCGCCACGGTGACCTGGGCGCATCATTCGCTGATCGAAGGCAACCGCAAGGGCCTGATCTGGGGCCTGGTGCTGACCGTGACGCTGGGCGCGGTGTTCACCGCCGTCCAGGCCTACGAGTACAGCCACGCCGCCTTCGGCTTTAAGGAGAACGTGTACTCGTCGGTCTTCTTCATGGCGACCGGCTTCCACGGTTTCCACGTGCTGGTCGGCACGATCTTCCTGCTCGTGTGCCTGGTGCGCGCGATCAAGGGCCAGTTCACGCCGCAGCGCCATTTCGGTTTCGAAGCCGCGGCCTGGTACTGGCACTTCGTCGACGTGGTGTGGCTGTTCCTGTTCGCCGTCATCTATGTCGGCGGCCAGGGGGCGGTGAATTTGCCGGGCATGGGCCCGTGGTCGTCCTGATCGGAAAGGCGGGTTGATGCCCGCCGCGCCGATTACGGCCGGACTGCTCCAACGTTGTCCGCGTTGCGGTCAGGGCGCCCTCTTCGAGGGCGCCCTGACTCTTTCCGTGCGTCCCGTTTGCTCGTCCTGCGGCTTCGACATGAAGTCGCACGAGGAGGGCGACGGGCCCGCCGTGCTGGTCATGCTGGTTCTCGGCGCCGTGGTCGTGATACCCGCATTGATCGTCGAAGCGCGCTACGAACCGCCTTTCTGGGTCCATGCTTTGTTGTGGCCCGTGCCGATTTTCGGCCTCGGCATCTGGATGCTGCGGGTCATGAAGGCCATATTGATCGCCATGCAATACCGCCATCGCCGCGACGATTTCGATGCTTGATCGCCTGGTCCCGGGCTTCGCGCCCAAGCTGATCCCCACGCTGATCTCCGTTCCCGGCGTGATCTTTCTGCTCTGCCTGTCGGGCTGGCAGTTGTCGCGCCATGTCGAGCGCGCGGCCGAAAACGATCTGCGCGCCGCTCGCCTGGCGTTGCCGCCCGCGGATATCGACGCGGTCCTCGCCGATCCCGCGCAAGATCGATTCCGCCGGGTTCAGGCGACCGGCGTGTGGTCGCATGCGCACGAAATCCACGTCTATGGCCGGTCGCAACGCGGCAACGAAGGCTTCTATATCCTCACGCCGCTGCTGCGCGACGGGAAGCCCGCCGTCATCGTCAATCGCGGCTGGGTCGACAAACAGCATCAAAACGCGTCGACGCGGCCGCAAGGCCAAGTCGCCGGGCCGGTGACGGTCGAAGGCGTGTTGCGCGACGAGCCGCGCAAAGGCCCGCTGATGCCCGACAACGTGCCCGACAAGAACCAATGGTTCTGGTTCGACCTGCCCGCGATGACCAAAGCGGCGGGCCTTTCCTCGGCGCTGCCGGTTTATGTCGAGCAGGAATTGGAGCCGCGCAATCCCGGCGGTTGGCCGCTGGGCGGACAGACGATCGCCCAGTTGCCGCGCCCGCATCTGCAATACGCGTTCACGTGGTTCGCGTTGGCGATCGCGCTGGCGGCGGTCTATTTGATTTCGCAAAGGCGCAAGCCATGACCCCCGAAGCCGCGTACAAGGCGCTCGAAACCCGTTTCAAGCGCATGAACCTCGTCTACGACGCGATCGCGATGCTGGACTGGGACGCGGCCGCGATGATGCCCGATGGCGGGGCCAATGCCCGCGCCGATCAGGTCGCCACACTAAAGGTCATCGCGCACGAACAGGCGACCGACCCGGCGATGGCCGAATTGTTCGACCAAGCCAAGCCCGCCGACCCTTGGGCGCAAGCCAATCTGCGCGAAATGCGCCGGGGCTGGCTGCACGCGACCGCCGTGCCCGGCGATCTGGTCGAAGCCAAATCCAAAGCCGTTTCCGAATGCGAGATGCGCTGGCGCAGCGCGCGCAAGGAAAACGACTTCAAGGGATTGCTGCCCTATCTGCGTCGCGTGCTGGACCTGACGAAAGAAGTCGCGACGATCAAGGCCGAGAAGCTCGGCCGCACGAAATACGACGCGCTGCTCGACGAATACGAGCCCGGCGGTTCGTCGGCCGAAATCGATGCGATCTTCGACGATCTCGCGAAATTCCTGCCCGCTTTCACGCGCGCGGTGTTGGAACGCCAAGCGGCCCAACCCAAAGCCTTGCCGCTCGAAGGCCCGTTCCCGGCCGCGACGCAAAAGCAGCTCGCCCACGATCTGATGGCGAGCGTGGGTTTCGATTTCGAGCATGGGCGTCTCGACACGTCGCATCATCCCTTCTGCGGCGGCGTGCCGGACGATGTGCGCCTCACCACGCGCTGGGACGAGAAGGATTTCGCCAAAGGCCTGATGGGCGTGCTGCACGAAACCGGGCACGCGATGTACGAGCTGGGCCTGCCGCAAGCTTGGCGCAACCAGCCGGTCGGCTTCGCGCGCGGGATGAGCGTGCATGAAAGCCAGTCGCTGCTGGTGGAAATGCAGGCGAGCCGCTCCGACGCGTTCTTGCGCTATCTCGCCCCCAAGGCGGCGGCGGCTTTCGGTAAATCGGGCCCGGCCTGGACGCCGGAGAATTTCGCGCGCGTCTATCGCCGCGTGTCGCGCGGGTTGATCCGCGTGGATGCGGACGAGGTGACGTATCCCGCCCACGTGATCTTGCGCTATCGCCTGGAACGCGCGCTGATCGAAGGCCGCATGGATCTGGCCGATCTGCCGGCAGCGTGGAACGAGCAGATGCGCGAACTCGTCGGCATCGTGCCGCCCGACGATCGCGACGGTTGCTTGCAGGACATCCACTGGCCCGGCGGCTCGTGGGGCTACTTCCCGACCTATACGCTCGGCGCCATGACGGCCGCACAGCTTTACGCCGCCGCGAAGGCCGCCGATCCGTCGATCGAGCCGTCGATTTCCAAGGGCGATTTCAAGCCGCTGATGGCGTGGCTGCGCGCGAACGTTCATTCGCTCGGCTCGTCGCTGTCGGCCGGCGAACTGTTGACGCGCGCCACGGGCAAGAAACTCGACGCCGCCGTGTTCAAGGCGCATCTCAAAACGCGCTATTTGGACGGTTAGCGATAGATTTCGCGCCGGTGGCCGATATCGATCACCAGCACGATCAGCACGTCGTCGCGGATTTCGTAGATCACGCGATAGTCGCCGACGCGAATGCGCCAAAGATCGTATCCGCTGAGTTTTATGCAGCCGGGTGGCCTCGGATCGCGGGATAGGTCGTCGATCGATTCTTGTATTCGCCGCAAACTATTCGAAGGAACTTCGCGCAGGCCTTTGTGCGCGCGCTTTTCGAGGATAACCCGAAAGGTCACCGGGCCCGCTTGCGTTTGCGCGCCGCGAGTTCGCGTTTGACCTGTTCCCACGGAATCGTATGGCTGCCATCGCGCTCGATTTCGCGCAAGGCCCGCTTCGCCGCGCGAACATCCGCCGCCATTTCGCGCTTCTCGCGCGCAAGAATCTCGGCGTCTTCCGGGCTCACCAGAACCGCGACGACCTTACCCCCATGCTTCAATTTCACAGGTTTACCTTCGCTGCCGCGCCCGATCAGTTCATTGATCTGCGTCGCAAGCTTGGCAATCATAATTGGGGAAGATTGATCGCGCTCCATGGCGATATCCTACACGTCCCGCGCGCCCCCCGCAAACCCCGCCAAATCAGGGGTTTATGCTTCCTTGCGCGCGGGTGCGTGCGGGTCTAATTTCGCGCTCCTTTCCAAGTCCGGCGGATTTCGACTTTGCGTTATCTCTCGACCCGCGGCGAACCGGCCGCTCTCGCATTCGACGACGTGTTGCTCGCCGGCTTGGCGCGCGACGGCGGGTTGTACGTGCCCGAGACGTGGCCGCAATTCTCGGCCGCCGAATGGCGCGCCCTGCGCGGCAAGCGCTATCACGAAATCGCCTTCGCGGTGCTGAAGCCTTATGTCGGCGGGGCGATCCCCGACGCGGATCTGGCGCGGCTGACGCGCGAGGCTTACGCGAATTTCAGCCATCAGGCCGTGGCGCCGATGAAGCAGCTCGACGCCAATCTCTGGACGCTGGAGCTGTTCCACGGCCCCACGCTCGCTTTCAAGGATTACGCGCTGCAGCTCGTCGGCAAGCTGTTCGACTATGTGCTGGCGAAGAAGGGCCAGCGCATCACCATCGTTGGCGCCACCTCGGGCGATACGGGCCCCGCCGGGATCGCGGCGGTCGCGGGTTCGAAGCATATCGACATCGTCGTGCTGCACCCGAACGGGCGCACCTCGCCCGTGCAGCGCCGCCAGATGACGACGGTGTTGGAGCCCAACGTCCACAACGTCGCGCTCGAGGGCAATTTCGACGATTGCCAGGATCTGGTGAAGGCGCTGTTCGGCGATCTCGAATTCCGCGATCGCTATAACTTGTCGGCGATCAACTCGATCAACTGGGCGCGTATCGCGGGCCAGATCGTCTATTACGTCCACGCCGCTTTGGCGCTGGGCGCCCCCGACCGCGCCGTGTCGTTCTGCGTGCCGACCGGCAATTTCGGCAATGTGCTGGCGGCCGACGCCGCGCGCCGCATGGGCTTGCCGATCGAGCGCTTGGTCGTCGCGACCAACCGCAACGACATCGTCGCGCGCACGATTTTGACCGGCACGATGGCGCTGGAAAGCGTGGCGCCGACGATCACGCCGTCGATGGATATTCAGGTCTCGTCGAATTTCGAACGCCTGGTGTTCGAGCTTGCGGGCCGCGATGGCCGCGCCACGGCCGCGATGATGACCGAGTTCCGCCAATCGGGGAAACTCGCCTTCCCGCAAGGCATGCAAGGCGCGCTCGCCGACGGGTTCGGCGCGGGTGCGGCGTCCGAAGCCGAAACGCTCAACACCATCGCGAAGATGCGCCTGACGACGGGCGAGATCGTCGATCCGCACACCGCCGTCGCCATCCATGTGGCGCAACGCGCCAAATCGGATGCACCGATCGTCGTCGCTTCGACCGCGCATCCGGCGAAATTCCCCGACGCGGTCGAAAAGGCGACGGGCATTCGTCCCGCACTTCCCGACTTCCTCGCCGATTTGTTCGAACGCAAAGAACGCGTCGATATCCTCCCCAACGACGCCGCGACGCTGAAGAAATACGTCGCCAGCCACGCAAAGGCCCAATGACCATCCGCATCACCACGCTGCCCAGCGGCCTTCGCGTCGCCACCGACACGATGGCGCAAGTCGAAACCGCGTCCGTCGGCGTCTACGTGGGCGCCGGTACGCGCCATGAAAGCCCGGCGCTGAATGGTGCCGCGCATATGCTGGAGCATATGGCGTTCAAGGGCACGGCCACGCGCGACGCGAAGGCGATCGCGGAGGAGATCGAGGCCGTCGGCGCATTCATGAACGCGCATACGGGCCGCGAACAGACCGCCTATTACGTCAAGTGCCTGAAGGAAGACACGGGCCTAGCACTCGACATTCTGTCGGATGTCTATCTGCGCTCGGTCTACGATCCGGCCGAGTTCGAGCGCGAGCGTGGCGTGATTTTGCAGGAGCTCGGCCAAGTCGAAGACACGCCCGACGACGTGATCTTCGATCGCTTCCACGAGACCGCCTATCCCGGCCAAGCGTTGGGCCGGCCGGTGCTGGGCGATGCCAACACGATCCGCACCATGGCGCGCGACGCGGCGATCGCGTGGCGCAAATCGGCTTATGCACCCAGCAACACGATCGTGGTCGCGGCGGGCCGTCTCAACGCCGACAAGTTCGACGCGGAAGTCGCCAAGCTGTTCGGCGATTGGACGGGCGACGCCAAGCTGGTCGAGGAGCCCGCGCGTTACGCAGGCGGCGAGTTCCGCGACGACGGCGATCTCGAACAGGCGCATCTGGTACTCGGCTTCCCCGGTGTCGGCCTTGCCGATCCGGATTACTGGCCCGTGCAGGTGCTGGCGACGATTCTGGGCGGGGGCATGTCCTCGCGCCTGTTCCAGGAAATCCGCGAGCGGCGCGGCCTCGCCTATTCGGTCTCGGCGCATGCCGCGTCCTACATGGATGGCGGCGTGTTCGATATCTATACGGGCACGGGCGAAGCGGAGATGGCGGAATTGATCCCCGCGCTGGTATCGGAACTGCGCGGTGCCTTCGCCGTGCCCGGCGACGCCGAAATCCGCCGCGCCAAGGCGCAGATGAAAGCCGGGCTGCTGATGTCGCTGGAAAGCACCAATGCGCGCATGGATGCGCTGGGCTCGAACCTGCTGGTCTATGGCCGCGACGTGACGCCGGAGGAAGTATCGCGCAAGGTCGAGGCCGTGGCGGCCGACGATCTGGTGCGCGTCGCGCGGCGCATCCTGACCGGCAAGCCCACACTCGCCGCGATGGGGCCGCTCGGTAAGCTCGAATCGCTCGCGAAAATCGCGGAACGATTGGCCGCCTAAGCGTGGCCCGCTTCGCCCGACAGGAAACTGGGATGGGCGCCGGCTTTCATCAGCGCGCGATGCCATTTCGTGTCGAGATCGGCGTCGAACACGATGTCGTCGTCGACCGGCACGGTCAGCCATCCGTTGCCGGTCAATTCGCCCTCCAACTGGCCCGGGCCCCAATTGGCGTAGCCCAAGGCGAGCAGCGAGCGGCGCGGGCCTTCGCCTTGCGCCATCGCCTTCAAAATATCGACCGTCGCGGTCAGCGCGATGCCGTCCTGCACGCGCATCGTGCCGTCCTGCATGTAGTCGTCGGAATGCAGCACGAAACCGCGCCCGGATTCGACCGGGCCGCCGGTGCGCATGCGGATCGCCTTGGCGCCGGACGCCGCCTTGATGTCGAGCTGGTCCAGAAGATCGGGGAAGGTCAGCTGCGTGAACGGCTTGTTGATGACCAAGCCCATCGCGCCGTCTTTGGTGTGGGCGCACATATAGATGACCGTTCGCGCGAAACGCGGATCGGGCATGCCCGGCATGGCGACAAGCAAATGCCCGGCGAAGAACGTGGGGATCTCGACGCGGCTCTTTCCCATGACCATATTAGACTAGCATGAAAACGCTGCGTTTACAGGTGGGCTCGGCATTCCGTTACGCGCGACGTTTCGCCGTGGCGTTGGGGTTTGCCGCGCTGGTTGTGGGAAATAGCGGCATCGCATCCGCGCAGGAAAGCGACTGGGTGCGGCATAAGGAAATTTCGCTGCGCCTCGTTTCCGGCAGTGCGGCGTCGGGCGAGGGCGGGGCGTTGCGCCTCGGCCTTGAAATGCGCATGGCGCCGGGCTGGAAAACCTATTGGCGTTCGCCGGGCGATGCGGGCCTGCCGCCGACGATCGATTGGACGGGATCGGCGAATTTCACCGACGCGAAGTTGCGCTTTCCCGCTCCGCATCGCTTCAACTTGTTCGATCTGGAGACGTTCGGCTATGGCGGCACGGTGATCTTGCCGATCGCCGCGCGCAGCGAAGGCCCCGGTGAAACGCGGGTGCGCGCCGCCGTCGACGTATTGGTTTGCGAAAATCTCTGCATTCCCTATCGCGCCGATTTGGCGCTGGATCTTCCGGCGGGCGCGCAGGCGCCGACCGCGCATACGCACGAGATCGCGCGCTACGAATCCGCGATCCCGCAGATCGACAAGGACGGGCGCGGCGTCAACGGCATCGCCATCGAAAGTGCGGCGTTCCGCAGCGGGCCGCAAGCAGCACTCGTCGTGCGCGCCAGCGCCAATCCGCGTTTCGAAGCGCCGGATTTGTTCGTCGAAGCGCAAGACGGCTGGCGCTTCGCCAAACCCGAAATCGCCTTCGTCGATGGCGGGCGTTACGCCACACTCACCTTCGCCGCGACGGGTGACAAATCGGCGGCGAAGCTCGACGGCACGGCCGCGACGCTGACGCTCGTCGATGGCCAACGCGCGATCGAGCGCACGCTGACGCTGGGCACCGCACCACCGGCACCCGTTTTCACCGGCTCCTTCGCTGCGATCCTGGCGGTCGCGTTGCTCGGCGGTTTGATTCTGAATCTGATGCCCTGCGTGCTGCCGGTCCTCGCGATGAAGCTCGCGGGCGTGGCGGCATTGGGCGGTGCTTCGTCGCGCCGGTTGCGCGTCGCGTTCCTGGCCACGTCCGCCGGCATCGTCGTGTCGTTCTTGATTCTGGCCGGCGCGTTGATCGCGCTGAAGCTGGGCGGCGAGACGATCGGCTGGGGCCTGCAATTCCAGATGCCGTGGTTCCTGGCGGGCATGGCGCTGATCGTCACGCTATTCGCCGCGAATCTCTGGGGCTTGTTCGAAATCCCGTTGCCGCGTGCGCTGGCCGATCGCGCCGATGCGGGCTCGGCCGCCGGGTCCTTCGCGACCGGCGTGTTCGCGACATTGTTGGCCACGCCGTGCTCGGCGCCGTTCGTCGGCACCGCCGTCGGTTTCGCATTGGCGCGCGGGCCCCTGGAAATCGCGTCGATCTTCGCGGCATTGGGAATCGGCTTGGCGCTGCCTTATCTCGCCGTCGCCGCATTCCCTTCCGCCGCGCGTATCCTGCCGCGCCCGGGTCCGTGGATTCTCAAGCTGCGCGCCGTTTTGGGCGTGGCGCTGGCGGGCACATCGTTGTGGCTCGTTTGGGTGCTGGCGAGCCAGGCCGGCGATACGGCCGCCGCCGCGCTGGGTTTCGTGCTCGGCGCCGTGGTGTTGGGCTTGTGGCTGGTGCGCGGGCTCGAACGCAGCCAGGCGCGGCCGTTGCTGTTGGCGGCGGGTGCTGTCTTCGCGATCGCTTTGCCGTTGCGCTTCGCCGAAGCGCCCCCCGCGATCGCCGCCGACGAAACGATTCCCTGGCGCGAATTCGACCGCGCGGCGATCGACGCGGCGGTACGCGACAGCAAGATCGTGTTCGTCGACGTGACCGCCGATTGGTGCGTGACGTGTCAGGTGAACAAGCGTCTCGTCATCGATCGCGGGGCGGTCGCCAAGGCGCTGTCGGACGGCACGGCGATTCCGATGCGCGCCGATTGGACGCAGCCGAACCCTCGCATCGCCGCGTATCTCGCGGAATTCGGGCGCTACGGTATTCCCTTCAACGCGGTCTATGGCCCGGCCGCGCCCGGCGGCGCGCCCTTGCCCGAATTGTTGAGCGAAGACGCGGTTTTGGCGGCTTTCGCCAAAGCGAAATAATCCCCCACACGCGGCCGGGTTGCTTTCCGCCCGGCTTGGATTTACATCCTTCGCACCCAACCCAAAACGACCGGAGACGGCTCGATGACCATCAAGGCAGGCGACAAGATCCCGTCCGTGAAACTGCGTCATATGACGAAGGACGGCGTGAAGGAAATCACGACCGACGAGATCTTCAAGGGCAAGAAGGTCGCGATCTTCGGCCTGCCCGGCGCGTTCACGCCGACCTGCTCGGCCAAGCATCTGCCCGGCTATCTCGCCAATTTCGACAAGTTCAAGGAGAAGGGCGTCGATACGATCGTCTGCATCTCGGTGAACGACTCGTTCGTCATGGACGCCTGGGGCAAGAGCCAGAACGTGGCCGACAAGGTTCTGATGGTCGCCGACGGCAATGCGGAATTCGCCAAGGCCCTGGGCATCGAGATGGACGGCACGGGCTACGGCATGGGCCTGCGCATGAAGCGCTTCTCGGCCTATGTCGTCGACGGCGACGTGAAGGCGTTCAACCTGGAAAAGCCGGGCGCTTTCGAAGTCTCGAACGCCGAGACGATGCTGACGCAAGTCAACTAAGCGAAATTCGCTTCGCGATCGAAACCCCGGCGCCTCAGGCGCCGGGGTTTTTGTTTGCCTTGAGCGTCGCGATTCCGCCGCGCGCCAGCGCGTCGGCGCGTTCGTTTTCCGGATGGCCGGCATGGCCCTTGATCCAGCGCCATTCCACGTCGTGGGGCTTGGCCGCTTCCAGCAGCGCCTGCCACAAATCGACGTTTTTCACCGGCTTCTTGTCGGCGGTTTTCCAGCCCGACCGTTTCCAGCCATGGACCCATTTGGTGATGCCGTCGCGCACATAGACGCTGTCGGTCCACACCCGTACTTGCGCGGGGCGTTTGAGCGCCTTTAGGCCCTCGATCGCCGCCATCAATTCCATACGGTTATTGGTCGTCGGCGTTTCGCCGCCGGAGAGTTCCTTCTCCTGCCCACGAAAACGCAAGATCGCCCCCCAGCCGCCGGGGCCGGGATTGCCCGAGCACGCGCCGTCGGTGAAAATCTCGACGAGGTTTGTTTCCTCTTCGCTCACTTCGCTTCCAGCAAAACATCGGCCTCGACCGAGACGCGCACCGTGGCGCGGCCAGGTTCCGCACTCGGGGCGGGGGCTGAATCGGCCATCGCCATCGCGGGGGCGGCGCGCATCATCACGGGGCGCATCGGCGGCTGTTCGTTGACCGCGCCGACGCGGATCGCGCGATAGCCCGCGATCTTCATATTGAGGGCGTCGGCCGCACTGGCCGCACGCGCTTGCACGCGGGCGAGCGCTTCGCGCGTCAGCACATCCTCCGCCGCGCGCGCGGTTTCACGGCGCAGATCGAAACGCATGCCCGACATGGCAAGCCCCGCTTCCTGCAAGCCGCCCGCTAGCGCTGTGACCGACGCGAAATCGGTGCCGGAGATCTCCAGCGTCGCCGCCCCGCGCCAGCGGCGCGGCTGGCCTTGCGGGCGTTCTTCGCTGGTCCAATAGCCGCCGGTCTCGACCTCCACGCCCTGGACCGACTTGGCGCGCGCGAGTGCTGCATCCATGCGCTTGTTGATCTCGGCTTGCACGGCCGCGGCATTCGGCGCCGTCGCCTCGGCGCGCAAGGATACGAACAGCTTGTCCTGCGGGACGGCGCGTTCGGCACTTTCGCCCAGCGTCAGCACGGTGGGCTCGGCCGCCAAAGCGGGCGTGGCGATCAACAACAGGGCGATCAAAGCGGCGCGCATGTTCGTCTCCTTCAAAGTCCGTAGGCGGAGGGCGAGGGAACGGCGCGATGGAAGCGCAGCTTCTTGGCGTATTCGAGGGGATTTTTGGGCCGCACGAAGGCGCCCGGCGGATGGTTGAGCCAATCGTAAAGTCGCGTGAGCAGAAAGCGCAGCGCGGAACCGCGCGCCATCACCGGCAGCGCGGCGGTTTCGGCCGCCGACAACGCACGCTTGGCCGTGTAGCCCGCAACGAGGCGGCGCGCCTTGGTGGCATTGAACGAACCGTCGCCTTCGAAGCACCAGCAATTGAGGCAGATGGCGAGGTCGTAGGCGAGGATGTCGTTGCACGCGAAATAGAAGTCGATCATCCCCGAAAATTTGCCGTCGAGGAAAAAGACGTTGTCGGGGAAGAAATCGGCGTGGATGACACCTTGCGGCAAATCGCGCGGCCAGTTCGCGTCGAGGAAATCGAGCTCGCTTTCGATCAGCGCGGCGAGACCCTTTTCCACTTCGTCCGCGCGGCCCTGGCACGAATCGTAAAGCGGGCGCCAGCCGGCCGGGCCCAGCGCGTTCTCGCGGCGGATCGAAAAATCCGCGCCCGCGACATGAAGGCTCGCCAATGCTTCGCCGACCGGCGCGCAATGCCCGATCTCGATCTTGCGCGGCCACACGCCTTTCAAGAACGAGACGATCGCCGCCGGCCTTCCGCACAACTCGCCCAGCAAGGCGCCATCGTTGCGATGGATCGGCGTGGGGCAGGCGATGCCCTTGGCGGCGAGATGTTCCATCAGGCCGAGGAAGAAGGGCAGGTCTTCGCGCTTCACGCGCTTCTCGTAGAGCGTGAGGATGAATTGCCCCATGCCCGTTTCGAGCACGAAGTTTGAATTCTCCACGCCTTCCGCGATGCCGCGATAGGCGACCAGCGAGCCGATGCCGTAATCGGTCAGGAACCGCGCGAGGGCTTCGTCGTCGACATCGGTATAGACGGCCATCAGGCGGATTCCAGCGCGCGGGGCAGGTTGAATTTCACATCTTCGGTCGCGGTGACGACGTCTTCGATGGTCACGGCGAAACGCTTGCGCGCGTCGTCGATCGTTTCCTGCACCAGGATCTCGGGTGCCGAGGCGCCGGCCGAAAGCCCGAGCGTACGGATGGGCCCGAGTTTCGCCCAATCGATATCGGCGGCACTCGCGACCAGTTGCGCGTTGGCGCAGCCCGCGCGCTTGGCGACTTCCACAAGGCGCAGCGAGTTCGACGATTTGGTCGAGCCGATGACCAGTACCGCGTCGCTGCGCGCGGCGATCGCCTTCACCGCCGCTTGGCGGTTGGTCGTCGCGTAGCAGATATCGTCTTTGCGCGGCGGCAGCATGTCGGGGAAGCGGCGCATCAATTCGGCGACGATGCCGGCGGTGTCGTCGACCGACAGCGTGGTTTGCGTCGCGTAAGCGAGCGGCCCGGCGGGAAGTCGCACGGTCCGTGCCTGTTCTTCGTCCTCGACCAGCGTGATCGCGCCCGGCGGCAATTGGCCCATCGTGCCGACCACTTCGGGATGGCCGGCATGGCCGATCAGCGCGATATGCCGCCCGGCCTTGCGATGATGCTCGGCCTCGCTATGGACCTTGCTGACCAGCGGGCAGGTCGCGTCGAGATAGATCATCTCGCGGCGTTGCGCCTCGGCCGGCACCGATTTGGGCACGCCATGGGCGGAGAACACGACCGGCCGGTCGTCCGGTACTTGGTCCAATTCGGCGACGAAAACAGCGCCTTTGCGTTCCAGCGCTTCGACCACGTGGCGGTTATGGACGATTTCGTGGCGCACATAGACCGGCGCGCCGTAGCGTTCCAACGCCCGCTCGACGATCAAAATCGCACGGTCCACCCCGGCGCAGAATCCGCGCGGGCCGGCGAGCAGGATCGTTAGCGGAGCTTGTGCGGGCATAGGGGAAATCCTATTGTCGCCCCGTGATATACCGGAGTCGCAGCGCGATTCCAGCCCGTTCCGGAGGCTCGAAAAATGGCCGAACCCGTCGTCGCCCAGAAAGCGCCTTATCCCGTGGATGTCGAAGCGGGAAAAACCTATTGGTGGTGCGCCTGCGGCCTGTCGAAGAAGCAACCCTTCTGCGACGGTTCGCATGCCGGGACGGGCATCCAGCCGATGAAATACGAAGCCGGCCAAGCTAAAAAGCTGTTCTTCTGCGGTTGCAAGGCGACCAAGAACCAGCCTTTGTGCGACGGCGGGCATAAGGGGCTCTGACACTTGTTGCGTAAAGCTTTCGTCGCGGCGGGCCTCGCCGCCGCAGTTCTTTCGGCTTGTTCGTCGCCCGATCTCGCCACCCAGGCGACTTGCCCGCGCGGCGGGCTGGTGCCCGACGCCAACACGCTGGTCCAGTTCCGCGAAGGGCCGGGCCGCGACCTGACCGATGTAGTGGCGCAAGCCCAAATCGTCGATTTCAAGATCGCGTGCGAATACGCGACCGGCCGAAACGCCAAGCCGGGCGTCGTGCTGGATTTGCAGGTCGCCATCGCGGCCGAGCGCGGGCCCGCCGATCGCGCGCGCAAGGCCAATCTGTCGTATTTCGTCGCGATTTTGGACGGCGAGCAGAACATCGTCGCCAAGGATTTCTTCCAGGCCGCGTTCGAGTTTCCGGACAACCGGACCCGTGTGGGCCGGGTCGAGGAATTGGAGCCGCGCATCGCGCTCAAATCCAATTTCGACGGTCCGTCCTATCGGGTGATGATCGGTTTCCAGCTGACCGAAGATCAGCTGGAATGGAACCGGCGCCAGCGCGCCCGCTAAACGATCCACAAATTCCACGAGCGGCTTGACCCGCCAGGGACTCCCTTTATCTTGGGGGATGCCTGTCGCGGGAGAGACCGCGTCGTTTTCGGACGGCGCGGCGCCGAAGGAGCAACCGCCCCGGAAACTCTCAGGCAAAAGGACCGCGACTAGGTACGCGTTGCGAACTCTGGAAAGCGGCGTATGGGCTTCGGCCCATAAGCCCACCGAAGAGGTAAGTCGCCCGGCAGGGCGGCGATTCTTTCAGGTCCCAGGACAGAGGGGGCGCCCACGGCCGGATGAATAATCCGGCTTTTGCGCGCCCGACTCCGGAGTTCCGTTTTGTCCGACGACGAAAACCTGAAATTCACGCCGCTCGATGCGTTGCATCGGTCGCTGGGCGCCAAAATGGTGCCGTTCGCGGGCTATGCGATGCCCGTGCAATATCCCGCCGGCATTTTGAACGAGCATTTGCACACCCGCGCCGCCGCCGGGCTGTTCGACGTGTCGCATATGGGACAGGCCTTGCTGTTGGGCGACGACGCGGCCGTCGCCCTCGAAACGCTCGTGCCCGGCGACCTTCAAGTGCTGAAGGAAGGGGCGACGCGCTATACGCAGCTCACCGACGACAATGGCGGCATCCTCGACGATCTGATGGCGACGAAGCGGAGCGATGGGCTTTATCTCGTCGTCAACGCGGCGTGCAAAGACGCCGATTTCGCGCGTATCGAAGCCAAGATCGGATCGCGCGCGAAGCTCGTGCGCCTCGACGATCGCGCGTTGCTCGCGTTGCAAGGTCCGAAGGCGGCCGAAGTGATGGCGCGCTTGGCGCCCGATAGTGTGGGCCAGAAATTCATGACCCTGCGCGCCGGAAAAATCGGTGCGTTCGATTGCTGGTTCACGCGCTCGGGCTACACCGGCGAAGACGGCTACGAGATTTCGGTTCCTGCGGCCCAGGCCGAAGGCTTGGCAAAGCTGCTGCTCGATCAGCCGGAAGTGAAGCCGATCGGCTTGGGTGCACGCGATTCGCTGCGCCTCGAAGCCGGGCTTTGCCTCTACGGCCACGATATCGACACGACGACCTCGCCGATCGAAGCCGATCTGGTGTGGTCGATTTCCAAGCGCCGGCGCGCCGAAGGCGGCTTCCCTGGTGCGGCGCGCGTGCAGAAGGAACTCGCCGAGGGCCCATCGCGCAAGCGCGTGGGCATCCTTCCCGAAGGCCGCGCCCCCGCGCGCGAAGGCACGGAGATCGTCGATTCGTCCGGCAACAAGATCGGCATCGTCACCTCGGGCGGTTTCGGCCCCACGGTGAACGGCCCGATCGCCATGGGCTATGTGCCCAGCTCTTTCGCCCAGGCCGGCACGCCGGTCGGGCTCGTCGTCCGGGGCAAAACGCTTCCCGCCAAAATCGCGGGAATGCCCTTCGCCCCGCATCGTTATTTCCGAGGTTAGGAGACTCCAAATGGCCGAATTGCGTTTCACCAAAGACCACGAATGGATCCGCGTCGCCGACGGCGACGTCTACGAGATCGGCATTTCCGATTACGCGCAAAGCCAGCTCGGCGACGTCGTGTTCGTCGATCTGCCGGAGATCGGCAAGCAGATCGCCAAGGGCGGCCAAGCGGCCGTCGTCGAATCGGTCAAGGCGGCGTCGGACGTTTATTCGCCCGTCGGCGGCACGGTCGTCGCGATCAACGACGCGCTGACCGCGGAGCCGGGTCTGGTCAACAGCGCGCCGACCGGGGCGGGCTGGTTCTTCAAGCTGAAGACCGGCGACACCGCGCAATTTGCCGAGCTGATGGACGAAGCGGCGTATGCCGATTACGTGAAGGGCCTGGGCTGATGCGTTATCTGCCGCATACCGATTCCGATCGCGCCGCGATGCTGGCGGCGATCGGCGTCAAATCGGCCGACGATCTGTTCGTCGACGTGCCCGCCGCGGCGCGTTTGGCCGGCCCGGTCGCGGGTCTGTCCGCGACCAAAAGCGAGCTGGAAGTCGAGCGCATCCTGTCCGGCATGGCGGCGAAGAACCGCCCCGCCGGTTCGCAAGCGAGCTTCTTGGGTGCCGGCGCCTATCGCCATCATGTGCCCGCCTCGGTCGATGCGATCATCCAGCGCGGCGAATTCCTGACGAGCTACACGCCCTATCAGCCGGAAATCGCGCAAGGCACGCTGCAATATCTGTTCGAGTTCCAGACGCAAGTCGCCATGCTGACCGGCATGGATGTCGCCAACGCGTCGATGTACGACGCGGCGACCGCCGCCGTCGAAGCCGTGCAGATGGCCAATCGCGTCACGCGGCGCGGCAAGACGATCCTGTCGGGCGCCGTGCATCCGCATTATCGCGAAACGATTGAGACGCACGGCAAGTTCTCGGGTTTCGAGGTCGTGTCGCTGGCCCCGAATTTGGATGGGCTTGCGGGTATCGAAGCCAAGCTCGACGCCAAAACGGCCAGTGTCGTGGTGCAATACCCGAACGTGTTCGGCCGCTTGCAGGATCTGACCGCGCTTGCCGCCGCCTGCCAAAAGGCGGGGGCGCTGCTGATCGTCGCGATCCCGGAGATCGTGTCGATGGGCGCCGTCACGCCGCCGGGCGACATGGGGGCCGATATCGTCGTGGCCGAAGGCCAATCGATCGGCAACGCGCTGAATTTCGGCGGGCCTTATGTCGGCCTGTTCGCGGCGAAGGAAAAATATGTCCGCCAGATGCCGGGCCGCTTGTGCGGCGAAACGGTCGATGCGGACGGGAAGCGTGGTTGGGTGCTGACGCTGTCGACGCGCGAGCAGCATATCCGCCGCGAAAAGGCGACGTCGAGTATCTGCACCAATTCGGGGCTCTGCGCGCTCGCCTTCACGGTGCATTTGTCGCTGCTGGGCGAGACGGGTTTGCGGCGCCTTGCGGGCCTCAACCACGCGCTGGCGACGACGCTCGAAGCCAAACTCGCCAAGGTGAAGGGCGTGAAGCTGCTCACCGACGCCTATTTCAACGAATTCGCGATCGAATTGCCGCGCGATGCAGGCGAAGTCGTCGAAGCACTTGCCGATAAGGGCGTGCTCGGCGGCGTACCGGGTTCGCGGCTGTGGCCGGGCGATTCGTCGATGGCCAAGACATTGATCGTCGCGGTCACGGAGACGAACACGGTGGAAGATATGGATCTGTTCGCGGCGAAGCTCGCGGAGGTGCTGTGATGGACAAGTCGCAAGGCCGTAGCGCGCAAGACGCGCCCGCCCAGGAACTCCCGAATTTCGTCACCGCGTCGGGCCATCGCGGGCTTCAGCTCGAAGAAAAACTGATCTTCGAGCAAGGCGTGCCCGGCCGCATCGGCGTCGACGTGCCGGATGCGCCCAAAGGGGCCGCGAACAAGCTTGGCGCTTTTGCGCGCAAGGGCAGGATCGGTTTGCCCGATCTTTCCGAGCCGCAGGTCGTGCGCCATTTCACGCGCCTGTCGCAAAAGAACTACGGCATCGATTCCGGCCTGTTCTCGCTCGGCTCGTGCACGATGAAGCACAACCCGCGCCTCAACGAGAAGATGGCGCGTCTGCCGGGCTTCGCCGATCTGCACCCGTTGCAGCCGGAAAAAACCGTGCAGGGTGCCCTTGAACTCATCGACACGCTGGCCCATTGGCTCAAGACGCTGACCGGCATGCCGGCGGTGGCGATGAGCCCGGCGGCCGGCGCCCATGGCGAACTCTGCGGCATGGTGGCGATCTGGGCGGCGATCCAGGCGAAGGGCGAGGGGGCCACGCGCCGCCGCGTGCTCGTGCCTGAATCCGCGCACGGCACGAACCCCGCGACCGCCGCGTTGCTCGGCTTCACGGTCGATCCGATCCCGGCGAACGAACGCGGCCGCGTCGATCTCGTCGCGTTCGAAAAGAATCTGGGACCCGATGTCGCCGCGATCATGCTGACCAATCCGAATACCTGCGGATTGTTCGAAGGCGACATCAAGAAGATCGCCGATCTTGTCCATGCGGCGGGCGGTTACTTCTATTGCGACGGCGCCAATTACAACGCGATCGCGGGCCGCGTGCGCCCGGCCGATCTCGGCGTCGACGCGATGCATATCAATCTGCACAAGACGTTCTCGACGCCGCATGGCGGCGGCGGCCCCGGCTCGGGCCCCGTCGTGCTGTCGGCGGCGCTCGCACCTTACGCGCCGCTACCCTATGTCGTGCATGGCGCGAAGGGTTTCGAACTCGTCGAAACCCAACGGGCGGGCACGTCGCCCTTCGGCCGCTTGAAGGGTTTCCACGGCCAGATGGGCATGTTCGTGCGCGCGTTGGCCTACATGCTCAGCCACGGCTCGGACGGCATTCGCCAAGCCTCGACCGACGCGGTGCTGAACGCCAATTACATCCTCGCGCGCTTGAAGGATGTGATGAGCCCGGCCTTCGCCGGCGGCCCGTGCATGCACGAGGCGCTGTTCGACGACGCGTTCCTGAAGGATACGGGCGTGTCGACGCTCGACTTCGCCAAGGCGCTGATCGACGAGGGGTATCATCCGATGACGATGTATTTCCCGCTCGTCGTTCACGGCGCCATGCTGATCGAGCCGACGGAAAGCGAGAACAAGGAATCGCTCGACGCGTTCATCGACAGCCTGCGCCACCTCGCCACGCTGGCGAAGAAGGGCGACCAGGCCGATTTCTTCCACGCCGCACCCCGGCTCACCCCGCGCCGGCGCTTGGACGAAACGCGCGCCGCGCGCAGCCCGATCCTGCGCTGGAAACCCGCCCAGCCGCCTGCCCCCACCGCCCAGGCGGCGGAGTGACGCCAAGCCGGTCCCGTGCTAGTTTCTACCCATCAGGGTAGAAACTAGCCGGAGACGGCGATGGGCAGACCTTTAAAGACACGACGGGGCGGCGAGCCCCCGAAGAGCTTGAATATCAAGCGGCCGGAAACGTTACGCGCGATTCATGAAGGCGCACGCGCGGCCGGTGTCGGGTATACCGAATTCATCGACCGGAAGGTCCGTGCACCGGCGTTGGCGGCGTTCGATCCGAGCCCGGAGGCGCGTGCGCGGCGCATCGCGGAGTTCCGCGCGATGATGGCGCCGACCTGGGAGAAAGTCTCAAAGATGAAGGCGGAGTACGCCGCGCGCGGCGAAGCTTGGCCCGGCGACGATCACGGCGACATGTACGACGAGCACGGCCTGCCGAAGTGATCGTCGTCGATTCCTCGGCCTTGCTGGCATATCTCCAGCGCGAAGAAGGGCATGAGGCGCTCGATGACTGGCTATCTCGGCGCGGCGAGTTGAGGATGAGTCCGATCAACCTTGTCGAAGCGCGCATGGTCGCGGAGGGGCGTGGGCTCGGCACCGACCTGGCGGGACTGCTCGCGCGATCGGCGATCGAACTCGTACCGACGGACGCCGCGCAAGCCGAGGCGGCGTGGAATGCCTTCAAACGCTTCGGCAAGGGGCGCCATGCGGCGGGGCTGAATCTCGCCGATTGCTTCGCCTATGCGCTGGCGCATGTGAGCTTAGCGCCGCTGCTGTTCGTCGGCGCTGATTTCGCCAAGACGGATATTCGCGCTGCACTTTCTTGAAACGAAAAACCCCGCCGGATCGCGCCGGCGGGGTTTGTTCGTTCGAGACCCCGGCTCTCGCCGAAGGCTCGGCCGGGGTGACGCTATCGCGTCAGTTCAAGCGGTTCGGGATGGCCTTGATCGCGCCGTCGATCAGCGCATCCTGGCGGCCGCGATCGAGGCCCTGGGCCAGCAGCTTGCCCGTGGCGGCCATGGCGAGATCCACGGCGGCGGAGCGCACTTCGGCGGTCGCCTGGCTCTCGGCCTGGGCGATACGCTGCATCGCCGCTTCTTCGCGGCGCTTCAGCGAGGCTTGCAGATCGGCTTCGGCCTTGGCGGCGAGGCGTGCCGCCTCTTCCTTGGCGTTGGCGACGATCGCGTCGGCCTGGGCCATCGCTTCCTTGTGCTTGGCGACGTATTCGCCCAGCAGCTTTTCGGCTTCGGCGCGCAGTTTGGCGGCTTCGTCGAGATCCTTGCGGATACGCTCGGCGCGCGTGTCCAGACCGGCGAGGAGCGCCGTCTTGGCCGGCGTCCAGGCGAAGTAGAACAGCGCCGCGATCGCCAGCGTGATCCAGAGATATTCGTTATGCAGGATCGCCATTACCCGGTTCTCCTTCAGCCGCGTGCCGCGGCGGCGGCCGCGGCCTTGGCGTCGGCTTCGCCGACATTGAGGCCGGCGAGCTTGCGCGCGGCATCGGCGGCGATTTCGCCCGCGAGGGCTTCGACATTGGCCAACGCGGCCTTGCGCGCATCGGCGATGCGGCTCTCGGCCGACTTGATCTTGTCGGCGAGTTCCGCACCCTGACGCGCCGACAATTCGGCGGCGTGCTTGGCGGCCGCGGCTTCGGTTTCGCCGCGCACGGCCTGCGCCTTGGCGCGGCTATCGGCCAGCGCCTTCTCGTAGGCCGCGACCATCTTGTCGGTTTCTTCCTTCAGCGAGCCCGCCTTGGCGAGATCGCCTTCGATCTGCTTCTCGCGCGCCTCGATGGCCGCACCCAGCTTGGGCGTCACGGCGCCGGCGACGACGTAGTAGAAGATCGCGAAAATGACCAGGAGCCAGAAGATTTGGCTCGCGAACCAGGTCGGGTCGAATTGCGGCATGGCCGGTTCCCGTATGCGGGAGGAAAGGGGCCGGCCCTTCCCGAAGGAAGGGCCGGAAGAGGCTTAGGACACGAAGATCAGAATCGCGATGACGAAGGCGAGCAGCGCGATGAACTCGGTGACGGCGAAGCCGATGTACGCGAAGACCTGAACGTTGTCCTTGGCGGCCGGGTTGCGGGCCACGGCGGCGATGAGGCTCGCCCACACCGAACCCACGCCGATACCCGCGCCGATCATGCCGATGGCGGCGAGGCCCATGCCGATGAGCTTAGCTGCTGCTGCTTCCATGAAACGTATCCTTCTCTCTTGGTTGGTTTACCGGCCATTCGTTCCCGCCGGCGGTCCACATTTTTCGGGCCGGCGGGGCGAAGGTCAGTGCAGGTGGATCGCGTCGTGCAGGTAGATGCACGCCAGGATCGTGAAGATGTAGGCCTGGAGCGCGGCCACGAAGAATTCCAGCGCCATGATGCCGACGAGCACCGAGAACGGCACCACGCCCGGGATCACGAAGAACGCGCCCAGCGAAATGACGAAGCCGGCGAAGATCTTCAGGATGATGTGGCCGACGGTCATGTTCGCGAACAGTCGTACCGACAGCGAGATCGGGCGCGACATGTAGGAGATGACTTCGATCGGGATCAGGATCGGCGCGGTCGCCAAGGGCGCGCCCGACGGGAAGAACAGCGACAGGAAATGCGTGCCGTGGCGCGCGAAGCCGATCAGCGTGATCGTCAGGAAGATGATCAGCGCCATCGTGAAGGTCACGACGATGTGGCTGGTGAAGGTGAAGGCGCCGGGGATCAGGCCGACGAGATTGCCGAACAGCACGAACATGAACAGGGTGAAGAAGAACGGGAAGTACTTCTTGCCCTCGTCGCCCACATTCTCGCGGACCATGCCGGCGATGAATTCGTAGAGCATTTCCGCGGCCGATTGCAGGCGGCCCGGCACGATCTTGGCGCCCGAAGCGGCCGAGACCAGGAAGAACGTGGCGCCCGCGGCGGCCACGGTCATCCACAAGGCGGAGTTCGTGAAGGCGAGGTTCAAACCCGCGATTTCGATGGGAACGATCGGCTTGATCTGGAATTGATCGAGAGGGCTCGACACGTTTGGAACTCCGTCCGGTTATTTCGTCTCGTTCTTGGACCGCTCGGCGCTGATGCGCGTTGCGACCCGGATCGCGTTTCTCATACCGGCGGCGGCGCCGAGCATGAGGAACACGAGCGTCAACCACGGCGAGGTGCCGAGCCAGCGATCCAGCACGAAGCCCATGCCCGTGCCGACTGCCAGCGTGGCCAGCATCTCCACCGAGATGCGGAACCCCAGGCCCATCTGCCCCGTGTCGCGGCCGGCCGTGCGCGCCGATTTTTTATCGGCCTTCGAACGGCGCGCTTGCAGCGCATCGACCTGCGCCTGGATCTCGTCGATGGCCCGCTGATCGCGGTCGTCCATGGCAAGCTCCAGACCCGGACCCTTCGCAAGCGCGAAGAGCGACCGGCAACTCGGGGAAAACGGTTGAAAAGACAGAAGAATCCGCCCTTTCACCCGGCTGACGCGCGCGGACAATAGGGGCGGTGCCGCCCCCTGTCAAGGATCACGCTGACCGCCTAAGCCCTTGAACGGGCGGAGCTATTCGAAGGCTCTCAGGCGGTCGCGCGCAGTTTCTCGGCTTGTCGCATATCGACCGACACCAGGGTCGATACGCCGCGCTCGGCCATCGTCACGCCGAACAGGCGATCCATCTTCGCCATGGTCAAGCGGTGGTGGGAAACCACGACGAAGCGCACGCCCGAGGAGCGGGCGATTTCGTCGAGCAGCGTGCAGAAGCGATCGACGTTGGCGTCATCCAACGGCGCGTCGACTTCGTCCATCACGCAGATCGGGGCGGGGTTGGTGAGGAACACCGCGAAGAGCAGCGACAGTGCGGTGAGCGCCTGCTCGCCGCCCGAGAGCAGCGTGAGCGATTGCAGCTTCTTGCCCGGGGGCGAGGCCATGATGTCGAGCCCCGCTTCGAGCGGATCGTCGACGACCTGACCGTCGGGGCCCATCACGGGCACCCAGGTGAGGTGCGCGCGACCGCCGCCGAACAGACGGCCGAACAAATCCTGGAAATGCTTGTCGACCGCTTCGAAGGCGACGCGCAGACGCTCGCGGCCTTCCTTGTTGAGGGCGGAGATGCCGCCACGCAGCTTGGCGATCGCTTGGACCAGATCGTCCTTCTCGGCGTTCATGCCGGCGATCTGCGCTTCGACTTCCTCGGTCTCCTGCTCGGCGCGCAGATTGACCGGGCCCATATTGTCGCGCTCCTTGATCAAGCGCTCCAAACGGTTCTCGATCTGCTCGAGGCCCGGCAATTCCTCGTCCGCCTCGATCATGCCCGCGGCCAAGCACGCATCCGGCGCGCAATCCAAGCGCTCGCGGATCGTTTGGGTCAGCGTCGCTTCGTTGGCAGCTTGCTGTTCGGCATGGGCCTGGATGCGCACGCGATCTTCGCGCGCCGACATCAGCGTGTTCTCGACCGCCTTCAACGCGCGATCGGCTTCCAGCACGGCGTTCTCCGCTTCGGCCAAACGATCGGCCTTTTCGCGGCGCAGGGCTTCCACTTCATGCGTCTTATCGAGCAGTGCTGAACGTTCGGCGGCGATTTCGCCGGGGCGGGCCGACAGGCCTTCGCGCTCGACCGTCGTCGCAGCCGAACGGCCGTCGATCGATTCGATCTGGGTCTTGGCCCCTTCTTCGCGGCGCGCCCATTCGGCGTTCTCGTGACCGATCGCCACGCGGCGGCGTTCGCGGCCTTCACGCTCGCGCTGCAAACGCTGCGACGCGGCTTCGCGCTCGGCCAATTCCTTGCGCGCGTTGGACAGCGACTGGCGATCCTCGGCGAGCTTGGCGCGCGCTTCGGTCGGGTCGGGGATTTCGGCGAAGCGGGCTTGCGCCGTGTCGAGACGCAGCTGGAACTCGTCGTTTTCGACGGTCAGGCGTTCGATCTGCTCGACCAGCGTGCCGAGTTTGGCCGAACGGCCTTCGGTCGTGCGCTGGATCTGCACAATGGCGGAACGCGCGCTGTCGATCGCCCCTTGCGCGGACTTCGCACCTTGGCGCGCCTGCTGATCGGCGGCATCGGCCGCACGCGCGGCTTGTTGCGCCGCTTGATAGCGCGCCTTGGCGCCATCGGCGATTTCCTTGGCGCTGACGACTTGCGCTTCGAGGCTTTCGAGGCGATTGCGCAGTTCGAAGGTTTCGGCGGCGCGCGTGACGGCCGCACCGGTCTGCACGAAACCGTCCCAACGCAGCAACGCGCCCTCGCGCGTCACCAGGCGTTGACCCTGTGCAAGCTGCGGCGCGATGCGTTCGGCGGTTTCGATGTCGGCGACGACGCCGATCTGGCCCAAGCGGCGCGCGAAGGCGGCGGGCGCTTCGACGAATTGCGCCAGCGATTGCGCTTCGAGCGGCAAGGGGGCCGGCGTGCCCGCGATATCGAGCAGGCGCCAATGATGCGGGGCGGCCGCATCGAGGGCGGCGGCGAGATCGTCGCCGAGTGCGGCACCCAGCGCCTTTTCGTAGCCCGGCGTCACGCGGATCGAATCGAGGGCCGGCGGGAAATCCGTCGCCTTGCCGCGCGAAGCGGCCAACGCGCGCGCAATACCCTGGCGCTCGCCGTCGAGCTTGGCGAATTCCGCGTCCGCTTCGCGCGCGGCTTCACGCGCGCCGAATTCCTCTTCCTGGGCGGCACGGCGCGCGGCTTCCGCTTCCTCGGCGGCGGACAGCGCCGCGTTCAGCGCTTCGTCCGCCTCGGCGAGCTTCATCTCCGCTTCGTGGCGCTGCGCGTCGGCCCCGGCGAGTTCTTCTTCCAGGCGCGTCTTCTCGCCCTCGACGACGGCGCGGCGTTCGGCCAAGCGGCCTAGGCGGCCGGTCAGGTCGTTGATTTCGCGCGTCAGCGAGGCGCGTTCGGATTCGGCCTTGGCGACCGCTTCGGTCGCACGGGCGAGTTCCTCGTCCAGCGCTTCCACCGCTTCGCGGCGGTTGCGGATATCGCCGTCGAGATCGCGAAGTTCCTCGTCCGCCGCGATATCGGCGTTGGCGAGTTCTTCGAGTTCGGCGGTCAAGCGCGCATGGGCGGCTTGCGCGTCCGCGACCAGCGCTTCCTCGCGCGCCTTGTCGGCGGCGAGTTGCGCGATCGTCGCGTCGAGTTTTTCGATTTGGGCGGCGAGGCGCGCTTCTTCGGCCGCGAGCTGTTCGCCCGCCATCTGCAAGCGCGCGAGAGCCGCAGCGGCTTCGGCTTCTTCCTGGCGCAAGGCGGGCAAGGCGGCCTGCGCTTCGGCGAGGATCGTGGCGCCATGGGCCGCGCGCGTCGTGATCTCGATGACCAGCGCTTCGGCTTCCTTCAGGCGTTCCTGGGCGGTCAGCGTTTCGGCCGTCTGCGCCTGCCAGCGCAGATGGAACATGATCGCTTCGGCGCGGCGCACCAGATCGCTCATGTTGCGATAGCGCGCGGCTTGGCGGGCCTGTTTCTTCAGGCTTTCGAGCTGGGTGGCCAGCGTCGTCAGCACGTCGTCGAGGCGCGCCAAGTTTTGCTCGGCGGCTTTGAGCTTCAATTCCGCTTCGTGGCGGCGCGAATGCAGGCCCGTAATGCCCGCGGCTTCTTCCAGCACCTGGCGGCGCTCGGTGGGCTTGGCTTGGATCAGCGCGCTGATACGGCCTTGGCTGACCAGCGACGGCGAATGCGCACCCGTGCCGACATCCTGGAAGAACAGCTGCACGTCGCGCGCGCGCACTTCGCGCCCGCCGATGCGATAGGCGGAGCCCTTCTCGCGCTCGATGCGGCGAACGACTTCGAAGTCGCTCATGTCGTTATAGGCGGGTGGGGCCTTGTGGTCGGGGTTTTCGACCGACAGCGACACTTCCGCGACGTTGCGCGCCGGGCGGCTGGTGGTGCCGGCGAAAATCACGTCGTCCATTTCGCCGCCGCGCAATTGCTTCACGCGCGTTTCGCCCATGACCCAGCGCAAGGCTTCGACAAGGTTCGACTTGCCGCAGCCGTTGGGGCCGACGATGCCGGTCAGACCGGGCTCGATCGCGAACTCGGTCGGTTCGACGAACGATTTGAAACCGGACAGGCGCAGCTTGGCGAAATGCATCGTCGGCAGACTCCCCTAAGGCGTGTTGTCAGCGCTTTGCCGCAAGCGGGCGCAGCACGTTGTCGAGTTCTTCGTAGCTCATCCCGCCGCGATGGACGGTTCCGTTGATGACGAGCGTCGGCGTGCCTTGCACTTTGTGCTCGCGCTCGCCGGTCATCGCGTTGGTCAGGATGACGTTCTGAACGGTTTGGTCGGCCAGGCACTGGTCCATCTGGGCGGCCGTCATGCCGCCCAGCTGCGCCAGACGACGCAAATTCTGCATCATCTGGTCGGGCGTGCCGCGCGTCCAATTGCCTTGCTGGGCGAAAAACACGTCGAGGAATCCGAAGAACCGCTCGGGGCCGGCGCAGCGCGCCAGCATCTGCGCGTTCAGCGCCATGCGGTCGAGCGGGAAGTCGCGGAAGATGAACTTCATCTTGCCGGACTCGACGTATTCGCTTTTCAGGCGCGGCATCACTTCCGCGTTGAAGCGCGCGCAATGCGGGCAGGTGAGCGACGCGTATTCGATCATCGTGATGGGCGCATCCGGGGCCCCCATGACCATGTCGTTGCCTTCCAGGCGCGGGCCGTTTTGGGCCATCGCCGAGGCCGAAAAGCCAAGGCAAATCAGGGCGAAAACCGCCGCGAGCGTCGAGATGTACCGTTTCTGCATGGTCAGACCCACTAGATGTAGTGATGGTATCGACTCACGAGCGCCTCCGACAAGGGCCCGGACTCGATGGGGATAACTGCGGCTATCCGACCGCAGAATCGAGGCTTTTTGAAGCCCTTAAGGTATACGCCGCCGGCCGCGCAGCATTCCGTCGCCCAGGCGACGAAGCGATTGGCGGAGATTCTCGTCCGGGATCGTTTCGACCAGCGCGTCGAGTCGCGCGGCCTGTTCCTTGGTCAGCGGCGGCCGGGGCGGGGCGGGCGGCTTGCCTTGCCCCGGCAGCGGGCCTTGCACGAAGCGCAAACGCGCGACGGCTTTGTACCCGACGAAGGCGTTGATCTTGTCGATCAATTGCGGGGCGAGATGCTGCAATTCCATCGCGGCACCGGACCCGACTCGAAGCGTCAGCGTGCCCGCCGGGCGCGGCAGATTGCTGCCCTTGGGCGGGGGCGGCGGGGCGGAGATTTTTTCGGGCAAGGTGCTGGACGCGAATTCCGGCCCGACGATATTGGCCCATTCGGCGATCAGCGTCGCGAAAGCAGCACCCCGGCGTTTCAACGCCTCGCGGGTCATTCGCGGAACTTGTGCGCCGATCGCTTTCAGGGCCATACCGGGGAACATACGCGCTCGGTTTCCGATGTCCACCGCCCTCGCCGCATCGCTTCTCGCCTGGTACGACCGGCACGCTCGTGTGCTGCCGTGGCGCGTGGGCCCGAACAAGCGCGCCGCGCGTCCCGATCCCTATCGCGTGTGGCTTTCCGAAATCATGCTGCAACAAACGACCGTCGTGACGGTCGGGCCCTATTTCGCCGAATTCCTGCGCCGCTGGCCGGACGTGAAGGCGCTGGCCAATGCAGATATCGATGCGGTCCTCGCCGCTTGGGCGGGGCTTGGCTATTACGCGCGCGCGCGCAACCTGCATAAATGCGCGCGCTACGTGGCCGAGGAACTCGGCGGCGTGTTCCCCGACACGGAAGAAGGTTTGCTGACGCTGCCGGGTGTCGGGCCCTACACGGCGGCCGCGATCGCCTCGATCGCGTTCGACGTGCCGGCGGCGGTCATCGACGGGAATGTCGAGCGCGTGATCGCGCGCGTGTTCAAAATCGAAACGCCGCTACCCGCCGCCAAGCCCGAGATCCGCGCGGCTGTCGCCGAACTCGTGCCCGAGCAACGGCCCGGCGATTTCGCGCAAGCGATGATGGATCTGGGCGCGACGATCTGCACGCCGCGCAATCCGCAATGCTTGCTGTGCCCGTGGAAGCTCGCTTGCCAAGCTTGCGGCGGCGAACCCGAAACCTATCCGCGCCGCACGGCCAAGCCCAAACGGCCCTTCAAACGCGCGATCGCGTTCGTGTTGTTCGATGCGGACGGGGCCGTATGGGTGCGCAAGCGCGCCGATACGGGATTGCTGGGCGGCATGCTGGAAGTGCCGTCGAGCGAATGGAAAACGGGCGAGATCGACGAAACGGCGGCGCGCCGCGCGTCACCCGCCGCGTTGGCGTGGCGCAAGGCGCCGGGCGAAGTGCGTCACGGCTTCACGCATTTCGAATTGGAGTTCGCCGTGTGGATCGCGCAAGCGCGGCGCGGCGATGTCCGCGGCGGGCAATGGGTTGCGGCGGATGATATTGGGTCCGTCGCGTTGCCCACGCTGATGCGTAAAGTTATCGCTCACGCCCGGAAGGCGATTACCCCTGCGAAAGACAGGAAGAAAGGTCCTTCGCGAGCGCGCGCATCACGGTGAAGTAATGATCGGCGCCCGGCGGCACTTCGGCGCCGACGTAATCCAGCGTGCCGGTCTTCGCCTTCGTGCCTTCGACGACCGTGCGCACCAAGCCTTGGTCGAATTGCGGTTCGGCGAACACGCAAATCGTTTTCGAGCGCGCGATACGGTCGCGCAAACGCTGCAGGCGTTGGGCGCTCGGCCGGCGTTCGGGGCTGACGGTGATCGAGCCCGCCGGCGTCAGGCCGTAGCGCTTTTCCAAATACTGCAGCGAGTCATGGAACACGATGAACGGCTTGCCGGCGAGCGGGCGCAACGTGGCGGCAAGATCGGCGTCGAGAGCGTCGAGCTTCGTCGCCAAGGCTTCCGCGTTGGCGCGATAGCGCGCGGCGTTGGGCGCATCGATTTCCGACAGCGCCGCCGCGATGGCGCGGCCGAACGCGGCCGCGTTCTTCGGATCGAGGAACATATGCCCGTCGATCTCGCCGTGCTTATGGCCGTGCGAATGACCATGCGCGTGGCCCTCGCCTTCCCACACGCCGCCTTCGCGCGCTTTGAACGTGGCCACACCCGGCGCTTCGGCCAATTCCAGCACCCGCGCGCGCTTGCCCAGCGCTTTGATCGGGCGTTCGAGGAAGCCTTCGTAATCCTCGCCGATCCAGATCACGAGATCGGCTTGTTCGAGCGCGCGCGCGTCGGAAGGCCGCATCGAATAAGTGTGCGGCGACCCGCCGCCGCGCACGATCGAGTCCGGCTCGGTCCCGGAAATCGCGGCGGCCAAAGATTGCAGCATGGGGAAGCTGGTCACGATCTTCGGCTCGGCGGCAGCGGCCGGCGCGGTTAGAAGAACCAGAAATGTCGCAATTTGCAGAAGCTTGCCCATGACGCCGCCGACCTTCGTCCTAAGATGCTGAGAAAATCCGGAAATGACGCTAATGTTTCCGGTGAGCGACTTTCCCGTGCCGAAAGAGCTCGCGTTATAAAGTATGATATACTATATCAAAGCCGGGAGTTCCAGTCCGAATGTCGCTGAGCGCCGATCACCACGGTTCCGAGCATCACGATCACGGCAAATGCGTCGCCGATGCGTTGGCGGCGGCGCGGGAAATCTGCGCCCAGCGTGGCGAGCGTTTCACCGAATTGCGCGGCCGCGTGCTGGAACTCGTGTGGGAAAGTCATCGCCCGATCGGCGCCTATGCCGTGCTCGAACGCTTGAAGGCCGATGGGCGTTCGGCCGCGCCGCCGACGGTTTATCGGGCGCTGGATTTCCTGATGGAAGTCGGGCTCGTCCATCGCATCGAATCGCTCAACGCCTTTATCGGCTGCGCGCATCCCGGGGCGGCGCATGCGTCGCAGTTCTTGATCTGCAAGGATTGCGGCTCGGCGGAGGAACTCGAATCCCCGGCGATCGATGCGGCCTTGGCCGCCGCCGCCGGCGATCACGGATTCAAGATTGCGGGTCGCGTTGTCGAGTTGTCGGGCACTTGTAAGAACTGTTCGGGATCGTGACGGGCTACGCGATCGAAGGGCGGGGCCTGGTCAAACGATTCGCCGACCGGGTGGTCGTCGACCATGTCGATATCGGCGCCAAGCCCGGCGAAATCGTCACGCTGATCGGCCCCAACGGGGCGGGCAAAACCTTGCTGCTGAAAATGCTGCTCGGCCTCGTCTTGCCCGATAGCGGCGCGGTCGTTCGTTCGCCGGGACTGCGCGTGGGCTACATGCCCCAGAAACTCGCCATCGATCCCAATCTGCCGATCTCGGTCGCGCGCTTCGTCGGCCTCGCCGGCAAGGGCGATGTCGCGGCGTCGCTGGAAACGGCCGGCGTGGCGGATATGGCGCAAGCGCCGATGGCCGGTCTTTCGGGCGGCGAGCTGCAGCGCGTGTTGCTGGCGCGCGCGTTGACGCGCGATCCGCAATTGCTGGTGCTCGACGAACCCGCCCAAGGCGTGGACGTCACCGGCCAGGACGCGCTTTACGCGCTGGTCGGCGCGTTGCGCGACAAAACCAACTGCGCCGTGCTGCTGGTCAGCCACGATCTGCATTTGGTGATGGCGCGCTCCGATCGCGTCGTGTGCCTCAACACCCATGTGTGCTGCACGGGCCAGCCCGAAACGGTCGGACGCGATCCGGCCTTCGCGGCCTTGTTCGGCGCACGCGCGGGCGAAAGCCTGGCGCTTTATCGCCATCATCACGATCACGTCCACGACACGCATGGCCATGTGCATCACGCGCACGATCATGCGCATCACGATCACGGGCATCGCCATGGATGAATTTCTATGGCGCGCCGGGGCGGCCGGATTGGGGCTCGCGGTCATCGCCGGGCCGCTCGGTAGTTTCGTCGTTTGGCGGCGGCTCGCGTTTTTCGGCGATGCGCTGGCGCATTCCGCGCTGTTGGGCTTGGCGCTCGGTTTCGTGTTGCAGGTCGAGCCCGCCATCGCCATCGCGGTTCTCTGTGCGGCCTTCGCGCTGGTTTTGACCGGCCTGCTGTCGCGCGCCAAATTGCCGCCGGACACGCTGCTGTCGATCGCCGCGTTCACGACCTTGTCGCTGGGCCTGATCGCGCTCGCCTTCGTCGAAACCCTGCGCGTCGATCTGATCTCCTATTTGTTCGGCGACATATTGTCGGTGACGCGCGGCGATGTGGCGCTGGTCTGGGGCGGCGCGCTGCTGGCGCTGGCGGTGTTGGTCGCGATCTGGCGGCCCTTGCTGGCCGCGAGCGTGGACGAGGATTTGGCGCGCGTCGAAGGCATCGATACGGGCCGCGTGCGGCTCGCTTTCGTGCTGTTGCTCGCCCTGGTCGTCGCACTCGCGATGAAGATCGTCGGCGTGTTGCTGGTCACCGCTTTGCTGGTAATTCCGGCCGCCGCCGCACGGCGCTTCGCCCAAGGGCCCGAAGCGATGGCGATCTACGCGTCGATCATCGGCGCCGTCGCGGTGGTCGGTGGCTTGTTCGCGTCGCTGAAATTCGACACGCCTTCCGGCCCGTCGGTCGTGGTCGCGGCCGCCGCGATCTTCGCCGCGACGCTCATGTTCAAGCGCCGCGCTTAATCGGCAAGGCGCAAAAGCCGCGTCAGCCAGCGCAAATCGAAATCGTCGGTCATCGCGTACTCCCGAAGAAAAGCCGCGCGGAATGCGGAAACGAATTTCCGCGATCCCGCGCGGCCCCCAACCCGGCCGCGAACGGCCGAGGACGAGGGCGACGCTAGGCGCGGGGCCGTACGCGGTCCAACCGATTATCCGGATCGTTATTCGCGGTTTTTCGATGGCCCGCCGCGTGCGCGGCGGCGATGGCGGCGGTCAGTAGAATGACCGCACCCGCTTGATGGGCGGCGGCGAGCGCCAGCGGGACCCACAGCAGCAATGTGACGATGCCGAGGCTCGCCTGCGCGATCGCGACGATCGCGGGCAGGGCCGTCCACCATCCGTCATGGCGCCATGTGCGCCACGCGAAAAGAAGTGCCGCCAACGCGGTGGCGATGCCAAGCCAGCGATGGTTGAACTGCACGGCGATCACGTTGTCGAACACATTGCGCCACGCCGGATCGATATCGAAATAGCCGGCGGGGAAGAAGCGACCGTCCATCAGCGGGAAGGTGTTGTGCGTCATCCCGGCGTCGAGACCCGCGACAAGCGCGCCCGCCATCACGGTGACGAAGACGAGCGCCGTCAACACGAGCCCCGCCTTGCGTGCGGGGCTCGAGGTGCGGGCTCCGCGCAGCAGATCGAACGCCACCCACAACACGAGCATATGGATGATCAGCGCCAAACCCAGATGCGCCGCGAGCCTGATATGGCTGACCGCGATCATCGCTTCGCGCAATCCGCTGGTGACCATCCACCAGCCGACGAAGCCCTGCAGGCCGCCCAACGCGAAAATCCCCGCGAGTTTGAGTGCCAGTTTGCCGCGCACGGCGCCGGTCCACAGGAACCACATGAACGGCAGGAAGAAGACGAGGCCGATCAACCGGCCCCACAGCCGGTGGAACCATTCCCAGAAGAAAATGGTTTTGAACTCGGCCAGCGTCATGCCCGCGTTGAGCAGCTTGTACTGATCGATCTGGCGGTATTGGTCGAAGGCGCGTTGCCATTCGACATCGGTCAGTGGCGGCAAGGCGCCGGCCACCGGCCGCCATTCGACGATCGACAGGCCGGATTCGGTCAATCGCGTAATCCCGCCGATCACGACCATGGCGAAGATCATCGCGGCGCAAACGAACAGCCAATAGGCAACGGCCCGCCTCGGATCGCGGTATTCAGATGCGTCGACTGTCACAGTAGAGCTGGTCATGGCCATCAAATAATCCTGGATCGGGCATGAAAAAAGACCTGTGGACAGTCCATACGTCCACGAACAGTATCGCGTTCCTTATGCAGTCGCTGCCCAAAACCGCGCCAGCCCCGGCGACGCCGCCAGCCGAAACGGGATCCGGCTATGGCCTGGAATCGCAGATCGGCCATTTGCTGCGCCGCGCGCATCAACGCCATACGGCGTTTTTCGAAAAGGGCCTCGGCGATCTCGATCTTACAACCACGCAATTCGCCGCGTTGGTGAAGATCGGCGATCGCGGCGAGGTCTCGCAAAATCTCCTCGGCCGATTGACGGCGATGGATCCCGCGACGATCCAAGGCGTGATCCAGCGCTTGATGGGGCGCGGCTTGATCGAACGCCGCCCCGATCCCGCCGACAAGCGCGCGACGTTGCTGCGCTTGACCAACGAAGGCACGACGCTGATGCGCGAAGCCGTGAAGCGCGCGCGCAGCGTTTCCGAGGCGACCCTCGCTCCCGTGCAAGGGGCGGAACGCGAAACCTTGCTGGCGCTGTTGCGTAAACTCACCGATCTCAACCTGGCATCCGGACAATGAGCAGCCCCTATTACGAAGCCGAAGTGAAGACCGTCCATCATTGGACCGATCGTCTGTTCTCGTTCACCACGTCGCGCGAGCCGGCGGTGCGTTTCCTCAATGGCCAGTTCGTGATGATCGGCCTGCCGGTCGACGGCAAGCCGCTGGTGCGCGCCTATTCGGTCGTCAGTGCGAATTACGAGGAACATCTCGAATTCCTGTCGATCAAGGTGCCGGACGGTCCGCTGACCTCGCGCTTGTGCCACATCAAGCCGGGCGACAAGGTTTTGGTCGGCCGCAAGGCGACCGGCACGCTGCTGATCGACAACCTGGAACCGGGCCGCAATCTCTATCTCGTCGGCACGGGCACGGGTTTGGCGCCGTTCATGAGCATCGTGCGCGATCCCGAAACCTACGAGCGTTTCGAGAAAGTCGTGCTGATGCATGGCTGCCGCGAAGTTGCCGAACTCGCCTATGCGGACTATCTCGAAAAGGAACTGCCCAACCACGAGCTGATCGGCGAAATGGTGCGCGACAAGCTGCTCTATTTCCCGACCGTTACGCGCGAAGGCTTCCGCAACCAAGGCCGCGTCACCGATCTGATCGAGCAGGGCGAAGTCGAGAAGAAGCTGGGCTTGCCCAAGCTCGACGCCGCCCATGATCGCGCGATGATCTGCGGCAGCCCGGCCTTGCTGGCCGATTTCGTCGCGATCCTGAAGGGCCGCGGTTTCGTCGAAGGGAATTCGTCGAAGCCGGGAACGTACGTCGTCGAACGCGCCTTCGTCGAAAAGTAACGAAATCCCCCCTCCATCCTCCCAAGGAGAATAGAGATATGACCCTCAAGCGACGCGAACTTCTGGCGGGTACCGCCGCGGCGGGCGTCCTGCTTGGTTCGCCCACGATCCTGCGCGCCCAAAACGCGCCGATCCGGATCGGCGAAATCAATTCCTATTCCACGCAAGCGGCCTTCCTCGGCCCCTATCGCAACGGCTGGAACCTGGCGCTCGAGGAAGCCAACGCGTCGGGCGGCATCGAAGGCCGCCGTCTCGAAGCGCTGTTCCGCGACGACGCCGGTAAACCCGAGGACGCCGTGCGCCATGCGGGCGAACTCGTCGCGGCCGAGAAGGTCGATCTGCTCGCCGGCGGCTATCTTTCCAATATCGGCCTCGCCATCGCGGGCTACGCCAAGCAGAACAAGAAGCTCTATGTCGCGTCCGAACCGCTGACCGACGCGATCGTGTGGAGCCAGGGCAACCGCTACACGTTCCGCCTGCGCCCCTCGACCTATATGCAGGCGGCGATGCTGGTCGAAGAAGCGGCGAAGCTGCCGATCACGCGCTGGGCGACGATCGCCCCCAACTACGAATACGGCCAGTCGGCGGTGAAGTGGTTCAAGGAACTGCTCGCCCGGAAGAAGCCCGGCGTGCAATTCGTGGCCGAGCAATTCCCGGCTTTGGGCCGTATCGATGCGGGCGCCACGGCGCAGGCGATCGCCGCGGCGAATCCGGAAGGCATTTTCAACGTCACCTTCGGTGCGGATCTCGCCAATCTCGTGCGCCAGGGCAATACGCGCGGGCTGTTCGAACGCCGCGCGGTCGCGTCGATGCTGACGGGCGAGCCCGAATATCTCGACCCGCTGGCCGACGAAGCGCCGGAAGGCTGGATCGTCACCGGCTATCCCTGGGATCAGGTGAACACGCCCAACCACGTGAAGTTCCGCGAGGCTTATCGCCGGCGCTTCAACGATTACCCGCGCCTCGGCTCGGTCGTCGGTTACGACACGGTCAACGCCATCGTCACGATGCTGCGCCAAAGCCGCACGGTCGACACCGAAAAGATGGTCGACGCGATGGAAGGCTTGAAGTTCCAAAGCGCGTTCGGCGACGTCGAATTCCGTAAGATCGACCACCAGGCCACGCTCGGCGCCTTCGTCGGCAAGACGAAGCTGGTGAACGGCAAGGGCACGATGGTCGATTGGCGCTATGCCGACGGCAAGGACTACCTGCCTTCCGACGCGGAAGTCGCGGCGATGCGGCCCAAGGACGCCTGATCGACCTTTTCCGGACGCGGCGATGTCCGCGCTCGTCGTCCAGTTCCTGAACGGGCTCGCCAGCGCGTCCGCGCTGTTCCTGGTCGCGTGCGGCTTGTCGATCATTTTCGGCGTCAGCCGGATCGTCAATTTCGCGCATGGCTCGTTCTACATGCTGGGCGCCTATCTCGCCTGGACGTTGACGCGCGGGCTGGGCTGGGTCGGCTACGGCCCGCTCGGCTTCTGGGGCGGCATTCTCGTCGCCGCACTGATCGTCGGGCTGATCGGCGTATTGATCGAATTGGTTCTGCTCCGGCGCATCTATCAAGCGCCGGAGCTGTTCCAATTGCTCGCGACCTTCGGCGTGGTGCTCGTCGTTCAAGACGTGACGATGGCGATCTGGGGCGCCCAGGATCTGCTCGGTCCCCGCGCGCCCGGTTTGCGCGGCGCCATCGACGTGATGGGCCAGCGTTTCCCCCAATACGACGCGCTGCTGATCCTGATCGGTCCCGCCGTGCTGGGGCTGCTGTGGCTGCTGTTCAACCGCACGCGCTGGGGCACGCTGGTGCGCGCGGCGACGGCGGATCGCGAGATGGTCGCGGCCTTGGGCGTCGATCAGCGCAAGCTGTTCACGTCGGTCTTCTTCCTCGGCACGTTCTTGGCGGCGTTGGGCGGCGGGCTGCAATTGCCGCGCGAGCCCGTACAGCTCCATATGGATATGGCGATCATCGCCGACGCCTTCGTCGTCGTGGTCGTGGGCGGCATGGGCAGCGTGGGCGGCGCCTATCTCGCCGCGTTGCTGATCGCGCAATTGCAGGCCTTCATGCTGCTGGTCCCGGATTTTGAAATCGCGGGGCTGACCATTTCCATCGCCAAGATGACGCTGATCCCCAGCTTCCTGGTCATGGCGGTGGTGCTGATCGCGCGGCCCTATGGCTTGCTGGGTAAGGCGCCGAGCCACCCGCGCAACGCCGCGAGCGTCGAGCCCGTGGTGCGCGCGACACCGCCGATCCTCGCGAAACTCGGCTTCGCCAGCGTGGCCGCGATGATCCTGCTGCCGCTGATCGCCGACGAATACGGGTTGATGGTCGCGACCGAAATCCTGATCTTCGTGCTGATGGCGGCGAGCCTCCATTTCATGATGGGCCCGGGCGGCATGGCGTCGTTCGGCCACGCCGCCTATTTCGGCCTCGGCGCTTATGGGGCCGCGCTCGCCGCCAAGCATTTCGATGCGCCGATGGAAGCGGGGCTGGTCGCGGGGCCCGTGCTGGCCGCCCTCGGCGGCATTCTGTTCGGCTGGTTCTGCGTGCGGCTTTCGGGCGTCTATCTCGCGATGCTCACGCTTGCCTTCGCGCAGATCGTGTGGTCGATCGCCTTCCAATGGGTCGCGGTCACCGGCGGCGATAACGGCGTGCTGGGCGTGTGGCCGTCGATCGGCAAGACCGGATTTTTCTATCTGAGTCTCGCGTTTGCCGTGATCGGCGTATTGCTGCTGCGCCGCGCGATCTATTCGCCCTTCGGCTACGCGCTGCGGGGCGCGCGCGATTCCGCTTTGCGCGCCGATGCGATCGGCATCGACGTGAAGCGCGTGCAATGGACGGCCTTCGCCATCGCCGCAAGCTTCGCGGGGCTTGCGGGCGCGTCGTTCGCGTATTTCAAGGGCAGCGTCTTCCCGACCTATGCCGCGATCCCCAAATCGGTCGATGCGCTGATGATGGTGCTGCTGGGCGGCGTGCAGACGATCTCCGGCCCATTGGTCGGGGCCGTCGTCTATATGGGCCTGCACGAACAGCTCGTGCGCGTGACCGAGCTGTGGCGCCTTGTGCTGGGGCTCGCGATCATCGCGCTGGTGCTCGCCTTCCCGCAAGGGATCGCCGGGTTCGTCGCCAAACGCTGGGCGAAGGCGGAGGACGCATGAGCGTGCTGTCCGTGCGCGGTTTGCGCAAAGCCTTCGGCGGTGTCGAAGCCGTCGCCGGTGTCGATTTCGACGTCGCCGCCGGCGAAATGCTGGCGCTGATCGGCCCCAACGGGGCGGGCAAAACGACCTGCTTCAACATGCTGATGGGCCAGTTGACGCCCGATGCGGGCAGCGTATCGCTCGACGGTGCGGATATCACCCGCTTGCCACCGCGCGAAATCTGGCGGCGCGGCGTCGGTCGCACGTTCCAGATCACCGCGACCTTCGCTTCGATGACCGTGGCGGAGAATGTGCAAACGGCGCTGATGTCGCATCGCGGCGATCTCGGCCGGTTCTTCGCGCGCGCGACGGCGCTGCATAAAGACGAAGCCGTCGCCTTGCTCGATCAAGTCGGCATGGCGGATCAGTGCGACCGCGCCTGCGGCGTTCTCGCCTATGGCGACTTGAAGCGCGTCGAACTTGCGGTGGCGTTGGCCAACGCGCCGCGCTTGTTGCTGATGGACGAGCCCACGGCCGGCATGGCGCCCCAGGAACGCGTCGCGCTGATGGCGTTGACCGCCAAGCTCGCGCGTGCGCGGAACATCGCGGTGCTGTTCACCGAACACGATATGGATGTCGTGTTCGGCCAGGCCGATCGCGTGATCGTGCTCAATCGCGGCAAACTGATCGCCCAAGGCACGCCCGCCGAGGTTCGCGCGCATAAGGCCGTGCGCGAGGTCTATCTCGGCGGCGGTGCCGTGTCGGGGGGGCATTGATGCTGCGCGTCGAAGGTCTCCACACCTATTACGGCAGCGCGCATATTCTGGCGGATGTGTCGCTCGACGCGGCGAAGGGCGAGATCGTCGTGCTGCTGGGCCGCAACGGGGCGGGCAAGTCGACGACGCTCAAATCCATCATGGGATTGGTCCCGGTGGCGCAAGGTTCGATCCGATTTCTGGATCGCGAGATCGCAGGCTTGCCGCCGCACGAAATCGCGCGCATGGGTCTCGGCTACGTGCCCGAGGATCGGCGCGTCTTCGCCGATTTGACGGTCATGGAAAATCTCGACGTCGGCCGCCAGCCGCCGCGCGACGACGCCCCCGCGTGGACGCCCGAGAAGCTCTTCGCGATTTTTCCGAACCTCGCCGAGATGCGCAATCGCCCCGGCGGAAGGATGAGCGGCGGCGAACAGCAAATGCTGACCATCGCGCGCACGCTGATGGGCAATCCGCGCGCGATCCTGCTCGACGAACCGTCGGAAGGGTTGGCGCCGGTGATCGTCGAACAAATGGCGCGCACGATCCAGGCGTTGAAAGCGGAAGGGCTGACGGTCGTGCTGTCCGAACAGAATCTCCACTTCGCGACGATGGTCGCCGACCGCGCCTATATCGTCGAGAAGGGCCGCATCCGCTATTCCGGCACGATGGCGGCCCTGGCGGCGGACGAAGCGATTCGGCTCCAATATCTCAGCGTTTGAGTTCCAGCGCCGCTTCGACGGCTTTCATCAAAGCACGCAGCCCCTCCGCCAGTTCGGTGCGCGATTTGGCGCCGAACCCCTCCAGCAATCGCGCCTCGAATTCAAGATCGTCGCGATAGGCCGCCTCGACCGCGCGTCGGCCTTTCTCGGTCAGTTCGGCCGCCAGCACGCGGCCGTCGTGCTCGTCTGGCACCCGGCGCACGAAGCCCGCGCGTTCGAGCCGCCCGAGGCGATGCGTGAGGCTGCCGGAAGCGACGAGCAGCGCCGCGTAGAGGTCGGTCGGCGTCAGCCGGAAGGGCGGACCGTGGCGGCGCAGGGTCGCCAGCACGTCGAACTCGCCGCGATCGAGTCCGTGGCGCGCGAGGGCCGCTTCGATCCCCGGCGCGATCAGGCGCGAAAGCCGGTGGATGCGCCCGAAGATTTCAACCGGCGATGTGTCGAGATCGGGCCGCGCCGCGCGCCATTGGGCACGAAGCCTGTCGACGTGATCGGTTTCGGCTTTTCCCATCCGGCCCTCCGGCACGCGGAATATCTTGACATGAAGATATTATTGCCACAGATATCTTTACGTCAAGATATTTGGGGGAAGCGCATGTCGTCGAAGGACGCGCCCGGCGGCGGATTGGTCGCGCAGATGCTGCTGTGCTCCTTCTTGTGGGCAAGCGCGTTCCTGTTGCTGAAGGTCGCGGGCACCAGCTTGTCGCCGCTCGCCTTGGCGGCGTTGCGCGGCGTGATGGGGGCGGGCTTGCTCGCCGCGTGGCTGAAGCTGCAGCGCATTTCCGTCGTACCGCGCGGGCGCGAATGGCGCGACTGGGCGGTGCTGGGCCTGCTGCAGGGCGTGATCCCCAACGCGCTCACCGTCTATGCGCTGATACAAATCTCTGCCGGCCTCGCGTCGATGATCCAGGCGACCACGCCCTTGATCGTTGCGGTGTTGGCCCAGGCGCTGTTCGCCGACGAGAAATTGACGGCGCGGCGCGCGCGCGGCCTTGCCGTCGGTTTCGCAGGCATGACGCTGCTGGTTGGTCCGGCGGCGTTCGACGGCGGGCCGGTCGACGGGATGGGCGTCGCGGCGATGGTCGTCGTCGCGGTCAGCTACGCGCTGGGCAACGTCTATGTCCGCGCCGTGCCGTCGCCCGACCCGCTGCGTTTGGCGTTCGGCCAGCAATTCTTTTCCGGCGTGCCGACATTTCTATGCGTAATGCTGATCGCGGGGCCGGCGGCTTTCGCGGGCGTGGCGGATTCGCTGCCGGTCTTGGCGATGCTGGGCATTTTCGGCACCGCCATGCCGATCGTACTTTATATGCGCATCTTGCGGCGTGCCGGCCCGACGATCGGCTCGATGAACGGTTATTTCCTGCCGCCCTGGACGATCCTGCTCGGCTTCGTGCTGCTGGGCGAGACGATCAGCCTGCGCGAAATCGCGGCGACCGCGATCGTGCTGACCGGGGTGGCGATGGTCACCGCCGGGCCCAAGCCGCTCGCGCGCGTCGCGGCGTTTATCGCCAGCCGGCGCGTTTAAAGATCACGTCGCCAGCGGATAAAGGTCGCCGCGCCGGTCCTGCCAGGTTTTGACCGAGCCGCCGGCGCGCGCGCGGGCGAGCGCTTCCATATCGAAATCGCCGCACACGACTTGATCGTCGTTCATCTCGCCCTCGGCCAGCACGCCGCCGGGCGGATAGGGGTAGTCGCAGGGCGTGTGCAGCGAGGCGCGGCCGTAATTGGCGCGCATCAACGGCACGCTGGGCAGCGAGCCCGTGGTCATCGACAGCGCCACGTAAATCTGGTTCTCGATCGCGCGCGCGGCCGCGCACAGGCGCACGCGGTGATAGCCATGCGCGTCGTCGGTGCAGCTGGGGACGAGCAGAATATCCGCCCCGCGCGCGCGGGCTTGGCGCGCCAGTTCGGGGAATTCGATGTCGTAGCAAACCGGCATCGCGGCGCGCGCGAAGCCCAGATCGACGATCTTCAAGCCGTCGCCGGGTTTGAGATTCCACGGCGTGACTTCGCACGGCGTCAGGTGGTTCTTCGCTTGGCGTTCGATCCGCCCGTCGGGGAAGAACAGATGCGCGGTGTTGCGCAAGGCGTTGCCGTCGGACACCAGATGCGTGCCGGCGAGCACGGGGATCGCGTGGCGCGCGCTTAAGCCTTTGAACAATTCTTCGTAGGCTTGCGTCGCCTGCGGCAGGGTTTCGATGCCGCCGGCCCCGGGCACGGTCAGCAATTCGAAGCTGAGATATTCGGGCATCACCAGCAGCTTCGCGCCGAACTCGGCGGCGGACGCGACATGCGTTTCGACGCGCCGCGCGAACTCGCCGAACGACGCGACGGACTGGAAGCGATACTGGGACGCGGCGATGCGGATCAACGACTCTCTCCGGCTTGTGTGGGGCCGGAGTGTCGCCGCCCGCTTAGTGCAGCGTCAACAGCGCGGCGTTGGCGTGGAACTCGGCGGGCTTGATCAGCCCGGCGGACGCCACGCGCACTTGATAGAGCTTGCCCTCGATCTCGCGCTCCCAGAAATCGAGGAACTTGCGCAAGACCGGGAATTGCGGCGCGAGGTCGAGATCCTGCCAAAGATAGCTCTGCAACACGGCGGGATGATCGGGCAGGCGGTAAAGGATTTCCGCCGTGGTCAGGCGGTAGTCGGCAAGTTGTTTGGCGAAATCGGACATTGCGCGAAGCCTCCTTTCCAATCGGTCCCGTAGAAACGGGACGCCCTTATTCTGAAGCAAAGCGCACGCCAAAATTCAACAATTTCAACATGTTAGCAGCGTGCAAAAGCGAGTGCTGCCAATCCCCTTGAAGCCGGATTTCGGATTTCCTATGTGGCTGGCACTCGGGCTTCCCGAGTGCCAATTCCAAGAGGGAGTCACGCTGATGAAGTTCAAACCGCTGCATGACCGCGTCCTGGTCCGTCGGATCGACGAGGAAGCCAAGACCGCGGGCGGCATCATCATTCCCGACACCGCGAAGGAAAAGCCGTCGCAAGGCGAAGTGATCGCCGTCGGCCCCGGTGCGCGTAACGAGAAGGGCGAGCTGGTCGCGCCGACCGTGAAGGCGGGCGAGCGCGTGCTGTTCGGCAAATGGTCGGGCACCGAAGTGAAGATCGACGGCGAAGAGCTGTTGATCATGAAGGAGTCGGACATTCTCGGCATTCTCGAAGGCGTCGCTTCGGCGCCGGCGAAGAAGGCCGCCTAAGCGAAGGAAGAGGATCGAAACATGGCTGCCAAAGACGTCAAGTTTTCCGGCGACGCGCGCGCGCGCATGCTGCGCGGCGTCGATATCCTGGCCGATGCGGTCAAGGTGACGTTGGGCCCGAAGGGCCGCAATGTCGTGATCGACAAGTCGTTCGGGGCACCCCGCATCACCAAGGACGGCGTGTCGGTCGCGAAGGAAATCGAACTGGCCGACAAGTTCGAGAATATGGGCGCGCAGATGGTGCGCGAAGTCGCGGCGAAGACCAACGACGCGGCGGGTGACGGCACGACGACCGCGACCGTTCTGGCGCAAGCGATCGTGCGCGAAGGGGCGAAGTCGGTCGCGGCCGGCATGAACCCGATGGATCTGAAGCGCGGCATCGACCTCGCGGTCGAGCGCGTCGTCGAAGATCTCAAGAAGCGCACGAAGAAGATCACGACCGACGCGGAAGTGGCGCAGGTCGGCACCATCTCGGCGAACGGCGAGCGCGATATCGGCGAGATGATCGCCAAGGCGATGCAGAAGGTCGGCAAGGAAGGCGTCATCACGGTCGAGGAGGCCAAGAGCCTCGAGACCGAACTCGACGTCGTCGAAGGCATGCAGTTCGACCGCGGCTATCTGTCGCCGTATTTCGTGACCAACGCCGACAAGATGACGGTCGAGCTCGACGATCCGTACATCCTGATCCACGAGAAGAAGCTGACCGGCTTGCAGCCGCTGCTGCCCGTGCTCGAAGCCGTGGTGCAGACCGGCAAGCCGCTGCTGATCATCGCCGAGGAAGTCGAAGGCGAAGCGTTGGCGACTTTGGTCGTCAACAAGCTGCGCGGCGGCTTGAAGATCGCCGCCGTCAAGGCGCCGGGCTTCGGCGATCGCCGCAAGGCGATGTTGGAGGATATCGCCATCCTCACCGCCGGCCAGGTGATCTCGGAAGATCTCGGCATCAAGCTCGAGAACGTCACCCTCGACATGCTGGGCCGCGCGAAGAAGGTCCGCATCGACAAGGACAACACGACGGTCATCGACGGCACGGGCAAGAAGAAGGACATCGAAGCGCGCGTCGGGCAGATCAAGGCGCAGATCGAGGAAACCACCTCGGACTACGACCGCGAGAAGCTGCAGGAGCGTCTGGCGAAGCTCGCGGGCGGTGTCGCCGTCATCCGTGTGGGCGGTGCGACCGAGATCGAGGTCAAGGAACGCAAGGATCGCGTCGACGACGCGATGCACGCCACCAAGGCCGCGGTCGAAGAAGGTATCCTGCCCGGCGGCGGCATGGGCTTGCTCTATGCGATCCGCGCCCTCGACGGCCTGAAGGGCGCCAATAGCGACCAGCAGGTCGGCATCGAGATCGTGCGCAAAGCGCTGCAAGCGCCGACGCGCCAGATCGCCGAAAACGCCGGTGCCGATGGCGCTTTGATCGTCGGCAAGCTGCTGGAAGGCAAGTCGGCCACCCAGGGCTTCAACGCCCAGACGGGCGAGTATGTCGACATGATCAAGGAAGGGATCATCGACCCGACCAAGGTCGTGCGTCTTGCCCTGCAGGACGCCTCGTCGGTCGCCGGTCTGCTGATCACGACCGAAGCGATGATCGCCGAAGCGCCGAAGCCCGAAAAGGCCCCGGCGATGCCGGCGGGCGGCATGGGCGACTACTAAGCCCGCCCGCACCACGAAACGCTATGGCACGCGGAACCCCCGGGGGCGACCCCGGGGGTTTTTCGTTGCGGGCCGCGCGGCGGCGAAATAGGGTCCGCCGCCATGCAACCCGTTTTCGACGTCGTCCTGCCGGTCTTCGGCATCATCTTCGCCGGCTATCTGTCCGGCCGCCTGCGTATTCTGGGCGCGGATAGTTCCGAAGCGCTGAACAAGTTTTGTTATTGGTTCGCCTTGCCGCCGGTGCTGTTCTTGGGGCCCGCGCGCGTGCCGCTCGAGCAGGTGTTCAACTTGCCCTATATCGCGACCACGATGGGCGGTGTGGCGATCGCGTGGCTGGTCGCGCTGGCCGGATTGCTGCTGTTCTTCCGCGCGAGCCAGGCGCAAACCGCCTTGGCGCTGTCCTGCGCCACCTTCGCGAATTCCGGTTATATGGGCATTCCGCTGTTCATCGCGGCCTTCGGCGCGTCGAACGCGCTGCCCGCGATCATCGTGACGGTCGCGTATACGTTGACCCTCGTCGCCGCGACGGTGGTGCTGGTCGAAAGCGGGCTCAGCGGGCAAGGCGGAGCACGTCACGCCTTGGTCAACGTCGCCAAGGGCCTCGTAAAAAGCCCGCTGGTCGTTCCGCCGCTGCTCGGTCTCGCCTGGAACCTGACCGGCGTGCCCTTGCCCAAGCCCGTGGTCAATTTCGGCGAATTGCTGGGCGCCGCCGCCGGGCCTTGCGCGCTGTTCGCGATCGGGCTGTTTTTGTCCGGCCGATCCTTGGGAACGCTCGCCGGCGGGCGCAAATCGGTCGAAGTCGGCTGGCTCGTTTTCGTGAAGCTGCTGGTGCAGCCGCTCGCGACATGGTGGCTCGCGGCCTATTTCGGGCTCGACCCGTTCTGGACCGCGTCGGCCGTCATCCTCGCGGCGCTGCCGACGGCCGCTTTGTGCTTCGTGCTGGCCCAGCAATATCGGCTTTATGTCGAGCGCGCGTCGGCGGCGATCCTCGTCTCGACCGTGCTGTCGGCCGTGACGATCTCGGTCCTTATGGTTCGCTACGGTTCGGTTCCGCCGCCGCATTGAAGAATTCGCGCGTCGCGGCGATCGCGTCGGCAAGCCCCATGCGCTCGACCTTCGTGCCCGGCGGGAAGGCGCCCGCGAGGCGCGATGGGAAGCGCCCGTCGAGCAGCACGAACACGCCCGAATCGTCGGCTTTGCGAACGAGCCGCCCGAACGCCTGACGCAAACGCAAGCGCACGATGCGGTCGTCATAGGCGCTTTTGCCGAAGGCCGCGCGCCGCGCCTTGTGCAGAATATCGGGGCGCGGCCAAGGCACGCGATCGAACACGATCAAGCGCAGCGCGCGCCCCGGTACGTCGACGCCGTCGCGCACGGCATCCGTACCCAGCAGGCACGAATCTTCCTCGGCGCGGAAAATATCGACCAAAGTCGACACGTCCAAGCGATCCACGTGTTGGGCGTAAAGCGGCAAGCCCGCCGCTTCGATCGCCTTGCCGATGCGGTTATGCACGGCTTTCAAACGGCCGATGGCGGTGAACAGGCCCAGCGCGCCGCCGCCCGACGCCAGGAATAGCTCGCGATACGCCGCGGCGACGCGATCGGGCTCGTCGCGGCCCAAATCGTTGACGACCAGCACGCGCGTGCGCGACGCGTAATCGAAGGGCGAGGGCACTTGGGCACGCACATAGTCGGGCATGTGGCGTGCCCCGGTGCGTTCGGCCGCCGCCGCCCAGTCCTTATCGACGTCGCCGGTCGCGTCGGTCAGCGTCGCCGACGTGATCAACGCGCCATGCGCCGGGCGCAGCACGGTCGCGGCGAAGGGTACGGTCGGATCGACCCAGCGCCGGTTGAGGCCGACATCCGTGTCGCGCCCGTCGATACGGTCGAGCGAGATCCAATCGACGAACTCGGGCGGCGTTTCGCTCGACAGCGATTTGAGCATCGCGCGCCAGCCGGCGAGTTCGTTGTTGGCGCGGCGTGCAAGGCCGCGCGCGACGGCTTCGATGCGCGCGCGTGTGGCGGTATCGAGCTCGGCGGCTTCGTCGTCGAGTTTTTCGGCAAGGCGTTTGGCGAGTGCCACCAACGGCTCGGCGATGCGCGCGAGCGACGCGTCGAGCTTGTCCGCCGCTTCGATCAAGCCGGGGATCGCCGGGCGCGGATCGGTTTCCAGCGAGTACCCGTCGTCTTCGCCTTCGGCGCGCGCGATGGTTTGTTTGCGCAACAAAGCGAGGAACGCTTCGGTCGTGCCGATGGTTTCGCCCGACAAGCGCGCAAGCCAGCCTTCGCCCGGCAGCGATCGTGCGGCGGCGATCGCGTGTTCGATCATCGCTTCGGCGCGTTCGTCGCCCGCGACCAGATCGTTGGCGCGTGCCTTCAATCCGCGCGCGCGCTGGCGCCCGCCTTCCGCGCCGACGATCCAGCGGCGAAGCTCGCTCGTCTCCAGACCGGACAGCGCTGAACCGAAGGCCGAGTCCGCCGCTTCGAAGACGTGATGGCCTTCGTCGAACACGTAGCGCAAAGGCTGGCGCGCATCGGTGGCGCCCGCCGTTTGATCGGCGGTCGCGGCCCCCAACGCCGCTTGGATCATCACCAGCGCATGATTGGCGATGACGATTTCCGCCCGGCGCGCGCGCCGCACGCTCTTCTCGATCGGGCAGCGCGAATAATGCGCGCAAGCGGCGTAGACGCATTCGCCGCGCCGGTCGGCGAGGCCGCGTGTGCGCACCTTGCCGACGAGGTCGGGCAGCCACGCCGGGAAATCGCCGCCGACCATGTCGCCGTCGCGGCTCGCCGCCGCCCAGCGCGCCATCAGCCCAAGCGGTACGGCGTCCGACGGGCGCGTGATCACGCCACGCACCGCCTCTTCCATGTTCAGCAGGCACAGATAATTCTCGCGGCCCTTGCGCAGCACGACTTTGTTGCGCTTCTCGGCGGGTTCTTCGAACAGCCGATCGAGCTCGCGGTCGATCTGGTGCTGGAGATTCTTGGTGTAGGTCGAAACCCACACCGCCCCGTTGTTCTTCTCGGCCCACAATGTCGCCGGCGCGAGATAGCCGAGCGTCTTGCCCACACCCGTTCCCGCTTCGGCGACGACGAGGCGCGTATGCTCGGGATCGTCCTTGGGCAGGAAGGCGGCACTGGCGGCCGAAGCGTAGTCGGCTTGCTCGGGCCGCGCTTCGCTGCCCTCGCCCAGCATATCGGCCAAGCGGCGGCGCGCTTCGCCCGGATCGATCGCATCGTTGCCGGGGGCGGATTCGGGCGCTTGCTCTTCCCATTCGTCGAGGCGCCGCCAGACTTCCAAGCCTTGCAGCGAACGATCCTTCTCGAAGGCGTCCGGCGCGTCGCCCAACGCCGCGAGCACCGACGGCGCCCAGCGCCAGCCGCCCCGCGCCATCGCGCGCGCGACCGCCAGGATGTCGGGGTTGCGCGCGGTCAACGGTTCGGCGAGTTCGGCGAGCAACGCCGCGACCGCTTCGCGCACCGCTTGCGCTTCGGCCGCCAGCGCGTGGGGCACGGTCATGCCCATCGCTTGCGCGAGGCCGCGCGGTGTCGGCACGCAAAATTTCGCGGGCCGCACGAAGGCATAGAGTTCGAGCGCGTCGATCGCCGCGATCCGGTCGAGGCCCAGGCGTTTGCTTTGCGCAGGCGCATGGACCAGCAGCGGCGCTTCGGCCAAGGCGCGCGATGCGGCCTCGCGCAGACCGATCTCTTCGATCTCGCCATCGGCGGTCAGCCAGGCGGCGCGCGCCACGCCGGCCACCAGGATCGGGGCGTCGGGCAGCCTTACCGCGCCGGAGGACCGGCGGGCGAAAGGGACGATCGAAGGCGGCGAATCGGGCATTTCCGGCACTATAGGCGTTCGGCGGCGTTGACGCACCGCGTGCCAACACCTAGTTTCGCGGCCCCATGACCGAAACGACACAAATGCCGGTTTCCCGCGAGGACGCGCTCAAAGGGCGCGCCTGGCCCTTCGAAGAAGCGCGCAAGCTGATCGCCCGTCTGGGCGGCAAAGCGCCGGGAAAAGGCTATGTGCTGTTCGAAACGGGCTACGGCCCGTCGGGCCTGCCGCATATCGGCACGTTCGGCGAGGTCGCGCGCACCACGATGGTGCGCAAGGCTTTCGAATTGATGACCGGTCTGAAGACGCGCCTGTTCGCGTTCTCGGACGACATGGACGGTCTGCGCAAGGTGCCGGACAATATCCCGAACCAGGAGATGATCCGTCCGCATCTGGGCAAGCCGCTGACGCAAGTGCCCGACCCGTTCGGCACGCATCCGTCCTTCGGCCAGCACAACAATGCGAAGCTGCGGTCGTTCCTCGACTCCTTCGGCTTCGAATACGAATTCGTCTCGGCGACCGATCGCTACAAGTCGGGTGCCTTCGACGAAACGCTGCTGAAGGTCTTGCGCGCCTATGACGAGATCATGGCGATCATACTGCCCACGCTGGGCGAGGAACGCCGCGCGACCTATTCGCCGTTCTTGCCCGTGTCGCCGAAGTCCGGCCGCGTGCTGCAAACGCCGATCGTCGAGCGCAAGGCGTCGAGCGTCGTATTCCGCGACGAAGACGGCGAACTGGTCGAAGCGCCCGTCACCGGCGGGGCGTGCAAGCTGCAATGGAAGGTCGACTGGGCGATGCGCTGGGCGGCCCTCGGGGTCGACTACGAAATGTCCGGCAAGGATCTGATCGACTCGGTCAAGCAATCCTCCAAGATCGTGCGCGCCATCGGCGGCAAGCCGCCCGAAGGTTTCAACTACGAGCTCTTCCTCGACGAAAACGGCGAGAAGATCTCGAAGTCGCGCGGCAACGGCCTGACGATCGAGGAATGGCTGACCTACGGCCCGCCGGAAAGCCTGTCGCTGTTCATGTTCCAGCAGCCCAAGGCCGCCAAGCGCCTGCATTTCGACGTGATCCCGCGCCACGTGGACGATTACCTGTCCTTCGTCGAGCGCTATCCGACGCAGAACATGCAGCAGCGTTTGGATAATCCGGTCTTCCATATCCATGGCGGCAATCCGCCGGCACCCGAAGCCAATGCGCTGCCGTTCAACATTCTGCTGAACCTCGCCTCGGTCGCGAATACCGAGGACAAGGCCGTGCTGTGGGGCTTCATCTCGCGCTACGCGCCGCAGGCCAGTCCGCAGGCGAACCCGATGCTCGACCGTTTGGTCGGGCACGCGATCGCGTATTTCCGCGACAAGGTGAAGCCGACGCGGGTTTATCGCGCACCCACGGACGCGGAGAAGAAAGCGCTCAGCGATCTCGACGCGATGCTGGCGGGCTTGCCCGCCGGTGCGGATGCGACGGCGATCCAGAACCACATCTACGAAATCGGCAAGCGGCCGGATTTCGCGGATCTCAAAGCGTGGTTCCAGTGCCTTTACGAAACGCTGCTCGGGTCGAGCCAGGGGCCGCGCATGGGCTCGTTCGTGGCGCTTTATGGAGTGCCCGAAACGCGCGCGCTGATCGCCAAGGCGCTGTCGGGCGAACTCTCGAAGTAGAGTCTGATCCAGGGGAATTGGACCGCCTGCGCCGCAGGGATTTTGTGACGCAGGTAGGAGAAGGGCGCCGCGCGTAGTGGTTCTACGCGCCAGCCCTTCGACGACCCTGCGGCGCAAAAGAACGCGGCCCTTCGGGTTGGGTTCCGGCGGGCGCCCGCTTTGTTGCGGTCCTCGCCGATAGAACCACTATCGGCTTCGAACCGCGCCGCGCGGATCGCACACGCCGGATACCCAACGCAGACGGCCCAATTCCCCTGGATCAGACTCTATTACTGGCTCGCCCAAACGATGCGATGGATGAAGGCGACACCGCCGGCATCCATCGTTTCGATCGTGTTGTCGCCGACGAGCGGCAACACTTCCACATGGCGCGGCAAGCGGCGCACGAATTCGCGCGCGACCAGGCGGCCGACGATGCTGCGCAGGATCACGCGGTCGCCACGCCGCGCGGGTGCGTGCGGGCTAACGATCAAAACATTGCCGTCGCGATAGAGGGGCTCCAGCGAATCCCCGTTGACGATCAGCGCGTAAGCGTCGTCGTCGAACAGATCGGGGAAGGCGAGTTCGTCCCACGCCGCCCCGGTGGGTTTACCGGCGTTATCGAACGCATCGCGCAACTGCGCGTCGGAAATCGACAGCGACGGCAGTTTTTTGCGCGCCCCGATTCCGCCCGCCGACGGCACGACGCCCGCTTGCGCCAGAAAATCCAACGGGTTGGTCCCCGTGGTGTCGAAGATTCGCGCCAAGGATTCGAGCGAGGGGAAGCGCAAGCGCCCGTCCGGGCCGATGCGCTTGGAGCGATTGAACGCGCTGGGGTCGAGGCCCGCGCGCTTCGCGAGCCCCGACAACGTGAAGTTATGGTCGCGCGCGACCTTGTCGATCGCCGACCAGATATCCGCATGACGCAACATGACGGTGAAATCTTCGCACGCACCGCCGGATTTGGCGACCGGAATTTCAGCCTTAAAACATGAATATAGGAAAATATTCCTATTTAAAAATCCATTGAGCGGGCTGCCCGCGAATCGTTATTCCTGGGGCGTCGAATTGATCCGCAACCCTCAGGAAACCGCGTCATGGGCCTCGACTTCGCCGAACCGCAGACCGCCGAATTCGCGCTGATCCGCCCCGGATCGGAAGCGTTGGTCGTGTTCCGCGACCAGACCGAGATCGCGTGGTTGCGCTGGCTGAAACGCGGCTTCCGCCATTGCGCGGTGGTGGTGCGGATCGGCGGCGAGTGGGTGATGATCGATTCGCTGTCGCATTCGATTTGTGTCGGTAAATTCAGCGCCGAACCGATGTCGCGTCTCGCCTGGCGCTATCGCAAGGCGGGTCACATCGTGATCGAAACGGCGGTCGGCGAAGGCAAGGCGCGCGTGGCGCCGCCGCTGCCCTTCACCTGCGTCGAGGCGGTCAAGCGCGTGCTGGGCATCCAAAGCTGGTTCGTGCTCACGCCCTATCAGCTCTATCGCCACCTGCGCGGCCGCGCGCGCGATCGCCGCCCCGAAATCGGCGGCGAAATCCGCCCCGTCGCCGCCGAAGCGGCGTGAGAACAAACATCGATCATATTTGTAACCGCCGAACGAAAAGGAAATCAGGAGATCGCCATGGGTTCCGTGTTTTCTTCCGCTCCGTCCGCACCGCCGCCGCCCCCGCCGCCGCCGCCTTTGCCCGACCCCGAAGTCGAACGCCGCGAAGCGCGCATCAAGGCGATGCTGCGCCGCCGGCGCGGGCGTCAGGGTCTGTTGTCGACGGGCGAGCGCGGCGTGCTGACCGCGTCGGTCCTGCCCGATCAGACCCAAACCAAGCTGGGGGCGTGACGATCATGGACGCCGCACCCGACGCCGCGCCCGACCGGGCGCAGGAGATTCTGCGCCGCTATCGCCGCGCCAAACAGGCGCGGGGACCGTGGGAGTCGATCTGGCAGGATTGCTACGACTTCGCCTTGCCGCAGCGTTCGGCCCTGGCGCCGTCCGTCGCCCCCGATCGCCGTGCCGATCGTTTGTTCGATGGCACGGCGCCCGATGCGGCCGACCAGCTCGCCGCGTCGTTGATGTCGCAATTGGTGCCGCCCTGGACGCGCTGGTTCGGCTTGCAGCCGGGCAGCGACGTGCCCGAGGAGGTGCACGCCCAAGTCGGCGAGGTGCTGGAGAAGACCGCCGCGATTCTTCAGACGCATTTCGATCGCTCGAATTTCGCGGTCGAGGCGCATCAATGCTTCCTCGATCTGATCGTCGCGGGCACCGCGGCGCTGCAGTTCGAGGAAGCCACGCCCGGCGCGGACAGCGCCTTCCGTTTTACCGCCGTGCCCCTGGCACAGATCAGCGTGGAGGAGGGCGGCGATGGCTTGCCCGACACGGTGTTCCGCACCAGCGAGGTAACGGCCACACGTTTGCGCGCCCGCTTCCCGCGCGCCGAATTGCCCGAGGCGATCTTGCGCGAAGCCGAGGAGCGCACGAGCGAAGGTGTCGAAAAGCGCCACACGCTGGTCGAAGCGGCGTTGCCCGAAGCGTCGGGCGTGCGATACGCGGCCGTGCTCGAAACCGGGGCGGGGGCGCAAACGCCCACGCTGCTCGCCGAAGGCCGCTTCGCGCAATCGCCGTTCCTCGTCTTCCGCTGGCTGAAGGCGCCGGGCGAATCCTATGGCCGTTCGCCGGTCATGAAGGCGCTGCCCGATATCAAGACCGCGAACAAGGTCGTCGAACTCGTGCTCAAGAACGCGTCGATCGCGGTCACGGGCATTTGGCAGGCCGACGACGACGGGGTGCTCAACCCCGCCAATATCAAGCTTCAGCCCGGCACGATCATCCCCAAGGCCGTGGGCTCGGCGGGACTGACACCGCTGGAAGCGCCGGGCCGTTTCGACGTGTCGAATCTCGTGCTCTCCGATCTGCGCGCGCGCATCCGCAACGCGCTGCTCGCCGACAAGCTCGGTGCCATCGAAGGGCCGAAGATGACGGCGACGGAAGTTCTCGAACGCTCGGCCGAAATGGCGCGCGTGCTCGGCGCCACCTATGGCCGCTTGCAGTCTGAACTGCTCACGCCGCTGGTCGCGCGCTCGATCGCCATCCTGCGCCGGCGCGGCGAGGTGCCGCCGATCGTGATCGACGGGCGCGTGGTGGAGCTTCGCTACAAATCGCCGCTTGCGCGCGTGCAGGCCGAAAGCGACGTGCGCAACGCGCTGCTGTGGATCCAGCAAACCGCGATGCTCGGCCCCGAAGGCCAAGCGACGGTCGATAGTGCCGCCGCCGCGCGCTGGATCGCGCGCGCGATGAACGTGCCCGCCGATCTGGTGAAGCCCGTTCAGGCCTTGCCCGACCCCGCGATGCTCGCCGCCGCATTGGGGCTTGGGCCCCAAGCAGCACCCGCCCCCGTTCCGCCACTCCCGAACTGATCCGCGAAAGGAAACGCTATGACCACCGAAACCGCTGCGCCCGCCACGCCGATGCCCACGCCCGAGCCCGTCTCGCTGCTGCCGAATCCTGCACCCGCCGGCGGCCGTCCGGAATCGCTGCCCGAGAAATTCTGGGACAGCGAGAAGGGCGCCATCCGCACCGAAGATCTCGCCAAAGCCTATACCGAGCTCGAGCGGCGCATGTCGGGCTCCGTTCCCGGGCCCGGCAGTGCGGAGTGGGATTCCACGCTGCGTCGCGCGTTGGAAATTCCCGAAACGCCCGACGGCTATCAGATCGCGATGAAAGACGATCTGCTGACGGTCGATCCCGCCGTGAACGCGCGCTTGCATCAGGCGGGTTTCTCGCCGCGCCAGGCGCAGCTCGTCTACGACCTGGCGGTCGAGCGTATCGTTCCGCTGGCGGCACAGCTTGCCGCCGATGCGCGCCACGAGCAGACGATGGAACGCCTGACCGAGGAATTCGGCGGGACCGAGAAATGGAACGCGCTGTCGGGCCAGATCGCCGCGTGGGGCCAGCGCAATCTCTCGCCGGTCGTGTACGCGGCACTCGCCGCGTCGCCCGACGGGATCCGCGCGATGCGCCGCTTGATGGAATCGGGCGAGCCGCCCTTGGGCATGCCCGGCGGCGCGCCCATGCCCGCCAGCGAAGGCGATCTGCGCGAGATGATGAAGGACAAGCGCTATTGGCGCGATCGCGACCCCGCTTTCATCCGCGCGGTCACCGACGGCTATCGCCGCCTTTACGACGGCAAAGCCTGACGCCATTCGGCGGCGCCGCCCGCCCGTGATGTGCCGCTTGCGACGCGGCACCAACGGATAACGGAACGGCACCCGAAGAACGCGCCGGGATAACCGTCGCACCCGGAAAGGCGCCTAGGCCGGTCGCACGGCCAAGCCTTTCCGGGACGGACGGCCCCGGCGCCGAACCCACCCCGCCGGCCGCTTCTCGGACGTCCGGTCAACCTCTACGCCAGGAGACAATCTAAAGATGCCGAATATCGAAACGGCCTTCGTCAAAAACTACGAAGGCGAAGTCCACACCGCCTATCAGCGGCTGGGCTCCAAGCTGCGCAACACCGTGCGATCGAAGAAGCAGATCGAGGGTGCATCGACCGTGTTCCAGAAGATGGGCAAGGGGGCCGCGTCCACCAAGGCGCGTCACGCCCAGGTCCCGGTGATGAATGTCGACCATTCCACGGTCGAAGTGTTCCTCAAGGACTACTACGCCGGCGAATGGCTCGACGCGCTCGACGAGATCAAGGTCGGCAGCGACGAACGCCAAGCGGTGATCAATTCGGGCGCCTACGCGCTGGGCCGCAAGACCGACGAACTGATCATCGAAGCGCTGGGCGTGTCGAGCAACTACGCGGGCGACAACGTCTCGGGCCTCACCAAGGCCAAGGTGCTGACCGCCTTCGAGATGCTGGGTGCGGTCGACGTGCCCGACGACGGCGAGCGCTACGCCGTGGTCGGCTGGGGCCAGTGGAGCGATCTGCTCGACATCGAGGAGTTCGCCAACGCCGATTACGTCGGATCGGAAGATCTGCCGTGGAACGGCACGCAGGCCAAACGCTGGCTCGGCACGCTGTGGATGCCGCATTCGGGCCTGACCAAAACGGCCGGCGTGCGCTTCTGCCACTGGTACCACAAATCGGCGATCGGCCACGCGTCCGGCAAGGACGTGACGACCGACATCACCTGGCACGGCGACCGCGCCAGCTTCTTCATCTCGAACATGATGAGCCAGGGTGCCGGCATCATCGACGCCGAAGGCGTCGTCACCCTGCGTTGCGCCGAGTAACGGAAAGGAGACGCACATGGCTTTCGTCCAGAAAAACCTCAGCGTGCTCGCCTACGCCAACGGCTTCACGCTTTGGCACTACACCACGCCCGACACGGCCGCGACGGTCGACACGACGGGCTACTTCAACGCGGCCGCGGACATGCTGCGCCCCGGCGACATGCTGCTCGCCAACACCTCGACCGGGGGCACCACGGTCAACGGGATCTTCGCGGTCGCGTCGAACGCGAGCGGAATTGTCGATACCGCCGATATGACGCGGTTCGATTCCGCCGACACCGACTGACGCTTGTAACCGCGAAGGGAAGGCGCGCCGGATCCAACCTCCCTGGAACCGGCGCGCCGGACCCGTCGACAGGAGATTCCAAAATGGCCCTCACGCCCATTGCGCTTTGCTCGCGGGCACTCATCAAGCTCGGCGCCCGGCCGATCGCGTCCTTCGTCGAAGGCACGGTCGAAGCCCAGGTCGCCGCCGCGCTCTATCCTTCGGTGCGCGACGCGCTGATTTCGGCGCATCCGTGGAGCTTCGCGTCCGCGCAAGCAACGCTGCCGCGTTTGGCGGCCGCGCCCGTCGCGGATTTGCGCTACGCGCATCAATTGCCCGTCGATTTTCTGCGCGCACTCTCCGTCGGCTCGGGCGCGCGCGGGCGCGGGGCGGAATATCGCATCGTCGAATCGACGCTGCAGAGCGATCTCGACGAGGTCGTGCTCTCCTACATCTTCCGGCCCGACGAAAGCGGCTTTCCGCCGTTCTTCGATTCCGCGTTGATCGCGTCGCTGGCGGCGGAGTTCTGCCTGCCGATCACCGAAAGCACGTCGCGCTCGGAGCTTCTCTACAAGCTCGCCGACGGCGAGTTCCGCCGCGCGCGGCTGATCGACGCGCAACAGGACACGCCCGGCCGCGTCGAGGACTTCACGCTGGTGGAGGCGCGCCGATGAGCCTCGCCCGCACGGTCAAAACCTCCTTCGCGTCGGGGGAGATCGGCGACGCGATGCTGGGGCGCGTGGACTTACGCGCCTACGAGAACGGGGCGCGCGCCTTGCGCAACGTGTTCGTGCAGCCCACAGGCGGGGTGCGCCGCCGGCCGGGCCTTGCCTATGTCGGTCCGTTGCCGGGCGAGACGCGCCTCGTGCCGTTCGAGTTCAATACCGAACAAGCCTATCTGCTCGCCTTCGGCGACCTGACGATGCGCGTCTACAAGGACGGCGTGCTGCAAGCGACGATCGCCACGCCGTGGAATGCGGCGCAACTCGCCCAGCTCGCCTGGACGCAGAGTGCCGATACGCTGCTGGTCGTCCATCCCGACGTGGCCCCACGCAAGATCACGCGCCAGTCGCATGCGAGCTGGACGGTCGAGGCGTGGAGCTACTTCGAGGACAAGGGCGCCATCCACCAGCCCTTCCATAAATTCGCCGGCGATGCGGTGACGCTGCAACCGAGTGCCACGAGCGGTACGGTCACGCTGACCGCGTCGGCGGCGGTTTTCGACGCCGCGCATGTGGGGACACGCATCCGCATCGCGCAGAAGCAAGCGATCGTGACGGCCGTCGCGTCCGCCACATCGGCGACCGCGACGGTGCCCGCGGGACAAGGTTTTGCGGACACGGCCGCGAACAAGGATTGGGAGGAGCAGGCCTTCTCCGCCCGTCGCGGCTGGCCGACCAGTGTCACCTTCCATCAGGACCGCTTGGTGATCGGCGGCTCGCGCGATTTGCCCAATCGCCTGTGGTTGTCGAAATCGGGCGATCTGTTCAATTTCGATCTCGGCTCGGCGCTCGACGACGAGGCGATCGAATTCGCGCTGCTGTCCGACCAGGTCAACGCGATCCGCGCCGTGTTCTCCGGCCGGCATTTGCAGGTGCTGACCTCCGGCGCGGAATGGATGGTCACCGGCGATCCGCTCACACCCGAGAACGTCCAGCTCAACCGCCAGACGCGCATCGGCGCGCCGATCGATCGCTATATAAGGCCGCGCGACGTGGATGGCGCCACGCTGTTCGTCGGGCGCGGCGGCAAGGATCTGCGCGAGTTTTTATTCGCGGAGGCCGAGCAGGCCTACCAATCGACGGATCTCGCCTTGCTCGCATCGCATTTGGTGCGCGCACCCGTCGATCTCGATTACGACCCGGACGATCGCCTCGTCCATCTCGTCAACGCCGACGGCACGCTGGCGACCGTCACCGTCTATCGCGCCGAGCAGGTCACCGCTTGGTCGCTGCAAACGACCGATGGCGCGTTCCGCTCGATCGCGGTCGTGACGGGCGAATGCTATTTCGCGATCGAGCGTGGCGGCGTGTGGAGCGTCGAGCGCTTCGACAAGGCGAGTGCGACCGATGCGTGCGTGCGTGGCGTTTCGGTCGCGGGCGATCCGCCGCGACTGGAAGGGCTCGGCCATTTGAACGGCCGGACCGTCGACGTGGTGATCGACGGCTTGCCGCTGGGCCAACGCATCGTCGCTTCGGGCGGCGTCGATCTGCCCGACGAAGCCGATCTCGCCGAAGCTGGCTTGCCGTTCGTGGCGACGATCGAGCCTTTGCCGCCGGGCGGACCCGCCGGCACGCCGCGCTCCGTGCGTTTGATCGAAGCGTCCTTCCGCTTGCTCGACACCGCGCAGATGCGCGTCGACACGGGCTCGGGCTTCGTCGATGTGCCGTTCCGCGGTTTCGGCGGGGCGAATGCGTTCGACTCGGCGCCGCGACTTTTCACCGGCGAAAAACGTTTCCGGGCACTCGGCTGGAAACGCGCGGGCGTCGAGCCGCTATGGCGGGTCGAACTGCCGGCCCCGCTGCCCTTCCAACTTCTTTCCGTAACCCAAGAGATGAAGGTGAACGACTGATGGGTGCCGCAACCGCCGTAACGCCGTGGCTCACGGGCGCATCGCTGGGCCTCGGGGCCGTCCAAACCGTCGCCGGTATGGCGCAGGCGAATTCCGCCGCGAAAGCGCAAGCCGACGCGACGCGCGCGCAGGCCGAACAGCAGCGTCAATTGCTGGAGCGCCAATACGAAACCGAATCGCGCCGGCGCAACGACATCCTGGAACGCGCCCAGGCGCGCGCGCGGGCGTCGTTCGGATCGCGCGGCCTGTCGCCGACCGATGGCTCGGCGGGCGCCTTGCTCGATTCGATCGAGACGCAAGCCGGGACCGAAGCCGCCGATGCGCGCTCGCTGTTCGATTGGCGCATGTCCGGCCTCGACGCCGGGCTCGCCGCGTCGTTGCAGCGGATCGATTCGCGCCAGCCCGACCTTCTGTCCGGCGCGCATCGCACGCTTGGGCAAGTCAACCAGCTTCTGCGCTGGGGCAAGGAAATGAGCCTCTCCTGAAAGGAAACACCATGGCTACGCATGTGCAAATCGGCGCGGAAAGCCCGCGCAAAGACTACATCGCATCGGGCGCGCAGACCGTGTTCGGGTTCGACTTCGCGGTGTTCGAACCCGAGGACGTCGAGGTGCGGGTCGACGGCGCCGTCGCGGCCGCCGGCTTCACGACAAGCGTCAACGCCGATGGGCGCGGCAATGTCGTGTTCGCGGCGGCACCGGCGGCCGATGCGCGCGTCACGTTGATCCGGCGCCTGACCATCCGCCGCCAATCCGACTTCCAGGAAGGCGGCGAATTGCGCGCCAAAACGCTGAACGACGAGCTCGATTTCCAGACCGCGTCGATCCAGCAAGTCGGCTACGAGATCGGCCGCGCGTTGCGCCAGGACGATTCCGATCCCGCCGGAATCGATATGCGCTTGCCGCCCAAAGCGACGCGCGCGGGCCAGATGCTCGGCTTCGACGCGAGCGGGAAGCCCGTCGCGCTCGCCACGCCCGAAACCGCGCTGGAACTGCCGATCGCCGTGGCGCAAGGCGGCACGGGCGGCACCGATGCGGCCGCGGCGCGCGCCAATCTCGGCCTCGGTTCGGCGGCACTGCTCGACGCGGTGCAAGCCTTCACGCGTGCACAGCGTTACGCGCCTGCGACGTTGACCGATGCGGCGACGATCGCCTGGGATCTCGACGCCGCGCCGATGGCGCGTGTGACGCTCGCGGGCAATCGCACGATGGCGGCACCGTCGAATCAACGCGACGGCGGCATGTTCGCGTTGACCGCGATCCAGGACGGCACCGGCGGACGCAGCCTTGCCTGGAACGCCGCCTACGATTTCGGCGCCGCCGGCGTGCCGACCTTGCCGTCGGGGGCGGGCAAGATCGCGATCTTCGTCTTTCTATCCGACGGCGCCGCGATGCGCTGCGTCGGCCGCTGGAGCAACTGAGATGCTCCCGATCCTCCCATCCGGCACGGGCGGCGACTTCGCGATCGCGCGATCCTTGCGCATTCGCGGCACGGCGAATGCCGGTCTCTACCGCGCCGTCGCGACGACGACCAACCGGCGGACCTACACCCTGTCGCGCTGGTTCAAGCTCGGCGCGCAAGATCAGGGCTTCGCGCTCTGGCAGGGTTATATCAACGCGTCGAACTGGACGAGTTTCATCATCCATACGTCCAGCCGCCAATTCTCCTTCGCGCAAGCGGATGGCGGCGTGGGCAACTGGTCGGTGATCTCCACCGCGGCCTTCCGCGACCCCGGCGCCTGGTATCACCTCGTCATCCAGGTCGATACGACCGACGCGACCGCGGCCAATCGCGTGCGCGCCTGGGTGAACGGCGTCGCGGTCCCGCTATCGGTGTCGGGCGCGGGATTCCCGTCCTTGAACAAGGACACGCATATCAATGTCGGCGGCGCGCAGCAGGGCTTCGGGTATGAGCCGACGAACTATCTGCTGCCGAGCGACGGGCATCATGCCGAGATCCACTTCGTCGATGGACAGCTTGCGGCGCCGTCGGCGTTCGGGCGTATCGATCCGGCGACCGGGGTCTGGGTGCCGATCGCTTACGCGGGCGCGCATGGCGGGGCCAACGGCGCTTTTCACGATTTCCGCGACGCGACCAGCGCGGCGACGCTCGGGCTCGACTATTCGGGCAACGGCGCGCATCTGACCGTCGGCGGAGTCGGTGTCGCCGCCGGCGTCGCGTTCGACCAATCGAACGACACCCCGACGAACAACCACGCGACGATCAATCCGTTGCGTCGGATGCAAGCGACCGGACCCGTGGCGAGCTGGGGCAACGCCCGGTATCGATCCGGCAATGGCAGCTATTATCCGCGCGGTGTCGCCACGCAGCCCTTCGAGGATGACGCGACCGGCTGGTATTGCGAATTCACTTTGACGACCGCGCATCTCGGCGTCGAAGGTTTCGGCGTCGTCACGGGCGGCGCATATCTAAACGACGCGAACGCCATTGGCTTTGAGGCGGCCGAGTGGGGCTACCAGGGCAACGGCGCCGCCGGCCGGATCGCCAACAACGGCGTCAACGCTTTCACCGGTCTCCCGCTTTGGAGTGCCGGCCAAGTCGGGAAAATCGCCTATCGCAACGGCAGCCTTTGGCTTGGCATCGACAATACGTGGTTCAACGCCGGCAATCCGGGGGCGGGCACCGGCGCCGTCTATACCGGCTTGGCCGGACCGCTGTTCCCGTTGTGCCTGGCCGGATCCACGACGCCCGTCATCGACGCCAATTTCGGCCAGCGCCCCTTCGCGTACACGCCGCCCGCCGGGTTCAAGGCGCTTAACGCGCGCAACATGTCGGCGCCGCCTATCAAGAACCCGGCGGACTATGTCGATGTCGTCAACTACGATGGCAATGGCGGGACGCAAGCGATTTCGTCGCTCCGCTTCCAGCCGGATTTCGTGCGGATCAAGTGCCGGTCGAAGTCGTCGACGTCGCACGCGATGTTCGACGCCCTTCGCGGCGTTCGTAAGTTTCTTTACGCCGAGACGGGCGGCGTCGAACAAAACTTCACGGCGCCGAATTACGGCGTCGATTCCTTCGACGCGAACGGCTTCACCGTCGTCGACGACGCGAACGGATCGAAGAACGTCAACGGCGTCCCGGCGGGAACCTGGGGCGGCAACTACAACGCTTGGGCCATGAAGCGGGGTGTCGCGCCCGGCTTCGATATCGTGACCTACGCGGGCAACGCGACGGCCGGGCGCGCGGTCGGTCATGCCCTGGGTGCCGTGCCGCATCTGATGATCGTGAAGGCCCGAAGCGCGGGAACCGATTGGGCGGTCTATCATCGCAACGCGGCGGCGAATGCCCATAACGGCGTGCTGTATCTCAACTACACGAACGCTTATCTCGCCTCCGGCGCGACGCTGCAATGGAATCAAACGGCCCCGACCAGCGGCGTCTTCTTCCTCGGCGGCAGCGGGTACAGCGTCAACAACAGCGGCGAAACCTATGTCGCCTATTTGTGGACCGAGATCCCCGGTTTCAGTCGCATCGGTGCCTATACCGGCAATGGCGGCGCCGACGGGCCGTTCGTTTGGTGCGGCTTCCGGCCGCGCTTCGTGCTGATCAAGCGCACCGACGGCGCCAACACATGGTGGCTGTACGACACGGCACGCAATCCGTTCAACGTCGCGAACGCGGTGCTCGGCGCGAATGACGGATCGGCCGAAAGCACCGCCTTCGGCGGCGCGAGCCGCGACATCGACATCCTGTCGAACGGCTTCAAGCTTCGCACGTCGAACGATCCGAACGGCGGCGGCGGAAACTTCGTCTTCGCCGCCTTCGCCGAGACGCCCTTCAAACACGCCAACGCCCGATAAGGAGAACCGACATGCGTTTCCAACTTCCCGATGGCCGGATCGTCGCCCTCGATCAGGCATTCGCCCATGACGGCGTCAACTATCCGGCCGATTGGCTGCGCCGCGCATCGTCCGCGGATCGCGCCGCGTTGGGCGCGATCGAGCTGGCGCCGCCGCCCGCATTCGACGAACGCTGGTACTTCGCGCCCGGCGAAGCACGGCCGCTCGACGCGATCAAAGCGACGCGCCTGGCCGAACTCGCGGCGATCCGGTTCGGACACGAAACGGCGGGCGTCTCGGGTTTGCGCAGCGATCGCGAAAGCCAGGCGCTGCTGACCGGGGCGGCGCTGGCCGCCACGCTCGATCCCGAATACACGGTCGACTGGAAAGGCGAGGGCGGCTGGACGCCCCTCGACGCCGTGCAATTACTGGCGGCGGCGCAATCCGTGCGCGGCCATGTGCAGGCGTGTTTCTCCAACGAACGCGTTCTCGCCGCCGCGATCGATGCGGCGGCCGATATGGACGCGGTTCTCGCCGTCGATCTGGGCCAAGGCTGGCCTTCGTCGAACTGACGCCACGCCGATGCCCGAACCCAAAACGCGGCGCCGCGCGCCCGCGAAGGCGAAGCCGCGCCCGCGCGCCAAGAAGCCGGTGGCGGAGATCGTCGTACGGCCCGCGGCCCCCGGCTTCGTCGCCTTCGTCGATGCGTGGAATGCACTCCAGAACCAGACGACGCCGTCGCTCCATACCCGCATCGCCGCGTGGCTCGAAGGCAGCCGCGTGGAAAAGCGCGACCGGTTGGTGCTGCTCGCCTTCCGCTCCAGCGGCAAATCGACCTTGGTCGGCTTGTTCTGCGCCTGGCTGTTCGCCTGCGATCCCGATCTGCGCGTGCTCGTGCTCGCGGCGACGCATGCGCTCGCCCGCAAGATGGTGCGCAACGTCAAACGCATCGTCGAGCGGCACCCGGCTTGCGCGGGCCTCAAGCCCGTGAAGACCGAGCAATGGGCGGCCGATCAATTCATCGTCGCGCGCCAGGCGGAATTGCGCGACCCGTCGATGGTCGCCAAAGGGATGCTCGGCAACGTCACCGGCAGCCGCGCCGATATCGTCATCTGCGACGACGTCGAGGTGCCCAACAATTGCGACACGGCGGCCAAACGCGAGGATTTGCGCGAACGCTTGCACGAGATCGAATACGTGATCGTGCCCGGCGGCTTGCAGCTTTATATCGGCACGCCGCACGCGCATGAATCGATCTATGCCGAGGAAACGGGCGACGAAGACGAAGCGCCCGTCTTCCTCGAAGGCTTCGCGCGATTGCGCATTCCTTTGCTGGACGCCGAAGGCCGCAGCGCCTGGCCCGAACGATTCGACGAAGCCAAAATCTCGGCGATCCGCAAACGGACGGGCCCGCGCAAATTCCAAGCGCAGATGATGCTGGAGCCGCTGCCCGAAAACGGCGGGCGGCTCGATCTCGACCGCATGGTCCCGTATGAGGCTTCGCTGGTTTATTCGGAAGCGAACCGCATCCCGACGCTGACGCTCGACGGCAAGCGCCTGGTCTCGGCGAGCTGCTGGTGGGATCCGTCTTTCGGGAAACCCACGGGCGATCGGTCGGTCGTCGCGGTCGTGTTCGTCGATGAGACCGGCGGCTATTGGCTGCACGAGATCGCCTATTTGGCCGCGCCCAAGGCGGGGGCGAAGGACACGGACGAAGCCGCGCATTATTGCCGCCAGGTCGCGGAATTCGCGCGGCGCAATCACGTGCAGCGTTTGCATGTCGAGCAGAACGGGATCGGCGCGTTCCTGCCGGGTTTGCTGCGCAAGGCGATGGCGGAAGCGGAAGTGGCGTGCGCCGTCACACCCGTGCATACGCGCCGCTCCAAAGACGCGCGCATTCTCGATGCGTTCGACGCGCGCCTCGCCGCGCGCGCGTTGCGCGCCCATCGCTCGGTCTGGGCGTCGCCCTTCGCGGTCGAGATGCGCGAATGGCGGCCGGGCGGGGGCGGGCGCGACGACGGGCTCGATGCGGTCGCGGGTTGTTTGCTGTCCGAGCCCGTTCGCTTCGGTCCGCCGGAAAGCACCGCCAAACGCAAGGATTGGCGCCCGGGCACGGCCGGCCATGCGGCCAAAACCGAATTCGAACCATAGAGAAGGAGTGCGCGCGATGCCGGCGATGGAATTCCCGCCCGACATGTTGTTGGGCGCCGCGACCAACACTTCGGCGCTCGGCGCCATGGTGTGGCTCGTCTGGCGCCATCGGCGCGACGCCGAACAGGCGATCGACGCCGCGCGCCGCGTCGCGTCGGAAGAAGCGCGCGAACTGCGCGAAGCGCTCGCCGATTTCAAATTGCAGGTCGCGCGCGGCTACGCGTCGATTGGCTATCTGAAGGACGTCGAGAACCGGCTCACGCGCCATTTGCTGCGCATCGAGGCGAAGCTCGACGGAGCCCAACCATGATCCCCGCCTTGTTGCTGCAAGCGGGCGTACCGTTGCTGGCGCGCTGGCTCGGCCAAGCCTTGGGCGGGATCGAGCATCCGGCCGCGAAGGCGGCGTCCAAAGCCTTGGGCGAGGTCGGCGAGGCGATCGCGGCCGAGCGTATCGATCCCGAACAGCTGGCGGCAGCACAGCGCCATCTCGAGGAAATGGCGAAGATCGACGGCGAGAATTATCGCGCGACCTTGGCCGAGGTGAACGCGACCGCGCGCGTCGAAGCGCAAAGCGACGATCCCTATGTGCGCCGCATGCGCCCGACCTTTGGCTACGTCATGGCGATTACGTGGGCCGCACAGATGATCGCCGTCGCCTGGTCGATCGTGACCGCGCCGAAGGACGCGGCGCAGGTGGTCGAAGCGTTGGGCGCCTTGTCGCTGATTTGGTCGGTCGGGCTCTCGGTGCTCGGCGTCTATGTCTACAAGCGCTCGGCCGACAAAGCCGTATCTGCAGGTCTGCCGCCGCCGGCCGCCGCGATCGCGACGATCGCCAAAATTCTCAAACCCCGGAAAGGATAGACCATGCCGAGCTACACGCTGGCGCAACTGCGCGCGATGCAGGCCGATCGCCGCTATTGGGACAAGCGCGACCCGGCGAACGCCGATTTCGTCGCGCAAGTCTATCAGGGCTATCGCGATCTTTTCGACGAACCGGCCGGGCTCGTTGCCACGCCCGAGCAGGAGGAACAGTCGCGCCGTCTCGAAGAAGATCTGCGCCGCCGCATGGCGCGATCCGAGTATTGGAATCCGCGCCATGCGGATTACGAGCGCCTGCACGACGATGTCGCGCAAGGTTACGCGAAGCTCTATCCGGCGGCGGCACCGGCCTCACCGATGGCCGAGCCCGAGCAGACACCGCCGCCCGAACCGGTGAACCTGTTGGAACTGACGCGACGGATGTTGCCCGTAGGTTCAAGCTCTAGAATGAATCTGCAAGAAGTGAAGCCAAGTTCGGAAAGCAATCTGGTCCTCTCAACAAGTGGATCCCAAATTGCTCTATCGCCATATTGGCAGAAACCTCCAGCACCTGAACCAACGGTTCCGGAGCGTAGCCCTGTTCCCATGCCGCCAAAGATAATTCACCCCGACATTTCGGCGCCGCCCAATAGCGATCCGAATTTGATCTATTCACCGCTCCAAGTCGATCCTTCTCAAATTGAGAAACTGTGGAAATTTTTGGATGATCCGGAGTGGGGATATCAGAAGTTCCTCGAAGAGTGGGGCAACAAGAAATGGAAGGATCCTGTCACCGGGGAGGAGCGCCCATTCACCGAGAAAGAGCTTAGGGACAGTTTCGAGCGGGATCAGGACAAAACAAAAGAGTTTCTTTGGGACTACTATCACCGACGAGATTCTGTTTTTCCTGAGGACAAGGAACGCGCATTTCCGCCTGGTGTCGAGGAGCCCAACGAATGGTTCGAACGGGAAGATAAAGAGTTTGAAGGGCGCTTTGGTTGAACCGGCTAGATAAATTCATTGCAGTCCTGCGGTTGAGTTCATGACGCAATCGCAGGATATTTTTCTAATATGACTTTGTTGATATTCGTTGATATTCTTTTTTACATGAAGAATTGGCAATCTATCTTTAGAAAGCATAGTTGCGCTGGGTACAGAAGATTCGCCGCATATCGGGTTGCATGTCGAATCGTGTTGCCTATTTTTTTCGCGCCTTTAGTGGCGTGCGCGCCGTCGGGTATCTATGGGCCCTATGGCTTACCGGTTGAAGTGTATTCGCAGTGCAATGAGGCCCCGCATCCCGGACCATCCGCCTGTACGCGCGGACCTTTATCGCTCGTTCCGCTCGCCGATCCGCGCGGCTGCGTTCCTTACGCCGCATCGCGCGAAACGACGCTCGCACGCCGTGCTTCGGTCGAAACGCTCTGCCGCGACAACGTGCTCGATACCGAGGGCCGCGTGTTGGTTTCCAAAGCGCGGCTCGCCGATCGGATCGAGGCGGCGGAAAGCGCGCGCCGGCTGTCGGGAGATCCGGCGCGCCAGGCGCAGGCCGCAGCCGATCTCGCGGTCTTGCGCGAATTGATACCCCAAGCGCCAGCCGAATAGCGATCTCGCGCGGGCGGCTTCGGCCTGCTAATTTCCCGCGCCATGGCGACTCCGATCTATCACATGTGCCGCGCCGACGAATGGGATGCCGCCCAGGCGTCGGGTTCCTATGCCGGCTCCTCGCAGGACAAGGCCGACGGCTTCATCCATTTCTCGACCGCCGAACAGATCGTCGTGTCGGCGGCGAAGCATCGCGCCGGGCAGGATAATCTGGTGCTGATCGAGGTGCCCGACGCGGCGTTGGGCGACGCGCTCAAATGGGAAGTCTCGCGCGGCGGCGCGCTGTTCCCGCATCTCTACGGCGCGCTCGATATTGCCAAAGTCGCGCGCCACGCGCCGCTGAAACTCGGGCCCGACGGGCTGCATATCTTCCCCTGGGGGCTGGCATGAGCGTTTTCTACAAACTGATCCGCCCGTTCCTGCACGCCTTCGACGCGGAAACGGCGCATGGTTTGTCGATCACGGCGCTGAAGCATGGCTTGGTGCCGCTGCCCGCCCCGGTCGACGAGCCGTCGTTGCGCGTCAAGCTTTGGGGGCTCGATTTTCCGCATCCGATCGGCCTTGCCGCCGGGCTCGACAAACATATCGAGGTGCCGGATGCGTTGCTCGCCCAAGGCTTCGGCTTCGTCGAAGTCGGCTCGGTCACGCCCAAGCCGCAAACCGGCAATCCGCGCCCGCGCCTGTTCCGCCTGACCGAGGACGAGGCGGTCATCAACCGCTTCGGCTTCAATTCCTGCGGACTCGATGCGGCGGCGGGACGCCTCGCGGCGCGTGCGCGGCGCGGCATCGTCGGCATCAATCTCGGCAAGAACAAGGAAACGCCGGACGCGGCCGACGATTACGTCAAGCTGATCGCCGGTTTGGGGCCGCACGCCGATTACGTCGTGTGCAACGTCTCCTCGCCCAACACGCCGGGTCTGCGCGCCCTGCAAAGCCGCGAACAGCTCGACGCGATCGTGGTGCGCGTGCAAGCGGCGATGGACGCCTTGCCGGTCGATCCCAAGCCGCCGCTCGTGTTCAAGATCGCGCCCGATCTGACCGACGCGGATTTGGAGGACGTGGTCCGCGTGGCGCTCGATCGCGGCCTTGCCGGACTCGTCGTCGGCAACACCACCTTGTCGCGGCCGGAAAGCTTGCGTTCGCCCCACGCCAAGGAAAGCGGCGGACTGTCGGGCAAGCCGCTTTTTCCGCTGGCGACGGCGGTGCTGCAAAAGACCTATCGCTTGGCGGGCGGAAAAATTCCGCTGATCGGCGTGGGCGGCGTGTCGGACGCGCGCACGGCCTATGCCAAGATCCGGGCGGGGGCGAGCCTCGTGCAGCTCTATTCGGCCTTGGTTTATCAAGGTCCGGACCTTGCCGTGCGGATCGCCCGGCAATTGCCTTCCCTGCTGAAGGCGGATGGTTACGCCCATGTGTCGGAGGCCGTCGGCGCCGATTGCCGTTGACCGAATCGGCCCGGCTTGGGATACCGGAACGGTCCCATGAACAAGATGCCGCATATTCTCGCCGGTCTCGCCTATCTGCTGGGCGGGCTGGCGCTTGCGCTGGGCGTAAGTCCGCTTTGGGGCCTCGCCGGCTTCGCGGCCGCCGTGGCCCTGCATGGCATTTGGTGGGGCTTGGTTCTCGCGGGCCATCTTGAGACCGCGCAAGCGCGGATCGGCGAATTGCGCCGCGACGTCAAATTCGCGCGCGAGGAAATCCAAAGCGTGCTTGAGGCCATCGAAAGCATGGCGAGCAAGAACGCCGAAATGGCGAATGTGTCGACCGAGCTGCGCTTCCTGAAAGGCTTGGTCGAGCAATTGTCGGGCAAGCCGATCACGCTGCCCGGCGAAGCGCCGCATCCCAAGGCGCCGCCCAAGCCCAATCTGCCCGACGCGCAGGTGCTCGACATCGTGCGCGAGGCGTTGCGCGAAGGCCGCGTCGATCTCTATTTGCAGCCGATCGTCGATCTGCCGCAGCGCCGCCGCCGCCACTACGAATGCTTCTCGCGCGTGCGCGGGCCCGACGGCACAATGATCGGCCCGGATTCCTATCTGGCGCTGGCCGAGGCGTATGGCCTCGTCGCCGCGATCGACAACATGCTGCTGTTCCGCGGCGTGCAGCTCGTGCGCCGCGTGCAGGGCCGCGGCGGTGCCGGGGCGGGGACGGGCATCTTCGTCAATATCTCGCAGCACACGCTGGCGGATAAGCGCTTCTTCGACGAGTTCGTCGCCTTCATGGCGCAGAATCGCGATCTCGCCCCCAATCTCGTGTTCGAGTTGGCGGAAGCGCAAGCCCGCCGCCTGACCGAGGAACAATGGAAGGCGCTCGCGCAATTGGCCGCGCACGGCTTCCGCTTCTCGATGGATCAGGTGGTCGAGCCCGCCACGCTCGATCCCGTGGCGCTCGCCCAGCACAGCTTCCGCTTCATCAAGGTCGAAGCGCGCAAGATGGTGGAATTCGCGTCCGCCGGCGGCGGGCTTGCCTTCACGAGGCTGCGCCAAGGCTTGCTCGATTCACGCGTCGACCTCATCGTCGACAAGATCGAAAGCGAGCAAGTATTGCTCGAAGTGCTGGAACTCGATGCCAGCTACGGCCAGGGCTATCTTTTCGGCGAGCCCAAGCCGCTCAAGGAATCTCAATGACGCAAGCGTTGGACGGTTTGGGACCGGTCGTCGACCGGTACGACGTGTTTTTGCTCGACATGTGGGGCTGCATCCACGATGGCGTGCGCGTGTTTCCGGGGGTGGCCGATTTTCTGACGCGCATTCGCGCCAAGGGCAAGAAGGCGATCGTGCTGTCCAACGCGCCGCGCCGCGTGCCCGTGCTGGTGAAGCAGATGCCGGGCTACGGCGTGTCGGCCGATCAATTCGACGCGATCGTCACCTCGGGCGAGGATACGTGGCGCGCGCTCGCCGCGAAGAAGCATGGGCTGGGCCCGCGTTTCTATCATATCGGCCAGGACGCGAATTTGACCGACCCGGCCGAGATTGGCTTGCGTGAAGTGGCCACGCTCGCCGATTGCGATTTCATCCTCGCCTCGGGCGCGGCGGGCGACGGCACGCTGGAGATGGACAAGCTCCAGCCCATCCTCGCCGACGGTGTCGCGCGCGGCTTGACGATGGTATGCGCCAATCCCGATCTGGAAGTCTTGCGCGGCGAGGATCGCTATCTTTGCGCGGGCACGGCCGCCGCCGCTTACGAAGCGTTGGGCGGCACGGTGCATTATCACGGCAAGCCGCATCGCGGCGTCTACGAATGGGCGCTGGAACTCGCGGGCAATCCCGATCGCCGGCGCGTGATCGGGGTGGGCGACGCGATGCGCACCGATGTCGCCGGCGGGCGCAAGGCCGGGATCGATCAAGCCTTCATCCCCGGCGGCATTCACGCCGTCGCGTTGGGATCGCCGATGGGCACGCTACCGACGGCCGAACGAATGGCGGCTTTGTCGGCCGAGTTCGGCTTCGCGCCGACCTATATGTTGGCCGAATTGCGCTGGTAAACCCGAGTCGTCGCGAATCCCCAAATATGGGGGTGTAACGGCGACTTACCCACAAGCTGTCGATAAGTGCGATTCGCTGCGGCGAATCAACCCCTTGTCATCGCCGCGCCATGTGCTCGAGTCGGAGGCCTATTTTGGGGCCCCGAACGCCCCTTAAGATCATGAAATCAGGGGAGTAGAGCCATGGCCGATTTCGCGCGTCCCGACCTGGCGCAATGGGAAAAGCTGGCGTCCGCCGAGTTGAAGGGCGCGGCGAGCGATTCGCTGACCTGGACGACCCCCGAAGGCATCAAGGTCAAACCGCTCTACACCCAAGACGACCTCGCCGGCCTCGAACATGTCGGCGGCATGCCGGGCTTTGCGCCTTATGTGCGCGGGCCCCGCGCCACGATGTACGCGAACCGCCCGTGGACGATCCGCCAATATGCCGGCTTCTCGACCGCCGAAGAGTCGAACGCCTTCTATCGCCGCGCGCTGGCGGCGGGCCAAGCGGGTTTGTCGGTCGCGTTCGATCTCGCCACGCATCGCGGCTACGACAGCGATCATCCGCGCGTCGTGGGCGACGTGGGCAAGGCCGGCGTGGCGATCGATTCCGTCGAGGACATGAAAATCCTGTTCGACGGCATCCCGCTCGACAAGATGTCCGTGTCGATGACCATGAACGGCGCGGTGCTGCCCGTGCTGGCGTCGTTCATCGTCGCGGGCGAGGAGCAGGGTGTCGATCAAGCCAAGCTTTCCGGCACGATCCAGAACGACATCCTCAAAGAATTCATGGTGCGGAATACGTATATCTATCCGCCCGCACCCTCCATGCGCATCGTGGCCGACATCATCGAGCACACGGCCAAGCGCATGCCCAAGTTCAACTCGATCTCGATCAGCGGCTACCACATGCAGGAAGCCGGGGCGACCTGCGTGCAGGAACTCGCCTTCACGCTGGCCGATGGCCTGGAGTATGTCCGCGCGGCGCTGTCGAAGGGGCTCGATGTCGACGCCTTCGCACCGCGCCTGTCGTTCTTCTTCGCGATCGGCATGAACTTCTTCATGGAGATCGCCAAGCTGCGCGCCGCCCGTCTGCTGTGGGCCGAGCTGATGCGGGACTTCAATCCGAAGAAGGCCGACAGCTTGGCGCTGCGCACCCATTGCCAAACGTCCGGCGTGTCGCTGACCGAGCAGGATCCCTACAACAACGTCGTGCGCACGGCGATCGAAGCGATGGCCGCCGCGTTGGGCGGTACCCAATCGCTGCACACGAATTCCTTCGACGAAGCCTTGGCGTTGCCCACCCCGTTCAGCGCCCGCATCGCGCGCAACACGCAGCTGATCCTTCAGGAAGAGACGGGCATCACCAAGGTGGTCGATCCGCTGGCCGGGTCCTACTACGTCGAAAGCCTGACCGCCTCGATCGCTTCTCATGCGCGCGCGTTGATCGGCGAGGTCGAAGCGCTGGGCGGCATGACCAAGGCCGTGGAAAGCGGCATGCCCAAGCTGAAGATCGAGGAATCGGCGGCGCTGCGCCAAGCGCGCGTCGATCGTGGCGAGGAGACGATCGTCGGCGTCAACAAATATAAGGTCGAAAATCCCGAGAAGGTCGACATTCTCGACATCGACAATACCGCCGTGCGCGAAGCGCAGGTGAAGCGCCTCAAAGACGTCCGCGCCAAGCGCGACGAGGCGAGATGCCGCGAGACGCTGGAAGCGCTGACGCGCGCGGCCAGCGGCGGCAACGGCAATCTGCTGGAGCTGTCGATCGAAGCGATGCGCGCGCGCGCCACGGTGGGCGAAGTCTCCGACGCGTTGGAGAAAGTCTATACCCGTCATCGCGCGACGATCCGTTCGGTCACCGGCATTTACGGCTCGGCCTATGACGGCGACGAAGGCTTCGCGAAGATCAAGACCGACGTCGCCGCCTTCGCGGCCGAGGAAGGCCGCCGCCCGCGCATGCTGGTGGTGAAGCTCGGCCAAGACGGCCATGACCGCGGCGCCAAAGTGATCGCGACGGCCTTCGCCGATATCGGCTTCGACGTGGACGTGGGCCCGCTGTTCCAAACGCCGGACGAAGCCGCGCGCCAAGCGGTCGAGAACGACGTGCATGTGATCGGCGTGTCGTCGCAAGCGGCGGGCCACAAGACGCTGGTGCCCGCGTTGATCGACGCGCTGAAGGGCCGCAAGGCCGACGACATTCTGGTCGTGTGCGGCGGGGTGATCCCGCCGCAGGATTACGACGAACTCCTGAAACAAGGTGTGGCGGCCATCTACGGCCCCGGCACCAACATTCCGCACGCGGCGGCCGAAGTGCTCGGCCTGATCCGGCGGCGCAAACGGGCGGCATAGCAAATGAGCGAGAACGACAACAACTCCGGTCCCGGTTCCCAGCGTCTGCGCGTGTTGAGCGGTGCCGCCGAGCGCGAGCAGGAACGCTTGCGCGCGGCGAACGATCCCGCCGGCCCGGTCTACGAACCGCTCGCCCCCGCCGGCAAGCGCACGATGGCGGCGGCCTTGGCCGCCTCGGCCGTGTGGTCCGTCGCCGTGCTTTGGTACGCGATCGCCTATATCGGCCTGGGCGCCTTCGCGTCGATGTTGCCGCACGAGCTGGGCGCTTTCGTCGCGGGTGCGACGATGCCGCTGCTCGTGCTGTGGTTCGTGCTCGGCTATCGCGCGCGCGGCCAGGACCTCGTGCGCCATGCCCGCGCGCTCGAAGTGCGCTTGGCCGAACTCGTCTATCCCGCCGATCAGGCGGATTCGAAGCTGCAATCCATCGCCGTCACGCTGCACGACCAGGCGCGCGCATTGACCGATGCGTCGGACGCCGCAACGCGCCGTTTGGCCGAAGCGCGCCAAGGCCTGGCGAGCCAGGCGGGCGAGCTCACGACCGTGTCCGATCAGGCCGCGACGCGCGCCATGCAGGTGATGGCCGGTTTGCGCCGTCACGCCGAAGGGCTCGAGCGCGTCACCGGTTTGCTGACCAGCCGCGTGCAGATCGTCGAGGCCGCCGTGCGCGAACAGGCCGAGGCGCTGTCGGGCGCTTCCGACCGCGCGATGTCGCAATCGCGCGAGATCAACGCGACCCTGCGCGAGCAGGTGGAACGCCTTGCCGCGACGAACGAGAAAACCGCCGCGAATGCGGGTGCCATCCGCGAAGCCTTGCGCGAACAGTCGCAGGATCTGGCCGAGACGACCGAGCGCGCGCGCAGCCGCGCGGCGGAAATTCGCGCCATCCTCGCCGACCAGACCGGCGCCTTGGTCGAGGCGACCGAAAAGGCGCTCGACCGCGCGCGCGAAGTGGGCGATTTGCTGCGCCGACAGGCCGAGGCGTTCGTCGACGCGACCGAAACCGCCGAAGGCCGCGCCAGTTCGGCGTCGGTCGAAATCGGCTCGGCCAAGCGCCAGGCCGAGGCGGCGGGTGAAGCGCTCGCCGAAATGGCCGATCGCTTGATCGAAACCGCGCGCGATCTCGCCAAGCAATCCGACGCGACGCAATCCACGCTGCGCCACCAGATCGAAGCGCTGGCCGACGCCTCGGGTGCGGCCGAGGGCAAGATCGTCGCGGCGGGCGATTTGATCCGCTCGCGCACCGAGGATGTCGCCAACGCGTCGACCCGCATGAGCGAGGTCGCGACCACGCTGGGCGGCGAAACGCGCGCGATGCAAAGCACGCTCGAACGCCTCACCGCGCGCACCGAAGCCTCGACCGAATCCGTGCGCCGCCAAAGCCACGAACTAGCCACCGCCGCCGATCAGGCGGTTGTGCGCGTGCGCGCGGCGGGCGAAACCTTCCAAACGCAATCGCGCGAACTCGCAGACGCGGCCGGCCAAGCCTTGGCGCGCGTTGGTGCTGCGAATGCCGGCTTCTCCGAAGCCGCGCGCGATCTGGCGCTGGCGGGCGAAGCCGTCGAAGCCAAGGCCGCCGCGATCGGCGAGGATTTGCGCCGCCACGGCTCGGGCCTGATCGAGTCGGCCGACACGGCCGGACGCACGGGCATCGAAGCGGGCCAGCGCCTGTCGCGCGAGGTCGAATCCTTGCTGCGCACCGCCGGCGCCTTGTCGGCCGAAGCGCAAGCGGCCGAAACGCTGCTGCAATCGGAAAACCATGCGCTGGCCGAAGCCGCCGCGCGCGCCAAGGCGACGGTGGACGCCGCCGGGGCGGCGTTGCGCGTGCGCTCGGAAGAACTCGACGCGGTCAATCGCCGCGTGGGCGAATCCCACGCGACGTTGGAAACGACCGCGCAGCGCGGCCAGGAAGCTTTGGACCGCGTGGCGTCGCGCATCGACGCCTCGGCCGAAGTCGCGCGCCGCCGCTCCGACGAATTGGTCGTTGCCGCCGATCAAGCGGCCCAGCGCGTGCGCGCGACGAGCGAAGGCTTCCGCGTCCATACGCAGGATATGACCCATTCGGCGGAGCTGTCGCTCGCTCGCGCGACGGAATTGGGCGAAACACTCAAGCGCCGCGCGGACGAGATCGACGGGGCGACCGAGCGCACGACCCAGCGCATGGATACGCTCGCCGCGGCGTTGCGCGACGGCGCGGTGGCGCTGGGCGATACGGCCAGCGAGGTCGCGCACAAGCTCGGCAATTCGGGCGAAGCGGTGCGCCAGCGCACCGAAGCGCTGGAACGCGCGGCCGATACGGCGCTGGATCGCATGGGCGATGCCGCCGCCGAGATCGAGCGTAAGGCCAAGGACCTCGACGCGACCGCGTTGTCGGCGCAAGACCGCTTGAACGAAACCGCCGAAGCCTTGCGCGCGCGCGGAGCCGAATCCGAAAACGCCGTCGCGTCGGCCGTGCGCCGCTTGGATGCGGCGACGCAAGCGCTGGCCGACGATGCGCGCGAAGTCTCCGCCGCCCTCGACCGGACGGGGGCGCGCATCGAAGCGAATTCCGACGCCGCGAAGCGCGAGACCGAGCAGCTCGGCCTCGCCGCCGATCAGGCGGGTTCGCGCATGCGCCAAGCGGGCGAAACCTTCCGCGACCAGACGCTGTCGCTGACCCGCGCGGCCGAACTCGGTATCGAGCGCGCCGACGCTTACGCCGATACGCTGCGTTTGCGCACCGAAGAACTCGCCGCCGCCGATCGCGCGACGGGCGAGCGCTTGGAAGCGCTGGGCGAAACCTTGGCCCAGCGCACGCAGGCTTTGTCCGACGCCGCGTCGGAAACGGCGCAAACGCTCGACCGTTCGGGCGAAGCCGTGCGCTTGAAGACGGCGGCACTGGACGATACGGCGGCGAACGCGCAAGCGCGCCTGTCGGCGGCGGCGCAGGATATCGACGCGCGCGCGCGCGAACTCGAAAGCACGTCGCATCGCCTGGACGAACGCCTGCGCGCCTCGGGCGATACGGTGCGCTCGATTTCGCAGATCGCGGATGCGGATATGCAAGGTGTGGTGCGCCGCCTCGACGCGTCGGCCGAAGCCTTGGCGCGCGACAGCCACGAAGTGGCGCATGCGGTCGACCGCGCGTCGGAACGCATGCTGGCGTCGTCGGACGTCGCCAAGCGCGAAAACGCGGCGCTGGTCGTCGCGTCGGACGCCGCCGCGCAGCATGTGCGCGAGGCGGGGGCGAATTTCCGCCAGGAAACGCAAAGCCTCGTCCACGCCGCCAATCAGGGCTTGGATCGCGCCAATCTTTTGGAAACCGCGATCGCGCAGCGCACGGCGGAAACCAACGCCGCCGCCGACCGCACGCTCGCGCGGTTGGACGAGGCGGGGCTCGCCTTGCGCCAGCGCGGGGCCGATCTCGACGAGACCGCGACCGAATCGGTCAAGGCGATCGCCAATGCGGGCGATGCGCTGCGCCGGGAGACAAGCGAGCTGCTCGCGACCGGTCAATCCGCGTCTTCGCGCATCAACGACGTGGCGGCGTTGCTCGATCAGCGTTCGGGTGAGCTGGCGTCCATCGCCGCGACGGCGGCGCAGAAGCTGAAGGAATCGTCGGACTCGCTGCGCGCGCGCTCGGGCGAACTCGACCAGTCCGCCGATCGCGCGGCTTTGCGCGTGGGCGCGATCGACGCCGGTTTGCGCGACCAGTCGCTGACGCTGCTCAAGACGATGGAAACCGCCTCGGGCCGGGCGGGCGAACTCGGCGCGCAATTGGAAACGCAGGCCGCGTCGGTCGGCCGCGCGTCGGACGATGCGGCGGCGCGCCTGCGCGCGACCGCCGATGCGTTCCGCGACCGCGCGGTCGAAATGGGGAACGTCGCCGATATCGCGACCGGCAAGGTCGCCGATACGGGCGCGGAGGCCGAGCGCCGCTTGCAGGCTTTGGCGACCCATGCGGTCGAAACCGCCGGGCGTCTGGAGGAAAGCGGCGAGACGTTCCGTCAGCGTCTGGCCGATCTCAACCGCGCGGCCGGTTCGGTCGGCACGTTGATGGCCGAAGCGAGCGAGACCTTCCGCCAGCGCACCGGCGATCTGCAGATCGCGGTCGATCAGGCCAATACGCGCGTCGCGTCGGTGGGCCAAGCCTTGCGCGAGCGCACCGTCGATCTGGGCGGGGCGGCGGACGCGGCCGAAGCGCGCCTCTCGATGGTCGCGGAAATCCTGCGCGCCAATGCTTCCACGCTCGCCGACACGGCCGACCGTTCGTCGACCAAGCTCGATGCGCTGGGCGAAGCGCTCGTGCGCCGGGCCGCCGAACTCTCGGCGATGTCGGATGGTACGGCCGCGCGCATGGCGACGGTCGATTCCGAACTCGCCAAGCAGCGCGCGACGCTGGCAGAGACGATCGAAAATCTCGGCAAGCGGTCGAGCGAACTGGGTGCGATCCTGCGCGGTCAGGCCGATCACCTCAACGGCGTCGTCGCCGAAGCGGGCGAGCGTCTGTCCGAAGTCGGCGCGCAATTCGATCGCCAAGCCCGCGAAGCGGCCGACGCCGCGACGGTGGCGAGCCAGCGCATCGGCCAGACGGGCGAAAGCTTGCGCCGTCGTGCCGACGAATTGTCGGGGGCGGCCCAGGAAGGCGGGACGCGCCTCGAAGCGACCGCCGACAGTTTCCGCCGCCGGGCGGAGGAAGTCATGGCCGCCGTCGGCCAAGCCGCGGCGCGCATCGCCTCGGTCGGCGAAAGCTTCGCGCGCCAGTCGCGCGAACTCGGCGTGGCGATGGACGCGGCCGAACGGCGCATCGCCGAGGCCGAACGTCTTCTGTCGGTCCAGACCGACGCGCTCGACGCCGCCGCCGACAAGGCGACGGGCGAAGCCAACGCCGCGACCGAGGCCTTCCGCCGCCAAGCGGAAGACCTCGCCGCCGCCTCGGCCGCCGCGAACGAAGCGCAAGCGCGCCTCACCGCCAGCGAATTCGAAGCCAAGCGCGGCCGCTTCCTGCGCGCCTCGCGTCTGGTCGTCGAAGGTCTCAACTCGCTGTCGATCGACCTCGCGCGCACGCTGGATTCGTCCGTCACCGATCGCGTGTTGAAGGAATTCCTGGGCGGCGATCGCGGCGTGTTCGTGCGCCGCTTGCTGCGCCTCGATTGGGGCCCGACGGGCAAGACCGTGCAGCGTCGCTACGCCGAGGATCCGGATTTCCGCCGCTACGTGACCGATTATCTCACGCAATACGACCGCCTGATCGCGGACGCGCGCGAGGCCGATCCCGAAAACGTGCTGGTCTCGACCTTCCTGTCGGCTGACGTGGGCAAACTCTACATGACGCTCGCCTCGATCGTCGGCTGGAAGAAGAATTAGCCGTCACCCCGGACAAGCCGACGCGTCAGCGGCGGCGCGATCCGGGGTCTTGTCGAGATCCCGGCTCTCGCTGACGCTCGGCCGGGATGACGGTTTGGGGGGAGGCGCTAAACCGCGCCCTTGAGTTTGGCGAGCGCCCAGATCGCCAGCGTCTCGGCGTCGTCCACGCGGCCGTCGGTCATCATGCGCTCGAACTCCGCGAGGGGTACACGCGCATGGACCATGTCGGACTCGGTCGCTTCGCGCGCAGGGGCACCTTGCGTGAGGTCCGTCGCGAGATAGACATGCATCGCTTGGCGCAGGAAGCCGTTGGCGATGGCGAGCGTGCCGAGGAACTTCCAGGTTTTGGCGGTGAGGCCCGTTTCCTCGGCGAGCTCGCGCCGGGCGAGCGTTTCGGGGTCGAGGTCTTCGGCCTCCCACGAGCCTTGCGGCAATTCCCAGGCGCGTTTTGAGGTCGCGTAGCGATACTGCTCGACCAGATGGATATGCCCCTCGTCGATCGCGACGATGCCGATGCAATCCTTCTTCTCGGCGACGCCATAGATGCCGAGCGACCCGTCCGGAAACCGGACTTGGTCCTCGCGCACGGTCATCCAGCGGTTTTCGTAGACGACCCGCGTATCGAGACGGCGTATCAAGCGACTACGAACGCCCGTGGCAGTGCTTGAATTTCTTGCCCGAACCGCAGGGGCAATTGGCGTTGCGCGGCACGTTGGCCCAGGTCGACGGATCGGTCGGGTCGATGCCGCGCTTGCGCGCCGCTTGGGTGGGCGAGGCGGCGTCGCGCGCTTCCATGCCTTCGGGCAGCGGATGCTGGGCGAGCAGCTTGCCCATCTCCGGATCCTCCGGCATCAGATCGGAGGCCGGGGGCGCGTCGATGCGGATCTGCACACGGGCGAGCAGCGTCGTCACGCGCTCGCGCAATTCGGCGAGCATCGCTTCGAACAGCTCGAACGCTTCCTTCTTGTACTCGTTCAGCGGATCGCGCTGCGCGTAGGCGCGCAGATTGATGCCCTGGCGCAGATGGTCGAGCGTGAGCAGGTGTTCCTTCCACGCGTGGTCGAGTTCCTGCAACAGCAGGCTCTTCTCGACCTGGCGCATGATCTCGGGGCCCGTCTCGGCGGTCTTCGACGCCATCTTGCGCTCGACGGCGTCGGCGATGCGCTCGCGGATTTCCTCCTCCGCGATGCCTTCTTCCTTCGCCCAATCCGCGACCGGCAAATCCATGCCGTAAAGGCGCAGGATTTCCTCGTGCAGCGCCGAAGTGTCCCATTGCTCGGGATAGGCATTGTGCGGAATGCAGCGCGCGATCAGCACGTCCAGCGTTTCGCGGCGCATATCCTGGATCTGCCCGGACACGTCGTCCTGGCGCATGATGTCGCGGCGCTGCTCGTAGACGACCTTGCGCTGGTCGTTCATCACGTCGTCGTATTTCAGCAATTGCTTGCGGATTTCGAAGTTGCGCGCTTCGACCTTCTGCTGCGCCTTTTCCAGCGCCTTGTTGATCCAAACATGGACGATCGCTTCGCCTTCCTTGAGGCCGAGCTTCTGCAACATGCCGTCCATGCGCTGCGAGCCGAAAATGCGCATCAGATCGTCGTCGAGCGACAGGAAGAACTTCGAAGCGCCCGGATCGCCCTGACGGCCCGAACGGCCGCGCAGCTGGTTGTCGATGCGCCGGCTTTCGTGGCGCTCGGTGCCGACGACGTAAAGACCGCCGGCGGCGAGCGCCGTCTTCTTCATTTCCTCGATTTCGGCGCGGATCGCGGCGGCGCGTGCGTCGAATTCCGGTCCCGGCGGCACGCCGGCCAGCTCGGCTTTCACGCGCATGTCGTAATTGCCGCCGAGCTGAATGTCGGTGCCGCGGCCGGCCATGTTGGTGGCGATGGTGACGGCGCCCGGGCGGCCGGCTTGCGAGACGATCAGCGCTTCCTGCTCGTGATAGCGCGCGTTCAGCACCGCGTGCTGGATGCCGCGCTTCTTGAATTCCTCGGACAGCGCTTCCGATTTTTCGATCGACACGGTGCCGACCAGCACGGGCTGGCCGCGCTTGCGGCAATCCTCGACCAGATCGGTGATCGCTTTGGCCTTCTCGCGCGCGGTCCGGTAGACCTCGTCGTCGTGGTCCTTGCGCTGGACGCCGACATTGGTCGGGATCTCGACGACTTCCAGCTTGTAGATCTCGGCGAATTCCGGCGCCTCGGTCATCGCCGTGCCCGTCATGCCGCCCAGCTTCGGGTACATGCGGAAGTAATTCTGGAAGGTGATCGAGGCGAGCGTCTGGTTCTCGCGCTGGACCTGGACCTTTTCCTTCGCTTCCAGCGCCTGATGCAGGCCTTCGGAATAGCGACGGCCTTCCATCATGCGGCCGGTAAACTCGTCGATGATGACGACTTTGCCTTCCTTGACGATGTAGTCGACGTCGCGCGTGAACAGCTTATGCGCGCGCAAGGCCTGGTTGGCGTGATGGACGAGGTTGACGTTGGCGAGCTCGTACATCCCGCCTTCCTTCAGCAGGCCGGAATCGCGCAGCAATTGTTCGATCTTTTCCGCACCCGCTTCGGTCAAAGCGACGGTGCGCTGCTTCTCGTCCTTCTCGAAATCGGCGGCGTCGAGGGACGGGATCAGCTTGTCGACGGCGATGTAAAGCTCGGAGGAATCATCGGCGGGGCCCGAAATGATCAAGGGCGTGCGCGCTTCGTCGATCAGGATCGAGTCGACTTCGTCGACGATCGCGAAATGGAACGGCCGCTGGACCATATGCGCGAGATGGAACTTCATGTTGTCGCGCAAGTAATCGAAGCCGAATTCGTTGTTCGTGCCGTAGGTCACGTCGGCGGCGTAGGCGGCACGGCGCTCGTCGTCGGTCAGGCCGTGGATGATCGTGCCGGTGGTGAGGCCGAGGAAGCCGTAGACCCGGCCCATCCATTCGGCGTCGCGCTTGGCGAGGTAGTCGTTGACGGTGACGACATGCACGCCCTTGCCTTCCAGGGCGTTGAGATAAACCGCGAGCGTGGCGACCAGCGTCTTGCCTTCGCCGGTCTTCATTTCCGCGATGCGGCCCTGATGCAGCACCATGCCGCCGAGCAGCTGCACGTCGAAATGGCGCTGGCCCAGCACGCGCTTGGCGGCTTCGCGCACGGTGGCGAAGGCGTCGGGCAGGATGTCGTCGGTCGTTTCGCCCTTCGCCAGCCGATCCTTGAGCCACGGGGTGCGGGCTTTGAGGTCGTCGTCGCTGAGGGCGGCGATTTCCGCTTCCTTGGCGTTGATCGCGGCGACGGTCTTGGCGAAGCCTTTAAGGACGCGGTCGTTGGAAGACCCGAAAAGCGCGCGGGCGATAGCGCCGAACATGCGGAAAGTCCTTGGAAATCTGTAGCGCCGCGAAATCGCCGGCGGCGGACCGGACCCGGAGAGATAGGCCTATCGCCGCGCCCTGTCAACGCGACCCGAACCCCCGGATATCGCACGGGTTTCGCCTTGTTCGGGCCCTAATGGCGTGCCACTCTCCCGGCCGGATTTCGGGGCGATCGGCGCCCCAGGAAGGAACCCGCAATATGCGTGCGATTTTCGGGGCCGCTTTGGCCCTGCTTGTGACGGCCGCCCCCCTGGCCGCACAGAATTCCCCCCTGCCGGCCCCGGCCGGCGAAGACACGATCGTCGCGCGCGTCGACGGCCAGCCGATCCGCCGCTCGGACGTGCTGGCGTTCCAGCGCTCGCTGCCCGCCCAGTTCCAACAAGTGCCGATCGAAGCGCTGCTGGAGCCGATCGTCGAACGCCTCGTGTCGCAAAAGCTTCTCGTGGCCGATGGCCGCAAGAAGAACCTGCAGACCGACGCCGAAGTGCGCCAGCGTTTGACGCAGTTCGAGGATCGCGTGATCCAGGAAGTGCTGCTCAACCGCGTGCTGGCCGACAAGGTCAACGACGCGGCGTTGCGCACGCGCTACGCGGCCTATCAGAAGGAAAATCCGGGCAAGGAGGAAGTGCGCGCGAGCCATATCCTCGTGAACTCGGAAGCCCAGGCGAAGGAAATCCTGACCGCGCTGAAGGGCGGGGCGGATTTCGGCAAGCTCGCGAGCGAAAAGTCGATCGACCCCGCGGGCAAATCCTCGGGCGGCGATCTCGGCTATTTCGGCAAGGACGAAATGGTGCCCGAATTCGCCGAAGCCGCGTTCGGCATGAAGCCGGGCGACACGTCGGTCAACCCGGTCAAAACGCAATTCGGCTGGCACGTGATCCGCGTGGCCGACCGCCGCACGGTCGCCGAAAGCTTCGAGGAAGTGCGCGAACGCCTGTCCTCGGAAATGTCGCAGGAGATCATGCAGAGCTACGTCGAAGGCTTGCGCAAGACGGCGAAGGTCGAATTGTTCGGCCTCGACGGCAAGCCGCTGCCCGCCGCCCCGACCGGCCCGACCATCACGCCCGCCAAGTAAGAAAACGGAAACAAGACGAATGGCCCACGCCGTTTCGCCGCTCGCCCCGACCTCGTTCCCCGATCTGCAAGCGATCGGCGGTGTGCGCATCGCCGCCGGCCTTACGGGGATGCGCTACAAGAATCGCGACGACATCGTGATGTTCGCGTTCGACAAGGGCACGTCGGTCGCGGGCGTGTTCACCAGCAACAAGATGCCGGGCATGCCCGTCGATTGGTGCCGGAAATACGTGGGCAAGGGCAAGGCGCGCGCCTTGGTCGTCAACGCGGGCAACGCCAACGTCTTCACCGGCAAGCAAGGGCGCGACGCCTGTGCCGCCACGGCGAAGGCGGCGGCGAAGGCGCTGGGCTGCAAGGCCGAAGAAGTGATGCTCGCCTCGACCGGCGTGATCGGTTTGATCCCGCAGGCCGATCTTCTCGCCAAGGCGGTCGCCGATTTGGGCGGGCGTTTGGGCACGGCGGATTGGGGCCGCGCGGCGCGCGCGATCATGACGACCGATACCTTCGCCAAGGCCGCGACGACGACCGCCAAGATCGGCGGCAAGAAAGTGCGGATCTCGGGCATCTGCAAAGGCTCGGGCATGATCATGCCGCAGATGGCGACGATGCTCGCCTTCGTCGCGACCGACGCTGCGATCGATCCGGCCGTCTTGCGCAAGCTGGTGCGCGAGGAAGCGGATACGAGCTTCAACGCCGTGACGGTCGACGGCGATACGTCGACCTCCGACACGCTGCTCGCTTTTGCCACGGGTGCGGCCGGCAACAAGCCGGTGAAGAGCCTGACCAGCGCCGACGGCAAGGCGTTGCGCAAGGCCTTCGCATTGGTGCTGCAGGATCTCGCGATCCAAATCGCGCGCGACGGCGAGGGTGCGCAAAAGCTCGTCACCATCGACGTCGCCGGCGCGCAGTCGGACGCGGCGGCGCGGCGCATCGCCATGTCGATCGGCAATTCACCCTTGGTCAAAACCGCCCTGGCGGCGGGCGACGCCAATTGGGGCCGCATCGTCATGGCCGTGGGCAAGGCGGGCGAGAAGGCGAATCGCGACAAGCTGTCGGTGTCGATCGGCGGCATCACCATCGCGCGCAAAGGCGGATTGGTGCCGGGTTATGACGAAACTCCGGTCGCCAAGCATCTTGCGGGGCGCGAAGTGTTTCTGAAGGTCGATCTCGGCCTCGGCAAAGGCAAGGCGCGCGCGTGGACCTGCGATCTGACCCACGCCTATATCGATATCAATGCCGATTACCGGTCCTGATTCCGAACCGGAAGGCTGCGACGATCCGAAGCTGTCGGCGCTGCTCGCGGCCCCGGCGCGCGTCGTCACGGTCGTCGCGGCGGCGCTGATCGACGCGGACGGGCGCGTGTTGCTCGCCCAGCGCCCGCCGGGCAAGGCGATGGCGGGGCTGTGGGAGTTTCCCGGCGGCAAGCTCGACCCGAACGAAACGCCCGAGGCGGCGCTGACGCGCGAGTTGCACGAAGAGCTCGGCATCGATCTTCGGCCCGCGTGTTTGGCGCCGCTGACCTTCGCGTCGCATCGCTATCCCGATTTCCATTTGCTGATGCCGCTTTACGCCGCGCGCAATTGGAAGGGCACGCCGCAACCCAAGGAAGGGCAGAAGCTCGCCTGGGTGCGGATCGAGAATTTCAAGGATTATCCGATGCCGCCCGCGGACATCCCGCTGGTGGCGATGCTGCGGGATTTGCTCTAACCCCATCGTCATCCCGGCCGAGCGTCAGCGAGAGCCGGGATCCCGGGTCGCGCCATCGCTGCCGCGATAGCTTGCCCGGGATGACGGGAAGGGTCAGCGCGGTTGCGCGCGATCGCCGGTTTTGACCTCGACCGCGTCCAGCGCTTGGGCGAGGCGCGTCGTCGCCGTGCCCGGCCGCAAGGGCTTGGGCTGGTTCGCGGCCGGCGCCCAGGCGGTCAGCGTCAGCATCTGGAAGGTCGCGGGCATGCGGCCCGTGCTTTCCTTGCCGAAGCGATCCTCGTAGATCGCGGCGGCGCGCAAAATCGTCGAGCGGCGGGAGAAATCCTTGCGCCGTTCCACGACCGCGTTGCTTTCGCCCATGCCGCGCAGATCGCGCATCAGGTCGAGCGCGTTTTCGTATTCGACGGTGATCGTATCGCTATCGGCGACCGGCAATGCGAAGCCCGCGCGTTGCAGCAGTGCTGCCGCGTCGCGCAGATCGGCGAAGGGCGACACGCGCGGGCCCGCCCCGCCGGTTTCGGCAAGCTCGGCGTCGAGCAACGCTTGGCGCAGTTCGATCAGGGTCTCGCCGCCCAGCAGCGTCACCAGGAACAAGCCATCGGGCTTCAACGCGCGCCGCGCCTGGATCAAGGCGCCGGGCAAATCGTTCGTCCAGTGCAGCGACAGGCACGAGACGACCAGATCGAAACTGCCTTCGGCGAAGGGCAGGAATTCCTCGTCCGCCACCACGACCGCGCGATCGGCGTCGCCATCGCACGCGCGCGCGCGGGCCGCACGCATCATCGCGCAGGAAAGGTCGCTATGGACGAGCAGCTCCACGCCCTTGCGTTGCGCGATCAACGGCGCGAGCACGCCGGTGCGCGCCCCCATATCCAGCACGCGCGGGAATGTGCGGTTTATGTCGTCGAGACGTTCGACCAAACGTTCGGCGGCTTCGCGGAACAGGAAATCGTGATCGGCGAAATGCCGCGCGGCGCGCTCGCGATGCGCGCGCACGGCTTTGCGGTCGAAAACGATCGGCGATCCCATGACCGATTCCTAGCCCAACCCCCGCGCGCGCGGAAAGGGGGGATGTAAAGTTCCTCACATTGACTTGGCCGCCGTTTTCGTGTTGCGCTCGACAGCTGTGGACTTCGCCGCCCGCATCGCCGGATTGATGGCGTTGGGCGTCCGCGCCGGGCGCGCGGCGCTCGACGCGGTCGTGCCGCCGGTCTGTGTCGCTTGTCGCGAACCCGTTTCCGAATCGCATACATTGTGCGGCGCGTGCTGGGCGAAGCTCGGCTGGATCGATCGGCCGTTTTGCGCGCGCTGCGGCTTGCCGTTCGACTACGCTGCGTTGACGCCCGGTCCGGTCGAATGCGCGCCGTGCCTCGCGCGCCCGCCCGCCTTCGCCAAGGCACGCGCGGCGTTGCGCTACGAACCGGCCAGCCGCGAATTGGTGCTCGCCTTCAAACACGCCGATCGTACGCAAAACGCGCCGGCCTTCGCCGCGTGGATGGCGCGCGCGGGCGCGGAGCTGCTCGACGGTGCGGATCTGATCGTGCCGGTCCCGCTGCATTGGACGCGGCTGATCGCGCGGCGTTTCAATCAAGCGGCGCTGCTGGCGCGGGGTCTGTCGAAACGCACGCGCATTCCTTTCGAGCCCCGGTTACTGATCCGTACCCGGCGCACGCGAACGCAAGGTGATCTGACGCGGTCCCAGCGCATGCGCAATGTGCGGGGCGCCTTTGCGGTGCGCGCAAACGGGCGCTTGAAATTGAAAGGCCGGACCGTCGTTCTGGTGGACGACGTGATGACCACCGGCGCCACTTTGGAAGCCTGCGCCAAGGCCTTGCGCCGGGCCGGCGCCAAGGAAGTGCGCGTATTGGCGCTCGCGCGTGTCGTCCGGCCGGGCGAGGGCACGGCGGTATAAATTCCCGGCACATACTGGTGTGCGCTGCGGTGATTTGCTAGTTTGGAAGCGTTCCAACAACGGAAACGACCATGGCGACCAAGATCGAAATCTACTCCAGCCCCTTCTGCGGATATTGCGCGCGCGCCAAAAGCCTGCTGCGCCGCAAGGGCGTCGAGTTCGTCGAATACGACGTGATGGAGCGCCCCGATCTGCGCGAGGAAATGGTGAAGCGCGCCGGCGGACGCTCGACCGTGCCGCAGATTTTCGCCGACGGCCAGCATCTGGGCGGCAGCGACGACATCCATGCGCTCGACGCGCAAGGCAAGCTCGACCCGATCCTCGCGGTCTAACGTTCCAACACGAATTCCAGCGTTTCGCGCGGCTTGTCGCGCGCGGGCTGGCTGCGGAGAAGTTTGCCGTTGGGCCGCATGCCGAGTTTGCGCGCGACCGCCAGCGAGGGCGCGTTGTCGGGCAACGCGCCGGCCGTCAGGCGCGTCATCTCCATCGACCAGCAGAATTCGACCAGCCGCGCCGCCGCTTCGAAGGCGTAGCCGTTGCCTTGATGCGGGATCGCGATCCACCAGCCCAGATCGCCTTCCTTGCCGGGCCCGTCGAGCGCCACACCGATGCCGCCGATAGCTCCCGGTCCGTCGCGCCGCTCGATTACGAAAGTGAGTGCACGCGCCGCTTCGATCGAAGCGCGCACATCCGCGATCCAGGACCGCGCATTCTCGATGCCGTAGGGATGCGGGATATTCGCGGTCCAACGCGCGATTTCCCATTCCGCGAGCCACGCGGCCAGGGCTTCCGCATCGCTATCGTTGGGCACGCGCAAAATCAGGCGCGGCGTTTCCAGGCGCAGATCGAGCGGATTCACGTCACGGCTGGACGCGGACGTGATTGACCACGGCGCGCACGTCTTCCGTGCCGCGCGCCAAATTCAGCGCGGTATTGAGCTCGGTCTGACTCAAGGCGCGGCCGAACAGATAGACCGTGCCGTTCACCGCGCGCACGCGGAAATTCCCGCTGGTGATGCCTTTTTCGGCCAAGAGCTTCACGCCCATCTTCTGCTCGATGGCGAGGTCCTTGGCGGTGGCACCGATCCCGCCTTGGTCGGTCACCTGAAGTTCGTTGATGACTTGGCTGACACCCTGGATGCCGCGCGCCAATTCCTCGGCGCGGGTTTTCATCCGCGCTTCTTTGACCGAGCCCGTCAGCATCATCCGCCCGACATAGACGTCGGTCGATACGTCGCGGAACAAGGCACCCGACTCGCCCGCGACCGCGCGGTTGAAGGCCAGTAGGATGCGGTTGTCCTCGGTGATCTGCGACGTGGTGCGCGATTCGGTGGCCAACCGCGCGACGGTCGACACGCCCGGCGGGGCGCCGCAGGCGGTAAGGCCCGTCAGGGCGGCGAAGGCGATCACGACGGCGGCGACACGGCGCATGGGGGATCTCCCGGTTCGGTGCCTAACCGTACAACGCTTCCAACCGATCGCCATAGACCCCGCGCACGATATGACGGCGAACTTTCAATGTCGGCGTCATTTGCTCGTTTTCGATCGTGAAAGGCTGGGTGGCGATCAGGAAGCGGCGGACGCGTTCGGGCTGCGGCAGCTTGGCGTTGGCGCGTTCCAACGCCGCCTCGATGACCGCGATCAAATCGCGGTCGCCCGCCAAGGCGCCAAGATCGGCGGCCACGCCCTTCGTTTTCGCGATGGATTCGATCGTTTCGGGCTTGGGTACGATCACCGCGACCAGATAAGGCCGCTTGTCGCCATGGACCATCGCCTGGGCGATTTCCGGCTCCATAATCAACGTGCCTTCGATCTTCGACGGCGACAGCATGTCGCCGCCCGAATTCTTGATGAAATCTTTTTTACGGTCCGTGATCTTGATCCGGCCCGCTTCGTCGATCAGGCCCACATCGCCCGTGTGCAGCCAGCCATCGACGATCGTCTTTTCGGTCCATTCGGGCTCGTTCCAATAGCCCTTCATCACCAATTCGCCGCGCACCAGGATTTCGCCGTCATTGGCGATGCGCACGGTCACGCCCTTCATCGGCGGGCCGACCGTATCCATGCGCTCCTCGCCCGGCCGGTTGGCGGCGATGACCGGCGCGGATTCGGTCTGGCCGTAGCCTTGCAGCACGCGCACGCCCAACGCGTGGAAGAAAATTCCGATCTCCGGATTGAGCGCCGCACCGCCCGACACGAAGGCCTTCAAGCGCCCGCCGAACCGGCCGCGCACCTTGTCGCGCACGAGTTTTTCGAGCACGCGGTCGGCGAGCCATTCGAGCGGGTTCAAGCGTTCGCCGTTGTAGCGCTTGGTGCCGAGCTCGATCGTCTTGGCGAACAGGAATTGCTTGAGCGGCTTCTCGCGCTTCAGCCCTTGGGTGATGCGCGCGTGCAGGGATTCGTAAAGCCGGGGCACGGCGGTCATGATCGTCGGCCGCACCTCGACCATGTTGGAGCCGAGCTTGTCGATCCCTTCGGCGAAATAGATCGTGGCGCCGATGCCGATCATGAAGCCCATGCACACCGTGTGCTCGTAGGAATGCGACAGCGGCAGGAACGAAAGATACGTTTCCTCGGCCGGTGCAAGCGCGGTGAAGATCTCCCACGCCCCGTCGCAATTGCGCAGGATGGCGCCGTGATGGAGCATCACGCCCTTGGGCTTGCCGCCCGTGCCCGAGGTGTGGATCACGCAGGCCACATCATCGCGCATCAAGCCCGCATTCGCGGTGTCGGTGGGATCGGGCGCATCCTTGCCCAGCGTCAACGCGTCGTCCCACGACAGGATCTCGAGACCCATATCCTGCGCGTAGCCGGGCTTCTCGATCGCGATGGCGAAGCGGCAGCCCGGCGATTGGCGCGCGGCGGCGACGGCTTTCTCGGCCAGCGCTTTGGTCGACACGATCACGCCCTTGGCGTGGACGTTCGACAGGATGAACAAATGATCCTCGACCGTGTTGGTCGTATAGGTTGGCACGCTGATCGCGCCCGCCGCCATGATGGCGAGATCGGCGATCACCCATTCGGGCCGGTTCTCGGCGATCAAGCCCACGCGGTCGCCGCGCCCGACGCCCAGCTTCACCAGGGCGGCGGCCAAAGCGCGGACCTGCCCTTCGGCTTGTGCCCAGCTCAGCGCTTTCCAGTCGCCGTCCTTCTTGGCCAGCAGAAACGGCCGATCCGCGCGCTTCTTTGCCTGGTCCAAAAAGGCCCTGAGCAGGCTGGGGCATTTATCGAAATCGGTGGGGGGCACGATCATTCGGGGGGGTCCTCGCCGGCCGGGTCTTTTCTGGGCGATGCGACCGGCTTATATCCATGAAATAGCTTATCGGCCCGATTTCAGGAACCCTATCCATGACCGCTTCCGCCGCCGCCAAAACCGCACTGCCCGAATGGGATTTGCGCGACCTGTTCCCGGGCCGGGATTCGCCCGAACTGGCCGCGGCCTTCGCGAAGGCGGAGAAGGATGCCGAGGCGTTTCAGGGGCGCTACGAAGGAAAATTGGCGGGCTTGACCGGGGCCGCCTTGGGCAAGGCGATCGCCGAATACGAGGCGCTGGAGGAATCCCTATCGCGGATCACGTCCTTCGCCGACCTCACCTATGCCGGCAACCAAGCGGATTCGACGATCGCGAAATTCTATCAGACGGTTCAGGAGCGGGTGAACGGCATCTCCAGCCGCACGCTGTTCTTCACGCTGGAACTCAACCGGCTCGACGAAGCCGATATCGCCGCCAAGCTGAAGGCGCCGGAATTGGCGCGCTACGCGCCGTGGCTGCGCGATTTGCGCGCCTTCCGCCCGCACCAGCTGGGCGACGAGATGGAAAAGCTGCTGCACGAAAAATACGTCGCGGGGCGCGCGGCGTGGACGCGGCTGTTCGACGAAACGATGGCCGGCTTGCGCTTCGACGTGAACGGCAAAACGCTGACCTCGGCCGAAGCGTTCCATCTTCTGTCCGATCGCGACGGCAAGGTGCGCAAGGAAGCCGCGAAGGCGGTGGGCAAGACGCTGGGCGACAACGGCCGCCTGTTCGCCCTCATCACCAACACGCTGGCGAAAGATAAGGAGATCGAGGACAAGTGGCGCCGTTACGCGGCCCCGATCTCCTCGCGCAATCTCGCCAACCGCGTGGAAGATGAAGTCGTCGACGCGCTGGTTGGCGCCGTGCGCCAATCCTATCCCAAGCTGTCGCATCGCTATTACGCGCTGAAGGCGAAATGGTTCGGCGTCGACAAGCTGGATTATTGGGATCGCAACGCGCCGCTGCCCAGTGCGGACGAGCGCGATTTCGATTGGAACGCCGCGCGCGACACGGTGCTGACCGCCTATGCCGCGTTCAGCCCCGACATGGCGAAGGTCGGCAAACGTTTCTTCGACAACGCGTGGATCGACGCCGGCGTGCGGCCGGGCAAGGCGCCGGGCGCCTTCGCGCATCCGACCGTGCCGTCGGCGCATCCTTATTTGCTGGTCAATTTCCAGGGCAAGACGCGCGACGTGATGACGCTCGCGCACGAGCTGGGTCACGGCGTACATCAGGTGCTCGCGGGCGGGCAGGGGCATTTGCTGGCCGACACACCGTTGACGCTGGCGGAAACCGCGTCGGTGTTCGGCGAGATGCTGACCTTCCGCAAATTGCTCGACGACGCCAAGGACCCCAAGCGGCGCAAATCGATGCTCGCGGGCAAGGTCGAAGACATGCTCAACACCGTCGTGCGCCAAGTCGCGTTCTGCGAGTTCGAGCGGCGCTTGCATGCCGAACGCCGCCAGGGCGAGCTGGAGCCGCAGCGCATCGGCGAAATCTGGATGGAAGTGCAGGTCGAAAGCCTCGGGCCCGCGTTCCGCTACGATCCCGAATATGCGTGGTACTGGACCTATATCCCGCATTTCGTGCACACGCCGTTCTACGTCTACGCCTATGCGTTCGGCGATTGCCTGGTGAATTCGCTCTATGCGCTTTACGCCAAGGCGCCGGCCGGCTTCGCCGAGAAATATCTCGACATGCTGCGCGCGGGCGGCACCAAGCGGCATAAGGAATTGCTCGCCCCGTTCGGGTTGAACGCCGCCGATCCGGCGTTCTGGCGCCAGGGTCTATCGCTCGTCGAAGGCTTCATCGACGAGCTGGAAACGCTCTAAGCGCGGCATGGCGGAGCAAAACTCCCTCGGCGGGCGCCTTGCGCGCTACGCGCGCGTCGGCACGGCGATGGGCGGGCTCGCGGTCCGCTTGGGGGCGGAGCGCGTGCTGGGCGTGGAGATGGACCGCGCCAAGCACGCGTCCGAATTGCGCGCGGCCTTGGGCGGCTTGAAAGGCCCGCTGATGAAGGTGGCGCAGTTGATCGCCACCGTGCCCGACGCCTTGCCCGACGAATACGTGCAGGAGCTGTTGCAGCTTCAATCCGACGCGCCGGCGATGGGCTGGCCCTTCGTCAAGCGCCGCATGGCGGCGGAGCTGGGTGCCGATTGGCAAGCGAAGTTCCGCGACTTCCCGCGCGAGGCGACGGCCGCCGCGTCGCTGGGCCAAGTCCATCGCGCGACCTTGCCCGACGGCCGCATCGTCGCCTGCAAGCTGCAATATCCGGATATGGCGTCGGCGGTCGAAGCGGATTTGAAACAGCTCAAACTCGCCTTCGGCGTCTACGAGCGTTACGACCGCGCGATCCGCACCGAACAGATCTTCGCCGAGATTTCGGCGCGGCTGCGCGAGGAACTCGATTACGGCCGCGAGGCGGCGCATATGCGCCTCTATGCGCATATCTTGCGGGACGAAGATCTCGTCCATGTGCCCGAACCGGTGGCGGAACTCTCGACCGGGCGGTTGCTGACCATGACCTGGCTCGACGGCGCCAAGCTGTTGACGGTCACGGAACGCGACGCCGATTTCCGCAACAAGGTTGCGCGCGCGATGTTCCGCGCCTGGTACGTGCCGTTCTACGAAAGCGGCGTGATCCACGGCGATCCGCATCTGGGCAACTACGCCGTGCGCGACGACGGCACGGTCAATCTGCTCGATTTCGGCTGCATCCGGATCTTCCCGGCGAAATTCGTCGGCGCGGTCATCGATCTCTACCGCGCGATCCGCGACGGCGACGAGGCGCTCGCCGTGTCCGCCTATGAAAGCTGGGGCTTCACGAATCTCAACAAGGAGATGATCGAGTGCCTCAGCAATTGGGCGCGCTTCGTCTATGCGCCCATTCTGGAAGATCGCGCCAAGCAGGTCGCCGAGACCAACGCCGCCGTCTATGGCCGCGAAGTGGCGGAGAAAGTGCACAAACGCCTGCGCGAATTGGGCGGCGTGGCCCCGCCGCGCGAATTCGTGCTGATGGATCGCGCGGCCATCGGCCTTGGCTCGGTCTTCATGCATTTGAAGGCCGAGATCAATTGGTACCGGGAGTTCCATGGCCTGATCGACGGCTTCTCGGTCGACCGCCTCGCCAAGCGCCAAGCGGCGGCGCTCAAACACGCAAAGGTCCCCAAAGCGGTGGCTTGAGCGTTCCCATCGGTTCTTGTATAGTTCCCTCGAAGTTCCCAATGATATCTGTGGGTAGTTCGAGGGCTCGTATGGAGCGATGCGTCGAACCGCAATATCTTGTTCGCCATGGATCGTCTGACGCCGGAACGGCGCAGTTGGCTGATGGGCAGAGTGCGCGGCGCGGATACCGGGCCGGAGCGGATCGTACGTGCGCTCGTGCGCAAACTCGGTCTGAGACCGAAGTTCAACGCGGCCGATTTGCCCGGACGCCCCGATCTGGTCTTCCCGAGACGCAAGAAGGCGATCTTCGTGCATGGATGTTTCTGGCATCGGCACGCGGCGAAGACATGTGGTCGCGCGCGATTGCCGAAGTCGCGCTTGGGGTTTTGGCGGGCGAAGTTGGAGGCGAATCGACGTCGCGATCGGCGCAACAGATCGCAATTGAAGACGTTCGGCTGGTCGTCGATCGTCGTTTGGGAATGCCAGTTGAGCGATCCGGCGCGCGTGGTCGCGCGCGTCTCCAAGTTTCTCGGATGATCGGATGAAGGCGATCGAACTATTCGCGGGAGCGGGCGGGTTGGGGCTCGGCGTCAGCGGCGCCGGGTTCAAACCGGTGCTCGTGATCGAGCGCGACCGCTGGTGCTGCGATACGATTCGCGAGAACCGCCGCAACGGCGTCGCGGCGATGCGGAGTTGGCCGGCGCCGACGGAGCGCGACGTCCGGAAATTCGACTTCTCGCCTTACGAAGGTTCGATCGATTTGGTAACGGGCGGGCCGCCTTGCCAACCGTTCTCGCTCGGCGGCAAGCATCGCGCGCACAAGGACGAACGCGATATGTGGCCGGAGGCCGTCCGCGCCGTCCGCGAGTCGAAGCCGAAGGCTTTCGTGTTCGAGAACGTGAAGGGGCTGACCCGTCGGGCCTTCGCGACTTATTTGGAGTACGTGAAACTTCAACTGCGTTTTCCCGAAATCGAGAAGCGTCTGGTCGAAACGACGGATGGTCATTTCCGGCGACTGTCGCAACATGCGTCGGCGCGCAAACGCGGCGCGTTGGAATACGATCTGCATTTCAAAATCCTGAATGCCGCCGACTACGGCGTGCCGCAGAAGCGCGAACGGGTCGTATTCGTCGGGATACGTCGCGATCTCGGGCTCGATTGGACGTACCCGGCGCCGTCGCATAGCCGTGAAGCATTGCTGGTCGAACAATCGACCGACGCATACTGGGACCGTCACGAAGTCGCGCGGAAGGATCGCCCCGAGAAGACCATTATCGTCGGGCTCGCGGCCTTCGACGGCGGGCTGAAGCCGTGGACGACCGTTCGGGATGCGCTCGCCGATCTTCCCGACCCCGAGACCCATCCGGCCAAGGCGGCCAAGTTCGCGAATCATGTCTTTCAAGCGGGTGCGCGGAGCTATCCGGGGCACACCGGCAGCCCGCTCGACGAACCCGCGAAGACGCTTAAAGCCGGCGTTCACGGCGTCCCCGGCGGCGAGAACATGCTGTTGCGCCCGGACGGGACGGTCCGCTATTTCACCGTCCGCGAAAGCGCGCGGTTGCAAACGTTCCCGGACGAGTTCGTTTTTCACGGTTCGTGGACGGAGACGATGCGTCAACTCGGTAACGCGGTTCCCGTTCGTTTGGCGCGCGTGGTGATGGACGGCGTGGCGAAACGTTTGCGCGTTTCGTCGGCGATGGCGGCCGAATGATCCCCGGATACGTGGAATTCGAGTTCGACCTTCCCAAGGCGTTGCTTGAGCGTCTTGCCGCGACGTTGGACGGTACCGCGCCCGCGCCTTTGACCGTGGATGCCGCGACCCAAATCGGCGAAGTCCAAGGCGTGTACGAGCTGTTCCATAAAGGAAAGCTTGTTTACGTTGGCAAGACCGACGCCAAAGCGGGATTGCGGCAAAGACTGTCGCGGCACGCGGAGAAGATCCGGCATCGGATCGGCCTCGACCCCGATGACGTTTCGTTTAAAGCGGTCCGGATTTTCGTCTTCACGGCGATGGACCTGGAAGCCGATTTGATCGTCCATCATGCGAAGGACGGAAAGCTCGCTTGGAACAACAGCGGCTTCGGGGCGAACGATCCCGGCCGCAATCGCGACCAGTCGATCGTCAAGCCGGACCATTTCGACGCCCGTTTTCCGATCGATACGGACCGGTCGATCGCGAAACTGTCTTTCGGTCGAGGATCGACCGCCGCCGCCGCGCTCGACGCGCTCAGATCGCGTGTTCCGTACATCGTCAGATACGAAAGGGACGGTGCCGCGCCGCACCCGGCGCTGTCGGCGGCCACTTTCGCGCGACCGATCAAGCCGCGAAACGCCCGCGAAGCGCTTACGGCGATCGTCGAAACGCTTCCTGCCGGGTGGACCGCGACGGTTTTGAAGGGGTACATCATCGTTTATCGTGAGCGCGCGATGTATCCTTCTTCGCAGTATCAACTTAAGTCCGCTTGACGCCGCCGCACGCGGCGGGCTTCACTCCGGCCAATTCCAAATTCCGTTCGGAGGACGCTTTCCCGTGACTCAGACGACAAAATTCGGCCGCCGCGCCGTTCTCGCCGGCTCGGCCGCCGGCGCCGCCATCCTCGCCGCCCCCGGCATCGTGCGCGCGCAAGCGCCCGTCATCCGCATCGGCATGCTGCTGCCGCGCTCGGGCTTCTTCGCCCAGGCCGGGCAGAGTTGCCATCGTGGTGCTTTGGCCGCCCCGCGCGTGCTGTCCGATCTCGGTTACCGGGTCGAGCTCGTGCATATCGACACCGAGTCGAACGCCGATATCGCCCGCACCCAGGCCGAACGCGCGATCAATGACGGCGTGCATTGCCTCGTCGGCGCGTTCGATTCCGGCCACACGCTCGCCATCGCCCAGGTCGCCGAACAGCGCCAAGTGCCGCTGGTGATCAACATCGCCGCCGCCCCGCCGATCACCGAGCAGGGCTACAAATTCCTGGTGCGCAACTTCCAGACGGGCCCGCAGCTCGTGACCAACGGTCTGCGCCTGATCGGCGAGACGATCACGGCGACGAAGATTGCGCCCAAGACCGCCGTGTTCCTGCACGCCAACGACACGTTCGGCCAAGCCCAGCGTAGCGCGATGGACGCGCTGTTCCCGCGCGCCAATCTGCCGTTCACGCTGGCCGAAAGCATCGCCTACGACCCGCGCTCGCAGGATCTGTCGGTGGAAGTCACGCGTCTGCGCGCGTTGCGCCCCGATCTCGTGCTCGTCGTCACGCGCGCCTCGGATGCGGTGAAGCTGGTGCGCGACATGGTGCGCCAGCGTTTCGAGCCGATGGGCATCGTCTCGCCGGGCTCGCCCGGCATGTATGACGAGGAATTCTACCAAGCGCTCGGGCCGCTGGCCGATTTCCACATCTCCAATCTGCCCTGGGTCAATCCGCGCTCGGCGATGACCAAGGCGCTGGAAACGGCGTTCACGGCCGTGAACCCCAACAACCGCTTCGCGGCCGACGCGTTCAACGCCGGCTTCACCTTCGAAGCGATCCTGATCGCGGCCGACGCGTTCAAGCGCGCGGGTACGACCAACGGCCCGCAGCTGATGGCAGCGATCAAGGCAACCGACATCGCCGAACACGTGATGATCGGCGGCCCGATCAAGTTCGACGAAAAGGGCCAGAACCCGAATATCGGCTCGGCGGCGGTGCAGAACCGCAACCGCACGCCGACCGTGGTGCTGCCGGCCGATTCCTCGGCCGCGACCCCCGTTCTGCCGATGCCGGGCTGGCAGGGTCGTACGTAAGCGCCCTTTCCAAGCCGCAGCGGTTTGGGTAAGGAACAATCCCCTTCGCCGATCCCGGCGGAGGGGATTTTCTTTGGCCCTGACGACGCGCCCGATGCCTTTCGATTTCTATGTCAACGTCGCCCTGCAGGGCGTTTTGACCGGCCTGGTCTACGGGCTGATGGCGCTCGGCCTGTCGGTGATTTTCGGCGTCATCCGGCTTGTCAATTTCGCGCACGGCGAATTCGCGGTCGTGGCGATGTATCTCGCCTTCGTGTTCTTCGCCTGGGCGGGCGTGGACCCCATGCTCTCGATGCTGCCTATCGCGGCGGGATTCTTCGGCCTCGGTTATCTCCTCCAACGCCATACGATCGACCCGTTCGTCGGCCGGCCGGAACACGAGCAATTCATCCTGCTGGTCGGCCTCGCCATCGTCATGGTCAACGGCTTGCTGATGATCTTCGGCCCCGATCTGCGCCACGCGAATCTGTCCTACGCCTTCGATTCCTACGAGATCGGCACGCTGCTGATCGACAAGGTGCGCGTCTACGCGGCCGCCGCGTCGCTCGTCGTGTCGGCGCTGCTGTTCGCGTTTTTCCGTTTCGCGCGCACCGGCATGGCGATCCGCGCTTGCGCCGATAACCTCACCGGCGCGGCCGTCGTCGGGCTCGACGTCAAGCATCTCTACGCGCTGACCTTCGGCATCGGCATGGCTTGCGTGGGGGCTGCCGGTGCCTTGATGGTCGTGCTGGCCGATGCCACGCCGATGTTGGCGCCCGCTTTTACGCTGCTCGCCTTCACCATCGTCATCGTCGGCGGCATGGGCTCGATGGCGGGGGCCTTGGTTGCGGGCATCGTCATCGGCGTGTCGGAGGCGTTCGCGAGCTTCCTGCTCGCCCCCTCGATGAAAAGCATGTTCTCATTCGGCTTGCTCATCGCCGTTTTGCTGTTCCGCCCGCAAGGCTTGCTGGGGAAGCGCAAATGACGGCGTTGGTGCGCATCTGGACCGCGACGAACCCGCGCGCGCGCGCGGCCTTGGCGCTGTTCTTCGGCGCGTTGCTGGTGGCGCCCCTGTTCGCCGACCGCTATTTGCTGTCGGTGCTGATCCTGATTTTCTATTTCGCGTTCGTCGGCCAAGCCTGGAACGTGATGATGGGCTTCGCGGGCCAGCTCTCGCTGGGCCATGCGCTCTATGTCGGCGTCGGCGCCTATGTCTCGGCGGCGCTCTGGGTGAAGTTCGGCATCGGCCCTTGGGCGGGGCTGTTCGCCGCCATCGCGGTTTGCGTGGCGCTAGGCCTCATCATCGGCGCGCTTGGATTCCGCTTCGGCATCGAAGGCGTTTATTTCGCGATGCTGACCATCGCCATCGCCGAATTCGTGCGCATCGCCTTCGACCATATGGAATGGACCGGCAAGGCCGGCGGCTTCTTCCTGCCGGTGCAAGCCGACGCGGCGGGCGAATGGTGGAATCTGCGTGGCGGGCCGCTGCTGTTCTACTATGTCGGCCTCGGCTTGATGGCGGGCGCGTTCGTGATCTGCGCCATGCTGCGCCGCTCGCGCATCGGCCATCAATGGCTGGCGATCCGCGAGGACGAGCAAGCCGCCCGCGCACTCGGCATCGACGTATTCCGCGCCAAGCTGATCGCGGTCGCGATCTCCTCGGCGATGACCGGCATCGGCGGCGTGTTCTATGCCTTCTATTACAACAACCTGTTTCCGGCGCAGGTCTTCGACATTTCGCGCTCGATCGAACTAATCCTCGGCCCCATCGTCGGCGGGCTCGGCACGTTGTTCGGGCCGATCCTCGGCGCCTTCATCCTCACACCGCTGGGCGAAGCCTTGATCGGCGCTACGGAACGCATGGGCGTGAACGTGCCCGGCGCCAAGGCCGTGTTCTACGGCGTGGCGTTGATGGCGATCATCTACGCCGCCCCATCGGGCGTGTGGCCATGGCTCAAGAAAAAGCTGGGGCTCGCATGACCCAGCCCATCCTCAGCGTAAAGGGCGTCACCCAGCGCTTCCGCGGCCTCGTCGCCGTCGACGACGTGTCGTTCGATGTCGCCAAGGGCCAGATATTCGCCGTGATCGGGCCCAACGGGGCGGGCAAGACGACGTTGTTCAATCTGATCGCCGGCGTCTATACGCCCGGTGCGGGCACGATCGAATTCGAGGGCGCGCGCATCGACGGGCTGAAGCCCGAAAAGATCTGCGCACGCGGCATCGCGCGAACCTTCCAGATCGTGCGGCCATTCCCCGGATTGACGACGCTGGAAAACGCGACGATCGGCGCCTTGCTGCGCGATTCCGATCCGGACGCCGCCACCGAACACGCGGGCGAAATCTTGCGGCGCTTGGATCTGTGGGACAAGCGCGATGCGCGCGCGGGGGCGTTGACGCTGCCCGACCGCAAGCGTCTGGAAGTCGCGCGCGCTTTGGCGACGAAGCCCAAATTGCTGCTGCTCGACGAAGTGATGGCGGGTCTGCGGCCCACCGAAACCGACCGTCTGGTCGCGATCTTCCGTGACCTCGCGCGCGAAACCGGCGTCACGATCCTGCTGATCGAACATGTCATGCGCGCGGTGATGGCGCTGGCCGAACGCATCCTCGTGCTGCATCACGGCGCCAAGCTGGTCGAAGGCGCCCCCGCCGAGATCGTGCGCGACCAGCGTGTGCTCGATTCCTATCTGGGCGCGGAGGCGTTGGGCTGATGCTGGCCGTCCGCGACCTCGACGTTTTCCATGGCGACGCGCAAGCGCTGGACGGCGTGTCGCTGGACGTGGCGCAGGGCGGCATCGTCGCCATCGTCGGCGCCAATGGGGCGGGCAAGACGTCGCTGATCCGCACCATCGCGGGTATGCATCGCCCGCGCAAAGGTTCGATCGAATTCAAAGGCGATAATATCGCCGGCTGGCCCAGCCATCGCGTCTGCGATCTCGGGATCGGCCAAGTCGCCGAAGGCCGCCAGGTCTTCCCCACGCTTAGCGTGCGCGAGAATCTCGAAATGGGCGCCATGCTGCCGCGCGCCAAGGCGCATCGCGCGCGCAATCTCGAGCGCGGCTTGGCGATGTTCCCGAAGCTCAAGGAACGCTATGCCCAGGCGGCAGGCACGCTATCGGGTGGCGAACAGCAAATGCTGGCGATCGCGCGCTGCCTGATGGGCAATCCCGAGCTCGTGATGTTCGACGAGCCGTCGCTGGGCTTGTCGCCGGCGGTGACGCAGGATGTGCTGCGCGTCATCCGCGATCTCGCCGCCGACGGTTTGACCTGCGTGCTGGTCGAACAGAACGTCGCCGTGTCACTGAAGCTCGCGCACCACGCCTATGTGCTGGAAAACGGCCGCATCGTGCTGTCGGGCACGGGCCAAGCGCTGCTCGCCGACGACCGCGTGCGCAAGGCCTATCTCGGCCTTTAACGCGCTTCGAGCGTTTCCGGCATCGAACGGTCGAGCTTCGAGAGAATGTATTGCCGCGCCACGACCGGCCCGTATTTGGCCGGGTTCGCGGCCGATTGGCAGGTCGGCAGGCATTCGATCAGCGCGTCGTCGTTGGGCCCCGAGAAGAAGACCAGCGACAGACGCCGCGTGGCGATCGCGCCGTCGCGCGGCGGATTGACCACGCGATGCAAGGTCGAGCGCCAGCGATCGTTGGTCCAGCGCGCGATCAGATCGCCGATATTGATCGTGAAGGCGCCCGGATGCGGCAACACGTCGATCCATTCGCCGTCGAGCTCGACCTGCAAGCCGCCGGGGGCGGAATCCTGGCGCAAGATCGTGAACCCGCCATAGTCGGAATGCGCGCCGTAGCGCAACTGGCCGGGTTCGGGCGCGTCCTTTTGCTCGGGGTAGTAGGCGAGGCGCAAGACACCTTTGCGCTTGTCGATATAGGTGCCGAAAAAATCTTCGGGCAGATCGAGGGCGAGGGCCGAAAGCCGCATGAGATCGCCCGACAAATCGCGCACCGCGACGAAATACTCGCGCAGCGCCGCCGCCAATTCGGGCGGGTTGGCCGGGATCAGATTGCCGGTCGCCGCACTCGTCCCCGGCCGCAAATCCGGCGGTTCCATGTGCATTGCGTAGAAAACCAGCGCTTCGACCAGATCGGGCGGCCGGTCGTCGCCGCGCGTCAATGCGACGCTTTCCACGCCCGCCGGCACGTAGCCACGATTCTTGACCCGGTCGGGCAGGGCGCTGCGCATTTTTTCGTCGAGGGTCAGGTCGAAGAAGCGGTTGGCGTGTTCATAGGCGCGCGCGGTGACGCCCGCATCCACGCCGTGGCCGACGATGGTGGCGAAGCCAAACCGCTCGAATGTATGCCCGAATTGGCGCGCGAGATCGCGGCGCGACGTGCCATCGCCGCCGCGTAGCGCGCTCATATCGATGACGGGGATCGCTGGCATGGGCGTTGCTGTTCCTCCGGGAAAGGCGAGGGATCGGGCAGCAAGCCGCGTGCCATCGCCGCTTAAACGAAAGGAACGGGTGCGATGGCGTGGCGTATTTCCCGATTGGTCGGCGGATTGGTTGCGGCGGTCGTCGCGGTTTCGGGCGCGCAGGCGCAAACGCGCGATAAGGTCGTCTTCGGCCTGTCCTGGCTGCCGCAAGCCGAGCATTGCGGCTTCTTCCAGGCGCAGGCGACGGGCATCTACGCCGCCGCCGGGCTCGACGTCGAACTCGTCCAAGGCGGGCCGGGCGTCAACGTCGCGCAGTTGGTCGCGGCGGGCCGTTACCATTACGCCATGGGTTCGGCGCTGACGACGCTCAATATGCGCGTCAACAACGTGCCGGGCGTCACCATCGCGTCGATGTTCCAGAAAAGCCCGCAGACTTTGGTGGCGCATCCCGATCAAGGGATCACGAAGCTCGAAGACCTCAAAACCCGGCGCGTCGCGGTCGCCAATTTCTCGCGCACGACGTTCTGGGCGTGGCTCAAAGCCGCTTACGGTTTCGACGACACGCAATTGCGCCCTTACGTCTATAATCCTTCGACCTTCGTCGCGGACCCAAGCTCGGTCCAGCAAGGCTTCATCACCGAAGACGCGTTTTTTCTGGGGCAGGCTTTGGGCAAGCCGCCGGTCACGCTGCTGCTCGCCGATTACGGCTATCCCGATTACCAGACGACGATCTTCGGCGTGGAATCGGAAATCGCCGCGCGCCCGCAAGTGGCGCAGCGTTTCGTCGACGCGACGATCAAAGGCTATGCGAGCTGCATGACCGGCGATCCCAAGCCGGCGTTCGAAGCGATCAAGGCCGCGATGGCCGAACAATCGCTGGAGCTCTCCGCGTTCAAAGTCGCGCAGATGAAAAAATACGAGCTCGTCACCGGCGGCGACGCGGCCACGCACGGCATCGGCGCGATGACCGACGAACGCTGGAAGCGCATCTTCGACGTGATGTCCGATGCGGGCGTCTACGCCAAGGATCTGAACTGGCGCGCGGCCTACCGGCTCGACTTCGTCAACAAGAAGGTCGCGCAGTAACCCGCGCTCACACCATGGGCAACGCGCCCTCGGGCGAATCCTGCAGGATTTCGGCGAGGGTGGAGAGGGCGCGTTCCAGATCGGCATCGTGATCGGGCTGGGTCAACGCGATGCGCACGGCGTGGGGGACGGGTGCGCGGCCCACGGCGAAGGCGTTGGCGGGGGCCACACCCACGCCGCGCCGGCGCGCGGTTTCGGTGAATTCCTCGCGCCGCCACGGCTCGGGCATTTTCAGCCAGATATGGAAGGCGCGCGGATGGCTGCGATATTCGTAGCCCTTCAATATCTGCGCGGCGAGTTTCTGGCGCCGCTCGGCGAGCTCGGTTTGATACGCCGCCGCCTTGTCGGCGTCGCCCGAACGGATCAGCCGCGTGGCGACTTCCGCGATCATCGGCGTGGTCATGAACGTGGCCGCGCGGATCGCCGCCGTCGCGCGCTGGATGATCGCGTCGGACGCGTGCAGATAGCCAAGCCGCAAACCGGGCGCGACCGTCTTCGACAGGCTGGTCAGGAACACCGTGATGTCGGGGGCGAGCACCGCCAGCGGGATCGATTCGGGATCGAAGCTGCCATAGATGTCGTCTTCGATGATCGTCACGCCATGGCGGCGGCAGATCTCGACGATCGCTTTGCGCCGTTCCAGCGGCATGATCGTCGTGGTCGGGTTCTGGAAGGTCGGCAGCGCGTAAAGCGCCTTGGGCGCATGCTGGCGGCACGCGGCTTCCAGCGCATCGGGCAATAGCCCGTCATCGTCCATCTCGATCCCGATGGGGCGCACGCCCAAAAGATTGGCGATCGATTTGATGCCGTAGAAGGTCAGCGCTTCGACCAGCACAACGTCGCCCGGGCGGCACAAGGCGGCGATCGCCAGCATCATCGCGTTCTGCGCACCCGAGGTGACGGCGACGCGGCACGGGTCGGCATTAAGCCCACGCCGGCGCAGCCACTCGGCCCCGGCTTCGCGATGGGCGGGCAGGCCTTGGTTCGACGTGTAGCCGAGCAGCGGCTGGATATCGCTTTGCGCGATGTCGGCGAGGTGCTTCGCCACCATCGCGGCGGCGGGGCCCGAAGCGCTGGGCAGATTGCGCGACAGATCGACGTAATCGTCGGTCGTTGGCGGTGTCGGCATCAAGGGCGGCGGGGCGTCGCCCAAGCGGTCCCGAATATAAGTGCCGCGCCCGACTTCGCCGGCGATCAAGCCGCGCCGCTCGGCCTCGGCATAGGCGCGCGTGATCGTGCCGACGGTGAGGTGCAGCTTCCACGCGAGATCGCGATGCGTGGGCAGGCGGTCGCCCGGCTTCAGCCGCCCCGCCGAGATGTCGGCGGCAAGGGAATCGGCAATCGCGATGTAGCGCGGGCCGGGGCGGGTTTCGATCTCGGGCTGCCAAGTTGTCATGGAGACAATGTAATTATTGACCCCGTATTGTGTCAATGAGATCGTGACAAAGCGAGACATTCATTCGGGATGTTTTGCGGACAAATGGAGGATTGCATGGATACAATAGCCCGGACCGGCCCGCTCGAGCAGATCGCTCGCGCGACCGTTTTCGCGACGTTGGAAGCCATGCGCGCGGTCGACCGCGTCCTTCTGCTCGCGGTCGAAACCCTGCTGAACTGGCAGGCCCGTGCGCGCATGCGCACCCAGATGGCCGAACTTTCGGAGCATCTGCGAAAAGACATGGGGCTGACGGTCGGCGACGTCATTCGCGAGTCCGACAAACCTTTCTGGATGAACTGAGCCGGGCGAGGGCCATGTCGGCGATTTTGGCCCTCGTTCCCATTCTGGTGTTCGCGTTGGCGGCGACGCGCGGGGTGCAATTCCTCGCCCCCGCCGCTTGCGCGGGCGCGCTTGCGGCGTTGCTGCTGGCGGGGTTTCCCGCCGGCGTTTTGCCGCGCGCCTTCTGGATCGCTGCACCGATGGCCGCCGTGCTGTTCGCGGGCGTGTTGCTGCGCGAGGTCGCGAACCCGCGCGTCGCACCGGCGGCCCCGCGCGACGCCGCGCACGCCCATCGCCGCTTGTTCGTCGCGTGTTTTCTGCTGGGGCCGTTCTTCGAGTGCGCGGTCGGGTTCGGCATCGGCGCGATGTTCGCCTTGCCGTTCATTTTCGCCGCGCATCGCAAAGGGGCGAACGCCGCCGCCTTGGCGATGCTGACGCAATGCTTGGTGCCGTGGGGCGCCATGGCGATGGGCCCGATGGGCAGTGCGGATATCGCAAACGTGAGCGCGATCGCGTCGGGCCAAGCCGCGGCCGCCGCCGTCGCGTGGATGTTGCCGCCGTTCCTGATCTGCTTCTGGTGGCTGACGCGCGACCTCGGCGTTTCATGGTTTCAGCGCGCGGCGGATGTCGCGTGGCTCGCCGCGCTGTGGCTCGTGCTCGATTTGATTTCGCCTTACGCCACACCCGATGCGGCCGGAATCGCCGCTTGCGCCATCGTCGCGGCTGCGCGACTCGTTTGGGACGAACGCCCCACGGCGGCGCAAGCCGTCGCCACGCTCGCCCGGCAATGGCCCTATGTCGCGCTGACGCTGGCGCTGGCCGGATCGCGCTTGGTGCCGGAAATCGGCGCGATCACCAAAGCCATCGCGATTCCGACCGCCTCGACGCTGCCGGAATTCACGCCGTTCCATCACGCGAGTTTCTGGCTGCTGGCGTTGGCACTGCTGGCGGCGCGCGGCAAAACCATTCCGGCTGCCGCCGCATGGTCGCAAAGCAAGCGCGCGATCTTCGCCGGCGCCGCGTTCATCCTGTTCGGCGAAGCTTTGGCGCAAGGCGGCTTCGCGGCGGCCCTGGTCGATGCCTATACGCAAATCGCCGGCAATCTCGCGATCGCGGTGGTGCCGATCCTCGTCGCGTTGGGCGGCATGGCGACGGGCTCGGCGCTGGCGGCGAGTGCGGTCAATCTGCCGCTGACCTTGCCGTTGATGGGCGCCGATCCGTTGCCCGCGATCGGCGCGCATGTCGCCGTGGCCGCCGCCTTCACCGCGTTCTCGCCCGCGCGCGTGACGCTCGCGGCCGGGCTTTCCGGCCTCGCGGGCGATGCGGGTGCGGTCTATCGTGAATTGCGGCCGCTGGTCGCGATGCTTTGCGTCGCCGCCGCCGCCTTGTTCGCGTGGGGAGTTTGATCGCCATGTATGTGCCCGCCGCCTTCGCCGGAACGCACGCGCAAGCGCGCGAAATGATCGACGCCTATCCCTTCGCGACCGTGATCGGAAACGGGGCGGGCGGCATGGTCGCGGCGCATCTGCCGCTGCTGCGCGACGGCGACACGCTGATCGGGCATTTGGCGGGGCCGAATCCGTTGACCCGCCTGCTGTTCGATGCGGCGAAGACCGGCACCGAAGTGCTGGCGATTTTCCATGCGCCTCATTTCTACGTCTCGCCGACTTGGTATCAGGCGAAAAGCGGTACGGTGCCGACGTGGAATTACGGCGCCGTGCATGTCTATGGCGTGCCGCGCGCGACCAACGACAAGGCGAAACTGCGCGATTTGGTTTCCCGCCTCGCCGCGCAATATGAAAAGGGCGAATGGCGGTTCGAGAGCCAGCCCGAAATTTTCATCGACAAGATGCTGGGCGGGATCGCCGGTTTCGAGATCCCGATGACCCGCGTCGAAACCAAACTCAAATTGTCGCAGAACCGCGCGCGCGCGGATCGCGACGGCGTGCTCGCCGCGATCGACGGCGAGAACGCGGAATTCATGCGCCGCTACGGATTACCGGAGAAGCAAGGATGAAAGTCGAAACGGTCACGCTCGAAGGCAAATATGTGCGCCTCGTCCCGTTGGAAATGGCGCATGCGGAAGGTATCGCCGCGATCGTCGATGCGTCGCTGACGCAGTATTTTCCCAAGCCGTTCCGCTCCATCGACGACGTGCGCGCGATGATCGCCGACGCGCTGAAGATGCGCGACGCGGGCGGCGCCTTGCCGTTCACGACGATCGACGTCGCGACGGGACGCATCGCCGGCGGCTCGCGCTTCGCCAATATCCGCACCCACGACAAGGTGGCGGAGATCGGCTTCACCTATGTCGGGCGCGATTTCCAGCGCTCGCCCGTGAACACCGAAGCGAAGATCCTGATGCTGCGCCACGCGTTCGAAACGTGGAAGGCGAATCGCGTCGAGTTCAAAACCGATTCGCTGAACGTGCAATCGCGCACGGCGCTGACCCGTTTGGGCGCGGTCGAGGAAGGCACCTTCCGCAATCACATGCTGATGGAAGGCGGACGCCTGCGCCATTCGGTGTGGTTCTCGATCATTCCCGACGAATGGCCCGCGATCCGCGCGCGTCTGGAATCGCGTTTGGCGCAAGGGGGCTTTAAGCCATGAGCGAACTCGAACTCCCGATCTATCAAGTCGACGCTTTCGCCGATCGTCTATTCGCGGGCAATCCCGCCGCCGTCGTGCCGTTGAAGGCCTGGCTGCCGGACGCGACGATGCAAACCATCGCCGCCGAGAACAACTTGTCCGAAACCGCGTTCTTCGTGCCCGAAGGGCCCGATTTCGGCCTGCGCTGGTTCACGCCGGTTTGGGAAGTGCCGCTCTGCGGGCACGCCACACTCGCTTCCGCTTTCGTCATCGCGACGATTTTGGAGAAGGGGCGCAGCGCCATGCGCTTCAACACGAAGTCGGGCGTGCTGCAGGTGACCAAGGCGGGCGAGTTGTTCACGCTCGATTTTCCCGCCCGCGACATCGTCGACGACGTCGCGGCGGATTACGACGCCGTGGCCGAAGCGCTCGGCGCCAAGCCCGTGTGGCTCAAGCGCTCGGCCTATCGCTATCTCGCCTTGTTCGAAACGGCCGCGCAGGTCGAAGGCTTGAAGCCCGATTTCGGCAAGCTCAAAGCCACGCCCAAAGGCTGCGTGATGGTCACCGCACCGGGCACGGATTGCGATTTCGTGTCGCGTTATTTCGCACCCTTCGCCGGGATCGACGAGGACCCCGTCACCGGTTCGGCGCATTCGACGCTGATCCCCTATTGGGCGCAGGTTCTGGGCAAGAAGAAGCTCCATGCCCGCCAAGTCTCCGCGCGCGGCGGCACGCTGTGGTGCGAGGATGCGGGCGAGCGCGTCTATATGGCGGGCACGGCCAAGCTCTATTTGACCGGTACGATCAAGGTGCCGGCGTGATCCGTAATCGCGACGACGGTTACGCGGTCGACGACGATCGTGCGCGGATCGATCTGGCGCGCGTTCATCGCTGGATCGGCGAGGAAGGCTATTGGGCGCGCGGCATTCCCTTCGATCTGTTCAAGCGTAGCGTCGATGGGGCGCGGCCCTTCGGCATCTATGCGCCCGACGGCACGCAAGTGGGCTTCGCGCGGGTCATTTCCGACGGCGCCACGTTCGGCTATATCGGGGACGTATTCGTCGATACCGCCCATCGCGGCAAAGCCCTGTCGAAATTCCTGATGACCGCGATCATGGAACATCCCGAGTTGCAGGGCTTCCGGCGCTGGATGCTGGTGACGGCCGACGCGCAAGGGCTTTATCGGCAATTCGGATTCGAAGTCGTGAAACAGCCCGAGCGCATGATGGAGTGCCGTCTGCCGATTTCCTACGGCCCGGGCGCATGAACGAAACGCTGTTTTGGGCGTTGATCGGCTTCGCGCTGATCGTCAGTTGCACGCCCGGTCCCAACAACGCGATGTTGACGGCCGCCGGCGCGAATTTCGGTTTCCGCCGGTCGATCCCGCATATGCTGGGCATCAATGTCGGGTTTCCGGCGATGGTGCTGGCGATCGGCTTGGGCCTCGGCACCGTGTTCCAGGCGTTCCCCTGGCTACACATCGCGCTGAAATATATCGGGGCGGCGTATCTGCTGTTCCTCGCCTGGAAGATCGCCAATGCCGGCCGCGCTTCGGGCCGCGAAACCGCGAAGCCTTTCACCTTTCTGCAAGCCGTCGCGTTCCAATGGGTGAACGTGAAGGGCTGGATCAACGCGGTGGGCGCGTTGTCGGCCTATACCGATCCCGCCGCCGACGCGTTCGGCGAAGCGGCCCGTGTGGCGCTCGTCTATGTCGGCGCCACGATCGTGTCGAACACGTTGTGGTGCGGCTTCGGCGTCGCGATCGGCCGCTTGCTGAAAACCGAGCGCGCGCTGCGTTGGTTCAACTGGATCATGGCGGCGGCCCTGGCGGCCTCGATCATCCCGGTTTTCCTGGTCTAGCAAGTTCCGGGTGGAGGTCGGTCGCGCCCGGGCCTAGATTTCCCGCCATGGACGATTACGCGCGCATCGAAAAAGCCCTCGCCTTTTTGGAGGCGAGCCTCGACGACCGGCCCGAATTGGATGCGGTCGCCGCCCATGTCGGCTTGTCGCCGTTCCATTTCCAGCGCCTGTTCACGCGCTGGGTCGGCGTCAGCCCGAAAAAGTTCCAGGAATATCTGGGGCTCGATCGCGCCAAAGCGTGCCTTGCGCAAGCGGGCTCGGTGCTCGATGCGGCGTATGAAGCGGGTTTGTCCGGCCCGGGCCGTTTGCACGATCTGTTCGTGACGCACGAGGCGGTCACGCCCGGCGAATTCAAACGCGGCGGCGAAGGCTTGGCGGTCGCCTGGGGCTGGGCGGACTCGCCCTTCGGCCCCGTGTTGGCGATGACCACGCCGCGCGGAATTTGCGGTTTGGCGTTCGCGATGGGCGAGGGCGAGCAGGCCAAGCGCGAAGCGTTCGACGATATGCGCCGGCGCTTTCCCGGTGCCGCGCTGCACGAGGACCCGAAGCAAGTGCGCGATCTCGCCGCGCGGATCTTCGATGCGAAGGCGGATAAGGGCGAACTCAAGCTGCTGCTCTGCGGCTCGCCCTTTCAGGTGCAGGTGTGGAAGGCGTTGCTCGCCATTCCGTCGGGCGCCTTGGTCGCTTACGACGATATCGCCGCGAAGATCGGCAAGCCGACCGCCAGCCGCGCCGTGGGCTCGGCCGTCGGCGCCAATCCGATCTCGTTCCTGGTGCCGTGCCATCGCGTGATCCGCAAATCGGGCGCGATCAGCCATTACCATTGGGGCCGCCCGCGCAAGCTCGCGATGATCGGCTGGGAAGCCGCCCGCGCGGAAGGCGCGAAACCGCTGGCGGGCGTCGCATAACGCGCTATCCTCGCCGTCTCATTTGCGGGAGGCGATGCAATGGCGGCCAAGAAGCACAAGATCGCGGTGATCGCGGGAGACGGGATCGGTACCGAAGTGATTCCCGAAGGCCTGCGCGTGCTGGACGCCGCGGCCGCGCGCTATGGCATCGAGCTTTCCTATACGCATTTCGATTGGAGCTGCGAGGTCTACGCCAAGACCGGCAAAATGATGCCCGATGACGGGCTCGATCAACTGCGACCGTTCGATGCGGTGTTTCTCGGCGCCGTCGGTTTCCCCGGCGTGCCTGACCACGTGTCGCTATGGGGTTTGCTGATCCCGATCCGGCGCGGCTTCAATCTCTACGCCAATGTGCGGCCGATCCGCTTGCTCGCGGGCACACAAAGTCCGCTCGCCGGGCGCACGGCGAAGGATATCGACTTCGTCGTGGTGCGCGAGAATACGGAAGGCGAATATTCGGAAATCGGCGGCCGTTCGGGCAAGGGCACGGCCGACGAGATCTGCATTCAGGAAGCGGTGTTCACGCGCAAGGGCGTCGACCGCATTCTGAAATACGCCTTCGATATGGCGGCCAAGCGCCGTAAGCACGTGACGTCGGCGACGAAATCCAACGGCATCGTCCATACGATGCCGTTCTGGGACGAACGCTTCGCCGAAATGGCCAAGCGCTATCCGGGCGTGAAGACCGACCAGTACCATATCGATATTCTCACCTCGCATTTCGTGCGCCACCCCGATTGGTTCGACGTGGTCGTCGCGTCGAATCTGTTCGGCGATATCCTGTCCGATCTCGGCCCCGCCATCGCGTCGGGGATCGGCGTGGCGCCGTCGGCGAATATCAACCCCGAACGCGAGTTCCCGTCGCTGTTCGAACCGGTGCACGGTTCCGCACCCGATATCGCGGGCAAGGGGATCGCCAATCCGGTGGGCACGATCTGGTCGGCGGCGATGATGCTCGATCATCTGGGCCACGCGGACGCCGCGCGCGCGATCGAAAACGCGATCGACGAAGCCTTGGGCGGCGGCTGCCGCACGCCCGATCTGGGCGGCAAGGCGACGACGGTCGATCTGGGCAAGGCGATCGCGGGGGCGGTGAAGTGAGTTCGATGCCGCCGCGCATGGATTACTATTTCGACGAGCTGGCGCTCGGCCAGCGCTTCGAAAGTGCGGGCTATCGCTTCACCGAGGCGGCGATCATCGATTTCGCCTTCCAGTTCGATCCGCAGCCTTTCCATATCGATATCGACGCGGCCAAGGAATCGCATTTCGGCGGCTTGATCGCGTCGGGTTTCCATACGCTGAACATCGCGTTCCGCATGCTCTACCAGACCGGCTTCATGCGGGGTGCTTCGCTGGGCGGTCCGGGCATGGACGAATTGCGCTGGACGAAGCCCGTGCGCCCCGGCGACACGATCCGCGCGATGGCCGAAGTGATCGAGCTGCGGCCATCGCAATCGAAGCCCGATCGCGGTGTCGCCAAGTTCCGCTTGGCCGCGCTCAATCAAGCGAACGAGGAAGTGATGACCGCGATCATGATGGTCATCATGAAGCGGGCGCGCGCATGAGCTTCACGCTGCGCGATGCGAAACCCGGCGATGAAGCGGCGATTGTCGCGTTGATCGAAGCGCTCGCGGATTACGAGAAGCTGCGCCACGAATGCAAGGCGACGCCGGAAACCATGCATGACGCGTTGTTCGGCGCCGAGCCCGCCTGCGAATGCGTTCTGGCCGAACTCGATGGCGGCCGCGTCGCGGGCTTCGCGCTGTTCCACAAAACCTTCTCCACCTTTCTGGCGAAGCCGGGATTGTGGCTGGAAGATCTGTTCGTCTATCCCGATCTGCGCGGGCTTGGCATCGGCAAGGCGTTGATCGCGCATGGCGCGAATCTCTGCGCCGCGCGCGGCTACGGGCGCTACGAATGGTCGGTGCTCGACTGGAATGCCCCGTCGATCGCGTTCTACGAATCGCTCGGCGCCCGCCGTAAGGACGGCTGGTTCACCATGCGTTTGGATGGCGAGAAGCTCGCCATCCTGGGGCGTTTGGACGGCGAGAAGCTCGCCGCCCTGGGACGCAAGGGTTAAGCGGCACGCACCTCGCGCAGGAAGCGGTCGACCTGATCGCGCAGCCGCGCCGATTCGTTGCCGAGCTGCCCGGCCGATTCCAGCATCTCGTTCGCGGATGTGCCGGTCTGGCGCGCGGCGTCGGTCACCGTCACGATATTCGACGAGACTTCCGCCGTACCCGCCGAGGCTTGCTGCACGTTGCGCGCGATCTCGGCGGTCGATGCGGATTGCTCCTCCACCGCCGCGGCGATCGAACCCGCGATCTGGTCGATGCGCTGGATCGTATCGCCGATCGAGCGGATCGCCGCGACCGCACCGCCCGTCGCGGTCTGGATCGCGGTGATCTGGCCGCCGATTTCCTCGGTCGCCTTCGCGGTTTGGGTCGCGAGGTTTTTGACCTCCGACGCGACGACCGCGAAGCCCTTTCCGGCTTCGCCCGCGCGCGCCGCTTCGATCGTGGCGTTGAGCGCCAATAGATTCGTCTGGCTCGCGATTTCGCTGATCAGGCGCACGACTTCGCCGATCTTGCCGGCCGCCACGCTCAACGCTTCGACCTGATGGTCGGTCGCCTTGGCTTGGTTGACCGCATCGCGCGCGATGGTCGCGGATTCCGAAACCTGGCGCGAGATCTCGCCGATCGAGGCGGAGAGTTCTTCTGCCGCCGAAGCGACGGTTTGGATATTGACGGCCGCCTGTTCGGACGCCGCCGCGACGGCCGAGGATTGGCGCGTCGTTTCTTCGGCCGAGCCGCCGAGCTGCTTGGCGGTGCTTTCGAGCTGGGCGGCGGCACTCGCCACGATTTCGACCGCGCCCTTCACGTTGGTCTCGAAATCGTCGGCGAGCTGCACCTGCTTCGTCACCACGCTCCAGCTCAGCATCGGGCCGATATAGGCGCCCGCGCGGTCGTACATCGCGGACGCACGCAGATCGAGCGTTTCGGTGCCGAGCTTGATCTTGGCGCGATGGGGCAAATTGGCGGGGTTCGACAACATGCCGCGCTGATGCGACGGATCGCGGTGGAAATGGTCGATCGACGTTCCGACGATATCCTCCGCCTTCATGCGGATCAGCGATTCGAACGGCCGCAAGGAATCGATCGTCGCCTTGTTGGCGTAGTTCACCTTGAACTCGTTCTTGGGATCGGCGGTCATGATGGCGAGCGGCATGCCCTCGACCATCTGCTTCAGGCGGAACGCTTCGCCCACCGCGACGCAAAGCTTGGCCATCGCCGCTTGCAGCGAGCCGATCTCGTCCTTGCGGCCGTCGGCGGCGATGGCGGCGGTGTCGTCGCCGTCGGCCAAGCGCTTGGCCGCGTCGACGAGACGGGCGAGCGGGCCCTTAAGGCTCGCGGCGAAGCCCCAGGCGATCAGCAAGGCGAGTAAAGCCGCTCCAGCGCCCATGATCGTCATCATGCGCTGGCGCGCGATCAATTCCGCGTCGGCGACGGCAAGGGCTTTGGTCTCCTCGGCTTCGGCGCGTTCGGTCAGCTTGGCGGCGATTTCGCTCATTTTCTCGCCGTCGGCGCCGATCGCCGCGCGCCGCGCCCAGAACGCCTTCACGTCGGCGCGATAGCGCGCGTAATCGTCGCGATATTTTTCGACCGCACGGACGGAATCCGCCAATGCCGCCGGCGCGCCGGGCATAGCACGCGCATTGGCGAGCGAAGTCAGGGCGTCGGCGAAGGCGCGGTTGGCGCCGTCGATATCCGCGTCGGCGCGGCTGGCGCGAAAGCGCATCGCGCGCACGCGGCCCAGCATGTAGTGCTCGGCGGCGAGATTGAGTTGCACGGCCATTTCGGCCTGTCCCTGCCGGGCGACGGCGTCGCGCTGGTTCTGAATCGCGGTACGGTTGGGCGGGCCGGTACGGTCGAGCTCGGCGAGCGTCGCGCGAATGCGCGCGTCGAGATCGCGCAATTCCTTCCACCCCGCACCGGCATAGGCGTCGTAAAGGCGAGCCAATTCCCCGACCGCCGCGGTCTTTTCGGCGTCGAGCTTGCGTTCCTGCACGTCCTTCAGTTCCTCGCGCGCGAAGGCCACTTGCTTATCGACGGCGGCGGCGGGCGCGTCGGCGGGCATTTGCAGCCAGACGTTCAGCGCGCTGCTGAGCTGCGTGAGGCTGAGATCGAGCCCGCGCACATGGCTGGCGATATCCGCGAATTCCGCCGCGCGATCGGACGATGCCTTGGTGTCGATCAGCGACCGCACCGCGTAGGCCGCCGTGCCACCCAGAATCAGCGCGACCAGTCCGAAAGCAGCGAAAAGTTGTCCGATCAGGGAGAAACGGCCGAAGGGCGAGATCGCGCGCAGCATGGGGCCTCCTGGGATATTTTTCCGGCTTCATGCCGAATTCAGGTTACGGGGCGAAACTGCGCGCATCGAATTAAAGGCGGGTAAAACCCGAAGTGAGGATTCGATGGTCAGTCCGAAATTATTGTATGCGTTGCGTCGCAACAACTTGGCCTAGATATGAAATTGCGTCGCATCAGCGCGATAAAGCACCATCCGGGCTCGCTTATTTGTATTCGATACGGTGTATCGCGAATTTCTACACTCGTTCGAGGGTAGTTTTTCAAGCCTCGCCGTTGATGCGAATCCGAGTTACCGATTCTTATCTCTGCGCAAGACCTCTGGCTGTCCCAGTTCGAAAAATGGAAAATCGGTGAAACGATGCAGAGTGCAACTCGTATATTGTTTCTTCCCAAGTTGCGCATATTGTCGGGCGAACTTGCCGGTCCCGACGAACCGCGCGCTTTGATGCAAGCGGCGATCATCGTGCCGCTGGCGCCGATGTCGTGCCGTTTCGCGGTCGCGGGCAACGAAGTCACGCTCGACGCCGACCACGCGCTGCTCGTCAATCCGATGACCGAGCATGCGCGCCTGGACGCGGGCGCGCGCAGCGCCATGCTGGTGGCGCTGTTGGGACCCGATTGGGTCGCGCCGCATATTGCGGGCAAACGCGGCGTTCAAGCGTCGCGCCCCTTTCCTGCGACGCTGGTGCCGCAGACGCCGTCGTTGCGTCAGCGCCTGGACGCGTTGTTGGCGCAGCTTCGCGATCCCGCGGCGCCGGACGCGGATTTGACCGCGACGGCCGAAGCCTATGCGCAGGAAGCGCTGGATATCTATGCGGGGCCCGTGGAAGCCTCCGGCCCGGCCTTCGATTATCGGATCCGGCGCGCGATCCAGACGATCGGCCTCGACCCCGCCAAGCCGCCTTCGGTCGACGATCTGATCGCGGCGTCGGATCTATCGCGCTCGCGCTTCTTCCAATTGTTCCGCGAATGCACCGGGCTGACGCCGCAAATGTATATCGACGCGCACGCGATCGAATCGGCGTTGGACGCGTTGACGCGCGGCGGGCGTCCGGTCGCGCGCATCGCGCGCGAAGCGGGTTTGGGATCGCCCGAACGTTTCGCACGCTACGTGAAGCGCATGACCGGCTTGGGCCCGCGCGAATTCCGCCGCGCGGCTTTGCGCTTGGATGGGATGCCGCCCGAAGCGCCGCGTTTCGATCACGCGGCGGCGGCGCCGATCAGCCCGGCTTGATTTCCATCGCCCCACCGGGCCGCAAATGCGGCAACAGGCGGGGCCAATCTTCATGCGCGACCGCGACGCAGCCGGCGGTCGGCGTCCAATCGGGGCGCGCGACGTGCAGGAAAATCGCCGAGCCCAGTCCCGGCACGGGCGGCGCGTCGTTCCAGCCCAGCGGCACGATCCAGTCATAGACGGCATCGTCGCGCCAGAGACGCTCCGGGTGTTCGGCCGGGCTTTCGCGCCGCAAGCTGTTGTAGTGGGGCGAAGCGGGATCGTCGTCCCACCACATATCGGGTTCGATCGCCCGGAATGGCAGCGGCGACGCGGCCGTCACGCGATCGGCGCGGAAGAACGCGAAGCGCAGCAAATGCCGTCCCGCGGGCGTGGCGCCGTCGCCTTCGCGCTTCGCATCGGCCGCGACGATGCCGCCGCGCCCGACGGTGCAGCGAAGATCGAGATCGGCGACGCGCAAGCGTCCGTTGCGAACCAGAAGATCGGTCATCCGACGATATTGTACCCGGCATCGACGTAATGCACGCCGCCGGTCATGCCCGACGCGGCGTCGCTCGACAAGAAGGCGGCGAGCGCGCCGATTTCCTCGATCGTCACCAAGCGACGGCCGGGACTGCGTTCCTTGGCGCGCTCGACCAATTCGTCGAATCGGTCGATGCCCGACGCCGCGCGCGTCAGCAACGGTCCGGGGGAGATCGCATGCGCGCGGATGTTCTTGGGGCCCAGTTCGGCGGCGATGGCGCGCACGCTCGCTTCCAGCGCCGCTTTGACCGGGCCCATCAAATTGTAATTCTCGACGGCCTTTTCGGCGCCGTAGAAGCTGACCGTCAAGAGCGTGCCGCCGTCGCGCATCAACGGCTCGGCGAGCTTCGCCATGCGGATGAAGGAATGGCACGAGACGTCCATCGCCTGCAGGAATCCATCGCGCGAGGAATCGGTGACGCGCGCGTGCAAATCCTCGCGCGGGGCGAAGGCGATGGAGTGCAGCAAAATGTCGAGCTTGCCCCAGCGCTCCGCCACCGCCGCGAAGCAACGTTCGAGCGCGCCGGGTTCGCGCACGTCGAGCGGGATCAGAAAATCCGTATCCAGCGCCGCCGTCACCGCGCGGACATGCTTTTCCGCCTTCTCGTTCAAATAGGTGACGGCGAGTTCCGCGCCCGCTTCGCGCAGTGCTGCGGCGCAGCCGGCGGCGATGGATTTGTCGTTGGCGATGCCGACGATCAGGGCCTTCTTGCCGGTCAGGGGTGCGGGAGTGGTCATGCCGTCACGATAGCGGCGAATTGTGACGCTTCCCAAGCGCCTCGGCGCGACGTTCGGCCGCATTCGTGAAATCCGGTTGCGCGAAGCGGACCCGTTCTATAGAACCTGCGGCGGGCCAGAACCTCCCAACGGGTTCCGGACCTTCTGTAAGGAAGGGATTTTAAAATGACGAAGCCTGCCACGCGCCCGAATTGCGCTAATTTTTCCTCCGGCCCCTGCGCCAAGCGCCCCGGCTGGAATCTCCAAGCCCTCGAAAACGCGGCCCTCGGCCGTTCGCACCGCTCGAAACTCGGCAAAGCCAAGCTTGCCGACGTGATCGAACGCACGCGGAAAATCCTCGGCATTCCCGCCGATTACCGCATCGGCATCGTCGCCGCGTCGGACACGGGTGCGGTCGAAATGGCGCTGTGGTCGCTGCTGGGTGCGCGCGGCGTCGATATGCTCAGCTGGGAATCCTTCGGTGCCGGTTGGGTCACCGACGTGGTCAAGCAGCTCAAGCTCAAAGATACGCGCAAGCTCGAAGCCGATTACGGCGCGCTGCCCGATCTGAAGTCAGTCAATTTCGACAACGACGTCGTCTTCACTTGGAACGGCACGACCTCGGGCGTGCGCGTGCCGAACGGCGACTGGATCCCGGCCGACCGCAAGGGCCTGACGATTTGCGACGCGACCTCGGCCGCCTTCGCGATGAAGCTGCCCTGGGACAAGCTCGATGTGACGACGTGGTCCTGGCAGAAGGTGCTGGGCGGCGAAGGCCAGCACGGCATGCTGGTGTTGAGCCCGCGCGCCGCCGAACGGCTCACGACCTACACGCCCGCTTGGCCGCTGCCGAAGATCTTCCGCCTGACGCAGGGCGGCAAGCTGATCGAAGGCGTGTTCAAGGGCGAGACGATCAATACGCCCTCGATGCTCGCGGTCGAAGACGCGCTCGACGGTTTGATGTGGGCCGAGAAAATCGGCGGCTTGGACGCGCTGGTCGCGCGTTCGGAAAAGAACCTCGCCGCGATCGAAGCCTGGGCCGCGAAGACGCCGTGGGTCGGCTTCCTCGCCGCCGATAAGGCGATCCGCTCCTGCACTTCGGTCTGCTTGGTCATCAAGGACCCGGCGGTGACCGCACTGGATGCCGACGCGAAGGCCGCCTTCTCCAAGAAGATGGTCGCGATGCTGGAGGCCGAAAAAGTCGCCTACGATATCGACGCCTATCGCGATGCGCCCCCGGGCCTTCGCATTTGGGCCGGTGCGACGGTGGAAACCGCCGATCTCGAGGCGCTGTTCGGCTGGCTCGACTGGGCCTTCGCCGAAGCCAAAGCATCGCTGCCCAAAGCGGCCTGATCCTTTTTCCCGTTTTCCCGAAACGGCGCGGCGATCCGCGCCCGGAGTGTAACCATGCCCAAGGTTCTTATTTCCGACGCTTTGTCCCCGCGCGCGGTCGAAATCTTCAAAGAGCGCGGCATCGACGTCGATCTCAAAGTCGGTCTGAAGCCGGACGAGCTCAAAGCCATCATCGGCGAGTATGACGGCCTCGCGATCCGCTCGGCGACGAAGGTCAACAAGGACATCCTCGCCGCCGCGACGCATTTGAAGGTCATCGGCCGTGCGGGTATCGGGGTCGACAACGTCGACGTGCCCGCCGCCACGACGCGCGGCATCGTCGTGATGAACACGCCCTTCGGCAATTCGATCACGACCGCCGAACACGCGATCGCGCTGATGATGGCGCTCGCGCGTCAGCTTCCCGCCGCCGACAAATCGACCCAGGCCGGCAAGTGGGAAAAGAACCGCTTCATGGGCGTGGAAATCACCGGCAAGACGCTCGGCCTCATCGGTTGCGGCAATATCGGTTCGATCGTCGCCGAGCGCGCCTTGGGCCTGAAGATGAAGGTCGTCGCGTTCGATCCGTTCCTGACGGCGGAGCGCGCGACGAATCTCGGCGTCGAAAAGGTCGAACTCGACCAGCTTCTGGCGCGCGCGGATTTCATCACGCTGCACACGCCGCTGACCGAGCAGACGAAGAACATCCTCGACGCCAAGGCGCTGGCCAAGACCAAGAAGGGTGTTCGCATCGTCAATTGCGCGCGCGGCGGCCTGATTGTCGAAGACGATCTGAAGGCGGCTTTGGACTCCGGTCACGTGGCCGGCGCCGCGCTGGACGTGTTCATGGTAGAACCCGCCAAGGAACATGCACTTTTCGGCCGCGACGATGTGGTCTGCACGCCGCATCTGGGCGCTTCGACCAGCGAAGCGCAGGAGAATGTGGCGCTGCAAGTCGCCGAGCAGATGTCGGATTTCCTGCTGACGGGCGCAGTCACGAACGCCGTCAACATGCCGTCGGTCTCGGCCGAGGACGCGCCGAAGCTTCAGCCTTACATGAAGCTCGCGACCGATCTCGGCCGCTATCTCGGCCAGTTGCAGGATGAGAACGTCAAGGCGATCGCCATCGAATACGAAGGTGCGGTCGCCAATCTCAACACCAAGCCGCTCACGGCCTGCGTGCTCGCCGGGTTCCTCGGCGTGAAGATGGAAAGCGTCAACTCGGTCTCGGCCCCGGCCGTCGCGCGCGAGCGCGGCATCGGCGTGACCGACGTGCGCCACGACCGCACCTCCGATTATCCCACGCTGATCCGCGTGACGGTCGAATCGGAAGGGCAGAAGCGCATCATCGCGGGCTCGCTGTTCGGCCAGGCGAAGGCGCGCATCGTGCAGATCGCCGAAGTGCCGATCGAAGCCGAATTCGCACCGCATATGCTCTATGTGCGCAACCAGGATAAGCCGGGCTTCATCGGCGCGATCGGCCGGTTGTTCGGCGACGCGGGCATCAACATCGCGTCGTTCCATCTCGGCCGCACCTCGGCGGGGGCCGACGCGATCTGCTTGATCGCGGTCGATCAGCCGCCGTCGGAAACGGTGCTCACGAAAATCCGCGCGCTGCCCCAAGTGCTGCGCGTGCGTGCGCTCGCTTTCTAAGCTTTCGCGTTAGTCTTGAACGGATGAAGGCGGGCGCCCGCAAGGCGTCCGCCTTTTCGTTGGCATGAAGTATCTTGAGGTGACACCATTATGGTGGCATGCTGCGGGATATGGAGAAACGGCGCCCGACTTACGATCTGGCGGCGATAAAGCGGGTTCTGGGACGCGCCGAGAGTTTGGCGATCACCGGAACGGCGCTGCGCGATGCGTTGGCGTTGGGCTTCGCCCGTCACCATGTCGCGTCCGCCATACGCGGGATGGACCGGTCGATGTTCGTCAAGTCGATGACGACCTATGCCGATCATCGTGTGTGGCAGGACGTCTATCACGTGCCGGCGGAAGGCATCGTTCTTTACGTGAAATTCCAGGCGGATGTGTTGACCGAGTTCCGCGTCATGTCGTTCAAGGAGAAGTGACTATGAAAGCGAGTGATCTTCCTGCGACGAGGCGTTCGCCCGAAACCGGTGCGTTGCTGCGGCGCGGTGTGCGTCCCTTTGTCGTCCGTTATAAGGGGCTGTCGATGACGGTCGATCTGCCCGGCTACTACGCGAAGGCGTCGAAGGAATCGATCCATGTTGGCGACGATCTGGCGGTGACCGACCGCGCGCTGCGTGTCTTGAAGGAGCGCGCCGACGGAGTCCCGGCGCCGGATACGATCCGGCGTATCCGGAAAAGCTTGAAGCTCAGTCAACGCGCGGCGGGCGCTTTGTTCCGGGTGGGGCCGAACGCATTCGACAAATACGAACGCGGCCTGATCGAGCCGAGCGGCCCGACGATTCAGTTGCTTAGCCTGTTGTCGCGGCGGGCGGAACTCGTCGAGGAGTTGCGAACCGGTGTGTCGAAGACGCGCGTCAAGCGCGCCGCTTGATGGCGCGTGCGATTAGCGCGTAAGCGGCGATCACGAACGCGGCTTGGATCGCCATCGCTTCGCGGGTTGGGTTTCCCGCCAGCGACGCTAGCCATGCGGGCGCATCGGCGTCGGCGACCGGCAGCAGGCCGAGCGTTTGGAATTCGCCGACCGATGCGGCGATCAAGCGCAACGCCACGGCGAAGAGCGCGAGGGCTACGAAGATGCGCGCCACGCTGCGCGGCCGCCGCGCGCGAACGAGTTTGACGCTGGCGGCGAGCATCAGCGCCGCGCCGCTCGCCGCCGCGATTGCGGGGGCGAGGGCGCCAAATCCGTTCGCCGTGTTGTGGACAGCCTCGACCATTTTCCGTCTTTCTATGCAAATGCGACTTATTCGCAATATAGGATGAATCGCATGAAATGGAAGGGCGGCGGGGCGGAGTCGGCTTCCGGCCCGTCGTCGCTGTTACGGACCGGCTCGTACCTTGGGCAAGGCGGCGTGTCGGGCGATCCGGCGCCTCGACATAAGCATATGAAATAAATACAGAATAAAACGAATGATAGCCGGGTGGGGGGCCGCCTCTCGCGGGTCTTGGCCAGGCGCCCGAAACCCGCTACACACCCCCAGAAAAGCCGGTCGGCCAAAAGGTCGGGCGCGTTTTTCGCCCGTCCGCCAAAAACGCCACCGCGTGGCCAGTCCCCACGCCCCGACATCGGCTCACGCTCCCATGAACGAATTGACGACCCGCGCCCTTCTGCCTGCCGGCTTGCGCGACGCGCTGCCCGCCGAGGCCGAACAGGAAGCCGAAATCGTCTGGCGCATCGCGCAGGTCTTCGCGTCCTACGGCTATCGCCGCGTCAAACCGCCGATGGTCGAGTTCGAGGACTCGTTGCTCGCGGGCAGCCAAGCGGCGCTGGCGCGCCAGACCTTCCGCCTGATGGATCCGGACTCGCAGCGCATGCTGGCCTTGCGCGCCGACATGACGCCGCAGGTCGCGCGCATCGCGGCCACGCGCCTCAAAGGCGAGGCGCGGCCGTTGCGCCTTTGCTATGCGGGTCAAGTCATGCGCGTGAAGGGCGATGCGTTGCGCCCCGAACGCCAATTCGGCCAAGTCGGCGCGGAGCTGATCGGTGCCGCCGAAGCGCAAGCCGATAGCGAGATCGTGACGATGCCGGCCGATGCGCTGACCCAAGTCGGGGCCGCGAATATCTCGATCGACCTCGCCATCCCCTATCTCGTCTCGGCCGTGCTCGCCGCCCATCCCGATCCGGGTCCGGTGGCGACGGAAGCGATCCGCGTGGCGCTGGAAAAGCGCGACGGCGAAACGCTGGCGCGCGTCGGCCGCGAAGCGGGGGCGATGCTCGCCAAGCTTGTCGCCGCGTCGGGCCCGGTCGAGAAAGCGCTGCCCGCGTTGAAGGCGCTGGAGTTGCCCGCGGCCGCCAAGCGCGAGATCGCGCGTCTGGAACAAGCGGTCGGCTTGATCCGCGCGTCACGCCCCGATCTGGCGCTGACGGTCGACGCGGTCGAACGGCGCGGCTTCGAATATCAGCAGGGTTTGAGCTTCACCGTGTTCGCGCGCGGCGTGCGCGGCGAATTGGGGCGCGGCGGGCGTTATCTCGCCGGCGAAGACCTGATGGAAGGGGCGGGCGAAACCGCGACCGGCGTGACGCTGTTCACCGATACGGTGCTGCGTGCGCTGCCGTTTCCGCAGCCGCGCAAATGCGTGTTCGTGCCGGCCGATGCGCCGGCGGGCACGGAAACCGAATTGCGCCACCAAGGCGAAATCGCGCTGCGCGGCTTCGCCGCCGGGGCGGATCCGAAATCTCTGGGCTGCACGCATGTCTGGCGTGCCGGCGCCGTCGTCAAGATCGAAGGGTAAGCAACATGACCAACGTCACCGTCGTCGGATCGCAATGGGGCGACGAAGGCAAAGGCAAGATCGTCGATTGGCTGTCGGAACGCGCCGAGATCGTCGTGCGCTTCCAGGGCGGCCATAACGCCGGCCATACGCTGGTGATCGACGGCGTCACCTACAAGCTGTCGCTTTTGCCCTCCAGCGTCGTGCGCAAGGGCAAGACCGGCGTGGTCGGCAACGGCGTGGTCGTCGATCCCTGGCATTTGCTGAAGGAGATCGCCGCGATCCGTGAAAAGGGTGTCGATGTCGGCCCGCATAATCTGCGCGTGGCGGAGAACGCCGCGCTGATTCTGCCGCTGCATGGCGAGATCGATCGCCTGCGCGAGGAAGCGCGCGGCAGCGCCAAGATCGGCACCACCGGGCGCGGCATCGGCCCTGCCTACGAGGACAAGGTCGCGCGCCGCGCGATCCGCCTGTGCGATCTGTTCGACGGGCCCACGCTCGACGCCAAGCTCGAGGAACTTTGCCGCCATCACGACGCGCTGCGCAAAGGCATGGGCTTCGAGAAGGTCGACCGTGTCACGCTGCGCAAGCAATTGCTGGAACTCGCCCCCCAGCTCGCCCCCTATGCCGATCCGGTGTGGCCGTTCCTGGGCGATTCCAGCAAAGCGGGCAAGCGCATCCTGTTCGAGGGCGCGCAAGGCGCGTTGCTCGACGTCGATCACGGCACCTATCCCTTCGTCACCTCGTCGAACACGGTGGCTGCCCAAGCCGCGACGGGTTCGGGCTTGGGCCCGCATGAAGTCGGCTATGTGCTCGGCATCACCAAGGCCTACACGACGCGCGTTGGTTCCGGCCCATTCCCGACCGAACTGACCGATTCGATCGGCCGCCATTTGGGCGAGCGCGGGCACGAATTCGGCACGGTCACGGGGCGCGCGCGCCGCTGCGGCTGGTTCGACGCGGTTCTGGTGCGCCAGACCGTGCGCACCGGCGGCATTCGCGGCATCGCGCTCACCAAGCTCGACGTGCTCGACGGGCTCGACGAGATCAAGGTCTGCGTCGCCTACGATATCGGCGGCAAACGCTACGACCGTTTGCCTGCCGCCCAGCATCTGCAAGCGCAGGCGGCCCCGATTTACGAAACGCTGCCGGGCTGGAAGGAATCGACGCAGGGCGCGCGGTCCTGGGCCGACCTGCCGGCGGCGGCCGTGAAATACATCGTGCGGATCGAGGAATTGATCGGCGCGCGCGTCGCTTTGCTGTCCACCAGCCCCGAACGCAACGACACGATCCTGGTCGAGGACCCATTTGCCGATTGATTTCGTTGGCTAAATCGGTTCGTTAACCAGTTTTCGACAAACACGGCTTAAATTCGGGAGATCGATCCGGGAAAACGCGGAGGACGGTCTATGGCCGAACCGGCCAATCAACGCGACGACGACGACGAGAAGGGCGGCCCCGCCAAGGGACCGTCCGGCACGTCCGTTCCGCTCGCGGGCCGGTTCAAGATCTATCCGTCCTCGCCCGTCCCGGAAATGTCGACCGCGGCGGTTCGCGCCTATCTGGCGGTCGACGAACGCGACACGATCGGCCAGCGCGTGGCGCTGATCTGCGGCCCGGAGATTCCCCCGCGGCTGGAGATGGCCAAGAACATCAAGGGCGTCGAGCGGCCCGGCCTGCTGCGGCTTTACGAATTCGGCTTGGTCGATTGGCCGGGCGCTTCGGCGCGCCGCTTGGCGTTCATTTACGATCTGCCTGAAGGCGGTCCGCTGTGGCGCGGCAACACGGCGCGCGACGAATGGCCCGCACCGCGTTTGCTGACGCATTTCCTGCTGCCGCTCGCCAACGCGCTGGGCGAGTTGTTCCACCGCAACGTCACCCATCGCGGCATCCGCCCGACCAATCTGTTTTGGCTCGATGAAGCGCGCACGCGCATCGTGCTGGGCCCTTCGTTCCATGTGCCCGGCGGCTTCGAACAGCCCGCTCCGCTGGAGCCCATCGAACGCGCGATGGCCGATCCCGACGCGCGCGGCTCGGGCACGCGCGAAGACGATATGTTCGCGCTGGGCATGACGCTGCTCGCCTTCGCGCAAGGCTTCATGCCGGGGCAAGGCATGGACGTGGACGAGCAATTCGCGCGGCGCGTCGATCGCGGCACGTTCGACTCGCTCGCCGATCTCACCAAGATCGCGCCGCAGGTGATGGAAGTACTGCGCGGCCTGACCAACGATTGGGAACAAGATCGCTGGACGCTGGAAATGCTGAAAGGCTTCCTCGACGGCAAGCGCCAGCAGGTCAATCCGTCGGCGCCGCTCGTCTTGCGCGCGGCCAAGGGCTATCGCTTCGGCGGGCGCGAATACAAGACGCCGCGCGATCTGGCGCACGGGCTCGGCCGGCGCTGGGAAGCGGCGGCGGGCGAATTGCGCAACGGCAATATCGCGATGTGGATCCGCAACACGCTGGGCGATCAGAAGCTGCACGACCGTTTGAACGCGGCGGTGCGCGAACCCAGCGGCGATCCCAACCCGACCTATTCCGATGCGCTGACGGTGGCGCGCGCGTCGATCGTGCTCGATCCTTTGGCGCCGATCCGCTTCCGGGGCCATAGCGTCCATGTCGATGGCCTCGGCACGGCAATCGCCGTCGCGATGCGCAAACCCGGCGGCGGGCCGATCTTCGCGGACCTCATCCGCAGCCGCGTGATCGGCCTGTGGACGATGCTGCATAAATCGGCGGGCGGGCGCGGCTTGCCGCCGGCGGGCTTCGTCGAACGCCTGGGCAAATGGATCGAAGATCCGGCCCCGGGCAACGGCATCGAACGCGTGCTCTACGAACTCAATCCCAATCTGCCGTGCTTTTCCGAACTCGCGGCGGGCATGTGGGTGTCGGAGCCCGATCAGGTGCTGGAAGCGCTGGAGGCCGCCGCTGGTTCCGGCCACAAGCCGATCGACCGGCACATCGCCGCGTTCCTCGCCGTGCACGCGGGCGCGGACCCGGCGCAAATTCGCGTGCTGATGAATCCCGAACAGGTCGATCTCGCGGGCGGCATGTCGATCTTGCGCATGTTGTCGGACCTGCAGGAGCGTTTCGGCCCGCCGATGGTGCCGCGCTTGACCGCGTGGTGCGCCACTTTGGTGCGCGGCTATGTCGACGGGATCAACCATTTGCCGCTGCGCCAATCGCAGATCGAGCGGCTCAATCAAGTCGCCGAAGAAGGTAATCTCAAAGCGCTGCTCGAACTCGTCGATAACGAGAAGATGCGCGAGGTCGATCATTGGGGCTTCGACGCCGCCAAGGAAGCCTATGTCGCGGCGGGCGCCGAGATGGTCGAAATCCGCGGCGGTGCCAAACAACGCGCCCATGCGGCGATGCTCGCGGGCAAGGAAACGGCCGCACTCACCTCCGCGTCGCTGTCGGGCGTCGTCGGTATCGGCTCCATTCTTTGGCGGATTCTATTTTAGCCATGGCCAAGCAACCCAAATCCGCGAAGAAGGGCCCGAGCGCCATGACGCTCGCCATGGCGGGGACGGGCGTCATCGCCATCGTCGCGTGGCTTGCCTATAACGTGCCGTGGCTGTGCCTGTTCGTCGTTGCGGGCTTCCTGCCCACGCTCGCCGCCGCGATTGTCGATCCGACGCGCCAGAAGCACGACGCCATCGCCGTTGGCACGATGAGCATGGGGGCGATGCTGCCCTTCCTGCTCGATGGGTTCGCGATGATGGGCCGCACCGGCGGGCGCGAGATTCTCGGCAACGCCTTCGCGTGGTTGTCGGTCTATGGCGCGGCCGTATTCGCCTGGGGCCTGTGCTGGCTGTTCCCGATCGTCGCGAACATCATCTACGAGAACCGCGCGCAGAACCGCCTGCGCCAATTGCAGCGCCGCCAGAACTCGCTCGAAACCGAATGGGGCGAGCGGGTGAAGGAACTCGCCGACCTGCCGCCGCAGCAATAACCGTCAGGCGGCACCGCGCTGGACGGTCAATCCGGCATTTTCCAATTCGCCGACCAGCTTGTCGCCATGGGCGCGATCGACGACCTCGATCGTCGCTTCGACCGTCACCGCGCGCGCCGAGCGTTCGGTGAAAGTGCGCTGGTGCTCGACCTCGACGATATTGCCGCCCGCTTTGCCGATGCGCCCCGCCAGATCGGCGAGCGCGCCGGGCCGGTCGGGAATCTCGATCGACAGGCGCAGCAAGCGCCCGTCGCGCGCCAGGCCGCGCAGCAGCACGCTCGACAAGACGCGCGTATCGATATTGCCGCCGCACAGGACGAGGCCGACTTTGCGGCCCTTGAAGCGTTCGGGATGGGCGAGCAACGCGGCGAGACCCGCCGCACCGGCACCCTCGGCGACGGTCTTCTCGATTTCGATCAGCAGCACGATGGCGCGTTCGACGTCCAGCTCGTCGACCACGACCACGTCGCGCACCAATTTGTCGATCACCGGCCAGCATTGCGCGCCCACATCGGCGACCGCGATACCTTCGGCGATGGTCGTGCCGCCGGTATGGACCTTCTCGCCGGCTTTGCGCTGTGCTGCGGAGGCGAAAGCCTCGACCTCGACGCCGAAAATCTCGATCGCCGGATTGATCGATTTCGCCGCGACGGCGCAGCCCGAAATCATCCCGCCGCCGCCGATCGGGATCACCAGCGTGTCGAGATCGGGGAAATCGGCGAGCATTTCCAGCGCCAACGTGCCTTGGCCCGCCATGATCGCCGGATCGTCGTAGGGATGCACGAAGACGAGATTTTCCTTCGCCGCCAAATCGCGCGCGAAGGCGGCGGCCTCGGTCAGCGCATCGCCCTGAAGTTCGACACGTGCACCATGATCGCGCGTGCGCGCGACCTTGGTGAAGGGCGTCGCCTTGGGCATCACGATCGTCGCGGCGATACCCAAACGCTTGGCGTGATAGGCGACCGCTTGCGCGTGGTTGCCGGCCGACATCGCGATCACACCGCGTTTGCGCTCATCGGGCGAGAGCAGCAGCAATTTGTTGAGGGCGCCGCGTTCCTTGAACGACGCGACGTATTGATGGTTCTCGAACTTGATCCGCACGTCGGCGCCGGTGACGGCGGACAGCGTGGCCGAGCGCAACGTCGGCGTGCGCAGAACCTGGCCTTGGATGCGCGCGGCGGCGGCGGCGATATCGGCGGCATCGATGCTGATCGGATCGGTCATTATTTGCGCCCGTAAGAGTCTTCGAGGCGCACGATATCGTCCTCGCCCAGATAGGAACCCGACTGCACCTCGACGATATGCAGCATCTCGGTGCCGGGGTTTTCCAGGCGGTGGACGCAGCCGACGGGGATGTAGGCGGACATGTTTTCGCGCAACGTCAGCACATCCTCGTCGCGCGTCACGCGCGCGATCCCTTGCACGACGACCCAATGCTCGGCGCGCTGGGCGTGTTTCTGCAGCGAAATCTTGGCGCCGGGCTTGACCGACAGGCGCTTCACCTGGAAGCGCGGCCCCAGATCGATCGTCTGATAGCTGCCCCAGGGGCGATGCACTTCGGTGTGCAGGCTCGCCTCGCTGCGCCCGGCCGCCTTCAAGCGGTCGACGATGCGCTTGACGTGCTGCGCTTTGTCCTTGCGCGCCACCAGCGTGGCGTCGCGCGTATCGACGACGATCAAATCGTCGACGCCGATGGTCGCGAGCAAGCGGCCTTCGGTGCGCAAGTACGAGTTATGCGTATCCTCCGCGATCACGTCGCCGCGCACCACGTTGCCGTCGGCGTCGCGCGTGCCCAAATCCCACAGCGCGTCCCAAGCGCCGACATCCGACCAACCCATCGACGCAGGCACCACGGCCGCGAGGCTCGTGCGTTCCATCACCGCATAGTCGATCGATTTCGACGGGGCGGCGGCGAAGGCTTCTTTGTCCAGCCTCACGAAATCGAGATCGCGCTTGGCCTTGGCGACCGCGTCCTTCGCGGCGCGCGCGATCGCGGGTTCGAATTTCTCGGTCTCCGCCAGGAAGATCGCGGCGGGCAGCATGAACATGCCCGAGTTCCACGCCCAGCCGCCTTCGGCGAGATATTTCTTCGCGGTGTCGAGATCGGGTTTCTCGACGAAACGCTCGACCGCATAGGCGCCGTCGAGGCCGGGCAAAGCGGCGCCGCGCTTGATATAGCCATAGCCGGTTTCGGGGCGCTCGGGTTCGATGCCGAAGGTCACGAGCTTGCCCGCGCGTGCGCCCGCCGCCGCTTTCGCCGCCGCCTTGGCGAAAGACGCGACGTCGGAAATCGCGTGGTCGGAGGGCAGCAGCATCATGATCTCGCCCGGCTCCAGCAACGCGGCGGCGGCGGCGGCGGCCGGGGCGGTGTTGCGCCCGACGGGTTCGAGAATCATCGCGCGCGGGGCGATGCCGATCTGGCGCAATTGCTCGGCGATGGCGAAGCGGTGTTCGTCGTTGCACACGATGATGGGCGCGCCGAAGCTTTCGCCGCCGCAACGCGCGGCCGTGTCCTGGATCAGGCTGCGCGTGCCCGCCAGCGCCAGAAGCTGCTTGGGATAGGTCTCGCGCGACAAGGGCCACAGCCGCGTGCCCGCACCCCCGGACAGGATTACCGGAACCAGTCGGGGAAGGGCGGCGGCGGTCATATGCTTTCTCCAATCGAAACAGGCGTTTGCTACCCCATTCCGAGGGGCTTGGAAAGCCGGTTGAGCCATATCAAAGCGCGCAAGCACGCTTTCGGTCAGTTTGCGTTTCGAACCGACCCAAGGAGATCAACGTCATGACCCCGTCGCGCAATCCATCCCCGACCCAGACCAACGGCTTCCGCGACTTGGTCGTTTTCGCCGAAACGGGGCCGGATATCGCGTCGCGCTTGGCATTCGCCGCGCGTTTCGCCAACGGGCAGGGCGCGCATCTGGCCGCGATCCACGCGCTGACCGAGCCGGTGCTGCCGTTATCCGCGCGTTCGCTCGCCGGCACGTCGATCATGGAGGCGTTTCGCGATCAGGTGCGCGAGGAAGCCGCCAAAGTCCGCGATGCGGTCGCCAAGGCCGCGACGGCCGAAGGGATCGAGATCGAGTATCGCGAGGCCTGGGGCTTCGCCGAGGACGTGGCGCTGAACCATGCCCGCCATGCCGACGCGATCATCGTGCCGCAACCGGACGGGCAATTGCCGCCGGACGTCGCGGCGTTGGGCGAAGCCTTGGTGCTGAGCGCCGGGCGGCCGGTGATTTTCGTGCCGAACGCCGGAAATTTCGCGGGCACCACGAAACATGTCGTGTGCGCTTGGAACAACACGCGCGAAGCCGCGCGCGCCGTCGCCGACGCGCTGCCGCTGCTGCGCGCGGCGGAGAAAGTTTCGATCCTGTCGATCGATCCCGATGGTGCCGACAAGCGCTTGCCGGGTGCCGATATCGCGTTGCACCTCGCGCGTCACGGCGTTGCGGCGGAAGCGACGACGACCTATTCGGGCGATCTGTCGGTGGGTGACGCGCTGCTCAGCCGCTTGGCCGATCTCGGCGCCGATTTCCTGGTCATGGGCGCTTACGGGCATAGCCGCGCGCGCGAAGCGATCTTCGGCGGCGCCACGCGCGACGTGCTCGACCACATGACCGTGCCGGTGCTGATGTCGCACTAAGCGCGTTTGCGGCGCGGGTCGAAGCGATCCTGGATGGCGTCGGCCAGCAGGTTGATCGCCGCGACCGTGATCAGGATCGCAAGACCCGGCCACAAGGCGAGCCACGGCGCCTGGACGATCGTCTCTTGCGCGCCCGTCAGCATATTGCCCCAGCTCGGGATCGGCGGCTGGATGCCAAGCCCCAGGAACGACAGCACGCTTTCGTAAAGAATCGTGCCGCCGACGGCGAGCGCCGTCGCGATCAGGATCGGCGTCGCGCAGTTCGGCAGAATATGCGCCCACATGATGCGCCACGGCCCTGCGCCCAAGGCGCGCGCCGCGCGCACGAAGTCGCGTTCGCGCAACGCCAACGCATGGCCGCGCACCAATCGCGCGACTTTGGGCCAGCCGAACGCCGCGACGATCACGACGATGCGGATAAGGCTCGACGCTTCGCCTTCCGGCAGGCCGAGCTTACCGAGATCGACCGCCGCCAGCACGATCAGCACGGGCAATACGGGCAGCGACAGCACCGCGTCGGTCGCACGCATCAGGATTTGATCGACGCGCCCGCCGAAATAGCCGGCGACCAAACCGATCGCCGTGCCGATGGTGCTGGCCGCCAACGCCGCCGCGAGGCCGACGGCAAGCGACACGCGCGCGCCGAACAGCAAGCGCATCGCCACGTCGCGGCCCAATTCGTCCGTGCCCAGCGGATTGGCGAAAGACGGCGGCGAATAGCGGCGCAACAGGTCGGTGTCGAACGGATCGTAGCCGACGATCCAGCCGATCAGCGGGGCGGCGAGGGCGGCCATTGCCACGATCGCGATCACCGTTGCCGCCAAGGCAAGGCGCTTTTCGGGGCCGGTCATGAATCGTCGTTCCGCGCGCGCCCGAAGCCGATGCGCGGATCGAGCGCCGCGTAGACCATGTCAGCGGCGAAATTCGCCGCGATCACCAAGGCCGACGCCATCAACAGACAGGCGAGGGCGAGATTGAAATCGCTCGCCATGATCGAATCGTAGATGAGCTTGCCCATGCCCGGATAGGCGAAGATCGTTTCGGTAACGAGCGCGCCCGAAAACAAACCGCCGAAACCCAGCGCCGCGACCGTCGCGACGGGGACGAGCGCGTTGCGCAGCACATGGCCCAGCACGATTCGTGATTCGGAAGCGCCCTTGGCGCGCACGGTGCGCACCCAATCCTGCGCCAGCGCGTCGATGGCGGCGGCGCGCATGTGCCGGGCATATTCGCCCGCCTCGACGAGGGCGAGCGTCGTCACCGGCAAGATCAAGTGGCGGATCTTGTCCCAGATGCCGTCTTCGCCCGGCGGCGGCAGGGCGCTGGCGGGCAGCCAGCCGAGCGTCACCGCGAACAGCACGATCAACAGAAGCGCGAGCCAGAAGGTCGGCGTCGCCGCCGACACGAATGCGAAGGCGTTGATCGCCGTGTCGATCTTGCCGCCGCGATTGGCCGCCGCCGCAAGGCCCAGCGCGATGCCGAGTGCCAAGGCCAGCGCGAACGACACCAGCATCAACGCGGCGGTGTTGGCGAGAAAGGGGGGGATCGTCGCCAGCACGGGCCGCGCGAAAGTACGGCTATAGCCGAGATCGCCCGACAGCGCGGACGCGGCCCAGTCGAGATAGCGATCGACCAACGGCCGGTCGAGCCCGTGAAGCTCGCGCAGATTGCGCAAATCGTCGGGGGTGAAATTGGGATTGCCCGACGCGATCAGATCGACCGGATCGCCCGGCATTAGGCCGAGCAGCACATAGATCGCGAAACTCGCGGCGGTCAGAACCAGCAGACCTTGGATCAGGCGCGTGACCGCGTGACGGAGCATTTCAAACTTTCGCGGACCGCGCGACCTCATGGTTCGACTGGCTCACCATGAGGATTAACCTCATCCTGAGCTTGTCGAAGGATGAGGCAGACGCGGTCGTCATCGCGGGCGCCAATTTTCGACGCCGAGCGTCGAATAATATTGATGGCCCGTCGGCTCGATCCCGGTCAGCCATTTCGGGATCACGAACGGCTCGGCGCGGAAATAGAGTGGCAGCACCCAAGCGTTCTGGGCGTAGAGCGTTTGGATGCGCGCCCAGATCGGCTTGCGCTTGGCGGGATCGAGTTCGCGTTCCAGCGCGTCGATCGCGGCGTCGATCTCGGGCTCGCGCACGCCCGGATAATTCTGGCCCTGCCAGGCATTCGCTTCGCTGGGGATCATTTCCGAATGCAGCGTGGTGCGCGGCACCGATTCGGGCGCCGAGAACCAGGCATACATCGCGAGCTGGAAACGGCGCTTGGACGTGCCGTCGCCGAAAAACACGCGCGGCGGTTCGTTGCGGATGCGCACTTCGATCCCGGCGCGCCGCCATTGGCTTTGTAGCGCTTGCTGCACCGTTTCGCGCAGACGATTGCCGGCGGTGGTGCCGAACTCGAACGACAAGCGCTCGCCCGCCGCGTTTTGGCGAATACCATTCACGACGCGATCGAAGCCCGCTTCGGCCAGCAGCGCTTGCGCGCGCGCAAGGTCGAAGCCCAGCACGGGCAGATCGGCGGCGGACATCGGATCGCGCGGGCCCATGAAGGAATGCGCGACCTTCTGCTTGCCCTCGAACAATTGACGGGTCAGTGCTTCGCGGTCGAGCGCATGGACCATCGCGCGGCGCACGCGGACATCCTTCAGGATCGGATGGTCGAGATTGAAGTCGATATGCTCGTAGAGCAGCGACGGCTGGTAAGTGAAATCGAAGCGCGCGGCCTGGCGCTTTTCTAGCGCCAAAGCCTGATCGAGTGTGAAGCCAAGCTCGCCCGCGACGTAATCGATCGAGCCCGAGAGAAGATTGGCTTCCAACGCCGCCGAATTCTCGATCACGCGAACGAAGATGCGTTTGAAATGCGGTTTCCTGCCGGCCCAATGCGCATTGGGCTCCAGCGTGATCGACGCCCCCGGCTGCACGTTGGTGATGCGATAGGGGCCGTTATAGAGCCCCGGATTGGCCGTATCGGTGTCGTAACCCGTGCGCCGGCGATAGGTCTCGGGGTCCTGTTCGAACCGCGCGCGTTCCAGATGCGCCGGGATGAATTCGTATTGGCTGAAATCGTTGTAGGAGAAGGTGACGCGGTCCGACGTGAAGACCAGCGTTTTGGAATCGGGCGCATCGATCTTCAGGATGCGGCGATAGCCTTCGCCCGACGTCACGCCCGAACGCGGATGCTTGCCGATTTCCCAGGTTAGGATCGCGTCGGCGGCGGTCACCGGCGTGCCGTCGCCCCAGTTCGCGTCCGGCTTGATCTTGAACGTGACTTCCATGCCTTCCTTGCCGTCGGGCAAGGTCACGCGCCTAGCGCCGCCGTTTTCGACGGTCGGCAATTCCACGCACATCAGGCAGACGAGCTTCCAATCCTTGTCGTAAGTCGTGATCGGACGGCGGGCCATGCCGAGCACGTAGCTCTTGGCCGCCATCGAATCGATCATCGGATGGAAGGTCGCGGGGAATTGCGAAAGACCGACCGTCAATTCGTCCTTGGCTTTGGCGGGAAACGCCAAAGCGAGCAGGGCGAACGCGACGAGGGCGGTGCGGCGCATCCCGGAAGCTTACTCGCCTTTCTTCTTGCCGTCGCGGTCCACGCCGCCATGGGCATAGGACCAATCCGCCGGGTTCTCGAGGAATTTGCGCACTTCGGCGAGCTCGGCGGCGGGATAGACGGCTTGCGCTTCGGCTTCCTTCAGCACGTCCCACCACGTGGCGAGTTCGTGCAGCGCCACACCTTCCTTGGCCAGGGCGGAGACGCTTTCCGGGAAGATGCCGTAATGGAACACGACGAAGCTGTGTGCCACCTGGCAGCCCGCCTCGCGCAGTCCGTTGACGAAATGGAGCTTCGACTTGCCGTCGGTCGCGAGATCTTCGACCAGCAGCACGCGCGAACCTTCGACGATCTTGCCTTCGATCAGCGCGTTGCGCCCGAAGCCCTTGGGCTTCTTGCGCACGTAGAGCATCGGCAATTCCAGGCGCTCGGCGATCCAGGCCGCGAAGGGGATGCCGGCCGTTTCGCCGCCGGCGACGGCGTCCAGACTATCGAAGCCGATCGTGCGCTGAATCGTTTCGACCGCCATATCCATCAGCTTGGCGCGCGCGCGCGGGAACGAGATCAAGCGCCGGCAATCGCAATAGGTGGGCGAAGCCCAGCCCGAAGTGAAGATATAGGGCTTGGCGACGTTGAAATGGATCGCTTGGGTTTCGATCAGAATGCGGGCGGCGGTTTTGGCGATCTCGTCCTTGGTCATGGCGACTCCCGGAAATGCTGTCGCGCCTTTCATATGCCATGCCCTTGGGCTTGGCGAGACGGCGTGTTCTTGCTGGTAAATTTTTCCGTTGCCGGGCTGGTGATGCCGGTTTGGCCCGGCAGAAACTGCCCCGGGTATGTTGTTTCTTTGAGGTAAATCATTGTTTTTAAATGATATTTGTCTTGGCACAGCGGTTGCGAAGCCTGGGGAAACAACGAATCCCCCGGCACGGAGCCTGTCATGTCCAACTCGATCAACACCAATCTCAGCGCGATGGTCGCCCTTGGGTCGCTGCGCACGGCGGGCTCGATGCTCGCGACCGCGTCCAAGCAGGTCCAGACCGGCTATCGCGTCGCCGATGCGATGGACGATTCGTCGACCTTCACGGTCGCGCAGGGCATCCGGGGCAATCTGCAGGCCTATCAGGCGGTGCAGGCGTCGATCACCAACGGCACGGGCCTCGGGGCCGTGACCGATGCGGCGCTGACCAATATCTCGAACCTGGTCGGCAACCTCCAGGCCAAGATCACGCAGCTCGCCGACGGCGCGATCAACAACGGCCAGCGCACGATCTACGCCGCCGATTTCAGCGCGATGACGAGCCAGATTTCGACGTTCATCGCCCAAGCGAACTACAACGGCGTGAATCTGCTGTCGAACAACTCCGCGGCCAAAACCTTCCTCGCCGACGTCAACGCGACGACGATCACGATGTCGAGCCGCTCGACGGTTCATACCGCGTTCACGACTTTCGCGGCGTCGTCGGTCTCGTCGGTCACGGCGGCGACGGCGGCCCTCACGTCGCTCTCCACCTTCGGCAACGCCGTCTCGGCGGCGTTGGGCGGGGCCGCGGCCGATAGCCGCACGCTGCGCCTGCAAAGCAATCTGCTGAACTCGGTCGTCGACGCGACGACGACGGGCATGGGCGCCATGGTCGACGCCGATATCGGCAAGGCCTCGGCCTCGACGCAGTCGCTGCAGGTCCGCCAGCAGCTCGCCGTCCAGTCCCTGTCGATCGCCAACCAGCAGCCGCAGCAGATCCTCGGCATCGTGCGTTAGTTCCCGTTACGTCTTCTCCTCTCCTCCTCTCCCAAACTTCGGGGCGGCGTTTCCAAGCGCCGCCCTTTTTCTTTAAGCTGACGGCGGGGAGGACCATCGATGCCAGCCGCCAAACGAAGCACGCCGAAAACCGTCTCGACGAAAGACGGGTTGATCCTGGTCGACCGCGAAGCCGCGGGGGATCCGCGCATCGTGACCGTCACGCTCAACCGGCCCGAAAAGCTCAACGCGTTGAGCCAGGCGAGCTGGAAGGGGCTGGGCGAGACGATACGCAGCCTTCATCGCGAGGCCGATATCGGCTGCATCGTGCTGCGCGGCGCGGGCGAAAAGGCGTTCGGGCCGGGGGCCGATATTTCCGAGTTCGAACGCACGCGCGCGACCACGAAGCTCGCCATCGCCTATGGCAAGATCATGCACGCGACGCTGGCCGCGATCCGCGATTGCCGCCATCCCACGCTGGCGATGATCCACGGGCTTTGCGTCGGCGGGTCGCTGGAAATCGCGTCGATGTGCGATCTGCGCATTTGCGGCGAAGCAAGCCGATTCGGCGTGCCGATCAACCGGATCGGCGTGATCATGGCGTATCCCGAATTGTCGGCGTTGATCGATCTGGTGGGCCGCGCGACGGCGCTGGAAATCCTGCTCGAAGCGCGCGTGTTCGGGGCCGCCGAAGCGAAGGACAAGGGCCTCGTCACGCGCGTCGTGGCCGATGCGGACGTGACGAAGGAAGCCTACGAAGCCGCCGCGCGCATCGCTTCGGGTGCGCCATTGTCCAATCGCTGGCACAAGAAATTCGCGCGGCGTTTGATGGACCCGCGCAAGCTCACGAAGCGCGAATATCTCGAAGGCTTCGCCAACTGCGATACGCGCGATTATCTCGAAGGCTATCGCGCGTTCCTGGATAAGCGCCGCCCGAATTTCGAGGGGCGCTGACATGGCGGGCGCGCTCGAAGGGATCCGCGTCGTCGAACTCGCCCATATCATGGCGGGGCCCGTGGCGGGCATGATGCTCGCCGATCTGGGGGCCGACGTGATCAAGGTCGAGAAGCTGCCCGGCGGCGACGATACGCGGCGCATGCAGCCGCCGATGGTCGGCGACCAGAGCGCGGCTTTCCTGATGATGAACCGCAACAAGCGCGGCATCGCCCTCGACCTCAAGACCGAGCCCGGCAAGGAGGCGTTGCGCTGCTTGCTGTCCACCGCCGACGTGCTGATCGAGAATTACCGGATGGGCACGCTCGACAGACTCGGCTTCGGTTACGACGCCGTGCACGCGCTCAATCCGCGCCTTATCTATTGCTCGCTGTCGGGCTTCGGGCGCACCGGGCCTTACGCCGCGCGCGGCGGGTTCGATCTGGTCGCGCAAGGCATGTCGGGCTTGATGGGCATCACCGGCGAAGGGCCGGGGCGCGCACCCGTGAAAGTCGGCGCCCCTGTCACCGACATCACGGCGGGCATTCTCGCGGCGATGGGAATCCTTGCCGCGTTGCAAGCGCGCACCCGCACCGGCGAAGGCCAGATGGTCGATACCTCGCTGTTCGAAGCGGGAATCGTGCAGACCTATTGGCAGTCGGCGATCGCGCTGGCGACGGGAACTTCGCCCGGGCCGCTGGGCTCCGGCCATCCGTTGAACGCGCCCTACCAAGCTTTCGCGACCAAAGACGGCTGGATCAATGTCGGGGCGGCGAATCAGAAATCCTGGCTGAAGCTGATCGAATGCTTGGAGGCGCCGGATCTCGCCGCCGATCCGCGCTTTGCGAGTAACGCGGATCGCATGGGCAATCTGCCGGCGCTGGTCGATGCGCTGACGCCGCTATTCGCCGCGCGCACGACCGCCGATTGGCTTGAGTTGTTCGACCGTATGGGCATGCCGGCGGGGCCGGTCTTGTCGATCCAGGACATGCTCGCCGATCCGCAAACCCGCGCGCGCGACATGGTGGTGGCGACGGATCATCCCATGCTGGGCCGCGTCGAAACGCTGGGGGCACCCGTCAAGCTTTCGGCAACGCCGGCAAGCGTCACGCGCGCGGCGCCCACGCTCGGCCAGCACACCGACGAGATTTTGCGCGAATTGGGGCTTTAGGCTTTCGCCGGGCGGTTGACGGTCCAGATGCCGAAGCCCACCAGCGCAAGCGACATCACCAGCACGGGCTTCAATTCCTCGCCCAGCAGCAAATGCGCCGCCAGCACGCCGAACACCGGCGTGAGGAACGAGAACGACGCCAGCGACGACGCGCGATAGACGGGCACCAACGCGAACCAGATCGTGTAGCTGACGAAGACCACGATCACGATCTGGAAGGCCAGCGCCCCCATCACCAAGGGCGTGGGATCGAAGATGCCGCGCTCGCCCATCAGCAGCGCGCCCGCGCCCAGCAGCACCGCCGAAACCGCGTATTGGTAAAGTCCGATCTTCTCCCCGCGCGCGGTGGCGAGGTTGGAGCGTTTGATGACGATGGTCGATGCGGTCCAAAACAGCGACGCGGCGAAGGCCAGCGCGTCGCCGATCAAGCCTTTGCGGTCGGGCAGGGTCAGCGAATCGGCGAACAGCAACGCCACGCCCAGGAAACACGCGGTCAGGCCCAATATTTTCCGGGGCGTCAAGCGGTCGCCCTTCAGGAAGAAATGCGCCGCGATGGCGAGCGAAATCGGCGCCGTATAGAGCAGCACGACGGACCGCGCGGCGGTGGTGAATTCGATCGCCCAATAGAGCAGGCCGAATTCCGTGCCGAACAGCAGTCCGGCGGCGATGCCGCCCATCAGCGTGCCGTCGCGTTCGAAAATCGGGATGCCGCGCAGACGCGTCCAGCCGAGGACGAGGATCGCCCCGCCGGCCGAGCGAAGCGTCGCTTGCCACATCGGCGAGATCCCGGCATTGCCGAACTTGATCGCGACTTGGTTGACGCCCCAGATCGCGCACAGCACGACGACCAGGGCCATCACGCCGAGCCCCGGCGTACGAGACGTGTCGTTCAACGCGCCACGCCTTCCAATGTTTCGCTGCCGGGGCGGTATTTGTAGACGGCCTCCCCCGTCGCCACGGTCTTGCCTTCGTCGTCGACGATTTCGATCGTTGCGAAATAGATCGACTTACCGCCGGGCTTGGTGCGGCCCGTCGCGATCAATGTGCGCCCGATTCGCGCGGGGCCGACGAACTGCGTGGTCAGCGACAAGGTGGAGGCGCGGCGCACGCGCCCCGGATGCGGGCAGAAGCAACCCGCGAATCCGCCCGCGACGTCGACCATCGTCGCGACCACGCCGCCATGCGCGATACCGGACCGATTGCGGTGGCGTTCTTCCAGCTTCAGCAGCATTTCCACGTAGTTTTCGCGCCAAACGCGGGGGTAATAACCGATCAAGTCGCGAAACGCGCTATCGCCCGCGGGCGCCATCCATTCTGGTATCTCGTCCATCGCGGCAAAATAGCCCTGCGGCGACCCTTGCGTCCATCGCGGCCCGCTTGTTAACTGCCGCTCTGTTTTTCGGAGGTAACGCATGTCCCCCAAACCGCGCAGCGGCGGCCGCGTTCTGGTCGATCAGTTGCTGATTCACGGCGTCGATATGGCGTTTTGCGTGCCGGGGGAATCGTATCTCGAAGTGCTCGACGCGCTGCACGATAGCCGCACGATCCGCCTGATCAACGCGCGACACGAAGCCGGTGCGGCGAATATGGCCGAAGCCTATGGCAAGCTCACCGGCAAGCCGGGCATTTGCATGGTCACGCGCGGGCCGGGGGCGACGCACGCGTCGGTCGGCGTGCACACGGCGATGCAGGATTCGACGCCGATGATCCTGCTGGTCGGCCAAGTCGGGCGCGACATGATGGACCGCGAAGCGTTCCAGGAAGTCGACTACCGGCAAATGTTCGGTTCGGTCGTCAAATGGGCGGCGCAGATCGACGACGCGGCGCGCATTCCCGAATATATGGCGCGCGCCTTCCACACCGCGACGTCGGGCCGGCCCGGCCCGGTCGTGCTGGCGTTGCCCGAAGACATGCTGACGGATGTGGTGACGGTGCGCGACGCCGAGCCTTATCGCGTCGCCAAGCCGGCGCCCACGCATTCCGATTTGCTACGCGTCCAAGCGGCGCTGGCGAAGGCGCAGCGCCCGCTGGTGATCATCGGCGGGCCGGGCTGGCAGGACGAGGCGGGGGCGGCGATCCAAGCTTTCGCCGAAGCCAATGATCTTCCCGTGGCCGCGTCGTTCCGCCGTATGGATGCGATCGCACCCGATTCGCGCGTTTATGTCGGCGATCTCGGCACGTCGGGCCCGCCCGAACTCGTCAAGCGCGCCAAGGAAGCCGATCTGCTGCTGGTGATCGGTGCGCGCCTGGGCGAGATGACGACGCAAGGCTACACGGTGCTGGAAAGCCCGGAGCCCAAGCAGGCACTCATTCATATCCATGCCGATCCGGACGAGCTCGGCCGTGTCTATCGCCCCGATGTTGGCATCGTCGCGGACGCGAACGCGTTCGCGCTCGCCACGGGCGCTTTGAAGCCGCTTGAGTCCCGTCCGTGGAAGGCATGGACGCAAGCCGCACGCGCCGATTTCGAAAAATCGCTCGTGCCCAATCCCTATAATGGCGAGCTCGATATGGGCCGTGCGATGCGCGAACTCGCGACGTCGAAGCATGTCGAAAGCTACGTCGTCACGGTCGATGCCGGGAACCACACCGGCTGGCCGATGCGCTTCCTGCCGTTCAAGCGGCCCGCGCGCTTGGTCGGGCCGACTTCGGGCGCCATGGGTTATTCGGTGCCGGCGGCCGTCGCCGCGTCGCTCGTCCATCCCGATCGCCTCGTGCTCGGCATGATCGGCGATGGCGGGTTCATGATGTCGGGTCTCGAGATCGCGACCGCCGTGCAATATGGTGCCGCCCCGATCATCCTGGTGTTCGACAACGGTATTTACGGCACGATCCGTATGCATCAGGAGCGCGAGCATCCCGCCCGCGTCGTCGGCACGGATTTGAAGAGCCCGGATTTCGTCGGCTTGGCGAAGTCGCTGGGTGCTTATGCCGAAGAAGTGACGCGGACCGAGGATTTCATGCCCGCGTTGGAGCGCGCAATCGCCGCGCGGCGCACGGCGTTGCTGGCGCTGAAGATCGATCCCGAAATCATCACCACGCGCACCACGATGACCGCCATCCGCGAAGCGGCGCTGAAGCGCCAAGCCGCGCAAGCGCGCTGAGACAACGAAGGAAACGCATCCGATGTCCGATATCGAGATCGCCCGCAAGGCGACGTTGCGCCCGCTCGCGGAAGTCGCCGCCAAAATCGGCATTCCCGAAGCGGCGATCGAGCCCTATGGCCGCGCCAAGGCGAAGATCGATACCGGGCTGCTGCCGAAATCGGGCAAGCGCGGCAAGTTGATCCTGGTCACCGCGATCAACCCGACCAAGGCGGGCGAAGGCAAGACGACGACCACGATCGGCCTAGGCGACGCGCTCAACCGCATCGGCAAGCGCACGGCGATCGCGCTGCGCGAACCTTCGCTCGGGCCCTGTTTCGGGCAGAAGGGCGGGGCGACCGGCGGCGGTCACGCCCAGATCGTGCCGATGGCCGATATCAATCTGCATTTCACCGGCGATATCCACGCGATCGGCACGGCGCATAATCTGCTCGCGGCCCTCGTCGACAACCACGTCTATTGGGGCAAGTCGCCCGCGATCGATCCCAAGCGCGTCGTCTGGCCGCGCGTGATGGACATGAACGACCGCTCGCTGCGCGATCTGGTGATGGGGCTGGGGGCGGGCAACGGTGCCGTACGCCAAGGCCGCTTCGACATCACGACCGCGTCGGAAGTGATGGCGATTTTCTGCCTCGCCAAGAATATGGAAGATCTGCAAGCACGGCTTTCGCGCGTGGTCGTCGCCGAGCGTAAGGAAGGCGGCTACGTCACCGCCGCCGACCTTAAAGCGCAGGGTGCGATGGCCGCGTTGCTGAAGGACGCGATCAAGCCCAATTTCGTGCAGACGCTGGAAGGCAATCCGGTCCTCGTCCATGGCGGGCCCTTCGCCAATATCGCGCATGGCTGCAATTCCGTCGCCGCGACGACGACGGCCCTGTCGCTCGCCGATTACGTGGTGACGGAAGCGGGCTTCGGCGCGGATCTGGGTGCGGAAAAATTCCTCGACATCAAATGCCGCCAAGCGGGCCTCACGCCCGATCTCGCGGTCGTGGTCGCGACGGTGCGCGCGCTCAAACTGCAAGGCGGCGCGGATGCCAAGGAATTGACGACGGAAGATGTCGGCGCGGTCGAACGCGGCCTTACCAATCTTCTGCGCCATGTCGAGAATTTGAAGAAATTCGGGCTGCCGGTGCTGGTCGCGATCAACGCATTCACGTCCGACACCGCCGCCGAATGGACGGCGATCGAGACGGCGTGCGCGGCGGCCGGCACCAAGGCTATCCGCGCCAAGCATTGGGCCGATGGCGGGGCGGGGGCGGAAGATCTCGCGCGCGAAGTCGTCGCCCAGATCGACAAGGGCGAAGCGGCGTTCAAGTTCCTTTATCCCGACGACGCGCCGCTTAAGACGAAGATCGAAACCATCGCGCGCGAGATCTATCGTGCGTCCGGTGTCAGCTTCACCTCGGCCGCGTCGAAGCGCTTGAAGGCGATCGAGGAAGCGGGCTTCGGCAAATTCCCGGTCTGCATGGCGAAGACGCAGTACTCCTTCTCCGCCGATCCGGATTTGAAGGGCGCACCCACCGGCCACACGCTGCCGGTGCGCGAAGTGCGCCTGTCGGCCGGCGCGGGTTTCGTCGTGGCGCTGGCGGGCGACGTGATGACCATGCCGGGCTTGCCGAAAATCCCGGCCGCCGAAGCGATCGGCCTGACGCAAGACGGCGAAATCGACGGGATCTTCTGATGCCGAAAACCGACGGTTTGCGCGCGGTCTTTCTGATGATCGCGGCGACGGCGTTTTTCGCGTCGATGGATGCGGTCAACAAATCGCTGACGCATGGCTACGCGATCCCGCAAATCATGGCGATCCGCTTCGTGCTGTTCATCGCCATCGCTTGCCTGATCGCCAAGCGCGGGCCGTGGCTGGTGTTCGAAAGCCGCGCCCCCTGGTGGCAGGCGCTGCGCACGCTGGTGCTGCTGATCGAGATGGTGTGTTTCATCCTCTCGTTCAAATATCTGCCGCTGGCGGAGGTGCACGCCGTCGCGGCGTCCGCCCCTTTGTTCGCCACGGCGGCGTCGGCGCTTTTCCTGAAGGAGAAAGTCGATCCGATCGGCTGGGGCCTCGTCTTCGGCGGCTTGGCCGGCGCGCTGCTGGTGATCGGGCCCGCCTTTCAGAATCTGGGGCCTGCCATGTGGATCGCCGTCGCCGCGACGGCCACTTGGGGCCTTTACCAGGCGCTGACGCGCATGATCGCCAGCAAGGATTCGACCGACGTGACGACGCTGCACACGCCGCTCGTCGGCTTCGTCATCGCCGCGGTCCTCGCCGCTTTCGATTGGCGCGCGCCCGACGCGATCGGCTGGTTCTGGCTGATCTTCGGCGGTTCGCTCGGGGGCCTCGCGCATATCTGCGTGATCCGGGCGCTTGCTTTGGCGCCGGCCAGCGATCTTCAGCCCTATAACTATTTGCTGGTCGTGTTCGCGACGCTGCTGGGCTGGCTCTTCTACGGCGACGTGCCCGGCCAATGGACGGTGATCGGCGCCACGCTGATCTGCGCTTGCGGCGTCGTCGCGATGCGCCGCGCGGCGCTCGCCGCTAAAGCGTGAAGCCGGGATCGTGCGCCGCGCGGGAATCCGCCGGCGCTTGATCGCGCACGTTCAAACCGTAATCGCGGATCACGCCCGCCACGCGCAGACGGTAATCGGCGAACACGCCCGTGCGCCCGGCGGCCTGCGCCGCGCGATGGCCGGGCCGGTTGCGCCAGGCTTGCACCGCCGCTTCGTCGCGCCAGAAGGACAGCGACAGCATCTTGCCGTCGTCGGTCAGGCTCTGGAAACGCTCGACCGAGATGAAGCCGTCGCTCGATTCCAGATCGGCGCGCAAGGCGGCGGCGAAGTCGAGATAATCCTGCTTGCGCCCTTCGGCGGGATGCACTTCGAAAATAACGGCGATCATGCGATCCCCCGGATCATGGCCTCGGCCTGTTCGGCGCGCGCCGACCAGCGATAGACGCGATTGACCCAATCGACTTGCAGGCGCAATCGCGCATCGAGCGCGGGATTGGCTTGCGTGAAGGCATCGATGATCATACCGGCCGCATTCACATAAGCCTGCGGGTCGATGTTTTTGTCGACGACCGGGGCGAGGATGCCGAATTCGCCCGTTGTTTCCGGCAAGGCGCCCAAGGCCGTGGTGATGACCACGCAGCCCGACGCCATCGCCTCCATCGTCGCGATCGACGCGGTCTCGGCCGCGACGTTGGGATAGAACAGCAGCAGCGAGGCCTTCAACGCCTTGGCGAGTTCCGCTTGCGGCACATTGCCGTGCGAGACGACGCCGGGCGTGTTTTTCGCCTCCTGCGCCAGGAATTTCCAGCTCGGCTGATGGCGGAAGAAATTATTCGCCGGGTAGAAATCGAAGCTCGAAAACACGTCGAGCGACACGTCGGGCCGCGTCGCGTGCAGCTCCTTGAAAAAGGCGAGCGCCTGCTTCAACCCCTTATAGGGGACCGATGTGAAGGCCGCGCGCGGCGGCCGTGCTTTGGCCGCGACGATGCTGTCGCCGGGGGCGAACATATTCTCGAAGGCCGGGCCGATCGCGTTGCCCAGCACCACGATCCGGTCCGCGGCGACGCCGTAATCCGTGAAATTCGTCTTGTGCCAGTTCGACACGCAAATGATGCGGTCGCGCGGGCCCGCGATGGCTTTGAGCGCCGCGTCTTCCTCGGTGCCCGGCACGAACACGTTATGCGCCCAGGCGAAGATCGGCGGATGGGGATGCGCCGCGCGCAAGGCGGGCAGAAGTTCGGGCGCCGAGGTCACGAAAATCGCGTCCCAATCGCCGGGCAATTCGCCGGTCCAGCGCGCTTGGTCAAGCCCGCGCAGGCGACGATCCCCGCGCGTGGTGCCAGAAAACAGCGCCACGTGGTGGCCGCGCGCGGCTAACGCAAGTGCGAGATAAACCTGTGCCGATTCGGAGCCGGGCAGGGCCGCTTCGAACGGCGTATCGGCGTCGTAATCATGGGCGAGGTTCGGATTGACGAAGGCGATTCGCATGACGGACGCAAACCTATCACGAGTCGCATGTCGCCTCTTTTCATATGATGAATGACGGATTAGGATCGCCGTCGAAATTCCTGGGGGAAACCATGGCCGACACGAAAAAGCGTCATTTCAAAAAGGGCGAACTGCGTTCCAAGCAATGGTTCGGCCGCACCGACCGCGACGGCATGGTGCACCGGTCCTGGATGAAGAATCAGGGCCTGCCGCATCATCTGTTCGACGGCCGTCCGGTCATCGGCATCTGCAACACGTGGTCGGAACTCACGCCCTGCAACGCGCATTTCCGTGACCTCGCCGAAAGCGTGAAGCGCGGCGTGCTGGAAATGGGCGGCTTCCCGCTGGAATTCCCGGTGATGAGTCTGGGCGAAACGTTGATGCGCCCGACGACGATGCTGTTCCGCAACCTCGCCTCGATGGACGTGGAGGAATCGATCCGCGCCAACCCGATCGACGGCGTCGTGCTGCTGGTCGGCTGCGACAAGACCACGCCGGCCCTCGTCATGGGGGCCGCGTCCTGCGATCTGCCGACGATCGCGCTGTCGGGCGGACCGATGCTCAACGGCCGCTGGCGCGACCAGCAGATCGGCTCGGGCACGCATGTGTGGAAATTCACCGAGCTGATGAAGAAAGGCGAGATGGACACCAACGACATGGTCGAGGCGGAAGCCTGCATGTCGCGCTCCGTCGGCCATTGCATGACGATGGGCACGGCCTCGACCATGGCGTCGATGATGGAAGCTTTGGGCCTGGCGCTGCCGACCAACGCCGCGATTCCGGCGGCGGATTCGCGCCGCAAGGTGCTCGCCCACATGACCGGCCGCCGCGCGGTCGAGATGGTGAAGGAGAACCTCAAGCTCTCGAAGGTGCTGACCAAGGAAGCGTTCGAGAACGCGATCGTCGCCAACGGCGCCATCGGCGGCTCGACCAACGCGGTCGTGCATCTGCTCGCCATGGCGGGCCGCATGGGCGTGGATCTCTCGCTCGCCGATTGGGACCGCCTGGGCCGCGAAGTGCCGTGCCTCGTCGATCTGATGCCGTCGGGCAAATACCTGATGGAGGATTTCTACTACGCCGGCGGTTTGCCCGTGGTGCTGCGCGAGATGGGCGACAAGCTCAACAAGAAGGCGCTGACCGTCAACGGCAAGACGATCTGGGAAAACGTCAAGGACGCGAAGAACTGGAACGAGAAGGTCATCACGCCGCGCAAGAAGCCCTTCAAGAAGCAGGGCGGCATCGCGGTGCTGCGCGGCAATCTTGCGCCCGACGGCGCGGTGCTGAAGCCGTCCGCCGCCACGCCCGCCTTGATGAAACACAAGGGCCGCGCGGTCGTGTTCGAGGATATCGACGACTACAACCGCCGCGTCGACGATCCCAAGCTGGATGTCGATAAGAATTGTATCCTGGTGCTGAAGAATTGCGGCCCCAAGGGCTATCCGGGCTTCCCGGAAGTCGGGAACTTCGCGCTGCCGGCCAAGCTGCTGAAGCAGGGTGTCACGGACATGGTGCGCATCTCCGACGCGCGCATGTCGGGTACCGCCTACGGCACGGTCGTGCTGCACACGGCGCCCGAAGCCGCCGCCGGCGGCCCGCTGGCGCTGATCAAGAGCGGCGATATCGTCGAACTCGACGTGTCCAAGCGCCTCTTGAAAATGCACGTCTCGGACGCCGAGCTCGAGAAGCGTCGCAAGCAGTGGAAGGGCCCGCCGGTGCACGAAGCGCGCGGCTGGGTGAAGCTCTATGTCGAGCATGTGAACCAGGCCGACAAGGGCGTGGATCTCGACTTCCTGGTCGGCGGCTCGGGCGCCCCGATCGGCCGCGAAAGCCACTAAGGGGACCGCACCATGACGATGAGCGCCGAATTCCTGATCGTGGCGCTCGTCGTCGTGGCCACACCCGGCACGGGCATGATCTACACCGTCGCGGCGGGCCTCGCGCGCGGCGGCAAGGCGAGCGTGGTGGCCGCGTTCGGCTGCACGCTCGGGATTGTGCCGCATATGCTGGCCGCGATCACCGGCCTTGCCGCGTTGCTGCACGCCAGCGCGCTGGCCTTCGACGTCGTGAAATACGCGGGCGTCGTCTATCTGCTGTGGATGGCGTGGCAGACATGGCGCGACAAAGGCGCGCTCAGCCTGACGGCGGGTGGAAGCGCACGCCAAGGCTTTCTCGCCGTGACCGTCGAAGCGGTGGCGATCAATCTGCTCAATCCCAAGCTCTCGATCTTTTTCTTCGCCTTTCTGCCCCAGTTCGTGGCCGCCGATGCGCCCGGCGCGGTCGGGCAGATGCTGGCGATGAGCGCGGTATTCATGGCGATGACCTTCGCCGTTTTCGCGCTTTACGGCTTGTTCGCGGCGGCGGTGCGCGACCGGATTTTGACCCGGCCCGCGGTGCTGGCCTGGATGCGCCGGGGCTTCGCGGCGACTTTCGCCCTGCTGGGCGCCAAACTGGCGCTGACGGAACGCTGACCACGGCGCCGGGGGTTGTTGGGGCGGGGGATGGGGCCCTATAAGAAGGGCCCGTTCCCGCCGACCCGGAAGCGCTCCGCCCGATGCCCAATTTCCCGCTACGCCCGAAATCCGAGAACCTGCTCGGCTCGCTGATCCGCGAAGTCTCCAAAGACGCGATGGATAAGCCCGGGCTGATCCCGCTGTGGTTCGGCGAGGGCGACCGGCCGCCGGCTCCCGCCGTCGTGAAGGCAGCGCATGAAGCACTCGACCAGGGCTATCACTATTATTCGTCGAGCCTGGGCCGTCCGGAGTTGCGCGAGGCGATCGCGGCCTATGTGTCGCGGCTGCGCGGCCTGAAGATCGGGCCCGAGCGCATCGCGGTCACGTCGTCGGGCAATTCGGCGATCCAGATGGCGATGCAGCTGATCGTCGATCCCGGCGACAACGTAGTGTTCGCGGTTCCCTTGTGGCCCAACGCGGCCGATGCGTGCGATCACCTGAACGGCGAAGTGCGGCGTGTGGCGCTGCGCTTCACCGACAATGCCGGCTGGTCGCTCGATCTCGACAAGCTGTTCGCGGCTTGCGATGCGCGCACCAAAGCGATCTTCCTGAACTCGCCGGGAAATCCGACCGGCTGGCTCGCGACCAAGGACGAGCTCAAAGCCGTCGTCGAATTCTGCCGCGCGCGGAACATCTGGGCGATCGGCGACGATGTTTACGAGCGCCTCGTCTACGAAGGCGATTACGCGCCCTCGCTGCTGGATTTCGCCAAACCCGGCGATCCGGTGATGAGCGTCAACTCGTTCTCCAAAAGCTGGTGCATGACCGGCTGGCGCATGGGCTGGCTGGTCGCCCCCGAAGGTGTGGTCGACACGCTGGGCAAGATCATCGAATTCAATACCTCCGGTGCCAACACGATGACCCAGCGTGCGGGCATCGTGGCGTTGCAGCAGGAAGACTTCGTGCGCGATCTGCGCACGCATTACGCCAAGGCGCGCGATATCGTGCATAACCGCCTGGCGAAATTCCCGAAGGTCCGTACGGCGCGCGCGCAAGCCGCGTTCTATAGCTTCTTCCAAGTGCAGGGGATGACCGACTCGGTCGAATTCTGCAAACGCGTGGTGCGCGAGGCGAATGTCGGCCTCGCCCCCGGCCGCGCCTTCGGTCCCGAAGGCGAGGGCTGGGTGCGGCTATGCTTCGCCATCGGGCACGATAAACTCGAAACCGCCCTCGATCGATTGGAGCCTTTGCTGAAATGAGCGGATTCGTCGCCCTCGATTGGGGCACCACCAATCTCCGCGCCTTCCGGATCGCCGCCGACGGCACGATGCTGGACCGGCGCGAGCGCCCGTTGGGCCTGCAATCGATCAAGAACGCCAATTTCGCCGGCGCGTTCCGCGACGTGGTCGGCGATTGGATGAACGATCCCGCGCGCCCCACCGCGTTGATGTGCGGCATGGTCGGCTCGGCGCAAGGCTGGATCGAAGCGCCCTACGCCACATGCCCCGCCTCGGCGGCCGAGCTTGCCTCGGGCCTCGCGGTGGCGCCCGACGCGCATTTCGACATCCGCATCGTGCCGGGCCTGCGCTGCCAAGGGGCGGGCGGGCCCGACGTCATGCGCGGCGAGGAAACGCAGCTCGTCGGCACGGGGCTTGGCGATGGTGTTTACTGCTTGCCGGGTACGCATTCCAAATGGGCGATCGTCGAAGGCGGGCGGATCCAGCGCTTCGCCACGTTCATGACGGGCGAGCTCTACGCGACCGCGCGCAAGCACACGATCCTCGGCCGTTCGATGATCGACGCGAGCCACGATCCTTCCGCCTTCGCGAAGGGCTTCGTGCGCGCGCAGGCGCCGGGCGGTTTGCTCAACCATCTGTTCATGGTGCGCACGGCGTCGCTGCTCGAAGGTTTGAAGCCGGCCGAAGCGCCGTCGTACCTTTCGGGCTTGTTGCTCGCGCATGAAATCGCAGCGGCGAAGGAATGGTGCAAGCCCACGCGCGTCGTCGTGGTCGGTGCAGGCACGCTGGTGCAGAATTACGCCGTGGCGCTGGCGATGGCGAATGTGGAAGCCGCCGCCGTTAACGGCGAGCACGCCTCGGCCGCCGGACTTTACGCCATCGCCAACGCGGCGGGGCTGCTGAAACGATGAAGATCCTGGTCCCCGACGCGCAATTCGCCCTCGACCCCGAAGTCGAGCGCACGGCGTTGCCGGAGGCCGAGTTCATCATCCATCGCGCGCGCGATCCGTTGCAGATCCCGGATTCGGTGTGGTCGTCGGCCGACGGCGTGCTGGTCTGGCAGGACATGCCGCTCGACCGCGTCGTCGCGCGCAAACTCACGCGCTGCCGGATCGTCGTGCGCCATGGTGTCGGCTACGACAAGGTCGATCTCGAAGCCTTCGCCGAGCGCAACATCCCGGTCTGCAACGTGCCCGATTACGGGATCGAGGAGGTCGCGAACCACGCGATCGCCTGCGCGCTCAGCCTCCGCCGGGGCTTGCCGACCTATACCGAAATGCTGAGCCTCGATCCCGTCGCGGGCTGGCAATGGAACGTGGCGCCGCTGGTGCGCCGCTTGACCGGCCAGGCTTTCGGCATCGTCGGGCTGGGGCGGATCGGCCAAGCCGCGGCCGCGCGCGCCAAGGCGCTGGGCTTCGACGTCGGCTTCTACGATCCCTATCTGCCGGTCGACGAACCGGCGGCGCAGCCTTATTTGCGCTTCGCTGATCTGGGCGAGATGCTGGCGCAGTCGGACATCGTGTCGATCCATTGCCCGCTGACCCGCGAAACGCACGGCATGTTCGGGGAATCGACCCTCGCGCGGCTCAAAAAAGGCGCGATCCTGATCAATACGGCGCGCGGGCCGATCGTCGATACCGACGCTCTGCTGCGCGGAATCGAAGCCGGGGCGATCGGCGGCGCGGCGCTGGACGTGCTGCCCCAGGAACCGCCCGATCCGGACGACAAGCTGGTCGCCGCCTATCGCGTACCGCCGTCCTGGCTCGCGGGACGCTTGATTTTGACCCCGCATGCCGCTTTCTACAGCCCCGAAAGCTGGTACGATCTGCGGTACAAGGCGGCCGACACGGCCGGGGACTGGCTTAAAAAAGGCAAGTTGCGCAATTGCGTGAACCGGCATTTGTTCCCACCGGGCGCGCTGCCCGAGTAGCTTGGACCTGAGTAAGCTGGGTTAGAACAAAAATACGACGGGAGGAGACGGTTTTATGAAGGCGGTCGTCACAGGCGGGACGGGTATGCTCGGCAAGAAGCTGGGCAAGGCGCTGCTGGCACGTTCGGAAATCACGAAGATCGTGTTGTTCGACGTGGTCGATCCCGGCGATACGCCCAAGGACCCGCGCATCGAGGTCGTCGTCGGCGAAGTCTTCGATCCTGCGACCATCGCCAAGCTGATCACGCCCGACACCGGCGCCATCTTCCATCTCGCGGGCGTCGTCAGCGCCGGCGCCGAACGCGATTTCGATTTGGGCTACCGCGTCAATCTCGACGGCACGCGCGTCGTGCTCGAAGCCGCGCGCAAATTGCCCAAGCCCGCCAAGCTCGTCTTCGCCTCGTCGCTCGCGACCTATGGCGGCGATCTGCCGGAGGTCATTCCCGACGATTTCCGCCTGACGCCGCAAACCTCCTACGGCATCCAGAAGGCGATGGGCGAAATGCTCGTGGCCGACTACACCCGCAAGGGCTATCTCGACGGCCGTTCGCTGCGCCTGCCCACGATCGTCGTGCGCCCGGGCAAGCCCAATCTCGCCGCGTCGACCTTCGCTTCGTCGATCATCCGCGAACCGCTGGCGGGGCAAAAAGCCGTGTGCCCGGTCTCGCCCGATGCATGGATGCCGCTGCTGTCGCCGCGCCGCTGCATCGAAGCGTTCTTGCGCGCCTACGATCTGCCGTCGGCCGATTGGGGCTGGAACCGCTCGCTGATGCTGCCCTCGCTCGACGTGACGGTGCGCGAGATGGCCGAGGGCCTCAAGCGCCATTCCGGCGCCAAGGCGTACGATCTGATCGAGTGGAAGCAGGACGAGTTGATCGCCAAGATCGTCGCCGGCTGGCCCAAGCGCCTCGATTCCAAGCGCGCGCGCAAGATGGGCTTCCAGTCGGATACGTCGATGGACGAATTGATCCGCAATTACGTCGAAGACGACATGCCGAAAGCCGCCTGATGCGTAGACTCGTTGCCGGCTGGTCGGCCGCCGCCCTGACCGCCTTCCTGTTCCTGCCCTGGCAAGCGATCGAAGACGGTTTCTTCGGTTTCGACTGGGTCCGGGACTACCCCGACGATCGCAGCGCCAGCGCGTTGTTCTATGCGCTGCAATTCGATCGTCCGTGGCTGTGGGGCGTGCTGCCCTTCGTGGCGCTGGGGATGGCGGCACTCGCCTTCCCGCGCGAAGATCGCCGTTTCGGGCAGACGCTGGTCTTCGCCGGTCTCGGCGGGCTTGCCTACACGTTTTTGCAAGGCTTCGCGATCGGCATCACCGGTCTGCAATGGACCTGGCTCGCCCCGCTGATCGGGGCGATCGAAACCTCGCAATACGGCTTCGGCTGGGGCGCCACGATCGTTCTGTTCGCCTTCCTGATGATGGTTTCGCTGGGCGTGGCGGCGCTGGGCTATTTCCGCGGCGACGCCTTCATCGCGGGCTCGGTCATCGTGTCGACCGCGCTGATCCTCGCCTTCGTGTTCTTCCCCATCGCCACGATGCTGGCCGGGGCGGTCACCGACGAACACGGCAATCTGGCGTTCGATCTGTTCTGGCGGCGTTTCTTCGCCGACGATATCTGGGAACTCAATTGCTTGGTCGGCGGCCCGCGCTGCGGCGTGGTGTTCAACACCGTGCTGCTCGGCGTGCTGACCGGCGCCATCTCCACGCTGATGGGCCTCGCCTTCGCGCTGGTCGTGGTGCGCACGGGTCTGCCGTGGCGCAAGGGCTTGCGCGCCCTGACCATCCTGCCGATCATTACGCCGCCTTTCGTGATCTCGCTCGCCATCATCGTGCTGTTCGGGCGCACGGGCATCGTGACGTGGTTCCTGGAAGTCGCGTTCGGCATTCCGCCGTCGCGCTGGATCTACGGCTTGCCGGGCGTGCTGATCTCGCAGCTTCTGTCGCAGATCCCGGTCGCTTTCCTGGTGATGATCGGCGTGGTCGAAGCGATCAGCCCGTCGCTGGAGGAAGCCTCGCAGACGCTGGGCGCCTCGCGCTGGCAGACCTTCCGCACGGTCACGTGGCCGCTGCTGCGCCCGGGTCTCGCCGCCGCCTTCCTGCTCGGCTTCGTCGAAAGCCTCGCCGATTTCGGGAATCCGCTTGTTCTCGGCGGCAATTTCGACGTGCTGTCGACCAAGATCTTCTTCGCCATCGTCGGCGCGCAGCACGACCCCGGCCGCGCTGCCGTGTTGGCGATCTTGCTGCTGATCATGACGCTGGGCGCCTTCTGGATTCAGATGCGCTGGCTGGGACGGCAAAGCTACGTGACCGTCACCGGCAAGGGCGATTCGGGCCTGTCGGCGGAATTGCCGCGCACGCTGAAGCGCGTCCTTTATTGGACGACGATCCCCTGGGCGGCGTTCACGCTGATCACCTACGCGATCGTGATCTTCGGCGGCTTCGTGCGCGATATCGGCCGCTTCGATCTGGAATTCACGTGGCGGCATTATCTCGACGCGTTCCGCGTGGAGCTGACCGAGCGCGGCATGTTCTTCTCCGGCTCGGCGTGGGACTCGCTCATCACCACGATCCAGGTCTCGGCGATCTCGGCCCCGCTGACCGGCATCATGGGCTTGCTCGTCGCCTATATCCTGGCGCGCACGAAATTCGCGGGTCAGCGCACCTTCGAATTCCTGACCATGCTGTCCTTCGCCATTCCGGGCACGGTCGTGGGCGTGTCGTATATCGTCGCGTTCAACGTGCCGCCGCTGGAACTGACGGGCACGGGCCTCATCCTCGTCATCTGCTTCGTGTTCCGCAACATGCCGGTGGGCGTGCGCGCAGGCATGGCGGCGCTGTCGCAGATCGACAAAAGCCTCGACGAAGCCTCGCTGACGCTGGGTGCCCGCACCGCCACCACGGTGCGCCGCGTCGTGATGCCGCTGCTGCGGCCCGCGATCGTGGCCACACTCGTGTTCAGCTTCGTGCACGCGATGACGGCCGTGTCGGCCGTGATCTTCCTGGTGAGCGCGCGGCACAATATGGCGACCGCTTACATCGTTGGCCGGGTGGAGGCGGGCGAGTTCGCGCTCGCCATCGCCTATTCGACGGTGCTGATCGGCGTGATGGCGCTGGCGATCGTGATCATTCAGCTCGGCGTCGGACGCCGGCAGCTCGGGCGGCGCGGCCAGCAGACCGCCGCCGCCCTCGGCGGACATTGAGGAATAGGAACGCACGATGACGAAATCCACGACCAAGAAGGGCCCGGCCTCGGTCGAGTTCCGCAACGTGACCAAGCGCTACGGCACGGTCGCGGCGGTCAGCGACGTGTCCTTCACCATCGAACCCGGCACGCTCGTGACGCTGCTTGGCCCCTCGGGCTGCGGCAAGACGACGACGTTGCGCTTGATCGCCGGTCTCGAAATCGCGACCGAAGGCCAGATCAAGATCGCGGGCGAGGACGTGACGAATTTGTCCGCCGCCGACCGCGACGTGTCGATGGTGTTCCAATCCTACGCGCTGTTCCCGCATATGAACGTGCTCGACAACGTCGCCTACGGGCCGACGGTCGCGGGGCAGAAGAAATCCGACGCCTACGATCTCGCGCGCCAGAAACTCGCCCTCGTCGGCCTCAAGGATTACGATTTGCGCCTGCCGTCGGAATTGTCGGGCGGCCAGCAGCAGCGCGTGGCGGTCGCCCGCGCGTTGACGATGGAGCCGCAGGTACTGCTGTTCGACGAGCCGCTGTCGAATCTCGACGCCAAGCTGCGCCGTCGCGTGCGTGAAGATATCCGCGACCTGCAGCGCGATCTGAACCTGACCGTCGCTTACGTGACGCACGACCAGCAGGAAGCGCTCGCCGTGTCGGATCGCGTGATCGTCATGTCCAACGCGCGTATCGCCCAGATGGGCGCGCCGCGTGAGCTCTACGAAGCCCCAGCCAGCCTGTTCGTCGCCGATTTCATGGGCGATTCGAATCTGATCGACGCGACGGTGGAGCGCGTATCGGGCGATCAGGCGCTGGTGAAGATCGGCGTCACGTCGCTGGAATTGCCGGCGCGCGGCACCAAGCCCGGCCCGTGCAAGGTCTCGATCCGCCCGGAATCGCTGAGCGTGACGGCGTCGGTCCCGCAAGGCCCGGCGATCCCCGGCATGATCCGCAAGGCCGCGTATCTGGGCACGCATATGGAATACACGCTGGCGGCCGAAATCGGCGAATTGTTCGTCGTCGACCGCGACGTGGCGAACCCGAAACCCGTGGGGTCGACCGCCTATTTGGCGCTCGCCCGCACGGGTGTCTCGATCGTGCCGAGCACCTAATCAGAAGGCGACGGACGTTCCGCCGTCGACGATCAGCACCGTGCCGGTGACGTAGCTGCCGGCGGGCGAGCACAGCAGCAGTGCCGGCCCGGCGAGTTCCTCCGGCATGCCCCAGCGGCCGATGGGGGCCCGCGCTTCGACCTGGGCGCGGAACGCGTCGGTCTGGTGCAGGCCCTTGGTCAAGTCGGTCACGAAGAAACCGGGGGCGATGCCGTTGACCAGCACGCCATGCGGGGCCAACTCGATCGCCATCGCGCGGACGAGGCCTTCGAGGCCGGTCTTGGCCGAGGCATAGGCCGCTTGTTGCGGGCGCACCGACCGCGCCATCAGCGACGTGGTGTAGAGAATGCGGCCCCATTTGTTGGGCACCATGCGCCGCGCCGCTTCGCGCCCCAGCACGAAGCCCGCGCGCAAATGCGATCCCAGGATCGCGTCGAAATCGGACGTCGGATAATCGAGCAGCGGCTTGCGGATCGCCGAGCCGGCGTTCGAGATGAGGATATCCAGCCGCCCGTGCTTTTCCACGATGCGATCGAGGGCGGCGATCGCGGCTTTCTCGTCCGTCACGTCGAAGGCTTCGGCGTCGCCGCCGATCTTGTCCGCCGCCGCTTTCGTTTCCGCCGCGTTGCGCGCGGCGAGCACGACCTTGGCGCCGGCCCCGGCCAACGCCGTCGCCATCGCGTAGCCGATGCCGCGCGAGCCGCCGGTGACGAGCGCCACGCGGCCTTTGAGATCGAACATTTGGGCGGGAGTCATGTTTCCATCCTTCGTTTTTATTCGTCGAGAAACGCTTTGAGCTTGTCGGCAACGCGCGTCAAGGACAGCACGCCGTCCAGATGCCCGCCATTGCCGGGCAAAGTCACCAGATCAGCCTGCTTGCCCTGGCGCTTGAGAATATCGACGGCCTTCTGCGCGTAGCCGGGCAGCAGCAGCAAATCGCTTTCGGCGGGAATGAACAAAGCGCGCGCTTTGATGCGGCCCAAACCTTCTTCGAGATTGTTGAGATGCCCGGTCACGAAAAGCTGATTCGCGCGGACGAGATAGACGAAATGATTCGCGTCCGACACGCGCGCGCGGGCGAGCGAGACCTGATCGAGCGTGGCGTCGATCGCGAAGCGGTTATCCCACGACGCGAGCGGATTCTTGGTCGTTTCCGCCCAGCGCCGCCCGAACGCCGCATCTGCCCAGCCATGTGCACGCGCGTCGAGCGTGACCATTTTGAGCGCGAGCGCAAGGCCCGCCGTCGGCTCGGGCCCGCCATACCAATCGCCGTTTTTGAAATTGGGATCGAGCGTAATGGGCTGCGCCCACACGCCCAGCCGCGCGATCGTATAAGCGTCGGCCTCGCCCACACCGATGACCGGCACGACGCGTTTGACGAAATCGGGGAAGGCGGCGGCCCATTCCAGTGCCTGCATCGAGCCCATCGAGGCGCCCACGGCGGCGTGGACGGACGTGACGCCGAGGGAATCGAGCAGCGCTTTCTGCACGTTCACGAAGTCGCGCATCGTGACGATGGGAAAGCGCATGCCGTAGGGCTTGCCGGTCGCGGGATCGATCGTGGCGGGCCCCGTCGTGACCGTGACGCCGTCGCGCGTGTTGAGATTGACCAGCGAGTCCGCCGAGACGACGAAATACTTGTCGGTGTCGATCGCCTTGCCCGGCCCGATGATCGCATCCCAGTAGCCGGGGGCGGGCTGATCGGCGCGATAGCGACCGGCGGCGTTGGAATTGCCGGAGAAGAAATGCGGCACGATCACCACGTTGTCGCGCGCGGCGTTGAGGCGGCCGTAGCTTTCCCAGCCGATTTTCACATCGGGAATCGTGGCGCCGCCGACGGTGGTGTAGCTCGGCAGCGCGAAAACCTTCTTTTCGACGATGCCGATACCGCGTTCCTGGGCGGGCGCGGGGGCCGCGAATAGCAGCATTGCGATGGCCGCGACGGCGATCCGGATACGCATGAGCTTCCTCCCCGAATTCGCCCGACTTTAGTCATGCGAAGGGCCAGCGCCAAGCACTTGCATCCTTTACGCGCGCGCGCCAGGATCGCCGCTCACAAAATTCCAGGAGGAAACGATGGCGGGTCGGTTGGCGGGGAAGACGGCGTTCGTGACGGCGGCGGGGCAGGGTATCGGCAGGGCCAGCGCGTTGTCCTTTCATGCCGAAGGCGCCAAGGTGATCGCGACCGATCTCGACACCGCGAAGATGGCCGATCTCGCCGAGAAGGGCATCGTCGTGCGCAAGCTCGACGTCATGGATCGCGCCGCGATCTTCGCGATGGGCAAGGAATTCGGCGCCGTCGACGTGATGTTCAACTGTGCGGGTTTCGTCCATCACGGCACGATTCTGGACTGCGACGACAAGGCTTGGGATTTCTCGATGAACCTGAACGTCCGGTCGATGTTCTGGACGATCCAAGCCTTCCTGCCCGCGATGCTGGAGCGAAAGAAGGGCACGATCGTCAACATGTCGTCGGGCGCCGGCCCGGTGAAGGGCCCGCCCAACCGCTTCGTCTACGCGGCGTCGAAGGCGGCGGTCGTGGGCCTGACCAAATCGGTCGCCAGCGATTTCGTGAAGCACGGCATTCGCTGCAACGCGATCTGCCCCGGCACGGTCGACACACCCTCGCTGCAGGGCCGCATCGGCACGGCGGCGGACGTCGAGCAGGCGCGCAAGGACTTCCTCGCTCGCCAGCCGATGGGCCGCTTCGGCACGGCCGAGGAAATCGCCGCGTTGGCGCTGTTCCTCGCGTCGGACGAATCCGGTTTCATCACCGGCGCCGAATTCAAGATCGACGGCGGCTGGTCGCTGTAACTAATACGTGCTGCGCCCGCCGGTGATGTCGAAGACCGCACCGGTCGAAAAGGAGCAATGCGGCGAGGAAAGCCAGAGCACGAGGGACGCGATTTCGTCGACCTGGACGAAGCGGCCCATCGGGATCTTGCTCAGCATGTATTCGACATGCGCCTCGGTCATCTGCTTCAGGATGTCGGTTTCGGCGACGGCGGGTGTGACGCAATTCACCAGCACGTTCGACTTGGCGAGTTCCTTGCCGAGCGATTTGGTGAGGCCGATCAGGCCCGCCTTCGCGGCCGAGTAGGCCGGCGCGTTCGGGTTGCCTTCCTTGCCGGCGACCGAGGCGACGTTGACGATGCGCCCCCAACCGCCTTTCACGATATGCGGCACGGTCGCGCGGCAGCACAGGAAGGGCGCGGTCAGATCGACCTCCAGCACCTTGCGCCATTCGGCGACCGGGTATTCCCAGGTCGTCGCGTTGGGGCCGGTGATGCCGGCGTTGTTCACCAGAATATCGATGCCGCCCATGGCGCCGACCGAACGGTTGGTCGCGGCGGCGACGGCGTTCTCGTCGGTCAAATCCACTTCGGCCGTGTGCACGTCGCCTTGACCGGCCAAGCGCTTCACGGCGGCGTCCAGCGCCGGCGCGTCGCGGTCCCACAAGGTGACGGAAGCGCCCGCCGATAGAAGCTTGCCCGCGATGGCGAGGCCAATGCCCCGCGCCCCGCCGGTGACGATCGCGCGTTTGCCCGCAAGATCGATGGCAGCGCTCATGGTGCTCCTCCTTATTTCAGTGGCTGCGCGCGGCCCCCAGCCGCTTCTCCAGCGATGCCGACCAGCGCGACATCGCGAAACACGCGAACCAGAAAATCGTGCCGGCGAAGACATAGCCTTCGACGTTGTAGCCGACCCATTTGGGATCGGCCGACGCAGCATGCACGATACCGAGCAGATCGAAAAGCGAGACGATCAGCACCAAAGTGGTGTTCTTCGAGAGCGCGATAAACTCGTTTGCAAGGGCCGGCAACGAAATCCGCAAGGCTTGCGGCAGTACGATCAGGATCGTCGCGCGCCAATAGCCCAGCCCCATCGCGGCGGCGGCTTCGTATTGGCCCTTCGGCACGGCTTGCAGGCCGCCGCGGATCGCTTCGGCCATATAGGCGGCGATGACGAGGGTCAGGCCGACGACCGCGCGGATCAGGCGATCGACATTGATCGGCAGGATCAGCGGCAGCAGCAGCGAAGCGAGGAAGATCACCGCGATGATCGGCACGCCGCGCCAGAATTCGATGAACGCGACCGACAGCGTGCGGATGACCGGCAGTTCGGATTGGCGGCCGAGCGCGAGCAGCACGCCCAGCGGAAAGGCGAAGATGCCGGAATAAACCGTCATGAACACGGTCAGCATCAAGCCGCCCCATTGGCGCGTCTCGACATAGGGCAAGCCGCCGAACCCGCCGAGCAGCAGCCAAAGGCCGATGAACGGATAGACGACCAGCAACGCCGGGATCGCGTAGCGTTTGCCCGGCAAACGCCGCCAGCCCGCCCATGTGCCGAAGAGCACCAGCAGCGCGCCCGCGAGATCGATGCGCCATGTCTGGCTCGACGGGTAGAGCCCGTACATGAACTGGTCGAAGCGCGCGCGGATGAACACCCAGCAAGCGCCGCCGGTATTGCAGGCCGAGCGGTCGTCGCCCAGCCACGCCGCCTTGAAGATCGTCCAGTCGAGCAGCGGCGGCAGAAAGCGCCACACGACCCAGATACAGGCGAGGGTGATCGCCGCGTCGATCCAGGTCGCGAACAGATTGGCGCGGATCCAGGCGAGCGCTTTCATCGCGTCACCAGCGCGATGCGCGAATTGTACCAGTTCATGAACATCGACACCGCGAGCCCGGCGATCAGATAGATCGCCAGCGTGATCGCGATGATCTCGATCGCTTGACCGGTGGCGTTGAGGGCCGAGCCCATGAACACGCTGACGATTTCCGGATACGCGATCGCGGCCCCGAAGGAGGAGTTCTTCAGCAGGTTCAAATACTGGCTGGTCATCGGCGGCACCATGACGCGCAGCGCTTGCGGCACCACGATCAAGCGCAGCGTCTGGCCGGGTGTGAGGCCGAGCGACGCGGCCGCTTCCTTCTGGCCCTTGCCGACGGCGAGGATGCCGCCGCGCACGACTTCCGCCACGAAGCCCGCCGTATAGGTGACGAGTGCTGCGAGCAGCGCCACGAACTCGGGCACCAACACGAAGCCGCCGCGGAAATTGAAACCGCCGCGCACCGGCACGGTCCAGCTTGTCGTCAGCGCGACGACGGTGGCCGCGACGAGCGGCACGCCGACGATCAGCGCCGTGCCCGCCGCCCAAATCGGGAAGGCCTTGCCGGTCGCGGCCTGTCGCTTGGCGGCCCAAGCGCGCAGAATCAGAAACAACGCCACGCCGATCACGAAGGCGATCGACACGGCGGCGAAGGGATGGCCTTGCGTCGGGGCGGGGACGTAGAGCCCGCGATTATTCAGGAAGAAGATGTCGAAGGCGCCGAAGGAATCGCGCGGCGGGGGCAGCGCGCGGATGACGCCGAAATACCAGAAGAAGACGAACAGCAGCAGCGGGATGTTGCGCACGAACTCGACGAAGCCGGTCGCAAGTCCGCGCAGCAGGAAATTCTTCGAAAGCCGCGCGATGCCGATCAGGAAGCCGAGGATCGTGGCGAGCGCCATGCCCAGCAGCGAGACCAGCAGCGTGTTGGCCACGCCGACCCATAGCAGGTCGAGGATATTGTTCTGCGGCGTGTAGTCGACGATCTTGAACGGCACGTCGATGCCGGAGGTGCGCCAGAGGAAGTCGAAGCCGGACGCGATGCCGGCTTTGACCATGTTCTCCGACGCGTTGGCGACGAAATACCAGATCGTCCCAAACATCGCGCCCGCGACCGCGGCCTGGGAGATCCAGGCGCGGACGCGGGCGTCGTAGAACCAGCGCCGAAAAGGCGCAGCGCTCATTGGAACGGCGAGGTGAACAGCAAGCCGCCCTTGGTCCACAACTGGTTGGGACCGCGAGGCAGCTTCAGGGGCGAATCCATGCCCACGGTGCGCTCGTAGCTTTCGCCGTAGTTACCGACCTGCTTGATCACGTTGTAGAGCCAGTCGTTCGACAGGCCCAGCATCTGGCCGAAATTGCCTTCCACGCCCAGGATGCGGCGGACTTCGCCGTTGGTCGAGGAGCGGCGCATTTCGTCGACGTTCTTCGACGTGATGCCGAAATGCTCGGCGGCGATCATGCCGTTGAGCACCCAGCGCACGACCGCCTGATAGCGCTCGTCGCCGTAGCGCACGGTCGGGCCTTGCGGATCGTTGGAGATCAGCTGCGTCAGGATGACGTGATCGTCCGGCGCCTTCAGCTTGGAACGCTGGCCCGCCAGCGCGCCGAAACCGGCGGTGTAGGCGTCGCAACGCTCGGCGTCATAGGCGGCGATGGCGTCGTCGTTGCGCTGGAAGTTGACGATCGTCACCTTCTTGCCGCGCTCGGCGAACCAATCGGTCGCTTGCTTTTCTTCGGTCGAGCCGGCCGCGACGCAAACCGTGGCGCCGTCCATCTCGTCGGCCTTGGTGATGTTCGCCTTCTTGCGGACGATGAAGGTCTGGCCTTCGTAGAAATTGATACCCAGGAAGTTCACGCCCAGCGAGGCGTTGCGCGAGAAGGTGATCGTCGTGTTGCGCGACAAGAGATCGACCTGGCCCGATTGCAGGATCGGCCAACGCTGCTGGACCGAGGTCGGCGTGTACTTGACCTTGGTGGAATCGCCCAGAACCGCGGCGGCCAGCGCCTTGCAGAAATCGACGTCGATGCCCTGCCAAACGCCCTTGTCGTCGGCGAAGGAGAAGCCGGGCAAGCCCAGATGGACGCCGCATTCCAGATGGCCGCGGGCTTTGATGGCGTCGAGCGTGGGGCTCGGCGTCAATTGCTGGGCGGAAGCCGCACCGGCGAAGCAAAGCATGAGCGCGGCGGATGCCGCGAAACGACGAAGCATGGATAGACTCCCTGAGTTCCGGGCCGCGGGGTTCGTCCCCGGGACCGTTGAGGATGGCGGATATTGGCCCGGTGTCATCGCGGAAGCAAGGGAGTGTCTTTTAATTGTCATAATCCATGCGCTAGGATCGGTTCCGGGGAGAACCAATATCCATGTCCGCACGGTTGGAGATCGACCGGGTCGAGGCCGCTTATGGCGGCACGCGCGTGCTGAAAGGCGTGAGCCTGGATGTGGCGCCCGGCGAATTCGTCGCGTTGCTTGGCTCGTCGGGTTGCGGCAAGACGACACTGCTGCGCTGCATTTCGGGTTTCGTGCCGGTCGCAAGCGGGGCGATCCGCGTCAACGGGACCGACATCACGCATGCGCCACCCGACAAGCGCGAAATGGCGATGGTGTTTCAAAGCTATGCGCTGTGGCCGCATATGAGCGTGGCGCAGAATATCGGCTACGGCTTGCGCTTGCGCAAAAAGTCGCGCGCGCAAATCGCCGCGCGCGTCGCCGAGATGGTGGCGATGCTGAAGCTCGACGGCTTGGCCGAGCGCAACGTCACCCAGCTTTCCGGCGGTCAGCGCCAGCGCGTGGCGTTGGGCCGCGCGCTCGCCGTCGATCCGCAGATCCTGCTGCTGGACGAGCCGTTGTCCAATCTCGATGCGCGTATCCGCGAAGACGTGCGCCACGAAATCAAAGCGCTGCAACGGCGCTTGGGCATCACCACGATCCATGTGACCCATGATCGCGAGGAAGCGATGGTGATGGCCGACCGCATCGTGATCCTCGACGCCGGGACGATCGCCCAAGTCGGGCGGCCGGAGGACGTCTATAACCGCCCCGCCTCGGCATTCGTTGCCTCCTTCATGGGGGCGAATAACGCGATCCGACTGGACCTCGCGCGCACGGGCACGAAACTGCGCGTGGCGCCGGGCCCGCATAATCGCGAAGCCGAATTGCCCAATGAAGGCGCTATCGAGGGCAAGGTCACCGCGCATTTTCGCTCCGAGGCCGCGAAGCTGTCGCTGGCGGGCGATGCCGATCCGCACGGTGCGTTGGCGCTGGAAGGACGGATCGTCCAAGCCGCCTATCCGGGCGGGTTCTGGCGCTACGCGGTCGCGGTGGGCGACCGGCAATTCATGGTCGACGACGAACGACGGGTCGAGGTGGGCGTGAACGCGCGCGTCGTTCTGCCTGCCGAAGCGCTGCACTTCTTCCCCGCGGAGGGAGCGTAACGCAAACGTCGCAGAGCACGCGTATTGGAAAAAGCGCCCGCCGGTCCGCCGGACGGCGGGTGCGATCAAGCCCGGCGGATACGGAGGAGAACATGCAACGACGGACATTGATCGCGGCCGCCTTGGCGGCGGGTGCGATCGCGGCGACGGCGCCCGGCGCCGTTAACGCCCAGGCGCGCAACGTCACGATCAACGTGCTGACGGCGGGCGACCAGAACATGGTCGACTACATCACCGAATTCCTCGGGCCGCAGTTCGAGAAGGCCAATCCCGGCGTGAAGGTCCGCGCCGTGGGCACGGGCCCCGGCGACGCGGGTTCGCAGCGCATTTGGGAACGCCTGGAAGCGCAGAAGAAGGCGGGCGCCGCGAGCGTCGATGTCGACGTCGCGATCGTTCACCAGAAGATGGCCGGCCAGATGGTGAAGGACGGCCTGCTGTCCAACTATCGCGGCCAGGTTTCGACCGGCAACATGGCGACCAACGCGGTCACCAAGAACGCGCTGGGCATCAATGTCGACGGCTATGTGATGCCGATGTTCAACAGCCAAGTCGCCATCGCCTATAACCCGGCGCGCGTCGCGAACCCGCCCAAGACCTTCGACCAGCTTGTCGCCTGGGCCAACGCCAACCCGAAGAAATTCGGCCATAACGGCATTCGCGGCGGCATGTCCGGCGTGGGTTTCGTGTTCGGCTGGCTTTACGCCTATGCCCCCGATCAGAAGAAGCTGATCGAAGGGCCGTATGACGATGCGACCGTGCAGGCTTTGACGCCGGCGTTGCAGAAGCTGAAGGCGTTCAACGCCGTCTCGACGATCACGCCGGGCAATGCGGGCACTCTCGACGCGCTGAACCGCGGCGAAATCGACATGGGCCCGGTGTGGATGGACATGTTCTATTCCTGGCAGGGCGAAGGCCGCTTGCCGCCGACGCTGAAGCTCACGCTGCTCGAAACCGGCCTGCCGGGCCAGCCGATGTACTACGTCATCCCGGCGAAGGCCGCGAACGACGACGTGGCGCGCAAGTTCGTCGAACTCGCGACATCGCCGGTCGTCCAGGCGAAGGGCATCGTCGAGCGCTTCAACTGGCTGCCGGGCATCGACGCCCAGCACGTCCAGTCGCATCTCGACGCCAAGCTGTGGGAACGCCTGTTCCGCGACGTGCCGCCGGATATGCTGAACAAGATGGCCCGCCCGATGCCGCAGGCCGACTACTTCACCAAGATCCAAGAGCAATACGAAAAAGTCGTCCTGAACTGACGTAAAGGACGGGGCGGCGATTTCGAATTTCGCCGCCCCGTTTTAATTCGATGGGTCCCACACGCGGCGTTTCCGTATTGCTGATCTTCCCGGCGCTCGCCATGGCGCTGGCGCTGTTCATTTATCCGTTGGGTTACTCGCTGGTCGGCGCGTTCCAGGATAAGGCGGGCGTGTGGACGCTCGGCAATTTCGTGCGCGCGTGGGAGCTCTACCGCCTCGACACGCTGTTCACCGTTTTCATCGTCGGGCTGTCGACCTTCCTGATCGCGGTGATTTCCGTGTCGATCGGCGGGTATCTCACGCTCGGCAATTCCCCGGTCGCGAAGAAGATCCTCGATTGGCTCTATCGCTGGCCATTGTTCGTGCCGTTCATCGTCGCGGCGTTGTGCATGCGCACCTTCCTGGGCCGCAACGGGATGATGAACAACGCCTTCGTGTTCCTGGGTTTTATGGACCAGGAATCGGCGCAAAGCTTTCTCGATTGGCGCGGCATCGTCATCACCTTCGTGTGGAAGCAGACGCCCTTCGTGACGCTGATGGTCGCGGGCGCGATGGCGGGCCTCGACCGTTCGACGATCGACGCCGCGCGCAATCTCGGCGCTTCGCGCCTGCGCGTGCTGCTCGAAATCGTCGTTCCCCAAATCCGCCGCACGCTGGCGGTGGGGCTTATCTTGTCCTTCGTCACGATGATGTCGGTGCTGTCGGTGCCGATCATGCTGTCGGGCCAAAGCCCGTCGATGCTGACGGTCAACATGGCCTGGCGCATCAACTCGGTCGGCGATTACGGTACGGCCAACGCGCTCGGTTTCGTCTCGTATCTGCTGACCGGCTTGGCGGCATGGTTCTATTTGCGCGAAGCGGTGCGCGACAAGCAGCAGGGGCTCACGCGATGAAGTGGGTTTGGCGCGCCGTTCTGCTCGCGATCTTCGCCTTTTTCGTGCTCGGGCCGATCGGCAATCTGATGATCTGGTCGGTCGCCGAACAATGGTTCTGGCCCAACCGTCTGCCGTCGCAATGGGGCTTCCGCTTCTGGGAAGTGGTGTTCCGCCCGACCGGCCGCGCGATGGAATCGCTGTGGCTGTCGATCTGGATCGCGCTGTTGACGACGGCGACGTGTCTCGTTGTGTCGGTACCGGCGGGCTATGCGCTCGCACGCGGCAAGCTGCCGTGGCGGCCGATCGTGATGCTGATCTTCCTGCTGCCGCAGGCGTTCCCGAACCTGCCCGTCTATATCAACATCGCGCGCATCTTCTTCGAATACGACCTCAACGGCACGGTCGCGGGCGTGGTGATGGTCCACGCGGTGCACGGGCTCGTCTTTTCGGTGTGGATCGCGACGGCGGCATTCGCGGCGATCGATCCCGAGCTTGAGCAAGCCGCGCGCAATATCGGCGCGTCGGGCCCGCGCACCTTCTTCGAGGTGACGCTGCCGCTGGCGCTGCCCGGCATCGTGGCGAGTGCCATCTTCGTGTTCCTCGAATCGCTCGACGAATTCACCGGCAGCTATTTCGTCGGCGCGCCGGAGATTCGCACCCTGCCGCTGATGCTCTATTCGGCGGGAGCCGGCGGCAATATCCAGATCGCGGCGATCTCGGCCCTCATCCTTCTGGTCCCGTCGATCCTGTTCATGCTGCTGGTCGAGCGGTTCCTGAAGGGTGAGGTCCTGGCCAAGATGGGACGTTAGTTAGGTCACGTACCCCAGATTTCGCGCGTGGCGCTCGAATACCAGCCGCGCGTGTAGGTCGCTTCCAGATGGCGGAACTGCGCCGCGTCGGCCGGGGTGCGCGGGGAAACGCCGCCCGCCCCCTGCACCGCGACGATGCCTTGCGGCGTGGCGCGATAGATATCCGCGACCGAGATCCCGTAATCGGGCGCCAGCAGCGAATAGCAGGTGTTGGCGTAGACGGGGGCGAAAGCCGGACGGCCGTTCAGCGCCGCCGCGATCGCCTTGGCGACGAACTTGCCTTGGCTGTTCGCGGCGAAACCCGATTTCGGCATCGCGCCCGCGATCGACGCGTCGCCGATCACGTGGATGTCCTTGATGCGGGTCGATTCGAAGGTGATCGGATCGACCGGGCACCAGCCGGCACTGCCGCCGTCGGGATTGGCGAGGCCCGCGTCGCGCGCGATCTTGCCCGCGAATTGCGGCGGCACGACGTTGATGACGTCCGCACGATGGCGCTGGCCGAATTCGGAGACCAGCGTCTTCTCGCCCGCGATCACTTGGGTGATGCGGCCGTCCTTGTTGAGCGGCACCCATTCGATCATGCCGGGATAGAGCGCGTTCCAGCCGTCCTGGAACAGCGGCTGCTTGGAGAACGCGTCCTTGGCGTCGAGCGCCAGGATTTTCGAGCGCGGCTTGGTCGTCTTCAGATAATGCGCGATGACCGAGATGCGCTCGTACGGGCCCGGCGGGCAGCGATAGGGATTGGCGGGCAACGCCAGCGCCACCACGCCGCCATCGGGCATGGCTTCGAGCTGGCGGCGCAGTAGCAGCGTCTGCGCCCCGCCTTGCCAGGCATGCGGCAGAATCTCGGCGGCGGCTTCCGTGTAGCCTTCGATCGCGCCCCAGCGGATATCGATACCGGGCGACACGACCAGCTTGTCGTAGCGGATCGATTGGCCGGAACCCGTGCGCACCGTCTTGGTCGCAGGATCGATGGCGACGGCGATGTCGCGCACATGGCGCACGCCATGCGTGCCGGTCAGCGCGTTGTAGTTGTGCGTGATCTCGACGATCTGCTTGAACCCGGCGATGACGTAGTTGGAGAACGGGCAGGTCACGAATTCGGATTTCGGTTCGATCAGCGTGACCGCGATGCCGGGATCTTCCAGGCGGATGAACTTGGCGGCCGTCGCACCGCCGAAGCCGCCGCCAATTACGACGACATGGGCCTTGGCGGGGGCGGTCTGCACGGCGCAAGCCGACAGCGCGGAGGTGGCGAGCAGCGCGCCCGTAAAGGTGCGGCGCGAGAGTTTCGTGCGGGTCATTTGCGTCATCTCCCCGTTAGCGCCAATTGGCCGAAATTTCGCGGGCGATGGCGGCGAGCTCGTCGTCGCTGAAGCCCTTGGCGTGGCGGTTCATCACCGTCGCCGGCCGGCGGTCGTTCTTGAAATCGAGCATGGCGGACAGAAGCTGCTGCTCCGTCCGGCCGTTGATCGGCGGAATCTCGGCGACGCTGCGCCCGGCGGGGCCGTGGCAGCCCGAGCAGGTCGCGGCGAGCACGCTGCCGGGAATGGGCGCGGCTTGCTGGGCATTCGCGGCGAAGCCCGCGAGCAAGCTGGCCGCGAATGCGGCGATGGCAAGGGTTGGGGGGATGACGGAACGCATGTGACTCCCTTTTCGTTCGAGCCCCCGAGCGGGGATTTCGTTTTGGCGGCGATTGGGCGCGAGTTTGGCCGCATCCCCGGCCGTCTGGCAAGTGACGGGGACTATTTGCGGGGCCCGCACGGCCCCGGCAACGCGTTTTATCTAAAGAGGTAATTTAGCGGATTTTGACGCCGCCCTGTTGGGCTCGAACTTAGGCGACGATGCCGACGATGACGTGGCCATCGGCGCTGGCGAGCGGCGCCAGCATCGCGGTCCAGCCATTGCCTTCATCCGCGACCTGCATCGGCGTGACGGTGAGCAGCGATTCGAGGGCGGCTTGCGCGATCGGATCGGAGAGGGCGATGGCGGCGTCTTCCGTCGCGCCCAAGGTTTCCTTGACCATGTTGCCGACGACCCGCCAGCGATAAAGATCGGCGCCCGCTTGCGTGAAGGGGACAAGCACGAAGCCCGCTTGCGCGCCATTGCCCGGCAGACGCAGCAGGCTGAACGAAGCGCGTTCGGGAATGGCGTCGGTCGCACCGCGCGCACCTTCCCACGCCCACACGAACTGCGCGAGCGGCTCGGGCAGGTCGGCGCCGGGATCGAAGCGGCGAATGGACGGAAGCGCTTTGGCGATGGCGGACATGCGGCTCATTGTATGTACCGGTCCTGAGACCAGACTTAAAACCGCTTTAGCCGAAATGTGTCAGGAAGGCGAGACGCTCATCGAGATAAAAGCCAAATTCCGCAAGAAATCCCGCCGCAATCAATACGCCCGTCGCGATCAAAACCAGCCCTGAGACGGCCTCCAGGCGATGGAAAGCGGCCGGCCCCGGTGGTGCATGTCGCGTCAGAATGACATAGGCGATGGCGCCGGTGACCCAGGCGGGCCAGCTCAAAAAAACGCCGTAAGTTGCAAGCGCTAGGCCCGGCGCGGCCGCGGCGGCGGCAAGGCCCGGTCCCGGAATCGGCGTCCAGCCGAAGGCGAGCGCGAAGCCCGCGCAAATCGCCGCGACAAAATTTGCCGGGACGCGCCAGACGGGTGCCCGCGCCGCCCGGCGCAAGCCCGGAATGGGGGCGGCGCCCAGCGCGTGCATTCCGTACGCAACGATGATGGCGCCGGCCAGCAGCGTGAAGGCATGCGCTTTGCGGATCAGCACGCCGTCGCCGGCGTTCAGCGCGGCGAAGCTCCATCCGAAAGCCAAGGCGAAGAACGCGACCGAAGCGGCAAGCCGCGCGATCGCGCCCGGCGGGGCGCCATCCGCATCGCCCCATTCGTTGCGCACGAGGGCGACACCCCAGGCGATCAAGGCCGGCCACAAGGGCAGCATCGCAGCCCCCAGGGCGCCGCCCGAACCGTCGCCGATGGCTTGCAGGATCGAACTCATCTATCGGGAATCTAACAGAAACCGGCGCTTGATCCAGATCAATGCGCCCTGCGGCGTTTCGTCCAGAATGGCATCACCGGCAATCGCTTACGATCGCCGGGACTGGAGCCCCCCGATGACCTGCACCCGCGAATGCCGCGAACAACTCGATGAAGCGACGCCAGCGTGCAAGCGCGGCTGCGGTGCGACCGCGCGGCGCTTGGCGGCGATGCTGGAGCCCGACGCGGCAATGCGCAATCTGATGGGCGCGCAGCTCGAAATGCTCAGCGCGCTGGGCGGAAAAAAGCTCTGATCGACGCCTTGTAGCCGTCGGGCATATTCAGCGCGTCGATTTCCTCGGGCGCGAATAATTCCAATTTCTTGTGCTCGTGACTGATGCGCGGGCTGACGCCCGTCAGCGGCGCACACGCATAGGTCACGATCACGACCTCGACGCCCGGTGCGATGCGATAAAGCCAGGAATCGAGAATGCGTTCGGGCAGTGCTTTCAGCCCGAGCTCCTCGTCGATTTCGCGCGCAAGGCATTCTTGCGGGTTTTCGCCCGGCTCCAGCTTGCCGCCGGGCAATTCCCATTCGTCGCGTTCGTTGAACAACAGGCACACGCGCCCGTCGATCGTGACGACGCCTTTCATCGCGACGGGAAAGCGCGGCGATTTGTTGTCGCTGGGCTCAGCCACGCGCGAACAGCGCTTTGATCGCCGCCCCGAACGAACCTTCTTCGAGATATTTGAGCGCCAGGATCGCGCCCAACGCGATGCCCGCGACAGCGAGGAACGAGCCGATGGCGAGCGTGGACAGGCCGGTGATGCCCTGGCCCACGGTGCAGCCCAAGGCGCTGACGCCGCCGATCCCCATCAAAATGGCGCCGCCCGCGTTGCGCAGGAAATCGTTCGCGTCGCGGAAGCTTTCCAAGCGCCATTCGCCCGCCGCCTTGGCCGCGATCGCCGCGCCGATCAACATGCCGATCACCGTCGACACGCCGAAATTGATCTTCGTCCCCGTCCAGAACATCGCATAGAACAGCGTGTCGCCGACGGGGGCGACGAAAGTGAACGAAGCAAGCGGCGTGGGATCGAAATCGTCCTTGCCCAGCACGCCGGTAATCGCCCAACCCAGCACGATCAGCGCGCCCACACCCAGGCCCGCGATCACGTCGCGTGGGCTGGCGCGGAACGCGCGATCTTTGAAGCACCAGAACAACAAAGCGGCACCCAGCAGGGCGGCGAGGATCGGCCGGTCGATGCCGATCAATGTCGGCAGGCTTTGATCGGCGAAGCCCAGCGCGCGCAGATCGAGATTGAGGCGTTCCCACGTATTGACGCGCACATAGCCCACGATGCCGCGCAGCGCCGTGTACGCGGCGATGCCGGTGATCAACAGCACCACGAGGCTTTTCAAATTGCCCGCCCCGGCGCGGACCAGGTTGCGCTGGCCGCAGCCGCCCGCCAACACCATGCCGAAGCCGAACAAGGCGCCGCCGAAAATCGCGCCGAGCCAGCCGAGATTGGGGGCGAGGTAGATCGATCCGCGCAGATCGATGGCGCCCGCCGCATGCAACGCGTTGGCGCCCAGCATCGCGATACCGATGGCGGCGACCCACGCGCGCAGGCGGCGCGTGTCGTCCATCACCAGGGCATCGGAAATGGCGCCCATGGTGCAGAAATTCGTGCGCTGGGCCAAAGCGCCGAACGCCGTCCCGGCGGCCAGCCCGGCGATTGCGACGACAAGATGTATCGGAAGGTCCTGCATGGGGCGGGCAATCTATCGCTTGAAGCCCGCCGCTTCAAAGCCGTAATGTCACGCCCCATGTCCACGACCGAACTCGATGTCAAAGGGCTGAATTGTCCCTTGCCCGTGCTGCGGGTCAAAAAAGCGATGGCAGGCCTGCCCGCGGGCGCCACGCTCAAAGTCTTCGCGACCGATCCCGGTGCCGTGAAGGATTTCGAGGCGTTCTGCAAGACGACGGGCAACGTCCTCAAATCGTCGTCCGAGGCCGATGGCGTGTTCGTCTTCGAGATCGGCAAGGCCGGTTGAACCGCACGCTCTCCCGCGAAGGCTTCTGGCTGCTTTTGACGCTCGCGTTTTTCTGGGGCGTCAATTGGCCGGCGATGAAGTTCGCGGTGCTCGAACTCCCGCCTTGGGTATTCCGCGTGCTGTGCGTCTATATCGGCGCCGCGGGCCTGTTCGCCATCGCGGCGCGTTTGCGCCTGGATTGCCGGATCCCGCAAGGACGGCTGGGGCAATTGGCGCTCGCCGGATTTTTGAACGTCACCATCTGGCACGTCTCCACCGCCTATGGCTTGCAGCATGTCGAAGCGGGACGCGCGGCGCTGATCGCCTTCACCATGCCGATGTGGGTGTCGCTGTTCGGCGCGTTGTTCCTGGGCGAAGTCTTCGACCGGCGCCGCGCATTGGCGCTGGCTTTCGGCGCCGCGGGGCTGCTGCTGCTGGCCTGGCCCGCTTTCGCGGGGCTGATCGACCGGCCGATCGGCTTGGCGCTGATGCTGTCGGCGGCGACCGGCTGGGCGGCGGGCACCGTCTATACCAAGCAGGCGAAGTTCCCGATGCCGGTGGTGGCGTCCACCGCGTGGCAATTGACGTTCGGCGGCCTGCCGGTGATCGCGGGATTGCTCTGGTTCGATCTGCCCGGCGGTCTATGGCCGGCGGGCGGTTTGACGCTGCAGGGCTGGCTCGGCTTCGGCTACGCGGCCACCGTGCCGATGATCTATTGCCATTGGGCGTGGTTCCGGGCGCTGGACATCATGCCCGCACCGGTCGCGGCACTCGGCTTGCTGGCGGTGCCGGTCGTGGGTGTGGCGTCGTCGGCGTGGCTGACGGGCGAACGTTTCGCGGCGCTCGACTACGCGGCGATGGCCGCGATCCTGGCGGCACTGTTCCTGGCGCTCGTCCCGCCGAAATCTATCGCCGCCGGTTGACCCACAGCAAAATCGCGATCGCCAGCACGAAGGCGCCGAGCATCGCGAATTGGAAATGGGAGGCGAGCTCGCCGAACGCCGTTTCCAGCGCGTGGCCGAACAGATAGCCCCCGCCCGCGAACAGAATCGCCCAGACGAAAGCGGCGATGAAATTCAGCACCGCGAAGCGAAACGGATTGATGCGCGCCAGGCCCATCGCGAAGGACGCGAAATTGCGCACGCCGTAGATGAAGCGGAAGGTCAGGATGAACCAGGTGTCGTAGCGCTCGAGCCAGCCCATGGCGCGCTCCACGCCCGGCTTCCAAGCGGGGCGGCGGGCGAGCAATTTCACGCCGTAGGTCCGGCCGAGCCAGAACCACAACTGATCGCCGCAGAAGCTGCCGAACCAGGCGGCCAGCAGCAGCGGCAGGAAGGCGATCTTCTCCTGCTGGGCGGCCGCACCCGCGAAGATCACGAAAGTCTCGCCTTCGAAGAAGGTCCACAGAAACGTCGCGGCATACACCAGCGCCCCGTATTCCGCGATAAGCCGATCGACGTCCAACCCCGGGCGCTCCCTTGCGCGATGTGGTATAGTCACCACATACCCTAACGAGGGTCGGAGAGGAACCGATGCGACATCTTTTTGTTATCGCGACCGCGCTGCTGCTCGCCTCGGCGCCCGCCTGGGCCGAAGATACGCGCCCCAATTCGACGCCGCCCAAGGCCAATCCGGACGCCGACAAGCTCAACGCGCGCAACCCGAACGTCTTTCACGCCGGGCCCGGCAAGCCGCTGGAAGGCAGCGTCTACGTGTCGCCGTCGCGCGTGCCGAAGCCGGAAGCGAAGAAATAAGGGAAAGGAACGCCGATTATTCGGCGATCTGGTTGCACTCGGTGCCGCCGCCCAGCGTGCGCACGCAGGCGAATTTCGCGTTGGGATCGGGCTTGGCTTCCTTGGGCTCGTCCATGTAGCGCTCGCGCAGATCGCAGATGATCTTGCGGTCGCCCGTGGTCCACAACCCGTCGCAAGCGCCGGGCATGAAATGCGGTCCGACGATCGCGGTCGTCATGATCACGCCCGGGCCGACGATCGTGTTGAACGCCTCGCCATAAGGCTTCAGATAGGTCGTCACCTTGTTCGGCGCGTTCGACAGCGGCGGGTTGCCGTGAAACGCCGTCGTTTCGCCGCATGCGCCAAGCGCGACGGCGAGCAAGGAAACGGTCAGCAGGGTGGCCGGGCTCTTCATGGGATAACTCCAATACCCATAAAATTTGAACCAAATTTACTAATTATCGGTGAAGACGGCAAGAAATCGCCTAATATACTGATTAGACTTTGATTTTTGCCGTCTGGGCGATCCTCCGGGCTTCGCCTTCGCCCAAATCCCAGTAAAGCCCAGCCATCAAGCGCAGTCCTTCGCGCGCGACCTCCGGCAGGATGTGCTCGTTCGGCGCGTGTTGCGAACAGGCCGGATAGGAATGCGGAACCCAGACCGTCGACAGGCCCAGCGTATCGCTGAACACGTCGTTGGGCAGCGACCCGCCGAGATTGGGTAGGATCGCCGGCTTCTTGTTGCTGGTGCGCCGCATGGAATCGACCGCGAACTTCACCCACGGGTGATCGGGGTCGAGCCGCGTGGCGGCGAACAACACGTCGCGCGCCGAGGCGATCTTCACGAACGGGAAACCGTGGCGATCCAGATGCCGGCGCAACGCCGGCAAAATCCCGTGCGGGTCGATGCCGACGACGAAGCGCAATTGGCAGCGCGCCCAGGCGCGCGGCGGAATGGCGTTCACCGGGTTGCGCGGATTGCCGGTCTCGTAGGCCAGCACTTCGAACGAGCACCAGCCGAACACGCGCTCCGACGGCGTCAGGCCCGGTTCGCCCCACCATTCTTCGATCGCCGGGCCGTCTTCGCCGCCATCGACCTCGCAATCGGCCAGCGCGCGGCGAACGGAATCGGGCAATTCGTTCGGCACCCATTCGGGGATGCGGATCTGGCCGGTGGGCCCCGCGATGGTCGAAATCGCATGGGCGAGCTGCAAACCGGGATTGGAGATAAGCCCGCCCCAATTGCCGGAATGATGGCCGCCTTCGCGCGCGTCGATCCAGATGTCGAAATTGAAGGCGCCGCGCGAGCCCAGGAAGATCGTCGGGCGCTCGGCGCGCAAACGCGGCCCGTCCGACGCCAGCAGCATATCGGCGGCGAACAGCGCCTTGTTGTCCTCGCACACTTCGCGCAAGCCCGGCGAGCCGGTTTCCTCGCCCATCTCGATCAGATATTTGGCGTTGAAGCCGAGCTTGCCGCGCGTCGCCAGCACGGCGGCCAGCGCGCCGATATTGATCGAATGCTGGCCCTTGTTGTCGGCCGTCCCGCGCCCGTACCAGCGATCGCCTTCGTCCTTCAATTCCCAGGGCGACAATCCTGCGCGCCATTGATCTTCCAGGCCGCGGATCACGTCGCCATGGCCGTAACCGAACACGGTGGGCAGAGACGGGTCTTCGATGCGGCTCGCCAACAGGAACGGGCCCTTGGCTTTGGCGTGCGTCAGAATCCGGCATTCGAAGCCAAGCTTCGATAGCGTGGGCACCATCTCGGCTTCCAGATAGCGCGCCAATTCCGCCGCGCGATCCGGGTTCTGGCTTTCGGTCTTGAACGCGACGCGCCGCGCGAGATCGGTCTTGAAGCCGCCCTGGTCGAAATAGGTTTCGGCGGCGGCAATGGCGGCTTCGCGGGTCATGATATGCGTGTCCTGGCTGAAGATCACGCCATCATGCGCCGCAGGCCCGCTACACGGCAACCGAATGCTTCGCCTTGCTGTTATCCAGATATTGATCGAACGCCGACGCGACCACGCGCACGAAATTCTGCGCGGCCTCGGGGATCCGCAATCTTGTGCCGTCGATCGTGACAAGCCCGCCGCGCACCATGAAGTCGAGGCGCCCGAGTTCGTCGCGGAAATGGTCGAGCGCGTGGCTCGCCGCGCCATGCGCGCGGCAAACCGCGTCGAGATCGACTTCCATATCGCACATCAGCCGTTCGATGACCGCGCGGCGCAGGCGGTCCTCGTCGGTGATCTGAATGCCGCGCACGACGGGGATCAGCCCGCGTTCCACAGCCTCGCGCCAATGGTCGAGGCGCGTATGGTTCTGCGCGTAGCCTTGCGCGTAGGCGGAAATCGCCGACGGGCCGAAGCCGATCAGCGCGTCGGCCATATCGGTCGTATAGCCCTGGAAATTGCGCCGCAACCGGCCTTCGCGCTGGGCGCGCGCCATCTCGTCGTCGGGATAGGCGAAATGATCGATCCCGATGCGCGTGTAGCCGCGCGCGGCCAGGCGCTTATGCGCGGCCTCGACCAGCGCCATCCGCTCGCGCATGCCGGGCAGGCCTTCGGGCTCGAGCAATTTCTGATGCGGCTTCATCCACGGCACATGCGCGTAGCCGAACAGCGCGATGCGTTCGGCCCCCAGCTCCGCCGACTGGTCGATCGTCGCTTCGATCGTTTCGGCGGATTGGTGGGGCAGGCCGTAGATCAGATCCATGCCGGTGTTCGCGATTCCGGCCGCGCGCAATTTGGCGAGCTTCTCCGCGACCAGCTCGAAGCTCTGCACGCGGTTGATCGCGCTTTGCACGCGGGCGTCGAAATCCTGGATGCCGAGATTGACGCGCGTGATGCCCGCTTCCTTCAACGCGGCGATCTGCGCATCGTCCAGCGTGCGCGGATCGATCTCGATCTCGAAACGCGTATCGGAATCGAAACGGAAGGAGTCGCGCAACACCCGCGCGAGGGCGGCGAGATCGGCGGCGTTCAAGGCGTTGGGCGTGCCGCCGCCCAGATGCACATGGCCCGCGCGCAGCTTGCGGCCGATCGCGCGGCGCGCCAGCGCGATTTCCTGCAGCAGCGTTTCGAAATAATGATGGACCGGCCCGTATTTCGACGCGATCGAGGTGTTGCAGCCGCAATACCAGCACAGCTTTTCGCAGAACGGCACGTGGATATAGATCGACACGGCTTGCGTGTCGTCGATCGTTTCCATCCAGCGGCCGGCATGGGCCGGGCCGATCGCGGGCGAGAAATGCGGCGCGGTCGGATAGCTCGTATAGCGGGGAACTTTGGCCTCGGCCAAAGTCAGGGCTTCGGGGGACAACATGCCTCCCGATTACGCCCGCCCGGCGCCGGAAGAAATGATTTGAGTCAATTCCGGCCGAATAGTTCGGCCGCCACCGCGAAAAATCCGTCGATGGCGGGCTGGCGGCGGCGCTCGGCAAGGCAGGCGAGATACTCGCCCACGTCCAGTTCCGCGTCGGAAAACGCCAGCTTGGCGAAGCGCGGATCGGGGGCGAGTTCGGACTCGAAAACCAGCCCGATGCCGAATCCGGCGGCGACCGCCTCGGCCACCCCTTCGCGCGTGGCGACCTCGACGGCGGGGCCGAGTTGCAGCCTGGCAGCGGCAAGCCCGGTCTCGAAACGCTCGCGCGTTACCGAGCCGCGTTCGCGCAAGATCACCGGCCCGGCGGCCACATCGGCCAAGCGCAGGCGTTTGCGCTTGGCGCGCGGATCGGTGATGGGCACGAAAGCGACCAAGCGGTCGCGCTTCAACGGTTCCAGCGTCAAACGCGGATCGGCGATGGCTTTGGCCAAAATCCCGACATCGGCCTCGTAGGTCAAAAGCTTGCGTGCCACTTCTTCCGAATTGCCGATCGCCAGCGCGAAGCCGAGATCGGGCAGGGTGGCGCGCCAGGATTTCAGCACCGCCAAGGCGGGGCCGGGCCCGTCCGCCGCGACGTTCAAGAACACGCGCGCGCCGCCCGAAGCACCCTGGATCGCCGCCTCGGCTTCGTCAGCCAGCGCCATGTAGCGCTCGGCCACGTCGAGCAAGCGCCGCCCGGCTTGGGTCAGGCGGATCGCGCGGCCCTGGCGCACGAACAACGGTGTCGCATAGCGCTGCTCCAGCGCCTTCACCTGCGCCGACAAGGTGGGCTGGCTGACGCGCGCCTTGCGGGCGGCGCGGCTGAATCCGCCTTCCTTGGCGACCAGCCAAAAGGCGCGCAGCAAGATGGGGTTCATCTATAGATAATTCCGATTTGAAACATTGTTATTATGTATTGGACCTATGGATAGGGCAAGGCCATGCTCCGCCGGTCTTTCGGAGGGAATCCATGTCCAACGTGCCTCAAGGTCTTTCGCAAACCGGCGACAAGCTGCTGCTCACCCCCGGCCCGCTGACGACGTCCAAAGCGGTCAAGGAAGCGATGCTGCACGATTGGGGCAGCCGCGACGCGGTGTTCCTCGAAGCCAACAAGGGCGTGCTGCGCCGGATCGCGGAAATCGCCGAGCGCGCCGACAGCCACGTGACGGTGCCGGTGCAAGGCTCGGGCACGTTCGCGGTCGAAGCGATGATCACCAGCTTCGTGCCGAAGACCGGCAAAATGCTGATCTGCAACAACGGTGCTTATTGCGTGCGCGCCAAGCGCATCGCGGAAATCGCCGGCCGTGCGGTCGTCACGATCGACTTCCCGGAAGACAAGCCGATCGATCCGGCGGCGCTGGACGCGGCCCTCGCCAAGGACAAGGCGATCACCCATGTGTTCGCGGTCCAATGCGAAACGACGTCGGGCGTGCTCAACCCCATCGACGCGCTGGCGGATGTCACCGCCAAGCATGGCCGCCGTTTGCTGGTCGACGCGATGAGCGCCTTCGGCGCGCTGCCGCTCGCCAAGACCTGCCGCTACGACGCGCTGGCCGCATCGTCGAACAAGAATCTCGAAGGCGTGCCGGGCCTCGGCTTCGTCGTTTGCGACAAGGCGGCGCTGGCCGAAACCAAGGGCAACGCGACGACGTTGGTGCTCGACCTGCACGACCAATGGCAGGGTTTCGAGCGGACGGGCCAGTGGCGTTTCACGCCGCCGATCCACACCATCATGTCGCTGGCCAAAGCGCTGGACGAACACGCGGCCGAAGGCGGCGTGGCCGGCCGGGGCAAGCGTTACGCCAATAATTGCCGCGTGCTGGTCGAAGGCTTGCGCAAAATGGGCTTCGTCACGCTGCTGCCCGACGCGGTGCAGGCGCCGATCATCGTGACCGTGCGCATGCCCGCCGATAACAAATTTGTCTTCCAGCGCTTCTATGATCGCCTGAAGGATCAGGGCTACGTGATCTATCCGGGCAAGCTGACGGTGGCGGATTCCTTCCGCATCGGCTGCATCGGCCGGATCGACGAAAGCCAGATCAAGGGCGTGCTCGCGGCGATCGCGGCCACGCTCGCCGAAATGGGTGTGGCGAGCGGCGCGCCGGCGCAATCGCAGGCGGCCGAATAAGGAGCTGACATGGGTAAGATGGACGTCAACGGCCGCGCTTACGCGCTGCCCTCGAATCCGGTGGTCGTCGTTTGCGTCGACGGCTCGGAACCCGGCTATATCGAAGCGACGATCGCGAAGGGCCGCGCGCCCTTTTTCAAGCGTTGCTTCGAAAACGGCACGTCGTTGATCGGCCATTGCGTGGTGCCGAGCTTCACCAACCCGAACAACCTGTCGATCGTCACGGGGGCACCGCCCGCCGTGCACGGGATTTCGGGCAATTACTTCCTCGATCCGGAAACGGGCAAGGAAGTTATGATGAATGATCCCAAATTCCTGCGGGCGCCCACGCTGTTCCAGAAGCTGCAGGAACTCGGCAAGACGCTCGCCATCGTCACGGCGAAGGACAAGCTGCGCGCGCTGCTCGGCCACGGCGTCAAAATGGCGCCGGGCAAGGCGGTGTGCTTCTCGTCGGAGAAATCCGACAAGGCGAATATCGCCGAAAACGGCATCGAGGGTGTGAATGCCTTCGTCGGCATGGGGGTGCCGGACGTCTATTCGGCCGGCCTGTCGGAATTCGTGTTCGCCGCCGGCGTCAAGCTGATGGAAACGATGCGCCCCGACGTCATGTATCTGTCGACGACGGACTACATCCAGCACAAGCACGCGCCCGGCACGCCGGTCGCCGACGATTTCTACGCGATGATGGATTCCTATCTCGCGCGTCTCGATGCGATGGGGGCGACGATCGTCGTCACCGCCGATCACGGCATGAACGCCAAGCACGGCGCGGACGGCAAGCCCGTCGTCGTCTATTTGCAGGACGCGCTCGACGATCTGCTGGGCAAAGCGGCCGCACGGGTCATCCTGCCGATCACCGACCCCTATGTCGTGCATCACGGCGCGCTCGGCTCCTATGCCGTCGTCTATCTGCCCGCGAATGCCGATAAGGCCGCCGTGGCGCGCCATATCGCGGCGATCAAGGGCATCGAGACCGTGCTGACCAAGGACGAGGCGGCGGCGAAGTTCCAATTGCCGCCGGATCGTTTGGGCGAGCTGGTCGTCGTGTCGTCCAAGCACGTCACGGTCGGCACCAGCGTCGAGCGCCACGATCTTTCGGGCCTCAAGGAGCCGCTGCGCTCGCATGGCGGCGTGTCCGAACAGAACGTGCCGCTGATCGCCAATCGCAAGCTGACGGTCGAAGCCGGGCGGACCTACCGCAATTTCGACGCGTTCGACTTCGCCTTCAACCGTGTCGCCGAAAAGGTGCCCGCATGAACGCCCCCGTGAAATTTCCCCGCATCGAATTCCGCGCGGAATCCTTGCGCATCGCCGGCAAGAAGGTCGCGGGCGATCTGGGCACGCTCGACGTGTTCGATCCCTATACCGGTGCGGTCGTCGGCACGGTGCCGCGCGCCAGCGCGGCGCAGGTCGCCGAGGCGTTCAAGATCGGGGCGGCGTTCAAGTCGAAGCTCACGCGCTACGACCGCCAGAAGATCCTGATGAAGGCGGGCGAGTTGATCGCGTCGCGCAAGGAGATGCTCGCGCGCATCATCACCGCCGAAAGCGGTTTGAGCCTGAAGGATTCGTATTACGAAGTGGGCCGCGCCTACGACGTCTATACGCTGTCGGGCCAGCTCGCGATCCGGGAGGACGCCGAGACGTTCGCCTGCGACATCACCCCGCACGGCAAGGCGCGCCGCATCCATACGCTGCGCGAGCCGTTGCAGGGCGTCATCTCGGCGATCACGCCGTTCAACCACCCGCTCAACATGGTCTCGCACAAGATCGCGCCCGCGATCGCGACCAATAACCGCGTGGTGCTGAAGCCGACCGAATTGACGCCGCTGACGGCACTCGCACTCGCCGACATTCTCTACGAAGCGGGCTTGCCGCCCGAAATGTTGTCGGTCGTGACGGGTTCGCCCAGCGATCTGGGCGACGCGATGATCACCGATCCGAATATCGATCTCGTGACGTTCACGGGCTCGGTTGCGGTCGGCAAGATGATCGCGCAGAAGGCCGGGTATCGGCGCGTGGTGCTCGAACTCGGCGGCAACGATCCGCTGATCGTGCTCGACGATGCCGATCCGGATAAGGCCGCCGAACTCGCCGTCGCGGGGGCGACCAAGAATTCGGGCCAGCGCTGCACGGCCGTGAAGCGCATCCTCGCGGTCGACAGCATCGCGGACAAGCTGGTCGAGCGCATCATGGTCCACGCCAAGAAGCTCAAATCCGGCGACCCGATGGACCCCGAAACCGATATCGGCACGGTGATCCACGAGCGCGCGGCGCAAAGCTTCGAAAAGCGCGTGATCGACGCGGTGGGCCTCGGCGCGAAGCTGCTGCACGGCAACAACCGTCAGGGTGCTTTGTATCCGCCGACGGTCGTCGACAATGTGCCTTACGATTGCGAGTTGGTGCGCGAGGAGACGTTCGGGCCCGTGATCCCGGTCGTGCGCGTCAAGGATATCGACGACGCGATCCGCGTGTCGAACTCGACGAAGTACGGTCTGTCGTCGGGCGTGTGCACGTGGCGCCTCGACCACATCAACCGCTTCATCAAGGAACTGAATGTCGGCACCGTGAATATCTGGGAAGTGCCGGGCTATCGCATCGAAATGTCGCCCTTCGGCGGCATCAAGGATTCGGGCCTCGGCCACAAGGAAGGCGTCGTCGAAGCGATGAAGTGCTTCACCAATGTGAAGACCTATTCGCTGCCCTGGAGCGCTTCGTAAGCCCCACGCACCAAGAGTTGATCGGGCTTTACGTCGCTCACCTATCCGTTTAGCCTTCCCCGAAATAGATCCGGGGAAGGCATATGCGGGTTTTGATGGCGTTGCTGGCCGCGCTGGTTTTGGGCGTGGTGCCCGCGCGCGCCGACGAAACCAGCCTATCGACGTCGCTTGGCGTATTCGAACAGATGACGCTGTGGCGCGATAGTTCGGACGTGACCTCCGGCGCGCTTGAGCCGACCGGCGGCATCGTGCGCTGGAACCAAGCGTTGCGCGTTCGTCTCGTAGGAGTTTCATCGTCAAGCGAGCGAGCGGTCGTCCTCAAATATTTGAACGAAGCGGCGGCACTCGCGAACCTCTCGGTCTCCGTCCAAGACGGCGAGGGCAGCGGCGAGAATTTCAGAATCGAGTTCCGCACCAAAGACCAAGGGCCATTGGCGTCACAGGGCAACGGATGCCTCGTGGCTTCTCCGAGTTCTTGGCGCACATGGCGCATTCGAAAAGCCAGCCGCGTTCGACATGCCAGCGACATCCGGCATTCCAACGGGATGATCCTGCATGTCGAGCTTCGATTGAGCGTGGGGACGCGCGATTTTGCGCGCTGCGCATCGCATGAAATTCTGCATGGTTTCGGCATTCCAGCGCATCCGCACAACCTTCACTCGGTCATGAACGATACGCAACCTGACTTCGCCGATTTCACCGAAATCGATAAAACGACTCTGCGCCTGCTTTACCATCCGTCAATCCGACCTGGCATGCCGCATCTGGAAGCCTTGGTCGCGGTGCGTCGGATTCTGGCAGAGCAGATGGATCTTGGCTCCCCTGCCAGCGGCGCGACCTGGCTGGCAAGGCCGGCGATGGATCAATCGGTCACGCGGCTGCGCGCAGTGGCGGAGGGGAACGGCCATCAGGCTGCGACGGCGGCGATTCAACTCAGCATCGCCTATTCGCTCGGTCACTATGTCGTCATCGATCGCAAAGAATCCGATCGCTTTATTCGGTTGGCAGTGGAAAAAGGCCACGCCGAGGCCCAGTTCACCGTTGGCTCGCTGCTGAGCGAGCGCGGCAGCCCGATGCGGAACGATAAGGCCGCCGTGATCTATCTCGAAAAAGCCGCCGCGCAGAACCATGCGGGCGCCATGTTCGTGCTGGCGGGATTGCTGGCGAGCGGGCGGGGAGGCGAAGCCGATCCGGTCGCCGCCTATGCTTGGTACATTCTCGCCGCCGCACGCAATGTTCCGGGGGCTGCGGTCGCGCGCGATAATTTGAGCGCGAATTTGAGCGCGGCGCAGCTTGCCGAAGCCAAGTCCCGCGCCGACAAATTCGTGCCCCAAGCCGCCCGCTAAGCGTCCCTAAAACAGGACTCGCCATTCGCCAAGTCCGGATCGTAATATTTCCGTCATATAAATCCGGGGGAGGGGAAAATGGCGGAATTCGAAGACGATCCGGAATCGATTGGCATCGCGCGCCCGATGGGCCGCGTGTTCGGCGACATCGCGCAAGAACGCTTGAGCCGGCGCGCGTTGCTCGGTGGCGCCGCCGCTGCGGGGCTAGTCGCAGCGCTGCCCGAGGACGCGCAGGCGCAAGCCGGGCGCTCGTCGTTGAAATTCGCCGACGCCGACAGCGTGATGAATGCGCAAGATCGCGTCGCCCCCGGCTACAAGCGCAGCTTCGTCATCAAATGGGGCGATCCGCTCTTCGCGGACGCGCCCGCTTTCGATCCGCGCGCGCAGAGCGGCGCCAAGCAAGAACGCCAATTCGGCTACAACAACGATTTCATGGCGTTCTTCCCGCTGCCCTACGGTTCGCGCAGTTCGACGCGCGGCTTGCTGCATGTGAACCATGAGTACTGCAACGGGAACTTGATGTTCCCGAATATCGGCGAGCGCGGCAACCAGACCAAAGAGCAATGCGAAGTCGAGATGGCCGCGCACGGCTTGTCGGTCATCGAGATCGCGAAGATCGACGGCCAATGGCGCTTCGTGCGCGATAGCAAGTTCAATCGCCGCCTGTCGGGTTCGGGCGAGATGTTCCATGTCTCGGGCCCGGCGGCGGGGCATCCGCGCTTGCGCTCCAACGAGGATCGCACCGGCACGCTGGTCGTCGGCACACTGAATAATTGCGCGGGCGGCGTGACGCCGTGGGGCACGGTGTTGTCGGGCGAGGAGAACTTCAACGGCTATTTCGGCGGCGATGCGGCCAAAACGCCCGAAGCGCGAAATCATCGCCGTTACGGCGTGCAGGCCTATCAGGGGGCACCCTGGGCGAATTACTTCGAGCGCTTCAACGTCGAAAAGAACCCGAACGAGCCCAACCGTTACGGCTGGGTCGTCGAATACGATCCCTACGATCCGAAATCCTCGCCGGTGAAGCGCACCGCGCTGGGCCGCTTCAAACACGAGGGGGCGACGTGCGTCGTGTGTCCGGACGGGCGTGTGGCGGTTTATTCCGGCGACGACGAGCGTTTCGAGTACGTCTATCGTTTCGTCTCGTCGGGCAAGTTCGATCCGAAGGACCGCCGCGCCAATCGCGATCTGCTCGACGAGGGCACATTGTCCGTCGCGCGGTTCGACGCGGATGGTTCGTTGCGCTGGCTGCCGCTCGTCCACGGGCAAGGGCCGCTCACCGCCGCGAATGGTTTCGACAGCCAGGCTGACGTGTTGATCGAAGCGCGCCGTGCAGCCGATCTGGTCGGCGCCACGCCGATGGATCGCCCGGAGGACGTCGAGACCAATCCGGTGACGGGCCGCACCTATGTGATGTGCACCTATAACGAACGCCGCGCGGCGGCGGATGCGGCGGAGGCGCGCACGCGCGTGAACCCCGCCAATCCGCGCGTGGGCAGCCGCACGGGCCATGTCGTCGAGATGATCCCGCCCGGCGGGCGCGGGGCGAAAGCCGATCACGCCGCCGATGTGTTCCGCTGGGATATTTTCCTGATGGGCGGGGATCCCGCCGATCCGGCGTCGGGCGCCAAATACGGTGCGGGCGTGGGGCCGAACGGTTGGCTCGCCGCACCCGACAACGTCGCCTTCGACCCGAAGGGGCGCATGTGGATCTCGACCGACGGCATGCCCACGCAAGCCTCGCCCGCACGGGCCGACGGCTTGTTCGGCACCGATACCGAGGGGCCGGGGCGCGCCGTGACCAAGCGCATCTACGGGGCGCCGTCGGGGGCAGAAGTCTGCGGGCCGTGTTTCACGCCCGACGGCAAGACGCTGTTCCTCGCCATCCAGCATCCGGGCGAGGCGCGCGGCTCGAATTACGAGAACCCATCGACGCGTTGGCCGGATTTTCGCGACGATTGGCCGCCGCGCCCGTCGGTAATCGCGGTCGAGAAGATCGACGGCGGCGAGATCGGGTCTTAGCCCTCGTTCGCCGCGAGCTGGGCCTGAAGCTGCGCCGACAACGCGTTCGGCGCCGCTTCGGGCCGGCGGCCGCGCGCGACGACGATGCCTTCGGTGAACTCGGCCCCCGACACGCGCCCGCGCGTGTCGGTGACGCCGTCGAGGTCGAGGCGTTGCGCCACTTCGCCCGCCGTGCGCGCGCGCTTGGCGTCGCGATCGTGGAACACCGCGCGGTTCGCATTGGCGGCGACCGGCAGCACGCGATTGGCGGGCTGGTCGGGATTGGCTTCGGCGGCCTTGATCAGGCGCACGGCGCCCGTCGCCCCGAGGAAATGCGCCGCGTAAACCTCCTGATAGGTCGGCTCGCGGCCCAGCGCCTTTTGCAAACTGTTGCGGTTGGTCTTCGACAATTCGCCGGCCATCGCGGCGGCGAGTTTGGCGTCCTTGCGCAGGGCAAGTATTGCCGACCGGTCGTCGGCACTCGGCACTTCGTTCCGGCCCGTGGCGGCATCCTTCGTGATTTTCTTCGCCGCGTCGCCCATGCCGTATTTGGCGCCGTGGCGGCGCACGAGCTCCAGCCAAGTCTGCTCGGTGAACTGAAAAAGCCCCGTGGCGCTGGAATTCGGGTTCTTGGCGTCGGTTTTCAGGCCGCTTTCGCGCCGCGCGGTCGCCAGCAATTCGGCGAAGCCGGCCGTGCCCCGGCGCGCGGGCTCGGCCAAAGCCTGGCGGATCGCGGCGGGGGCGGGGCGGGTGGCGATGGTCTCGACGGTCATGGCGGGCAGAATATCGCAACCCCCGTGCCAAAGTCCCCAGATGAGGGAAACGCGCGGTTCTCGGGCCCGAAATCGGGGCCGGAAAACCCGCCCCATCAATCGCTTGCGAAGGGCGGCCAGGGGCGGTATAGGGACGGCCCCGCACGGTCGGAGCGTAGCTCAGCCTGGTAGAGCACTAGCTTCGGGAGCTAGGGGCCGGAGGTTCGAATCCTCTCGCTCCGACCAGCGGATCAACCACTTAGCCTTGATTTAGCCCGCCGCAGATTAATGCGGTGGGATTTGGCGGTGGGACTCTCCATCACGAATTTCCCTGACCGTATTCGCTGGCCATGCGAATATCGCTTCGATGGCCTCACATTGAATATTTTCGTTTGCTGTTATGTCGCGAGAATATCGCCACATCGTCGTTCAGAAGCACTTTGCAGAGACTGTTGGGTTGCCGCCCACTAACTCTTAATCAGCGGGTCGTAGGTTCGAGCCCTACATCGCCCACCATCGGCCCCGACGAATAAAGGCCCTGGTTCTCACCGGGGCTTTTTTCGTTTCGCAGCCTGCAGATCAAATTCTGGCGCGGACGTGTGGTGATCGAAGATCGGCGCGCATCAATCGGCCAACGGAACAAAGCCGTCGCCGCCGATCACCTCGGACACCGCCGGTGCGCTTCGGGCGACGATCTTGCCGCGCCGAATGACGTGCAGCCGCGGCGGACGGTGGCGGATGGCATCGACCGGGTCGCCCGCTTGCAAGACCACGAGATCGGCGTTGCAGCCCGGCGCGATGCCGTATCCGTCGAGGCCCAGTATCGTCGCGGGTTTGACGGTGACGGCGTCGAAACAGCTTCGCATCGCGTCCGTCCCCGTCATTTGCGCGACATGCAGCCCCATATGCGCGACGTCCAGCATGTCGGCGCGACCCAGCGGATACCAGGGGTCCATCACGCAGTCGTGCCCGAAGGCGACAACCAATCCGGCTCCCATCAACTCGGGCACGCGCGTCATGCCGCGCCGCTTCGGATAGGTGTCGTGCCGGCCTTGGAGGGTGATGTTGATCAACGGATTGGCGACGACCGAAAGCTTGGCTTCCGCCATCAACGGGATGAGCTTGCTGACGTAGTAATTGTCCATCGAATGCATGGACGTCAGATGCGAACCCGTGACGCGGCCATGCAGGCCGAGGCGGACGGTCTCGGCGGCCAATGTCTCGACATGACGCGACAGCGGATCGTCGCTCTCGTCGCAATGCATATCGACGCGCAGGCCGCGTTCGGCGGCGATCTCGCACAAGGCCCGGACCGATGCGGCCCCGTCGGTCATCGTGCGTTCGAAATGCGGAATGCCGCCGACGACATCGACGCCGAGATCGAGCGCGCGTTTCAGGTTCTCCGGCGCGCCCTTCGATCGCAGAAAACCGTCTTGCGGAAATGCGACCAGCTGCAGATCGAGATACGGCTTTACGATCCGGCGAACGTCGAGCAACGCCTCGACGGCAAGCAGCCGCAGATCGGAGATATCCACGTGGCTGCGGATCGCCAATATCCCCTGCGCGATCGCAAGGCGGCAATAGCGCAACGCGCGATCGCGAATCGCCTCGACGGTCAGCGTGGGCTTCAACTCGCCCCAAATCTCGATACCTTCGAGCAACGTGCCCGACCGGTTGAGGCGCGGCATGCCGAGACTGAGCGTCGAATCCATATGGAAATGCGCATCGACGAAAGGCGGGGTCACAAGATGACCGCGCGCGTCGATTTCCGTCGGCGCTCTTGCCGCGAGCGCCGGATTGACGGCGACGATACGCGTGCCGTCGATGCCGATATCGATGTTCGTCCGTCCGTCCGGCAAATTGGCGCCACGTAAAATCAGATCCATGCCACACTCCATTGGAGCGGGTATTCTAGTGACCTGCGCGGCGGAACGGAATTTGCTTTCGATGCGCCGAGCCGAAATCGATAGGCGCGTAAGCGATGACGACGGGCAAGCGGCTGAGAGTTGCGATCATTGGTGCCGGCGCAAGCGGCACATTGCTGGCGGTGCATCTCCTCCGGCGGCCAAGTCTTCCGGCGGATGTCACCTTAATCGAGCGCGCCGCCGCGTTCGGGCGCGGTGCCGCTTATGCCAGCCCCAATCCCGATCATACGCTCAACGTGATGGCGCATATGATGGGTGGCGAAACCGAATCCGATGCCGATGGTTTCGCCAATTGGTTGGCGCGGAATGCCGGAATGTCGAGCGCGGCGTCGATCCGCAACACATACGCGGCCCGCTTTCAATACGGCACCTATCTCGGGCATTTGCTGGCGGCGGCCGAGTGCGACGCGCCCGGGCGTTTGACGCGCCTTCACGGCGAAGTGCTGGACCTCGCAGCGCGCGGCGATCAGGGTTATTCGCTGCGTCTCGCCAATGGCGATCGCCTCGACGCGGATATCGTCGCGCTGTGTTTGGGCAATCTCGATCCCATGCCGTTTTTGCCGCAAGGGCAGGCGCGCTGCATCGACGATCCCTGGCGTCCGGGTGCGTTGGAGCCCATCGGACCGGCCGACCGGCTGCTCGTCATCGGCACCGGCCTCACCATGGTGGATACGGTGCTCGATCTTCTCGCGCGCGGTTATGGCGGCGCCATTACCGCCGTTTCGCGCCATGGCGTTCTGCCGCTCGAGGACGCGATGCCGGTGCCTTATGCCGACTTCTTCTCGCCCGATATCGCGGCACGCGGCATTGGCGCGGTCATGCGCGCGCTGCGGCGCGAGGTGGCGATCGCGGCTAAAATCGGAATCGGATGGCATTCGGTCGTCGAAGCGTTCCGGGTGCATACATCCGCGATCTGGATGCGCTTGGACGACGCCAATCGGCGGCGCTTCATCCGCCATGTGCGCAGCTTGTGGTTCGCGTATCGCCATCGCTTACCGCCGCAACACATGCGCCGGCTGGATGCGTTGCGCAAGGAAGGGCGCCTGGAAATTCTCGCCGGGCGTGTCGTTGAATTATCGCCTCACGCCGATGGCGTGCGCGTCAACCTGCGCCGTCGCGGCCATCAAGCGGTCGAAGTGCGACCGGTTGATTGGGTCATCAATTGCACCGGCCCCGAAGGCGATTATTCGCGCAGTCGACTACCGCTTGTGCGGTCGCTGATCGCTCAAGGCTTGGTGCGGCCCGACACCTACCGGCTTGGTATCGACGTCGATACCGATTTCACGGTGCTACGCGCCGATGGCGGCCGCGCGGAAGGGCTGGTGACGCTTGGTCCGCCGACGCGGGGTCGCTTCTGGGAAGTGACCGCCGTGCCCCATTTACGCCGACAGGTTGAGGCCTTCGTCTCGCGCTTGGCCGCCTCGCAGGCGGTTCCGCACGCCGGATTTTAAACGCGGCGATGAGATTTTTTGGCAGGATAATTGCTTCATTTTACGGCATACAATTCTAACCCATTCATGAAGAGGTGAAGCCGATGGACAAGTCGTCTGGTTCTTTCCAAACCTCCCGCCGGACGTTTCTGGCCGGGGCGGGTGCGGTCACGTTGATGGCCGGCACGGCGCGCGCGCAGAGCTTGCAGAAATCGACTCTGGCTTACGGCAGCACCGGTTACACCTGGGCGACGACGTTCCTCGCCGAAGCCCTCGAAACGTGGAAAGCCAACGGCGTCGATCTCTCGGTGTTCGATTTCCCGACCGGCCGGGAATCGATGCAGGCCTTGCTCGGCGGCTCGGCGGATTTTTCGACTTCGACGGATACGCCGTTCGTTTTGTCGGCGCTCCAGGGCCTCAAGCCTTATGTGCTTGTCAATTACAGCCGCTACACGCACGACATGAAGGTCGCGATCCGCAAGGAAGGGCCGGTCGACGCCAGCAAGCCCGCCAGCCTCAAGGGGCGTAAGGTCGCGACCCGCGTCGGGACCAGCGGGCAATACATGCTCGCGAAGTATCTCGAGATGGGCGGTCTCACGCTGAAAGACGTCACCGTCGTCGATCTTTCGCCCAACGATATGTCGGTCGCGTTGATTCGCGGCGATGTCGATGCGTTCGCCTGGACGGGTCAAGCGGCCCTCGCGGCGGAAAAGCAATCGGGCGGCAAGACGACCGTGATGAATCAAGATGGCCTGGAAAAGTTCTTCCAGAGCCATCAGACGATCCTTACCTCGGAAAAAGTGATCAAGGAGAAGCCGCAGCTTCTGGACGCCGCCGTGCGCGCCATCTTCGCCGCCGAGGACTACATGGCGAAGGATGCCGATTGGGCGCAGAAGATTTCCGCGCGTGTGCGCGCGACGCCGGAGGAGATCAAATCGGCGACCGAATCGTTCCAATTCCGGACCGAGTTCACGCCGCGCTTCCTCGACGATCTCGTCGCGCAGGCGGAATGGGCCATTTCGGCGGGGCTGGCGCGGCGGCCGTCGCAGGATCTTCGCGCGCTGTTCTCCGGTCTCATCTATGCCGAACCGGTCCGCAAGTTCCGGCCCGACCGCGTGACGCTCGCGGGCGTTTGACGGGATCAGCCCAGGGGCGTGCAACCCCTGGGCGTCCTTGCTATAAGCGAGCGACATGTCTACGCCGTTCCCATCGCCGTTGATCGAGGCGTCTTCGGTCACGCAGATCTTTGCCGCAAGCGACGGCGAGCCGTCATGGGCGTTGAAGAACGCGTCGCTGGCGGTCGCACCCGGCGAGTTCGTTTGCATCATCGGACCGTCCGGCTGCGGCAAAAGCACGTTGCTGCACATGATCGCCGGCTTTTTGAAGCCGACCGAAGGAAGCGTGACCTTTCGCGGCCGGCCGATCGAAGCGCCGGGGCCCGAACGCGGCGTCGTTTTCCAGGAATACGCGCTGTTCGCCTGGATGACGGTCCGGCAGAACGTCGAATTCGGATTGAAGATGCGCGGCATCGGCAAGGCCGAGCGCCGGAGTAAGGCGGCGCGATTTCTCGAAGTCGTCGGCCTCGCGAAAATGGCGGATCGCTATCCGCACGAGCTTTCCGGCGGCATGCGCCAGCGCGTGGCCGTGGCGCGTGCGCTCGTGAACGAGCCCGAAGTTCTGCTGATGGACGAGCCTTTCGCGGCGGTCGATGCGATCACGCGCGCGACGCTACAGGACGAGCTTCTGCGCCTGTGGCAGGAATTCGGCATCAGCGTGATCTTCATCACGCATAATATCGACGAGGCGATCTATCTGGGACAGCGGATCGTCGTCATGTCCGCGCATCCCGGATCGATCCGTAGCGATCTGCGCGTCGATTTGGCCTATCCCCGGGACCGGGGCTCCGCCGAATTTGCGCGGCTCTATGCCGAGATCGGCGCGGAGCTTTACGGTAAAGGCGGGCCGAACGCATGACCATCGATCGCCAGACCGTCTCGACGGACGACGCGCATTCGCGCGAGCTCGAGGTGCGCTTTCGCCGGAATCTGAAAGCGCAGAAGCGCTACGCGGTGATGATGCGCGTGGGACTCAATATCGCCGGCATCATCATCGCGCTCGTCGCATGGGAACTCACCCGCTTCCTGCCGGGCGTGAACGAAGTGCTGTTTCCGCCGCCGTCGATCGTCGTGACCGAATTCGTGCCGATGATCGTCTCGGGCGAAATTCCGAATAATATTCTGGTCAGCTTGAAGCGTGCGGGGCTCGGCTTCGCTGTCGCGGCCGTATTGGGTGTCGCGACCGGCGTTCTTACGGCGCGGCTTGCCGTGTTCAATTTCCTGACCGAACCATTATTGCATGGGGCGCGATCTCTGCCGGCGATCGCGCTCGTGCCGATTTCGGTCTTGTGGTTCGGCATCGGCGAAGCGGCGAAAATCGCGCTCGTTTGCTGGGGCGCGTTTTTCCCGATTTGGGTCAGCACGTTCATCGGCGTGCGCGACGTGCACCCGATCTATTTGCGCTCGGCGGCTTGCCTCGGGGCGGGGCGCGCGCAGACGTTGCTTTGGGTGATTTTGCCGGCCGCATTGCCGATGATTCTCGCGGGGCTGCGGCAGTCGATCGCGATTTCGCTGATCGTGCTGGTGGCGGCCGAGCTGTCGGGCGCCACGTCGGGCGTGGCTTACATGATGTCGATGGGGCACCAGCTTTTCCGCGTCGATATCATGTTCATCGGACTTTTCCTTCTCGCGGCGCTCGGTTTCTTGGCGGATCGCTTGTTCGTGGCGCTGACGCGCAAGCTTTTCCCCTGGTACGCCAGTGGTCACTGATCCGGCCTCGATCGTTCTTCGCGGCGGCAATGTCCTGACATTGGATGGACAACGCCGGAAGGCGAGCGCGGTCGCCGTTCGCGGCGATCGGATCGCGGCGGTGGGCGACGATGCGACGATCGCTTCGTTGATCGGGCCGTCGACCAAGATTGTGGAGCTTGACGGACGCACCGTCATCCCGGGTTTCAACGACGCCCATGCCCATATGGATCGCGAGGGCTTGAAACTCCGGCGCCTATCGTTGACCGGGTGCCGCTCCGTCGCGGACATCTTGGCGCGCATCGCCGATGCGGCGAAGTCGCGTAAAGCCGGCGAATGGATCGTCACCATGCCGGTGGGCGATCCGCCGCATTATTTCGATCCGCTGAAATCGCTCGCCGAGGGGCGCTTGCCGAACCGGCATGAGCTCGACCGCGCCGCACCGGACAATCCCGTTTATATCCAGGGCGTGTTCGGCAACTGGGGCAAGCCGCCCGGCTATTCGGCACTCAATTCGCTGGCGCTTCGGCTCAACGGCGTCACCCGCGAAACGCAGCCGCGCTACACGGGCATCGAGATCGAAAAGGATTCGGACGGCGAGCCCACGGGGATCATCGTCGAAAACAATCCGCGCCCGGCGGTGGAATTCGATCTGTTGCGCGCCGTGCCGCGCTTCACCCTCGACGATCGCGTCGAAGGCATCGTCGATTCCATGCGGATCTACAACGCGGTCGGCACGACCAGCGTGTACGAAGGGCATGGGGTATCGGCGTTGACCTTGGCGGCTTATCGCCGCTTGTGGGAGGCGGGGAAACTGACCGTCCGCACGGCGCTGGTGTTGAGTCCGACTTGGGCCGACTTCGCCGAGGCGACGCGCATTTGCCGCGATTGGCTCGCCTTCGCGCGCGGACGCGGCTTGGGCGACGAATGGCTCAACGTGTCGGGCGTGCATATCGCTTGGGGCGGCAGCCGGATCTTGGCGGATATCGCGCGCACCGATCTGCCGAACACCGGATGGTCGGGCTTCGTCGAGCAAGCGAATTCGCCGGCCGAGTTCCGCGATTATTGTTTCCTGCTGGCCGAGAACGATCTTCGTTTGAACGTCATCGTTTCGGACCAGTTGCACGAGATCATGCCGATCCTCGAAGAAGTCGCGGCGCGCTATCCGCTGGCGGCACGACGTTGGGTCATTCAGCATGTCGCGCGATCGCGATTGGACGATCTGCGCAAGCTCAAGTCGCTTGGCCTGATCGTGACGACGATCCCCGTCTATTTCTTGTGGAAGGGCGGCCATTGGTATCTGAACGATGCCGATGGCGGGGATCGTGTCGTCCCGCATCGCGACCTGATCGATTTGGGAATCCCCACGGCGACCGCGACCGACAACATTCCCTATGATCCGTTCTTCACGCTGTGGGCGATGACCGCGCGCCAGGAACGCGTGACGGGCCGCGAGATCGGCAACCGCCAGCGGATCAGCAACGAAGAAGCGTTGCGCATGTTGACGGTGGCGGGTGCGCATCTGACCTTCGAAGAAGACAAGAAAGGTCCGTTGCAGCCCGGCAACTTTGCCGATCTGGCCGTGCTTTCCGCCGATCCGACCGCGTTGACGCCGGCGGAGCTGCTGACCATCCAGACATCGCTGACGATGGTCGGCGGTCGGATCGTCCACGATTCAAGCACGGCGAATTAAGGCAGACCCGTTCGACATGGTCGCGCGCGCGATCGATATCGAATGGGTTCGCGCACCGCCCCGGTTCGAGGGCTTCAATTCTCGAGCAGCCCGTATATTGGGCGGTCGGTGCGGGTCTCCGATATCGGGCGCTGATCCATTTTTTCAGAAAAGCCGTCCGGAATTTTCAGGCGCGCGCGATTGGGATGCGCGCGGACTCGCTGATTTGTCGGCGAATTTTCGAGAATCGCCGGGTCTGTGCGCGCGTCGCATTTCAGGATGCGCGCGCCGATTTTTCAATTGATGCCGCGATGGGCAGGTTGACGGCGCAACGGGCAGGTTTGCCGCTTCGCCGCGCGGCGGACGCCGCCTAGACTTTTCGCGCCTACAAACGCCGCGTCGAAAGCGAATCACATGAGCCCGTCCGCCGCCGCCCTCTCCGCGATGCCCGCCGTCGATCCCAAGCGCATGGAGCGTTTGCTCGACGGTTTCGAACCGAGCTTCGAGTTCAAGCCGGTCAATCCGCTACCCGAGAGCGAGTATCGTGATCGGCTGCGCCGCATCCGGCGCGAGGCGGTCGTCGCCGGGCACGACGTGACCTTGGTCCATGCCGACGGGATCGGCTGGTATCACGTCTCCAATTCCTTCCTGCGCTATATCTGCGACTGGGCGCGCGAAGGCGTGCTGGTCATTCCGACCGACGACGACAAGCCGCTGACCATGTTCTCGTTCTTCTCGTCGTCGGTGGTGCTGCCGCCGTCGGGCGAGCCGTTGCTGGTCGAAGATATCTGGCAGATCGGCACGTGGGGGCGCGAGACCTATAACCGCCCCGGCCGCACGGTCGACAAGGTCGTTGCCGCCGTTTCCGACTTTCTGAAGGCGCAGGGTTTCGCGTCGGCGCAGATCGGCACGATGGGCGACGCGTCGTCGGCGAAATACTGGGCCGGCCTCAAGGCCGAGCTTCCCAAGGCGCATATGACGGCGTTCGACGGCGTGCTTGAGCGTATGCAGCGCGTGCGCAGCCCGGCCGAACAGGCGCTGGTGCGCGCCGCGGCGCAGCTTGCCGATATCGGCATCCAAGCCGCGTACCACGTGACCAAGCCGGGCGTCACCGATCACGAGATCTACGCGGCGTTCACCTACGCCCAGCTCGCGCGCGGTGGCGAAACCGGCGACGGCTACCAGATCGGCGTCAATCAATGGGGGACGCATTGCGGCAAGCCCTACGGCCATGTCGTGCGCGACGGCGACCTCATCAATCTCTACATCTCCAACACCACCTATCGCGGCTACAACGCGCAGATCGCGCGCATGATCGCGGTGGGCAATATCACCGCGAAGCAGGAAGAGGTTCTGGCAATGTGCGTCGAGGGCGTTCGCGCCGCCGCCGCGCGCGTCAAGCCCGGCGCGCTGGTGTCGGAAGTCGCGAACGCGTCCTTCGTGCCGTATATCGAGCGCGGCTATCTGAAATCCGACGATAGCCGGATCATGCCCTACAACTGGAACGCCAACGAGGACGGTTCGCCGCGGCTCGTGCCGCGCCGCCACGTCCCCGACGCCGATTGGGAAGCGCAAGGCCGCAAGCTGATGCATGTCTATCCGGCGACGCTGGGGCCGCATAATCCGAATGTCGGGCATCAAGTCTCGATGTCCAAATTCCCGCACTACAACATCCAATCCAACAATCACGACATGCTGGAACCAGGCATGACCTTCGTGCTTCACGCGCAATGGCTGGAGCCGATGGTCGCGGGCGCCAATGTCGGCGATTGCTATCTCGTCACCGCCGACGGTGCGGAAAACCTTTCCTGCCACACGCCGCTCGACCCGTACCGGGTCAAAGTCTGACCGCTGATCGAAAGGAAATCCCATGACGCTTACGCGTAGAAAATTCGTTTCCGCCGTCGGTTTCGCGTCGATGGCGCTGGCGGCCCCGGCCGTGCGCGCGCAAGGCAAGGCGCCCGTGACGCTCGTCGTCGCCAATTCGCAATGGCTCGACGCGCTGCGCGGCAAGAATCTTTGGGCCGCCTTGGTGAAGTACCAGGCGGTGGCGCCGCATGTGACGCTGAAGCAGGAAGCGATTCCGTCCGCCGACTTCAACGACAAGATCACGACCGCGATGGGGGCGGGCCAAGGGCCCGACATCGCGATGATGCAGGAGGGCCTTTTCTACACGATGGCCGATGCCGGGTTCCTGGTGGATCTCGAAAAGGCGGTCGCGGGCGTCAAGCTCAACGGCACGAACGAGAAGGGCATCGTCAAAGGCAAGCGCCTGGGCATCGCCTGGCAGCGCGCGGTCTACGCGCTCATCTACAACAAGAAGCTGCTCGACGCAGCCGGCGCGAAAGTGCCGACCGATCTCGATGGTCTGATCGCGGCTTCCAAGGCCATCCAGGACAAGACGGGCGCCATCGGCTTCTCCTCGCGTCATCAGATAGCCGATTTCTCGGGCTGGTTCATGGATTTCCAGAACTGGGCCTATGGCTACGGCGTCAATTGGGTCGACGGTGCTGGCAAGCTGACGCTCAACACGCCGGAAGCCATCGCCGCCGCAGCCGCGTTCAAGAAGGCCTACGATTCCGGCATCATGCCGATCGGCGACGACATGCCGACCCAGCGCATGCGCTTCAAGCAGCGCCAAGTCGGCTTCAGCATCGACAATTCGGGCGGCACGTTGAACATTTCCTCGGGCGGTCCGCTCGCCTCGACCGATCTCTACGCCGCCGCGTTGCCATTCAAGGCGCCCGGCGCGCATCAGCAGATCTTCCTGGGCGTGTCGCGCCACTCGAAGGTGCAGGAGGAATCGATCGCCTTCCTCGCCTGGCTCGTCTCGCCCGCCGGTCAGCAAGCGCTGCGCGAAGCCTCGGGCCCCGATGCGTTGGCGACGGATGTGCCGGTGACGGCGGAGTTCCGCGCGACCAATCCCTGGGCCGACATCTTCGCCGAACTCGCGGTCAACTCGCGCAGCACATTGATCCCGGGTTATGAAGTGAAGACGTCGCCGATCATGCGGCTGGTGATGGAGGCGCTCGAAAAGGTGATCGTCGCCAACGCTAATCCCAAGGCGGCGTTGGACGAAGCGCAGAAGCAAGCGCTCGCGCGCTTCTAGGCACGGAAGGGACCGGTGGAATGACGGCGGGTACAGCAACGGGATGGCGGCGTTGGGGCGAGAAAGCCTTGCCCTACGCCTTCATCGTTCCGCCGGTCCTTTATCTCGGGCTTTTCATGTTCTGGCCGCTCGCGCGCCAGATGTGGATGAGCCTGACCGACACGAAGCTCGCCAATCCCAACGACGGAAACTTCATCGGCCTCGCCAATTATTGGCGGCTGATCGAAACGCCGGCGTTCTACGGTTCGCTGAAGATCACGCTGATCTACGCCACGCTCGCCGTGATCTTCGGCGTGACGCTGGGCGTGATCTCCGCACTCGCCATCGATCGGCCCTTCCGCGGCCGGGCGATCGTGCGCGCGGTGCTGCTGTTCGGCTGGGCCGTGCCGAACGTCGCGGCGGCACTGATCTGGCTGTGGATGTTCAACGACCGCTCGGGCGTTCTGAACCGCGTGCTGGTGGAGACGGGGATCGGGCGCGTCCGCTGGCTCACCAGCATCGATTGGGCGCTGCCGTCCATCTTGATCGTCACGGTGTGGCAAGTGGCGCCTTTCGTCATGCTGGTGGTGCTCGCCGCCCTGCAATCGGTGCCGGAGGAGGTGCGCGAGGCCGCACGCGTCGACGGCGCCGACAAGCTCAACGTCTATCGCGCGGTCACCTGGCCGCACATCCTGCCCGCCGTGCAGCTCGCCGGGTTGCTGGTTGCGGTCTGGTCGATCCGCCGTTTCGACATCATCTATCTGCTGACTGGCGGCGGGCCGATCGGCAGCACGTCGACGCTTGTCGTGCGCATCCGCCAGACGGCGTTCGAAGCGCATGAATTGGGCATGGCCAGCGCCTATGGCGCGGTCGGGCTCGTCCTCGCGTTGCTGGTCGCCGCCTTGCATCAGATGGTCGATCGCCGGCGCCAGCGCTGGGTGGCCGACCGATGAAGCTCTTCGTCGCCGCATCGCGCTGTCTGCTGATCGCGATCCTCGCCGCGGTCGCGGGCTTTCCCGTCTATTGGATGGCGACGACGGCGCTGTCCGACGAAAGCCAGCTTTACATGAACGCCCAGGTGGCGTGGCCGCAATTCGGCAATATCGGCCCGTTGCTGGACGCGATCCACGGCGTACCGGCGGAACGCTGGATGCTCAACTCGCTGCTGATCGCGACGGGCACCACGATCGTCAGCTTGCTGCTGGGCGCGCTCGCGGGCTACGCGCTCAGCCGCTTCCGCTTCAAGGGCAAGGGCGTTGTCGGTTTCCTGCTGTTCATGACCCAAGTCGTGCCCGAAGCGCTGATCCTGGTGCCGCTTTACGCGATGTTCATCACGCTGGGGCTGCTCAACAACCTCGCCGGCTTGGCGCTGGCCAATGCCGCGTTCTCGCTGCCCGTTGCCGCCTTCATCATCAAGGGCGCCGTCGACGCGATCCCCTACGAGATCGAGGAATCGGCGCTGATCGACAATTGCCCGCGTTTCGGCGTGTTGACGATGATCGTGCTGCCGCTGATCGCGCCCAGCTTGGCCGCAGCGGCGGTGATCGCGTTCTTCGCGGGCTGGAACGAATATCTGTTCGCGGCGACGTTCCTGATGGATCGCACGCTGTGGCCGGCGAGCGTGGGCCTCGCCTCGTTCATCGGTCAATACGAAACGCCGCTGTCGGTCGTGATGGGCACGGCATTGCTGTTCAGCCTGCCCGCGATCACGTTCTTCCTCATCATCCAGCGCCGGATCGTCGCGGGTCTTACCGCCGGATCGGTCAAGGGATAGCCATGCCGGAACTCGTTCTTGACGGACTCTCGAAAAAATTCGGCGATTCGACCGTCATCCGGTCGTTGTCGGCGACGATCCCGGACGGGGAGTTTCTCGTGCTGCTGGGGCCGTCGGGTTGCGGCAAGTCCACGCTGCTGCGGATGATCGCGGGCCTTAGCGACATTACGGCGGGCGATCTTTATTTCGACGGCGCCAAGGCCAACGAATGGTCGCCCAAGCAGCGCGGCGTCGCCTTCGTGTTCCAATCCTACGCGCTCTATCCGCATATGACGGTGCGCGACAATATCGGCTTCCCGCTGGTGATGGATCAGTTCCGGATGTGGCACCACATTCCCGGGATCAACGGGTTCATGCGCCGGCGCGCGATGCGCAAGCCCGAGATCGCGAAGCGCACGGCGGAGATCGCCCGCCAGCTCGAACTCGACACGCTGCTCGACCGCCGCCCGGCGGGATTGTCGGGTGGCCAGCGCCAGCGCGTGGCGCTCGCCCGCGCCTTGGTGCGCGATCCCTCGCTCTATCTGCTGGACGAGCCGCTCTCCAATCTCGACGCGAAGCTGCGCATGCAGATGCGCTCGGAAATTTCCTCGCTGCATCACAAGGTCGGCAAGACCTTCGTCTACGTCACGCATGATCAGGTCGAGGCGATGACGATGGCCACGCGGATCGTTGTGCTCGACCGGGGCGAGGTGCAGCAGATCGGCACGCCCGACGAGATCTACGGATCGCCCGCGAATACCTTCGTCGCGCGTTTCGTGGGCTCGCCCGCGATGAATCTGATACCGGTGACGGTGGCGCCCGGGCGTTTGACCGTGTCGCCCGCGCTGAGTTTCGCGCATGCGGGCGCCGTACCGGGAACGGGCAAATGGATTTTCGGCGTGCGCGCCGAAAAGCTGCGCTTGATGGGCGAAGGCCAAGGGCCGATCCCCGCGGAGGTCGCGGTGGTCGAAAGCCTGGGGGCCGAAATGGTCGTCGGCTGCCGCCTCGCATCCGGCACGGCGGACGATCACCTGCTCGATCACGATCTCGTCTTCGTTCGCGTGCCCGGCGTGGCGCGGATGAAGATCGGCACGCGGCTGACGCTGGGCTACGACCCGGCGGATGTGACGTGGTTCGACGCGACCAGCGGCCGGCGCCACGACATTCGGGGATGACTACGATGCAGCGCTTCCATATTTCGGCGACCGGCCACAGCCTCAACTACCTGCCCGAGTACGTCGCCAAGTGGCAGGGTTACTTCGCCGCCGAAGGGCTCGAGATTTCGGCGACCGTGCCCAAGCCCTGGGATCTCGTGCTCGACGAGCTCGCTTCGGGCGAGGCGCAAGCCGTGCTCGGCGGCGTGTGGGTGCCGTCGATGTATTTGGGCCGCGCCAAGCGCTACACGCCCTTCGCGCAGATCGCGGCGCGGGCACCCTTGGCCGTCTTGGGGCGCGGAACGCGCGCGGCTTTCGATTGGCGCGACATGCGCGGCAAGGTCGTCGCGATGAAGGGCAGCAATGGCGCCAGCGTGGGCTTGTTCCTGAAGCTTCTATTGCGCGAGAACGGCGTCGATCCGCGCGACGTGGACTTCATCCAGGATCTCGACGGCGCGATGCTGTTGACGCTGTTCGCGGGCGGCATGGCCGACTATCTGGTCATCGACTATCCCAACGCGGCGATGCTGGAGAAAGCGGGCGGCGGCAATATCGTCGCACCGCTGGCGTTGACCGGCGGGAACGTGCCGTGGAGCGTGTATTACGCCGAGGGCGAGAGCGACACCACGCGCGTGGAGACACAAACGCGTTTCGCGCGCGCGCTGGGCCGCGGCATGGAGTGGATCAATGCGAACGACGCGACGACATTCGTCGATTTCCTGGCCAAGACCTTTCCGCGCCTCGCGCCCGATCTGCTGGTGCGGCTGACGAACGAATATCGCGGCTGCGGCATGTGGACGAGCCCGCGCGTCGATGTCGCCGCCTATGATCGCTGGCAGCGCGGCATCGCCGACGGGCATTTGACCGCTGCGCCCATTCCCTATGGAACGCTGATCGACGGCCGGCCGACGGCGCAATTCGCGGCTTAACGCCGCCGCGTCGGCTTGGGTATCGCGACGTCGTCGAGCAGGCCGACCAGCCGGTCGACCTTCTGGAAGCGCGTCAGGCTCGCATCGCCCATTTTCGTCGCGACACTCCAGGCGAGGAAATTGATGATCGGGACCGCCGCGACGAAGGAATTGAACGGCGAGGGCGATTGGCAGCGGCAGCGCAGGAGGTGATCGGCGACGGCCGAGTCCTGATCGACACTGAGGTCGGTCACCAGCACGGTGACGGCCCCGGCCGCGCGTGCTTCGGTCAAGATCAGCGGCAGAAGTCGCGGCCGGCGGCGGAAGGCGATGACGAAAAACACGTCGCCCGGCGCCACCGACGCGATTTCGTGCGAATAGCTGGCCCCGCCGGCGGGCAGGACCTGCACATCGTCCTTCACCAGCGTGAAGTAATGTGCCGCGTGGTGGGCGAGGCCATAGCCGCTGCGCAAGCCCATGATCCACAGGCGGCGCGCATCGGCGATCGCCTGGCTGATCTTGGCGAGCGCTTCCTCCGATAGGTTGGCGGCGGTGGCGCGGATATTCTCGAGTTCGGCCTCCACGCTGCGGGCGAGCGAGACTTCGCCCGAGGGTGCCCGATCGGGATCGGCAAGGCCTGCGCGCGGCGAGCCCCAATGGCGGTCGCTGCGGATTTGATGTTTCGCCGCCGGAAAGGATGTATAGCCAAGCGCCCGAATCAGACGGGCGGCGGTCGCCTTCGACACGCCGGCTTTGTCGGCGAGCGCGCCGGCTGTCAGGTCCGAGAGCTCCATTTGATGGCGCAACAGCACATCCGCAAGTTTGCGCTCCGACGGCGTCAGCGTCGAATAAACAGCGTAGATGCGCCCCTCCAACGACGCCGGCAACGCGCCATCGATCGCTGCTCGTTTTTGTCTCATCCGAACTCCCAAATCCCCGTGTCGATGGGAGTCTAACAAGAGAGGCGCGGCAGCGAAATTAGGATCGCTTGCCGCCGTCGGCGTCGGTTTTATCTGTGCTGCAGTGGCGCCGAATTTTCCGTCGCCCAGCGAATCTCTCTTGGGGTTCAATGGGGGCTTATGGGGTTCGGGCGACGGAAAACTGTAGGAATATCAACGCGGCTTGACAGCTCTTAATCAGCGGGTCGTAGGTTCGAGCCCTACATCGCCATTATCGGCGCCAGCGCGATCGACGAGGATGGCGCCTTGTTGGATTTTGATCCGCTTGAAGTCGATCTCATCCGCTCGATATTGCCTTTGTCGCGCAAGGTCATCCTAGTGGTTCATGGGGAGAAGTTCGGGAGCAAAGCGCCGCATCGTATCGCCGACATGTCGTCGATCGACATCTTGATCACAAATACGGATCCCGCTTCTAAATTGCATGATGCAAAAATATTGAACTCGCTACAAGTCGTGCGCTTAGGCACTTAGGGCTTATTGAATCGCAAATCAATTTGATCCAAGCCTTCTTGCATGATCTGGCAATGCAGAACTGGCATGCCTCGGGTTTCGTTGCCACGCGGTTAAGCAAACCGCATCTTGGCCTCGAACGCTTCGGCCTCCTGCTGCCTGCGCTCGGCGACACGCGCCAGAGATGGCCGTAGACGTCGAGTGTCATGGTCACGGAGCCACGGCCGAGGCGCTTGAGCGTCTGCCGCCAGTTGCGATGCTCGAAGTTGCTGAGGTGCATCACCGCACCCATTTCGGTCGCAAAGACGAGTGGACTGTCGAGGTTTTAGCGTAGCGACCGCCAGCACTGGCGACAGTCGGCCAGATCGAGCCTCTCGAACCGGTCGTTGCGATGCAGTAATTTCTCATTCGGCGTGGCCCAAAAACTCGGCCAATTTAGTTCGATATTCTATACTCCGCGTAGAATATGGCGACATCTGCGGAACTATGAAATGCTTCGGCGGCGTATGGGTAATCTTCAGCGCCGGAGCGCGCCTTGGAACTCTTTCAGTTACGCTATTTCTTGGCAGTCGCCGAACATTTGAGCTTCACCCGTGCGGCTAAGGCGCTGCACTTATCCCAACCCCCGCTTTCGCAGCAGATAAAGCGTCTCGAAGCCGAGCTCGGTGGCGAGCTATTTCAGCGCAGCAGCCGCACGGTTCGACTGACTGATCTGGGTGAAGCATTTGTTCCGAGGGCCCGTGGCATTCTTCTTCAAACCGAAGATGCCGCCAAAGAGATCCGCTCCCGCACGGGCCTCGAGAAAGGTGTTCTGCGCGTTGGCGCTTCAGGGGCACTTGCTTATCACCTCTTACCATTATTGATCGTCAAATACCGGGCGCTTTATCCGAATATCGACTTGCATATTGTCGAGCATCGTACGCCTCATCTACTTGACAGCGCCGAGCGGCACGAGCTCGACATTGCACTTATCCGTCTTCCTCATAATAAAACGCGGCTGACAATCACCGTTCTCCGGCGAGAGGTTTTGGTCGCCGCATTGCCAAAGTCTCATCCATTGGCAGGTAGTAAATCGGTCAAACTGAAGCAGCTTGCGAACGAGCCCTTCATTCTCATCAGCAATCGCGGAGAGCCTTTTCACAATCTGGTTTTACAGCTCTGTGCCCGCCAATCGTTCATGCCCAACATCATCTGTTCGGGGGCCGAGTATGCGACCGCCTGTCGGCTCGTTGGCCTTGGCGTCGGCGTGAGCATTCTGGCGGAGATGGGGGCTAAGTCGCATGTCGAGCCGTCGCCCGCTTTCATTCGGATCGCCGACAAGCAGGCGGTTAGCCCGATTGGCTTATTGAGCCGTCCGTTTGACGAGCTATCTCGGCCGGCGCGGGCGTTTTTTACTTTAGCGACGACCTTCGGACGAACCCTCTAGCCCGGCAAATCGGGAGGCCCTCGCACTGGTGGATCGATCTTGGTGCGAACGTCGCTTTGGCGTTCTCGTATCTATTCGTTTTAAAAATAGATACGAGATTTCAAAAGTCTTGGACAATGAATAGGGCGGCTCTTAGCGTTCGATACACATGTAGTTGATGTGTCGAAGTCTTAATTGACCCCGCAGGAGCTTCATCGATGCACTGGGCAGATGTTCGGAAGAAAATCGAAACGGAAACGACAAGGATCTGGTCCGAAGAGAGCGACGACATTACGCGCCTGAGAATGGGCATCGTACCGGGGCAGGCAGGCTCGTTCGGTCAGTACTTCTCGACCTTGGTTTTCGCGCTGACCTACACTCTCGCCCTTGGCGAGCACGTCATCTACGGACTGGTCAAAGGCGCTGACAACGAGAAAATCACCCTTCAGTCGCTCAAGGAGCTGACAAGGGAGCATTTTGTCGTTGGCTTCCGCGCGCCGATGTTTGTTGGATACGTCCTGGCGCCCAAGGCGGAAACCTTCGCTGAAGATATCGTGGCAGCCCTGGATACGGTGGCGACGCCGGCGGACTTCAAGGCGCTACTCGGCAGCTACTTCACTTATCTGAACATTCTCCATTGGTGGCTCCACGTCTACTTCCCGTGGTCGCTCGGTGGCGTTTTCGAGCAGGTCGACTCCACTCGAGTTTCGGCTCTGCAGCGTCTCCTCAAGTAGCTCTCTAGCCTTTCGAATAGGAACATCCATGGCCAAATCCATTCTCGTAACGTGGGAAGAGCTCGGGTGCCAAGCGCGCCTTCAATTGCTCTGGAACGAAGCGCCGAAACTCTGCCAGGCAGTGGTCGATTGTCTGCCGATCCGATCGATCTGCTGGCACTCGGTGATCTCGGGCGACAATATCGGGTTCCCCCTTCCGGTCATCTGCACCACGTTCGAAAACCCGCGTCCGCGTACGCGTGGCAGCATGTACATCTACGCCAATGGACAGCTCGGCATCGTGCCTTACGGCGACTTCTCCGAGCCGGGTGATGTCAATACGTTTGGCAAGATCGACGAGAAGGACATGCTGGATGTTGCCAAGGCGGGTCGAGCTGTCGCGGAATACTTCCGGAAGGGGCCGGGGCGGCCGATTTTTGTCGACCTGAAGCTCGCCGACTAACCGACGCACCATAAACAAGCTCCCGATGCCTATCGACTGACGTCTGGGAGCGAGGAGAGAAACTCAGTTGATGCTCGATTTCATCGGGTTGAGGAAACGATCGTAAAAACCTGCCACTCAGAGGAGTAGGTTATGAGCAAGATCATAAAAACAATACTTGGAACAGCGTTAGGCCTCATTGTCGCGTCTGCCGGCGCCCATGCTGGAGCTACGTTCGATCGAATCAAGCAAACGGGTGTCATCAATATCGGCTTCGCAAACGAGGCGCCGTACTCATACAGAAATCCAAGCGGCGCTATGGAAGGTGTCGTGTACGAGGTCGGTCAGATCGTTCTGCGGAAGATGGGCGTCAAGGAATTCAACGGTGTGATCGTGCAGTTCGGTTCGCTCATTCCGGGCTTGATAGCGAACCGGTACGACATCGTTGTCGCTGGAATGGCTGTGCGCCCCGAACGCTGCGCACAGATCGCCTTTTCGGAACCCGATATGCGGTTTGGCGATACGCTGCTCGTTCCGATCGGAAATCCCAAAGGTCTGAATAGCTTCGACGACGTGATCAAGACGGGTGCGAAGATTGCCGTCTTGCAAGGCGGCACCTCCTCGAAGGATGTGCGTCGTCTTGGAATTCCCGAGGCGCAGATCAACGAATTTCCCAACTTTCCTGAGACCGTTGGCGCCCTCAGGTCGAAGCGCGTCGACGCCACGGTGATGACGGCAACCACCGCGGCTCAGACGGTCAGGGCGGACGGCAGCAGGAGCTTCGAGAAAGTCGACAAGTTCGTTCCGCCGGTATTCGACGGCAAGCCGGCGGTGCACTTCTCGGCTTTCGGCTTCCGGAAGGAAGACTCGGATTTGGTCGAGGCGTTCAACAAGGCCTTTGTCGAGTTCCGTGGCTCGAAGGAGCACATCGATATCCTGAAGAAATACGCGCTCTCCGAGAACGAGTTACCGCCGCCGGCAGTGACGACGGCGAGCTTGTGTGGTTCGTAACTCGGCGCTGGGCCTGAAGGGCAGCGGAGCTCGCTCTCCCTGAGCTCCGCTGCTCTAAGTGCGACTGGCAGATTTCTTGCGTAGCTGTAGTCTATTGGTTCGCACCCCGGAGCTCCTTCGTGCTCGATTTTATCCAGTCGCTTTACGATCTGGTCCAGACATGGGGCGGTATGCTGCTCCACGGTACGCTCCAGACGTGCAAGCTTTTCGCGATGACAGTCGTTTTGGAGCTGTTTGTCGCATTCGCAATGGGATTCGCGAGGTTATCAACGCTTAAGCCCATCAGGATTTTTGCGAATATCTTTGTGGAGCTTTTTCGTGGCGTTTCGTCGTTCGTCACTCTGTTTTGGCTCTATTTCGCACTCCCGATCATCGGCATCCGCCTTAGCGCGATTGAGGCTGCGGTCTTTGCTCTCGCGCTGGTGCATGGCGCTTACGCATCGGAATACGTACGAAGCACTTTGATCGGTGTCCCGTCCGGCCAAACAGACGCCGCCACAGCGCTCAACATGACCAAATTTCAGCGCATGCGGTACGTAATTTTACCCCAGGCTCTGGTCTCGATGATGCCGCTCTTTGGAAACGACTTCATTATGTTGCTGAAAGCGACGTCGATCGCTTCGTTGATCGCCGTGCCGGAGCTGACAGAAGCCGGCGTCGCCATCAACGTTGCCACATTCTCCTCGCATGCGTTCGCGGTCTTCACCGTTCTTTTGATTATCTATTTCATGCTGTCCCAAACGGTCGCACTGACCATGAGATTTGCTGAATACCGGATCGCGTACTGGAAGCATCCCGGTCGAGCCTCGATCTGGAAATTGGTGTCCTCACGATGAATGGTGCTTGGCTCGAATTTCTCAGCACGAAGTACTTCGATATTCGTGTTGTGTTGGATGTAGTCCCCCTGTTGATGAAGGGGATCTGGGTCACAATCATGGTGACGGTTATCGCTTGGCTATTGGCGATCGCCGTCGGTTTTCCGCTTCTGCTTCTGCGGCGCAGTCAAATCCGCATTGTCGGTTGGGCTATTGGCGGATTGATCGAGTTCGTCCGATCAACTCCGATCTTGGTGCAGATCTATTTCTATTTCTATGTTTTGCCCGAATTCGGGATTGTGCTTGATCGAATCACCACAGGAATTCTCGCTCTGACGATCTACTATGGCTGCTACATGTCCGAAGCCTATCGTTCCGGCCTGGAAGCCATCCATCACGGTCAATGGGATGCCGTTACGGCGCTTGGTTTCTCGAAATTTGATGTCTTCGTGTACGTCATTCTCCCGCAAATGGTGCCGAGGTTAATTCCAGCGTTGGGTAATTTTTTGATTCTCATGATCAAGGATTCGCCGTTGCTGGCATCGATCGGCGTCGTCGAGATGATGTTTATCGCGTCGGGATATGGAATGGATAATTTCCGGTATCTTGAGCCGATCACGATCGTTGGTGTCTTTTTCCTTACGCTGAGCTTGGCGAGCGCAGGGCTTATTCGCTTCCTAGAAGCCAAGATCGGCCGCAAGTGGTTGGGAAGGGCTTAGATACGTGATTACGGTGTCCGACAAAAACATGATTTCGCTTAAAGCCGTCACGAAGAAGTACGGCGAGCTGAAGGTTCTTGAAGACCTCTCACTTGATGTAGCGAAGAACGAGCATCTTTCTTTGATCGGGCCGAGTGGTTCGGGGAAATCGACGATCCTTCGAATACTCATGACGCTCGAGGCTATTCAGGGGGGCGATGTTGTGATCGATGGCGATCACCTTTGGCGCCAGACAGTTGATCGTTGTTCACAGCCGAACGAGGCGGAGGTCAGGCGAATCCGTCAAAAGGTCGGCATGGTCTTTCAAAGCTTCAATCTGTTTCCGCACATGTCGGCGATCCGTAACGTCGCCGAAGCCCCGATACGCGTTCTGAAGCTCTCTAAGGACGAAGCCTACGAACGGGCCAAGCAGCTTTTGAAGATGGTGGGGCTGTCGAGCCGGGAGGGCCATTTTCCGATACAGCTGTCTGGCGGCCAACAACAGCGCGTTGCCATCGCCCGGGCACTGGCGATGCAGCCGCAGATCCTTCTATTCGATGAAGTGACTTCCGCGCTTGACCCGGAAACGGTCGGCGAGGTGCTTAGCGTGATCCGCCATCTCGCCAAGGAGTTCGAGCTGACGATGTTGTTCGTCACTCACCAGATGGGATTTGCGAGGGAAATTTCTCATCGCGTCTGCTTTCTGGAAGGCGGACGGATCGTGGAAACCGGCACGCCGAACCAGATATTCGACCAGCCTCGAGAGGTTCGTACCCAGGCCTTTCTGAAGGCTGTGCTCGAGTCTTAGGCTGAAGCGCCGGCTGTTTCCTGCTCGATATTCCCATCACCTTTGGATTTTCCAATGGAGTTCAATGGGGCGCTAGGGGTTCGGGCGACGGAGACCCCTAAGAGTATCGACGTCGCTTGACAGCTCTTAATCAGCGGGTCGTAGGTTCGAGCCCTACATCGCCCACCATCGGCCCCGACGAATAAAGGCCCCGGTTTCCGACCGGGGCCTTTTTCGTTTTCCGTAATAACTGAAGCCGATCATCGGAGATGGCTACGGCGCCGGTGTGGGCACGCGAAAACCTTGATGGTCTTGGCAGTCCTGACGGTTGGCGCAACCCGACTCGCTAATCGACCAGTCGGCGTTAGTTTGTTTTATTATGAATGTAAATTTTCATGTTGAGTCACAAATCATAGTTCTATACATTTAGCGATGAACAGGGCGCCGGGCGCCGGAATATGGAGACAAAAATGAAGCGCAGAACGGTCGTAAAAGGTCTGGTCGGGCTTCTGGCGGCACCGAGCATCGCTTTCGCCCAGCAAAAGGAACTCGTCGTCGCTGCGTTCGGCGGCGCCTATACCGACACCGTGCGTAAAACGATCGGCGCGTTCGAAAGCGCCAACGGTGTGAAGATCGCGTTCGTGCCGGCTTCGGGCGCCGATGGCCTCGCCAAGGCGATGGCCAAGCAAGTCGATGTGATGCATGGCGATCTCGCTTGGGCCTTCCGCGGCGTGGCGCAAGACGCCTTCGAGAAACTCGATCCCGCGATCGTCACCAATCTTTCGGCGCTCCATCCCAAGGCGCGTTTCTCCGAATACGGCGTTGTCACCAATTTCGGCGAATACGGCATCGCTTACGATCCCTCGCAGGTGAAGGCCGCGCCGACCTCGTGGCTCGATCTGTGGAAGCCCGAGTACAAGGGGGCCGTTTCCACCACCGGCTACGACGCCGCGAATATCGAGCTGATCGTGCTGATGGCGAAGCTCAATGGCGGCAACGAGGACAATATCGACCCCGGTTTCCGCAAGATGGCGGAGCTGGGCAAGCAGATTTCGGTCTTCTACAGCCAGCATCCGCAACTTCTCGACCTGTTCCGTACCAAGGAAATCGTCATGGCGCGCTGGCTGCGCGGTCGCGTCGATTGGGCGAACAAGCAAGGTGTTGCGCTTAAACTCGTGGCGCCGAAGGAAGGCGCTATCGCGCTCGTCTCGACCGTGCATGTCGTAAAGGGCCGGCCGCAGACCGAACTCGCGCAGAAATTCGTCAATCATCTGCTCTCGGCCGACAGCCAGAAGCTTTACGCGGCCGATCTCGGCTATACGCCGTCGCGCCGGGGGCTCGACCTGACGGGCATCGACGTGCCCTATAGCGACGCGATGATCGACTCGCTGCTGATGTCCGATTGGGCCAAGATCGTGCCGAAAATGGACGCGTGGAAGGAACGCTGGGAGAAGGAAGTCGTCGCCCGCTAATCTGGGCGTCCGGATCCGGGCCGATCTGAACTCAATTCCCGTATCCGGGGAGCTTTGCCTTGCAGCAGATCCGTATCGCCGGCGTTTCGAAACGCTTCGACGACTATCTTGCCCTCGATCGCGTCACGCTCGACGTCGAGGGCGGGGAATTCCTGTCCATTCTCGGGCCCAGCGGCTGCGGGAAATCCACGCTGCTGCGCATCATCGCCGGCCTCGAAGCGCCGAGCGACGGCGACGTGCATATCGCGGGCAAGCGCGTCACCGGCGATCCGGTATGGAAGCGCGAAATCGGCTTCGTCTTCCAGAATTTCGCGCTGTGGCCGCATCTCAGCGTCTTTCGCAACGTCTCGATGGGCTTGGAGCTGCGTAAGCTTCCCAAGGCCGAAATCGAGACGCGCGTGCGCGAGGCGTTGCGTCTGGTGCAGCTCGACGCATTGGCGAACCGATTGCCGGCCCAATTGTCCGGCGGCCAGCAGCAGCGCGTCGCACTCGCCCGCGCGGTGGTGCTGAAGCCCAAAGTGCTGCTGCTCGACGAACCGCTCAGCGCGCTCGATAAAAATCTGCGTCAGGACATGCAGGTGGAGCTCAAATCCCTCCAGCGCACGCTCGGTCTCACCTCGATTTTCGTGACGCATGATCAGGAGGAAGCGCTGTCGCTGTCCGATCGCGTGGTCGTGATGAACAAGGGCGTGATCGAACAGGTCGGCACGCCGCAGGAAATCTATTCTACGCCGCGTACCGAGTATGTCGCGGGCTTCGTGGGCGAGGCGTGTTTCTTCCACGGCATCGTGGAAGGTGGAAACGTTCTGCGCCTGGCGGACGGTGCTGCGGTGCCGTTGGCGGCCCCCGCGCGGACCGGCGCCAAGATCGCGGCCTTCGTGCGCCCCGAATGGATCAAGCTGGAAGCGCCGTCGAATGGCGGCGCGCCGGCGGGCGTGTTCGAACGCCTGATCTATTTCGGCCAGTCGAGCGATTATCTGGTGCGCTTGGGCGACCGGCAGATCCGCGTCAAGCATCGCGAGGGCGACCGCGTATTCGCCAACGGCGAGGCCGTGGCGCTGAACTGTAAGGCATGGCCGCTGGTCGCGGGCACGCAAGCGCCATGATTGGCCGTTCGAAGACGCTGCTGCTCGTCCCCTCGGTCAGCATTCTGGCGGCGTTCTTCGTGGTGCCGTTGATCTGGGTCGTGGGGCTCAGCTTCATGAGCAGCGATGGCACGGGCAAGCTCGTGACCGATTTCACGCTCGCCAATTACACGCGTTTCCTGACGGATGCCTATTATCTCGATGCGCTGCTATGGCGCACGGTGCGCTTGGCGGCCATCGCCACGCTGTTCTCCGTCGTCATCGGCTATTTCGGCGCGCTGGCGATCGTGCGTTCGGCGCCCGCATGGCAGCCCTGGCTGATCCTGCTGGTGATGCTGCCGCTCTGGGTCAACCTCGTCGTGCGCACGCTGAGTTTGATGGTCGTGCTGGGCCGTACGGGTCCGGTCAATCAGTTTCTGGTGTGGACGGGGATAGCCGATCGGCCGATCCCGTTGCTGTTCAACGAAACGGCGGTGCTGATCGGCATGGTGCAGGTCGCCGTACCCTTCGTCGTCATGTCGATCTATGGCGTGCTGCAATCGATCCCGCGCCAATTGGAACACGCGGCGATGACGGTGGGGGCGACGCCTTTGTCCGCCTTCCGGCGCGTGACGCTGCCATTGTCGATGCCCGGCATTCTGGCGGGCAGCGTTCTCGCCTTCGGCATCAACGTCGAATCCTTCGTGGTCCCCATTCTGCTAGGCGGCGGGCGCGTGCGCTTCATGAGCGTGGCGGCCTACGAGACGGCGACGGTGTCGAATAATCTGCCCTTCGCGGCGACGATCGGCGTGATCCTGCTGGTCGTGACGATGGCGATGCTGGCGCTTTACCAATGGGCGGTGCGCTCGATGACGCGCGCGCGTCCCGTCCTCGCGACGGCCGGGTGACCGCGATGCGCCCGTCGCCCGCCTTCATTGCCTTGCGCTACGCCACTTTGGCGCTGTTCTTCTTATTCCTGCTCGCACCCTTGGGCGTGCTGGTCGCCGTGTCCTTCAATCCGACGGCGATGATTTTCCCGCCGCAGGGCTTCACACTCAAATGGTACGCGGTGATCCTCGACAAGCCGGATTTCCTGCATGCCGCCTGGGCCAGCACCAAGCTTGCGGCGTTGACGGCAGTGCTGGGCACGGCGTGCGGCGTGTTCGCGGCCTTGGGCTTGAAGAATTATGGCGGGTCGTTGAAGGGCGCGATCTCGGGCCTGCTGATGTCGCCCTTGTTCATCCCGGCCGTTATCGTGGCGCTGGCGCTGTTCCAGATCATCTTCACTTTGGGCATTCAGGCCAATGTCTGGGTGCTGTTGGCCGCGCATATTGTCGTCACCCTTCCATACCCGGTGCGCAACGTGATGGCGCAGCTCGACGGATTCGATCAGCGGCTGGAAGAGGCGGCGCTGACGGTGGGCGCCACGCCGCGTCAGGCGTTGTTGCGCGTCACGCTGCCGCTGCTGCGCGCCAGCATCGTGCCGTCGCTGGTGATCGTGTTTATCCTGTCGTGGAACAATTACACGGTCTCCGTCTTCCTCGCCGACAAGAACTGGACGACGCTGCCGCTGCAATTGCGCGCCTATCTGCAATACGAATACGAGCCCTTCGTCGCGGCAATGTCGACGGTGCTGATCGTCGCATCGACCGTGCTGTTGTTCGTAATGGATCGGCTGGTCGGCTTAGGCCCGAAGCGCAAATAGCGCGCAATTATTTGCCGAAGACCTTGCGCTTCTTGGACGAAGCGTCGACCCGCTCCAGCAGCTTATGCACGTCGCCCTTCATGCCGTCGCACATCGCGTCGAGCAGCACCGATACCAGCAACATGCCGGCGGCGTAGGAATCGAACACCAGGCTCGCGTTGATGCGCATGTTGAGGGTCAAACGATCGCGCTTGCCGCGATCGTCGTAGCTCGTGTCGGTGATCAGCACGACGCGCAGGCCGATCTGCTCGGCGAACTCGATCGCGCGATAGGTTTCGCGCGGATGCAGCGGCATCATGAAGATCAGCGCCGCATCGGCGCCCGCGCGCTTGGATTGTTCGAGGTGGTCTTCCAGGATCGAACCGCCCTGGTCGAACAGCCGCACGTCGGTGTGGAACTTGGCCGCGAAATAGGCGAAATGGCGCGCGAGCCCGGCCGAGGCGCGTAAGCCCACGACCGGCAGCACGCGCGTACCGGCCAACGCCTTGCCGATCGCGCGGATATGATCGGCATCGGCGAGCGTCAGCGCCAGCTCGGCGAGATTGGCGATCTCCGCCTTCACGGCGGTTTGGTATCGGTTCTCGTCGCCGCCGGGTGCGGCATCGGCGCCGGACATGGAAGAGCGCAGGAATTTGCGCATTTCCAAATAGCCTTCGAACCCCAACGACATCGCGAAACGCGTGACAGAGGGCTGGCTGACCTTGGCGAGCTCCGCGAGCTCCGTGCTCGACAGGAAGCCGACCTGGGCGCTGTTTTCGATCAGGCATTCGGCGATGCGCCGCTGGGCGGGCGTCAGCCTTTGGCCGCTGGCGCGGCGATCGAGTTCTTGGCGCAGCGCGTGGCGCTCGCCCGCGAGCGAGCCGTCGGCGGTATAGGCGTTGTCGGTCGTGCGTTCGTCCATGGCGGCGAGTGTATCAATTTATTCGCGCCGGAATCCACGTTTGGTTCGCGTAAAAAAAATAGGCCCGCATCCCTTGAGCGGATGCGGGCCCGATCGAGTCGACAGGGAGATGCGCTTACTTCGCGGCTTCGAGCGCCGCCAATTTGGCGCCGGCCAAAGCGGCGAAGCCTTGAACTTCGGCGAGCTTCCGGTGCGGGAAGGCGACGCCGAGATTCCACGGGAAGATGAGATGGATCCAGCGATGCATGCGGATGACGTAGGTCATCATCGTGCCGGTCAGCTCGATATATTCCTGCTTCGTCTTCAACGTATCAAGCGAGTCCGCGTACATCTGACCGACTTCGTGCATGTTCGTCAGTCCCAGATCGGTCATGAACTCGAACACGTTGAACGTGCCGGTCAGGAATTCGCGCGTCAGGCGGTTGAGGGCCGGCAGCTCGATATCGTCGTAACCGGCGATCTTCAGGAAGCGGTACATGACATCCGCGCCGACGAGCATCAGATAGGCTTCGAGATGCACGAGCACCGAGAAGGATTGCTCGGCGCTGCCCGCACCGCTATCGATCACGCCCCAGCGGATTTTCTGGATTTCGACCGGTTCGTCGAACCAAACGCGGTCGATTTCCTTCTCGATGATCGCTTTGGCTTCGCGCCAATCGCCTTCGAACTTCTTGATGGCGTGCATTAGGCGGCCCTCCGCACGTTGATTTCGACGATGGAACGGCGGGGCAGGGCGACCGTGTTCTGCCACACAAATTCGCCCAGTTTGCGCAGCGTATCGAGATCGGATTCGCGCACCTGGCCGAACTTGTTGACCTTGGCGCTTTCGGTGATGCGGCCATAGGTCATGCAGATTGATTGGCCGGGCGCGTAGAGATAAACGGCCCCCGGCGAGCGCTGGACCATGTTGCTTCGGCCCAGATGAACGATGCGGGTCGGCGTCCAGATCGCTTCGCCCGACACGACGACGTGGCCCAGCACGCTGCGCAACGGCAGTTGCTTCATCACTTGCGCGACGACGTCGGGATTGTCCTGCGTCAGCAATTCGACCTTGAAGGAGAGCCCGGCGCCCGGGGCGCTGAACTCAAGAAATTCGGGTTTCGACATAAGCGGCCTTTCCGAACCGATGGAGCGGTTCGGAGTGTTATGAATAAAACCATATTTAAAGTCAATGAATGAATAATACCATTCTATACTTCGCGAGCCATCGCAGCGATGGCGTCGTCGTTCACGCTCTCGGCGATCTTGCCGTTCGCGACCAAGGCGGTCGCGGCGGCGAGATCGGGCGCCATATAGCGGTCCTCGTCCAGCGCGGGGACCGCTCGGCGCAACGTCGCGATCGCGGCTTGCAGCTTTGGGCTGGTCGTCAACGGGGCGCGCAGCTCGACACCTTGCGCCGCGCACAACGCCTCGATCCCCAGAATGCCGAACAGGTTCTCGGTCATCGTCAGCAGGCGGCGTGCGCCATGGCAGGCCATGGAGACGTGATCCTCCTGATTGGCCGATGTCGGCGTCGAATCGACCGACGCGGGATGCGACATTTGCTTGTTCTCGCTCATCAGCGCGGCCGACGTCACTTCCGCGATCATCAAGCCGGAATTGAGCCCGGGCTTGCGCGTGAGAAATGCGGGCAGGCCATAGCTCAGTGCCGGATCGACGAGCAACGCGATGCGCCGCTGCGCGATCGCCCCGATTTCGCACACCGCGATGGCGATCTGGTCGGCCGCGAAGGCGACCGGCTCGGCATGGAAATTCCCGCCCGACACGACGCTATCGTCGGGCAGCACCAGCGGATTGTCGGTGACGGCGTTGGCTTCGATCTCCAGCGTGTTGCCCGCGGCGCGCAGCAGATCAAGGCACGCGCCGTCGACCTGCGGCTGGCAGCGCAGGCAATAGGGATCCTGCACGCGCTCGTCGCCGTCGAGATGGCTTTGGCGGATGATCGAGCCGTCGAGCAGGCTGCGCAACGCCGCCGCCGTCTCGATCTGGCCGCGATGACCGCGCAGCGTGTGAATGCCTTCGACGAACGGCGCCGACGATCCCATCGCCGCGTCGGTGGACATCGCCCCCGTCACGAGTGCGGCGGCGAGCGCGCGCTTGGCGCGGAAATACCCGGCCAAGGCGAGCGCGGTCGAGGCTTGCGTGCCGTTGATGAGCGCAAGGCCTTCCTTGGCGACGAGCTTCACGGGCGTGAGGCCCGCGCGCTTCAGCGCTTCGCCGCCCGAAAGGCGCTCGCCCTTATAGAAGGCTTCCGCTTCGCCCATCATCACCGCCGCCAAATGGGCGAGGGGGGCGAGATCGCCCGACGCACCCACCGAGCCCTTTTCGGGAATGAGGGGCGTGACGCCCTTGTCGATCATCGCTTCGATGAGGCGCACGAGGTCGAGCCGCACGCCCGAAGCACCCCGCCCGAATGAGATAAGCTTCAGCGCCATGATCAGGCGCACGACGTTCTCGGGCATGGGTGCGCCCACGCCGCAGCAATGCGACAGGATTAGATTGCGCTGAAGCGTGGCGGTGTCCGCGACCGCGATCTTGATCGAAGCGAGTTTGCCGAAGCCCGTATTGATCCCGTAGACCGGCGCGTTGCCTGCAGCGATCGAAGCGACGCGATTCGCGGAGCGTGCGAGGGCGACATGGCATTTGGGATCGAGCCTTGCGGCGATGCCATTCCAGTAGACCTTCGCTAAATCAACAAGCGAAACCTCGCCGGGCACGAGTAACAGCGTCATTCGGAAATCCTTTGATATGCGTCGAAGAAAGGCATATCTATATTCATAAATGTAAAAAGAGAAAAAAGAAATTCATAATGAGGTGTTTGGTGCGCCAGATTCATGTCAAACATGCTCTTCTAGGCACTGGTTGGGCCCAGAACGTCCAACTCCGCATCGCTGACGGAAAAGTCCGTACAATCGACGTTGATATTGCGTCGGCCGATTCAGCAAGCGAGCGATACGACGTGTTGCTTCCGGCGGTGCCGAACCTTCATAGCCATGCGTTCCAGCGGGCGATGGCAGGGCTGGCCGAGAGGCGTGGGCCTTCGGGGAATGATTCGTTTTGGAGCTGGCGGACACTTATGTATCGCTTCGCGCTATCGATCTCACCTGAGCAATTGGAGGCGATCGCAGCTCAGCTTTACATGGAGATGCTCGAAGCGGGATTTGGGCGTGTCGGCGAATTCCACTATCTACATCATGATCGTGACGGTCAGCCCTATTCTGATAGCGCCGAAATGGCGAGCCGCATTGCGGCAGCGGCGGGTGAGACCGGCATTTCGCTCACATTGCTGCCAGTGTTCTACGCCCATGCCGGATTCGGCGGGCAGGCGCCGGGTACAGCGCAGCGGCGTTTCGTCAATTCTATCGAAAGTTTCGGTCGATTGATGGAGGGCGGTCGGCGGGCGATCGGCTCCTTACCCGAAGGCCGCATTGGCATCGCACCGCATTCACTGCGTGCAGCCACGTTAGCGCAGATAAGCGAAATCCTGCCATTGGCGGAAAGTGGATCCATTCATATCCATGTTGCCGAGCAGGTGAAGGAAGTGGAGGACTGTCTTGCCTTTTCCGGGATGCGTCCGATTGAGCTTCTGCTCGCCCACCTGCCGGTCGATGCGCATTGGTGCTTGGTCCATGCCACGCATATGACGCCAGCGGAGATCGTCAATACCGCCCATACGGGAGCCGTTGTGGGGATTTGTCCCGCAACCGAGGCCAATCTCGGGGACGGGATATTTCCGGCCGTGGATTTCCTGGCCGCAAGTGGAGTATTCGGGATTGGTTCGGATTCGAACGTGCGGATCGATCTCGGCGAAGAACTGCGTCTTTTCGAATACTCCCAACGTCTCTCCAACCGCATGCGCAACGCGATTGCGCCTCCGAATGGTTCGACAGGCCGCGCATTGTTCGACCGAGCACTCGCGGGCGGCAATCGCGCGCTAGCCGGGGCGGCTGGCATTGCTGTAGGGGCGCCGGCAGACCTGGTTTCGCTCAGCCTTTCTGAGCATCCGTGGCTAAGCGGCGATGCGATCCTTGATCAGTTTGTCTTTACCGGAAAATTACGCCCGGATTGCGTTTGGATCGGGGGCGTTAAGCGGGTGAGTGAGGGACGCCACTTAGCTCGCTGGCGGATTGAGCAGCGATTCCGTGCGGTCATGTCTGAATTGATGGAGAAGGCCTAGCGCCGCCGAAGGGCTTATTTGTCCGTCGTCAGTGGCGTCAGCAACGCGCCCAATGTATGGCGGCGCACAAGTGCGGCGATCGCGCGCCTGTCGCCTTTGCGCAGCAACTCGACCATCTCGAAATGCTCCTGCGCAGAGCGGCCGATCATCGACGTATTATAGCGCTCGCGCTGCATGCTGATCGGGATGCGGTCGCGCAGATCGAAGATCAGATCGACCAGATCGCGGTTGGAGCAGGCGCGCAGCATTTCGCGATGGAACTCGCGGTTGGCATGGTCCTGCTCCGCGAAGGTTCCGGTCGCAATCGCGCTGGCGAAGCGCTCGGCAGATTTCTGCATTCGCGCGAGGCTGGCGTCGTCGATCTCGCCCACAATCATCTCGGCGGCGGCGACCTCCAGGATCATGCGGATGTTGACGACGTTATTGAAGCGCTGCGGGTCAAATTCCTTCACACGGTAGCCGCGATTGGGCAGCAGCTCGACCTGGCCGCGCTCGGCCAGACGCTCCAGCGCCTGACGAACGGCCAAGCGCGAAACGCCGTAGGTCCGTTCGAGATCGATCTGCTTCAGCCATGCGCCGGGACTATGTCGACCAAGATTGATGTCGCGCTCAATCTGCGCAGCGACATCTTTGGCGCCGGACGAACCGGCGGTGGGCGGCTGGGCCTTGGTCGCTTCCTTCAACACCGTTTTCGTCGCTTTCCCGATTCTCCGATCAGAGCCGGGGTGAAACTACCGCAACAGATGGCCATTGACACCGCCCAATCTTATAACCAATATTGGCGCCAATCGTGAGAACTAAAACAGGGTCGCCGTTTCAAACCATGTCCCAAGCGATCGATGATCTTCCCGCTTTCCGCATTGGCGTGGATTCCGGCGGCACCTTTACCGATGTCTGCGCGCTGGACGAGAAGACCGGCGCTCTGACGGTCTGGAAGGTGAGCAGCACGCCCGCCGATCCGTCGACCGGCATCGTCGATGCCACGCGCAGCATCCATTCGCTGCTGGCGCAGAATACGGGTGCCAAACCCAAGATCACGTTCTTCGGCCACGGCACCACGGTCGCTACCAACGCGCTGATCGAGCGGCGCGGCGCGCCGACCGCGCTGATCACGACGGCGGGCTTCCGCGACGTGTTGGAGATCGCGCGCCAACGCCGCCCGGAACTCTACAATCTTCAAACGATGCGGCCCGCACCGCTTGTTCCCCGCGACCTGCGCTTCGAAGTGCGCGAGCGCGTGCAATACGATGGCTCGGTCCTGACCCCCCTCCCCGAAGACGACGTGCGTGCGCTGATCCCCGCCATGCGCCAATCGGGCGTGCGCGCCATCGCGATTTCGTTCCTCTTCAGCTTCCTCAATCCTGCGCACGAGAAACGCGTCAAGGCGATCCTGGAAAGCGAATTGCCGGACGTGTTCGTTTCCGCCTCGTCTGACATCGTGCCCGAATTCCGCGAATACGAACGCACGTCGACCGTCGCGATGAATTCCTATCTCGGGCCCTTGATGCGCAACTATATCGACCGGTTGCAGGACCAACTGCGCGATATCGTGCCGTCGCGCATCATGATCACTCAGAGCAACGGCGGGCTGATCGGCGCCAATGTCGCGGCGACGCAGCCGGTGCGCACGGTGCTGTCGGGCCCGTCGGCGGGCGTGATGGGCGCGTTGGAAGTGGCGCGGCGGATCGATCGCGGCAACCTCATCACCTTCGACATGGGCGGCACGTCGGCCGACGTGTCGGTCATCAGCGATTTCGCGCCGCGCTACAAGCCGATGGCGAATGTCGACGGCTTCCCGATCAAGATCCCGATGATCGATATCCATGCGGTGGGGGCGGGCGGTGGGTCGATCGCGCGCGACGATCACGGCTTGATGAAAGTCGGTCCGCGCAGTGCGGGCGCCAATCCGGGGCCGGTCTGCTATGGCTTGGGCAATACCGAGCCGACCGTCACCGACGCCAACGTGGCGCTGGGTATCCTCAACCAGAGCCATCTGCTGAACGGCCGCATGAAAATCGACGCCGACGCGGCGCGCGCGGCGATCGGGCGGCTGGGCGAGCGTTTCGGCTTGGGTTGGGAGCGTGCCGCCGCCGGCATCCTGCAGGTCGTCACCGCGAATATGGTCAACGCCATCCGCGCGATGACCGTCGAACGCGGTCTCGATCCGCGCGATTTTTCGCTGTTCTCCTTCGGCGGCGCGGGACCGCTCCACTCGGGCTATCTCGCGCGCGAGCTGGAGATTTCCGAGATCGTGATCCCGGCTTTTCCCGGCATCCTCTGCGCGATCGGCCTGCTGACCAGCGGCATGCGCATGGATTTCGTGCGCACGCATTATCAGGTGCTGACGCCGGACGCCGCGACGGGATTGCGGCGGCATTTCGCTGAACTCGCGGAGTTAGCGAATGGCTGGTTCGACGAAGAAGCGGTGCCCCGGGATCGACGCAACATCAAGGCGGCCGTCGATCTGCGCTATGCGGGTCAGGCCTACGAATTGACTGTGCCGCTGTGCGACGCGACGGGAACGGCGAGCCATGACGAATTGGTTGCCGCCTTCGTAAGCGCGCATCGTGACCGCTATGGCTATGTCGTCGAGGGCGAAAAAATCCAGATCACGGCCGTGCGCGCCGAAGCGTTTGAGACTCTACGCTTCGAGCACGAAGCGGGAGCGAAGCCGCTGCGCAAAGGGGCGGGTGCGCCGACCGGCTATCGCGAGATTCTCGACATCTACGACATGAAGACCTATCGCACGCCGGTCTACGCCAAGACCGAGTTGCCGCAGGAGGTCGAAATCGCCGGGCCGTGCGTGATCGAGCAGATGGATACCACGATCCACATCCTGCGCGGCCAGCGCGCGACGGTGGATCGCCACGACAACGTCATCGTCACGGCCGGCTGATCCAGGGCATGCCATGCAAATCGATCCGATCACCACCGAAGTCGTCTCGAAATACCTGCAATCCGTCGTCGACGAGATGGGCAGCACGATCGTGCGCACCGCCTTCTCGACGAACATCAAGGAACGCGAGGATTGCAGCACGGCGATCCTGAACGAGAAAGGCGAGATCGTGTCGCTCGCCGAACGGATTCCGATCCATCTGGGCTCGTTGCTCGGCATCGGCAATTACGTGCTCGACCATATCGACCTCGCCGATCTGGGCGACGGCGACGTGTTCATCGGCAACGACGCCTATCGCGGCGGCGGCACGCATTTGAACGACATCGTGCTGATGCAGCCGATCTTCGTCGACGGGCGCTATGTCGGCTGGGTCGCGAACCTGGCGCATCACGCCGATTTCGTCGATCGCGGTCACAAGCATATCTTCCAGGAAGGTCTGCGCATTCCGCCCGTGCGCCTGTGCCGGCGCGGCGTGATGCAGCAGGATATTCTCGAACTGATCCTGCTGAACTGCCAGGTGCCGCACGAGCGCAAGAACGATCTGGCCGCGCAGATGGCGGCGAACCGTCTGGCGGTGGGGCGTTATCGCACGCTCTGCGCGCGCTACACGCTGCCGGTGGTCAAGGCGGTCGAAACCGAGATCATGAACTACGCCGAGCGCAAGACGAAGGAGTCGCTCTCGCGTATCCCCGAAGGCATCTATCGCTATTCCTCGCGCTTCGATACGAACTTGATCGATCATGTGCTTGACCTTCACGTCGCGGTCGAGGTGAAAGGCGGGCGCATCCATTTCGATCTGTCCGGCAACCCGCCGCAGGTCGAAGCGCCGATCAACATGGTGATGACCGCCACGCTCGCCACGCTCTACTACGCGGTGAAGGCGCTGGTCGACGCCGACGTGCCGCCCAATGCGGGCTTTCATCGCGCCGTCTCGGTGACGGCGGAGCCGGGTTCCATCGTCAACGCGGTGGAGCCGGGGGCGGTCTATAGCCGCACGGATATCTGCCTGCGTCTGGTCGATATGATCCTGGCGGCACTGGAACCCGCGATCCCCGAACAGGTGATGGCGGCGTGCACGGGTGGCGGGCTTGTAACCATCAGCGGCGTCGATCCGCGCAGCGGACGCTTCTACGTCTATAACGAGATGATGGGCGGGGGCATGGGTGCGCGCTACGCGCTCGACGGCATGGACGGCACGCAAGTCCACACGACCAATACCGGCAATCTGCCGATCGAGGCGCTGGAGCTTGAGTATCCGCTGCGCGTCGAGCAATACGGACTGATCCGCGATTCCGGCGGGCCGGGGCGTAGCCGCGGCGGCATGTCGATCCGGCGCACCGTGCGCACGCTGGGCCACGACGCGCTGGTGCATGCGGGCGGCACAAACTCGCTGCTGCCGCCCTTCGGTATCGGCGGCGGCGAGGCAGGGCAGGTGTGTCGCGTCGAATTGAGCCGCGTGGGCGCCAAGCTCGAAAAGCGCAAAGGCAGCTTGAAGGCCGGCGATACGGTGACGATGAACACGTCCTCGGGCGGCGGCTACGGCCCGCCGAAGGAACGGTCGCGCGACAAGATCAAACGCGATCTGCGCGAAGATCGCATTTCGCCGGAGGCTGCTTCGCGGCTTTACGGCTTCGTGGCCGGCGGCTGATCGGCAAGCACGATGACGTCGCTGGAGATCCTCACCCTTTCCTTGGCCTGGATGCCGTTCCTGCTGGCGGGGCTGGGGATGACGTTGGTGCTGGCGACGGGGGCGCTCGTCCTCGGCCTCGTCATCGGCGGGATCGGGGCGACGTTCAAGCTGCGCGGCAATCTCGTCGTCCGCACGCTGGTGGATATCTACACGACCATCGTGCGCGGCGTGCCGGAGCTGATCGTCGTCTATTACTTCTATTTCGGCCTCAACGAAGGCTTGAAGCAGATCGCCGGGTTCTCGGGCCTGCCGGCGACCTCATTCCAAGTACCCGTTCTGGTCATCGCCTTCGTGGCGCTGGGCTTCATCGCCGGCGCGCTGGCGGCCGAACTGTTCCGCACCGCCTATAGGGCCGTCCCGCAAAGCGAGGTATTGGCCGCGCGCGCCTTCGCGATGCCGTCCTTCCTGCTGTTCCGCCGCGTGCTGTTCCCGCACATCATGCGCTACTCGCTGCCCGGCCTCGGCAATATCTGGATCGGGTTGCTGAAGGAAACGTCGCTGATCTCCGTCATGGGCGTGACCGAGCTGATGCGCGCGACGACGATCGGCGCCAACTCGACCGGCGCGCCCTTCGTCTTCTATCTGCTGTGCACGGCGCTCTACCTCGTCGTGGCGCTCGGTTCGGGCGGGTTGTTCGCCTGGCTCGAACGCCGGTATTCGGCGTGAGGCGCCCATGACCTACGCCGAAATCGCGCGCGAGATCGCCGCCGGCATTCCGGTGTCGCTGGCGGTCGCCTTCGGCGGCATCGGCATCGGCTCGGTGCTGGCGATCGCGATCTGTGCCGCGCGCATCAGCGCCAGCCCGATCCTCAGCGGCGCGGCCTGGGTCTATCTGCAGGTCGTGCGCAGCATGCCGATGATCGCGCTGCTGTTCCTGCTCTATTACGGGCTCAGCCAATTTCCCGCCGTGCGCGCTAGCGTGCTGTGGCCGATCCTGCGCGAACCGATCTGGTGCGCGATCATCGCGCTGTCGCTGAAGACCAGCGCCTATATCTCCGAAGTCTACCGCATCGGCATTCTGTCCGTGCCGGCGGGAGAAATTTTGGCCGCGCGCAGCTTCGGCTTTCGCGGCTATCGCGTCTACCGCTCCATCATCGTGCCTTACGCCACACCCGTGGTGCTGCCGGCGATGAGCAACGAATTCGTCATCCTGGTGAAGGCGTCCTCGCTCGCCTCGCTCATCACGCTGATGGACATTACCGGCCTTGCCGCCGGGGTGTCGTCCGAGACGTTCCGCCCGCTCGCGGCGTTCTCGGTCGCCGCCATCTACTACCTGACCTTCAACGCCTTGATGATCGCCCTGTTCCGTCTCGCCGAGAGACGGTTGGCGAAATGAAAGGGACAAGCATGAGCACCGTCCTTTCCGCCCAAGCCATCGTCAAAAGCTACGGCACCAAAACGGTGCTGCAGAATTTCGGCGTCACCGCCGCGCGTGGCGACGTGATCGCGATCATCGGCGCATCGGGATCGGGTAAGTCGACCTTCCTGCGCTGTCTGAACATGCTGGAGATGGCGGATTCCGGCCGCCTGGAATTCGGCGGCGACAGCATCGACATCGAAAGCTTCAAGCGCCTGCCCGCACGCGAGGCGAACCCGCGCATTGAAGCGATCCGTCGCAAGATCGGCATGGTGTTCCAAAGCTTCAATCTCTGGTCCTCGAAGACGCTGCTGGAAAACGTGATCGAAGCGCCGATCCACGTTCACAAACGCCCAGTGGCGGAGTGCGTCGATCAGGGCAAGGATCTGCTCGCCTCGGTCGGGCTCTACGAATTCCGCGACTACTACCCCAAGCAATTGTCCGGCGGACAGCAGCAGCGCGGCGCCATCGCCCGCGCGTTGGCGATCAACCCGTCGCTGATCCTGTTCGACGAGCCGACATCGGCCCTCGATCCCGAATTGGTGGGCGAGGTGCTGCAGGTCATGCAGAAGCTGGCCGAGGCGGGCTGCACAATGCTGGTCGTGACGCATGAGATGAACTTCGCGCGCAACGTCTCCAACAAGGTGATCTTTTGCGAAAACGGCGCGATCGGCGCCGAAGGCACGCCGGCCGAGATGTTCTCCGCCGACGGCCCCGCCACGATGCGGAAATTCCTATCGATCGTTTCAACGTGAACAGGGAAAGGAAAAAACACGATGCGTAGATTCTTCGCCTATTTGGCGATCGCTTTCGTCGCCGCGACGGCACCGGCGGCGGCACAGGATCGCCTGAAGGTCGTTACCGAAGGCGGCTTCCCGCCCTGGAACCTGACCGATCCGTCGGGCGCCCTGAAGGGTTTCGAGATCGACTTCATCAATCTCGTTTGCGCCGAACTGAAAGTCGCGTGCACGATCGAAAGCCAGACCTTCGACGCGATGATCCCCGCGTTGAACGACGGCAAATACGATCTGATCATCGATGCGTTAGGCATCACGGCCGCGCGCCAGGCGATCATCGACTTCACGATCCCCTATGCCGGGCTTTGCTACAACTTCGCCGCCGTCACCGCGTCGGTGAAGCAGAATCTGCCCTTCGAAGACCGCATCGAAATGTTGACCGACGCGAATCTCGAACAAGTCATGACGACGTATCGCACGGCGTTTACGGGGGCGACGATCGGTACGTTGGCGTCGGGCACGTCGACGCGCTTCATCGCCAAGAACCTCGCGACCGTCTCGGCGCGGCCCTATCGCACGCCGGCGGCGCGCGACTTGGACCTGAAGGCCGGGCGCGTGGATATCGTGTTCGCGTCGAAGGATTCGCTGCTCGCGGCCAAAAAGTCGCAGAATCTCGACCAGCTCGAATTGGTCGGCCCGTGTCTGCGTGGCGACATTCTGGGCTCGGGCGGTGTTGGCATTGGCATCAAGAAGGGCAATGCCGACCTCAAGGCGAAGCTCGACCCGGTGATCCGGAAGTTCATCGACAACGGCACGATCAAGAAATTGTCGGAACAGCATTTCGACATCGATATGAGCCCCGTCGGGCTTAACTGAGCGTCACGGACGGGCTGGCATCGATAATGCCAGCCCGTATAACGTCGAGACGTCGTTTGCTATCTCATCGGCATTTTCCGTCGCGCCGAGAATCTCCCTTGGGGTTCAATGGGGTTTTATGGGGTTCGGATGACGCAAAAATCCTAGGAATATCAACGCCGCTTGACAGCTCTTAATCAGCGGGTCGCTGTTTGAAGTCTGCAACAGCATCTGTCGCGGTGCAATTCATCTGTCTCGTCTTGAACTAGCCTAGTTGATGTAGCAAAAAATTCCCGTGAGTGCTTCAATACGTTTTTATTTGATACTTCGTAGATTAGAAGAACGGGACTTGACACGGTGATCGCCTTGCCCGAATATTCCGGGTGTAGGCGCATTCGTTGTGCCTCGCATTGCCTCAACCGCAGCACGTTTGGCTTCGTCGGCTACCTTTGTATAGCGCGCCGTCGTAGCCGCATCCTTGTGGCGCGCGAGATCCTGCGTAACTGCACTCGGTGCCACATGCGCGACCTGCGTGACGAACGTCGCGCGTACGTCGTGGAAGCGATAGCTGCGTGCGCCAGCGCGCTTCAGCGCCGACTTCCACGCGCGCCGTGGGTTCTTCATCGGCCGAGCCGCGAAGGGTTTGCCATCCTTCCCATGGCCGCGCGCGCGATAGACGATTAAATGACGCGCGTCGTCGCGTTTGCCGGCCGACATCGGCGCGTTTTTCGCGCGCTCGTTTGCCTCGGACGCCAATCGCGTCAGCAAAGTGCGGGCTTCCTCGTTAGCCGGTAAGAATTCGTCGCGGTCGCTTTTAGTGAACGCAGCTGGAATCCGCACGCCGGCATTCTCCCAATCGATCCAATCGACTGTCGCGGAAAACGCTTCATTACGGCGGAACCCGAACAGGCGCGTCAACGCGGCCGCGTCGCGCGTATGCGCCGGCGCGCGTGGATCCTTCTCAACCTGGTCGAGCGTGTAGAGCGGCACCGGCGTGGGGTCGCGTTTGGGTTCGTCGAATGGCTTGATCTCCGGCACGCTGGCGAGATGCGGTCGATCGGTACCTGGTGCCGTTGTCTTGTGCGCGATCGTCAGCAGGATGCGCAGCTCGTCGAGATACTTGTTCCGCCGCGACGCCGACAGGATCGCCCCGGTGTCGCGCCAATTCTTCGGATCCGCGCGGTCGGCGTGCGTACCTGGTCCGCCGATCCAAACCTTGCGCGTCATTTTCGCGACATGCGATCGGAAGGCACCGGTGCGCGCGGCCGCATCACTGATCGCGCAGGCTGCGCCGAAGAAGCGGAGAAGCTCACTTAGCGCCGCAGTCACGCCATCGATTGACGCGTAACCCTCGACCTCGGCCGCGCGGATCGCTGCCGCCTCGGCCAGCGTGAACTCGCCCGGAGTTGGGATCGCTCGTCCGCGTAAGGCGGTCGTCGCGGCGACACGCGCGCGATTCTCGGCTTCTGTCGCTTGGCGGCGGGAGGAAGCTGGCGAGCCATTAGGATTGCGGGCGCGGCGCTTAAAACGCTGACCGTCTTTCCAGAAATCGTAGATCCAGCAACGCTGGCTACTATTGTAGAAGACTGACATGCAAGTCCTCCAGTTATCTGCGAATTATGCCGCGCGCTGCTAAGAACGCAATTGCAGCTTTGTGGCCACTGCTTGCATTCAGCGGCTTGGTCATGTTGTGGGATGTAGTCGCGCCAATCTTGGGTGTGATGGCCATTCGCGCCAGATAAAGTCTAATCGATGCGACAGATATGCGAGGAGCACCGCGCGTATTGCGATTGGCGCGCACGCGGATGCCCTCAAGATCGCCGTTTTTCAACATCTTGCGGATCGTTGACGCGTCGCATCCCAAGGTGGCTTTCGCTGTCTCGATCGTTACATGGCGATCCAGATCTGGGTCGTTGGCTGTCACGTTGTCGGGGCGGGGACGCATTAATTCGTCCCCAGCCAAGCCGCTTGATTAATGAAGTTCGATAGATCGAACAAAGACGCACTTGAGCCACGACTATGATGTGGACAAATTCGATCCAAGCTATTTGTAAAGCCTCGGAAAGTTGGTGCGTTTCTGTCGGCGTGTGAGTTTGAATTGGAATGCGAGCAAATGGCCAAGCCTCTAGGCCGGCACAACATTGATCGAAGGTCCAAGAACCGTGCTTCACGACGCGGGCTCATGATCTGAGTGTTGCTCAGTCGTCTTAAAAACGGCCGTGCCAAGACCCTGGTTTTGAGCCGAGTGTGCCCGCTGAACTGGGTCTTTAAATTCCGTTATTTATCAGGATATTAGGCCTGGATATCGACAGGGCCTATTTAGATCAGGTAGCCCGATCAACGCTCCCAGCCTCCGTCATCGTGCTTTTTCTGCGTCGATTGAGGTGCCGCCGGCGGCGATGCCGGCTTGGGCGGGGCTGCAGACGCCAAAGACGGTCCGGGATCAGCAGGCGCACGAAGGATAAAGTATCGCTTCTCGAGAGCCTCGGACGTCAAGTTCCGATGATACAGTTCCTCATGGACGCGCTTGAGGCCGCGAGATAGAGCTTCTTGCTCGCGCCGAATAGCTTCTTTCGACGGATTTTGTAGACCAGCCGTTGGGTGACTCATTAATCGCGTTCCGATAACGAAAGAAATATAAAGTTCCTCTAGCTTAAAGTTTCGCAAGCGGGTTTCAATGGTCGCCCGTGCATTCCAATCGCCTTCAGGAATACGAAGTAAATAGTCTGCGAGCGGATAACGCAGCCGTTTAGGGTCGACCGCAATCCGCGTCGGTTCCTGAATCCGCGATGTCGCTGGAGGCGGTACTCGCTTTGGAGCCAAAGGAGTCGGTCGTGTTGTGGACGCGGGTTGATTGTCATGAATGGGGCGTGGAGTTGAATCCGCCGCTTCCAGCTGCGGTTCAGATTTAAGAAGCTCCCTATTCAATAGCCATTGTGGCAACCGATTTCGTTCGGCTGTCATTTTCTCGTATGCACGACTGACCGCATTCATTGAATCACGAAGCCGCGTTATGCCCTTTATGATTTCTTTCGGTGCATTTTCGAACATGTGAAATAGAATTTTGCGTTGATCGCTCAGCAATTCCAACGAGCCAGCGCCCATCTCTTCCGCCGCCGTTTGCTTCCAATCAGACAATGCGGAGAGAAGCTTGGAATCCTCGCCTGCGCGTCGTCTTAAGTTGGTGAGGGTACGCTCAATGGTCAGTGGCGGCGCAACGGTGAGAACATTCTTTCCAAAGATCTGCCGACAGCGCTCAGCAATTTCAGAAATCCGCTTGTCATCAAGGGAATCAAAATTGGTAGGGGCGGAATCCACGCCGGCTAACGCAGTCTCTTCGAGATCGTGAAGAACGCGCTGTGCTGCTTCTAGACAGTCAACTGCCTCAGCTTGGGCTGCCAAAAAGTTCCGCCCATATTTTGGATCTACGTCATGGATGACGTTCTTCTGGATCAAATCATCATAGGCAATTAATGGCTTTGCGTTGCGCGAAAGTTCAGCGATCGCATTGGCCAATTCACCTAGCGGCTCGAACTCGGCGACCAGAGCATTCGCAAACTCTGCGTTAGCTAAAGAGCCACGACGCGCAAGGGCGACGCCGCGCGGCCCCAGATGTTGCGTTGGAGCGCGCTGAACGCCCAAATCTTTAAGGCTCCCGGGAAAGTACCAGCGCTTGGCCGATTTCCCAGTGCGTGCGGAATGCTCAATAATTTGTTCGTTAACGATCCGCGCGAATTCTTCGCGTAAAAGCGAAACCCAGTGCTTCGATTGCACCTGCCGATTCTTGTTTTCAGCAAAAATCGGTGCTCCGCGTTGAAAGCCATTAGTCCCGGATCCAAGCGGATCGATCATCCACCCAACGACAGGACGATCGAAGTAGATAAAGTGAAGGTGAATGTTGCGCGGATCCGTGCCACGCGACGTGTCGGGCAGGTGGACCGCCGCCCACCACTCGAGCCCTTTCTCCTTAAATAGTTCCCCGAGTCTCTCGACAATCCGGCGCCGGTCTACGGGATCAATCCAAAAAGGTAATTCAGCAATTATGCGATTTTGAATTCTTGCATTTGCGCGCGTCTCGTTGGCAATCACATGTTCCCAGAATTTCAGACGCTCATCGAGTGTCGTGCCAAACGTCCCAAATGAAAGCGTGCCTTGGCCATCGCTTTCAATGCCGCCTTTGGCATCGCGCGTAGGTTCCGCTTGTTCGATGTATTGCTGAAACTGGACGGCGGTACGAGTATTGGAAGCGGCTTTGCGCCGGTTCAGAGATTTGTGCCGCTGGAGGCGTGCGAAATTGGTTGTGAGCACGACGCCTTCTTCACTCGACAGAATGTGGTGATCGCTCGGTAGTGACCAACAGCGTTCACGCTTATTGTACTTTGCCGTAGGATCTTTGCGGAAAGCTCTAGCTTCCCGTTTCGTCGGATATATCCAAACGCGCCCTTTGCGTGGCGGCTTGTTCTGTCCTCCGCCGGGTGGCGATGCGCGCCCAACGAAGGTGTGAGAAAAATGGAAGGGCGACAGCAGGCTCGATCGACGAATCCCTCGAAGCTTGGCGATGCTCACCGGACTTAGTGTGACAGTCGTCGCGACGACGCGGGGTGTTGGCTTTATACGCGTTCTAAGCATGGCCCCCAGTTGTCTCGGTGACGGACGTCCCCCGAGAAGCAGCCAAGCCTCGTGTTCGCCACTATCGAGAGTGCCGGTGACCTGCCCGAGTTTTTGAACCAAGCCGAATGAGAGATTACTGCATCGCGGCGACCGGTTCGAGTGGCTGGATCTGACCAACAGTCACCGGCGCCGGCGGTCGATACCCAAGCGATGAGTGCGG